>CAVRCR010000008.1:0-67235 GCA_963719615.1 uncultured Acidobacteriaceae bacterium | reverse complement strand
ACCCCGTAGTCGCCCGGCGTTTCCACAGTCCCCCAATAATTCGATTGTATCCATCGCAAATAACGTTTCACCGCGCAAGCCCCCCAAGGTGGTAGAGAATCACCCGCGAGGGCGTGTCTTTATGGGCTATTCCGGGATTCGTACATTTTCTTCTTGACCACGCTCATCCGGATGCTATATAGCATAGTCGGATTGTACTAGAGCGTTTGTACCGCTACCTCTTGGCTAACCCAGGACGCATCCTTAGGAGGCTGTGTGATGAAGCAATCAGCGAATGTTGAAGGTCTGCCTTGTGCTGTGCGGGCCATATCTTGTTTTGTCGTCGTACTGTCCCTAATCGTCCTCAGCTTGTCAGCGGCTGTCGTGGCGCAAGAGCTGGCAGCCACGCTTACCGGCACTGTTTCGGATGCCACCGGCGCCGTCGTACCTGGCGCGATCGTCATTGTTCACAACGATGAAACCGGCGCCGACGTTCGCAACGTGACCACCAGCAACACAGGGAATTTCAATATCACGAATGTCCCTGCGGGCCGGTTTACAGTCACGGTCAAGAAAGAAGGTTTCCAGACCTTTGTGGCCAAGGACGTCATCCTGAACGTTGCCGAGAAGCACACTCTCGATATGCAACTGCAAACCGGAAAAGCCAGTGAGAGCATTGAGGTGACCGCCGAAAATACTCCCATCCAGACCACGACCGCCGAGGAGTCTGGAACGGTGACCGGCGAACAGGTTCGGGAGTTGGCGCTTAGTAACCGCAACTTCGAGCAACTCGTATTGCTGCAGCCCGGCGTCTCAAACCAACTTGGCGACAAGCCCGGATTCGGCCTTAGCAGCAACACCTCGATCTCGATCAACGGCGCGCGTACGGGAGCAAACAACTGGACTGTTGACGGTGCTGACATCAACGACAGTGGTTCGAACGGAACGCTATTGAACACGCCCGGCATCGATGCGATCCAGGAATTCACGCTGGAGCGCAGCAATTACGACGCTTCCTTCGGACGCAGTGGTGGTGGCCAAATTGTGGTTGCTACGAAATCCGGGACGAACCAGTTTCATGGCAGCGCCTACGAGTTCAACCGCAACAATTTCTACAATGCGAACACATTCGGCGCCAGAGCGAACATCGCCGCTGGCGGGACTTGGGCTGACAATAAAACGCCAATCGAGCGCTACAACGATTACGGCTTTACGATCGGCGGCCCGCTCTACATCCCCAAGGTATTTCACCCAGCCAAGGACAAGACATTTTTCTTCTGGTCCGAGGAATGGCGGAAGGCGAGTACACCGGGCACGAATACCATTACGGTGCCGACAGCCGCCGAACTGGGCGGCGTGTTTGCAGGACCGATTCCAGTTGCCCCGGCGGGTTGTGTAACCACCTCCGGAGGCACCTCCACGATTAGCCCTTCCTGCATCAGTAAGAATGCCGCCGCCTATCTGGGTGCCTACATGGCCGCCAACCCGGCGGGCTCAAACGGAGAGTTAGTTACCAATTTCAGTCAGTTGAATAACTTCCGACAGGACATTATTCGCGTCGATCAAAATGTTGGGGACAAGGTCCGTCTCTACGCACGGTTTATGCAGGACTCGGTCCCGCAGAACTTTCCGTTTGGTCTCTGGGGTGCCGCGAACTACCCTGGCGTTGAAACCACATCGCTCAATGCGCCCGGACGCAATCTGATTGTGAACGCCACCATGACGCTCTCGTCAAAGGTCGTCAACGAAGTGGAGTTTGTTGATTCCTGGGGCGCCATCAATTCAGTTCTGACAAATGCGATCGCGGATTCTTCTGCCTTTACCAGCAAGCTCACCAATCTGACCACATATCAAGACCCCTACGGCCGCGCGCCGAACATCTCCTTCGGCTCAGGAGCAGCTGGTTTGACCAATACCAGCGCCCCGTACTTTGAGCGCAACAAGGACAAGAACATCTTCGACAATCTTTCGATCCAACATGGCAACCACAACGTTCGGGCGGGTTTGTCGGCGATGTGGATGACGAAAACTGAAAATGGCGATGCAGGGGCGGCGACTTTCAATTTCTCGAACGCCAACGGAGATCCAGAGTTCGCCAACTTCCTGTTGGGGCAGGCCGACGGGTACAACCAGTCAAGCAAGGACACGATTCCATATCTGCATTACGTAAACTTCGAAGCTTACGTGCAGGACGATTGGAAGGTGACTCCGCGGTTGACCCTAAACATAGGCGTCCGGTACAGCTTCTTCCCGTCGCCGTCAGACAGCAATAATACCTTGGTGAATTTCGCTCCAAGCGCTTTTACGCTGTCGAATGCTCCGGTCATCGACCCCGCCACCGGCCACATGGTTGCTGGCAACAATGCCGCAACTTACGCCAATGGACTCATCTTCCCGAAGGGTGCCGCATGCGCTGCCGCCCAGGCAATTGGGCCGTTGGCCAGTTGCTCGCCCTTCGGCGCCCTCGTCAACCCGAATTCAAATAACAACTGGGGGCCACGGCTCGGCCTCGCATACGATCCTTTCGGAGATGGCAAATGGGCGATACGCGCTGGGTATGGCATCTTCTATGACCGCACACTGAACGGCATCTGGGAGCAGAATGCGTTCAGCGACCCTCCCCTGGTTCAAACTTCAACGATCAACAACAATGCAACATCAAGTGTGAATTTGTTCGACAACGTAGCAAGTGGAACGGCAGGTGCTGCACCTTTGGGCCCAAGCAGCCTGACCGTTACGGGAACGCCTACATTCAAAGTCCCGAGCTATCAGGACTACAACCTCTCGGTCCAGCACGAGATCATGCGCAATACAGTGCTGGAGGTCGGCTATGTAGGTACCAAAGGCGTCCACCTGCTCGGCGATGTCAATTTAAACCAGCCCACGGTGGCTGAACGATTGGCGAATCCGAACACAGACGCGAACGCACTTGTGCCGTATCCCGGCTACCAGGCAATTGTTTCTCGCGCCCCAATCTTCACCAGCAATTACAACTCGCTGCAAGTGTCATTGAACCGGCGGTTTAGCAAGGGCTTGACTCTTGGAGCTGCCTACACGTGGTCGAAGCTGCTCACGACGAATCCGCAGGATCGTAGTTTGGGAGTCGCCGACGCGTACGACCTGAAAGGAAACTACGGGCTCTCGACTCTCAACACACCGCAAATCCTGGTCGTAAGCTACGTCTACGAGTTGCCCTTCTACAAGAATGAGAAGAATCTCGCCGGATATGTGCTCGGAGGATGGGAGATCTCTGGAATCACAAACTTCCAATCCGGACAATCACATACGGTGACTCAGGGCGGCACCGATCCATTTGCCACGCCTGCGAACGACAAGTCGGGTCTGAACCTGGCGCGCGGGGCCACGGCTCAACTCCGTACCGATCTGATCGGGGACCCCCACGGTCCGAAGACGGCGGCGATGTTCTTCAATACCGCCGCATTCGTTACGGCGGTGGGCCACTTCGGCAGCGAGAAACCTGGGAGCGTTTTGGGACCGGGGTTCCAACTCTGGGACATCTCCCTGATCAAGAACGTAAAGTTCGGCGAACGCGCGGCCTTGCAGCTCCGCCTCGAGACCTTCAACGCATTCAATCACGGCAGTCCGAACGGGATTAACGTGGACATCGGGGGCGGGTCATTCGGGAGCATCAGCGGATGGCATGATCCCCGCACCGTGCAGATCGGAGCCAAAATTAAATTCTAGCGATCATCAGGCTAGGATTCTTGTGGGGCGTACGCCAGGCGGCGTGCGCCCCGTTTTTTCGCAGTTCCGCCCCTTCGAAACTTTATTGGCTCTCTGTCCTCTCAATCGCCGCGGCTCGTTTTTTCTCCTGCAGATCGACCGAGATTTTCTGCTCCCGCTTTCCCTCCTCCGCCCGTCCCATCTGACGCAAGGCCGTGCCTAGCACAAAATGTGCCTCGGCATAGTTGGGGTCGATCTTGATCGCTTTGCGCAGAGGCTCAATGGCTGCCTCTGGGTGATTCAGCGCAATCTCTGCCCTGCCCAGGCCGAATAGTGCTTCCCCGTAATGAGGGTTGGCTTTGAGTGCGGCGCGAAAGTACGATTCGGCCTCCGCGAGCTGGGAGTTGTTCAACAGTACTTGACCGAGGATGAAGTTCGCTACGGGATCGTTGGGAAAGTGCTGGAGTTCCGCACGGACCTCTTTCTCTGCCAGTTCGGTCTCGCCTTGCCGCCAGTAGAGATAACCCAGACCGGAATGCACGCCCATAAAATTCGGGTCCGCTTCTTCTGCCGCCTGATACTCCTTGATGGCATCTGCCCGATTCGACATCTGGTCGTAAGCCGTGCCCATCATGACATGGGCAGCCGCAGAGTTTGGATTGAGTTTCATAATGCGGTCAAAGACGCTCGTGAGAGCCTTGTAGTCCCTAGTGCGAAGGTATGCTTTACCGAGAATGTCGAGGGTCTCAAGGTCTGATGGCTCGGCCTGATTGGCGCGTTCCAGGTACCGGGCAGCCTCCGGATAACGATCCAACGCAAACTGGCAGAGGCCAGCCAGTTCCTGGATCTGAAAATCGCTGGGACTCGCCACAGCCATTGGCCGAAGCAAACTCAAGGCGGATCGGTAGTGTTGGGCTTTGAAGTAAGCCACCGCCAAATTGCGTTTTGTCGAAGAGTCGTCGGGGTGGAATCTTAGCGCGTCTTCGTAAAACGGGATCGCCTCGGCAGGTCTCCCCATTCGGGCCAGCACAATTCCCAGATTGTTTAGCGCGGCTAGTGAATGCGGGTCGATTTTCAATGCGCGCCGAAGAACTCCCTCCGCAGCCGCATTGTCACCCTTGTGCATCGCTTCCGCAGCCTGTTCGAGGTAGGTGTGTAGCTCTATTTCTCCGCTACTGGAGCCCGAATTGGGCGGCACTTGCGTCAGCGCGGCAGCATAAGGCGTGATCACAACCCAAATCGCACAGATCGTGGCGATCCGCCGGGCGCGCATTTGCACTCGCATACGCCAGATTTTAACGCACCAGGCATCGACAAGGTGGCTGCGAACGCGCCTACTGCGGTCGGTTCTCAAGCGGATTTGCACGACTGGCTGAGGTCAGGGATTGCGATTGCCTGCGCGACTCGATCAGTTGCTCGGCAACGGCGTCCCACTTGGTCCACGAGTGGAACCATTTCCCCTCTACCCGGCGAATAATCGTATGGACATCCAGGCGATAGTTCTTGTCGTTCCTGCCGGGCAGATACACGTAACCTTGGCCCGTCACAGGGTCAAAGGCATATGACACCACGTATGCAAGGCGCTTATTTGGCAAGTTAGCGTAGAACGAAACCTCATAATGTGGCAGTGCTTTCGGAGGCTCGGCAGTAACCCCTTGAGACCAGTCGATGATGAAACTGGGTTCTTCCAGTTTTGGCTCGTTGGAATATGTTCCTTTACCGCTCAACACTTGAATATTCGCAAGGACCTTCCGGTCTGTGATCTGAATGGGAATATTCAGGTCAGCACCTTGAATTACTACTTTGACTGTTTCACCCTTTCTAAACAGGGGTGCAGCGTTTACCTCCCGTCCGTGAGTCGCATGCGCCAGCAATTCCGACCGCATGTTCGGGGGCATAGTCGAGAATTGAAGTTTGTCCGGCCATTCCCAAGCCACCCGAGCGTAGACGAGGTCCTCGCCACTCGATCCGAAAACTCTGATGCCGTTTGTGAAGTTACCCGGCGTATCCACGGCCTCCCATTCGGCGACTTCGTCATGAACATTTAGCCAGTACAGGCCAAGCCAAGCTTCAGAGCCATCGTTAAGGCTGGCATAGAAATCTCCCGAAGTAGTGCGGGCAAAGCCGGATACTCCCAAATCGCTGGGGCTAGCGTCCGGTAGTTGAACGCGATACACGCGGAAGGAGTTCGCTTCTTCGTCGTAGGAGATGAACTGATGCCCCGCTCCGTAATAAATCCATGCCTTGTGGGCGGTGCATGCGACAGCGGTTCCACCAGCGACGCCATGCCCGAAAAGCACACGATCCCCAATCGCCTTCCAGTCTGGGGCAACCTTCAGTAGGCCCTGCGTGAAACTGTAATGGCGAAGAATTGCATAGGGAAAGCCGAGACCACGATTGTCAGACATGAAGTCCCAACCGAAGACCCAAACGGTGCCGTCTTCGGCGGGACAGGTCATTTCTGACATGAATGGAAACGTGGTGATCTGCCGTATGACCTTCCCCGAATTGTCCAACTGTGCGACGAATGACGTTGGCATGCCTGCTTTGTCGACAAGAGTTGCCGTAGCTACCGCGCCCCCGTCCACAGTTGCAGCAGCGTCAGTCACGCGAATCCGGTCAAGATTCGCCTCAGTAAGCGTAGTCTTGAATGCGATCGTGCCATCGCGGTTGAGCATGGCAACATTCGGCACCTCGCCGTGGGAATATATGTGGTGATACATCGCGTGGTCATTCCACCAATGTGGCCCCTCAAGTTGTTCCGAGACGCCGACAACCGTGGTGGTCACGCTTGCATGAGGTGGTGGCAGCAGGTGAGTTTCGACCTTTGTCGAGGGTGACAAGGAAGCTGCGCTTTGCTGAGCTTGCGCCATTCCCACCAGAAACAGGACTGCGACGAGGTCACCGGAAATTCGGCGCACGCGGGTCACCTCTTGCCGAAATTTTACTACACCAGGCCCCGCAGCATCGGCTAGCAGCGGTCCAGAGGCTGTGCGATACTGAGGCCGTACCGAAGACGGCAAGTGACACCACAACTGACACCGGGCAACGGGATGCTCCAGTCGCTAAGTCCGCCGTCGCATCCCTGGCCATTGAACTGTCAGCAGTGCCAAGATCCCGGGCCCGTAGCTCAAACGGATAGAGCATCGGATTTCTAATCCGACGGTTGCAGGTTCGATTCCTGCCGGGCCTACCAGATTGTTCTCCGGTTGAAAATCCATTCGCGATCGCTGAAGTCAAAACTGCAGCCCGAGCGCGCTGCTCAGAAACGCAGCGACCGGAGACATTTTTCGGCACGCGGCAGCGAACGTGGCCATGAATTTGGGGCTACAGAGCTGCTTGTCGGTGAACTCCACGGCCGTGCCGAGGTCGCGAAGCTTGAGGTCGTCCACGAATTCGTGATCGCTTGGGAATCCGCGTGGAGGGCGGGAGAGCTTAGTAGCATCGTCCCAGTTCAGAAGCTTGCGGACGGCGCGCCATTCCTCCGGGCGCGAAACCATGGCGCTGCGGACTTTGAGCAGCGTCGGCGGTTCCGGATGCCACAGGCCGCATGCTGCAAAACATCCCCCAGGCTCGAGGTGGAGATAAAAGCCGGGCGAGTGGACGTCTTTGCCGCGGTGCGAAAAGCGCATGGCCAAGTGAGTCTTACAAGGACGCTTGTCGGCAGAGAAGCGCGTGTCGCGGTAAATGCGAAACAGCGAACCGCGCGTGGGCCGGGCGTCGGCGACGAGATGAGGAGTGATTTCGTATAACGGCGCAGCGAAGGCAGTAATAAAGGTCAGGGCAGGCTGGCGCACCCAGGTTTCGTATTCATTCTTGTGCGCCTGAAACCAGTCGCGATTGTTGTTGCGTTTGAGGCGGGACAGAAAGCGGAAAAGTTCGGTGGTGAAATAAGCAGGCATAGGTATCGATATACGGTACGCAGTCGAAGGTGTGGTTGTCGAATTTCTGGCGTCAGGCGACAGTGGATAAAGGCATTTCTTCGGTTGCGCCGAGTTCAATGTCCCAGATTCCATCGAAGTCGACGAAGTATCCTTGCACCTCGACGCCGGGAATGCTCGCCTTCAGGTTTGCGGCAGCGCGCCGGAGTTCGCGTTCGTGATGCGCGGCTTCCGCTGCCGAGTCTCCGCGGAATCCTCCCGCCAGCCCGCCATAGGCGCCGCAGTCGGAATGCAGCATCAGGATCACGCGCCGGGTGCCGTGCAGCCGCATGGATTTGCGGATCTGCTCCAATACGAATTCCCGGTCGGTTTCATGTTCCGGCGAGGCTAGAACCTTGGCTCCTCCGGCGATTTTGATGGGGTCGGAATGCATGACTCCAATGCGCTTCAGGAATTTGCGAAAGCCCAATTCAAAACGGTTGTCGAAGCACCACAGGATGGCCGCGTCGCAATGATACTTTTCGCGCGGAGCGTCGAAGTGGAATACCTTCTTCACAAATGCCTCCTCGACGAGCGAAATCTTAACGCCATTTTACCTGAGAAATCGCACGTCCCCGTTTTCCTTGGGCGTGATCCTGACCGTAGCCGTTCTTCAGGCGGAGGGAAGAGCCTGCCCTGAGAGTTTGTGACTTTTTTGGTGCGTTTTATAGGCGCGCAAAGTTATAAGTGAGCATGAGCCATGATACCGAAAACCTAGAGCGAGCAGAGGCCCAAGGGGCGGTGCGGTTACGAGTGCCGGAGCGGCGGCAGATGGCGATGGTGGTGCAGTGTCCGGACGATTGGGTGGCGGCCCAGCATCCGGTGCGGATGGTGATGGCGCTGGTCGAGACGCTGGATCTGTCGCGTTTTTCCGAACCCATCAAGGCGCGGGAGGGAGTGGCGGGTCGGGACGCGACCGATCCGCGGTTGCTGGTGGGGTTGTGGTTGTACGCGTGTATTCGCGGGATCGGATCGGCGCGGGAGTTGGCGCGGCGGTGTGAGGAGAGCGCGGCCTTCCGCTGGCTGTGCGGCGGGGTGACGGTGAATCACCGGTTGCTGTCGGATTTTCGCGGCGATCACGGGGCGGCTCTGGATGAGTTATTTACAGAGGTGATCGCGTCGTTGGTGGACAAGGAACTGGTGTCGGTCAGTCGAGTAAGTCAGGACGGGGTACGGGTGCGAGTGAGCGCGGGGGCGAGCAGTTTTCGGCGGGAAGAGCGCTTGCAGAAGTTGTTGGCAGAGTCGAAGCAGCACGTCGAGCAACTGCGGCGGCAACTGGAGAGTCCGGAATCTTCGGCGGCGCTATCGGCGCGTCAAAGGGGGGCGCGGCGGCGGGCGGCACAAGAGAAGCAGCAACGGCTGGAACAGGCGATCGCGCAGTTGCCGGAGTTGAAACAGAAGCAGGGCGAAGCGGCGCGCCAGGCGGGCCGTGGAAAGCGCGGGCAAAAGATCCGCGACACGGAGCCGCGAGTGAGCACCAGCGATGCAGAAGCGCGGCGGATGAAGATGCCCAACGGAGGCTTCAACCCGGCGTGCAACGTGCAGTTGGCGACCGACACGAAGAGCCGCGCCATTGTGGGCGTGGAGGTGAGCTACGAAGGGTCGGACTCGTCGGGCTTGAGCCAGCCGATGCGCGCGCAGGTGGAACAGCGCAGCGGCGGCAAGGTGGAGCAGCACCTGCTCGATGGCGGCTACCTGCGTATCGCCGATATCGAGCAAGCGCACGAGCAGGGCGTGGAATTGTTGGTGCCGCCGAAACCGGCAAGACAGCCGCATCGGCAGGGCCGCGAACTGGAGCCGAAGCCGCGCGACAGCGAGGCGGTGTTGGCGTGGAAGCGGCGCATGGCGAGCGCGGAAGGCCGAGAAATTTACCGGCAACGGGCAGCGACCAGCGAAACCATCAACGGCGATCTGCGCTGTTATCGCGGGTTAACGCAGCTCACCGTACGCGGTTTGGCTAAGGCCAAGTGCGTAGCGCTGTGGTGCGCGCTGGCCTACAACGTGATGCACTTCGGCAAGGCGCTGCTGGCATGAGCGCGGCGAGGAATCGAACCGAGGTGCTGGCGACCAAGCCTGGGTAGAACAACAACGGCACTTCCTGGGCAGACTGAGGGTTGAGTACGACTCAACCGCTTTGCAACCAAGAACCTGATGGCTGGACACGAAATCTTAATTTAGTCACAGCCTCTGAGCGAAGTCGACAGAGATCTCGAGCGCAGACGGGCAGCAGGTCCGAGGAGATCCCTCACCCGGCTGAACTGCGCCGGGTTTGGGATGGGATCCAGAAGTATGAACCGAGATCCAAACTGCATCATCACGCAATCGTAACGCGCGTTGCCATTCGCCAGCCGGCACGATAAGATACTCGGTACACATCTTCTCCGCTTTTATCCCAGTTACCTCTTGCGAAGGAATCCCCGCGGGCGAGGAGTGTGCGACCCCGGGGGCGGCACAGCCATGAGCCTGCCCGAAATCTCCGTGATGGAGCTGGATGTGAAAAAAGGCAAGACCGCGGTGATCGTAGGCGCCCAGTGGGGCGACGAGGGCAAAGGCAAAATCGTCGACGTGCTGTCGGAGAACTTCTCCGTCGTAGCCCGTTATGCCGGCGGACACAACGCCGGCCACACCGTCATCATCAACGGCAAGAAATTCATTCTCCAACTTGTGCCCTGCGGCGTGCTACGGTCCGGTTGCCGCAGCGTGATTGGCAATGGCGTTGTGCTCGACCCGCTGGCGTTCTTGAAAGAGGTTGGCGCGCTGCGGGAAGCCGGCGTGAAAGTCGACGGCAACCTGTTCGTTTCCAATCGCGCGCATGTGATCCTGCCGTACCACCGGATGATCGAACTGGCAGCGGAAAATGCTCCCGGACGGGTCAAGATCGGCACCACTTCGCGCGGCATTGGCCCCGCTTATGAGGACAAGATGGGCCGCCGCGGCTTGCGCGTTGCCGATCTGCTCGACCTCCAGTTGCTCAAGAAGCACATCGAGAACGCGGTGCGCGAGAAGAATATGATCGCGCATGCCCTGTTCAACTCCGAACCGCTCGACGCCGACAAGATGTACACGGAATACGCCCACGCCGCGGAAAAAATTGCGCCGTTCGTCTGCGATACGGCCGTCTTGTTGAATCGAGGCGCTCGCCGGCGGCGAATCGATCCTGTTTGAAGGCGCGCAGGGAACCATGCTCGACATCGATCACGGCACGTATCCCTTCGTGACTTCCTCTAGCGCAACTTCGGGCGGTGCCGTGATCGGCACCGGCGTGGCTCCGAACGCCATCAACTCGGTCATCGGAATCACCAAGGCCTATTGCACTCGTGTGGGCGAAGGACCATTCCCCAGCGAAGAACCAGGGCAAGGCGGCGAGAATCTGCGCAAGCGCGGCAACGAATATGGCGCCGTTACCGGTCGTCCTCGCCGCACGGGATGGCTCGATCTGCCCCTGCTCCGCTATTCCGGCATGATCAACGGCACTTCGTGGCTGGTGGTGACCAAGCTCGACGTGCTTGATGATCTGGCCGAGATTCCAGTTTGCGTCGGCTATAAGATCGACGGCAAAGCCACCGTCAACGCCCCTGCCCAGGCCAGTGGCTACGAGAAGATTGAATGCATTTACCACAAACTCCCGGGCTGGAAGTCTCCGACCGAGGGCACCACGGAATTTGAAAAGCTGCCGCAGAAGGCGCGGGAATACTTGGCATTCGTCGAAAAAGAAGCCGGAGCGAAGGTCGGTATGATTTCCACCGGCCCCGACCGCGACCACACCATTCTTGTGGACGAGTTCGTTGCGGAGTTGAAGACGGCCGCGAAGAAAGCCTAGAATGTCCTCCCCGGCGGACCCGCCGCGGAAGGAGCGAACGATGGTGGTGTTGGCCGTTACCTGGATGGCGAAGGTTGGGCGCGAAGGCGAAGTTGCCGCACTGTTTGAAAAACTGACCGAACAGTCCCGCAAGGAACCGGGATGTGCCATGTACCAGGTGCACCGGCACAAGACCGAGGCGCGCCGCTTCTTCATCTACGAGCAGTACAAGGACGATGCCGCGCTTGAAGCGCACCGCACCGCTCCCCATTTCCTGCAGTTCGCGCGCAAGGACCTCCCCAAAGTAGCCGACAGAGTGGAAGGGCATTTGTTCGAGCCGCTGGGGTAGATTGTGTGGAGCGGGCGCCCCGCCCGCTGCTTTTGGCCGGAGGGGACCTGTCACTTATTCTTGTCGATAATCAACTCGCCGCCGGAGGCGTAGCTTTCCTTCGACACTTCGTGGAAGGCAACCACAATCGCTTCCCGCCGCGCACCGGCCTCTTCAACCAAAGCGTCAGTGATCCGCTTCGCGATCTTCCGCTTCTGATCAGCAGTGCGGCCCTCTAGCATCGTGATTTGTACCATCGGCATAACACACCCAAGCTTTATCCGTGAGTATCCGCGGAAATCCGTGGCCTACTTTGCCAGCTCGTATCCCGCGAAGAAGAAGCTCAGCTCGAAGCGCGCCGTGTCTTCCGCGTCCGAGCCATGAATGGCGTTGTGCTCAATGTTGGTCGCCCACTTTTTGCGGATCGTGCCTTCCTCGGCCTGCGCCGGGTTGGTCGCGCCCATCAGCGTGCGCAAGTCGGCGATGGCATTTTCTTTCTCCAGTGCCAGGACGACGATCGGCCCGCTCGACATAAAGTCGGTCAGCGTGTTGAAGAATGGCCGGCTGGCATGCACGGCATAAAACTGCTCGGCCTGATGCTTGGAGATTTCGAGCATCTTCATGGCCAGAATGCGGAAGCCGTTTTTCTCGAACTGCTCGATAATGTCGCCGACAGCATTCTTGCGCACGGCGTCAGGTTTAACGATGGTGAATGTACGTTGCAGAGTTTTCATAGGTCGGTCGATAGTCCTCATTTGTTGTAGAGACGTTGCTGGCAACGTCTCTCTCGCCATCATCTGAAATGCTGCCGGCAAGACGTAGCAAGCTACGTCTCTACAGTCGGCCGTTCTAGACGTGTACTCCAATCGCTGCGGCCAGCGTTTCCCCGATCGCCGCAGGCGATTTCGCAACGCGAATGCCGCAAGCTTCGAGCGCTTTGATCTTCTCCGCGGCCGTGCCCTTGCCGCCGGAGATGATCGCCCCAGCGTGTCCCATGCGGCGCCCGGGAGGCGCGGTCTGTCCGGCAATGAATCCCACCACCGGCTTCTTCATGTGAGTCTTCACGAATTCCGCGGCCGTCTCCTCGGCATTGCCGCCGATTTCGCCGATCATGATGACGGCCTCGGTCTCCGGATCGCGATTGAACAAGTCGAGCGCGTCGATAAAATTCGTGCCGATAATCGGATCGCCGCCAATGCCGATTGCGGTCGATTGTCCGATGCCACGCTGTGTCAACTGATGCACGGCTTCGTACGTCAGCGTGCCCGAGCGTGAAACGATGCCGATTGCCCCCTCTTTGTGAATCGAAGCCGGCATGATACCGATCTTGCACTTGCCAGGAGAGATGATCCCGGGGCAATTCGGCCCGATCAGCCGCGAGCGCCGGTCCTGCAGAAATTCCCACGCCTTCACCATGTCGAGCGTCGGAATGCCCTCGGTGATGCAGACGATCAGGTCGATCTCTGCGTCGGCAGCCTCCATGATGGCGTCAGCGGCGAACGGCGGCGGAACAAAGATCACGGTGGCGTTGGCGCCAGTTCTGTCGGCCGCCTCGCGCACGGTGTTGAAAATCGGCCAGCCTTCGTGCGTGGTGCCGCCCTTGCCGGGCGTCACTCCTCCCACGATTTGTGTGCCGTAGGCCGCGCTAGCCTTGGCATGAAACGTGCCTTCACGGCCGGTAAGGCCCTGCACCACGACCCGCGTATTCTTATCGACTAAGATTGCCATAAGGAAAACTCCTCGTTACCGCCGGTCCATTTTCGTGTATAGCGTGGACTAAACCAGATTGTCATCCCGAGTAAGCATTGTCATTCCGAGCGAAGCGAGGGATCTAGGTCCTCGCCTGCACTACCAGTGTCGCTGCTGCCCGGCGAACACCCAGACTCCTCGCATCGCTCGGGAGGACAGATCGCCCTAGGATATAGCAACCGTGAAACTCCTCTAGCGCCACTCCGTTACGCCAGCGGTGCCACGAGCCGCGGCGACGACTTTATCGGCCGCATCCTTCATCGTATCCGTGACGACGAAGTTGAATCCTGAGTTCATCAGAATCTTCTTGCCCTCGTCGACGTTGGTTCCTTCGAGCCGCAGCACGATCGGCAACTTGATGTTGGTCTTACGCGCCGCTTCGACCACCCCGGTCGCCAGCGTGTCCACCCGCAGGATGCCGCCAAAAATATTGATCAGCACGGCTTTCACGTTCTTATCGCTGAGCAGGATTTCGAACGCATGCGCCACCTGTTCGGAACTAGCGCCTCCGCCCACGTCGAGAAAGTTCGCCGGCATCCCGCCGGCATACTTGATGATATCCATCGTGGCCATGGCCAAGCCCGCGCCGTTGACCATGCAGCCCACGTTGCCGTCCAGCTTGATGTAGTTGAGGCTGTACTTCGAGGCCTCGACTTCCAGCGGATCTTCTTCGGTGATGTCGCGCAACTCGCGCAGGTCGGCATGCCGGAACAGCGCGTTGTCGTCGAAGTTGATCTTGGCGTCGAGTGCAAAAAGGCGCCCGTCGGTGGTGGTGATGAAAGGATTGATCTCGAGCAGAGAAGCATCGGTATCGAGAAAAGCCTTATAAAGACTGGTTAGAAACTGCACTGCCGGACTGATCTGCTTCGCATCCAGCCCAAGCTTGAAGGCAATTTTCCGCGCCTGGAATGCCTCCAGTCCCATGCCGGGATCGATATGCTGCTTCAGAATCGCGTCGGGATTCTCCGCCGCGACTTGCTCGATCTCCATTCCGCCCGCTGCCGAAGCCATGAAAACGGGCTTGCCCTCGGCGCGGTCCACCAGAATGCCCAGGTAAAGTTCTTTCTCGATGGGCAGCGTTTCCTCGATCAGAAGGCGGCGCACGATGCGACCTTCCGGCCCGGTCTGATGCGTCACCAACTTCATTCCCAACATCTTGGCCGCCAGGTCGCCAGCCTCGTTGACCGATTTCGCGATCTTCACACCGCCGCCTTTACCGCGGCCTCCGGCGTGAATCTGTGCTTTCACTACAACTCCGGTCGCGCCCGCGCTGAAAAGCTCCTTGGCCGCGGATTCGGCCTCATCTTGCGAAGCGGCCATCGACCCGCGCGGCACAGTCACACCATACTTCTTGAGAATTGCCTTTGCCTGGTACTCATGAATTTTCATAGATGATGACTCTTCAGTTAAGAATCGGAAGGACCCTGCTTGCGGCGTCGCACTGCGGGCAGCAAACCCATGATTCTATAGAAGAGACTGAGAGGAGGGCAAACCTCGCCGCCGTTTTTGCAGCTAATCTGAAAGCGGAATATCGTTTTTGGCCGGGCGTCATCCTGAGCGTAGCCGTTTTCAGGCGGAGCGAAGGATCTCCCGCGGATAAAACGCTAACTGAGCACTACCTTCTGCGCTGCAAGAGTTCCAAGACGGAGGCGACATGTATCCAGCAATCGTGCGCCTTTTCGGCCCGCGAAACATCCAAATTTAAGATCGAGTCAGGTCGCAGATCGTGGGGGAGCGATGAAGCTGATCTCGCTGAACGTAGCGCGCCCGCGCCTTGCGCTCTACAAAGGCGCCACGATTAATACCGGCATTTTCAAGCAGCCAGTATCCGGGCCGGTTCCATTGCGTACGCTAAACCTGGACGGCGACCGGCAGGCCGACCTCAGCGTTCATGGCGGCCCGTACAAGGCGGTGTATGCTTACCCGTCGGAGCACTACCCGTTTTGGCGGGGTGAATTGCCAGGCATGGACCTGCCCTTGGGCATGTTCGGCGAGAATTTCACGACCGAGGGCCTGTCTGAGAGCGACCTTCACATCGGAGATCGTCTGCAAATCGGCTCGGTGGTTCTGATGGTACGCCAGCCCCGCATGCCTTGTTACAAGCTAGCGGCGAAGTTTCAGCGCGACGACATCCTAGAACGCTTTCTGCACAACGGCCGCAGCGGCTTCTATTTCTCCGTGGAGCAGGAAGGCACAGTGGCCGCAGGCGACTCTTTCGAATTTCTGAGCGGCGATCAGGAAGCGGTCACCATTGCGGAGATGAATCGGCTTTATGTTCACGAGAAGTACAATCGCACTCTGCTGGAGAAAGCCATCAACTCGTCGGCGCTTCCGGAAGACTGGCGCGACTACTTTCTGCAAAGGCTGTCTCGAACCGACGCTCGGAAGAGCTAAGGCTCGTTAGAAAAATGCCGGTTGATGAGCGTAGTTGAGATGCTTCGCAAACTGAGCCTAACGGTCTGGCCGTTTTCGCAAATGCTCCTCGATCAATCTCCGGTCCTCTGAAAGGTCCGCAGCGAGGCTTAGGCGATCCTCTTCGTTCGACAAGCCCTTCCACAGTTCCTCCACCTCGCTCAGAACAGCCAAATCCTTATCGACGTTGCTTAAATAACCGACGTGTAACTCATACGCCTCACAATCCACTCGCCCCCAGACAAGCATGATCAGTTTTCTTCGCGCTAGCTGGTTGTCTGGTTCCAGTTCGAAGGCACGCCGAACATGGTCGTATCCTCCGAGCCACAAATGTGGTTCAGAACAGCGAGGTTCAACCAACGTCCACTCCAGGAGCGTCGGTTCGACAATGCGAACGTGAAGTGGATACGGAATAAGCATGTGCCGTCCTTCCCGCCGATCGGCATGGCGTGAAAGCCAGCTGACGAAGCGCTGTCGCTCTGCGAAGGGCGCACGCTCCAACGAAGACATGAAATGTTCAAGAATGGCGAATGCCTTGCTCCGCAGTCCGCGCTCGTAATCCTCGCAAAAAGCGGCGTAGTCTGCGCACACCGGCACCGCTCGTGCCTCGGCGGCGACATCCTGGAGAGTCTTAAAATAGTCCTCGCGCCGAAAGTGCATACAAGTCGGTCCAGAATAGCAAATCCAGCCGCCAGCAGTTGCTCTTAACAGGCATAGCACCACCCGCAGTTCGTGCCATCTTCTGATCGGGACGTCGAGGCGGCGGCAGCTATGCCTTACAATGCCACCTGACGCATGATCCTCGACGCGCTCCATCGCTTTGCCCACCACAGCCAGTCGCTTGGCCGCGACGAGGCTCGCGACGTGATGTCCGAAGTTCTGACCGGCAAGTGCACGGACGCGCAAATCGCGGCGCTGGTCATCGCCCTGCGCATGAAAGGCGAGACGGTTGAGGAGATCGTGGGTTTCGCCGAGGCGATTCGCGCCGCGGCCTCGTCCCTGCCCATTGAGCGGGCAAGCGCCACCGATGCGCTCGCGGTCAGTGGCACAGGCCGCGATGCTTTGGTCGAGGAATCCCCGGCGGACTCCTCGTTGGTCGACACCTGCGGTACCGGCGGCGATGCCAGCGGAACTTTCAATATCTCAACCGCGACGGCGTTAGTCGCCGCCGGAGCGGGCGTGCGGGTGGCCAAGCACGGGAATCGCAGCATCAGCTCCAAGTGCGGCTCCGCCGATGTGATCGAAGCCCTGGGCGTGAATATCCAGCTTTCGCCCGAGCGTGCAGCGCAATGCCTGCGCGAGGTCGGCATCTGCTTTCTTTACGCGCCCAATCTGCATCCCGCCATGAAGCAGGTGCAGGCGGTGCGCCGTGAGTTGCGCCTGCGCACCATGTTCAACTTGCTCGGCCCGCTGACCAATCCCGCCCGCGCTTCCGGGCAGGTGGTCGGTGTCTATTCACTCGATCTGGTGGAGAAGTTGGCCGAAGCGTTGAGCATGCTAGGCCTGCGGCGTGCGCTAGTCGTGCACGGACTCGATGGCTTGGACGAGATCACAATCACCTGCACAACGAGGGTGGCCGAAGCCCGCGAAGGCTCAGTCCGATCGTACGAAATCGAGCCAGAGGAGTTCGGAATGACGCGCGCTGCGCTGGAGGACATCGCCGGCGGCGATGCGGTAGAGAATGCAGCCATCATTCGCGCGGTCCTGGGAGGAGAAAAGTCTCCGCGTCGCGACGTAGTCCTGCTCAACGCTGCCGCCGCGCTGGTAGCCGCGGGCCGAACGGATCACATTGCCGCTGCGATCCCGCTGGCCGCAAGCTCGATTGACTCAGGTGCAGCCGCAGGAAAACTGGAAGCTTTGGCGCGCTTTAGCTCCGCAGCCTAATTAAGTCTTGTCATCCTGAGCGAAGCGAAGGACCTATGCAAAAATTCGCCTCGGTCTACTGCACTTCGACCTTCTCCAGATACTTCGCCACCTGCACCCTCCATCCCAACTCTTTCTCCATCAACTCGCGCAGCTGCCCCGAAGCATCAGGTTCTCCGTGAACCAGGTAGGTCGTCGCCGGCCGATTTCCAAAGGTGCGCAGCCATTGCAACAGTTCCGGTGGATCGGCGTGGTCGCTGAACTGCTCAAGCGCGGCCACCTGGGCGCGGATGGGAACAAAATCCCCGAAGATCTTCACCTCATCAGATTTGCTCTTGATAGCGAACCCGCGCGTGCCCGGCGCCTGGAAGCCGATAAACAGCACCAGGTTCTTCGGTTCGGGCAGTCGCTGCGCCAGATGATGCAGAATGCGTCCGCCCGTCACCATTCCGCTGGACGAAATGATGATCGCCGGAGTCAGCACGGCGTTGATCTTCTTCGATTCTTCCGGAGTCGAAGCAAACGTGAAGCCCGGCCACTCCAGCGGCGAGCCGTATTTCCGGATCATGTCGCGCGTTTCATCGCTGTACTCTTCGTCGTGCTTCAGAAAAATCTCGACCGCCTTGATCGCCATGGGACTGTCACAGAAAACCGGCAGGTGCGGAATCTGCCCGGATTCGATTAGATGTTTCACGATGAACAAGAATTTCTGCGTGCGCTCAATGGCAAACGCCGGCACCACCACGCTGCCGCCGCGCTTCGCTGTAGCTGCAATGAGCCCCGCCAGTTCCGGCAGAGGATCTTCCTTCGGATGCGCACGGTTCCCGTACGTCGACTCCATCACCACCAGATCGGCGATCTCGCCCTCCGCAGGGCCGGAGTGCACGACCTTCCCCGGCGCGACTTTGTGATCGCGCACGCGGCCAATGTCGCCGGTAAAGAGCAGGCGACGGGTTTGCCCATTCGCAGAGAGAGAAATTTCGGCCATGCACGATCCCAGAATATGCGCCGCGCGCACAAAACGGAACGAGAGCTCGGACGAGAGTGAAACCGTGTTGCCCACCTGAGCCGGTCGAAAATATTGCAGCGAACTCTGTGCCTCTTCGAAGGTATAGAGCGGCAAAGCAGGATCGTGCTTCGACTTCTTCGTCTTGTTGTAGAAGTTCGCGTCTTCCTCCTGCAGATGGCCAGAGTCAGGAAGGATGATGCCGCACAAATCGATCGTGGGCGGCGTAGCGTAGATGGGCCCGCGGAATCCTTCTTTTACCAGGCGCGGAATCCATCCGCAGTGGTCCAGGTGCGCGTGGGTCAGGATCACCGCGTCGATTTCCTTGGCTGGAACCGGAGTGTCGCGCCAGTTGCGCTCACGCCAGTCTTTCGGACCTTGAAAAAGGCCGCAATCGATCAGAACCTGCAACCCGCTCCTGCCCGAGGGATCGCCTGTGTTAATCAGATGTTTCGAGCCGGTGACGGTGCCCGCGGCGCCAAGAAACTGGATGTAAGCCAAGAATTTCCTCCGAAGGAAACATAGAAACTATCACGGAGTTTGGGCAGTTATCGTTGCGCTTTGGGTCCGGCCGCCTTCACCTCGGGCGGCGCGTCGAAGTGCTCGAAGTTTTTGGCGAAGCGGTTACGCAGGTCCTCGGCGGCCCGGTCGTACGCGGCTTTATCGGGCCAGGCATTGCGCGGGTTCAGCACCTGCGGAGGTACGCCGTGGCACGCCTTGGGAATCGCAAAACCGAAAGTCGGCTCGATTTCGAATTCCGCTTTAGTCAACTCACCTTCCACCGCCGCATCGACCATGGCACGGGTATGGGGAATGTCCATGCGCTTGCCGACGCCGTACGGGCCGCCCTGCCACCCGGTGTTGACCAGCCAGCACTGCGCGCTGTGCTCCCGCAAACGGCGCCCGAGCATCTCCGCGTAAGTCTTAGGCGGCAGCGGGAGAAACGGTGAACCGAAACAAGTCGAAAACGTCGCCGACGGTTCTTTCACGCCCGCTTCCGTTCCTGCGACCTTCGCCGTGTAGCCCGAAAGGAAGTGATACATCGCCTGCTCCGGCGTCAGGCGCGAGATCGGCGGGAGAACGCCGAAGGCATCGGCGGTGAGGAACACAATATTCTTCGGATGGCCGCCAATCCCCGGAATGACTGCATTTTCGATGAAGTCAACCGGATAGGCGGCGCGGGTGTTCTCAGTCTTGCTGTCGTCGTTGTAGTCCGGAACCCGCGTCTGCGGATCCAGAGTCACGTTCTCCAGCACGCAGCCGAAGCGAAGCGCGTCCCAGATCTGCGGTTCGTTCTTCTTCGACAGCTTGATGCATTTGGCGTAGCATCCGCCTTCGAAGTTGAAAACTCCGTCGGCGCTCCAGCCGTGTTCGTCGTCTCCGATCAGTTCGCGCGAGGGATCGGCCGAGAGCGTGGTCTTACCTGTTCCTGATAGTCCGAAAAATAAGGCGCTCACGCCGTCGTGCCCAACGTTGGCCGAGCAATGCATGGGGAACACATTTCGTGGCGGAAGCAGGAAGTTCATGATGCTGAAGATGGACTTCTTCATCTCGCCCGCATAAGACGTGCCTCCGATCAGCACCGTGCGCCGCGTGAAGTTCAGCAGGATGAAAACCTCTGAATTCACTCCGTCGCGCCGGGGATCAGCTTTGAACTCCGGAGCAGAAATGACGGTGAACTCAGGATGATGTGTCTTCAGTTCCGCCGGAGTCGGGCGCAGGAATAACTGGCGAACAAAGAGGTTATGCCACGCATATTCGTTCACAATTCGCACGGGAAGCCGATACGCCGGATCGGCGCCGCAAAACAGATCCTGCGCGAACAGTTCCCGGCCGCGCAGATGTTCCATCACGCGTTCGTAGAGTGCGTCAAATTTCTCCGGTTCAAACGGAGCGTTGACGGCGCCCCAGGCCACCGTGTGGGCGGTGGTCTCGTCTTTTACAATGAATTTGTCTTTGGGGGAGCGGCCGGTGCGGTTGGTGTAGCCGACGAGAGCCCCGTTCGATGCCAGCTTCGCTTCGTTGCGCCGGACCGAGTGTTCCACCAGGACCGCCGGGGAGAGATTGAAGTGCGTCCTGCCTTCGCTCAGCAACTCGGCAACATCGCTGACATGCAATGTGGTGGCCATAACGATCTCCTGGAAGAGCCCAAAATAACGGCACAAAGCAAAAACGCTCTATTCTGCCTCAAATGTCCTTTCCTTGCCAAGGAATGAGATCACTTGTCAGATGCTTTGCGGTTCTCTAGTGGATAGCAGAATAGTTGGAATCTTCTGCGAAAAGGGCTCAAGAAAAGTGTAGCAGGACCGACGTTATTCCGACGTCTTGTAGTCGCAGGCTTTCCGGCAGGGTTCGCAATACATCAGGCCATCCGAGCAAACGCGAATATCGATCACGGACTGACACAGACAGCAATACTTTTCGCACTGGCAGCTATCTTCGGGCTGTTCACACTGTGCGCATCGATATTTTGCGGGGCTGGCTCCGGTACTCATGGAGCTAATGTAGCGCGCCCAGGCGAGCCCACAAAAATGACCTTGGTAATCGGGGTTATGCGAAATCGCAACCCACACAGGGTTGCTTCAGCCACGTCAATCTCTACGGTGACCTATAATTTCCAGCAATGACCTTCCAACACTTGCTGGATGGCGCAGAGGTTCTTGCGCAGAGCGGGAACCCGGACGTCAGTAGTGTGGAATACGATTCGCGCCAGGTGAAGCCCGCATCTGTGTTCGTGGCCATGCAGGGTGAGACTTCCGACGGCAACCGCTTCATTGACCGCGCGATTCAAGCCGGCGCGGTTGCGGTAGTGACCGACTCGCCTGCAGAGCCGCAGCGCGAGGGAGTGGCGTGGGCGGTCGTGCCGCATGGCCGGCGTGCCCTGGCGCGTCTGAGCGCGAATTTCTACAAACGACCAGCCGAACGGCTCGCTGTAACGGGAATAACCGGCACCAACGGAAAGAGCACGACGGCGTTTCTGATCGAGGCCATCCTGACGGCGTCTGGGCGAAAGAGCGCTCTCATCGGCACCATCGAATATCACGTGGCCGGCCGCGTTTGTCCTGCGCCGCATACCACGCCGGAAGCTCTCGAACTGGCGCGCATTTTCAACGACGCGCTGGGACACGGTGCGACCGACGTAGTCATGGAGGTTTCCTCGCACGCCCTGGTCCAGCAGCGCATATTCGGAATTCCGTTTGACGTGGCCGTATTCACCAACCTGACGCGCGACCACCTCGATTATCACAAAACCATGGAGGAGTACTTCGCCGCCAAGCAAGCCCTTTTTGAAGGATGCGGAACCGATGTGCCCCGCGTCGCAGTTACGAACATCGATGACGAGCACGGCGCGAAGTTAGCTGGCTTCAGCGGGAAGCACGGTTCCTCCGTATTGACCTACGGTTGGGACCGCGGGGATTTCCACGCCGCCAACGTCGACATCAGCCCACGCGGTTCACGCTTCGACGTGATCACTCCCCAGGAGAAAATCCCCGTTTTCTCTCCCCTGATCGGGCGGGTAAATGTCTACAACATTCTGGCGGCGGTGGCAGCGTGTCACGCGCGGGGTTGTTCCCCGAAGGCGATTGCCGTCGGAGTTGAGTCGCTGACGCACGTCCCGGGCAGGTTTCAGCGTGTCGACTGTGGGCAGCCATTTACAGTGGTTGTGGACTATGCTCACACCGACGACGCCCTGCGTAATCTCACAGCGCTGGCCCGCGAGTTTGTCACGCGCGCGGGCCCCAGAGGCAGGGTCTTGACCCTGTTTGGCTGCGGCGGAGATCGCGATCGTGCCAAGCGTCCTCTGATGGGCGAGGCCGCTGGGCGCGGCAGTGATTTCGTAGTGCTGACCTCGGACAATCCCCGCACCGAGGATCCCCTCGCCATCATCAACGATGCGTCGGTAGGGATGCAGAAGACTGGAGTGGCCTATCGTGTGGAAGTGGATCGCCGCAAAGCCATTGCCCTGGCGATCGGCCAGGCCAGGCCAGGAGACATCCTGCTGCTCGCCGGCAAGGGGCATGAGAAAGTGCAGGTGACGCGGGAGGGATCGCTTCCTTTTGATGACGTCGAAGTGGCGCGCGAAGCTCTGCACACCGCCGGATTCGAGTGTTCCCCCACAGGGAGCCAGCCGTGAAGCTGGCGCTTTCCAAAATTGCTGATTTCATTTCGGCCAAGGCGGAATCTCGGCGTGACGAAGTAGTGCAGGGCTATTCCATCGACTCGCGTACGGTCGGCGCGAGCGACCTCTTCTTTGCGGTCAAGGGAGAACGGCTTGACGGCCATGACTTCGTCAGCGAAGCCCTGGACAAAGGCGCAGCCGCAGCGGTCGTGGGCAAGGACCAGTTGCATCGGTATCCGGATGCCGCCCGCCTGCTGGCTGTCGACGATACGCTCGTCGCTCTGCAAACCCTGGCCACGGCGGTGCGCAAGCTTTGGGGCAAGCCGTTGATCGGTGTTACCGGATCAGCAGGGAAGACCACGACCAAAGAAGCGATCGCCCACGTTCTCAGTTCGCGGTTCCGTGTGCTCAAGTCGGAAGGGAACTTCAATAACCATTTCGGCCTGCCGCTCATGCTGCTGAAGCTCGAACCCGAGCACGATGTCGCCGTGATTGAAATGGGGATGTCGCACGCCGGAGAGATTCGCGTGCTGGCGAAAATCGCTCAACCTGAGATCGGAGTGGTCACCAACGTCGCACCGGTGCATCTGGAGTTTTTCGATTCCCTGGCTGGCATCGCCCGCGCGAAATACGAACTTGTCGAGTCGCTTCCCGCCGGGGGAACTGCCATTCTCAACGCCGACGACGAATATGTTTCGCAGTTCGGTCGCGACTTCGCAGGCAGGGCGATTACTTACGGAACGCGAGCCACGGCCGATGTCAGGGTGGAAAATGTGGAATCCAGTGGAGCGCAAGGCTCAAAGTTTGAAATTGTCACGGTTGGCGGCCGCGAGCATGCTTTTTTGCCGTTAGTAGGGGAGCACAACATTCTGAACGCGCTGGCAGCGGTGGCCGTGGGCCTGGTTCGCGGTCTCCGATTGTCCGAAACCGTGGCTGCTCTGGCTACTCTCACACCCGCGGACAAGCGCGGCCAGGTTCTACAACTGGGTAACATCACCGTCATCAACGATTGCTACAATTCCAATCCGAAGGCGCTCAACGCCATGGTCGATGCTTTGGCCAAGATGCCAGCGCGGCGCCGTATTGTGGTAGCCGGAGAGATGCTCGAACTCGGGCCAAGCGGAGAAGAAATGCATCGCGCAGCCGGTGATCATATCGCCGAGCGGAAGATCGATGTGCTCGTAGGAGTCCGGGGCCGGGCTCAGGCGATGGTGGAAAGTGCGCAGCGGGCCGGAACTCAGGCCGTTTTCGTGGCCACGCCCGAGGAAGCCGGTGAGTGGCTGGCCCGCCAGACACGAGACGGCGATCTGGTGTTGCTGAAAGCATCTCGAGGTGTGAAGCTCGAAAAGGCGCTGGAGACGTGGCAAGCGAAGCTCAACCACAACTGACCACCATGCGGGACGGAGGCTGATTGCTCTACTGGCTGTTGTTCGTCAAGCTGCAACATTATGTTGCGCCCTTCCGCATTTTTCGTTATGTCACCTTCCGCACAGCGTTCGCCAGCCTGACCGCGCTGTTTACCGCTTTGATTGTGGGTCCGCTGGTCATCTCCCGTTTGCGCGACTTTCAGATCGGGCAATATATCCGCGAAGAGGGTCCCAAGGCGCACCAGAAAAAAGCAGGTACGCCCACCATGGGCGGGTTGCTGATCGTCATCGCCATTGTCGTCCCGACGCTTCTTTGGGCTGACCTGAGCAATCGTTTCATCTGGATTGCCGTGTTTTCCACCTGCGCCTACGCCGCCATCGGATTCACCGACGACTACACCAAGGTGGCGCATCGCCGCAACCTGGGCCTTACGGCACGAGCCAAGCTAGCCCTGCAGATCGCTACCGGCATTGTGATCGCTTCCATGCTGATCGCCATGCAAGCCTATGGAATGTACTCCACACGGCTGATCGTGCCGTTCTTCAAACAGTTTCATCCGGATTTGGTGGTGCAGAGTTGGGAACATCTGCCGCATCTGTGGCCGCTTGCGTTTTTGCCCTTTATCGGATTTGTGGCGCTGGTGATTACATTCTCGAGCAACGCGGTGAATCTCACCGACGGTCTCGACGGGTTGGCCATCGGATGCACCGTAATCGCGGCCGGCGCCCTGACGGTGCTCACCTACGTCAGCGGCCATGCCACCTTTGCGACCTATCTGGAATTGCAGCGCATGCCCCAGGTGGCCGAGTTAACGATCTTCTGCGGGGCGATGGTGGGATCGTCGATCGGATTTCTCTGGTACAACGCGCATCCCGCGGAGGTGTTCATGGGCGACGTGGGATCGCTGGCGCTGGGGGGTGCCATCGGTACCGTCGCCGTAATCATCAAGCAGGAACTGCTGCTGCCGTTCATTGGCGGGGTATTTGTGATCGAGGCGGTCTCGGTGATCCTGCAGGTCGGTTCTTACAAACTTCGCAAGAAGCGCATCTTCAAGATGGCGCCCATCCATCATCACTTCGAGTTGCTGGGATGGTCGGAGTCAAAAATTATTGTGCGCTTCTGGATCGCGTCGCTGGTGTTCGCACTATTCGCGCTGACGACGCTGAAGTTGCGGTGAGGGTTCACACAGAGACACAGAGAGAATCAAATTCTTTTTTTGTTCTTCTCGGTGTCTCTGTGACTCTGTGGTGAAATAGGTTTGATGGAAGTCAACGGAAAACACGTATTGGTGGTCGGCCTCGGGAAGTCAGGCGTCGCATCAGCTCTGTTCCTGAAGAAGCGCGGGGCGCGGGTGACGGTCTCCGACACCAAGAGCGGTGACGAACTGCGCAACGAAATTCCGGTTCTGCTCGATCATGGCATTACCGTCGAGACCGGCGGCCACGGCGACCGCACCTTCCGTGGACAAGACCTGATCGTGGTCAGCCCCGGCGTTCCCGTGGATGCGCCTCCGCTAGTGCAGGCGCGCGCGCTGGGCGAAAGCGTGATTGGTGAGATCGAACTGGCGGCGCAGTTCTTACCCGGCCCCATCGTCGCCATCACCGGATCGAACGGCAAGACCACAACCACCACACTCGCGGGGGAGATCATGACCGCCGGCGGATTCCCGGCTCTGGTCGGCGGCAACATCGGAACGCCCGCGATTTCTCTGGCGGAACGGGCCAACCCGGAAACGGTCATTGTGCTCGAAATCTCCAGTTTTCAACTCGAAACCATTCAAACCTTTCGCCCCAAGATCGCGGTCGTGCTGAACGTCACTCCCGATCACCTGGACCGCCACCGGACGTTCGAAGTCTACGCGGATGCGAAAGCGCGCGTATTTGAGAACCAGCAGGGAAGCGACTTCGCCGTGCTAAACGCCGACGATCCGACGTGCGTGACCATGGGCACGCGAACTCGCGCGCAAGTGTTCTGGTTCAGTCGCCAGAAAGAAGTGCAGCAAGGGGCGTGGGTGCGCGACGGGATTATCTTGTTCCGCGACCAAGCCGGACAGCGCGAGATTCTGCAGGTGTCCGAGGTTCCGCTCAAAGGCGCACACAATCTCGAGAACGTTCTAGCGGCGGTATGCGCCGGCGTTCTGATGGGTTGCGCTCCCGGGAAGATCCGAGCGGCGGTAGGCAACTTCAAGGCGGTCGAGCACCGGCTGGAGTTTGTGGCCACCATGCGCGGCGTCGACTACTACAACGATTCCAAGGCCACTAACGTGGACGCGACCATCAAGGCGCTGGAATCGTTCCCGGCGAACATTCACCTGATTCTCGGCGGCAAGGACAAGGGTAGCGACTACACGGTGCTCAACGACCTGCTGCGCCAGCGGGTGAAGCGCGTGTACACCATCGGCGCAGCCGCGGCAAAGATCGAATCGCAGATTAAAGCTGAGGTCGTCCACGCCGAGACCCTGGAAAACGCCATCCGCAAAGCCAACGCCGTGGCCCAGCCCGGAGACGTGGTCCTGCTGGCCCCCGCCTGCGCCAGCTTCGATCAATTCAAGAACTATGAGCACCGTGGGAAGGTGTTCAAAGACATTGTGCGAAGCCTGGCGGGAGAGGGCGGAAAGGCCTAGCCCTTCCTTCTGTTTTCGTATCAAAAAACAGCGCATGAATATGTCGGACGCATCAAACCAACCCCTGCTGGAAGCTCTGCTGGACTCCTGGGACCGGAACAACACCATCCAGCTCAACCTGCTCCGCGCCCTCCCGGAGGGCGGACTGGAGGCCAGGGCGATGGAGGGGAGCCCATCCATCGCGGAACTATTCACCCACATCAATTACGGACGACTTGTGTTCGTTTTCGAGGACGCTCCAGAGTTCGCGCGAGACCTGCCCGAGAAAGAGTGGGCAGTCGAGCGTGACGTTGGTCGGATCGCGGATATGCTGAGCGACAGCGCCAAGGCGGTGCGAGACGCCGTAAAGAGCAGGCTGGAGGCTGGCCAAGACATGAACCTTCACTACGACCACCCGATCCTCCTGCTGCAGCACATGATCTGGCACGAGGGCTACCATCACGGGCAAATCAAACTGGCCCTCAAGTTGGCGGGCCACCCACTGACCGATGAGGAAGCCGGGCCTGTCACGTGGGACGTCTGGATGCTGAAGAAATAAGCGGCCGTACCAAACCGTTGACCGGAACCAACACAGTCAACAGTCGGCAATCAACAATCACCGATTTCCCCGCCCACTCCATGGTGAAATAAGTCTCCCATGGCGAAGCGCGTCAGTGTCGATCGCTGGCTATTTACGGTCACCATGCTGCTGGTGTTTGTGGGGCTGGTGATGGTGTTTTCCGCCTCCGCGGTAATGGCGCAGGAACGGTTCGGGTCGGAGTATGCCTTTCTGTCCAAGCAACTGATTTGGGCCGGCGTCGGTCTCATCGCGATGGTCGTCACGATGCGCCTGGACTACCGCCGCTACAAGCATCCTGCGTTGGTATTTTCGTTGATGGGGCTGACCACGCTTCTGCTCATTTCCGTCTTTTTTCTCGACCGCTCGCATAACACTCATCGCTGGATCCATGCGGGAGGGTTTTCGTTCCAGCCATCGGAATTGGCCAAGCCGGTGCTCATTTTGTTTCTCGCGTATTTCCTCGAGACACGCGCCAAGACGATAGACGACGTGCGCAACACGCTCGTGCCGGCGGCCGCACCGGTGCTGGTGTTTCTCGGCCTGATTGTGCTGGAACCTGATCTCGGTACCGCGATTGCCTGCGCCGGAATTGCGGCTTGCATCCTGTACGTCGCGGGCATGCGCATGCGCTATTTCGCCTATGCCTTCGGAGCGTCGCTGGTGCCGCTGTATTTTCTGATCTTCCATGTCAGCTTTCGTCGCGACCGTATTCTGGCATTCCTGAATCCCTACGCCGACCGCCAGAAGGCCGGCTTCCACATTATTCAATCACTGATTGCCGTGGGCACGGGCGGGCTGACCGGTGTCGGCCTGATGGAAGGCAAGCAGAAGCTGTTTTATCTGCCGGAGCCGCACACCGACTTTATCTTTGCCTCGATGGCGGAGGAACTCGGCTTGGTGGGCACGCTCTTTGTCGTGACCATGTTTGCCATCTTTCTCTGGCGCGGGATGCGCGCGTCCTGGCGTACCGAAGACCTCTTCGGGCGCTACTTGGCGGTCGGGATCACGAGCATGGTGGTTCTGCAGGCGTTCATCAACATCAGCGTGGTTCTGGGGATGATGCCAACCAAAGGGATCCCTCTGCCTCTGGTGTCCTACGGCGGTTCGTCGCTGTTTGTGACCCTGGCCTGCGTCGGCGTGCTGCTGAATATTACGAAGCAGGCGGAATGAGAAATTGCCACGGATTCGCATGGATGGACACGGATCATTGCTAGGTTCACTCGGGTTATCCGTGTGAATCCGCGTAGATCCGTGGCTAGTTTTAGGACTGGTTTATAGTCACTCCATGCGTGCCATTCTGGCGGGCGGCGGGACAGGCGGACACGTGATCCCGGCGCTGGCTATCGCCAACGAACTCAAGAAAAGTTACGGGGCCGAGGTGCTGTTCATCGGCACGGCGCGCGGCATCGAGAATCGACTGGTTCCCGCCGCCGGATTTCCTCTGCAACTGGTGCGGGTGGGGGCCTTGAAGAACGTGAGTCTGATGACACGCGCGAAGACGGCCTTCGATCTGCCCAGAGCGATATGGGATGCCGGTCGCATGCTCAACCAGTTCGCGCCCGACATGGTGATCGGCGTCGGCGGATACGCGTCAGGCCCGGCCATGTTGGCGGCCGTGATGAAGCATATTCCGACGTTGGCCTTCGAGCCCAACGTCGTGCCCGGATTCGCCAACCGCGTCGTCGCCCGGTTCGTGTCCGCGGCGGCGGTTCATTTCGAAGAAACAGCGAGATATTTTCGTCACGGAGAAGTCACCGGTGTTCCGGTACGCCATGCGTTTTTCGAGATCGCACCAAAACGCGGCGGCACTCCGACCCTGCTGGTTTTCGGCGGCAGCCAGGGCGCACACGCCATCAATGATGCGATGATTCGGTGCTTGCCCGTTTTGCAGCGTGAGGCTCCGGGCATTCGCATCATTCACCAGACCGGCGAGCGTGACTATAATGACGCGCTGGCGGCCTATCAGTCATTGGGCGATTCTGCAGAGGTTTTCAAGTTCATCGAGGATATGCCGGCAGCGTTTGCACGCGCTGACCTGGTGGTATGCCGCTCCGGCGCGAGCACGGTCGCCGAAATTGCCGCGGCAGGGAAGCCAGCCATCTTCGTCCCATTCCCACGCGCAGCGGATGATCATCAGCGAGTCAACGCCGAGGCCCTGGCGGGGCACGGAGCCGCAGTTGTGGTCGAGGAGTCAAAGCTGGAAGGCGTATGGCTGGCGGAGACCATCGCAACCTTGTTGCAAGATTCGTCGCGGCTCAAACGAATGAGCCAGGCGGCGCGAGAGTTGTCCCATCCCAATGCCGCTCGCGACATTGCGGCGATGGCGGCGAGACTGGCGGGAATAGAAGAAGAGGTCAGTGATCAGTGATAGTGGTCAACAACATCACGGGGCGGTTGTTTTTTGCTGACCACTGACCACTAACCACTGCACTTTATGTTTGCCAAGATTCAGCGCATCCATTTCGTAGGTATTGGCGGGATCGGCATGAGCGGCATCGCCGAGGTCTTGCTGAATCTCGCCTATAAGGTCTCGGGCTCTGATTTGAAGAGTTCCAGCGTCACCGAGCGGCTCGCCGGTCTCGGAGCAACAACCTTTGAAGGACATCGGGCCGAAAACATCGCCGGCGCCGAGGTTGTCGTCACTAGTTCCGCGATTCCCGCAGAGAATCCCGAAGTCGCCGAGGCTCACAAGCTTCACATTCCGGTCATTCAACGCGCTGAGATGCTGGCCGAATTAATGCGGCTCAAGTACGGCATCGCGATCGCCGGCATGCACGGCAAGACGACTACAACCTCGATGGTGGCGGCCGTCCTCGCCGCGGGTGGACTCGATCCCACCGTTGTAGTCGGCGGCCGCGTCGACGCCATGGGATCGAATGCGCGTCTGGGAAAGTCTCAATATCTGGTCGCCGAAGCCGATGAGAGCGACCGGTCGTTTCTGAAATTGTCGCCCATCTTGTCGGTCGTGACCAACATCGACCGCGAGCACATGGACTGCTACCGCAACATGCGCGACGTGAAGAAAACGTTTCTGGAATTCATGGACCGGGTGCCGTTTTACGGGATGGTGGTCGCGTGCAACGACGATCCGCTGCTCCGGCGCTTGTTGCCGGAAGTCCAACGGCGCACTGTCACTTACGGAACGAAGCGTGGCTCGGACTTCCTGATCAAGCTCGATGGAGCCAAGCCAGAAGTCATCAGCGATTCCCAGCCACTGAGTCGTTTCAGCGTCAACTATCGCAAGCAGGATCTGGGCGAATTTACGCTGCACGTGCCCGGGGTGCATAACGTGCTTAACGCGACCGCGGCGATCGCCGTGGGCCTGGGCCTCGACATTGGCATCGAGTTCATCCGCACCGCGCTCGACCACTTCCGCGGCGTCGACCGGCGATTCCAGTTGCGCGGGCGTGCCGCCGGTGTGAGTGTGATCGACGATTACGGCCATCATCCCACCGAAATCAAGGCCACGCTGGCGGCAGCGCGGCAATGCGGGTTTGGCAAGGTTCACGTCATCTTTCAGCCCCATCGCTACACCCGCACCCGCGACCTGTTGAACGAGTTTACGACCGCCTTCCCCGACGCTGATTCGCTATTTGTGCTCGACATTTACGCGGCCAGCGAAAAGCCGATCGAGGGCATTACCGGCGAAGTCCTGGCGCAGCGGATTCGGGAGAAAAGTGGAAAGTCCGTTACCTACGCAAGTTCTTTTGCCGAGGCGCTAAATGCAGCCGTGGAAGCGGCGCATGACGGCGATATGATTTTGACCCTCGGCGCGGGCAGCGTCTCGCAGTTGGGGCCCATGATTCTCGAAAAGCTGAAGGAAAGTGAGCCCGTGCGAGTGGTGAGCAGACAACCTTAGTCTCTGAACGAAACGAGCGGACAAAGTGATGGCGGACAACAAAACCAAACTGCCAAATCAAGTGTGGCCGCTTTTATTGGTGCCCTCACGGACGAGACACGGCGCACAGACGCCAGGATGCTTGTCAAATTGATGCAAAAGCGTCTAGGAGAAGGCGCAGATGTGGGGCCCATCGATCATAGGCTTCGGCAGCCACCACTACAGGTACGACAGTGGACGTGAGGGCGATATGCCTCTTATCGCTTTTTCGCCGCGCAAGACCGCAACCGTACTGTATAACGTGATCGGGTTTAGCGGCTCGGATGGGCTGCTCGCCAAGCTCGGCAAGCACACGACCGGCAAGGGCTGCCTCTACATCAAGAAGCTCGCCGATGTCGACCAAGCGGTGTTGAACGCGCTGTTCGCCAAATCCATTGCCGCCCAACGAGCGCGGTACTCTTAAGCTCAAGAATCGTGGCCAGGGCCGCCAGGCGCCCCGCAGTCTTTCCATAGCTTTTCCCAATTCCAGATCCCGTACGCCACCGCCTTCGGCAACGGGAGTCCGAACTGATGCGCCAGCATACATACCTGCCCGCGATGGTGGGCTTCGTGGGAGAGCATGTAGCACAGCATTTCCGGGCCAACCGGCCAAGGCCGAGCCCAACCGTCTCTGTGAAACTTCTGCACGCGGCCTCCACCGCCGAGGGCTTCGGCGAGCATCTCCGAGCAGCGAGCGGCGCTCTCGGCCAGTCCCGCGCGGGCCTGGTGCGGCGTGCAGTGCGCGCGGTTGAGCTGTCGTGGAACCTTCAGGTGCGGAGCAGTAAGCCGGACCCACTTGCAGCGAACGTTGTGCATGTGCGTGAAGATCGCCGCAATGTTGCGGGCCTTCCCCGCCGGCTTGGCTCTCCAGGCTGCAGGGTCCAGATGTTCGATAAGCATCTGGTTGATGCGATCATTGACGGCAAAGATCTGTACTGCGGCGCGGCCGATTTGAGTCTGAACCTGGTGTCGACGCATGGTCACGGCTCCCCGCTCCTTGACCTAATAATACGTCCAGGCTGCCGGCGAACCGGAAGCCAGCCGATTGTTGCCGAAAAATCACCGTCTCGTTCATCGACGGCGAGCCCGGGAACTAATCCAGCCTCTGGCTCGTATCTTTCCTTGCTAACCGTTCGAAAGGCCCTTCGTCTATCTGGCATAAGGGGTTAAGACAATGAAAACACAAGCATGGGGATGGCTGGCTGCGGCGGTGGTAGCGGCCGGGTTAAACGCAAGCTACCACGACGGCGGCTTGGAGTGGGCGCATCAGGTCGCGGACCGGATCGGATACAACTCGGCAGCCATCTTGGCGCTGGCCAGCGGACGCGCCGACCAGTTCGTAACCGAGGCACGGCTGGCTACGGCCAGCGAGGAACCGGCATCATGCCGCTGGTCGACTGCCCTGGCCCGGGTCCAGACCCGAGTTGCTCGTGGGCAGAACGCATTCGCGCAGGTCCAGGCTATGTCAGCCCGAGAAGAAGCGCAGTTCGCGCGCCTGGAGGCGAATCGGGCGCGCATTGAGGCCCAGGTTGCAGCCCAGACTGCCCGAATTCGCATACCCGCGGTAGCCTTTCCTGCCTCTGACGTGAAGATGCTGGACATGAAAATTCCTTCGGTTTGTCCGCGGGTTCGCGTCAACATGCCGCGGCTCCCGATGGTCAGGGTTCCCGTGGTTCACGTTGAGCCGTTCGGCTCCGGTCCCGTCTAGCCGCTCCACACAAGATATGTTTGCCTCCTGGAAACGGGCGCGGAAAACAAGCCGCGCCCGTATTTTTCTGCCGTCGGAAGCGCCAGCAAACACCCTCCCAGGTTTTGTCATTCCGAAACGCCGCAGGCGTTGAGGGATCTGCTTTCTCTGTCCCCCGAGTCTCTCTCATGTCCAATCCCGTTCCTGCCTGTGCAAAAGAACCAATTTTCCATCTATCTCAATTCGAGAAATGCGGCTATAGTGAAAAAGCTCAGCGATTCCTCACGACAACTGCCCTGAACTGATGGCGCGGAAAGCCAGTGGCACCATCTTGCAGGAAGAGTTGTACCCATCCGGCGCCGAGCACTCTCGTACTGAGTCTGCGCGCGAGGAGCTGGACGACGCGCGCCTGGTCGACCTGGATGTGGCCGAGGAATCCCCGTTCTTGCGCGGGCAAAAGCGCGTCTCCGCCCGCCGTAGTTCTCTTCCCAGAAAAACCGCGAGCCGTCTGCTGTGGGCCTCCATCGCTGCAGCAATTCTGTGCGTCTTCGGGCTGGTTGCCGCTGCTCTCTACCACTACGGCGAGCAATCCTGGCGCTTCCGGGTGGAATCCAGCGACAACATCGAAATTACCGGGATGCAGAACGTGACCAAGGCGCAAATCATGGAGGTCATGGGCGCCGACATTGGCCGCAACATCTTCTTTGTCCCCCTGGCACAGCAGAAGGCGCAACTCGAACAGATTCCCTGGGTGGAAGCAGCCAGCGTGATGAGGTTTGTGCCCAACCGGCTCAAGGTGGAGATTCACGAGCGCACTCCGGTCGCATTTGCGCGCGTTGGACCGCGCATCGCGCTGATTGACGCCGGCGGCACCCTCATGGAACTGCCGCGCAACCACAAGTACTCCTTCCCCGTAATCCTGGGCATGAATGCCGGTGAGCCGCTCTCTACCCGCGCCCCACGCATGAAGGCCTACAACCAACTCGTGCACGACTTGGACGCAGGAGGCGCGCATTACTCGCAGGATTTGAGCGAAGTCGATCTCACCGACCTTGAGGACCTGAAGGTTCGTGTGAACGATGCGGCGGGTGACGTGCTCGTGGAACTCGGTTCATCGGATTTTCTGAAACGGTACCGAATCTACGTGAGCCACGTGCAGGCGTGGCGGCAGCAGTTCCAGAAATTGGAATCGGTGAACCTGCGCTACGACAACCAGGTCATCGTCAATCCCGACCTGGAGGGCAGGCCGAAGCAAGCCGTGCTTTCGGGGACCGCGGCCAGAGCAGCAGAGGCTGCCGGCGTCAAGCCGGCCGCGCTGGTGACGCGAGTCGGACCACACGACCGCGCCGTTCCCAAGCCTGCATTCGAAATGTCTCCGAAAAAACTTGAGACCAAGTCGCCGGCTGGACACAAGCCGGTTCCGAAACCAAGAACGAGAAAATTATCGAAGGCGGGTAAGCCATCTGCCGCGAAGAGATCGGTAACCAAGGCCCGCGATCCTGCTCCGAAGGCTGGCGCAGGATGGGGAAAACCCGCGCCAGCCGCGAAGACTGCGGCGACCAGTCCGAAGCCGAGTCCGGGAATTGCGAGGCAGCAGGCGAATACGAGTCCGAACTAGTGGAAGTCAGGGAACGATAAGGCGGAATTCGATAAGACATGGGGAACCAGCAGGGAAGTTTTCTTACGGCAATTGATGTCGGCAGCGCCAAAACCTGCGCTCTGATGGCGGAGGTCACCGACATCGGACTGCGCTATCGCGGACACGGCGTCGCGGAATCACGGGGTTCGCGCAAAGGCGTAATCGTCGAACTCGACAAGGCGGTGGCCGCAATTCAGAAAGCCTGCGAAGCTGCGGAAGACATAGCCGGCGCGGCGGTCGAGCACGCCATCGTCGGCATCGGTGGAGCACACGTGCGCGGTGTGAATAGCCACGGGGGAATCAGCCTGGGCACGCGGCCGCGGGACATTGGACGCGACGAGATCAAGCAGGCGGTCGAGCGGGCACGCGCCATTCCCCTGCCTACTGATCGCGAGATTCTCCATCTGCTACCCCAGGAATTCATTCTCGACGATCAAGCCGGAGTCCACGATCCGCTCGGCATGATGGCCGCGCGGCTGGAAGTGCGCGTTCACATGGTGACTGCGGCCACCAGCGCCACGCAGAACGTCATTACGGCGGTGAACCGGGCTGGAGTTCACGTCGACGATACCGTCTACGAACCGCTGGCCGCCGCCGATTCAGTCCTGCGTTCCGACGAACGCGAACTGGGCGTCTGCCTTGCCGATGTAGGCGCGGGCTCGACCGAACTGATTGTCTTTCAGCAGGGGGCGGTGGCCTACACCGGAGTCATCCCGGTCGGCGGCGATCATTTCACCAGCGATCTGTCGGTAGGACTGTGTACGCCGCTCGCTGAGGCCGAAAAAATCAAGAGAGTATATGGCAATGTCATCGTGACGCTGATTCCTGAGGGGAACGAAGTGGAAGTCCCGTCGGTCGGCGATCGGCCCTCGAGGCTACTTCCGCAGCGGTTGGTGGGTGAGATTCTCGAACCGCGCGCCCGCGAACTCTTCGAGATGATGCGCGACCACCTGCGCCAGAGTGGCATGTTCGAAGTGTGTATTGCGGGCATCGTGCTCACCGGAGGCGCCTCGCGCCTGCCGGGAATCTTCGATGTGGCTGAGTCGGTGCTGCGCCGCGCCGTCAGACTCTCATGGCCGGCGCCGTTGGCCAAAATGCCTTCGACCTTGTCGGAGCCTGAGTTCGCCAGTGTCCTCGGTATGGTCAACTACGGTCAGCGCGCCCGCATCGCCCGCGGCCTGCAGGAAGATCGCTGGGGAACGAGATTGAAAGCGCTATTGGTCGGCAAAGGAGCGTAAAGGCAAGGTTTCAAAAGTTCTAACGTTTCAAGGCTTCAAAGACCTTGAAACGTTGAAACCTTGAAACCTTGAAACTTTGTTTTGAGGTGGACAAAATGAGCAACGATTCCAAAATTCGCATCAGCTTCAACGAAGAGCCCCGCAACGACGCCAAGATCAAAGTCATCGGCGTGGGCGGCGGCGGCGGCAACGCAGTCAACCGCATGATTGATGCCGGCATGGAGGGCATCGAATTCATCGTCGCCAACACCGACCTGCAGGCGCTGCGCATGTCGCATGCGCCGGTGAAACTACAACTCGGCGTGAAGCTGACCAATGGCCTGGGTGCCGGCGCGAATCCCGAGGTCGGCCGCAAAGCGGCGCTCGAAGACTCCGATAAGATCATCGAGGCTCTCGAAGGCGCCGACATGGTGTTTGTCACCACCGGCCTTGGCGGCGGCACCGGCACCGGCGCTGCTCCCATCATTGCGTCCCTGGCCAGCGAAATGGGCGCGCTCACCGTGGCTGTGGTCACTAAGCCGTTTTCCTTTGAAGGCAAACGCCGCATGCAGCAAGCTGAGCGCGGCATCGCCGAACTGATGGAGTCGGTCGATACCACCATCGTCATCCCCAACGAAAAGCTGCTCGCGGTGGCTGAAGACGCGGGCTTTTTCGAATCGTTCCGCATCGCCGATGACATTCTGCGGCAGGGCGTGCAGGGGATCTCCGACATCATCACTATCCCCGGCATCATCAACCGCGACTTCGCCGACGTGAAAACTATCATGGCCCGCATGGGCTATGCGGTGATGGGTACGGCCTCCGCGACAGGACCGAAGCGCACTCTCGAAGCCGCCCAAAGGGCCATTGCCTCGCCGCTGCTCGAAGCCGGAGCCATCGATGGCGCGCGCGGCATCCTGATCAACATCACCGGCTCGACTTCGCTCAAGCTGGCTGAAGTGCAACAGGCCTGTTCGATCATCCAGGGCGCCGCTCACGAGGACGCGAACATCATTTTCGGCGCCGTCATGGACGAGAAGATGAAAGACGCGGTGAAGATTACAGTCATCGCCACCGGTTTCCGCGAGGTCCGATCGATGACCCACCGGCAACCGGAGACTCGCACCTCCTTTGCGGCCGCTCACGACGATGCCATGGATTTTCCCGACGCGCTCGGGCCGCGCGATCCCATCCCCGAACCCATGCCGAAGCGCATCATGTCTGAAACGACGACGATGGACGACCGGGTTTATGTGGACACCCCGCCCCCGGCGGCTGCGAAAGCGTCCGATCATGTGGCTGCGGACGTGGTGTCTCTGGACTCGATGCGTGGCGCGATAGTGACCAACTTTGAACCGGATGATCTCGATGTTCCGGCTTTTTTGCGCAAACGCAACGACGTTATGTAGTTCTGCACTATCTTGCAGGGGGGAGGAATACTCCCTTCGGTGCGAGTGCGCAAAAGTTTACACATGAGGGAGTACCTTAAAAGTAATCAGTAACGAGTTACTAAAGGCAGTGGAACCGAAGTAATCCCGGCATATGTGCTTGTTCCGGAATGGGTTAAATCGAAATTAATGTTTTTCGGGATCGGAATTTTTCCATTGCCAGGATTGCGCTAAGTCTCATACTATCGCAGAGTTGAGCGAAATCGGCGAAGTTACCCGCCGCCTGGCACGGTTCGTGCATTGTAGGTACTGGATTCCGAGTAGAAGAATTAGAATTAGGGGAGTTAGCAAGAAGATGTTCAAGGGAACGAGCCTACTTCGTCTGGTTTTGGCCTTCCTTGCCTGTCTGCCTCTGGCAGGCATGAGCTGGGCGGCGCACATTAGCACCCATGCGCCGAAGAAATCCCAACCGAAGATCAGCGAGAACCAGCACGCACGGCGACGCCTGCACCACCTGGCGCGCAGCCGCAACGTTTCCGCCACTTCCGTTTCTGCGACTCGCCGTCGCCGGTATCACGAACGCTTCCACATGAGTTCGTTCGCCGAGGACATTGCCGCCGGTGACGTTACGACGGGCGAAGATCCCATCGTCCGGCAGGCCGCCGTCGATGCACTCGGCAACATGAATGGCACGGTGGTTGCGATCGAGCCCACCAGTGGACGCGTGTTAGCCATGGTCAACCAGAAACTGGCCCTGTCCAGCGGCGCGCAGCCCTGCTCCACCATCAAGCTTTCCGTAGCGCTGGCTGCATTGAACGAGGGGCTCGTCTCAAAGGATACTCAAGTTGCTCTTGGCGGCCGCAGCCGCATGAATCTGACCACGGCACTTGCGCATTCCAACAACGCTTACTTCGAGGCGCTTGGACGCAAACTCGGCTTCGAAAAAGTCGCCTATTACGCCCACGAATACGGACTGGGTGAACTCGCCGGTTACGACATTTCGGGCGAGCAAGTTGGCGCCTACCCGGACGAAGCCATTCCGGAAAAACTCGGCGGTGTGGGCAAGATGTGCTCCTACGGGGAAGGCGTTTCCATGACGCCCCTGCAATTGGGTGCGATGGTTTCGGCCATTGCCAACGGCGGAACGCTTTACTACCTGCAGCATCCCACGACGCCGGAACAGGTGGCGAATTTCCAGCCGCGTATCAAGCGCCAGCTCGACATCGCTCCCTTGATTCCTGAAATTTCTGACGGCATGGCGGGGGCCGTGCAATACGGCACCGCTCGCAGTCTGCGCCTCAATTTCAATGAGGAAGAAATCCTGGGCAAGACCGGAACCTGCTCCCACGACGGAACCCGCTTCGGATGGTTCGCCTCCTATGCCAACACCAGCGTAGGACGCGTCGTGGTCGTGGTCTTCCTCCAGGGTGGACGCCCCACCTTCGGTCCCAAGGCCGCGGAAATTGCCGGGCGCATCTACCGCAACATGTTCGACCACAACTTCTTTATCGCGGGACCCGGCTTGCCGGCCGACACCGCCACGGCGAAGACGGTCAGCACGAACCCGTAGCAAATGTCGTTAGTCCCCGACCTTTCCGTCATAGAGACGTAGCTCCGCTACGTCTCTTACGTCTCTTCATTCGTTTCCGACCATTCTTGCTGCGCCACCGGCTCACCCGTTTCGCTCCAGGCTCAAAGTTAGCGATTTCTGATACGCGAGACGCACCCGCTGCCGATGTTTACTCCAGCAGGCTCGCAAGATGCTTTAAGAACTTCGTCTGCCGTTCTGGGCGTCGTTGCGTTGGAGGGACTCTGCGTCAGGGGCGATGATCATTCACGGAAAATTACGACTTCGGTTTGGTCTGCCTGCTCGCGGTGTTCGCCATCAGCGCCGCGACCGTTGCTCTTCTCGGCGGGATATCCTTTGTGCTCGGCGCGTTTGGATGGCGAAGGGAAGACCGCCTGCGAACCGGCGAGAAACCGAGCTTTCCTTCCACACCGTCGCCCAGACCGCACCTGCGATCCTCTGGACAGCGGGTGCCGACGGCTCGGTCGATTTCCTGAACCACCAGTTGTACGACTACAGCGGGGTTCCCCAGGGTGAGGGTCCAGATCGGGGCTGGAAGCAAGCACTCCATCCCGACGATGTGGGGCGTGCATGGAACGGTGGGAGCATTCTATCCGCACGGGCGACGCCTATGAGATGGAGTATCGTATCCGCGGCTCCGATGGACTCTATCGCTGGTTCATTGTCAGAGCCAACGCACTTCGAGATGAGCAAAGGACGATCATCAAATGGATCGGCACCTGTACCGATATCGAGGACCAAAAGCACCACCAGCAACTCCTCGAGCAACAAATCAAGGAACGCACCGAAGAATTGGCAGAAGCCAATCTCCGCTTGCAGGAAGAAATGGCGGAACGCGACTCCGCCCGCCACGAACTCGATCAGCAGAATGAAGTAATGTTGCAGGACCTAACCGTACGCTCGCAGCGGGCGACCCTGCTGGCCAACATGGGCGAGCTGCTGCAGAGCTGCATCAGCAAAGACGAAGTATTCGCCGCGCTCTGGGCTTTGCTCCAAAGATTTTCCCCACCAGTCGCGGCGCGGTCGCGCTGCTCAATGCCGGACGCGACCTGATCGAGGTCGCCGGCCAATGGCACGAGTGCCAAATACCAACGACTATGTTTGAACCGAATTGCTGCTGGGCATTGCGTACCGGCACCCGCACCTGGTGGTCGCGGGAGACAGGACTGCTCCCTGCGTTCACGCCAGCGGGGTGAAAAACACTTACCTCTGCATTCCCATCCTTGCCCAAGGCGAGGCCCTCGGCATCCTGCACTTTCAGGCGACCGACGAAGCTCCCGTCCTGGCCGATGCCGAACTATCTTTCAAAACAACTTTCGCGGGCAAGTCGGATTGTCGGTTGCCAACATTCGACTCCGCGAAGCCTTGCGCGCCCAGTCCATCAAGGATCCGCTGACTGGCTTGTACAACCGCCGTTACTGACGGAAATGCTGGACCGCGAAATCCGGCGCGCGGTGCGGGCTGAGCAATCGCTGAGGATCCTGATGCTCGATCTCGACCACTTTAAGAAGTTCAACGATACCTATGGCCACGATGCCGGCGACACCGTCTTGCGGGAGGCAGCATCATTCCTGAGCAAGAGCATCAGGGTCGAAGACGTCGTGTGCCGCTTCGGAGGGGAGGAGTTCGTCGTCATCCTTCCCACGGCCGATCTGAATGCCTCGCACGCCCGGGCCGAGCGAATTTACTCCAAACTGCGCGAGTTGACGGTGCTTCACCAGGGGCAGTCACTGGGAATGATTACTGTGTCCGTCGGAGTGGCCGCGTTGCCACAACATGGCACTTCGCCCAAGGAATTGCTGGACGCTGCCGATGCCGCCCTCTACCGCGCCAAGAGAGAAGGCAGAGATCGAGTCGTCGTGGCCGACGCGCCGACCGTCATCGAAGCCCAGCTGCCCGCGGTCGAACTCAGGAAGTCTTGAACCAGTTCGTGTACGCACTTTCCGTGGAACTCGGCTGCAGTGCCGAGGCCTGTGCAAAAAGGTGTAGCCTTTACTCGTGGGGAAAGAACAAGCCGCAGAGTTGCTCCTGATCGGGGGACATGAGGTCCGCGTAACCAACCCGGACAAGCCCTATTTTTCCAGGCACACGAAGCTCTCGAAGATCGACATCGTGCGCTACTATCTGTCGATTGCGCCGGGCGCTCTCGCCGGAATTCAAGATCGTCCGATAGTCCTCAAGCGGTTCGTGAACGGTGCGGAGGGGGAGGCCTTTTATCAGAAGCGCGCTCCCACCGAGCGTCCTTCCTGGCTCCGAACCACAACTCTGTCATTCCCTTCTGGCCGCACCGCCGAAGAACTGGTCATCGATGACGCGGCCGGGCTCGCCTGGATCGTCAATCTGGGCTGCATCGAACTGCACCCCCACCCCGTACGCTCTGGCGATCTCGACCACCCGGACGAGTTGCGAATCGATCTCGATCCCGGCCCCGGCGTCAGTTGGCCCGACGTGCGCCGTGTCGCCCTTGAGGTGAAGTCTCTTCTAGAGGAGTTGGGCCTTCGTGGCTGGCCCAAAACCAGCGGTTCGCGCGGGATGCACGTGAATGTGCGGATCCAGCCGCGCTGGACGTTCACCGAAGTCCGCCGAGCGGCGCTTGCCTTGTCGCGCGAAGTTGAACGCCGCTCTCCCACCCTGGCCAGCTCAAAATGGTGGAAGGAGGAGCGTCACGGCGTGTTCCTCGACTACAACCAAAACGCGAAGGATCGCACGACGTGCTCAGCGTATTCTGTCCGCCCGTTGCCCGATGCACGAGTGTCCACTCCACTTCACTGGAGCGAGGTTCCAGACTGCGACCCCGCCGACTTTACCGTGCTCACGGTTCCGAAGCGTTTGACGGAGAACGGTGATCCGAACGCTGCCATGGACAGCGCACCAGGTTCGCTCGAAAGACTGCTTGAGCTTGCGGCCCGAGATGAGGCCGCCGGCCTCGGCGACGCACCCTGGCCGCCGCATTTCCGCAAGATGGAGGGCGAAGCCCCGCGCGTAGCCCCGTCGCGCGCCAAGTCCACCGCGAAGAAGCCACGCAGCAAGGCGCCTCTCGTAGTGGTTGCGAACTCTCCGAACAAGGACGCGGCGCTAGCCGGCCTGGAACGGTGGAAGAACAAACATCCCGAAGTAGCCGGGCTTCTCGCCGTCGATGACGTCTTGGTCGACTCCATGCGAGGCAGGTCTTCAACCTGGACCCGCATCCGGGTGAACCTTCGCCACGTACCCGAAGAGCAGCGCCCTCCGCAAGAGCCTCCCGATCCCGACGAGGACCCGACGCGCGAATGGCGTGCGAAGTGGCATTCCAAAAAAGACGCATAAGGACCACGGGCCATCCTGCTAGTTCACCTTAAAATTGGTGATCCGTTGAAAGGCGTGGCTTCGAGTTGGTGCATTTCAGCTGCCTAAATGAAGGGCTTCGGTGTGTGCATGAGAACCGAGATTCCCGAGAGTTCGGTGGACCGAAATCTTCCCGAGATTCAGCCGCGGAGCGGCGGCATAATTTAGCCCCGGACGTAAGTCCGGGGTAACCAGAAGGAAAGGAAACCGAGTCCCGGAGGGACGGCACGAATTGTCATGGAGTCTCCGCACTTGCGGGGCTAGGTGCCGCAAAACCGGCCCGCTTCCGGCGCTGAGAGAATCAAGAATGTCTTTTCCGGCAACCTGCCAACGCTCATCGCCCACCGGCGAAAATCTCCATCAACTCCTGTGGCGGAACTACTTCGAGCTGAGTATACGTGCAGTCACTCGGTTTCTTATCACTGCGCCACCTGCGGAATTGCGCCATGTGACGGAACCGCGTGCCCTGCATGTGCTCGTAGGCGACTTCCACCACAAGTTGGGGACGTAATGGCTCCCACGATAGATCCTTCCCCTGGCTCCAACGGCTCTGCCCTCCCGGCATGCGATGCCCGGCTTCGCCGTCGGCGGCGCTATGCTCGGCCCATCGCCTCCAAGGATGGTCAGTGAGGGCGTTCTCGCGATAGGGCGCAAGGAATTCTACAAGCTGCTTGCGCTTCTCTTGCGTGAAGCTGGCGCAGACGCCTACGTGCTGCAGCGCGCCTGCGTCGTCGAAAAGGCCAAGCAGCAGTGAGCCAATAAGTGTGCCTTCGCCTTTTTTGTGCCATCGAAAACCGGCAACGACGCAGTCGCAATCGCGCTCGTGCTTGACCTTCAGCATGACGCGCTTGTCCGATTCATATGTGCCGGAGACCGGTTTGGCCATGACCCCGTCGAGGCCCGCACCTTCGAAGCGCCGAAACCAATCCGCCGCCACGCTCGTTTCATATGCGGCGGGCGTCAAGTGGATCGGCGCCGCCGCAGATGAGAGGATCTTTTCCAACTCCTGGCGGCGGCTTTGAAACGGGACGCTCCGCAGATCCCGATCCCCCTCGCACAGCAGATCGAAAAACACGATGGATGCCGGGCTTTCCTGAGACAGAAGCTTTACCCGCGACGCCGCAGGATGAATGCGCAACTGCAGCGCCTCGAAGTCGAGCCCGCACTTCGTCGCCATAACGATTTCGCCATCGAGGACGCATCGAGTGGGCAGCTGCGCCCGTAACGGGTCGAGCAACTCAGGGAAGTAGCGGTTCAGTGGCTTTTCATCACGGCTCTGGATCAGGATCTCGTCTCCGTCGCGGAAGACCAAAGCACGAAACCCATCCCACTTCGGCTCGAAGATCCACGTTCCGCCGGTCGGCAATTCTTCAATTCTCTTGGAGAGCATCGGCAAGATCGGCGGGTTCACGGCAAGCTGCATGCTTCTCATGCTATACCGTGCGCCAGTCGGAGAGTGTGTGGGGACAGCGGGGGCGGTGTCCCACGGACGCTAACGAAGGCGCTATTGCTTCCGAGCCTGTAATTCGGGCACAAGCGTTTGTTGGCGATCATTGTTTCCCCGATTGCTTGTCAGAAATCTGCCACGAGCAGAGAATGGCTCGGGGACCCTTGTCAATGAGCGGGATGCCGCGTGAGTCGGGAGAACTAAAGGCGTTCGCGCCAGCCCTTGTCTTGCTGGCTATTTGTGCTCTCATCAACTACGTTGACCGCGGCAATCTCTCGATTGCTGCCCCTCTTCTGAAAGACGAGTTGCGCATTTCTGTCACACAACTGGGCATTCTCCTCTCCGGATTTTTTTGGACCTACACCGCGATGCAGTTTGTCAGCGGCTGGCTGGTGGACAGCTTGGACGCCAATCGGGTGATAGCAGTTGGGTTCCTGCTCTGGTCGCTTACTACTGCGGCAACCGGTCTCGTACGAGGATTCACGATGCTGCTGGCGATGCGGTTGATGCTCGGCGTCGGCGAGTCGGTGATGATTCCCGCCTGCTCGAAAATCCTCGGCCTCCATTTGCCGGAACATCACAGGGGCTTTGCCAATGGCGTCCTTCAGGGCGCATGGAGTTTCGGGCCAGCTGTGGGCACGTTGGGGGCCGGCCTTCTGATGGCAAGGTTTGGCTGGCGACCTGTATTCATCGGCATCGGACTGACAAGCCTGGCGTGGGTTCCCGCCTGGATTAAATGGATGCCGCGCGCCGGAGCGATGGCGCGCTCCCTCGTAACGGTTCCTGGTTTTGCTGACATTCTGCGGCAGAGGTCATTTTGGGGTGTTTGTGCGGGCCACTTTTCTGTCAACTACTTGGCGTATTTCATGCTCACATTGCTTCCGTTTTATCTTGTGCGCGAACGTCATCTCTCCATGCAAACCATGGCCAAGATCGCCAGCGCGTACTACGCGATTGAAGGTCTATCGGCCATCACGACAGGTTGGTTCTCGGATTTCTTCATCCGCCGAAACTATACGCCGACTCTGGTGCGTAAGTCCGCGATGGCCATCGGGCACATAGTCGCCGCAATTGCCCTTGCAGGTTGCGCAACGGCCACTTCTCACTTGTACCTATTGTGTTTGGTCGCAGTCGGTATCGGTTGCGGAACTGCTCGCGCGGGGCCATTTGCATTTTCCCAGACGCTTGCAGGCTCACATGCAACAGGAAAGTGGACGGGATTGCAAAACGGCTTCGCGAATCTCTCGGGTGTCGTAGCCCCCGCGCTCACCGGATTTCTTGTGGATCGGACTGGAACGTTTCTGGCCCCGCTCGCGATCGCCGCTGCGGTGTTGCTGGCTGGCGGTTTCGCGTGGGTGTTTGTTGTTGGGCCAGTCGAACAAGTGAGCTGGAAATCAGGATCACGCACAGCACCGGTAGCGGCCCCCAGCATCTAGCGATGCGGCCATGAATGCATCACCTAATCCTCGCCCTTCACCGCTTGCAGCGGATGCGCCGATTGCTGGCGAGCGGTCAGCAGTCCGGAAGGAATTCTGCTTAAGTTAGTCAGCGCTTATACGGGCGGTGTCCCATGGGCACTAACTTAGGCAGTCTAACTTGGAGTTTCAAACCGTGTGGAAGCCAGTATCAAAGTTCTTTGATCTTTGTTTACTCCGTCTGAATTTCGAGTCATCCGGTACACCCTGTAAACTTGGTCTCTATGGACTGGTTCGAAAACGAAGACTTTTGGCGCGATTTCTATCCCTACATGTTTCCTCCGGAGCGATTTTCTGCCGCCAAGGATGAGGTCAACCGGATCGTGACGCTCACCCAATGCCGTGGAGGCAGCCTGCTCGATCTCTGTTGTGGACCAGGGCGGCATGCGGTTGAGTTCGCGCAATGCGGCTTTCAGGTCACAGGGGTTGACCGGTCTCCATTTCTCCTGGACCGGGCACGCGACCACGCATCGCAAGCCGGCATGTCGATTGAATGGATCATGGAAGATATGCGGAGTTTCGTTCGTCCGTCGACGTTTGACCTGGCGTGCAATCTCTTTACGTCGTTTGGGTACTTCAAGGATGAGCAGGACGATCTTCGGGTGCTGCGGAACATTCATCAGAGTCTCAAAGACACAGGTGTGCTGGTCATTGAGGTTGTGGGTAAAGAAAGGCTGGCGCGAACCTGGCAAAACACGATAAGCACCGAACTGGCAGACGGCTCGTTGCTGGTGCAGCGTCCTCAGATTCGCGACGACTGGTGCCGGGTTTACTCGGAGTGGATCCTGGTGAAAGACGGTTGCTCTCGAAGCTTCGGCTTTGAACACACCATCTATTCTGGCCGTGAACTCAAAGATCGCCTTTCGAGCTGCGGCTTTGAGCAGGTGCAGTTGTTCGGAGACCTACAGGGCTCTGCTTACGATCTGGAAGCAAAGCGGCTGATCGCTGTTGCCCGCAAATCCAACCCCTGAGTCAGCCAATCGCCGGATAGCACCTATGGGGCGGCTGTTCCCACATGGGCAGGACAAGCAAAACGCCCAGCCAACAGCTGGGCGTCTCAATCTAAAACGGATTGCGAACCTCAGCTTCGCTGCCCGCGACCCTTCAGATCGCTGGCGATGACGCCATCCTTGATGTGGATGACACGATGCGCATATTCGGCGATGTCGCCCTCGTGCGTGACCAGGATGATCGTGTTTCCCTCAGCATGCAGCCGGTCAAACAGCGCCATGATTTCGACGCCAGTCTGGGAATCCAGATTGCCCGTGGGTTCGTCCGCCAGGATGATCGAAGGCTTGTTCACCAGGGCGCGTGCGATGGCCACGCGCTGCCTTTGACCGCCGGAGAGTTCGTTCGGCTTGTGGCTCATGCGCGCTTCCATGCCTACGGCCGACAGGGCTCCCCGGGCGCGCGTCAGCCGCTCCTCGGTGGGAATGCCGGCATAAATCAAGGGCAATTCCACGTTGTGCAAGGCCGTCGCTCGAGCCAGCAGGTTGAACGTCTGAAAGACGAATCCGATTTCCTTGTTGCGGATCCGTGCCAGTTCGTCATCGTCGAGTTCACTGACCAGTTGGCTGTTGAGCCAGTACTTTCCCTGAGACGGCGTATCGAGGCAGCCGATCAGGTTCATCAGCGTCGATTTGCCCGACCCCGACGGTCCCATGATGGCGACGTACTCGTTGCGCTGGATGCGCAGATTCACGCCGCGCAGGGCGTGTACCTGCTGCTCCGAGCCCATGTCGTAGGTCTTCCAGAGATCCTCCGCCGCAATCATGCACGATTCCGGGGCTGGCTGTACGTCTGGTGTAGGCATACTGATGACTTCTGCGGTTGCCATATTTTTCTCCTGGTCCGGTGCCACTGACCTCTCCGATCTTTAGGGTTCAGTACGTTGGTACAGGCTCCGTTTCCGAGACACTCTTTCCTGAGACCTTGCCGGCTTTCCCTTTGGACGTGTCAGGCCCGCTAAGGTTATGACGATTCTTCCTCTTCCTTCTTGGGAACCGTATTGTCGATCTTGACGCTGCTTCCCGGCCGCAGCGTGCGCAAAACCTTGTAACTTCCGGTGATGACCTCATCCCCTTCTTTCAGGCCGTCCAGCACTTCGATATCGGTCGTACCGGTAATTCCCGTGGTCACGGGCACAAAAAGGGCTTTCTTATTCCGAACGACGAAGACGCCCTGCATGTCGTCGTCTTTCTTGGTCTTGGATGCGACTTCCTTGGGCGCTGGCGCCGCCGCATGAACCGAGCCAGGCGGATTATTCTGCTGCTCGACCTGCTGCTTGCTGCGCAGCGTCAAGGCTTGGATGGGAACCGCCACCGCGTTGCTTCGAATCGCGGTCGTGATCTTGGCCGTGGTGGAAAGCCCCGGACGCAGGTCCGACGGCGGATCAGTCAACGTCACCACCACTTTGAAATCCTTGGCCTCTTCACTGGCCGTCGTCTGCTGCGAAGTGGAAACACCGCTGGAGCGAACGATTGCGTTATCTCCTATTTCCGAGACCTTCCCGTGAAAGATTTTCTTCGGAATGGCGTCAATCGTCACATCGGCGGGCTGTCCCAGATGCACGTTCACGATGTCCGTTTCGTCGACCTTGACTTCCGCGGTAATCACCGACATGTCCGCGATCGTCATCAAAGTGCTGCCCATCGCATTCTGGATACCGATCACCACCGACTCACCCTCGCGTACCGGCAGGTTCGTGACCACGCCATCGTAGGGCGCGTTGTAGCTGGTCTTCTGCAGCACGTCGGTCACGCGCGTCAAATTGGCCCGCGCCTGGCTCACATGCCGGTCTGCGGAGTCATGCTGCGCCTGGGCTTGGGCAACCCGCGCCTGGGCTTGAATCAAACCTGAGTCTGCCGTGGCCCACGCGTTCTTCCGGCTGTCGAAATCAGACTTCGCGATAAGGCCATCCTTGAACAGGCTCTGCGCCCGCTCCCAGTCGAGCTTGTTGCGCTCGTAGTCCGCTTGCGCGCGCTGCAAATCGGCCTGCGATGTCTTCAACGCCGCGTCCGCCGCCACCGCGTCAGTCTGCGCCGCTTGCAGACCAGCTTCGTTGGCGTTTACGTCGGCCGATGACTGCACGTTTTCCAGTTGCACCAGCAATTGACCCTTCTTCACCTGATCCCCCTCCTTCACGTAAAGGTGGGTGATCTTGCCGAATGCGTTGGCGCCGATGTTGACGTACGTCTTAGGCCGAATCTCGCCCGAAGCACTGATCACGCTTGCCAGATCCTGCCGTTGCACTTTTCCGGTCTGCACCGTCACCACATTCTTGCTGCTCTGGTGAACGGTAAAACCGACAATACTTGCCAGCAAAACGACTACGCCCACGCCGATTGCAATTTTTTTCCAGGGCTTCATGATTACCGTCACGATCCGGGGAATTTATCTCCACGAGGAGGGCCAAGTCATGCCACAGGCTCAACTTAAACAAAAAGCCTAAGTACCGGTATGGCCCAGAGTGACGGACACACACTCTCTGTTACGATCCTGTTGCCGAGAAAGTTCCCAACCAGAGGTACAGGAACAACAGAAGTGGCCGAGACCCGTTGCGGTGGAGAGTTACAGCTACTGCCCCCGGAACTTGCCATTATAGCCCCGATTCCACCTGCCGTGGAGTGTTCGATTGGTTCGTCCCTCAGGCAACTCGAGGCCAGATCCCCAGCTTCTAACAAAGACGGCGGCAGTCCGTTTTAATCGGTTCTCGGGGCACGACTTAACCTTGCTTTCGCACAACTAAAGGGCCTAAAATACGTAGACGACGGTTGTCTGGCAGGAGTCCCTCTCATGTTCCCGGTGGCTTGGAAACAGTCCTTTCTGCGAGTTTTGCTGGTATCCGCGGCACTGGTTACCGCTGGTGCCTTCGCCCAGACGAACGACAGCCAAGATCAGAAGTCTGCCCAGAAGCCAGCGGATGCTACGGCGGTCGACAAAGCAACCGCCGACAAACCAGCGAAAGACACGGCCGGCGCCTCCCAGGCCCAGCCCACCGACGAAGCTCAAGATCCGCTCAAGCGTCCTCCCAATGCCAAGCAAAAAAAGAAGAATGAGCGCGCCCTGAAAGTGGAGTTGAGCAAGCCCTACAAGAAATGGCTCGAGGAGGACGTGGTCTACATCATCACCGACGAAGAGCGCGCAGCCTTCAAGCAACTCTCAAACGACGAAGAGCGCGATAACTTCATCGAGGCCTTTTGGCAGCGACGCGACCCTACGCCCGATACCGAGGAGAACGAGTATAAAGAGGAGCACTACCAGCGCATTGCTTATGCCAACGAGCATTTCGCCGCGGGCGTGCCCGGTTGGAAAACGGATCGTGGCCGGATTTATATCGTCTACGGCAAGCCCGACGAAATCGACTCCCATCCTTCCGGTGGATCCTACGAGCGCCCCATGGAAGAAGGCGGAGGTGAGACCTCGACCTTCCCATTCGAAGACTGGCGCTACCGCTACCTTGAGGGAATTGGCCAGGAGATCATTATCGAATTCGTGGACACCTGCATGTGCGGCGAATTCCACATGACCCTGGATCGCTCCGAGAAAGACGCACTGTTGATGACCCCGAACGCCGGCCTCACCCAGTGGGAGCAGATGGGGATGGCGAACAAGTCGCAGCGCTTTCAGGGAAACGGCCTTGAGCGCTTGGGCCTCGGCCCGGATAGCGCGAACTTGCAGACCAAAGAATTTGACCGACTCGAACAGTTCGCCAAGCTGCAGCAGGCGCCACAGGTAAAATTCAAGGATCTGGAAGAGATCGTCAATTCGAAGGTCATCCTCAATCCGATGCCCTTCGATGTGCACGTTGACTTCGTAAAAGTCACCAGCGACACCGCGCTCGTGCCGATCACGATTCAGATGAAGAATCGCGACATCACGTTCGTGAACAAGGACGGCGTGCAGCGCGGAACGGCCAATATTTTCGCCCGCCTGTCCACCCTGACCGGCAAGATCGTCCAGACCTTCGAAGACACGGTGCAGGTCGACGTCCCCGCAGAACTCTTACCCCGCACAGCAGAAAACGCCTCTGTCTATTACAAGGCGCTGCCGCTGCGCCCAGGTCGCTACAAATTGAACATCGCGGTGAAGGACGTCAACGGCGACCGCAAAGGCGCCTGGAGCCGCAGCATCGTGGTTCCTGATTACTCCGACGACAAGCTGTCAACGTCCACTCTCATCGTCGCCGACCAGATGGAACCCGTTCCCACCAAAGCGATCGGTACGGGCAATTTCGTCATCGGCACCATGAAGGTGCGGCCCCGCGTGCCTCCCGCCGACGGCAAGCCGGCATTATTCAAGCGGGACAAAGATCAGAAGCTGAATTTCTGGATGCAGGTTTACAATCTGGGCTTGGACGAGAAGACGCACAAGCCGTCCGCTACTTTTGAATACGACATCGTCAACATAGCTACCAACAAACAGGTGGTCCAGAAGACCGAGTCCACCGATACGATGGGCAACATAAGCGAGCAGGTGACGCTGCAGAAATCAATCGTGACCGCCAACTTGCAACCCGGCGTTTACAAAATTGAGATCAAGGTGAACGATAATATCTCCAAGCAGACGATTGATCCGTCTGCGGTGTTCGCAGTAGAGTAACTCCCTGCGATTCCCCCCGGGGGGTGGGGTTGGTGTGAGACTGCGCCAGTTCGGAATTTGGGCGATCGTATTGGGCCTTTGCCTGCCGGCTTCGGCGGTCGAGCGGTCCGGTGCTATCTCTGGCTATGTGCGCAATGCGTCGGGCGACCCGCAGATGGGTGCGGTCGTGCAGATCCTCGGCGCGGCCAATCGTACTTTTACCGTCTTCAGTGACGCCGCCGGATTCTACAACGCATCCGGCTTGCTGCCTGGCTTCTACACCCTCAAAGTAACGGCGCCTTCCTTCCTGCCGGCCCTGCGCGAAAAGGTTGGGGTGCGCCCCGGCATCAGCCTGAACATCAATGTCACCCTGAGCACTTTGTTGGACGTCATGCAACTCGGTCCGGGCCGCTCCTTGCCGGATGAAGATGATTGGAAGTGGACTCTGCGCTCGGTCGCAAATCGTCCCATCTTGCGGGTCTTTGACGATCCAAATTCCACCGCTGAAAATCAGAACCACGAAATGCGCGGCACGCTGTCGTTCCTGGCGGGCTCGGAAGCTGGCGGTTACGGCACCGGATCGGACATGAGCACCGGCTTCACCCTCGAGCGCTCAATTTTCTCCAGCGGACGTCTAGCCTTCAGCGGCGACGTAGGCTACGGGCAGAGTCTGCCCGCGGCGGTTCTGCACGCCGGCTATTCGCGCCAAATGGCCAATGGCTCAGAACCTTCTGTAGGTTTGACCGTACATCGGTTTGCCCCTTCCGATCCCAATCTGCATAATGCGGCATTGCAGGCGTTGGCGCTCACTGCCAGCGACAACCTCACCCTCGGCGACATTCTGGAACTCAAGTTCGGCAGTGAATTGCAAACCATTCAGTTCCTCGGCCACGTCAGCGCCTTTCGGCCATATGGCTCGGCGGATCTCCATCTTTCTCAAAACACAGTTTTGGAATACGACTACGCCACGTCCCGCCCCGATCTGCGTAGCGAGAAGGGTTTCGATTCCTCGCCCTCGGACTTAAGCGAGTCGAATCCGCGGGTCAGCCTCCTCGGCTATGCTCCCAAGGTCGAGCGGGCGCATCACCAGGAAGTCAGCCTGTCGCAGCGGATGGGGAACACCAACCTCCAGGTCGCGGCTTTTTACGATCGTGTTGGCGACACCGTTCTGACCGGTACCGGTGAAGTCACCTCGGCGGGCGGATTCCTGCTGCCCGACGTCACCTCGGGCACCTTCAACTACGCTGGCAAGAACCTCGATACTTCGGGCATGCGGCTCGTGCTGCAGCACAAATTTTCGAGCGACCTGACCGCTACGTTGGACTATGCCTTCGGCGGCGTTCTTGATCTTACCCGGCCCGACGTCCCTCTGTCGGCCGCGCAGCAGTTCATCGGCACGCAGCGCCGTCATGCGGTCGCAGGCAAGCTGAGCGGCACCGTCCCGCGCACTCACACCCGATGGATTACCTCGTATCGCTGGGTGAACGGCCCTGCCCTTACCCCGGTGGATATGTTCAACTCGTCGCCGGGACAAAGCGATCCCTTCCTGAATGTCTTCGTGCGTCAGCCCATTCCCAGCCTGGGATTTCTGCCCGGACATATGGAAGTGATCGTCGATTTGCGCAACCTGTTGGCGCAGGGATACGTCCCGGTTCTCGGCCAGGACGGCCAGACCGTGTACTTTGTGCAAGCCGCGCGCTCCGTCCGTGGCGGCGTTGCATTTACGTTCTAAACTTCAATCACGAATCAAATATGTGGGGACAGCCGCCCCCGGCTGTCCGGCGGGCGCAGCCCGGCCGGCTTTGGGTGAGACCAGTGTCGGCACTTCCCTCATTCGCAAAATCTATCCTCCCAATTCATAACTCCATGGTTGACTGTAGGGAACGGGTTTCGTTAATGTTTCCCGTCTAACATTTTACGTGCGGGATGATGCATCTCGTTAAAGCACAAGGGATTGTGCGCCTTCCCAGAAGCGGGCTGAAGGCATCCTTGCCTCCCGCAGGTAGAACTACTCACCCTGAACATGATCAGTCTCAAGGAGACCCAATGAGAGCGCGCAGCATCCCGATGTGGATCGGTTTGGTATTTGTCCTTCTGGCCGCCGTGAGCCTGTCGGCACAGACTTTCCGCGGAACCATTCTGGGGACCGTGACCGACGCCTCTGGCGCCGTCATTGCCGGAGCCAAAGTCACCGTGAAAAACACCGGCACCGGACTCGAGCGCGCCACCCAAACCAGCGGCGACGGCAGCTATTCCATTCCTGAGTTGCCCATCGGCACCTACACCGTAACCGTAACCCAGACCGGTTTTCAGACCTTCATCGCCACCGGCGTGGCCGTCGACGTTGCCACTGAGCGCCGCGTCGATGCCTCTATGAGGGCCGGTGAAGTCTCCACCAAGGTTGAAGTCTCGGGCGATCTTTTGCCCCAGGTGCAGACGACCTCCGCCGAACTTGGCGGCACGCTTACCTCAGATACCATCGAGAGCCTCCCCGTCAATGGTCGCGACTATCAGAAGTTGATCTACCTCAATCCTGGCGTCGCAGGATCTCCGGATCAGATCTCTGATTCTCCCGGATCCTATGGAACATTTTCCATGAACGGTTCTCGCGGCCGTGCGAATAACTTCCTCCTCGACGGTACCGACATGAACGACGGCTACCGCAACGACCCGGCGATCAACGAAGCCGGTGTGTTCGGCGATCCCGCCACCATTCTTCCACTCGACGCTGTCGCCGAGTTGCGCGTTCTTTCCAATTACGAGGCCGAGTACGGACGCAATAGCGGCGCGGTCATTAACATCGTCACCAAGAGCGGCACCAACGATTGGCATGGTTCCTTGCTGGAGTACTTTCGCAGTGGCAAGATGGGCGCGCGCAACTACTTCAATCTTGCTCCCAATCCCAAGAGCCCGTTCAACAACAATCAATTCGGGGGTGCTCTGGGCGGCGCTCTTATCAAGGATAAGACCTTCTTTTACGCCGACTACGAAGGCCAGCGCGAGAATGGCTCGCAGGCAGGAAGTACCTGCGTGCCCGACCCGTCGGTCATAGCCGCGACCGAGGCCAGCATCGTCGCTGGCGGCGGCACCGTCAACCCAGTTGCTACCGCGTTGTTGGCCCGCAAGCCATGGCCAACTCCTAATATTTCGGGTGTGTCTACCAGCACAACCGGTTGCAGCGCGAGCAATCTCTCGACTTCAACCGCCTTCTTCAATCGGGTGGACAGCTTCATCGGAAAAATCGACGAGAACTTCAATCCCAACAACATGCTGACCGGGCGCTATTATTTAGGCGATAGCAGCCAGAGCTTTCCCTTCGCGCAGTTGGCCGGAGGGTTGCTGCCCGGATTTAATACGGTCACGCCGACACGCGTGCAACTGATTGCACTCTCGTATGTGAAAGTGATCAACGCCAACCAGGTGAACGAAGCCCGTTTGGGATGGAATCGGTTCGCCGAAGGTTTTTTTCCGCAAGACAAAAGCTTCAATCCCAATTCCATTGGACTGGATACCGGCGTCGGCACCTACGACGGCGGTCTTCCCGCCATCAGTTTTGATGGCGCTCTATCCACCGAATCCAGCTTTTCTCAGATCGGCGCCACTGCCTCTATCCCCCGCAATCGCGTGGATTCCAACTGGCACTTCGTAGACAACTACTCCTGGAAGTCGGGAAAGCACGATGTGAAATTTGGCTACGAATTCCGGCGCACGACGATCATGCAGGTGATCGATCACAATTTCCGCGGCACCTTGAGCTTCTCGGACTTGTCCAGCTTTCTGGAGGGTATCCCCGACGGCGGCAATCAGGTGCAGGGGAATTCCAAGAGACACACTTTCCAGAACAGCCACGGCTTCTTTATCCAGGATAGCTACCGTGCGACTTCTCGCCTCACACTGAATTATGGTTTGCGCTGGGATTATTTTGGGGTCACTGGCGAGAAATCCGGGATGTTTTACACCTTTGATCCCGTCAGCGACAACAATGTTCCTACCAGCCAGCTCTACGGGAAGGACCTGAATAACTTTGCCCCCCGCGTTGCATTTGCCTATGACTTAACCGGGAAGGGAACGACCGTAATCCGCGGCGGATGGGGACTGTTCTATGACGCATTTTCTCAGGACATGTTCCTGGGCCACTTGCCCTGGAACTGCGTCTTTTGCCCGGGCCCCGCGTACCCCGGGTTGGGCCCACAAGCGCTTGCCACCGGCAGCGTCACCACAGACCCCAACACCGGTCTGCCGGTCCCCCTCGGCCAGGGATCTCCGGTTTATTCCGGATATGGTCCCGAAGGAGATTTCTTCGCCGTCGATCCCAAGATGCGAACGCCCTACATCCAAAACTTCAACCTGAATCTGCAACAGCAGCTGGGTACAAAGACCGTGCTCCAGGTTGGATACGTAGGAGCGAAAGGGACAAAGCTGTTTCAGTTCAAGGACATTAATCAACCCAGCCAGGCGCAAATCACCGCTGCGGATCTGGCCTGCGTTCCGGACCAGGCAAACGGTGTCTACTGCCCCTCCGGTTACGGCGTTCCACGCACCTTCGCACCCAATTTCTTCTACCTCAACCAGGAGCAGTCTTCCGCCAACTCGATTTACCATGCATTGCAGGTCAGCCTGCGTACCAGCGGATGGCACGGGTTGACCTCGCAAGCGAACTTCGTGTGGTCCCACTCCATTGACACTGCCAGCGATCTCGAAGACTTCGAGCCCAACCAGGCGCAGCCTCAAAATAGCCTGAACCCTGCGGGAGACCGCGGAAACTCCAGCTTCGACATCCGCCGTCGTTTCACCTGGAATTTCACCTACCAGTTCCCGAAGATGGGTGGAGCTTTGTCGAAGGTGAAAAACGGTTGGGGCTTCGATGGAGTGGTCAACTTGCAGGACGGACAGCCCTGGCATTTGAACTATGAGTTTCAGGGAGACTATTCCGGCGCCGGTGAGGGTTTTGATCGCCCCGACGTGATTGGCCCCATGGTGTATTCCAGCAATCCCGTGCAGTATCTCAGCCTCTCGTCTTTTGCGGCTCCTTGCACTTGGGGCAATCCACAAGGCAACGACGGATCAGCGGACGAAACTAACTGTGTTCCGGGGACGCGGCACTTTGGAAGTTTGGGACGCAACTCTTTGAAGGGCCCCAGCTTTAAGGAGTTCAACTTCTCCATCTTCAAAGACACGAAGCTGGCGGAACGCGTGACCATGCAGCTCCGCGCCGAGTTCTTTAACTTGTTCAATCACCCCAACTTCTCGAATCCACTCTTGCCGAATTTCATCGGCAACATCGGTGCGCCCGATGCAGCCACTGGCCTGCACAGCGGCTTCTATTCCCTGACGGCGACCGGCGACGTCGGCATCGGCAACCCATTCCTGGGCGGAGGAGGTCCGCGAGGAGTGCAATTCGCGGCGAAGATCACCTTCTAACCGACTAACCGAGGTCGCGATACGGCTCCCGCGAACCGAGGTTGCGACGCCTCCAGCCGCGAAGCGGCGAAAAGAATAAAGCCCACGGCCTGCCCTGAGCTTGCCGAAGGGGCGCAAGCCGTGGGTGAAAAGCGGGTGGACGAAACAAGCCCCGTAGGGGGGCGAAAGAAAAGACATAAACTTCCCCAATTGGAAGATAACGGATCTCACGAAGTCTATTGCTCAGAGGGTTTTTTGCGTAGCACTCCTGAGCCTCTGGAAATCCACAGCCCCCATGTGACATCCAACCTTGCGTTCCACACCCGAGTTATCGGATCATGGCCCGGCAGAGGCGGGCGAACCGCATTCTGGACTACAGGTAAGTTATCTGTTTTCAATATTTTGGCCCTAAGTTATAGGCGCACAATATCTTGCGGTCGATTTTCCAATTAACTTGATGAGTCCAATGGACCAAAGGGAGAGGGGGTGGGGGTTAACCAATCAGTAATATCAAATCCAAAATAGGAAAAACGCGTCGCGAAACTGCCGATCCCCCCGCTTTCTTTTCCTGGGCCGACGCAAAGCTACAAAGAGCCAAACGACCCTTCCAACACATGCAATCGTCGCACCCGTCCTAAGTCTTCCGTCACCTCGTCCCCCCATCACGACGATGTTACGCTCTTAACGTAATCCCTCCCCACAAAGCTCTGGTCCGGAGACTTTTTCAATGCCTCGTTGCACGTTGATGACGAAGAACCTCGCCATCGTAACTCTCGGTCTGTGTCTCGCAGCGCCGCTTTATGCGCACCACGGCAAGAAGGTCGAGTCAGGCACGATGCCGGTGACGACTTCGTCGGCCAAGGCTCGTGAGTTGTACGAAAAGGGAATGGCGGACTACGAGAATCTTTATCTGGAGCGCTGCAATGACGACTGGCGCGCCGCCGTCAAAGAAGATCCCAACTTGGCCGTCGCGTGGGCCTGGATCGCATTCAACAGCGGGAATCCGGAGGAAGTGAGTGCGGCTCGCGCCAAAGCCAAGGAACTCGCTCCCAAACTCACCCCTGGCGAACAGCTGATGATCGCCTGGATCGCCAAGGTGCAGGAGGGCGATTTCCTCGGCGGCATCACGGCCATGAATGACATGATCGAGTTCTATCCCAAGGATAAGCACCTGCTCTATCTCGCCGCCAACTGGCTCATGGGAGAAAACGGCAGCGACCAGGCACAGCACCTCCTTCAAAAGGCGCTCGCCATCGACAAGAACTTTCCCGCCGCACTCAACGATCTGGCCTACGTGGAAGCCCGTAACCGCCAGTTTGATAAGGCATTCACAGCCATGGACCGATACGTGGCGCTGCTGCCCAAACAACCCAACCCGCAGGATTCCTACGGAGAACTACTCCGCATGGCGGGCGACTTCGAAGGCTCGCTCAAACACTATCGCGCCGCGCTCAAGATTGATCCCGACTTCGTGAGTTCGCAACTTGGCCTTGGCGACACTTACGCTCTCATGGGCAATCAGGAGCAGGCCCGCATCGAATACGACAAGGCCATCCGCTTCGCCCCCAACGAGGCCGACCGCCTCACCTACAGCATGCAGAAGGCGATGACTCTCGTCCGCGACGGCAACTACGCCGAGGCCGACAAGCAATACCTGGAAATCGCCGAGACCGCGCACGCCAAGGATCACGACTTGCAGGAGGCGCAGGCTCTGCGCCACATGGCCGAGTATCAGACTGACGACAATGTTGCCTTGAAGCATCTTAGGCGCGCGGAGGAATCTCTCGGCCATCGCGCGACGATTTCACCCTCCGACCGCGATGAAGAGCTTTCGCGCATCCTCCGTAACCGTGCCCTGCGGGCTGCCCGGTCTGGCAATCAGTCGCTGGCGGATCAAGCCCTGCATCAACTGAAGGCCGTGGCCAACGGGAGCCGCAATCGCGTGATCCAAAGTTCGTATCACGGTGCCGCAGGCGCGCTGTTGATGGATCAGAAAAAGTACGAGGACGCCATCGCGCAGCTCGAGGAGGATCAGGACAATCCATTCACGATGGAACTCCTGGTGCAGGCCTACTACCAGACGATGCGAACTGACAAGCTGCACGAAGTAGAGGCCAGGCTGCGCGGCACCAACGTGCCCACGATGGAGCAAGCTCTGGTAGTTCCCGGAATTCGCGCCAAACGGCCGAACATCTAGAAGAATCGGCTACCCGTCCTGCGAAATCTCGCGCACCACCCTGCGCCTCTTGACGCCTGGTGTACATTAGGTGGACGTCTCTGAGCCGATGGACGCCGACACCGAGCGCCGCTCTGGATCAAGAATCGCGACCCGCGTTCCCACGCGCGTGCGCACCGCCGAGGGGACCGACCACACCGGCCAGACTCGCGATGTCAGCGCCAACGGCATTTTTCTTTACACCGAGACTCGCATGGAGAAGGGCACAGACGTCGAGTTGGTGCTGATCCTTCCCCCCGAACTCACCTCGGGCGAAAAGTGCTGGGTGTGCTGCCAGGCGACCATCGTCCGGGTCGAAGAAGAGGGCCCGGAGTTTGGGGTGGCGGCCCAGATCCGACGAATGGACATCCTCCCCGAAATCACGATTTAAGCCTGGCTGGGTTGCATCCGGAGAGGGGCATCGATCAGAACCAATTCAGGAATCTTTTCCCGGCTGGTTGTCCCAAAAGTTCATACTTGGGATGCGAAAAGTCAGGATCCGGGTCCTTCTGAGTGGGAATTTTTTAAAAAAAGCTTCCCATGGCATCGTTCTCAATGCAATAATGGCGGCCCTAGAATTGCAATCATACATTTTCAGGTTCCGGGTGGGCCATTATATGCTGATCGAGAAACTCGCGGGCGGTGTGGTGCAAGTGCAGACGCCGATTGGACCGCGATGCGTAATGCCTTCTTTCCTGCAGCGTGTCTATCTGCTCTGGATGTTCCGCAACTTTCCTATTCTTCCGCACGCCGTGCTCTCGCGCCGACAGCAACGCCTGATCGACCGGTTGTGCAGCGAGCAGAAGTTCGCATCCACCGCCTACTTTGTCGGCACGAATGAAGCACCGGTAATCGGTACGATTGAGCACCGTCCTCCGATCGTGGCCGGCCCCACTCCTGGCCGCCGTACCGCCGTAGGTGAGGAATCGCGGGTGCTGCCTGCAGAGGTACGGCAGCGTCTGTGAGTCCTGTTGATTTCGGTGACTGGTACAGGATCGGCGAGACGGTGCTAACGTCTGACGCGTCCAGCGAATGCCCGCCAATGCAGATCCGGTTGACCTCTACCCCGGGGGGAGAGCGCCGTGGCTGAGATGAACGTTCAACCTCGCTAGCGCCCCGATTCCAACTGCGGATGCTATAATTTCGGATTGTCCCTCCAACGAATCCCCACCGTGGGCGCGTAGCTCAATTGGCAGAGCAACTGACTCTTAATCAGTAGGTTGTAGGTTCGATTCCTACCGCGCTCACCACTTCTTTTCAAGCACTTGCCATCCATTGTCTTCGGTTTACTTACTTGTAACTGTGGCTGTTTTTGTGGCTGTTGCTACATCATGTACTTCTGCTGGTTCAAGCGATCGATCACGACTTTGATCTGCGCCGTTTCCGGATGCAGATAACCCATCGCCGTCGTGAGACTCTCATGCCCCATGACTTCCTTCACCAGTCCCGGATTTTTCGTCTCTGCCATAGCGACGGTGCCGAACGTGTGCCGTGCGCAATACAGTTTCAGGGCATCCGGAATTTCGAGCGTGCGAGCCACATTTCTGAACGCGTGCTCGAGTCCGCTCAGTCCGATGTGGCCTGTGCGAGACTTCTTCGAAGGAAACACCCAACCTTCTCGTGCGTCCGACTGTTCAAGCTGAATTGTCCTGAGAAGTGTGATCACGCGCTCGCTCAACGGTACAGGCCGACGAGCTTTACGCGTTTTGCCGCTGGGGTTGAAATAGAATGCGCCTTCCCAGTTGATGGTTTCCCAACGCATTCTGATGACTTCCCCGTTTCTCAATCCAGAGTCCAGCATGATGGTCAGGACATCTTTCAAGGGTCGTTGGCATGCTGCCAAGAGTCGCTTCTCATCTTCGACAGTGACCATTCGGTCTCTGGGGAAGACTTTGACCGTCTTGATCCTTGGCACTTCACGAAGCACCTTCCAATCGCGGGCTTTGCCGAGCATCCGGCGCAGTGTCCGAATGGCAGAGTTCCTGCTGTGGGGCGATTCGTGAAATTTTGTGGTCTCAACGTCGTCGGCCGTGATTTGATCCATGCGTATCCCAGATAAGGGGGTCTTCAAGATCAACCGCCGGCCGTTTTTGTAATCAGCCTTTGTGTTCTCGGCAAGCGTCGTTTTGTCGAGCCACTCAATGAATTGCTTGGCGAACTCCCGCACCAGAGGTACCCGTTTGGGCCGCAACGACTGTCCTTCCTCCGCTGCAACCCGTTTTCTAGCCTCGACGCGCTCGGCTTGCTTTTGGTTCTTGGTTTTGGTGCTGCCCCGGTGCCGCCTTCCATTGATGTAGAAGAGGTAGTACCAGACATCACCCCGCTGGTAGATAGACATTCCGTTCCTCCTTGCTTGCGCGCACAGAGGAAACACGGATGCCAGATCGGATGAACTCATCCAGATCGGCAATATCATACAGCGCGCGTCCCCGGGGTTTGTAGAATTTCGGTCCTCCCCCTTGGGATCTCCAAACTCGCAGTGTACTGGCTGGAATGCCTGAATATTCGGCCGCCGCCCTTGTGCCCAAGAAGCGTTTGTTTTCGTTTCCGACTCTCACTGCCATGGCTGGCCTCCATTTGCACTGCTTGTAGAGCTAGCTCGGAATTCAGTCAAAGCTTGCATCAGGGCTACTCAGGCGAGGAACCCACACCGATTTGACCGAAATTTCATTCGGGCTTAGCTTCTTTCCGTGCCGAACCGCAATTGAGGTTCGACAGACGAGGAATTGGTGTTTTCATCTCTTGAAGAAGTTGGTCAACGGCTGAGGGCCACGGGCTACATCGCCGATTCGATTGCCACAACCACGGTGTACCTGGCGGCGAGACTGCAGAAGCCGTTGTTGCTGGAAGGCCCTGCCGGCAGTGGAAAGACTCAACTGGCCTATGCAGTTGCAGACGCAATGGACACCACCGTCGAACGCCTGCAGTGCTACGAAGGCATCAACGAAGAGAAGGCCATCGGCAAGTTCGATGAACCCCTTCAAAGACTTTGCGTTGAACTCAAAGCCAAGTCCGTCAGCGTGGATTGGGAATCCCTGCGGGCGGAGTTGCACGGCCAGCAGTTCTTCGGTGCCGGGCCGCTTCTGCGCGCGTTGCAGCGTGAAAGGCCCTGTGTCCTGCTGATCGACGAACTGGACAAGGTGGACCACGCATTTGAGGCCTTATTGCTGGAATTGCTGAGCGTGTGGCAGTTGAGCATTCCGAAGCTGGGCACCATAAAAGCGAGGAGCATTCCTTTCGTCGTGCTCACGTCCAACGAGGAACGGCGCATCGGCGATCCCCTGCGTCGGCGCAGCTTCTATCTCCGTGTTGAACACCCCACCGCGGAGCGAGAAGCAGAGATTGTTGCGCTGAGAACGCCTGATTCCACACACGAATTTCATGCCGGTATGGCGGGACTCGCCAAGGCTTTGCGTGGATGGAGTCTGGAGAAACCGCCCTCGGTGTCGGAAATTCTCGATCTCGCTCAGGCGCTCAAAGTTCTGGGAAGTGAACAAATTACCCCGGAGATGCGAGACATTCTCCTGCCCTTGCTGGCCAAGACTGAGACTGATCGACGCAAGCTGCTCTTGCGGGATGGGTTTGCCAGCTTGATTTTTGACGCGCAGCAGTACAGCGCCGCGGCTCTGCGAGGGAGCGCGGCATGAGGCCAGCACTCATCTTGGCGCAAGTGCTTTCTGCAATCTCGATGTGTTGGGCGCAATCGCCCAAACCACAGGCACGGCTCGAAGCCGAATACTACGTCGTAGCCTACGCCCAACATTATCAGGTGCCCGTCGGGCTGGTACGCGCCATTGTCGAACGCGAGTCGCACTGGCAAGCATGCGCGGTCTCTCCCAAAGGCGCTTCAGGACTCATGCAGTTAATGCCCCTAACCGCTCAGCGACTCGGGGTAAGAGACCGGTGCAGTGTCGATCAGAACGTTTCAGGGGGCGTGCGCTACCTCGCATGGCTGATGCAACAATTTCATAACGATCTCAGGCTAGTGGCTGCCGCCTATTATGCCGGCGAAGACGTAATCGGCAGACGAGACCTCGGCTATCGAAATCCCGACGTAATTGCCTACGTGGCAAGAATTAGAAGAACTTACCTCCGCCAAGCCGGAATTAAACCAAGAACTACGAACCCCAGTTCGGAAAGAGATGTGAGATGAAAATTTGTTTGAGTTTGGTGCATCTGACAACGGCCGGTCTCCTGCTGCTGCCTATAGCTTCAGCGCAGTCCGATCTTCCGCAGGCGCGAATCGTGAACTTGAATGTTGACCCAGAACAGGTTGTGGTCTTGCACCTGCGGCCAGGATACGTCAGTTCGGTGCGAGTGCTGGAGGATGTCAGCTCGGTCGTACTGGGCGATCCGGGGGCTTTTAAGGCCGACCACTCCGAAGCCGAGCCGCAGTTGGTGTTTTTCAAAGCAACCAGCGTAAAGCCTGCGCAAACCAACGCTCTGATTACCACCAGGAGCCTACAAGCCTCCGCGGGAATCAATGTCCCGGACGCTACTCTCGTTGGCCGGTTTTCAGGTGATAATCACTGGCCGGTTTTGGGTGATCGCTGAGGATGTGGTCGACCACATAATCGCATATATGCGTAGATTTCGGTTATGTTGTCGTGCGGCATCGGCACCTCTTCTCGGCTACATTTCTCGGTCGCAATGGCCACATAAAGGGAGTTCTTGGGGCCGTTCCGAAGCTAGGTCCTTTCCGATGGCCATCTGGTTTGGTCGCCGCTTTTGGGAGAAAGGACGACTGAGATCGCTATGGAAGCCTGAGGGGGGAAACTCAGGCGTAGCCTGAAAACGCGAATTCCGCTAGATTCAACCTCTCAACTGACGGATTGCCGTCAATCCCCACGAATCGTTGGAAGATCTGACGGAAACTTCCAACTCTTTACCCCGGACGATTCCCTCTACCGTTCGAGCCAGAATGTCACCGTTGTTGAGAAAATCCATGGGGGTAAGCCCACGCTTGCCCGCGTTCAGTCGAAATCGGTTCTTAGGCGAATGCTCTATCGCTTTGAAACTGACTTACTGTCGTGACAGCCCTCTAACTTACAGGGCGGCATAGGGATTAGAGAATGTTTTACTTTCCATATTGAAGGATCAGCTCCTTCTTCACTTTCGATAGGGAAAGATGCTTGCGAACAGATGCCGCGAAAGCACTCGGTTGCGCTTGTCTGCCCCATGAGGAGGCGTCTTGACAATCAAAGATCTGCAAGACTTACTGCGATCTGCTCTGCAGCGAGGACAACCGGCAGCGCGGGAGTTGCCCTCGGCAAGCCAGGAAAGATGGAGGCATCGCAGATGAAAAGTCCCTCGCAACCGTAAACCTGTCCGCCATGATCGACTACAGAGGGTTGCTCAGCATCAGTCGGGTCAGGCCCCATGGCGCAAGTTCCAGCCGGGTGCCAATAGTGGCTATGGGTCCCACGCAGCCACTGTTCGATATCGCCCTCCGGCGGAGTGGAAAGTTCGGGTCCGAGCGGCAGTCTATTGATCAGTTCGTCGAGCAAAGGCAACGCAGCAAGCAGCTTGGCGTTATCGATGGAGGCTGTCAGAAACGCGTGATCGATATGGGATCGAACGCTGGAATCGTTTGAGCGGAGTGTGAGCTGTCCCCTTGACTCGGGTCGAAGAAGCCCGACCGGAAGACTTGCGCTCCATCCAGTTGGGCTATCGGGATTGCGTTCGGTCCACGGAAACAGGTGCAGGTCGTATGGCGCCCCTTCCCGGTCGAGTCCGCTAGCACATTTGGCAACCACCTGCTCGTCTGGAATGGGGCCCGCCGATTCGAGTGAGCGTGCCAGATCTGCCGACGCAGCGAAAGTCCGAATGAGGACGGGATGGTCGTGCAAATTAGCCCCCACTCCCTTGAGATCGACGGCGCTGGCTAGGCCAAGAGCTCTAAGCTGATCGACCGGCCCGATTCCGGATCGAAGCAGGATCTCAGGAGTGCCGTAAGCGCCAGCACAGAGCACAACCGTATCGGCTGACACTTGCTGCCGGATGCCTGAAATGACGACTATTGCGCCGATGGCCCTTCTCCGTGATAGGACGAGACGTTCGACCGTCGCCAGCTCGACGATCTTGAGGCGACTCGAACTACGAACGGGGTCGAGGTAGCCGAAGGCAGTATTCCAGCGAATGGAGTCGTGGATATTCACCGGGCTGATCGACACACCGGCTCCTCCATCGACTTCGAGCAAATCATCATTGTGGGGAAAGCCCAGATCAATGCAGGACGCAAGAAACGCCTCCTGCAGGGGCTGCAGTTCAGCACGCAGCGGCTGGCGGATACGCAGGCGGGTGACTACGCCGGGGAGGAAGTTCAACAGCCGTTCGAAGTTCCAGCCAGACGAATTTTTCGCCCAATGCTCGTAGTCTGCTCGCCATCCAACTGATTGTGTGCAACCGTTGTGGCTGCTGCATCCACCGAGAACCCGGGCGCGGCTCATCGACAAAATGCGACCGTCAGCCGCCGGCCCCGCGTACCCCCAGTCATGCGACATCCCGATTCGGTTGGCATCGAGCAAGTCCGCTGGCCATCGCCCGGATTGTCGCGGGCCCGGGTCGGGTCCAGCTTCGAGAAGAATCACGTGGGCATCGGTGCGCTCGACAAGGCGGCCGACGATAACTGCTCCGGTAGTTCCGCCTCCGACAACCAGAATGTCAGTCTTCATGTCAGGATCGAAACCACCACGTCACTGAGTATCTTTCCAGCCGCGTAGTCGGTCGTGTCGAGGCCTGGGTTGTAGATTGTGACGTCCATCCCCGTCACCAGTCGAGAACCCATCAAAGACCGAGCTAGGCTGATTACCTCCCTCGGGGTAAATCCGCCTTCGACTCGCCAATCGACTGCCGGCATCAGGTTATCGCTCAGGCAGTCTGCGTCCAGATGAAGCCATACCTGATCGACTCCACTCGCTCGAAGGAAGGCGATGGCATGGTTTGCTGCGTCTGCAATCCCTGCTGCTCTCACTTCGTTCAGATTGCGTACCAGTATGGCCGTGGTATAGACGTCATCGCTTGCATGCGTCAGCTGAAAGGCGCGGTCACGGTGCCCATACATAACGCAGGCTTGGTCGTTGACGAATGGACCCAGGCCCTCCAGGTTCCCAATCGAAGGAACGCCTCGCCCGGTGGCTATCCATACGTCACTGTCGGACAACTCCCCTGAACCGTTAAGCGGATTCCAGAAATCGGTATGGCCGTCCAGAAGGTACAACCCTACGGAACCCAAGCGTCGGATCGCCAACAGACATCCGAACAGGACGCTGTCGTCGCCACCAAGCACTAAAGGAAAATCTCCCGCTCGTATGATCGCCTCAACTCGATTTGCCTGCTCTACAGCAAGTTGAGCGACCGCCTGCACGTTGCGAGCTCCAATCGCTGGCTCAATCGTGTCACTGAAGGGCGGCGCTTTGAGTGGTGGTTCAACTGTGGCATCAATACGCTCAGCCAAACCCATTGCGAGCAGAACTTCACCCAGCCGTTCCACGCCACCGGGCCGCAATCCCAAGTTCGTCGCCACGTGCAAAACTCGAAAGTTCATGTGCGCTCCGATTCCATCTAAGAGATTCGCGGGAACTAGGTGTTGGCTCCATTTCAAATGACAATCTTGAACGCGTTGTTCCCTCGTACCTACCAGGCTCTCGTGAGTGGGCTGGATATACGAGAAACCCTGCGCTCGGCCGGGCAGATGTGAGGCGGACACGCCCGTTCGTCACAACATCGGCACAGGTGATCGACTGCAGGCCGGTCGATAGCCGAGGCGGAGATGATCTGGGCGACCACGCGCTCCAATACGGCGCGATCACCGCCTCCGATGTTGGCAAGCACACGATGGGCAACTGCGGCTCGTGCCTTCAAAAACGCACGAACGCGCTGTCGCCCTTTTGCAGTAAGGGCAACAAGTCGTCGCCGGCGATCCTCTCCTACCGATTTTTCAAGCAGGCCATCAGCACATAACCGATCGATCTGCTGAACCGCTGCTGGATGACTCATGCCGATCGTTGCTGAGAACAACTGGATCGGGATTGGGCCGTTGTTCCAGACAAGAACGAGAGCACTTGCGTCGGTGAGACTGCGTCCAATCTCGCGCTTGGCCGACAGACTCATCTGATCGTAAAGATGCAACGCCAGAGCCATTAGCATGTTTTTTAGAATCCACGACATATAAGCATCTTATATATTCGAAAACCGACATGTGTCAATGTGTATCCGAAGGACATCCAGTAGGGTTCTTCTCCTCCCGTATTCTTCGGAGGAGCAGTCCTGGATGTAGCAGATAGCGATCGTCAAAGGCTCTCACAATTCGAGCAACCCCAATCGCTGAACGCTGAACAATGATGGACCCGTGGTGGCATTGCCCCGATGCCAAGCAACAGAGAGGAACCAGAGGGCTTCCATGCCTGAACTGTCCACAATTTACGACTACATGAGATTATGTGGTCGACCACATAAACGCATATATGTGATGATGTCAGTTATGTTGTCGTGCTTCACGAGCACCTCTTTGAACGAAGTTTCTCGGTTGTGAATCGGCCACATAAAAAGGCGCCTTCTTCGCAATCCGAAGCCGGTCCTCTCCAAATGACGCCTCTTTCGATTTGCTTCGTTGATCTTGGGAAAGAGAGGGTGCTGAGTCGTCATGGACGACATGCGAATCAACTGGTCAGTCGTAGCTTGAGCTTGAGCCCTCTGCCGCTCCCAACTTCTCAACTGACGGTTTGCCGTTCAAACCGGGAGTGAAGTGACGAGATGCGCGTTCCCTCGATATTGATCCCGCGCAAGGCCGAGTTGGATCTCTTGCCGCCTCCTCGGAGTGCCGCACATCTAGATGGACCCTAGGAAGCAGGCAGCTGAAGTCGCGCGCGCAGGCCGCCCATGGGAGAGTTCTCTAGAGAGATGGTGCCACCGTACACCTCGGCAAGATCACGCACGATAGACAAGCCAAGACCGGAGCCTGGTGCCGCTTCGTCGGCGCGCACTCCC
>CAVRCR010000007.1:0-62764 GCA_963719615.1 uncultured Acidobacteriaceae bacterium | reverse complement strand
CCCGATGATGAATGCCGTTGATACCACGAACGGCTACGTTTTAGAGAAGGATCAGATTGAACAAATCCCGCTGCCGACGGGCAGTTTCACCGGACTGGCCATTTTGTCCCCGGGCGTGAATGCAGAGTTGCCGAGCGGTACCGGCGCAAACGCCGGATTGGGGAACCAACCGATCTGGGCCAACGGCCAGCGCGATACCAGCAACACGTTTCTTCTGAACGGAGTTGATGCCAGCAATCTTTTCAACGGCAAAAGTACCAGTTCGGTAGCATCGGCACGAATTGTGAATAACACCGGCGTTGCCGGCGCTTCCAGTACCACCGCAGAAGTCATTCAGAGCACCGCGTCACCCTACCTGGCCATCGGGCAAGCCTTGCCGACACCAGCTCCGGAAACGGTGCAGGAATTTCACGTGAATACTTCCATGTACGATGCACAACAAGGCTCGACTAGCGGAGCGCACATCGACATGGCCACTTCCTCCGGAACGAACATTCTCCACGGAAGTGCATACGGTCATCGTGGAACCGACGCTCTTAACGCCACGCCTTACTTTTACAAGCAAGACCCAAACATCCCTTCCAACGAAAAAGTGCCGCAGTTGCACCGTTACACGGCAGGCGGAACTCTGGGTGGGGCGCTGATCAAGGACAAGCTCTTCTTTTTTGCCGGCTATCAACACATCCACGTCTCCGATTTGGAGATTGGGACTTCGCGCACCGCTGTCCCTACTGGCCTCACCGATGATCGGAGCGCCACGGCTTTAGTAAACGTAGCTAACCAGAATTTCGTGCTTAATGGCAATCTCTGCGGCACACCGAACGGACCACCAAATTGCTTGACCACTAGCAATGTGGATCCGGTCGCTTTCGCGATGTTGAACTACAAACTGCCGAATGGCCAGTATCTGATCCCATCGGCGAACCCCAATTTCACTCCAACCATTAATTTTCCGGAGAATGTTTTCCTCACGCAGCCGGCGTACTTCATCTCCGATCAAGCCACAACCAATGTCGACTACATGGCGACACCGAAGGATACTTTGTCGCTCAAGTATTACTACCAGCATGACCCCACAACAGCGCCCTTCGCCTTCTCCTCGGTCAAAGGCTTCACTCAGCATCTGGACGCCGGCAGCCAGGTGGCTTCCATTACGAACACACAAACCATCACTCCAAACTTCAGCATCCTGGAGGTGTTCGGCTTCATCCGCGAGAAAGTCTACAGCACCATTGGACAGCCTTTCAGTCCTCAATCGATGAACATCAATACGTTCGGGTCGGGAGTGTTCCCGGGTATCACGATCGCAGACGACTTTGGAAACAATTCTCCAAATAATCCGAACTTCGTCTTCAACGCCGGGCTAAACATCGGATCGACAGGGGCTTCGCAGGGTGCGTTCACCGGCATCTTTCAGAACCGCTGGATGCCTTCCGTTAGTGCTGTTTGGACCCGCGGAAAGCACACGATTACGTTCGGAGGGAGCTTCTCATACACTCAACTCAACGCGCGAGACCGGCGAGCCAACACCGGCATGATCGGTTTTGCCGACTTCTCCCAGTTCCTCCAGGGACTGGTCACACCCTACAGCGTGGACGGCTTCATCACCACTTCATTTCTGCAAGGCGATGCCAACCGTTACTATCGCTCGAATGAAACCGGGTGGTTCCTGCAGGACAAATTTCAGATTCGCCCCAATCTCAGCTTCAGCGCTGGTCTCCGCTTCGACTATCACGGTGGGTTGAAAGAAAAGAACGGGCGCATCTTCAACTTCGATCCTTCGCGCTACAGCTACGACGCGACGAACGACGTCATCACCTCAAACGGCTTTGTCGTCGCAGGCAACAATCCTAACTTTCCCACGAAGGGTGTCAGCGATTCGACTTTGACGGGACGGCAATGGGGACTGGCGCCGCGTCTCGGCTTGGCGTGGAGCCCGCGGAAGTTCAATGACAAACTCGTCGTTCGCGCGGGCTGGGGTCTTTACTACGATCGAGGTGAACTATTCACCTACCTCTCCCCCGGGTTTGCCGCAGGGGTGATCGCCGGCGGGCCGTTCGGTGTAAACCAAAGTCCGCCGTGGGTGAATTCGCAAGTTTGCTCTAGCATCGGGAGCTTTTACCAGGGATTCATTCCGACATGCGATCCAACCTCTCCAACAGGCGGATCGCTCTCAAATCCGTGGGGAGCCGCACTCGGACCGCCGCCAAGCGGCAACCCAGCCAAGCTGGTCCTGCCAAATGCGGCCGCCATCAATAGCTTCGCGCAGCTTTTCTCGTTCGCCGACTACAACCGCACCAACAAACTCCCTTATACGATGAATCAAACTCTTGACATCCAGTGGCAGCCTCGCAATGACCTTGTGATTGAAATTGGTTACGTCGGCAATCTTGGCCGCCACGCCGTTGTTCCAATACCGTTCAACCAGGCTCAGATTGCGTCGCCTTCCAATCCAATCCGCAAGGGTACGCCCATCGAACAAGACTTCACGTATGGGTACTCGATCCTTGACCCCAACACCTTCGGACCGTATGCCCTGCCCAATGGAAAGCCGTACCTGCAAAACTTCGAAGGCGGAAATGTCGATCTGCGTGTTCCCTACATAGGCTATTCCTCCGAGTCGGAATCCTATACGGCGGCCGGTATCTCCGCGTACCACGCCCTTCAGGCACACGTGGAAAAACGATTGAGTCACGGCCTGCAAGTTGGTTTCTCCTATACCTACTCGCACGCCACCGATGAGCAGAGCGCGATGGGATTGTTTTACAACGGAAACAATCCTCTCAATTTGCGATCCGGTTACGGCCTGTCTGACTTCGATCGAAAGCACGCGATCAACTTCACTTACACCTACCAACTGCCTAAGCTTTTGTCGGGATCGTCATTCATGAGCCGCCTCACCAATGGGTGGGCTATCTCTGGTTTGACCGTGATCCAGAGCGGTCAGCCGTACAGTGTGGTTGATTACTCCGGAGCGGTCGGCAGCATCTTCTACGGGACGTCGGACGGCATTACCAATCCGATCGTACCGCTCACCAGCTGTTCACCACAGCAGGCGCTGACCGGGGCTTCGGGCGCGGTCGCCGGAAAACCCGCGCTCAATGCTAGTTGCTTCGGTCTGCCGTTGTTAAGTCCCGGAGGTCTAAACGGCGCGATTCCTTCCAATGACCCGTATGAAACGAACTTCATCTCACACGGCCAGCGGAATATCTTCCGTCAGGCCTGGCAGAAACGCGCGGACATTTCTTTGGTGAAGATGACGCAGATAACCGAGCGGTCGTCGCTGAGGTACAGCTTCGACGTCTTCAACCTGACCAACACAGCGAGTTTCGACATCCCGATCGATGACATAAGCCAGAACATCAGCTTTAACGACTTCCCGGTCGCCACCACGCCATCGACGACAAACCCTTGCAACGGCAACTTTACCGGGTCAGTCTATGTCTGCCCCACCCTAAGCGGCTTGGGCGTCACGAATAAGACGATCGGCAGTCCGCGGCAAATTCAGATGAGCCTGAGTTTCATTTTCTAAATCCAGCTCAGCCCGGAGTCACTCAAGCACGGCGACCTTTCGCGGCCGCCGTATTTTGTTGCACGCTCTGTTGTGAGTCCCGTCACATTCGTGGCGCGGTTCTCCGCCTTACAATTTCCTCGTCCTGATTGCAAAAAGCCCCACCGAGAATTCCGACTCGATGGCAACTGATCTTCTTCAGGGCGGAGGCACGAATGGCCGCACAATATTTTCTCTGCATTCAATGTCATAAGAAATATCCCACCCACCAGAAGCTGTTTGACACCTTTTACGAGTTCCAGAAGATGGCTCCCGAAGAATGCCCGGCTTGCGGAGGAACGCAGGAACTGCACATTACGCTCGACTTCCAATTTGGCGGCGGGGACGGAGACTTCAAGGTCGTATCCGCGCTCCTTCCTGAGAAGCTGGATTCGTGGCTGGGTGAGGAGCAAGAAGAAGTGACGTTCTACCCGTTTCTTGTGACCTTGCAGCGGGCGGGCGACGGCAAAGAATTCTGCTGGATGCCCTACTGGCACGTGACAGGAAAAGAAGCCAGATACGGTCAGCATGCCGTCTGCATGGACCAGGCGCAGTTCGAGAACCTCATCGCGCAGGTTCTTGAAAAGCAACTTCGGGAAGAAACGCAGCCAAAGGTTCTCGAGCCGGTGTAGTGGTCTTGAGGCTGCGGTCGCCTTCTTAAAGCGCGGCCATCGTCTTCTCAGTTCAGGATATCTGCCAGACCGTGTCGAGCACGGTACCGTCGACCCACTTCACGATGGCCACGGGCCTATCGCCACGCTTCGGTGTCTGTGGTTTTCCGCCGCAAATGCGCTCGACTTCATTCTTGATCTCCGCGAGCGGGCGGATGGGCAACTTCGAGTCATGAACCGCATCGAGCAAATCCTGCCTCCGCGGATTGATGGCAATCCCCCGCTCGGTTACGACCACGTCGATCAACTCGCTTGGCCCACAAAGCGTGGTCACCTCGTCCACAATCACAGGAATCCGGTCGCGGAATGAGGGCACCGCGAGGATGGTGCACCCGGCGGCGAGGCAGTTCTGCCATCCACCAATCCCGTGTAGGAGTCGTCCGTCGGAATGAGTGACCACGTTGGCGTTGAAGTTCGTGTCGACTTCAGTTGCGCCGAGCACCACCGCGTCAACCATCGACGCGAAATTTCCCTTACCGTGATAGTTGTACGAAGTGAACGGCGAGGTAGCAACGTGGCGTGGATTGCTCGCGAGGGACCGCACTCCGTCGAGGTCGAAGGTCTGCCCGTCGAGGATGTAGTCGGTAAGACCTTCGTCCAGCAGTTCGACGAGATACTTGGTTGAGCCTCCGCGGACGAACCTCGCCTTCACTCCGGCCTGTTTCATCATCTGCTTGAGGTAGCTTACGAAGGCGAGCGCGATTCCCCCCGCACCTGCCTGAAAGGAGAAGCCGTTGCGCATGATGCCGGAATCCCGGAGGAAGCGGGCCACGCAGTCTGCGATGCGGAGGCGGTCCGGCGAACGCGTGATTTGCGTGGTGCCGGAGACGATCTTCGAAGGATCGCCGATGGAGTCGACCTCCACAACGTAGTCTACGTTGTTGCCCTGTATCTGCCAGGGGACGCAAGGAAACTGGACGAGGTTGTCGGTAACAACGATGACGTGGTCGGCATACATCGAATCGGCGAGCGCGAAGCCCAAAGATCCGCATGCGGACTTCCCATGCGAGCCGTCGCAGTTGCCGAACGGATCGGCCGTGGGCGCTGCGATCACGGCGATGTCAATGTGCACTTCGCCATCCTGAATGGCCTGCCAGCGGCCGCCATGCGAACGCAGAACGCCCGTGCCGCGCATTTTGCCATGCGTACAGAAATCGCCGAGCGGGCCGTTCATGCTGCCTTCGATGTGGTCGATGACGCCTGCTTCCATCAACTCAATCGCGCCCTGCTGGGAAGGAAACGATGCGCTCGGGAACCACGTCAGGTTTTTCGCGCCGATTCTGGCCGCGGCTTCAAGGGCCATCAGCGCGACTCGGTCGCCGTCGCGGAGATGATGATGGGAAGAGATGACCATCCCGTCGCGCAATCCGCATTTCCGCAGAGCGGTCTCGAGATCAGAGATGCGCTTGTCGCCGTTCGCGGGGTAGTCTGCCGTGGTGCGGATCGCAGGCGACGCCTTGCCGTTGACAGGCCGGTATTGCCCAACACCCATGTAGGACGTCTGGGGGCGGCCATTTACTGTTTCGGGACCATGCGACCCGCTGCGTTCGCGACCAACTCAAGTTTTTCGAGGATTGGCATCAGGACACCTCACCGCAAGGTTGCTACTGGACCTCAACTCACCAACCCCATCGCCTCCGCGCGCGCCATCAACTTCAGAGCGCGTTGTACAACGGGAGGATCGATCATCTTGGAGCCCAGCTCACAACGCCCAGGCCTTTTTCTTGCGCTTCCTTGAAAGCGGCAACGATTTTCCTCGCCTTCTCGATTTCCGCTGGCGTCGGAGCGAATGCCTGGTGGATCACGGGAATCTGCAGCGGGTGGACGCATCCCATGCCCTCAAAACCGAGCGCCCGCGAACTCAGGCCCCAGGCGCGCAGGCCGTCCATGTCGGCCACGTCTCCAAAAACCGAATCGATGGCTTGCAGCCCGGCTGCGTGGGCCGCGTTCACCACCCGCTCACGGGCATAGAGCGACTCAGCGCCGGTCGAAGTCTTTACCACGCCAAGGTCGGCGGTGTAGTCCTCCAGCCCGATCGTCAGTGCGACAATCTGCTCGCTGGCCTTCGCGATGGCGAAGGCATTCTCGATGCCAAGAGCTGACTCGAGAATCGGCATGAGCCAGATCGGGCGGGTGATGCCATAGTCGGTTTTGATTTCGTCGATGCGCCGGCTGGCTTCGATGATCTGACTCGGACTCTCGACCTTTGGGATCAAAATCAGGTCAGGAGATTCCGGCACAATTTCGTCCAGATCTTCCAGCCCGACCGGAAGCTGGTTAATCCGCACCATGCGTTCACATTGCAGAAAATCAACGGCGCGCAGCGCATTCCGCACCAGCAGTCGGGCAGCATCCTTTTCGATTCCATGCACTGAATCTTCCAGATCGAGGATGATGCCATCGGCCCCGTGAAGGGCCGCGTTGACGAAATACTTAGGCTCGCTGCCGGGAACATAGAGCCGCGAACGCCGGACACGATCTCGCGAAGACGGCTGGGGAACGGGATCCGGTCGGGGAGCACCCGCGTGCCCGCGCCCAACCCGGCCCGCCGAACGGCCGCTTCGATGCGCGCGGCAATCACAAAAGGAAGGGCGCCCTCGTCGTGAATCTTGACGGCCGCGTGGCGCACACCGAGCGCTTCGAGGACTTCCTCCGCCTGCCTGCGGATCGAGTCACCGTAGTAAGGTTTAACCCGCGATTCGAGCTCCACGGCAATCCCGCCGAGTTCGCGGGGCTCAATCCGTACATGCAGGTCTGAGCGAATGTCCGCGCCCGAGTGGCCCGCCTCGCCTCCCGACAGCACTTTGCTCTCGACAGCATTGCTCATGGCTCCAACTCCTAGAAGACGAGCTGTGGGTGTACGAACCCTGCGTTCAGCAGCGTCAGCACCTTCTGGCGCAGGGCTTGGGGTCGTCAAGGTTGTCCTCACGAACCCCGTCGTAGAGAACTTCCATCCTCTGGTTGGTCTTCACACCGAACTCCGCTGCGAGCCGGCATAGGCAAGTTCTGTGGCTGTTTCAAGTTTGCCGAGAATTGCGACCGTCATTTGTGTAGTACTCGCTGCGCCCTGCCGGATTGCGTTCGCGCCGCCACTTATGCGCATCATGTCATACGTCCGCACTCTGCCTTCTTTGACCACCTCGGCTATGGCCTCGCGGATACGGCGGGCTTTCTCCACTTCGCCGATATGCTCGAGCATCATGACCGCCGAAAGGAACATCGCGATCGGGTTCACGATGGGTGGGTCGAGTTCCGCATACTTGGGCGCGGACCCATGCGTCGGCTCGAAGACCGCGACTTCGTCCCCGATGTTGCCGGATGCCGCGAATCCTAGTCCTCCAATCAGTCCGGCAAATGCGTCGGAGATTACGTCGCCGAATAAGTTCGAGGCGACGACCACTCCGTAGTCTTCCGGATTCTTGGTCAGCCACATGGTTTGCGCATCGATATTGGTCGACCACAGCGCGATGCCCGGATAATCTTTGGCCACGCTCCTGGCTTCCTCTTCCATCATTCCGGACGTTTCGCGCAGCACGTTGGGCTTTTCGCAGATGGTAACGGACTTGTAGCCATACTTCTTGGCCCACTCGAAGGCGGCCTTACAGATCTTGCGCGCGGCATCGCGGGTGATAATGCGGACCGAGATCGCGAGGTCAGATCCCGAAACTGATGTGAACGGCTTAAACTTCGCGTGTGTAGCGAGCGCAGCACGGACCGCATCCGGCGGATTTGTCCACTCGATGCCGGCATAAAGGCCTTCTGTGTTCTGTCGGAATACGACCACGTTAACCAATGGCTCTTCAAAGCCTCCGCGCGGCTTCTTACGAATGAAGTTCAACGGATTGCCGGGGAACGAAATGCATGGCCGGATGCAGGTATTGAGATTGAATCGTTGTCGCGTGGTCACGATCGGGCTGAAGTACGAGCAGCCCTTGCCTTTAAGCTCCGGCCGGAGTTCGGCCTCCGCTTCTCTTTTCGGCTTCGAGGTAATCGCGCCAAACAATCCCAGCTTGTGCTTGGCCAGCAGATCGACGGTGCGCTTGGGCAAAGCGTTGCCCTCTTTGCGCCAGCACTCCCACCCGATGTCGGCGTGGATATACTCAGCGTCGAACCCGACCGCCTTTAGGAGCCGCAAAGCTTCGGGAAGAACCTGATTCCCGATTCCATCTCCCGGCATTGTGACTACCGTGTGTTTTGCCATGATTGCTTAGTCTCCTGTAACAGCGACCGGTTCAACGGGTTTCTCAGCCAGCCCGAGTTTCTTCGCGACCACGTTTTCCGCCCCGCCTGCAATCACGAGGGACTGCGGCACGCTGCCCAGCGGAGGAAAGGCGAAGCTCTCCCCACCCCAAGTGACGGTCGCGGAAGTGAAATCGATATCTACCCTCTCGCCCGGAATGATCGTTTTTTCTCTGGCTTCGATCTGGCTCGCGAACTGCTCGCGCAGGCGCTTGAGCAACCCCGGGACCTCGATGCATAAGAAGCCGTTGTTATAGGCGTTACGCAGGTAGGTTTGCGAAAAGCTGGCCGCGATTACCAACGGAATGCCTTTCGCCTTCAGGCAGGTGACAGCCTGTTCGCGGCTCGATCCGGTCCCGAAATTGAATCCGCCGACGATAACATCTCCGGCGTGAGTGCGCAGCGCAAATTGCGGATCGTAGTTCTCCATGACGACGCGCGCCATCATTTCGGGCGTCATATCATCGCGATAGGTGTAGTCCTTGCCGTAGATCGCATCGGTGTTGACGTTGTCTTGCGGCATGAACACGAGGCGACCTTTCACACACTCCGGAAATCCTGGCAGGATCTCCACGCGGTCGGTCGCGTGTACGTTGGTGGCGAACTCCTCGTAAGAACGAACGGGAGCGGCGGTCTGCAAATGGTGTTGGCCCGGCAATGTACCCTGCTACCGCCGACGCCGCGACCACTTCGGGACTGCCCAGATAACATTGCGCGTCGCGTGATCCCATGCGGCCCTTGAAGTTGCGGTTGGTGGCGGAGATGCCGACTTCCCCCTTCTCCAGAAGTCCAGTGCCGAGACCGATGCAGGGTCCACAACTGGGCGGCAGCGGAATCGCTCCTGCCGTGAGTAACACCTGCCAGATGCCGCGTTTCTCCGCTTCCTGCTGCACCCATGCACTGGCTGCCCCCACGTAGAGCTTCACTCCGGACGCCACTTTCTTGCCGTCCAATACCCGCACCGCGGCTTCGAGGTCCTGGAGACGCGAGTTCACGCACGAAACCAGGTATGCTTTCTGAACTGCGACTTTTTTCTGCTCGATCGCGGCGACGGACTGCATGGTTTGCACTGCGTCAGGTCCCGAGACATGGGGCGTAACCTGGCTCAGATCGAGCATGATGCGAGCGGCATAAGTCGCGTCGGGATCGGGACGCGGCGGATTCTTGCTCCAGTTCTCCAAGTCGTCATCGGTGAAGCGCTCAATGCCCAGCCTCTTCAGGTTCTCGCGTACGGCTCTCAAGTAGCCGAGGGTAACGTGGTCCACCGGGAACCAACCTACGAGCGGGCCCCATTCCGTGCTCATGTTGGCGATGGAGAACCGCGCATCCATCGGCAGACTGGCCACACCCGGCCCGGAAAACTCAACGGCCGCATTGAGAGCCTCGTCGTGGTTATAGAGTCCGCAGAGCGTGATGATCACGTCTTTGCCGCTCACTCCTTCCTGCAGCACGCCCTCCAGCACGACCTGGATCGTGCGCGGAATCTGCCACCAGAATTCTCCGGTAGCCCAGACCGCGGCCGCGTCAGTGCGGACGATCGGTGTCCCAATGGCGCCCATGGCACCGTACATATTGGAATGCGAGTCCGACGCCACCACAAACGATCCCGGAACAACGTATCCCCGCTCCACCATGATTTGGTGGCCGATGCCCGTTCCCGCGGAGTAGAAGTCAACTCCGTGCTCCTTGGCGAAGGCTTCGATGGCACGATATTTCTTGAGGTTGGCTTGGTCGTGATTCTGGATGTCGTGATCGAGGGCGAAGACGAGTTGCGTGGGTCGTACATCTTCTGGCGCCGATTGCCTTGAACTTGCTCATGACCGCCGAGGTATTGTCGTGGGTCATCACGTGCGCGGCCGGACCGAGAAAAGTCGCCAGCGCGCAACGGCCGCTTCGGGCCCTCGGCCATATGGGACTGCGCGATCTTTTCGACGATGGTTTGAGTCATCGAGTCCTCACCTTTTCGGCGCGGTCCTGCGGCAGCGGCTACGCTATGCGAGCACAGGCTTGCGACTCTTCCGTCCTTTCCCGCGCTGTCTTTCCGTTGCTTCTTGGCGGACTTCGCCTCACGAACGTCCGTTTCCATCAAGGCCATCAGTTCGCTGACCGAGCCGACTCGCTCCAGATTCCAGACTGCCTCTTTCACGCGCTTTTGAGCCCGCCGGAGAGCACTCCGTCTGCCAACGCCGCGAACTTCTCTTCTACTTCCTGTCCGTCAGCGGATTGCGTGGGTCGCCTTTCGGATAATCAAGTTGTTTGCGGAAACAACGTCCATCGGTCGTATGATATTCACGATCACCCTCTGTAGTGCCGGAAATACCTTCTCAATTTCGGGATCCGCCACCACCTCGACTTTCTGCAGTTGCTCGCGGATCTTCGGGTCCATAATTTTTTCCATGTGAACTGCACGGGCGTCACCTGCCGCTCGACCAGCGCCGCCGCGATCACGTAAGGCAATGAGTGATCCGCCGTCTCTTTGGTGTGCGGATCGTACTTGCTGGGATCGGAGAGGATGTCGGCGGCTCGCGCCAGCGAGCGAATCTGGATCTTCTTCACCTGGTCCGGATGCAGATCATTGCTCTTGACCAGATCGAGAACCGCGGAGATCGGCGTATGGGTCAGGCTTCCGTGGGAAACGCCTTCATGCCGCATTGCGTGATGCGCCACGAATCTCCCAGACCTTCAGTGAGTATGTCGAGTTTCCACTCTGGCTTGAAGACGTGAGTCAGCCCTTCCTTGCCGTCGATCACGTGTTCCGGCCCTGAATATCCCTTCTCCGCCAGCAACGCGGCAAACACTCCACTCTGGGTCGCCATCGGATCGACGGTGTTTTTCATCATGGTCAGTTTGCCGGCGGTGACCGCGCCCAGTGTGCAATGGCGGCTGGCCGAAATTCCGATGGCATGCTGGATTTGCTCCCAGGGCAGATGCAGTGCGCGCCCCGCGACGATGGGTGAGACGAACGCGGTCAGCGTGGCATGATGCCAGCCACGTTCGCGGATTCCCGGAAACGCTGCTTCACACAGCCGCATCTCAAACTCGTGGCCGAGCACCAATCCGACGATCAGTTCCTCGCCATTGCTGCCAGCCCGCTCACAGCAGGCGATTGCGGCGGGAAAAATATCCGAAGGGTGCGAAGGATCCTGCTTCCAATAGATGTCGTTGTAGTCCATGCAGCGGATCATCAGAGCGTTGGCGAGCGATGCAGAGACGGGATCGATCCGCTGGCCAGTTCCAATTACGGTTGCTGGACCGGGGCCGGCAATTTCGTCGAGAACATCGAGGGCGATCTTCACGTCATGCTGCTGGTAGCCGCCGAGCGCGCAGCCCACGGAGTCAAGCAAGAAGCGCTTGGCCTGATAGACCGCTTCCGGAGAGATATCCTTGTACTGCAGGCCGGCTGCCCACCGCGACATCGTGGCAGTAACTGTCTCTTTGGGAGGGGAGCTCGAATTCAGCGGTGACAAAGTCTTCTCCTTACGATTTCACTTTGATATTCTTCGGATTTTTGAACGGCAGGAACGACATGAAGTCGGCATGATGGACGATGAAAGCCTCGGTCGTTCGCTTGACCAAGTCGCCTTCGGCGGCGTGGGCGGCAATGATGTGGCACACCGGGTCAGGCACGCCGCATTCGAGTGCCAGCGCGACCCCGGTGAACGGATGCCGCAGCGCCTCCCCTCGCTCGCTCTGTCGGCTTTTGCCGTCCGGGCCGAGTTCATATTCCAACAGTTTGCCCACGTCGGCCAGAATCGCCCCCGCAATCACCGTGTCCAGATCGATGGGCAAGGCGCGCCCCATAAAGTCCTGCATCGCCCTGGCACTGTCACGAGCAATGTGCACGACGCACCGCTTGTGTTCCATAAAGCTGATGGGGCAGTTTGGGACCAGTAGCGTGAAGGGGATCTGCGTCAGGTCGTCTGGGTTGAGGGAGCTGTGCTCGAGCGCCCTGATCCAAGTCTGTGTAACTTGCTCCCGTAATTGGAGATCAGTAATCCAGTCGATCTCCGGCCACAGCCTTTTGATGGTCTCACGCATCCCGACCGCCCCAATGCAGACAGTTCAGGCTAGCTCCGCGCTGGGAACAGAGACGACGATTAGGATCACACTGGCCCGTGATTTGAACACGTATGCGTGGAAGTTCGAAACGACAGGCACAGCAACCTCTTATGCCATATTGACTTACGCGACTTGATTGGCTTCCCGGTCCTTCAGGGACGAGCCACTTCGTCGAGCACTTCGCCATCAGCACTGAGAAGTTGGATGCGAAGCTCCATCTCGCCGAGCGCGTGGGTGGAGCAACTCAGGCAGGGATCGTAGCAGCGGATCACGGCCTCTACGCGATTGAGCATGCCCGGAGTCAGGCGGTTGCCATGCACGAAGTGTTTTGCCACCTGGAGGACGCTGCGATTCATGGCCAGATTGTTGTGTCCGGTAGCGATGATGAGGTTCACCCAGCGGATCAGACCCTGCTCGTCGATCTTGTAATGATGGAAGAGCGTGCCGCGAGGCGCTTCGCAGGCGCCCACACCTTCGAGAGCGTTGGGGCGGGCCACAGCGCGCACGTGCTTGGAGAGAATCTCGGGATCGTTCAGTATTTGCTCCATGCGTTCGATACAGTAGAGGATCTCGATCAGGCGCGCGTGATGGTAGTGAAACGAACTGAGGACAGCGGTACGTTGCAGTTCGTGAAATTCTGCGAGTTCCTGATCGGCGCGCGGCGTCCCGCAGCGGTCGGCAACGTTGAGCCGGGCCAAGGGGCCGACGCGATAGACGCCGTCGGGGAATCCCTTGGGCTTGTAGTAAGTAGATTTCAGGTAGCTCCAGGGCTCGACCTTTTCGCCGATGTAGTCGGAGTATTCGGTGGGGTCGAGATTGTCGGCGACCACGTGCCCGGAGGCATCGACGATTCGCAACTTGCCGTCGTAGAAGGTGAGGCCATTGTCCTTTTTCACGATGCCCATAAACATCGTGGGAAAGTTGCCAAAGACGGAAATCTCCTCCCGGAAGCGTTCCGTCGTGCTCTTGAACCATTCCAGAGTGCGCTCCGCGATGGCCAGCGCATCGGGAAGGGCCCACAAAATGGCGTCCCGGTTGGCTTCGGTGAGCGGTTCGCTTACGCCGCCTGGAACGATCCATGCCGGATGAATGCGCTTCCCTCCCAGCCGCTCAATGATCTTCTGGCCGAATTGCCGCAGGCGGATGCCGTCGAGCGCAAGTTCGGGATTCTTTTCCGCAACTCCGAATATGTTGCTCTTGGTTGGGTCCGCATCCATGCCGAACAGCAGATCCGGCGAGGAAAGATGAAAGAGGCTGAGGGCGTGCGACTGGGTAACCTGGGCGAGTCCGAAGATGCGGCGCAGCTTGTCGGCCGTCGGTGGAATTCTTACGGCGAGCAGCGAGTCACAGGCTTTGGCGGAGGCGATCAGATGGCTGACCGGGCAGATGCCGCAGATGCGTGCCATCAGGGACGGCATCTCGTAAAACGGGCGCCCTTCACACAGCTTCTCGAAACCGCGAAACTGGGTAACGTGAAAGCGAGCTTCTTCGACCCGGCCGTCTTCGCCCAAGTGGAGCGTGATTTTGGAATGACCTTCAATGCGCGTAACCGGATCGATGACGATACTGCCCTGCTTCACGACGTCTCCCTTGAACTCCAAAACTAAGATCCGAAACGAGTGATCGAGCTAACGTCCGGCTGCCGCCCTTCCAACAGTTCGGACACGACGTAATAAATTGTGTCGGCCGATGGCGGACAGCCCGGCACGAACACATCGACGTTGACGAATTCGTGCACCGGCCGTGAATTGGGCAACAGCGCGGGCACGATCTGGTTCGGAATGCCGGGGTCGAAGGTCACATTTTCGCGATACGCCCGGTCGTACACCGCCTTCGTGCCGAAGGGATTCCGCATCCCGGGAACATTGGCCGTAACCGCGCAGTCGCCCAGCGAGACCAGCGTCTTCGTTCGCTCGCGCACAATCTTTATCTTATGCAGGTCTTCTTCGCTGCTGACGGCGCCTTCGACCAGCGTCACATCAACATTTTCGGGAAATTCCTTGGCGTCGACCAGCGGGCTGTAGACCAAGTCAGCCATACCGGCCACGGTGAGCAGCCGTTCGTCCATGTCGAGAAAAGACATGTGGCAGCCGGAGCAACCGTCGAGCCATACAGTGGCGATGCGCTTCTTACTCATTTAACCCACTCATTTGTCCTGCTCATTCAACCCACTCATTCATTCTCTTTCCGCATCATCGTCAGGTAAGGCAGGAATTGTCGGCGCTTGAGCATCTCGGCGACCGAGCGTCCCTTTTCAAACAGGGCGCCCGTCGGACACACATGCACGCACTTGCCGCAACTGGTGCAGGTTTCCGAAGCGCCCCACGGTTCGTTCAAGTCGGTGATGACCTTGGCGTCGATGCCCCGGCCCATGATGTCCCAGGTATGCGCGCCCTCAATTTCGTCGCATACGCGGACGCAGCGGGTGCACAGGATGCAGCGGTTGTGATCGATCACGAAGCGGTCGTGCGAGGCGTCCACTTCTTCCTTAGGAAAGCGGTAGGGGAAGTGAACGTGGGTAATGCCGAGCCGCTGGCCCAGCATTTGCATCTCGCAGTGACCATTGGAGACGCAGACTGAGCAGACATGGTTGCGCTCGGTGAAGAGCAACTCCAGAATCATGCGGCGGTAGTTCTGCAGCCGCTCCGAATCGGTCGTAACTTCCATGCCTTCTTCCACCGCCGTCACGCAGGCCGGGAGCAGTTTGTTTTGTCCTTTTACCTCGACCAGGCACAGGCGGCAGGCTCCGACGTCGGAGAGGCCATCCATCTCGCACAGACGCGGGATGAAAATGCCGTTCTGACGGGCGACATCGAGGATGGTTTCTTCCTGGCGTCCGCTCAAATCGCGGCCATCGATCTTCAGCGTTTTGACGGTTGCGACCGGCCTCATGCGGTTTCTCCAACGGGCTGCGCGCCACACACTCCAGCCGGACACTTGTGCTCTTCGATGTGCGCCCGGTACTCGTCGGCGAACGAGCGCAGCGTGCTGACCACCGGATTGGGCGCCGACTGTCCTAACCCACACAGGCTGGTGTGTTTGAGCAGATCGCAAAGTTCTTCGAGCATTTTCATGTCCTGCTGCGTCGCGGTCATGTTGCCGATGGCGGTGAGGATGCGATGCATCTGGTAGGTGCCCACGCGGCAAGGTATGCATTTGCCGCAGGACTCGGTCATGCAAAAGTCCATGAAGTATTTAGCCACATCGACCATGCACGAACTTTCATCCATGACGATCATGCCGCCGGAGCCCATGATCGATCCGGCGCGCGCCAGCGATTCATAATCGACCGGCATGTCCAGGCACTCCGTGGGCAGGCAACCGCCCGATGGGCCTCCGGTCTGCACCGCCTTGAACTTGCGGTTATCGGGGATACCGCCCCCGATCTCAAACACCATCTCCCGCAGCGAAATGCCCATGGGAACCTCGACCAGGCCAGTATTTTGCACCCGGCCAGCGAGAGCGAAGACCTTGGTGCCCTTGCTCTTCTCGGTGCCGATGGAGGCATACCACTCGCCGCCATTACGAATGATGGGCGCAATATTGGCGAATGTCTCGACGTTGTTGATTAGAGTGGGTTCGCCGAAAAGGCCTTCCATGGCGGGATACGGAGGCCGCGGACGCGGCGTGCCGCGCTTGCCCTCCACCGAAGCGATTAAGGCGGTTTCTTCTCCGCAGACGAAAGCCCCGGCGCCCAGGCGCACGTCGACACGAAAACTAAAGCGGGTGCCGCATATATTCGACCCGAGCAGGCCGACTCTCTCGGCCTGCCGAATCGCGTTGCGCAGGCGTTTGATGGCCAGCGGGTATTCAGCACGCACGTAGATGTAGCCCTCCGACGCGCCGACGGCATAGGCAGCGATCAGCATGCCTTCGAGCACGCGGTGGGGATCGCTTTCGAGCACACTGCGATCCATGAACGCGCCAGGATCGCCTTCATCCGCGTTGCAGATCACATATTTCTGAGTGCTTACGGATTTCGATACCGTGCTCCACTTCAAGCCCGTGGGATAGCCCGCGCCGCCACGGCCGCGCAGGCCGCTGTTGGTAACCTCATCGATGACTTCGCGCGAAGACATCTCGGTGAGCGCTTTGATCAGGGCACTGTAGCCGCTGGCGGCAACGTAGTCTTCGAGGCGATCGGGATCGATGACACCGGAGTTCTCCAGCACAATTTTTTTCTGGCGTTGAAAGAATGGGACGTCGGTGGGACAGACCAACCGCGACACGGGCGCGCCATCCAGACTGTCGAGGATTGCCGCGCCATCGGCTGCTTCTACCTTCTTATATAAGACTCCCGCGCTGGTCGAAACCAGCGGGCCTTCGGAGCAGAGCCCCATGCAACCCACGCCCTTGACCTGGCAATGGTCTTTGGTGCCGCGGCGCGTAACCTCCTGGTCGAGCGCGTCTTTCACCGACTGGCTTTGACACGACAGACATCCGGCGGCAACGCACACATTTACGCGCTGCGTGAACTGGGTCCGCGCCTCGCGTTCGGTTTCGGCGATCTGGTCGAGTTCCTCAGGCGTCATGGTGTGCCCATTTCTTCAGGTGCTCGCGCATCGCCGCAGTCCCGACCTTGCCGGCGACCTCCTGGTCGTAAACCACGGCTGGAGCCAGTCCGCAGGAGCCCAGACAGCGCGCCGTGAGCAGCGAGACGTTCTTATCGGCAGTGGTTTCTCCGGGGGCGATACCGAGGTCGTGCTGGACCGCATCGAGCAACTGCTGCGCGCCCTTGATATAGCAAGCGGTGCCCATACAAATGACGCAGGTGTGCTCGCCCGCAGGCTTCAGCGTGAAGAAATGGTAGAAGGTGGCGACGCCGTAAGCCCGGCTCAGAGGCACGCGCAACGACATGGCGACGTAGCGCAGAGCCTGTTCGTCCAGATATCCGAAAGCCTCTTGGACCGTGTGCAGCGTTTCAATCAAGCCGCGTTGTTGCTGGCCCTGACGCCGTATGGTGGCATCGACCAGCTTCCAACGCTTGTCCTGATTGGGCGGAGTTGGTTTTGCAACGTATGAGGGCATATCTTGTCTTGCTCGCGAATGAATTCAACATGAGTTATGAATGCGTAGAAATTGCTAAAAGAACTCATAATTGTAGTCCTCTGAGAGCACGGTGGCTATCGTAGTTATTTAAATTTCGCCGTCTTGTTTCACTTTGGGTCTAGCACCGTTGCGCGGGAAATTCCACGGAGGGTGACGGAGCATTGCGTTCAGACGCCAGGTTACTGAACGTCCAAATTGGGCTCTTTGGCTGTCGATGCTTGCTAGACCGAGTACTGCACGTCGTCGACATCGTCGTCAGGCGAGGTTTCGGCCAGAGAGTTTGCTCCCGAGACCACGGAGGAGACTTTGCTTCCCCGGCGCATGGCAACAATACCCGTGCGCACCATCTCCAGCACACCATACGGCCGGAGCACTTCCAACAACCCGTCAATCTTGTCTTCGTCGCCGGTGATTTCGATGATGAGGGATTCCGGAGCAACATCCACCACGCGTCCACGGAAAACACTAGCCAACTCCAACACGTGGGAACGTGCCTCGTGGGTGGCTGCTACTTTGATCATCGCGAGATCGCGCACGATAGCCGGCTCGGCCGTAATGTTTTCGACCAGCAACACGTTCACGAGCTTGTACAGGTTGGCTTCAATGCGGCGCGCCTGGTCGCGATCCGCGTCCACCGTGATAGTCATGCGCGACAATTCCGGCTTTTCCGTACGCCCCACGGTGAGAGAGTCAATATTGAAGGCGCGGCGGCGAAACAGCGACGCCACTCGGGTCAGCACGCCCGGCTTATTTTCGACGTACACCACAAATGTGTTCAGCATAGGGATTACTCGTCCGCAGCGGTCTCCACAATCGGGCTGGGCCGCCGGATCATCTCGTGCAGAGCCGCTCCGGCCGCAACCATGGGATAGACCGTATCTTCCTGCTCCACCTGAAAATTAATCAGCACCGGCCCATCGTGTTGCCGGGCCGATTGGACCGCGGGCACAACTTGAGAGCGTTGGGTCACGGTTTCATTTCGAATTCCGTAGGCGTCCGCCAGTTTCCCGAAGTCCGGGTTCAGCAGCGGCGTTGCCTGGTAATTGCTCTCATAGAAGAACTCTTGCCACTGACGAACCATTCCAAGATACCCATTATTAATAATGGCTATGTTGACCTTGAGATTCTCCTGCACGATGGTGGCAAGTTCGGCCATGGTCATCTGGAAGCCGCCGTCCCCAACCACGACCCAGACCTCAGTGTCTGGGCGCGCGACCTTCGCTCCAATCGCCGCCGGCAAGGCAAATCCCATCGTTCCCAGCCCGCCGGAGGTGATCAGAGAACGCGGCTCCTCGTGCTTGTAATACTGAGCTTCCCACATTTGGTGCTGGCCCACGTCGGTCACCACTGTTGTGTTGCTTCCCCGCGTTTCCCGCCAAAGATCATTGATGACATGCGCCGCATAGAGATGGCCGCTATCCGGCAGGTTCTGGATATCGCGAACTGCCGAGTCCCCCTTCATCCGATCGATGTAATCCAACCACTCGTGACGGTCGATGGATTCGATTTTCGGCAGCATTTCCTTGAGCACGTCGCGCAGATCGCCTACCAGGGCCACATCGACCTTGACATTCTTGTTGATCTCAGCGGGATCGATCTCCACATGAATTTTCTTCGCATTCGGGGCGTAGGTCTTTAGGTTTCCTGTGACCCGGTCATCGAAGCGCATGCCCAGCGCAATCAGCAAATCTGCTTCCTGGATGGTGTGGTTCACCCAGGCTTCCCCGTGCATTCCCATCATTCCGAGATTGAGTGGATGCGAAGCGGGTAATACCCCCAAGCCGAGTAATGTGAGTGCAACCGGAATACCAGAGCGCTCCACCAGATCCCCCACCTCGCGTATCGCGCCTGAGATGAGCGCACCATGTCCGAGAAGGATCACCGGCCGCTTGGCGTTGTGAATCAGTTCTAGCGCCTCTTCATATTCCTTCGGTGCCGGGGAAAGATCGGGGCGATAGCCCGGCAGCTGCGGCTTTGCGGCTTCCCAATCGAACTCGCACGTGGACTGCTGTGCATCCTTGGTAATGTCCACCAACACAGGGCCAGGCCGGCCCGACCTCGCAACATAGAACGCCTCGCGGAGCGTGCGTGCCAAATCTCCAGCCCGCGTTACCAGGTAATTGTGCTTCGTGATCGGGAGAGTGATCCCCGTGATATCGGTCTCCTGAAACGCGTCAGAGCCGATCAGTTTGCTGCCCACCTGACCAGTAATGCAAACAATGGGAGACGAGTCCAACATTGCGGTCGCAATGCCGGTCACCAGGTTGGTCGCCCCGGGGCCGGAGGTCGCCACGGCGACTCCAACCTGGCCGCTGGCACGAGCATATCCGTCCGCCATGTGAGCCGCGCCCTGCTCGTGACGCACCAGCACGTGATGAATTCGAGTGTGCTTCAGTGCATCATAGGCAGGCAGAATCGCTCCCCCGGGATATCCGAAGACGTGGGTTACGCCCTCACGCTCCAGGCATTGCCAAAGAATTTCGGCACCAGTCTTCATCATCAGATCCAAACTCCTTCTACGTCTACTCTTGTGAATTTACTGGAATCATACTCCCCAAAGATAATCTTCCTGTTGCTCGCTTTCGTGCTTGTACATCCCTCTTGCAGCTGCAACGCCGAACCCGCTTTCGTAGGCTCTCGGAGGAATCGCCATTGGGGCCGGGCCAGCGACCTCGGCCGACGAGTTCCCACGGCGGATCTCCTGAATGATTTCTAGTATGCAACGGTCTTCTACGGTCTTAGTGTTATCCGCTAGCGCCAAGAACCGACGGTACACTAGGTCAAGTTCTCTCCGCTCCAACTGGCAGCCCAGTTCCTCGCAGCGCTGAGCGAGTGCATGGCGGCCGGAGTGCTTGCCGAGAACGAAGCTGGTACCCGGCACACCCACCGATTGCGGAGTCATGATCTCGTAGGTCAACGGATTCTTGATCATGCCATCCTGGTGTATGCCTGCCTCGTGCGCGAATGCGTTACGCCCAACGATTGCCTTATTGGGCTGCACTGGAATCCCGGTAATTTCACTCAACAACTGGCTCGCGGGGAAAAGGTGCTCGGAGACGACGGCCGTGTGATACGGGTAGCGGTCAGGGCGGACGCGCATAGTCATGACCAGCTCCTCCAACGAGGCGTTGCCTGCGCGTTCGCCGATACCGTTGATGGTGCATTCCACCTGCCGCGCCCCCGCGCTGACAGCGGCCAGGGAGTTGGCCACCGCAAGACCCAAGTCGTCATGGCAGTGCGTCGAAATCGTGACTTGCTCAATCCTTTGCACGCGACGCCGCACGGTCTGAATCAGTTCGGCGATTTCGGTGGGAACGGAATATCCGACCGTGTCGGGGACATTGATGGTAGTGGCGCCGGCCTCGACGGCCGCCTGTAGGACCTCGCAAAGGAAATTCCGGTCTGAGCGAGTGGCGTCTTCAGCCGAGAATTCCACATCCTGGCAGTAGGACTTGGCCAGACGCACGGCGTCCCGCACCTGCTCGAGGCATTCGCGCTGCGAAATCCTGAGCTTGTGTTGCAGGTGAATGTCTGAGGTAGCCAGAAAGGTGTGGATCCGAGGGCGGGCTGCTCCGGCAAGCGCCTGCCGGGCTCGATCGATGTCGTCGCGGCAGCAGCGGGCCAGAGCCGCAATAACCGGACGCCGAATGTCGTGTGCCACGGCCTGTACTGCCCGGAAATCACCATCGGAAGCGATCGGGAATCCGGCTTCGATCACATCGGCACCCAAGCGGTCCAACTGATGCGCCAGGCGCAGTTTCTCTGCCCAGGTCATGCTGCACCCAGGAGACTGCTCACCATCGCGCAGCGTGGTGTCGAATATCGTTACGTGGTCACGGGCTGACATTTCGCTTCTCTTCTTCCTGGCCTGGGAAAGGCCTGCCTGTCCAGTTCTAACTGCAACAATCAAAAGGGCCATCGTCCTGTGGATGATGGCCCTTTCAGAATCTCTAGATATCGCTGCTTATGCCTGTATCATCCGACGCTTCCTAGGGGTGCAAGCACCAGGCCAAGAATGGCCACGCTAAGGGCGAGGAGACGCAGTCGTACCTCCAAGTTAACTCGGATCGCGTTGGGCGCCAACGGCTGCATTGTCGGAGGATACGTCCCTGACTGGTTGCACTGTAGCCTACCAAAACGGAGCTGGTCAACTGGTGTCTCGGCTGTTTGGACGCAAATTTCTGCTGTATGCCATCGCTTTTTTGGATAACACCCGGAATGAGCTGCCAATTGAAGCCGCACAAGTAGACGTGATTCTGCTCACAGCAAGGGAATGCCGCTCAGCAGAACATTGAGCTTTGAGTCTAAGCGGAGAGCTTGAGGCTGGAATGGCGTCAGCCCGACACTTTCCTTCGACTAGAGGCGGAAGAGTGCGTTTTGTAAAACCAACTCGGTTGCGTTTGGTGTCGCAAGTCATTTTCTTCCTCCTGTTTCTGTTTCTGCTGCTGCACACCGAGTTCCGGGGATCGTTGCATACAGACGCAAGCGAGATCCGCCTGCCTTATCCGGTAGGACTGTTTTTCCGACTTGATCCGCTGGTCGCGCTGTCGAATGCTCTCGCCAGTCGCGCCTTGTATCACGGCCTGTTGTGGAGCCTGCTGATTCTGGGTCCTACGATTTTTCTTGGCCGCTTCTTCTGCGGCTGGATTTGCCCGCTGGGCTCGATCCACCACTTCTTCAGCAGCGTGAAATCAGAGCGCAAACGCGGAAAGCAACTGATCGAATCCAACCGTTACAAGCGCTGGCAGACCACGAAGTACTACCTGCTCGGCGCTGGCCTGATCGCCGCAGCGTTGGGCTCGGGGATATTGGGGTGGCTGGATCCTTTCTCGCTGCTGGTGCGCTCGTTAGGTTTGTCCATTCTGCCTGCAACCGACTATGGCCTGCGGGCAATCTTGAGCACGCTTGAGCACAGCCGATACGCCTTGGCTCAGACTGTCGGCAGTGTGTTGCATTTCATTCTGGGATTGCTGCTACTCAGTTTCAAGCAGCCGTACTTCCGGCAGGGCATTTGGCTGGGGCTTATCTTCATCTTTCTCGTTACGCTGAACTTTCGTATCACCCGTTTTTGGTGCCGGGCTCTCTGCCCGCTGGGGGCTCTGCTTGGGTTAGCCTCGCGCGGGGCGATTCTCGGGCTGGTCAAGAACCAGGAACCGTGCGAGAACTGTAATCGGTGCCTCCTGCGCTGCCAGGGCGGCGATGATCCGATCGGCGGCGTTCCCTGGCGCCAGCCTGAGTGTCATCTCTGTCTGAACTGTGTGGATGAGTGTCCCGAGCACCGGCTGCGGTTCAAGTTCTTCCCTGCCCAGAAGGGAGTAGGAGCGAATCTGCAGCGACGCAAAGTGCTCACCGGATTGGCCGCGGGAGCAGTCACGGTTCCCCTGTTGCGTAGTACACCGGGATTCGCCGTCGAGCGTCATGAGAGGTTGTTGCGGCCTCCGGGCGCGCTGGAAGAAACGGATTTCCTGTCCCGTTGTATCCGCTGCGGCGAGTGTATGAAAGTCTGCCCCAACGACGCTCTGCATCCCGCCCTGACCGAAGCCGGGCTGGAGGGTCTCTGGACACCGGTATTGATCCCGCGCATCGGCTACTGTGAAACGAGTTGCTCGTTGTGCTCGCAAGTCTGTCCCACCGGAGCAATCTGGGAAATCACCGCCAAGGAGAAGGGCTGGTCGGAAGAGGTGGCCGGCGGCGCGAAGCCAATCCGGTTGGGCACGGCGTTTTACGATCGCGGGCGATGCTTGCCCTGGGCCATGGCCACCGATTGCATTGTGTGTGAAGAGTGGTGCCCGACCTCGCCGAAAGCAATTTATCTTCGCCCGGCGGAAGTGATCGACGCCGTCGGAAACGCCAAGCAGGTAAAGCAGCCTTATCTCGATCCTTCGCGCTGCGTTGGCTGTGGCGCGTGCGAATACGCCTGCCCGGTTCAGGACCGGCCCGCGGTTTATGTGACCAGCGTCGGCGAGACCCGTTCCAAGACTAACCAGATCCTGCTGAATCGAAGCCGAGGGAACGCAAAGTCATGATCCGAGGCAGCTTGCGGAACGAGGTGTGAACATGAATTCATCCGAGAATACAACGCTGAGTCGCCGCGACGCGCTCATCCAATTGCTCCGCCTGGGCGGGGCCGCTGCTGGAACGACCAGCCTCGGACTCTGGCTCAACGGCCGCTCTGAACGCCCACGGCCAGAGGTGGCAAGCACCGTGAAACGGAGCCACAGGGTGCCGAACGATCCGAGACTACCCGACATGGCAGTGATCCGGGGCGACGACCCCGCGCAATTGGCACGGGAAGCCATTGCAGAACTGGGCGGTATTAGGCGCTTCATTTCGCGCGCCGACGTGGTGCTGATCAAGCCGAACATTGGCTGGGACCGCACTCCCGAACAGGCTGCCAACACCAATCCGAGCGTAGTCGCAGAAGTGATCCGGCAATGTACGAACGCCGGGGCAAAACGTATCCTCGTAACCGATGTGAGCTGTAATGATCCCCGCCGCTGCTTCCAGCGTTCAGGAATCGCGGAGGCGGCGCAACGCGAAGGCGCCGAGGTCATTCTTCCTGATCCTTCCAAATACAAGGAAGTGGACCTGCAGGGAGAAGTCCTGCGGCAATGGCCGGTGCTCAATGCCTTCCTGAGTGTCGACAAGATCATCAATGTTCCGATTGCCAAGCATCACAGCCTCACCGGCACAACTTTAGGCATGAAGAATTGGTACGGCATCCTGGGGGGCCCCCGGCATCAGCTGCACCAGATGATCCACGAAAGCCTGGCAGACCTCGCCGATTTCATGCGCCCGACTCTAACACTCATCGATTGTTACCGGATCCTGGTGCGGAACGGGCCGACCGGCGGCAATCTGGAAGACGTCCTACTAAAGAAGACCATGGTCGCCGGAACCGATCCGGTCGCGCTTGATGCCTACGTGGCGAAGGCGTACTGGAACCTCGATGTTTCTGCTCTTCCCTATCTAGGCATGGCCGCCCAGCGTGGCCTGGGGACTTATGAGTTCGAGAAGGTTCGTACGCGCGTGAAGCAGTTGTCCTAGAGTGGCGATCAATGTTGCGATGTAAACGCCGATGGCGACGTCTTCCTCACGCCGTGAAAAACGGAAAGGATAAGAACGCTTGTAGGGCGCTTTCTTTCTAGACAGATGGCGATGTCGCGGTCGAGATCCGATTGCTGGCCGTCAAAATAAAAATCTCGGAATGGGATGCCGCCGTAATCGCGGCTGAGCTTTGGATAGATCGCTTCACACCAGCGCCGCCTCCAGCAAGGAGTCCCGGCGGGTGAGGAGATCTTGAATCGCCGGTTGACGGTCGGTGCGCGAGCGCTTGCGGACCTTGTCAGAGTACTGGTCTCCCCAATTGCTCTTTTCGCCGTCAATGACTCATTCCTTCATGCCACAGCAGTTCGAACAGGCACGGCAGACAATTCCCGGCTGACGAATTTCACCTGGTTCAAGTCAAACCCGCGAAACCTGCGCCCAGCCGGATTGGGCTGCGCGACGACAATGCCGGACGTGCCAATTCGTTCTTGATCGCACCTCTCAGCTTTTTCGGCCGTTCTTCGAGAAACGAGCCGGTTCCTGCAGCGCAGGCCTCATTCATGGTGAAGTCCGCCACGACACCATCGCGGATGTGGATGAATTTCGAATCCTTCCCGCCAATCTCGAAGATCGTGTCCCCCAGCGGCATCTCGAGTTGCCGGCAACCGTGCATCGCTCCACTCTTATGCGCCGTGATCTCGCCATTCACGGTATCGGCGCCGGGGAGTTCGCCAACCAACTCTCTCCCCGACCCGGTCGTGCCTAAGCACTCAGCGGCTGATAGACTCCGGCGAGGTCGAGTGATGGTGACTCGGAGGAGCTAACGTAACCTCTTGTAATCTCACGTCGTATTGCTGTCTGTGATTTTGGTCACGCGATGGTGTTCAGGAAAAGCTAACTCGTTCCTGGCGAGCCCCGGCTCAACGATATCCGCACACAAACAGCACAAGCTACTTGAATGAGAGGCGGGGGAACTCCTCGATGGACACATCCAGCCCAGGCCGATTCCTGAAGGCATTGCGCCTGTTTGCGATTGAGATTTCTGACGTTTAGGAAAGACGGTGTTGAAATTCGCAACAGATTGTAGCAGTACACGATTTGGCGAGATGCGCCATGTACCTTCGAAATCTACTTAGATTTTTCTCGCGGCTTCAAACTGATGAAAAGCGAGCCCTTGCGGAAACGGTCGGTTTCGCTGCCTAACAAATAATGCAAAAACAATCGGTAAGAAGAACCCCTAGAAAGTGTCTGGGAAACACGCCCGTTGCAATGCTGCTTCTGTTGGCCATTGGCTCGCTGCTTGGGTGCCAGGGCGTAAGCGCAGGCGGCGGCTCTACGAATCCAGTCGGCTCCGGCACAGTGGGGCAATTAACGGTGACTCCGGCCACGCTCGATCTTGGCAGTGTGATGACCGGCACTAGCGGAACAACCTCGGGTAGCTTGGCCGCCAGCGGAGCCAACGTAACCGTCACAACGGCGAGCACGAACAATTCGGTGTTCAACGTGGGCGGCCTCTCGCTTCCGCTAACGATTCCGGCCGGCAAGAGCGCTTCGTTCACCGTGACCTTCAGCCCGCAAACGGCTGGAGCGGCGACGGCGTCGCTCACGTTTACCAACAACGCACAGGCTACCACCGCCACGGAGGCTCTAAAGGGCACTGGCACCCCAGCACCAACGCACATCGTGAATCTGTCGTGGAACGCGAGTACCTCGTCAAACATTACCGGCTACAACGTTTATCGTGCCGTCTATGTCACTTCTTGTGGGTCGTTCTCGAAAATCAATACCGGCGTAGACACCAGCACTTTGTACGCCGATTCCAATGTAATCGATGGCGCAAACTACTGCTACGCTACGACGGCTGTAAACACGAGCAGCCAGGAGAGTGGCTACTCGAACATCATTTCCAACATTCAAATCCCGCCTCCTTAGTCCCAGGCCGGGAACATTCTCGTCATTGGGCATCAGGCAAACCTTTCGGCCTCGGAGGCTTTGTACTTTCCAGGCCCGGTCTTACCTGCAATGTATGCATTCTCTTGCAACAGTTGCAAAAACTCCCATCTTGACAATGATTTAGCGCAGCACTGAAATGGAACTGTAAGCGACGATTAAGTTCGTAACAGGCAGTACCACCCGAAAGAAAACCTCCCCCCGTGCTGCCTATGCTCCTGAACTAATTTGTCGGCAGATATAGGGAGTTGAGCTATGAGCAGGCGAAGTACGAAATGGTGGTTGGCTCTGGCAGCTCTGTTGCTCCTGACCCCGGTGATGTCGGCATCACGCCAGTCGGTGAAGGAGAAGGGATGCGGCGCGCTCGACCGAGACCGGAAGTGTCGACAGCTACCAGAGGGCGGTCCTATGGCCGCCTACCTTCTCGGAGCCGGAGTTACTTGCTTCGGAGCCCTGGTGGTGCGATCTCGGCTTGTCAAGCCTCAGACTCATTAGTCTGAAGTAGCAGATAAATTAGCCCGCATACCGGTGAACAACCCTGTGCGGGCTTCTTCTTGTTGGGTTCGGTGACTAACTCATCCCGGAGGTGCCCGAGGCGCGTAACTCGCCCCGCCGCAAGAACCATACCAACATTGCAACGACCAAGACGCTCAGCCCAAAGAAGACGATCCCGCCGCTGTGATGTAGCCAGCCGTCCAGAAAACCTGGATCTACGCGCGTTCCCAGCTCTGTGATGGTGAAGACACGCAGGGCATTCTTCGCAACCGAGAGCGGTATGACTGCCGCAATCAACAGAATCTTCCTCCACCATGAACGAAGGAAGAGTTGAGCTAAAAGAATGGTTGTGACCAGAAGCATCATGCTGGAACGGATACTACTGCACTCGCTCGCCACTTCGATATCAAGACCCGGGATGGATAACATAATGCCTTCGCGCGTCACTGGGACCCGAGCAATATGGAACAGTGCAGCCGCTGCAACGGCGGTCTGCTGTTGCAGGAACTTCGTGCTCCAATTTAAGACGTGTTCCGGGAAGGGCGCGAGTAGAAAGAGAAAGCATAGAGGAAACAGAAACGATCGAAACGCTTGGAAGCCCAAGCAGAGGATTATGCTGCCGATCCACCACATGACGAGCGCGAAGATGCTTAGAGTTAAGCGACCCCCGGGAGAGGGAGGCCAGACGTCCCACATTATGGAACCGCGTAAGACCAGCGCTGCGAGTCATTATGATCAAGCCGGGCCATAATCCCGGCTCACGGGTGAACTGGAACTCTCTGGCCTGAGAGTAAATCAGAGCAATGCTCAGCGGCAGGATCAGAAGGATATGAGTGTGCGCATCGCTGCTCAGAGCGAGTTTCATGTCCGCTGCAAGGGGGTGCCACCAGATCGCAATAGACGCACCAAACAAGCCGAGTAACCCGAGAGATCGGATTCGCTCTCTCATCGGATTCGATGAAGCCATGATTTACGCGCCCTGAAGCCAGCCATTTTACCCATCACTTCATGGAATTCCCTGCCAGCCTAAATTGTGTACCCAAATGCTTGGATGAGCGCCGATGACAGCGCCAACATACAACAACATCAAAGATCAAATGTGGGGGGCCTTCTGTGAATCCCCCGCTGGCAAGTTCTTAATTGTTTCCGCGAACCGGGCGACCTCGAAACCTATTCCCGCGGGTCGGGCGCACTTTGCTCCGAGCCGTTGCTCTTCAGTTTTTGGAACTCCTTCATCTCTTGCTCCGCTTCGGGCATCTTGCCTTGCTTGCGATAGAGTCCAGCCAAGGCAAAATGAGTTTGCGCCGCGAGTTCTCCCTGCTTCTCAATCGAAAGAAGTTCAAGCCATGACTTCTCCGCGGCCGATGCATCGGCTTCGAGCCAAGCCGCCTTACCGAGGGAGTACAACGTTTCGGGCATCTGCGGCTGCAACTTGTTCGAACGTTCCAGAGCCACTCGCGCTTCGCGCGACTTCCCTTGGTGCAGGAGTGCGTCACCCAGCCGGTAGGCAGCCTCAGCGTTTCCCGGTTGGAGTTTGGACTCGGCGCGAAACTGTTCCTCCGCCTGCGGCCATCGAGAAGTCCTGGCGAATACCTCGCCGAGTTCCAGGTGGAGATTCGGCGTATCGGGCCGCAGTTTCAGAGCTTGTTCGTACTGCTTTTCCGCCTCGGGCATTTGCCGGAGCACGAAATAGTTTTCAGCCATGGACTGATAAGCGCGAGCCGAGTCTGGGTAAGCCGCCAACAGCGTATCCATCGATTGCTTCGACAATCAGTCCGCTGGCCCGGCCCAAGTAGTAGAGCAAGTCGGGATCGTTTGCCCGCTTCTGCAGTGCAGCCTGCAGGTTGGTAATTGCTTCCGCGAACTGACCGATCTCGACCTGCGCAATACCCAGCGCGCCCTGCTCATGAGCGCGATCGAGATGCGGAATCGCCTCAGCCGCGTAGCCCTGTGCCAACAGTGCATAACCCAGAAGCTGATGGGCCGGGACCATGCTCGCGTCCAACTCGAGAGCATGCTTGAGAGGAACGAGCGCACCCGGGAAATCGTGCTGCTCCATGAACGCCTGTCCAAGACCGACAAAGCCGGCGGCAAAAGTGGGTTCGAGTTCCGTGACCTTGCGGTAGTCGCCGACGGCCACGTCGAACTGCTTTTGGGCTTCTGCCCGGCGGGCAGCGTCCCAGTGCTGCTGGGCTTCCGGAGAAATGGCCTGCCCGGCCAACATTATTGGCAGGGACAGCACAAGCACCGTTATAACCATTGCAGGGCGAGTTACTGTGGAACGAATCAAGGGCGCTCCGGTTCCCGGACTTCGAGGAATTGATCTACCGTCACATCATTTAAGACTTGGCGTGCTCCCGAGGGCCAGAACACTTCTATTTTGGCACTCTTTGCAGCGCCCAGTCCGAAGTGCAGGCGTTTGTCGTTAGCAGATTCATAACTTCCCGCAGCGGTGGCGAAGCGAGTTTGCCCATTCACTTGCACCCGGGCTCCGAAACCGTCGCGGTTGCTGCGCGTGCCGCGAAGAGTAATCGTAAGCCAATGCGCATTTGTGCCGCGATTCATAAACACCTGGGGATGGCCGCCGAGCACGGTTGTTACGACGTCGATCGATCCGCCATTATTAATATCGCCAAAGGCCGCTCCGCGGGCGGCGACCAGCGCGGCCGTTCCCGGGTCGACAGACTCAAAGCGGCTGTTGCGATTTAGCGCCAACAATGTAGGCTCCAGATAGTGTAATGACGGATCAATTTTTTCCACGTTGTCGAGAACGTGACCCTGCGCGACGAATAAGTCTTTCAGCCCGTCATTGTCGAAGTCTTCCAGGCCTACGCCCCAGCCCGAGGTTACTCCGGAAAGCATGGTCACGCCGGTTTGCAACCCTCGATCGGTGAACGAGCCGTGTCCATCGTTGTGGAACACGGCGTATGTCTGGCGCGGCAACGTGGTGACGATGACGTCCGGCAGTCCGTCGTTGTCGTAGTCCTGAAACACAACGCCCATGCCGGACAACGGTCCGCCGTCCAGGTTGAGAGCGGCTCCCGCCTCCATGCCAACTTCCGCGAATGTGCCGTTGCCATTGTTGTGAAACAGGTATTGCCGCATGCCGTCGTTGGCGACAAAGATGTCGGTGAATCCATCACCATCGTAGTCGGCGAAGGCAACGCCCAAGCCGTGTCCCTTCATGGCCGCTATTCCAGAGCGCGCAGCTCACGTCCTCAAAAGTGCCGTCGCCACGGTTGTGGTAGAGAATGTTGGTCGTCCGTGGAAACTCGCCCGGCGGGCAGTAGGTGTGAAAATTGCCACCGCAGTCCTTACTGTGTTGGGTGTCCCATTCCATGTAGCGAGTCACAAAGAGATCAAGCTTTCCGTCATTGTCGTAATCGAAAAAGCCGGCCGAAGCCGACCAGCCACCGCCCGCCACTCCCGCCTTGGCCGTGACGTCAGTGAACGTCCCATCGCCATTGTTGTGATAGAGAATATTTTTCCCGTAGCTCGTTACGTATAAGTCCGGATACCCGTCGTTATCGTAGTCGCCCACGGCCACGCCCATGCCGTAGTTACCATCACCAGCGTTCGCTAAACCTGCCTGCTCGAGTCACGTCGGTGAAAGTGCCATCTTTATTCTGGCGGTAAAGGCGGTTCCAGTAACGAGGATCGTGGCGGTCGAAGTTCTCGGGTGCTAACATCGGGTGGTTGATTCGACCACCATTCACCAGAAAGATATCCAGCAACCCGTCGTTGTTATAGTCGAGCAGCGCGACGCCACCGGGCATGGTCTCAATCAGATATTTCTGTGGCGTGGGCGAATTCTCTAGAATGAAATCGATCCCGCGCGATGACTTCACCTCTAGCAATGGCGCATCCCCGGGGACAGGCGCGAGAAGCGCAATCACACAGGCGAACTGTAGCAAGCGGTCCAGCATTTCAGTCAGGCTGCAGTCGAAGCGCAGCGAGTTGTGCGCTCGTCATATGGGTATCTAGAAAAACACTTTAAACGCGAACTGGACCAAACGCGGGTTTGTTCCCGGAGCAGTGCTGGTGACGAATCCAAAGTTCGCGTTGTTCGCAGTACAACAGGTCGTGTTCGGTGGACCAAACTGAGTGCGATTGAACAGGTTGAAGAACTCCACCCGGGATTCGATCCCTGCCCTTCCGTCCGAGCGGAAAAGGATCTTCTTGAAGACAGCAAAATCAAAATTGTTCACGCCATGCGAGCGCAGCGACGGATCGGCTCGCGGCTCGTCGCCGAAGGTGAAATCGGCAGGAGCAGTGAAGCACGCTGCATTGAACCACCCGCTCAGGCGGGCAGTAGCTGGTCCGTTTGATGCCTTGTTGCATCCTGGCACCACATTTGGACGCGAGCCCGCGCCAAACAGCGTAGCATCGTTAGCCAGTCCGTTGCTGAAAACCAAAGGAAAGCCTCTCTGGAACGTCGCCACCCCGTCGATTCCCCACCCACCGATTAGATTGTTCAACGCACTGCTGACGTTGGAAAGATATTTCTTGCCTTGTCCAAAGGGAAGATCCAGCACATAACTGATGACCAGGCGTTGGGGTACGTCCTGAGAGGACAGAGAGCGCTCGCCTCGCAGGTTATTGTTATCCTGGATCGCGCCAACACTGGTCTCCAGCCACGAGGTCAGCGTATCCGTGTTGCTGATAAGTTTGGAATTGGTATAGGCGACCAGAAGAGAACCCGCGCCTGCGAATCGCCTCTGGGCAGTTATCTGCAATGAGTGATAGATGCTGGCAAACGACCCTTGTCCAGCCAGTTCCACGCTGGTGTATTGCGGATACGGTCGCAGCAACTGCCCGACCGTAGTCGTGGGAGCGGCCAGGGCTAGCGCTTCCCCATTCACAAAAAAAGGATTAGGCACCGAATGCAAAAGCGTGACCGCGGACTTTCCTCCAGCCGCAAACTGTGCCGCCGCTTGGGCCAATAGCGCATCGGAAATCTGGTTCGTCTGCTGGGAATATTGCTCCAGATGTGTCCCCTTGGAACCGACATACGCCACAGACAACAAAAACCCAGCCGGAAGCTGTCTTTCAATACTCAAATTCCATTGCTGGACGTAGCCCTCGGGATGATGAGAGCGATCCACTTCGGTGATCGACTGCACGACCCGGGTCAGGAATTCCTGAGTGCCCGTGGTTCCGAGACTGCGGCCGGGCGGAGGAGAAATACCATCCGGGAAAGGAAGCGAAATCGAGTTATATGGATGAGTCCCATCTACGGTTCCCGTGTAGGTTGTGCCAGGAGCGTTCACCATGTCATTGATGGGATTCAAAGCGAACGAGACATCGGTAGGAATCCAAAAGATTCCGTACCCGCTGCGGACAATGGTCTTCGGCGTCACTCCGTAAGCGAACCCAATCCGGGGCGCGAAATCGTTTTTCGCGAGCGGCAGATTGGTGCGCGTTCCGGAGGGCACGAGAAACACATCGCCCCTCACCGGCGGTGAGCCTGGCGGCAGATACTGATTGAGGATAGCTCGGCGCGTTGGGATCGAAATATGAAAGGCGGTTGTAGCGCTCCGTCCAGGGACTCTGGAGTTCGTAACGAAGGCCGAGATTGAGGGTCAGTTTTTCCGCCAGATGCCAGGTGTCATTGAAATAAAAAGCCTGATAAGACTGCTTTCCGGCGGTAAAGGCAGGCACCACAGCTTGAGCAAAGAAATGGTTTTCGAAGTTGCTGAAATTATCCGCATAGCCCAGAAGAAAATCGGCGAAAGGAAATCCGCTGAAACACGGCTGGCCGGACGCGCAGAAATCGAAGGCGCCGCTGGCCACGTTGGTCTGGGCATAATTGTCGTAGCCCGCCTCGAACTGCAGCCCGAAATGGTAGCGGTGATGGCCCGCGCATCAGAGTCAGACTTGGAGAAAGGTTGTATTGCGTATCGCGATCCTGAATATAGCTTTGTCCCTGCGTGCACATAATATTGTCGGAAAAATTGGCGACGCAGGGAGTCGGCGGAGTGCGCATGATCGGCGGCACTGCCGCGTTGTAGCTGGCGGGCCAGCCGATTGAAGTCAAATCAAAACCGGCGTTCGTCGGAGACCGGTTGTACTTGAAGCGGCTGAGGCTAGCATTGAAGTCAAAGATCGTGGTGGGACTGATGTTGTAGTTGTACGCCGCTACCGCGGCATTGGTCGAATATTTTTCCGCAACAGCGATCTGCGCACAGTCCGTCCCCAAGGGATCGATTGGCAGATCCTTTACGCTCCAGTGGCTGAAGCGGACGAACAGGCTTTGGCGCATCGTAATATCCTGATCAATGCGCGCGACGACTTGGTCCTGATTACCGCCCGTGCGGGCTCACCGTGTTGAAATTATTGATGGTTCCGGACGGGTCACAATTCCGCCAGCTGTTGGGTGCGGGCCAAAGATCGAGCAGTGCCTTCGAAGTGGGATTGATCCGGTTCGTCGGAATGACGTTGCCACGTGAATTGAACGGGCTCACCGTGCTTCCCGGACATGCTCCTTGAGCGTTTACCGCACCAGCACAGGGATCCATGATAGGAGCGCTGATCGTCGAGAAATTTCCCGCACGCTCCTCGGGGGTTGGAACGGTTGCCGTGAATGGTTCCCCGGTTCGAAGCCGGAATCCCTCCCAACTGGCAAACCAGAAGTTCGGTTGCGTCCATTGGTGGCTGGAAGGCGCAAGGACCGCCGGCTTCCGCGCCGAATTGATTTTGCACCCACGGCGGACGCGGTTTCCCTGCGGCATTCAGAAAATAATCATTCGCATTGAAGATGCGGTTGCGCAGGTACTCGTAAGCTTCGCCGTGAAGGTAGTTCGTCCCACCTTTCGTGCTCAGGTTGGTTACTCCTCCGGCGAAACGTCCCCATTCCGCTCCCAAGTTGCTGGTCTGAACTTTGAACTCCTGAATGGAATCCTGAGTGGGAATCAGCACAGGAAGGTTGATATAGCCGATATTTAGTGGCTGGCCATCGAGATATTCGGCACTCTGATTTCCAAAGGAACCGCTTACCTGGTAATTGCCCCACCCGAAGGGATTCACGCCGACGGGGGTGCCCGTGGAACTGCCTTGGGGAATCACGGAAGGAGCGAGGACAATGAGATTGAAAACATTGCGCCCGTTTAAGGGTAGTTCGTTCGCCTTTCGTTGCTCGACGACCGTTCCCACTGAGGAGGATTCTGTATCGATTGGAGAAGACTCTCCCGCAACAGTGACGCTCTCAGAGGCAGATCCCAACATCATCTCAAAGTTCACTTCCAGTGCATCCTGCACGTGGAGAATCACGTTGGACTGAATCACGGCCTTAAATCCGAGTTTTTCCACTTCGATTCGATATCTTCCTGGAGGCAGATTGGTGACATAGTATTCGCCGATTTCATTGGTGAGACCCTGGTAGTGAATCCCCGTACCTGTATTGATGACCGTGACTGAGGCCCCCGTGATCACCGCCTTTTTCGGATCCGTGATCCTTCCTGTTAAGGACGCATGAGTCGATTGCCCATGAACCGCAATCATGAACAACAAACCGAAGAATGACACCTGAAATACCTTTCGCATCAAGCCCCTAATTTAGCTCGCCACCTGCTCCACTGATTCGCCAATCTCAGACCCGCAAAGAGCGAACGCTAGCACAAGTCTTCGCTAGCTCGAGAGAAAATCAATCACCACTATCCAATCCATTGGATACGGCCGCGATCGCAAAACTGTACCAGCCTCGGCCGACCATAATTTTGACTCTCAAGAGCCTCTTTTGTTCTGGAAAGTCGTTTGCCTTCTGATGTATGGTTCGCGCTAGGTTCTGATTCGCGCCGTAGAATCGTTGTTTCTGCTGGTGTGTTCAATAGTTGTGGGGTTTTCTTACAAACGGCTGCCTTTCAAAAATGAGCTCTCCCCCCAATGGGCGCGCACTCTCATTCCCCGTGGTATGGGGAGTCGGGAGGGAAGGTTGTGTTGCTGGGCCGCAGCACACAGAAGTCCGGTCACCCAGCGACGAGGAACTCATGGCTTGGATACAAGCCAAAGATTCCAGAGGCCTCGACTTGCTTTACACCCGTTATTCGAGGCTGGTTTTTGGAATCGCGTTTCGGATCGTGAACGACAAGAGTGAGGCAGAGGAAGTCGTCCAGGAGACATTCTTCTCTCTATACCAGAAGGCCATGCTGTTTGACCCTGCCAAAGGCAGTGCCAAAGGGTGGTTGGCCCAGATTGCCTTTAGTCGCGCTCGCGATCGCAGAGCGCATTTGTTGCGCAGAGGCTTTTACTCTGGTACAGATATTGAGTCTCTGGACGATACACTACAGGGGCCAGACGACGTTGAGCGCGAGGTGGGTCTCAGAATTGATTGTTCGCAGCTTTTGTCTGCGTTTGAAGATCTGACCCAAATGCAGCGGAAGACGCTCGAGTTGTTCTACTTCCAGGGTCTAGAACTGAGAGAGATCAGCGAACGGCTCAACGAGCCCTTCGGCAATGTCCGCCACCATTTCTATCGAGGTCTCGAACGGTTGCGCAAGAGTCCGGCGGTAAAGAGGCTCCGGGAAATACACAATGAACAAAAATGAACGACTGGATCACCACCAGAAGTTCAAGGAACTAGCCGCGCTAGCTCATGGAGGAGCGCTTACTGATAGCGAGCGGCTGGACTTGGAACGTCATCTGCAAGTCTGCAGTTCTTGCCGGCAAGCGTACAACGAGTACGCCGTGATCAGCACTGAGGGCATGAACTTTCTTGCGGCGGCTTACGGTTCCAACCAGGAAGGCGAAGACTGGGACGATCGTGCAGCACGGAAGAAGCTGTTTGCTCGTATTCACAAGATCGACGAGCCTGTCACTCCTGTTTCAAGAGCTAAGTTGTTGCACTTTGACGGTGCCGTTCCGCCGGGAAATGTGGCGGCACGACTTGGTATTGGTGCAGTGGCGGCTTGTGTCCTGATACTGGTCGCCCTAGGTGCTCATTGGCTAGGCGGCCACAGCCGCGCTGTAGGGGGGCCGGCTCGGTCCGTATCATTCGTTCATCCGCTGGATCTTGCCCCCGAGAAAAAGGCTTCGGACGAATTGATCGCCCTCCGGACCGCGCAGTTGTCTCGACTGGAGACCCAGGTTGCGAGCAGTCAACGGGAGGTCACCAAACTGCGAGATGCCTTAAACGCAGCCGTATCACGTTCCGCGGCGTTATCAGCCGCGAGAACCGAACGCGATGAGCAATTTCGCCAGGTACTAGACGAGCGCGACAAACTGGCGACCAAACTCCGTGATGCGGAGCAATCCTTTCAACTCGTTGAGGCTCAACTTACAAGCCTGCGAGCCGAGTACGATCGTACCCTGTTGCACACAACCTCTCTGGAATCGAGAGTCGACGAACTGACAGCCGCGGCCCGCGATCAAGAACGCAGGCTCAAAGACAACGAGCAATATCTTGCTTCCGACCGTGATATTCGCGAATTGATGGGTGCTCGCAAGCTCTATATCGCCGACGTCTTTGATGTTGACAGCGGCAGCCGCACTCGCAAACCTTTCGGCCGCGTTTTCTATACTCAAAGCAAGTCCCTTATCTTCTATGCTTTTGATCTCGATCGCCAGCCTGGCGTCAAGAACGCCAGCGCGTTTCAGGTTTGGGGAAAAAAAGATACTGAATCAGGCGAGAAGAATCACGCCATGAATCTCGGGATTCTCTACCTGGACAGCGAATCGAACCGGCGCTGGGTTCTTCGCCTGGATGATCCGAAACAGCTGGCTGAACTAGACGCTGTTTTTGTTACGGTTGAGCCGCAGGGCGGCAGCCAGAAACCTACTGGCAAGCCTTTCCTGTATGCGTTGTTGCGAAGAGAAGCCAACCATCCCTAGTCTGAACGCTTAGCATTTCAGTTCAACTTATTATATCGCTTCCGCAGCGATTTTCCGACTTGGTACAAATCACCTTCCACGCGCGTAATTGGTTCAGGGGATAACTCTGGAAAAATCTGCCAGGAGATTTGTGCATCTGGCGGAGGTCTCGAGAGTCGATTCCGAACTTCATTCCACACTTCTGGGGGAGACCATGTTGTCTCGTCGCTTCGCTGCGGTGCTGTCACTTGGCGTGCTTCTCTCGATCTCCAGCCTGTACCTGAATGCACAATCTACGTATGGCTCAATTTCCGGCGCGGTCACCGACACTTCTGGCGCCTCGATTACCGACGCGAACGTCACCCTGACCAACATGGGCACAGCGGAAAAGCGTACACAATCCAGTGGCAGCGACGGGCTCTTCACATTCGTCAACCTCTTTCCCGGCCAATACCGAATCGACGTGGAAAAGCAAGGGTTCAAGCACCTCACCCGCAGTCCGATTACGGTCGAAGTTCAGCTGACCGCACACATCGATGCCGTGATGCAGGTCGGCGAGGTCAGCCAGGTGGTGGAAGTGACGTCGGAGACTCCTCTGCTGCAGGCGGAAACATCGTCCCTCGGCACAGTCGTGGACCAACGCGAGGCGAACGAACTGCCGCTGAACGGCCGCAACATTTACAACCTGGCGACGGTCACACCCTCGGTGATTCCTCAAGGCAACACGGAAGGCAGTGTCGTCGGCAAGAATCCCTTCGACTTTGCCAACTACCAGATCGGCGGTGCCTTCGCGAACGAGGGCGCTGAGTATCTGGATGGTCAGCCTCTGAACATCGGCTACATCAACTTGCCGTTTATGGTTCCGACCCAGGATGCGGTCTCCGAGTTCAAGGTGCAGGACAACAACCTTGGCCCCGAGTGGGGCAAGTTTGCCGGCGGCGTCATAAACATGAGCACCAAGTCTGGAACCAATACCTGGCATGGCACCGGTTACGAATACCTGCGGAACAAGGTTTTCAACGCCAACGAATTTTTCCATAAGAACTCGCAAATCGATGCCACCCCGCCGACCAAGAACGAGCCGCCTCCCTTCACGCAGAACCAGTTTGGCGCGGCCATTGGCGGGCCAGTGATCAAGAACAGGACCTTCGTCTTTTTCAGCTACGAAGGATTCCGGTTGAGGACGGGCTCACCGTTTAACACCACTGTCCCGACTCTAAGTGAGCGTCAGGGTGACTTTTCTGACCTATGCACAACCTTCAACGCCAGTGGGATTTGCCAAGACGTGAATGGAGCGAACCTTGTCCACCAGATTTACAACCCACTGACAGCCACATCAGCAACCTCGACGCGCACGCCGTTTCCCTTCAACTGCATAGCGGATATGACGACGTTCTGCCAAACGAAGGCCCCGTCTGTCGGTAACCTCATCAATCCGACATCCTCTTTTCTCTTGGGCAAGCTGATTGCGAATCCGACGGCCGGCCCAGGCGTGACGGTCCTCAACTTCCTTAAGGACGCCAGCACCGGCGGGGACACGGACGCGTACACGGTGCGCATCGACCAAACTATCAACGGCAAGCAAACCATCTTCGGCCGGTTTGCCTACTGGAAGCTGTTAAGCTTGGCACAGGATCCGTTCGGCACCGGACTCTGCAAGGACCGGTGCGCCGAAAACACCAAGAGCAAGAGTGTGGCTGTCGGCTATAACTACGCCATCAGCCCGACTACCATCTTCAACTTCAACGCCAGCCTCAGTCGATTTATTTACCTCCGCGACCCCGTCAACAGCGGCTTTGACATGTCGAAGGAGGGCTGGCCGAGCGCATACAACGCGCTCGTCCCCAACATCGAGCGCACTCCTCTGACGCCGTGTTTCGGTCAAAACGACTCGCTGGTCGGTTGCAGCCAGGGACAAAGCGCGATCGCCGACTATAACACTCAATTCAACCTCTCTCCCCAGGTAACCATGATCCGAGGGCACCACACTTACGCTTGGGGCATCCAACTCGAAGAGGGTTACGACAACTACCTTCAGACCAACACCGGCGGCGGGTTGATCTCCTTTGCCGGATCGTGGACATCGGCGACGCCGGGCACAGTGGGGGCCGGCAACGTACAAGGCGCGGGCGCGGGCAACGGTGAAGATTTTGCCGATTTCCTGCTCGGCTACGGCAACGGCCAGGGCGCTGCATTCGGCAATCAGACGAGCGGCTCTTTGGTAATTTCCGGCCCGATTTCCGGCAAGCAGACCTATCGCGCTTTCTACTTTGGAGATACCTGGCACGCGACCTCAAAGTTGACCCTCAATCTGGGCGTGCGTTACGAACTGCAGGGACCGTGGTCGGAACGCTATGACAAAATGACCTACTTCAACCCGAAGGCGACCAATTCTTCGGTGACTGGCTGCGGCGGAACGGCTGGAAGCGCCTGCTTGGGCGACCTCTTCTTGGTCAAGACCGGCGTGAACAGCAGCCGCAACAATCTGCCGCTTTCGAAGAAGGAAGTCCTGCCGCGGTTCGGATTCGCCTACGCGGTCGACTCCAAGACGGTAATTCGTGGCGGTTTCGGAATATTCTTCATTCCGAACTATGTCTCGTTCGGAACCAACCCCTACGTCGATCCGGTCAGTAGCGCCACTTCAAACTTTTTCTCCAGTAACGACCATGGCGTCACTCCGGCTGGCACGCTCAATGCCAACACTTGCACGGTCACCGCCGGTGCCATCAGCTGTCTCGGTGCCGGGCCGTTCGGCCAGAGCTCAACCGGCGCGAACAATCTGGTAGCGGTGCCGGGCAGAAACCCACAGCCGAATGTCTCGCAATATATTTTGAGTCAGAACAACTTTTCGGCCACCGGTTATACCGTGCAGAAGTACGGATATATCGAGCAGTACAACTTAGACTTGCAACGTGAATTGCCCGGCAAGTTCTTTCTCGACGTGGCATATGCCGGGTCCCACGGCGTGCACCTCGAGCAATTCAATACCAATGTTAACCAGATTCCTGACAGCTTCATCAAGCAAGCTGCCAGCCAATTCGCTGCCGGCCAGACCGTCGCCATTGCCCAGCCCGTGGTCACTTCTACTACACCCTATCCCTTCAGCCAGAACCTTCCCGGCGCTCTTGGGCCGTCGGGCCTAATCCAGGGCCAGCTTGACCGGCCCTATCCGCAATATGCGGGATTGAACCTCAACGGCTTCGGTTGCTGCAGCAGCAATTACAACGCTTTGCAAGCGACTGTGACCAGACGATTCCAAGGTGGCGGAACTATGCTCGTGTCCTACACCAACGCCAAACTGATGTCTAACACTGACACGCTAACGTCATGGTTGGAAGGTGGAACTACAGGAGGCGTGGGAGGGATACAGGACTGGAACAATCTAAATGGCGAAAGGTCTCTCTCCTCGCAAGACGTTTCACAGCGTTTGGTTGCCAGCTACGTGCTTGATCTTCCCTTTGGCCACGGCAAGAAATATCTCTCCGGCGTAAATGGCTTCAGTGGGAAAGTAGTCTCCGGCTGGGGATTAGACGGCATCACGACGCTCCAGCGCGGCTTCCCAGTGAAGCTCAGTTGGGGTGGCGGCGATGCCCTCACTAGCGCAGGCTTGGGAATCGGTTCGCTGCGGCCCGACTACACCCCAGGGTGCGATAAAAACACTTCAGGAAGCGCAGTCTCCAGAATAACGGGATGGTTCAACACGGCGTGCTTTACTGCTCCTAGCGGAAACAACGGCTCGGTTGCAGTTCCGAACAATCCCTGGACTTTTGGTAACGAGCCTCGCGTTGACGCCACCCTCCGGCAGCAGGGCGTGGTCAATTTCGACTTCGCCGTGTTCAAGAGAACGTCAATTTATGAGCGCGTAAACATTGAGTTCCGGACGGAGTTCTTCAACCTCTTCAACCATCCTCAGTTCGGGCCGCCGAATGGAACTGTGACGAGTTCGACCTTCGGGCAAGTGACCAACACAGTTAATAATCCGAGGCTGGTTCAGTTCGGATTGAAGTTTATCTTCTAAGTAACCAACCCGCGATGCGCGGGTCAAAGCGGTGAGGAACTGAGGTCATGCAGGGCGCGATAGAATGAGCGGTCCATGCGCGTCGGCAAGTAGGCCGAAACCATCAATGGTGCATCCTTCGGGAGCCCGTTTCTAAGTATGGTCCCAGAGTCTGTGCTCAAGTCAGTGATGACAGCGGCCCTTCACTCGGGTACGTTGATCTCGTTCAGGAGAGTACTCCATTTTGCACATCTGGGCCGGCTCGCAGGGACAAATCCAATCCCGAGAGAGCCCATGGCGAGGAAACGAAAGAGCGACCCAAAGAGCGACCAGAAGACAGGAGCATCCCTGTTGTCTTGCCTGAACCTGAATGCTGCAGGTGTAGATATCGGAGCGACGGAGATCTATATCGCCGTACCTGGGGATCGAGATCCGCAGCCGGTGCGGTGTTTCTCGACCTTCACGGAAGATCTGCACGCGGCTGCGGCCTGGCTGAAGGCGTGCCACATCGAGACCGTAGCCATGGAGTCGACGGGAGTGTACTGGATTCCGTTGTTTCAGATCTTGGAGGCGCGAGGATTCAAGGTCTTCCTGGTCAACGCCCATCACGTAAAGAATGTTCCGGGACGCAAGTCCGATGTATCCGATTGCCAATGGCTGCAGTATCTGCATTCGGTGGGGTTGCTGCGCGGGTCGTTCCGGCCGGAGCAGGCGGTCTGTAGCGTGCGTTCGATCCTGCGCCATCGGGACAGTCTGGTGCAAATGGCATCGAGTCACGTGCAACACATGCAAAAGGCACTGGATCAGATGAACCTGCAACTGCACCACGTGATCAGCGATATCACGGGTCGGACCGGCATCGCGATCCTGGAGGCGATCCTGGCGGGAGAGCGTAACCCGCATACGCTGGCGGCACTGCGCGACGGGCGGATCAAGGCCAGCGCGGACACCATCGCCAAGTCGCTAGTGGGAGACTACCGGCGCGAGCATGTATTCACCCTCCGCCAGTCGCTGGCAGCGTTTCGTCATTACCAAGAGTTGATCGCGGCCTGCGATCGCGAAATTGCGCAATCGCTGGAGGAATTCGAATCGAAACTGGATCCACCCCCAGGTTCCACATCGCTTTCGAAAGACGGGTCCAAACCGAAGACGAGCGAACCGGGCTTCGACCTGCAGACTCATCTCCACCGCATCTTCGGTGTGGATCTAACCCAAGTACCCGGGATCAACGTTCTCACTGCGCAAACTCTTTTGGCCGAGATCGGTCCTGACTTTTCCAGCTTCGGCGATGGGTCGGCCTTAGCCTCCTGGCTCGGACTCTGTCCGGACAACCGGATAAGCGGAGGGAAAGTGTTGTCGGTCAAAACTCGCAAAGTCAAGAATCGAGCAGCCACAGCCCTACGCATGGCCGCGCAATCGCTCCATCGCAGCCAATCTTTTCTCGGGCAGTTTAATGCCCGACTCTTTTAGGCGGGAAAGGGAGCTTTCCCGCCTAACTTTTCCTGTTGACATAAGCTGACTGCGGTGCAGTTTGTAGTTAACGCAGCCCACGATTCTTTCCCTTTCTTAAGCAGCTTCGTCAGGTCCTGGAGCAACGCTAGAAGTGATGCGGAGCAGTCGTATCACCTTCGGCCAGGCTGAACTTGACAAGGCAGCGTTGTCCCCAGAACGCTTGAGTCAGTTTCACATTGAAATTTGTCTTCTAGGTCGGTGCGTGCTGTCAGCTCGAGGAGCTGGCCCGGAGACCCTTCGTTTACCGCTGGGCCGAATATTCCCGCCGATCCAGCCGCCTCCTCCTCACCTCTGATAAGCTTCCGCATCATGAGAACGATTCCAACCATTGACTATGCGGAGGCGAGGCGGGCGGTCGATCTGATCGTGGAACAAGCGCTTCAAACGAAGAAAGCGGTAGTGGTCGCGGTAGCTGACTGCCGCGGTGAACTCATTGCCTTTGCCCGGATGGATGCTGCCCCTGTATCCTCCGTCGTAATCGCAATGAACAAGGCGTGGACGGCGGCGCGAGCAGGCAAGCCAACACAGGAGATCGGAGAAAGAGTCAGGCATCCGGAAAGAGGCCACGACATCTCGTATTACGGTGACCCCAGATTTGTGGGCTGGGGCGGGGGCATTCCGGTCTTAAAAAATGGGGAGGTCGCCGGTGCCGTCGCCGTCAGCGGATTGTCTTCCCACGAGGATGCCAGCCTGGCACGCCTGGGAGTAGATCTGATCATGCATGACCTGTAGTCCACTCGAATCCGAGCATCCGGATAGCTAGACTGGATGACCGAGTCGGGCCGCAATTTTCTTGTGCCGGGCGCTGCCGAGGTGTCTTGAAGTCGGAGCTAATGAGATGGGGCAGTGGGGCGGATCTGCTCGAATGGGACGATCCCCTTGCCCTCCAGAACAGCGTAGAACTTGTCTGCTTCTACGTTCTTGATGACGTCAGTTGCACCCGATGGCCAGCGGATCTCGACGCTGTCGATTTTGGTCGCGGTGCCCAGACCAAAGTGCACGCGGAAATCACTCTGCGAGAGAGGCTACGCCACAACTGCCGTGGATTCGAGCAACCAGGAAAGCGGCTACTCGAATATCGTTTCCAGTGTTCAGATTCCTGCACCGTAGTTTGCAACGGAACGAGCTTCAACAGACCGGCCGGAACAGCAACGCGAGGCCGCCCGATGCGGAGGAGATTGCCTTCGTCGTTGTCTTCGCTTCAGAGTCGATCCGATCGAGGTCAGCGAAAGCGCGCTGGACTTCGCCGGACAATCGTCGGGGCGGTTACAAGTCGGGAAACCCATGCGCGCCTTCACCGTCGCCGATCCGGAGACTTTCTGGCGTCGCGCCGGTCCCACTGTTTGTTGAGGACAGTCAGCCGAAATGGCAACTCTTCCACTGACCCAAATCTCAAACTCGTGCAATCCGAAGACGCAGATTCCCGAGATTCGTCTTCTCCAGTCGCAGCACGCCCTTACTGTTGGTGCGCAAGCGGAGCATGTCGGCTAGAACGCCTGGCAACACAGCAGCGGGCGACGACGAAACATTTGGGCCGGTGAGACTAAGCTCGTAGACCGTATCCGGCAGCAGGCCGGACACGATGAGCGAATCGCACGCCAGATCCGGCAACGATACTTCCCCTCCCTGAGGAGCAGTATCCGAAGTACTGAACAACACGAAGGGGCCGGCCTCCGAGGCGGCGCCCAGAAAATTAACTCCGTCGATTAGTTCGTTGCGAGTCTTGCCAGTGGCGCCGGTATCGCCGATCTCGAAAACGTGAAGAAAGAAATCCTCCGCGGCAGGAATCGACGGCGACACTTCGATGCGCCAGGCCCCCGGCACTACGTTTTTCCGGTTCGAAGGGGAAATTTTGGAGAAGTCGTCCCCCCAAAAAGTCTTCCACATGTGCTGGAGCTTCGGGTCTTGCGGCAACGGGCCGCCCTCCTGCGGCTCCAGCGGCCAATTTTCGCCGGTTCCCCAAAGGCCGCCGTGGTCATCGCCTGGAGTGTAGAAATCTTGACCCGGACCGCCGCGGCGTGTGATCACCCGCTCACGTGGCAGTAGAGAATGCACCAGCAACTCTCCCGAGCCCTCCCGGAAGCGGAAAGTCGAAGCCTTCTTGAATTCTTTCACTCCCGGTGCTCCCTGCCCTGCGTCTTGGTCTACGCTCGGCTCGTTGACCCCATGCAGCAGCCACGCCTTTTTGAAAGATGGGTGCGTGCTGACGACGCGATCGAATATGAAGAGCAGATCCTGCCGCAGGTACATAGAGAACTTCGCGGGTGAATTTCTTCAGCTTTTCGCGCGAATATGCGTTGCTGGCATCACCCATCGCGTAGTGGTATTGGCCGGGCACATGATCCACCACGCGCATCGACGCCAAGATTCCACAGATCGCGAGTACTCTCGAAATCTTCAGCGCTGCGGATCGTGTTCCAGAAGCGGGAGGAATCCATGCGCTGACCGCCGTCGTTGGCTGCCGGCAGAAGATTCTGTGACCAAAAGAACTTTTCCGACGGATCGTAGACCAGTATGGAATTGTGAGCGACTGTGCGCCGGTAATAGTTGAGATAGTGTGGGCTCTCGCTGTCGGTGTAGTCAGCCCCACTGTCAATTGCCAAATAGCCGCTGTGATAGATCGTGATCTGGTTCTGATCGAGATGCTGATGTTTCGCCAGGTAAGGCCCGCAGTCGAATTCAATCCAGGTCGAGTCCGGCTTCCATCCACTGCGCATGACCAGATGTCCTACGCCTGAGAAATAATGCTGCCGCGCCAACTCATTCTCGCCGGCGAGTGATGGATCGCGCGGCGTGACTTCAGGGTCGTCCCAAAGGAACTCAAGAACGGGAAGGGTCCACTGTTTTGGGAAGAAGCCACTCTTGCGCAGGAGCCAAGCGCTGTACGGATCCTTAAAGCGATTGACGGCGTAACCGAGAACGGAAGTGTCGCGCAAATCCAGAATTGGATATTCGTTATCACCTTCGCGCGAGGGCGTGCCATCCGGGAGCAGCTTGTAAAGGTAGGTGTTTCCAATATTGCGAAACAGGGAGTACTGGTGCGCGGGATCTACACCGGTCGTCGTGCGCTGTAATTCAGCGAGCAAGGTCAGGCTGGCCCATGTGATCCGCATGTAGTCCATAGATTCGTGATAGCTGCCCTCGGGAGAGACCACATTTGTGGTTTCGAGAACATTGGCCAGGCACTTTGCCACCTGTGCACGCCACGCACTGCAACGGCCGTTGCAGCCTGCGAAGCCATCGAGTGCGGCGGAGACGAACGCAGGTAATGAGAGATAGCGCACGGCATAATTGTGGTAGGAGTAGTTGCCTGGATCGGCGAAGTCAGGGCTCGCAAGCATCGCCGAGGCCCCCTCCATCAACTCATCCGCAATCCGATTCTGTAAGGCCGGCTCGAATCCGGGATATCCAGAAAGCCAATCGAACGCCAGCGACCAGCGGGCGTAGTCAACCCAGGAACGCGAAGGCTTCACCCCTTTGGTGATGTGGCCGGCGCGCATCGCGGCCAAGGCCTTCTCCGCAAAACTCTCTTGCCGGGTAAGTTGCCACGAAAGAGCCCACCCCTCCATATCGTCGGACGGGCGCATTCCGTTCGCGTACCTGGTTCTTCAGCAGAGCCAAACCGGTAAAAGCATCGGTATTGGAGATCAGCAGCCGAGGGCGCTGGGCCGGGATTTCAGTGTTGCCCTTCGTTACCGCGAGAAGAATTGAGGCCGCCACGCCTGCCATGAAGTCGCGCCGCTTCATTCGTGAATCGCTCCTTGAGAACCCCAGAGTGGTGCCCGTGTGAAAGTTCAGGCGGAGGGTGGTTCCCTTTTTACACGGTGACGCAAGTAAACACAAGCAGTCGCAAGCAAAAGTTGTCTATGGATATTCAGCCGCAGGCAGCAAGGCCGACGCGGCGGCGCTCCGACCCGCTTCAGTGGCTGGGTTTCAGCCGATTGAGGCAGAAGATTCCGCATTCTCCGTCGCTTTCTTTTATTTTCCTTGAATGGGGTGTATAAAATACGGGAATGCAAACCCAGAGGAAAGTACTCCTCCTGCGAGGGATCCTACTTTAATGATGACTGGAAGAGGCTCCCGTCTCTTGGCGGAGCAACGCCGCCGCAAGATCCTCGAACTGATCGAACAAAAAGGGCAGATCACAGTACGCGAACTGGTCGAGCGGTTTGCCGTCTCGTCGGTCACGGCGCGGGGGGACTTGGATGCCCTGTGCTCACAGGGCATGGCGATTCGATCTCACGGCGGCGCAGTTCGTAGGTTGGAAGCTGAGTCTAGATTCGGCCTCCGACTCGAAGGAAACGCAGCGTTACGCCGAAGTCGCCCGGCTCGCGAAAGTAAGCTTGACGACGGTTTCGCGCATCGCCAGCGGAAGTTCCGATGTCGCGCCCTCCGTTCAGGCAACCGTTCTGGCCGCAGCTCGAAAACTGGGTGTAACTCTGGCGGCAGGGAAAAGAAATCGCACGATCACGTTCATACTCGGCAACCGCGACACGGTTAACGAGTTCCAGTCGAAAGTGCTGCTGGGGGCGGAGGTGTACTGCGCCCAGCATGACTGGGACCTGCACTTCATCAGTTTTCGTTGTGACCTGAACGCCCCCTTGGGAAGCCTGCGTCTTCCCGAGGCGCTGATGCGATCCAATCGACCGAGTGGCGTCATTCTCACGGGCACACACTCTGTCAGTATTCTCGCGGCGCTTTCGGAGAAGAAGATTCCGTTCTCTCTCGTGGGAAACAACATTGTCGGCGAGTGGCGACCGGAACAGTACGACTGCGTTTTCACGGACGACGTGCGGGGTTCCACTGACATCACCCGCTATCTTATCGCCCAAGGACATCGAAACATCTGGTATATCGGCAATCAGCGTCTTCCATGGTTCGCGCGCTGTGCCGCGGGCTACCGCCAGGCTATGAAGGAGGCCGACCTTGAACCCCGTTTCAGCGAGATCAGTTCCGAGGATCGCGAACTCGGATACCTGGCAGTGAAAGCCCTACTGGCCAGCGGAGAGAGGCCCACCGCGCTTTTTGCGGGCACGGATCAGGCCGCTTCTGGCGTGTACCAGGCGTTGCAGGAATCTGGAATCCGAATTCCCGATGACATCAGTGTTTCTGGGCTTCAATGACACCATCGGCGAAGTGCTGCATCCCGGGCTTACAACGGTGCGCGAATTTCCTAAAGAGCTCGGCGGCCATCTAGCCGAATTCGCGCTGCGGCGGATTCACGAACCAGACCTGCCCCCCCAGCAACTCGTGATGCCGACCGAACTGATTCGCCGGGAAAGCGTGCGGCAAGTTTCATCTGGCCATACGTTGCAGACTTCCGTTCACCTTCACGAAAACGTCCTGTGAGACCCGGCACCAGAACGTTTCTTCGGAGCCTACCACGGCGACAAAGCAGAATATTTCTCTGCTTCATGGTGGTCGTCTGGACAGCCGCAAGCACATTAGGCGGATCCACTCCCCCGCCGGAGGCGTTCTCGGTATTGCCATTGGCTCCGAGTGGTCCGCAGATCACGCCCTATCTTCAGTATCAAACTGAGTTGGCTTGGCGCGAAGACGGAGAGAGGATGAGGGTCTGGGACGGGATTCGCACCGAGCAGGATCTACTGCGCGTGCAGAAGGAAATACATCAGAAAGCTTCTGACCATGCTCGGAGGATTGCCCACGACAAGAACTCCGCTGCACCCGCACGTCACCGGACGCATTGCGATGGACGGCTTTCACATTGAAAAGCTGATCTTCGAAAGCCTCCCGGGCGTATACGTGACGGCGCTTCTGTACGTGCCCGACGACCCCAACAGCGGTGAGCAAACGAAGCACCCGGCCGTTCTAGTCCCGGCCGGCCACGCAGAGAACGGGAAGGCACACTATCAGGCGCTTTGCCAGAGACTGGTGCGGCGCGGTTATGTGGTCATCAGCTGGGACCCTGCGGGTCAGGGGGAGCGCAGCCAGTTCTGGGATGCGAAGGCAGGCAAGAGCCGCTACAACCGGATCTGCGCGGAGCACGCAGTGCTGGGCAATCTGGCTTATCTCGCAGCCACAAACCTGGCACGTTGGGAAATCTGGGATGGTCTGCGCGCCTTCGATTACCTGCTGACGCGTCCAGAAGTCGACCCCGAACGCATCAATATTACAGGCACCAGCGGAGGCGGCTTTCAAGCGATGCACATCGCGGCGCTTGAGCCCCGGATCAAGGTAGCCGCCGTCTCCTGCTACATCACCTCATTGCCCATGCGAATTCACAATCGGATTTTTAAGGACCCGGACAGCGACCCTGAGCAGGACTTGTACGGCATGATATCGAACGGTGTCGACCATGCCGGACTCTTGCTGCTGGTGTACCCGCGCCCGGTCTTCGTTGCCGCAGCGACGCTCGATTTCTTTCCCATTGAAGGCACGCACAAGACTTTCCAGGAAGTGTCAAGGCTGTATAGCCGTTTTGGTCATGCGGATCGCATCGCGATGGCGGAGGGTTATCACGGTCATCAGTACTCCGATGAAAATCAGAAGGCAGCGTTTGAATTTCTGGATCATTTCAATCAGTTGCCGGAGAGACACGCGCTCGCTTCGGCCAAAGATTTGGATGAGAAAACCGTGCAGTGCACGCGCACTGGCCAGGTGATGCTGGACTTCGAAGATGCACGGTCGCTGATGGATCTGATCCGGGACTACTACACATGAGCACCAAACAAGAGCGGTTGAATCTATCCGGCAACTTTATCTGGGCAGCAACTATCCTGGCATCGCAACCTGGAACATCAGCCAATATAGCGGCATAGCTCCGGCCGAGAGCGAGATTGCTTGGGAGAGTGCAGGAGCTTCGATATTCGAAGACACCTCCATCGATCGCTACGTTCTGCGTCACAGCCGTAGCCTTGTTATGCCCCTGTTGCACATCCACAGGACAGCGAACCAGAGTCGCCGCTGGTTGCTGTGGTTCAACAAGAACGGCAAGGCGAGCGTAGACGACTGGCCCGAGATCAGGAAGTACCTGGATGCCGGCTTCGATATCGTTACTTTCGATTTTCGCGGGCTTGGCGAGACACGAATGCCCTACAAAGCGGTTTCCGAAGACGATCCCTCTTTTGCTCAGCTCGATTTCGACCGCGCCTACGTCAATCCGCTCTCCAGCGTGTTAGCGGATTACGTTTACAATTCGCTCTTGACGGGCAGACCCTATTTCTTGCAGATGATCGAAGACGCTGAGATCGCGGTCCGTTTCTCGCGTTTAAAACTGCATGCGGGACACTTTTCCGTGGCCAGCGATGAGGAAGGACTCACGCTGGCAAATGCAATTGCAGGAACCCTACCCGCGGTCAAACAAATTCCGCACCCCGGCGCGCCGATCATGAAGTGGTCAGATCTGGTAGTCCAGAGGCGCGAACAGTGGCCGATTCAGTATCTGCTGCCGGGCGGGGCATACATTCACTAGCGGCCTACGACTTCATCTTCGGCTATATCGGGCGCACTAGCCCCAGTTTCGTTGCCCGCGTGTTGCGAACGAGAAACAGCACGAGAATCATTCCGATGAACGGCACAAGTCCCGCCACGATAATGATCGTGTCGAAGGAGTGTGTGGCCAGCGATTGGTTCGCATCGGAGAAGTAACCGACTAATTTGAATGCAATGATGGTCCCGATGCCCGCGCTCATGCCGCTAAGTCCACTGACCGAGGCCACCGAGTCGCTCCGGTAGAGGTCGGAAGGCAACACGTTGGCGATCGTCGAGAACGCGGCATAGCAAAATGTCGCCAGAGCAAAAAGAACAGTGATCAGCGCAAGATTGACGGTAAGAACCGTCGGTATTAGCAAAGTCACTCCAAACCCACCGAAAACCACCAGAGCCTTACGGGCTGCGCCCAGTGTCCAGCCGCGTCGAATTAGATATCCGGAGGTCGCTCCCCCGAAGAAATTGCCGAGATCGGCGGCGATGAAGGGGATCCAGATTGCAATCAATCCGCTCTTGAGCGGAATCCCTTTCGCCACCAGATAGATCGGAAACCAGTCTGCAATGAAGAACCAAACGGGGTCGGTAAACGATCTCGCAATAATCACTCCCCACGTCTGCGGAAGCTTCAAAAGATCGACCCATCTGGAACGAAGCCTTTCGAGCGGGGCATCCGTAACGGCCGCATCCGCGAGAATCATTTCCCGCTCTTCGTCGCTCACGCGTGAATGATCCTTGGGCAGGTGGTACGCGCGACGCCAGATCAGTAGCCAAACGAAACCCAGCATTCCGGGAATTGCAAACGCCGGACGCCAGCCCCAATGGTTGTAGATTGCGAATACGATAAAGGGTGCAACCGCTCCTCCAATCGATGAACCGCTGTCGAACAGCGCTGTGGCGAGAGCTCGCTCCCGCTTCGGGAACCACTCCGAAACAGCCTTTGTCGCGCCCGGCCAATTGGCAGATTCGCCAGCCCCCAGAAGAAATCTGAACGTCGCGAAACTGTAGAACCCGCCGGCCAATGAAGTGGCCATAGACACGATCGAGTACCAGAGAACGGAAAGTGTCAGTCCTCGCCGGGTGCCGACGCGATCCATCAGCCTTCCGCATACGCTTTGGCCAATCGAGTACGCAATGCGGAAGCCGATGAGCAGATTCGCATAGTCCGAATTCGTCCAATGGTAGAGCTCCTTGAGGTATGGCGAGAGCAGGGACAGGGTCTGACGGTCGATGTAGTTGATGACCGTCGACGCAAACAAAATGGCACCAATCCACCAGCGCAAGTTGCGGATGGGCCGCACGTTCGGCTCAGTGGCTTGCGCAGATGCAGGCATATTTGCCAAATTATGGCGCGGTGTAAACTCCCGGACTTAAGAGCGCAGCCGAATCCGTATCGAGGTAAATAGTGGCATTTGGGTGGGTCCGCAGAATCGATGCCGGCATCATGGGACTAATGTCCCCTTCAAGGCACGCCTTCACCGCACGAGCTTTCCGCGTGTCCGGTACTACCACGATGATCTCCTTGGAGCGCAAGATTTGCCGCACGGACATTGAAATCGCTTTCTTAGGTACGTCCGTCAGCTTCGAGAACCAACCTTCATTCACCTGCTGTTGGCGGCATGCTTCGTCGAGATCAACGATGAGGTACGGGGCAGCCTCTTGAAAATCCGCCGGCGGATCGTTAAACGCGAGGTGCCCATTCTCTCCGATTCCGGCAAAGAGAATATCCACCGGTTTCGACTGGAGTTCGGCCCCAATTTTTATAACCGCCCCGTGTGGATCGCCATCACCGTCCAGCAGGTGATACCTTGTGATTCCGGCTTTGTGAATCAATCTCTCGAAGAGATATTTGCGAAAACTGGCTGGATGGGTGGAAGGCAGGCCGACGTATTCGTCCAGGTGAAAAAGCTCGACCCGGCTCCAGTCGATGTTGGGCGCCCTAGTCAGCGCATCCAGGAATTCAAACTGAGATGCCCCGGTTGCGGCTACAAGGCGGGCGCTTCCCTGATTGCTCAGCGTCCGCCGAAGAGAGCGTGCGGCATGGTCGGCTGCTGCCTGCCCTAAAGAGTACTTGTCTGCAAGAATTTCTATTTTAGATTGCAACACCTTATTCATTTAACCTCGTCATTCCCTAGTTCATGCTTAAGTGCAACTCGAATGTTGCGTTGGACCCATTGATTGCTTCTCACCGATCGCTTGGAACTACGGCACAGCTTCGGCGCGTGCCGTGCGCGTGAAGTGGTACGACAGCATCCGGTCAGGGAGCAACAGTGCCTTCTGAAACCTCTGGTCCGCTTCTTGCTGACTGCCTAGTGCGCCCGCGAGCGCACCGGCAGTGTAGTCCCACCAGCTGGTATAGCTGCTGGTGTCGCTACGACTCTTTGCTTGTGCGAGAGCGGTTTGCAGGCGCTCCTGCCATTGCTTCCCGTCAAAACCGGGCAGTTTCTGAGCTGCCCGCCAGGCCCACACCATCTGATCGGGAGCGGAAGCTGCAGAAGCCAGTTGGAATTTCTTTGCCGCCTCCTCGGGCTTTGCGCAGCTAGCGTAAGCAGCGCCCAACTGATAGTTCGTCCGCGCGGATTGTAGAATGGGTTCCAGCCCGTCATGTGTAAATGGAAGATCGGGTACCGGCGCACCCAAGTGCTCTGCTACAACCAGAGCATCCGCGCAGTGACCGTCCCTTGCCGACGCAAGCATCTTTTGCAGTTCGACTTCGACCCAAACCTGGCGGACGTTGGTTCCGCCTTCTTCGCGTGGAAAGAATCGGTTACGGAACAGACTTTCGGCGCGTTGAAAATCGCCGGCCTCGGCCAGATTGAGAATCAGTTCGAAGATCAGGCTAGAAGGCGCATCCGCGAGACTCGGATATTTCTCGAGAACTTGCACTCGTTCGCTGGCGGGTTTCGACAATAGGCTGAGCGCCTGGTCCGCACCCAGGTAAACCGTGACATTATTGGCGTCGCTCTGCAGTCCGTCCCGAAAAGCAGAGAGGGCTTGCTCAGCGTCATGCTTCTCGTGCAGCAGAGCCAGACCGAGGCTCGCATCGAGGACGGGAATTTGCGGGTTCGACTTGCGGGACAGCAACCACTCTTCCAGCGCTGAGTCCGTCAATCCGCGGGAGAAATGTAACGTGCCCAATAGATATTGCGCCGTAGCATCCTGAGGGTTTGTGCGCACGACCCTACTCAGGACGGTGAGTTCTTCGGCCGAGCTGGGAAAAACGTAGGAGGTCGAGAGTTTGGACGCGATCTTGTAGTCGGATACTCCCGATTGTCCCAGACGCTCGCGGCAATAACCGCGGAAGTACGCGATCATCGGGTGATTGCCGGGCGACAGCGCGCCCAGTTCAGTCTGATCAAGCTGCGGCGAAGGATAATCCCGCGAGAGCACAGTCAGCGCCCGCTGGTACAGTCCGAGACGCATGTATTGAGCGGCAAGACTTAGCACGCGGATTGTGTCATTTGCGAGCTGTTTGAGGTTGGGTTCCCCGAGTTCCTCGCCGAGAAGATAGCTCAGCGGAAAATGGGCGATTCCCTGTCGCGCCAGCGTCTTCCCTTCTTCCACCTTCCCGGACGCGGCTTTTACCGCAACCAACTCCTCGATTGCGCGCACGTCGTCAGGTGCCGCTCGAACCGCTTCGCTGAGATGACGCTCGGCTTCATCCAGATCGCCGTCCCGCGCCAGCATCTCTCCGAGACGCAGGGCAGCGGCGGCGCGAAACGAGGCAAATCGTTGGGCGTCCTCATATGACATCTGCGCCTTCCGCATTTCGCCAAGCCCATCGTATGCAATCCCAAGGTAATACGAGATTTCCGGATCAGAAGTATCGCGCGCGTGCACCTGCTCAAGGAAGCTTTTCGCTTCGTCAAATCGCAGCAGGCTCGCGGTCAGGCGCCCAGCCGATTTCATGGCACCGAAGCTGCCGGGAAATCTGCGAAGTGTTTCCTCGTACGTATCGAGCGCTTGAAGATTTTTCCCGTTCAGTTCAAGATCATTCCCGAGTCGAATCCAGTCATCGCAGGTTCTGTGTTCCGGGTCGGGTATGAGGTAGGAAGGCTGAGGACCAACCTGAATTTCAGACTCCGGAGTCCAGTCATATTCGCCTTCCGTATGGCGGATCCGTACCACTCCCAGTGCGTCCCGAATCTCGACAGTGTACTTAGTCTGCGAGTCGAGGACGGGCAGGTTGTGGTTCCAAGTACGTTCGGGGACGAGATCAACTTTCTCGCTGAATAAACAGCCTACTACCGTTCAAGATGGAAACCGTAGCGTTAGAGAAGGCACGATTGGCGTTGAATCCGACAACCAACGCGTTGCCGTGGCGCGCAAGACTGAGCACTCCCGAAAGATTGGCACGCGAGATGCCGCCAATCTCCCGAACCGGCATCCAATACTCCGAAAAGTGAATAGACTGGCGCGGTGCCAGGAAAGCATACGTCTCCTGATTGCGAAACAAGCCGGCCTGGATTTCAATGTATCCACTGTCGTCGTCCGAGAGGGCCTTGCGCCAGTCCATGCCCTCTTCGTCCACGCCCCACGACCAGATTTTCTTGGCGGGTAGATCTTCGTACTGGGCAAAGTGCACCGTGCCCGTTCTGGTCGCGGGGTTCCACACACCCATAAAGCCTTCGCGGCTTGCATGTGTAAAAAGTGATACCGCGCCGTGAACATGATTGCGAATGACGCTCAAGTCGTGGCCGTCCTCATCGACGGGCCAGCGAACGACATTCGTGAAACCATGGCTCGCGGCGAAGCGCATCGGGTAGACAATCTGCGAATCGTCCGAAACTCGCGCCGCCGCATTGTTCCACCAGTAGAAGCGATGCCTGACGTCGCTGCGATTGCTGAGCGTCACACGCTCCTCCAGGAGTGTTGACTTGGGCCGAAGCATCAATTCGACGGTCCACTCCATTCCGTAAACGCGATCCACGTTCCCCACGGTCACAGAGGCGCTGCCGTCCGCATTTTTATGGAAGGCGAAATCCACCGGCGACATGCTCACCCAGTTGTGGGAAACAGGAAAGTTGAACTCGATACCGAAAGCTGCCCAAGCCCCGCGATAGCCCACAGCCGCCTTCTTGATGGAGGTGTTGGCGTAGAACATCGACTGCCCCGAGATTTTGTCAACACAGGTGTAAAGGTGCCCGCCAATGTCAGGCAGCACGGAGCATTTCAGGTGTTCATTTTCCAGATAAATGGCACGCCAATCGTGATTCACGCGCCTGCTCGTCAGGTTTTCCCGCAGGACATACGGATAGTTGAACTTGTTGTTCGTGAACTGGTCGAAGGGAGGATTCGGATCGGGCATCCCCTCTTCGTAAGTGGGCAGAGCGAGCGTCCCTTCCCACACACGCACTTGCGCCCGCGACAGCGTTGCCAAGGTCAAGACGACAAAGAGATTGAAATAGCGTCGCATCTAAATTCGCAATATCCGGGCGGAGTTCTCGTAGTACACCTTCTTGAGGATCGTCTCCGGCAGTCCAATCCCGTAAATTCTCCAGCGGCCCTGCGGCGGGATTTTGGCTGGAGCGTAGTCGAAGTATTCGTCTTCGGTTTCGAGAAAACGAAAATAGATTTCGTACAGCTTGTCGTTGAAGACCTGCTGCGGGAACTCGTCACCATGCGGGGTCGCATCGGTGCCAAACAGAATCCGGTCCTGATATTTATCAAAGAACTTACTCGCAGTTCTCGGCTGGCGTCCGAGTTCTCCGATGCGCGCCGCGAGGTCAACGAACATGTTCGGATAGCGATCGAGATTCTCCGACACGTTTTGCAGATCTTCCGCGAAGTTGCCTACGTGCAGGACAACGAACTGCGTCTTGGGATGTCGAGCGATGACGCGATTGCGAGCGGCGATCAACTCGTCATTACTGGGAAAGTCTCCGCCATGGAACGACCAGTCCGGATGATTGTTCAATTCCTCGTAGCGCTCGTTGAAGCGATCCGTGGGTGTAAAGAATGCGATCGGATCCGAAATATGAATCGCCACCGGAAGATTAAGCTGGCCGCAGGCATCCCACATGGGATCAAAACGCGCATCATCAATTTTCACCAGTGAACCCGAGGTGATGTTTTCACGAAGATAGAGTCCCAGCGTTTTGAGAATCTTCAAGCCTCGCCCGCCGTCGCGATGCGCTCGCTCGATGGCCTGTGCCTGCAGCGTCGGGTAATCCGGTTCTTTGAAGCGGGAATAGGAGGGCTCGGTGAAAGTGTAAAAGCGGCCGGGATACGCACGGTCGTATTTGGCTACGGCTTCGGCAAGACCACGATCGTAGCCGCCAGTCAGGTTGACCATGGCCCGAATGTTCTTGCGGTCCATCACCGCGAGCAGTTCCTGGGGAGTTCCCAAGTATTCGCGATCGGGCGAGAGTTCCACACCTTTTTCCGATTTTGTCGAGCCGGAGATGTGCGTATGAAAGTCGATGAGCGGAAATCTCGAACGCTCGACGCGGGACTCGTGCACGTGGAGCATACTTCTTGGCTCGTACTGCGAAAGCTCCAAAGGCGCGGCATGCGGCTGCGTTCCTCGGCCGCAACCCCGGCGGCCCTGCCTACTTGCATTCCAGACCCTGCCACCAGACCCATTCCATACAGCCATTGGCGCCGATTGATCACCTAGCTCCTCCGGCTATTGCCCAGGATCGAGCACGGGCGTGGCGATGTCCCCGCTCCGCTGTTGCCCATTGATCGCACCATGCCAGACGCTCCCGCCGAACGTCGTGATGTAGACCTCATCGCGGTTCAGCGGATCGGGAATCACCCTGTGTCCCCACTTGAAGTTAAATCCGGGAATACGGGTCCAGTGCAGCCCGCGGTCTGCCGATCGCCAGGCCGACGATTCAAAGCCAGCCGCGTAGATCACATTGGGGTCTCGCGGATCAATGGTGACGTCGTAAATGTGGCGATCCTTGTCGAGCACCTGCTTCCAGCTCTTGCCGCCATTCTCCGAGAGAAAAATCCCTCCGCCGTCTCCGTGTTCTCCGGTCGCTCGCGCCCAGGCGGCGAGGTAAAGACGATCTGGCGACCCAGGATCGATGGCGAGGCCATTCGGTCCATTCGTTCCCTCAGGCAACGAAACGGGCAGCCAATGCTCCGCTCCGTCGGTCGACCGGTACAGGGCACCATCGCCCGCATTCGCCGATGCTTCCATCCTCCGATCGTCGCGCGATCACCGCGTAGAGCGTCCCATTCGAACTTCGCGCCAACCGCCACGCGAACGGCTGCTCTTGCGTGATCCCATTATTCTTCAGCGCCCAGCTGCGTCCGCCGTCTGAACTCTTGTAGACTCCTCGGCCAAAACCGGCTACGTACAATACTCGTGCATCCACTGGGCTGGTGGGATCGAGCAGGATATGGGTCGCACCGGTCTCGTCCATCCCGGCGTTGGACTTGGTCCAGTGCTTTCCGCCGTCATCACTGCGGCAAACGCCACCTTTGTAATGCAGCACCGAGTTATGCCGCCACATCTTGGGGCGAGGAAGATCATGAGTATAGCTGTTAACGCTCCACATCCGGCCGCGCACCTTGGGGTCGAAGACGACCCAATACGTCGTGTTCATCCAATCTCTGGGCACTCCGGCCGTCGAACTGGTCCACGAGACGCCGCCGTCTTCGCTGCGGAAGAGTCCGATATCGGTGTAGGTAATGAACTGGCGCTTTGGATCAAACGGGTCGAAATGAATTCCGTAGCTGGTGGTGACGTCAAGACCGAGGCTGGTCCAGCCCGTGTCATCTACTTTGCGCGAATAGACCGCTGCCCACGTTGCGCCTCCGTCAACTGTCCGCATGGTTCTCCCGAGGTCCGTACCATATGCCAGATTTGCGTCCTGTTGAGCTACCGTAAGGGTTAGAGGATTTTCTCCCCAAGCGGGCCCAAAGCGCTCGGTGATCCACGCGTCGTTCACGTTTTTTGCCGCTACCGCTGATTCTTTCCACACCAACTTCCAGTCGGAGCCAGAGTTCGTGGTCTTGGCCACGCCCATCCAGGACTCTCCATCGGCCTTCAGCTGATCGTAGGAGACGTATGCCGTCTCCGGATGATGCAGGCTGGTCGCGATGGCACGCACTTTCGCTCCCGCACCCGGCAGGTCACTCTTGCGCCAGTTCGCCCCGGCATCATTCGAAACGTAGATGCCCTGCTCTGAAGTGGCATAGATGGAGATAGTCGGCTGCGGGCCCGAATCAAAACCCATCGAAATGTCACTGACAGCCGCGGGAAGCGGGAAGCTGCGCACTCCTCCGGGACTGATCACCGTGATCGCGTGTCCGCTTGCCAGAAACAAGTTACGGCCATCGGCCGCGGAATTCGGGTCCACCCAAAGCCGGCGCGGAACATCGGGCAAGCCCACTTGTTTTTGCCAACTCTTCCCGTAGTCGCGCGAAACAAAGAGCGCGGGACTCTCCTTCGTCCCAGCGGCGGCGTAAAGAATCTTTGAGTCGGAAGGATCAACCGCCAGGGCTGCGATCTCGCTCAATGGATCCGGATCGGCAAGAATCTGCTCGTCGGCGTGATCCGAATTCATCTTCACGCCCTTGACCGCGGAAGGACTGGGATAGACCAGATCCCACCGTTCGCCGCCATCCGTGCTGCGCCATAATCCCGTCGCGTGGGCATACATCGTCTTCGCATCCAGCGGGTCGAAGACAAAGAAATTCACGACGCCGCGCAAATTAAACATGCGCCAAGTGCGTCCTCCATCATGGGTGATGTAAGAGCCAGTCATGTCGCAGGAGACCAGCACGGTGTTCGGGTCATGCGGGCTGATGGTGGGATTGAACATCGCCCCGCCGCCGCCCGGCCCAATGACGCGAAACCCTCCCGGCCGGTCAGCGAAAGCGCTCGGTCAAGCACACTACGACGAAAATTGCGCGAAGAAGATGGAGTTTCATCGGTTCCTGTCGGTTGCGCAGCACCGCTCCATGTGCGCGCAGCCACTCCAGTTCCCCAACTGCATGCCGCCTGCCCAGCGGCTAGAAAGTGACTCGCAGCCGCAGACGAATGGTCCGCTGGCTGAGCACGCCTTCCTGCGGGAAACTATTTGTCAGTTGGCCAAAAAGAGGATTGAAGTTGACGTCGGAAGCTGCAATCGGCAGCACCGCTCCGGTGTTTGGATCGACCCTGATGTTAAAGTCGCCCAGTTGTGCGAATGTGCCCCCACCGCCCCCGAAGTTGGCATCCGGCGCAAGCAGGGGATGATTGAAAATATTGTCGAAATCAGCTCCGAGGGTCGCAACCACGCGCTCCCCGACCGGGAAGGCCTTGTGAATACCCAAATTCACGCCCCAGGCGCCCGGCCCCGTCAGCATATTTCTCTTGGCAACGGCCGGATTGCTTAACAGGTCAGCTCCGACCGAGGGCAGCCCAAACGAACTGGCGTTCCAGATGATGGCGTTACTCCCTTTTTTCCCGGTATTGATGTTGTTGTTCAACACCAGCGGCCGGAATGAGGGCTCGGCGTTGAAATCTCCCACTGCATCGATCGATGAAACCGCGATGTTCCCCGGCTCGACCGGATCACAGTCGTCGCAGATCCAGAACGGCGTGAAACCTTGTCCGGATTTGGCAAACATATTGAAAGTCGTCTGCCAGCCGCCAATTAGAGTGTCAGCCAGCCTCGAGAATGAATGGCCAATTCTATGGTTCCGTCCGATGGGCAGATCGTAAATTCCATAGGCGATGAAACGGTGCTTGGAGACGTAGCCATCGGTGCCGTAGTCCGAGTTGGGGCTAAATGGGTTATAGCCGATTCCCCCCAGGCTGGAGTTCGCGGTGTCCAATGCGCTGCTCTTCTGATCGAGATAGGTGTAGGACATATCCAGCATGAGGCCGCTCCTGTAGCGCCGCGTGAATTCGGTTTGGAAGGAGTTGGAGTTTCGCATGCCCGAAGTTTCCGTAAGTGAGCAGAAACTCACCGACCAGCGGGAAGGGCAGTCGAGCCAAGTCCGCGGGCGAGTAGGCACAGTCTCCCTGCGTAGGATCGCAAATCGTGACACCGTCTCCCTGGGTAGTGCCGAAAGGAGTCGTGTTCGGAGCAAGTTCATCCAAGTCCTTGCCGGCAATCAAGCCGTCCATGTGTGTGCCGAGATAAGACACCCGCAAAGTTCCATCGCGAACAATCTCGCGTTCAAATGTGACGTTGTATTGCTGGATGCGTGGACGTTTGGATGCCTAACGGTACGGCGTTGGCGGTCACAGAATTGCCAAACCCTTTTAGCGTTCCACCGGTGATCGGACTGATCCCGTCTTGCGAGGCGGTTGGCCATCCCTCGAGCGTAGTTCGCGATGTAACGCCCTGATTAAATGGATTGGTTCCGATGGCGTCCCGGATTCCCTGCGCCGCGGAAGTCGGATAGAAGACGCCCCAGCCCCCGCGCACCACCGATTTGTCCCCTAGCTTGTAGGCGAAGCCCAGGCGCGGTGCAATATTGTTCTTGTCGGTACGGACAAGACCACGGCCCAAGCCGGCCTGCGAAGCAGTGATATATCCATAGCTGGCGATCCGCGTGTCCAGGTAGGGCAAAGTCTTCGCCGAGGGAATGATGAACACTCCCGGATTTCCGGTTGGATTCGCGCCCGTTGGGTCGAAGTTGATCAGCAGATCGTCTCTTTTCGATAAAAGGGGTGGTCAGGTCATAGCGAAGACCGAGATTCAATGTGAGCTTTGACGAAATCTTCCAGTCGTCCTGAGCGAAGTATCCTTCCTCCCAGTTATAGACATTCATGGGAGGCCGCGCCTGCAACACATAGCTCGCGCTCGTCGGGGGCAGGCCCAGCAGAAACTCTGCAAATGGGTCCGCATTTGTGTCAAAACAGGGATCGGCGACACAAGTAGTGGGGTTCGTGTAGGTCATCGAGCCTCGGGGATTTCCGCGGTTCAGAGCAAACCCGTCCACCGCCTGATTGCGCACAAAATCCGCTCCCATCCGCAGATTGTGCTTTCCCCGTACCCATGTCAGAGTGTCTCCGAAAGTGATCAGATCCTGATTCTCGCGGCCGATATGTGTTGCGCCCGCCGTTGGTGAAAGTCGCAAAGGTGTTGCTGAAGCTGATGGCGGGATGCCCGAAGGTACTGAGCGCAAACTGACCGACGACCGAACCATAAGCGGCGATATCAGCCGCGTCAAAACCGATGCTGGAAAGGAAACCTTCCAACGTGGTGTTGCTGTGTTCCAGCAAATTCTGCTTGTTGAATCCACCGCGCGCTTCGTTGACGAGAGTCGGCTTAAAGATACGCGTGTAAGAAAGTTGCACGGTTTGGTTTTGACGATAGTTTTGCGTCAGACCAAGTCCCGTATACGGGGACACAACCGGACTCGTCGCGCTGGTTTCCGCTGACGTGTTATAGCTGGCATAAACGTGATCTTTTTCGCTGAAGTCATGGTCGAGCCGCAGAGAACCGGTATCCAGCGTGTCCCGTCCCGGCATCTGGGTCTGGTAGCTCGGAAAATCCTGCCGGTCGTCGGATCAATAGGCGCCGTTACGCCGATGTGCGGAAAGTACTTGGTGATCAGAGTTTGAACCGACGGGTTCAAGAGCCGCGACGGTATTTGTAAAAACTGCTGGCCGGCGCCACCAACCGTATCGTCAGCAATCTCTTGTGCTGTGAGCACGACACCAGCGGGCACGTCGGGTTCGTTATACACTGGCGTGGACCCACTATTGTCCGTCATCCCGGAAAAATCTCCTGTCCAAAGCGACGGATGAGCAAGTTTTGTCGTCGAGATGTTCACGGGCGAAACGTCGTAGTCCCGCTCATAAGCCGCAAAAAACCACGTACGTTTTAGTCCTTTAACAGGACCACCGATGGATCCTCCGAGATCGTTGATGTTGAAATAAGGCGTGGGATATTTCGAGGCAAATGCGTTCGGCTGAAAATCGGCGATTCCAGCAAGATCCTGCAGCGAGAGAGCGGCTAACGCCGAATTGGCATTGTTATAGAAAGCCGAACCGTGAAACTGATTTTGCCCACGTTTGGTGGTAATACGGATGTTCGCCGTACCCGCGTATTCGGCGCTAAAGCTGTTGGAGAGAACGTTCAGTTCGTCGACCGCCTCGAGAGAAGGCTTGCTGTCGGTTTGCGAACCGAATATGCCTCCGTTCGAGCGCTGTCCATCTACTGAGAAACTGCCACCATAGCTTTGTCCGCCGATGAACTTGAAATCTCCCGGTTCGTCCGCTCCCGTGATATTCGGGTTCAAATACAAGAACGAATAGATATCGCGAGTGTCGCGTGGCAGATCAATCACGGACTGATGACCGATGGTGTCGCTGATGGTTGGATTCTCAGTATTGATGGTCACAGCTGACGCCGAGACCTCAATCTTTTCCCCGCCCCCGGACACACGCAGGGTTACGTTGACCCCAACGGTCGCGCTTCCGTTCACAACCACATCGTTAATCTCTTCCGTAGTCATCCCGCCGGCAGTGACCGATACCTTGTAGCGGCCGGACTTCAAACCGAAGACCTCAAAATCGCCCGCTCCGTTCGTGTTGGTCTGCCGCGAAGTGTTGGTATCGAGGTCGGTGACGGTCACTTTCGCGTTGGCAATGACCGCGCCGGTTGCGTCCTTCACGGTGCCTCGGATTGTGCCCAAGTCAGTTCCTTGCGCGAACACCAAATGGGCGGCGCCCAAAGCTGTTAGCAGGGTGAGAAATAAGGTAAAGCACTTCACCGACTTCATAGTGATCCCCCAAGAATTGCGGTGAGTTTCTATCGCGGAGCTTTCTATCACATTGAATACCAAAAGTAAACAAAGAATAGTAAATGAAGAAAAATGAAGAAACAAAAGCAAGGGGCGCCGGGCCCCTCCCCTCCTCCGAACTGCCTCGTACGCGGACCTCGGACGCTGCCCCTCAGTTTTCAGGACAGTTCAGAGCGAAGGTCTGAACCACCCTACTGATAACCCTGCCTTCGGAAGGCGAATCGGGACGCAATCCTTTCCTAT
>CAVRCR010000006.1:0-121515 GCA_963719615.1 uncultured Acidobacteriaceae bacterium | reverse complement strand
GGTGTTCGCCTTTCTGCGCACGGTGCGGGCTACGATCATTCCCAGCATCGCCGTACCGCTTTCGCTAGTCGGAACGTTTGGCGGAATGTACCTGCTGGGCTACAGTCTGGACAATCTGTCGCTGATGGCGCTGGCGATTTCGACCGGCTTTGTGGTCGACGATGCAATCGTGGTACTGGAAAACATTACCCGCTACGTCGAACACGGCATGGACGTGGTGCAGGCGGCCTTCAAGGGAGCGGCTGAAATTGGATTCACCGTAGTGTCGATGAGCACCTCGCTGGTGGCCGTGTTCATTCCGCTGCTCATGATGGGCGGCATCGTGGGGCGGTTGTTCCGCGAGTTCGCGGTAACGTTGAGCATCGCGATCAGTGTGTCGCTGCTGGTCTCTCTCACCACTACACCGACGATGTGCGCGAAATTCCTGCGGTCTGCCAACAACAAAAAGCACAACTTTTTCTACCGCGGTAGTGAGTGGGTCTTCCACTGGTTGCTGACCACCTACACCCACGCCCTGAAGTGGGTGCTCGCATACCAACCGGTGACACTCACCGTCACGGTCATGGTCGCGTGCCTCAGCGTGTACCTGTACATCAAGGTGCCCAAGGGCTTCTTCCCCCAGCAGGATACGGGACGCATCATGGGGGGCGTGATGGCCGCGCAGGATATCTCGTTTCACTCCATGAGCGACAAGATGCAGCGCTATGTGGACATTGTCATGAAGGATCCGGCGGTCGACTCGGTCGTGGGATTTGCCGGCGGAAACACGGCGCAGAATCAGGGCCGCTTTTTCATGATGCTGAAGCCGTTGGAACAGCGCAGCAACTGCAAGCCTCAACATTTCTGGCAGCGCTGCCCAAATGTGAGCGCCGACGATGTGATCAACCGTCTTCGGGGCAAGCTGGCGGTCGTGCCGGGAGCGACCCTGATCCTGCAGTCGGCCCAGGACCTCACCATTGGCGGGCGGTTTGGCAACGCGCAGTATCAGTACACCCTGCAGAGCGCGAACCTCGACGACCTCAACAATTGGTCTCCGCGACTGTTGCAGAAGCTCAGGACGTTGCCCGAATTACGCGATCAAAACTCGGACCAGCAGGATAAGGGACTGCAGGCCAAGCTGGTGATTGATCGCGACACCGCCAGCCGCCTTGGCATTACGCCGCAGACTCTGGACAACGCCCTGTACGACGCGTTCGGACAACGGCAAGTTTCCACCATGTACCGGCCGCTCAACCAGTATCACGTCGTCATGGAAGTTGCACCGCAGTTCCAGCAGACTCCCGAGGCGTTACAGAACATCTACCTGCGCTCAACTGCGGGAACGCCGGTGCCTCTGGCCGCCTTCACTCACTACGAGCCATCGAATACGCCGCTGGCGGTGAATCACCAGGGTCAGGTCCCATCGGTCACCATTTCATTCAATTTGGCTCCGGGAATTTCTTTAGGTCAGGCGACACAGGCGATCGAGAATGCCCAGCGCTCGATCGGCATGCCGTCCACGATTGAGGCCAGTTTCCAGGGGACGGCCGCAGCTTTTCAGGATTCGCTTTCGAGCGAACCGATCTTAATTCTGACCGCATTGATCACCGTTTATATCGTGTTGGGCATGCTCTATGAGAGCTACATTCATCCCATCACAATTTTGTCGACATTGCCTTCCGCGGGTGTGGGGGCACTGCTGGCGCTGCTTTTGACGCACAACGAACTCAACGTGATTGGGACGATTGGCATCATCCTTTTGATCGGACTGGTGAAGAAGAACGCGATCATGATGATCGATGTGGCACTCGACGTGGAGCGCACCCAAGGCAAGAAGCCGGTGGAAGCGATTTATGAAGCGTGTATCCTGCGTTTCCGGCCCATCATGATGACGACGATGGCCGCGCTGCTCGGCGGCCTCCCACTGGCTCTCGGCACGGGAACGGGTTCGGAATTACATCGCCCGCTCGGGATCACGATTGTTGGCGGGCTGGTCGTGAGCCAGATGCTCACTCTCTTCACCACCCCGGTAGTTTACGTTTACCTTGATCGTCTGCGGTTGGCGTTGCGAGGGGGCGAAGATCGGGCTGTGACGGCCACTTCCCAGGGGCCACGTCCGAGTCCCGCGCACTGAGCGTTTCAAAGCGAATGGCGGTGCAACCTGATCGAAGCATCCCTGCATCGCACGAGCTTAGCGATTAACCGCTCGCCATCCCGTCATCTGCGGACGCCCGGCTGAAAAGCCATAGCACATGCGGTTGCGGTGCGCGGGGCTGCGCAGAGTCGAACTTCTCCCGTATGATAGGGAGTCTAGCAACGAAGAGTGATAACCGTGTTCGGCCGAGGCGTTGGGGCGCACCAGCGATTTTCCAATATTTCGTTTCGGCAATCTACTACTGGAGTCAGGGATGCTAAAGAAAGCAGCAGGGCTGTTGCTGGTTTTTGCCAGCGTGGTGGTCTGGGTCAGTTGTGCGACCACCTCAAGCCATTATTTGTACGCGGCGCTTCCGACGGCCAATGACATCGTTGCCTACCGCGAAGACCCGAACTCGGGCGTGCTCACGCTGTTGTCAGTGAGTCCGATCGCGGCCGGCCCCGCAGTGGAGGCACTCGCGCTGCATCCATCGAAGAAATACCTTTACGCCGCGAACTCTTTCGAGAATGATGTTTCCTTGTTCACGATTGACACCTCTGGGGTGCTGACGGAAGTGACGCCGCGCCCGAAGACCGATACGGCTCCGACACTGCTGGCCATGAACTCGGCCGGGAGTTTTCTCTACGTCGGCAACTCCGGCGCGAATGATATTTCTGTCTTTTCGATTGACGCCAGCAGTGGTTCGCTGACCGCGGTCGGCACTCCGCTGCAGCTTGGCCTGACTCCTAACAACATGCAAGTCTCCCCTTCTGGCAATTTTCTTTATGTGATCGGTGCCGGTTTACCAGGAAGCGTCGAGGTGTTCAGCCTGAGCGCGGGAGTTCCGAACCAGGTCCCCGTGCAGGTAACCCAGGTGGGAACAAATCCGTACGGCATGGCGATCGATCCCAGCGGGGCGCATCTCTACGTTGCCAATTCCCTTCCTGATAATTCGATCTCGGAATTCACAATTAACTCGGACGGGTCGCTCACGGTCCTCTCGACAATCGGGGGCGGGACGTTGTCCTCGCCGATTGCGCTCCTGATCGACAACTCCGGCAAATATCTTTACGTGGCGAATGCGGGTGCATCCAATCTCTCGGTGTATGCGATCGCTACCGATGGCTCACTGACTCTGCTTACTGCGAATGAATCGGTCGCGACGAATGCGCACCCAAGTTTCATGGTCAGCGATCCCAGCGGAAAATATGTGTTCGTGGGCAATTCGTCGAGTCCTGCGATTCAATCTTTCAGTCTGGATCCGGGCACTGGGACGCTCACGGCGGTGACTTCGTACTCGGTCGCCGACACTCCAACTTCGATTGTCGTAGTACCTTAGCTGAGGCACGGAGCGGCCCGATTGGAACGTATCGCCTGATTTAACAGTCGGGTGACAAATCAGGATGTGAGGATTGGGACAATATTCATGCGACGCAAGAGATGCGACAACTGAGTCCGCTGCCCGGCCATGTGATTTGGCGGTTGATGTCTTAAAGGCAAAGGCGCTGACCCGGTGCCGGAACGGATTCTGAACCCATGAAAATCGCTAGCGCCGCAAGCGCTTTCCCGAAAAACTACTATTCGCAGAAATTCCTACTCGAGCAACTGCAGGAATACTGGGGCGACCGCCTCCGTAACCCGGCACTGCTGGCGCGGTTGCATCGCAACGTGACCGTAGAGGGTCGCTATCTCGCATTGCCCACCGAGAAGTACTACGACATCACCACCTGGGGCCAGGCGAACGATGTCTGGATTGAAGTGGCGCAGGAATTGGGCGAGCAGGCTTTGTGCCGCGCGCTGCATCATGCAGGAATTGAGGCGGATAAACTGGGCGCTCTCTTTTTCGTCTCGGTGACGGGCATTTCAAGCCCGTCCATTGACGCGCTGCTTATCAACCGCATGGGTTTGCCTCAGAACATCCGGCGGGTACCGATTTTTGGGTTGGGCTGCGTTGCGGGCGCGGCGGGGATTGCGCGCGCAGCAGATTACGTGCGCGCATATCCCTCGCAGGCGGCGGCGCTGGTGTCGGTGGAACTTTGTTCGCTAACCATTCAGCGTGACGACCTTTCCGTGGCCAATTTGATTTCCTCGGGCCTGTTTGCCGACGGCTCGGCCGCAGTAATTGTCGCGGGCGAAGACATGAATTCGGCCGGGCCTACGATCCTGGCGACCCGCTCTGTTTTCTATCCCGAGACCGAGGAAATGATGGGGTGGAAGATTACAGAGAAGGGATTCCGCATTACGCTTTCGCCAGAAGTGCCGGTTCTGATTCGTGAACATCTGGGACACGATGTCGACCGATTCCTCGCCGATCACGGCTATCAACGCAACGATGTGAAAAGTTGGGTGCTGCACACGGGAGGGCCGAAGGTGTTGGAGGCGACGGCCGATGCCCTTGATCTGCGCAACGGTCAACTCGATGCTTCTTGGGATTGTCTGAAAAGAGTGGGGAACCTGTCGTCGGCGTCAGTCCTGGTGGTGCTTGAGGACGTGATGCGGAATCGACGTCCGCAACCCGGGACGCTGGGTGTGCTCGCGGCGATGGGACCTGGGTTCTGTTCGGAATTGCTGCTCCTGCAATGGTAGGTCAAAAAAAGCGTGAGCCAGAAGGTGCCAGGAGCGACCGACGTTTTCGTGATTGGGGGTGGGCCTGCGGGCTTGGCGGCTGCGATTGCGGCTCGACAGCGAGGATTCGAAGTACTGGTGGCGGACGCCCTGCAGCCTCCGATTGACAGGACCTGCGGCGAAGGGCTTTTGCCGGATGGACTCGCGGCGCTGGAGCAACTCGGGATTCACGTGCCTGTCGCCAGTTCGCACCCGTTCCGCGGGATTCGTTTCCTGAGTGCGTCCTTATCCGCAGACGCTTCTTTCCCCGAGAGCGGCTCCGGCGTTGCGGTGCGCCGCACCACACTGCATCGCCTCATGATCGAGCGAGCCGAACAGCTGGGCGCCGGCTTGATGTGGCGAACAGCGGTCACTGGCATTTCCGCAGACGGGGTTCATCTCGCGGATCGCATCGTGCGCTCTCGCTGGATCGTTGGTGCGGACGGCTCGAATTCGCGCGTTCGGCGATGGGCCCTGCTTGATCGCGGTCCGCGCCCGCGGCTCCGCTATGCCTTCCGCCGCCATTTTAGCGTTGCGCCGTGGTCCGATCACATGGAGGTGTTCTGGGGAGATCGGTGTCAGGGTTACGCCACTGCGGTGAGCCGCGAGCAAGTCTGCGTAGCCATTGCATCGCATGATCCGAATCTGCGCCTGGAGGAGGGGCTGCGGGCATTGCCGCGACTCCGCGCCCGTTTGAACGGGGCTGAGGCGGTGTCAACGGAACGAGGGGCCGTCACGGGAAATCGCGAATACCAGCGGGTGTGGCGCGGCAACGTGGCGCTTGTCGGAGACGCCTCCGGGACTGTAGATGCGATCACGGGCGAGGGCCTGGGCCTGGCATTCAGTCAAGCCGTCGCCATGGCCGAGTCCCTCAGTACGGCGGATCTGAGGAGCTATGAGACGAGCCATCGCCGGCTGGCTCTACGTCCACTATGGATGGCGCGGCTGATGCTCACCCTCGATGGACGTCCCCGGTTGCAGCATCGTACACTGCAGGTCTTCCGGAAGAACCCGGAGATTTTCCGGCGGGTGCTGGCGTTGCACCTGGGAGCGACGGCGCCCTTGCGCCTGGTAAGGGACGGTCTGACGCTAGGATGGGGGCTGTTGACCGCATAAACATGAGCAACGGAACCGGAGGCTGCGCGAGGGCTGGTGTCTGCGCTTCTGGCTCTCAGGACCGTGGCGTCCGGTTTCTGCGCTTTCTCAGCAGATCGATCTAAAGCTCGATCCTGCCAAAACCAGCGTGAAATTCTCGCTGGATGCCGCGCTCCATACCGTGCATGGCACTTTTCAGGTAAAGCCGGGCGCGCTGCAGTTCGATCCTGCTTCTGGGCAGATCTCCGGAGCAATTCTGGTGGACGCGAAGAGCGCCGTGACCGGAAACGGCATGCGCGACCGCAAAATGCACAAAGATGTTCTGGAGAGCGAGCGCTATCCCGAAATATCATTCCTGCCCGACCGCATCGACGGTACGGTGGCGCGCCAGGGGAAATCGTCGGTCAATGTGCATGGGATCTTTCGCATTCATGGCGTCGAGCGTGAAATCACGGTTCCGGCGCAGGTCGAAATGGCCGCAGACCTTTGGTCTGCGACCGTGCATTTTACGATTCCCTGCGCGAAATGGGGAATGAAGAACCCGAGTACGCTGTTCTTACGGGTCGATGATTCGGTGGAGATCGAGCTAGCCGCCTCGGGAACGGTAGCCGAACACCGCGCCACTCCTCGCGATGCGGTTCAGTAGCCGACTTGCGGCGCAATTCCCCTTCCTTCAGTGCATTCGTAGCAACGGCCAGAGGCCAGGTTCTTATACTCTTCGGTTTTGCCGCTGGGCCAATCAATGACGACGCGGTCGATCCGATCGCGCTTCTCCAGACCAAAAGTCACGGGCAACTCGGATTGCGAGAGATAGCTGGAACCGCCTTTGACCATCCGGGATTGAGTCACGCCTCCGGTAAAGACGCGCACCATGGCGCCGATCGCGTCGCGGTTGGACTTCGTTCCGACGAGACGAAAGCGGATGCTGCGGTTCCCGGTCAGTTGATCGTTGCGATACAGATAGGCGGGGCCGTTGTTAGTGGTTAGAAGGAGATCGAGATCGCCGTCGCGGTCGAAATCTGCATAGGCGAGACCACGCCCGACTTTGGGTTGATCAAAGCCTCCGGCAACTTCTCCTGCGACATCGCGAAAACTTGCCTTCCCAGTGTTCAGAAAAAGCTGGGGCGGTTGCGCGTATCCGACGTTGCCGCGGATGTTTCGCACCGTCTCATCAATATGTCCGTTGGCCACGGCGAAGTCGAGCCAGCCATCAAGATTGACATCGAGAAAGACACAACCGAAGCCGAGGCTGTTCCGCGATGCCATCCCGACGCCGGCCTGCGCCGCGATGTCTTCATAACCCTTGGCAGTTGCGCGGTACAGCCCGATCATTTCGTTGTCGAAATTCGTGATGGCGATGCCGGGCGCGCCTGAGTTCTCGAAATCGGACACGTCGATTCCCATGCCGGCGCGCGCTTTACCTTCGCTGCTGAAAGCGAGTCCGGCTTCCACAGCCACGTCTTTGAAAGTACTGTTGTGCTGGTTGCGATACAGCTTGTTGGGCTGCGTGTCGTTGGCCACAAGCACGTCGGGCCAGCCATCATGGTTGCCGTCGAGCAAGGCAACTCCGAGCGATTTTGAACTGCTGTCGAAGATTCCGCTCGCCGCGGTCACGTCTTCGAACGTTCCGTCGCCGCGATTGTGAAAGAGCCAGCAGGTTTCTCCCCGATAGGCTTCCGGGGTGCAGTACGATTTGTGCTTCCCGTCAAGACTGCAGAAGACGTCGCGCTCGGGCGACCACTTCACGTAGTTGCAGACAAAGAGATCGAGCAGGCCGTCGCGATCGTAGTCGAACCATAGAGCAGATGTGCTGAATCCCTCGCGCTTGCCGAGACCGCTCGCGGTGGTGACGTCCACGAACGTTCCTTTGCCGGTGTTGCGGAACAGCCGGTTTTGGCCCACGCAGGTGATGAGAATGTCGGGGAAGCCGTCGTTGTTGTAGTCGCCCACAGCCACGCCCATGCCATAGAGTTCAACGTCGAGACCCGCGCGCGCAGTCACGTCAGTGAACGTGCCGTTTCCGTTGTTGTGGTAGAGGCGCAGCGTGGTGCGGTTCTTTTTGTGGCCGGGCCAGTCGGCGCCGTTGATCAGCAGAATGTCTTGCCAGCCGTCTCGGTCGTAATCCAGAAAGGCACAGCCGGAGCCGAGGGTCTCCGGCAGGAACTTTCCGCCGAACGCCCCGCTGTTGTGCTGGAACTGAATCCCAGCCTGGGCGGTCACGTCCGCGAATCGAAAACCAGGAGAAGCGGCCGAGCCGGATTGAGGCCGGGCGAGAAGCGTCATCCGCGACAACGATGCCAGACCGGCCATTCCCCATAGGAAGGACCTGCGATTCACGGAACGTTCACCAGCCCGGCACGAATCGCATACACAACCAGTTCTGCGGTCTTATGAATTCCCAGGGTGTTCATAATGTTGGCGCGGTGAACCGCCACGGTGTTGGCGCTGAGATCGAGGACCACGGCGATCTCCTTGTTTGACTTGCCATCGACGATCATCTGGAGAACCTCAAGTTCGCGCTGCGTCAGGGCAGCGCGTTCACCTTTGAGAGGCGTGCTCTGCTCGACTTGCGGATCGAAGAACGTTTCTCCTGCGGCAACCTTCCGGATGGCAGCCCCCAGTTCCAGTTCCAGGGCATTCTTGAGCATGTAGCCTTTGGCTCCAGCATCGATTGCCTGCCGCACCCACGTGCTTTCGGTGTGCATGCTGAGCATGAGTACTGCTGTGTGCGACGAATCCTCCAGAATTTCGCGCGTGGCTTGCAGGCCGTTCATGCCGGGAAGAGCACAGTCCATGACCACCACCTGAGGGTGTAGCTGTTTCGCCAGTCTGACGGCTTCCTCGCCGTCGCCTGCCTCGCCTACCACCTTCATGTCGGGCTCATCTTCCAGCATGCGCCGGAAACCGCGCCGGACCAGGCTGTGATCATCCACGAGCAAGACTGTGATCTTCTTTTCCATAGGCCTCCGCCTTTTCTCTAGGAACAAACAGGTGCACCCTGGTTCCACCTTCTGGCGGACGGGAGAAGACGATGCGTCCCCCCATCAGCTCCGATCGTTCACGCATGGCCACCAAACCAATCCCTTGCTTCTTCGGCCGGTCCGCGAATCCAACTCCATGATCTTCAACTTCCAGTTCAACCGCGTCTGGCAAGAAAAGCAGCCGCACCCAGGCCTGCTTGGCTCCCGAGTGCCGCGCCACGTTGTTCAGCGCCTCCTGAAGCACGCGGTAGATGTGCACGCCGGCCCGGCCGTCCACTGGAAACGGCTCGCCCCGCTTTTCATAGGATATGGCAATTCCCGTTTGTCTTTCCACGGTGGGGATGTACCAGTCGAGCGTGCTCTCCAGGCCTGCCTCGTCGAGCATCACCGGATGCAACGCCTGCGAGAGGCTGCGCACGCTCTCCAGCGTCGTCTGGACGGTCTGCAGAACTTCCTGCAAATCCGCGCGCAGCGATGAGCCCTCCGGGGCGTGAGTTCCGGCGCGGCGCAGCATCGATCCCACCGCAGTGAGTACCTGGCCAAATTCGTCATGGAGTTCGCGCGAAATGTAGCGGAGCGTCGATTCCTGGGTCGAGATCAGCTTCTGCGCCAGTTCGCTGCGGCGCTCGGAAATTTCCTCCAGCCGGGCGAAGAGGCGGCGGTTCCAGCGGATGATGGACAGACTGCTCAGCAGAATGGCGAGCAGGGTCGCGGCCAGAAAAATGTAAACCTGGAGCTGGACGCGATCGTAAATCTGGACAATGCGCAACGCGGCCTGCTCCTCGTTCTCGCTGTTCTGCACCAGCAAGCGAGCCACGGCGGTGCTCAGCGCCGCCTGCCGCTCCTGCAACGAAAGCTGGATCTGTTCGCGCGCTTCCTTTTCCTTGCCGTCGCGGGCAAGGGCGAACACGCGGTCGACGGCATCCCAGAACTGGGTGAAGGAACCGGTCAGAAATGCGCTTTGCTCCGGGGTTCGGCTGGCCGCGGCGAAATCGAACTCCAGGCGAATGGCGTCGTCGAGATCTGTCCGAATGCGCTGAAACTGCGCGGACCATGCGGTCAGAGGATAAGGCTCGTCCCCGCTGACCATGTCGCGCATCGCAACCGCCAGCAGGTTTAGATCGTTCTGGATTCTCAGCAACTGCAGGGAGTCTTTTCGGTTGCGGTCGACCAGCCCGGTCTGCAGTTTGCGCAAACCGGTGACCTGCCAGGTAATGTACGCCGAGTAGGCAACGACCGCCGACAACGTGATAAAAAGGCCCAGCAGCAGGCCCAAAGTCGGTGAACGGTCCGGCGGAGGCGGTCGGGACACGCCCCCGAGCATACAACGGCGAGGCACGGCCTGTCACAGTCCCGCGGACGGCCCGCAGATGTGTGACAATGCAGTAATAATGAAGCGAAGGCGGACTCCAGGGAGTCCAATCATAGATTGAGTTCCCCAGCGAAAGACGCGCCGAAGCCCCCGAAGATTCAGCGACTGAAGGCTGTTTTGCCGGAGGTTTGGAAACTGATGCGCCCGCGCCGTGGGATGCTGGCGTTGGGGTTCGTGCTGATGCTGATCAACCGTCTGGCTGGGTTCGTCCTGCCATACTCCTCGAAATTCCTGATTGATGACGTCGTAGGCAAGCATCACACTGAGATTTTGCGGCCACTAGTTTTCGCCGTCCTGGGGGCAACGCTGGTCCAGGGCGTGACATCTTTTTCTCTGACCCAGTTGCTGTCGAAGGCGGCGCAAAGGCTGATCGCGGAACTTCGCCAGGAAGTTCAGAAACATATATCCCGGCTGCCGGTTGCCTTTTACGATGCCAACAAGACCGGCGCGCTGGTGTCCCGGATCATGACCGATGTGGAAGGCGTACGTAATCTGCTGGGCACCGGGCTGGTGGATTTTGCCGGAGGCTTGGTCGCGGCCGGCATCGCGCTGGTGCTCCTGCTCCGCATCAGCACACCATTGACCCTGATCGCGGTTGGATCTCTTGGCTTTTTTGCCTTGGCGTTGAACCGGGCGTTTGCGACCATCCGCCCCATTTTCCGCGAGCGCGGCAAAATTAACGCGGAAGTCACAGGCCGCCTCACGGAATCTCTCGGCGGCGTGCGCGTCATCAAGGGATATCACGCGGAGGAACGCGAAGAAAGTATTTTTGCCGGTGGCGTGCGGCGACTGTTGGATAACGTGATGCGGACGCTCACAGCGACCTCGCTCATGAGCCTTTCCGCCAGCGTCCTGCTCGGAGTTGTGGGCGCGGCCACGATGTACGTCGGCGGACATCAGATGGTAGCGAGGAGTCTGAGTCCCGGAAGTTATTTTTCTTATAACTTTTTGCTAGTTTTTCTGGTCGCTCCGATCATGCAGATCGTTTCGATTGGAACGCAGCTTACCGAGGCTATCGCGGGATTGGAGAGAACCCAGGAGATTATGCACGAGCGCCCCGAGGATCAGGACGCGAAGCGTACGGTCGGGATGCGCGACATCGTGGGCACGATTGAGTTCGATGACGTGAGTTTCAGCTACGATGGCACGCATGAAGTCCTGCACGACATTGCGTTCCGCTCCGAACCCGGGACGGTGACGGCGCTGGTGGGTTCGTCCGGGTCGGGCAAATCCACCACGATTGGACTGGTTTCTGCTTTCTATTCACCGACCAAGGGGACAATCCGGGTGGATGGAGTGGATCTGAGCACGGTGCGACTGGACTCGTACCGCACGCGGCTCGGCGTGGTATTACAGGAATCATTCCTGTTTGACGGGACGATCCGTGAAAATGTGGCCTTCTCGCGGCCCGAGGCGACCGAAGAAGAAATTATGCGCGCCTGCCGGATCGCTCGCGTCGACGAATTTGCCGAGTCTTTCGCGGACAAGTACGAAACCGTGGTGGGCGAGCGCGGCGTGAAGTTGTCCGGTGGGCAACGGCAGCGAATTTCGATTGCCCGAGCGATCCTTGCGGAACCACGTATCTTGATTCTCGATGAAGCCACCTCCAGCCTTGACTCCGAGTCGGAGCACATGATTCAGCAAGGGCTTTCCTTTCTTATGCAGGGGCGGACAACGTTCGTCATCGCGCACCGGCTGTCGACCATTCGCCGCGCCGACCAGATCATGGTCATGGAACAGGGACGAATTCTGGAACGCGGCACACACGCGCAACTCTACGCGGCACGCGGCCGCTATTACGACCTGTACACGCGACAGCATGGAGTTGAGGTGAACTTGTTCCTGGCGCCCGGTGAAGGGGATGTGGTTGCGGTCACAGGCGACGGGACCGAGGCCAAGAATGGCGATGTGAAAGCGGCTGACGCTTTGCGCGTGCTGCGAGGAGAGATGCGCTAGGTCTATGACGACTACTCCTGTAGTCTCCGCTGCGCCTCATGCCCGTCACACTGCTGCCATCCGGACTGAAAACTTGTGCCGGCATTACCGCATGGGGGAGACCTCGATCCGTGCGGTGGACGGGATCTCTCTCGAGGTAGGGGCCGGAGAGTTCGTGGCATTGTTAGGCAGTTCCGGTTCCGGCAAGTCGTCGGTACTGAACCTGATCGCGGGACTGGATCGTCCGACTTCCGGCAGCGTCGTGGTGCAGGATCGTGACCTGGCAAAACTCTCGCGCGAAGAACTGGCCAAGTACCGGCTACATGTTGTAGGTATGGTCTTTCAATCGTTTAATCTGATCGCCAGCATGACGCTCGCCGAGAACGTGGAACTACCTCTGCGTTTCGCCGAAGTGGAACGAAACCGACGTGATAGTTTAGCCCGGGAAGCTCTGGAGCGTGTGGGATTGCGTGCGCGCATTAACCATCGCCCCAGCGAGCTTTCCGGTGGCGAGCAACAGCGGGCGGCTCTCGCCCGAGCGCTCATCAACCGGCCACAGCTTTTGCTGGCCGACGAGCCTACCGGGAACCTAGATAGCCATACGGGAACAGAAATTCTGGATCTGGTGCGCGAGTTCAATCAGCAATTGGGAATGACGGTGGTCATGGTGACGCATGAGCGCGCCTTGGCTGAGCGCTACGCCCAGCGAATGATTTTCCTGGCGGACGGAAAGTTAGTGGACGATCGGCCAAATGCGCCCGCTGCCTTTACCCGAGAGCGAGAGGGGGATTCGTGAAGATTCCCGATCTAACCGAACTCGCCTTGCGCAATTTGCGCGAATCACTGCTGAGAAACTCGCTGACCACGATCGGCATCTCGGTGGGAGTCGCCTCTTTGGTGGCGATGCTCTCGCTTGGCATCGGCCTGCAGCAACTGGCATCGCGGCGGCTGGTGAGATCGGGGCTGTTTGACACAGTGGTGGTCACCTCGCGCCGCGAAATGCGCGGCATGGGGCGCGAGGAAGAGCGCAGCGGGCCGACCCCCGGTGAGAGCCGCATCCTCGACGAACCCACGCGGCAGGGGATTGAGCACCTGCCGAATGTGCTGGAGGCGTATCCCGACATTCGCTTTGCCACCGAACTGCGCTACGACGACAAGCCGCATCTAACCATGATTTCGGCGCTGCCCGCGTCGGCCAAGTCCAATGACGCCTTCGAGGGGATGCAGGGCAACTTCTTCTCTTCGGATGCTGCCGCCGAGGCAATTTTGCAGAAGTCGTTTGCCGAGGAGCTCCTGGGAAAGACACCGGCGCTGGGAGCGACCGAACCTGATGTTGCCGAAGTGGCAAAGCCGCTGCTGGGTAAGGAACTGACGCTGCGTTATGCGCAGCGAGTGTCCACGCCGTCGCAGCTGGCACCGCTGCGTCCCAGCGATGCAGCATCGAGCGATGGCAGCGTCGCAGGGTCGGCCTACTCCGTTGTGTCGCGCGAGCAGAAGCTTAAGATCGTCGGCGTTTCCGATCTCGATCCCGAGAGCATGCGCGGCCCCATGCGTGCAAAAGTCTTTTTGCCGTTGAAGCTGGCGGAAGGCCTGCACGTGATGCTGCCGACCGACTTGCGCGAGATTGCGCACGTCGGCGATCAGCCGGTGTACTCCTCGATCAGCGTACGCGTGAAAAATCCGGCACAGGTGCAGTCCGTCGAGGAAGCGATCAAGAAGATGGGGTTCACCACGTTCTCGATTCTCGATGCCACCCGGAGCCTCCGCCAGTTCTTTGCAGTCCTGGATCTGTTCCTGGGAATCTTTGGGAGCCTGGCGCTGGCCGTCGCGTCGATTGGGATTGTGAATACGCTGGTCATGGCGATTCTGGAACGGCGCCGCGAGATTGGCATCATGAAGGCGATCGGAGCCAGTGACGGCGACGTTAAGAAACTCTTCTTCGCCGAAGCAGGCGCCATGGGCATTCTGGGCGGCGTCGTGGGAGTCGCGCTGGGATGGACGATTGGCCAGGTGATTAATCTGGGCACTAACGTCTACCTGAAGCGGCAGTCGCTGCCTCCGGAACATTTCTGGGCGGTGCCTTGGTGGTTGGTCGCGAGCGCTATCTTATTTGCGTTTGTCGTAAGCCTGGTTTCGGGGCTGTATCCAGCCGGACGCGCGGCCCGCCTGGATCCCGTGCAAGCGCTACGCTACGAATAGACTCCGCATGAGATCACTCCTACCGCTCACCTTCCTGGCTGTGCTGCTGTTGGGCTTTCTATGCGCAGGAAGCCCGGTGGTGGCACAGAGCCGGATCGATTGCAACGCTACGAACAGCCGGATCCTGAAGCAGGTTGTTCACTATTGCGTCTATCTTCCGGCAGGCTATGACGCGGGCGCAGCGGAGCGCCCGGCGCGGCGTTATCCAGTGCTCTATTTTCTGCACGGCCTTGGCGATAACGAGCAGACCCTGTTCAACAGCGGCGGCTGGACCTTGCTCGACGATCTTCGTCACCAACACAAGATGGGTGACTTTTTGATCGTGGCGCCCGAGGGCCGTCGCAGTTTTTACATCAATTCTGCTGACGGTTCGGTTCGCTACGACGATTTTTTTCGGCAGGAGTTCATGCCGCACGTCGAGGACAAGTACCGCGTTCGCGCCGGGCGCACGGGGCGTGCTATCAGCGGAATCTCAATGGGAGGTTACGGAGCGCTGCGGTTCGCCTTCGCTCATCCGGAACTGTTCTCAGCGGTCAGTGCACAGAGCGCCGCTCTGATCACTGAATCGCCGCAACAGTTGGACTCGGCGCAGCGCACCGGAACGCCGTTAGGCGGAGTGCTCGGAGCTGTCTTCGGCAACCCGATCAACGTCCCTCACTGGAACGAGAACAGTCCATTCGTTTTGGCGAAGAAAAATGCCTTATCGCTGCGGAAGTTGGCAATCTATTTCAACTGCGGACAGGATGATAACTACGGCTTCGAAAAAGGTGCGGCGCAGCTGCATGACCAACTGCAGAAGCAAGGGGTCGCACACGAGTATCACGCCTACCCCGGCGACCACGGGCTGGCATATTTCCTTTCCCACTTCGCAGAGGTGATGGAATTTCACTCTAGCGCATTTCGCCTGATCCCGTAGCCTGCCGGGCCCGCAACGGGGAAGTGTAAACTAGTATCTAATCATCGCATTACCGAGCGGAGGGATGCGTGAGTGGTTGAAACGGGCGGTCTTGAAAACCGCTGTACGGGAAACCGTACCGGGGGTTCGAATCCCTCTCCCTCCGCCAGAACTTTTGCTTCGAAGGAACGGCGAAGGTCAGCTCCCGTTCTTGGAGTTGCATGACGCCGCAGATGCAGATACCCCACCCTTCGAAAAGGCGCGAAGGGTGGGGTCCGCAGCTTCTATTTGGTCGTTGTTGGCAGGGCTGCTTTTTCCTTCAGCAACTTCTGCATAGGATGGCGTACTGCCGCGATGGACTTTTCTGCCGGCGCTCCGAAAAGTTCGGGGTGCAGATAGGATCCACGCTCGCTCTCCGGCTTCGAAACCTCCACAGGAATGCGGTGCGTGTTGGCCCAAGCGTCTTGCCGGATCCCGGTTACTTGCCATGAGACTTCCACGTTCGGCTTGTCCGTCTTGATTGCAAATTGGTGGTTGGCCACTTTGCTGGCGACGATCGCCTGCGAGAATTGCCCGAGAACGGTAAGCTGGTAGCGAAAATCGCGGTTCAAAGTCTCGAACCACGCGGGCAGATGGACCATTGCGCTGCCCTGCGCATCCGTCGTCACGTTGCCGTTGTAGATGTTCATCATGTCCGGCGATTCAACAAAGGAGTGATAGAGGTACTTGTTGGCGGGGTCGAGCGGATGATCGATCTTGAACGAACCGCCGGCTTTGGACAGGTTGCCATCGACGTCGACGTCGCCAAGGAAAAACCCGGCGAAGCCACCGCTTTGATTTTCGGCAAAGAAAGCATCGCCGGTCGAACTGTTGTAGGCACCCATGCCGATTCCTGCTGAACTAGAAGAGCTGCCAATGACACCGTTGACGCCAGTTCCGGTTACTCCCGTACCCCCGCTCGAAGTCCCGGACACCCCCACGTTTGCGCCAGTGCCGTTGCCGTTGCCCCACACCCCGGTGGAACCGTTACCGAAGGTTCCGTAGCTGCCGGTGATGGTGCTGTTGCCCGCTACGCCGGTGGCGCCATAGCCGACTACCCCATTGCTGCCAGTGCTGTTTCCCGCATTGCCGTACACTGCGATGCTGCCATTAACGGTCGTGTAGCCCGCTACGCCGGTCGCGCCGGAGGCGACTACTCCGTTACTGCCGACACTGGAACCGGCGTAGGCGTACAGCCCGGTACCGCCAGAGTTAGAGGAGGTAGCCGTGATCGATCCAGTGCTGACACTGCCAGTGCTGTCACGCTTGACGATGGCATTGGCCGTATTGGCGCTGGTGGGCGTCACCGTCCAGGCGAGTCCCAGCGTACCGCTGGAAGTAACGGACGACCCACTCACGGTAAAGTCCGATGCTGGCGCCGCCAGGCCCACGCTCTTCACCGTTCCAGGACCGGTACCCGGGAACGTCTGGCCTGGAGCAAATGTGATCCGTCCGTTGGGGGCAACCTTCAATCCCGTCTCCGCCATCGCGTTCCCTCCACTGGCGTAGAGCAAATTGAGTGAGCCAGTGGCGGTGGTGGTGTTGTTACCGACAGGTTCTGCCTGCCATTGGAAAGCCTGCCTCACCGGAGTCCCCGTGGTCTTGTTGAACACCGACGCTGCCAGGTTCAGCGACTGCGAGTTCTTCCCCACGGTCGCGGTGGCATTGCCACTCGCGGGCAAGCTCAACGTTCCCCGGAGTGTCGTTCCGCCCGCCACATCAAGAGTTGACGCAGGAGTTGTCGTGTTAATACCGATCTTCGCCGTGGCTCCCGTCCCCGATTGAAACAGGACCGAGTTGCCCAGCGAACCGGTGGTGTTGAGCCACAGCGGAACAAAGTCCGTGGCACCGGTCCCACTCACCGGAGGCGGAACGCTGGCCGAACTGGAATTCGCTCCCATGGAACCTGCTGTGGCCGTGGTGTTCGCGTTGCCTGCTGCCGCCGCGAGCAAAAATGCGGATGCCGGCAGCCCCCCGACTGTTTCGGCATCCGCCGCCTTCAAAGCGTAAGGTACACTCAACAACAAAACGCGGGCCTGCTCCTCGCCGCCGTTCAGACGCACTCCCAGCCAGCGTGATTCTCCGGCGCTGAACAGCTCCAGCGGTAAACCTTCTTGCTTGGTGGCACCCAACTGCACACCGTAGTTGCCCTTAGCGTCGGTCTTTATGTTTTGGGTTTCCAGCCACAGCGGTGCACCTTCGTTCTGTTCTTTGTAAATGGCGAAGGTAGCCCCGACCGAGCCGGCGATAGGTTTCCCCTGGGCGTCGACCGCCCTGCCCGCGTAGGAAACCAGGCGTGGAACTGACGTTGACGATTGCAGCGCCGGCTGCTGCGCATCGACCAACGCGCAAAGCAGCAGGGCTGCAAACAATCTGAATAGCACAAAACTTGCGAATCTCATGACTTCACCTCTCTCGATTGATTTCAATTTTGATCGAACATTTCTAGCTGAACTGGACGCTGCTTGGGGAAAGTGGAGATGCCGGATGGATCGGCTTTTCTGTCGTGCTCTTTCGTCAGCTCAGGGCCCCGTTGAACAATGCGGCGACAAGTCCTTCTCCAATTTCAGAAAGGTTGTCTCAGGACCCGGCTATCTCTTCGGCCACCCACTGGGCCGCTTACCCGGATAAGACAAAAGGCGGAAAACATTTCATGCGCTGTGATCAGCTGTTTTGTGAGGTAAGGAAACCATCGAGGCATTAAAAGAAGCTTGGGTAATGACGGGGCGAAGAGATGCTGCGAAGAGTTGGGTGGAGAGGTGTGGTGTGAGATGTGATAAGTGCGAAGAACTTCTTAACGTCGCTCACCGTCAAGAGGGGCCCACTCACCAGCCTGGATGAAGCTGGCCCAGTAAAACGGATGCCGTCGATGGTTGCGTTTGAGCATGGCGAGTTTGGTTTGACGAAGGGCTTCGCCGCGGCCGAGGCGTTGGTTGAGACCGTCATAGTACGTAGTCATCAACTCGCGGGTTACGTAATCGCTGACCGGCCAGAGGCTCATGACCAAGGTTTCCGTGCCTGCCAGGAAAAAAGCCCGCCGCAAACCGTAGACACCCTCACCATTCCGAACAGCACCCACGCCCGTATCACAGGCAGAGAGGACTACCAGCTTCGTCCCCCACAGGTTGAGGTTGGAAGCTTCGAGCGCTGTGAGAATGCCGTTGTCATGCCCCGTGCTCAGATTGGCGCCGGAGAGCGCGAGTCCGGACCGCAGCAACGGGTTCTTGATGCTAACGTTCGCGTTGATTGAGCGCGTGGCCATCCCTCCGGCCGTGCGCGCTTTTTCCTGTATCCTTTCGGTTTCATCTTTTAGAAAGAATCCATGCGTCGCAATGTGCAGGATTCGCGGTGCATTCGCTTGTTCGAGTGCCTGTTTCGTGGCTTGCCTGCCGGTCAGGACGGTCGCTTCAGGAAAGACTGACTTGATGGAACGTGCCTCCTGCGCGGTCCCGGCGAGAGGGGGAAAGTACACCATCGAGAGGTCTTCGGCCGTCGTAATGCCGCGCCGCCGCGCCAGGGTTGCCGGCTGCAATCGAGTTTTCTCGGCGGCCATAGTAGCGGGCTGTACCGGGCGCGGCTCGCCGTAGTTCGGATCCGCCAGGATAAGTGGGCCGGTTCGGCTCTCGCGCGCGACCTGCAACCGCAGTACGTCTCGACCAGTCGTCAGATAGCTGATCGAGTACTTTTCGATCAGATACTGACCCTGCTCGTCCGTCAGCGCTTCGAAGGGCATCAGGTCCAAGTCTCCTTCGGGCGAAATGAGCAGGTGCGCGGCATCCCCCACCAATGCGCGAACCGGTTTCATGATTTCTTGATCGACACCGCGAGCCAATCTCTGCACGTCGTTGCGCTGCGGGTCCCGCAGCGCCTGCCGAAATGCAAACACCCGGCCATCAATCTCCTTCTTCGAGCCCAGGTCGATTCCGTGAACGTCTCCCTGGGCACGAACTACGTAGGCCACGTAACGCGGCTCGCCTACCGCGGTGGGATCAAGCTGGCGATCGGTGACGAACTCGTAGGCTTTGGGCGAAATCGGACGATAGGTGGCGAACTCAAGCAAAGCAGCATCCCTGGGGAGCGCGGCCTGAATCTGAGTTACCGTAACCGGCTGTGTTTGTTGATAGAGGCCCGCGCTGCGCTTGCTAACTTCCCGTTCGAGATTTTCTCTTTGCTCTTCCAGGGCCCGGATCTGTTGATCGTGCTCCGTCCCCGAGGTCTTCCGCGGCCCTTCGAACACCAACTGCGCCAATTTCTTCGTGGTGTCGTTCAGTTGATCCAGGACCTGCTGATCTTGTGGGCTCGACCGGCGGCGCAAGGCCTCGAAGCTGTTGGCCGTCGCGTCGAGCACTCTTCCCTTGCGCTGCAGCACCGTGTCCGCAGCCAACCTGGCGGCGGCTGAAGAATTCGGCGCATTCTGAAGGTGCAGCATGATGGTCTGATCTTCGATATCGGCCAGCGTCCCGAGATAGGTAAGCTTCTGCTCTTCGGAGCCTGCCGACAGGTTCAGCCGAATGTTGTACTCGAAGATGTCGTTGGCACGCGCCTGCGTGGAAATTGCCTTTTCCATGTCGCCATTGACGGCATACATATTCGCAAGGTTAGCCAGCGTGCCGGCAAGACTAGGATGATATCTGCCCTGCGTTTTTTCCCTGATAGCGATGGCACGCAGGTACAGCGACTCGGACTTGGCGTAATCGCCGGTCATCTTGTAGATGACTGCCAACAGGTTGAGAGAATCGGAAACGAGCGGGTGCTCGGATCCCAGTGACTTCTCAAGGATCGCCTGCGATCGCAGGCAGAAGTCTTCCGCTCTAGAAAGCTGGTTCTCGCTGCTATACAGAACCGCGAGGTTGTACAGAATTTGCGCTACGTCCGGATGATCAGCGCCCTTAGCCTTTTCGCTGATGGCAAGAGCCCGCATATACAGCGGTTCCGCCTTTTGAGGATCCGAATAGATGCCAGCGAAGTTGCTAAGTGCTTGGGCAACAGTGGGATGCTCTGGACCGAAGGCTTTCTCGTAGATCTCGACTTCTCGTTTGTACAGCGACTCCGCTCGAGTGTTCTGGCCCGTAGCGTGTGCGATGTCCGCTAAACTATTGAGTATGCCGGCAATCAAAATATGATCTGGTTCCAGCCACTTTTCCCTGATGTCGAGTGCCCGCTGAAAAGCTGTTTGCGCCTTTGCATACTCGCCTCGATCTTTGTAGAACAGACCTAGGCCATTGAGGATTGCGGCCACCGATATGTGATCGGGTCCGAAAGCTTTTTCTCTGATGGCGAGCGCGCGAAGGTAGAGTGGTTCGACTCTCGCCCAGTCCCCGTTGTCACTGCAGATGTTCCCCAAGCCAAAAAGAGATGTCCCGACATCTGGATGGCCCGGTCCTAACTCTTTCTCACGAATCCCAAGAGCGCGCTCGGCCCGCAGCAAGGCTTCATCGTATTTATCCTCTTTCCACAACTCTTTTGATTCGATTGGAGTTGGCGGGCCTCGTTTAGTACAAAGTCCTTTTCGGTCGCGGCGCGCAGTTCCGCTACGCGAACTTCAAACCGCCCTGCGGCCGCGTTCCTCTGCCGCGGCTCGATGGTCAGCCGGCACGTTCCGCAACCTGTGGTGGTGAATTCGAGGACCTCCTCTCCCACTTTTCGGGGGTCGGAGTCTATCTCGAGGATTAGCTTTCCGTCGGGGGAAAGGAGCCGAGCGACAATATCGATGCCTTGTTGTTCGATGAGCACTTTTGCGTATTGACCGTCGGCAAGGCCGATTCGGAAGGCGTGCTTTTGCCCGCCACTGAGTTCGCGCTGAATGGGTTTAGCGGGGTCAATAGGAGTGAGATCTGCTTGATTCGATGCTGTGGCCTGCTCGATTGTTCCAGACAACAGGCTTGGGGTGATTGGCGCGGCATGCACGGACGCGGTCGTCAGCGACGAAACGGTCAGCGTTATCGTTACCCAGAGAGCGAGATTTGGAGCCATGGCGTCACCCCTTAGAATATGGTGTCGCTTCCCTCGCGCCCGTTACAACCTGCCCCGATCTCGACCCGCCCGCGCTGAGGAGTGGTAATGTACCACGATCCACACAGGTGCGCTGCTTTTTAGTCGCCGGGAAGAGCTTCGTGGAAGGAGTCTACTTCACCACAGCCCGGAAAGGGTAAGCGCTGATCAACTCGGACGTGCCATTCGCGCGAATCCCGCCGAGCTGCACCAGATAGTTCTGGCGTTTCAACAAGGCGGATGGAAACGCGAGTGACACGGCTTTTCGATCTCCATCTGAGAACGCTTCTAAACCTTCGCTAGTCCACAGAACTTGTCTGGTGGCCGCGTCTACGAGTTCGACTCGATACTTGGGAAAGTCGTTCGCTTCCAGTTCCATCTTCAGAACCACCAAGTCCGTATCTGACGATGTCGAGACCGAAAGAATCTGGCCGCCGCCGCGGATCGCGGGCATGAGCACAAATGCAGCAATCTTAAGCCGATCGAGCGGCTTTGGCAGGTTGGATTCGGCTACCAATCCTCCGGCGTTCTCCGATGATCTCTTCTCCAGCTGCCGCGTCAGCTGTTGTGCTCGCTGTTCCAGGGACAACCGTTCTGCTCCGGCACGGCTCAGTTGGTCGCGCAGCCGCCGGTTAGCCAGCCCCAGGTAGGCGGTCGCCACGAGGAGAATGATCGCCATCGCCGCAAGCCCCCATTGCGGCATCAGACTCGGCAAGGTGAAGAAGCGCCAACGCCTGCGCGTTGATTTCTGCTCGGCCTCAGAGTGAACCGAAATCGGGGCCGACGCTTCCCGCTTCTGGTACGAAAGCAGTGACTCGGCAAACCGGACTTTCCCGCGCCGCCTCGGAGTCGTGGCGTAAGCTGTCCTGAATCGATCCGCAGTGGCCGCAGCGAGCTCGCCTCGAACGTAGGCATCAACCAGATCGTTCTCCGCTACGCTCAGTCGCGTCGCGAAGACGTCGTCCGTGATGCTCAACTCGTCCAGCCGCTCGGTCTCTTCAGCGGGCAGAGAACCGAGAAGATACTGGACCAGGAGCTGATCGCCTTGGTTGTCGGCTGCTGGCATTTCTGTATATCTATTTAAGACAAAAAGGGTGAAACTATTTCATCTCGCCCTGGGCAGACCGCCGGACGCATTCCTCCAAACGGTCTCGAATGCGGCAGGCGCGGATGCTTAACGCATTGATCGTAAGTCCCAGTCGTTCAGCCAGTTCGCGGCGCTGCTTTATTTTCTCTCGCAGTTCTCCGCGGTAATATCCCAGAATCAACTCGCGATCGCCAACCACCAGTTTCTCCAGGCAGTGTTCTAGATGATCCAACATCTGCTCGGTCTCCGCCACCGTGCTGGAAGGGACTCTTGTGACAGAGGAAACCGTCACATTGAAATCAGACTCCTCTGCACTTACTTGCGGACGTGTGCGACGAACGTGCTCCAGAAGTACAAATTTCGCCACGATGTAACAATAACGGGCAGGCGGCCCTTCGGAGATCGTACCTTCCTCCTCGAGACGACGAGCAACTCGGTTTAGCGTTTCGTCGGCCAGGTCATCGGCAGGAAAGCAGTTCCGTCGGTCGAAGTACCGCACGAGCCGGCCACGCATGTCCAAATATTTCTCGCCGGATGAGTCCTTACCTTCGTCCAGCCAGGCAAGAAATTTTCGGAAAGCAAGTTCCGTCGACACCCCATCCTGACTAAGTCCCGGCTTCGTATTCTGCACCATTGTCTGATTTGCGAGCGATTTTACACTTGCGACGCCGGGTTTTCGAGAGCGTTCCTGAGATCCGCTCGCGCCTTCAAAACATCGTCTTTGCCCGCTAATAAAAGCTCCGGGCTCGGGGACACTCCCGTTTAGGCCTGTGGCTCTGTTTATCCTTCCGTCGTTTGCCGACCACTGAGGTCCCCCAATCAGACTTGCAGATCCTTAAGGTAGGGAGCGCTGGCTCTCATCATTTCCAGGTTCATTTCGACGAAATAATTCTTGATGCCACCTGTTTTCGCGGCGGTAAAGATTTTCTTCCAATCCAGTGTGTCCTGACCTACTGGCACTACTTTCTTGGTCTCCGCCGACCAGCCTTGAACGTGCATGGAGATGAACCGGCCAGGGTACTTCGCGAAATACTCGGCGGCGTCGAAGCCGCGGCTGATGGTAGAGATCTGGAACTGAAACTTCACCCACTTCGGATCGAGAAGATCCAGCAATAAGTCGTAGGTCCGATTGCCGTCAACCATCGAAAGCTCAAAGCCCTCATTGTGAAGCCCCTGCTGGATGCCAGCCTTCGCCGATTGCTCGCCCATTTTGTTGTATTCCTCGGCCGCACGCTTCACGTCATCCAGAGTCGGCTTCTCAGGCCCGTCGAGGCTTGGCACGATCATTTGGGTCAAGCCGACATCTTTGGCCCAGGCAATTGCGGCTTCTTGACTCTTTCTCAATTCCCCGATGCCGAAATGTGAACTCACACAACTCACGCCCGCATCGCCCAGAATTCTGCGCAATTCAGCTCCCTTGTATTTGGCGAGCACTCCGAAACCGAATTCTGCGTAACCCACAGGTGAGCACAGTTCAATCGTCTGGAATCCGGCATCGGCAAGTTGCTTGATCGTGCCGGGAAAGTCCTTGGCGATCATTTCCCTGACAGGCCATGTTTGACATCCAATCGGCATGCCAAGCGGATTGGCATGAAGCTTGAGCGCACCAGCGGAGAGAAAGCCAGCCGCGGCAGAGCACATAGCCATTCTCTCCACAAACTCTCTTCTCGAAATCCCAGACATGGATGCCCTCCTTGCTCGCTAAACGACCAACATCCGCCACGAACTCGCTCGCTAAAGTTCCCACTCGCTTCGGCGTTCTGGCCGGACGTATTTCTGCCCGACTTCAGAATCAACCCTCAGGCTGGAACGACCCCAAGTGAGTTTTTGTCCCAAGCGAGCCGCGACATTTCCCATGAGCAACGTCCCCGTGACGAGGCTCGAATTCGAAGTTCCCACCGGGCTTCGCCTTGTCAACCGATCTTGTTCCTCTCAACAACCGGACGACTCCGGCTAAATTGTGCATCGAGTTCGCCCTCGGCGGCATTGTATCAACGCGATCGGGGTCACGCCCGCAACAAAAAGATTTGAACCGTAAGATTATTTGCCGCTGCTTGTCCTCCGGCATGAGCGCGAAGCTGTCCCTCGGATGACGCGATGGCTGGGGCGGGAACGCGACTAGGGGTTCCCGCCCCCGGGAGGGTCATTGAGACGTCCCACACTAGCTCACCGTTTTCCGGGTCGGGTGCGTAGGGTGGTGCAACACCGGTGTAATCCGAGATGCGCCGGTCGACGTGCTTGGCCTCCTTGCAGTCCTCGAAGTAGTTACAGCCCGCCTCAGTGCATTTTCGCCATCACGGCTGAACTTGCGAGTCTTTCCAATTACGAAAAGTGCTAGGACCTGAACCGAGCGGCGCGTAGATTACATGGTGTTGAGGTGCATTATGAAGCATGTTTACGAAATTCTTCGACAGAAACAGGTAGCTATCGAGCGGATCCGGAAGGAAATTGCTGCCCTCCAATTTGTCGTTCCACTACTTGTGGACGACGGCGACAATAGGCGAACTGGGGAGTCTCCTTCATCTTGGCTGAAGGACGCTTGAGAGCCGCGCAGTCCACCTCGGCGGGCTCTCGTTTTGGTCATTCATTGGAAACCACGGGCGGTGTATGCTCCTAGTTTCCGTGCCAGTACATCGGCCATCCCAGATAACGCACCGTAGCTTCGTGAACTGCGCCGGCCGTGGTCGAGAAATTCGCAGCCACGTGATGTTCAAATCCGTTCTCGCAGATGTAGTGCAGCAACTTCTGTAACTCCGCAATCTGCACCACGCCCACTCCGCCAAATGTATTGAGCGAATCGTTGGTAAACACACCTTCACCTACGTATCCGCGCATCACTCCAGAGGTGTCGTCTGTCGAAAATCGCGCGAAGCTCATCGGCCCCGGCTTCACTCGGCCGACGACCGTGCCGAAGGTATTGTCTTTGCCCACGGTGCCGGCGATGATCTCCTGAAAATCCATGCGCACGTCCTGGAAGAAGTGCTTGGGCAGATTGCTGCAGTGGAAGCAGACGGCCTTGTCTGGGTCCTCGCCGTAATTGTTGTTCCAGTCAAGCAGGGCGCTCGGCGTCTGTGATGCCAGCGCCAACGCGTGCATGCTGAGAGTGCCGCACACATCGACCTCGCAGGCCGCAGGCAACAAGTTGTTGCTCATCATGCTCATGATCGTGCAGGGGACCACCCCGAAATACTCTTCCATGGCGGTCCAGCACTGCACGGCGCTTACCCTCACGTCGGTCTGCTTCATCCAGTCGTCGATCACGTAGCCGAGTTTCGCCATCTTGATCAGTGCGGGTTCAGGGACGCCGCTTGTCGTGACATACTTGCGAATCTCCGCCAGTTTGCCCTGGACGCCGGAGTGGTCGTCTTTCAGGCGAGCGATGCGGCCAAGAATCTCGGACAGGTCGACAGTCTCGGTTGTGATCCCGTTGGCTTCCAGGAGTTTCTCACTGTAACGCACGGTGTTGAACGCCGCTGGCCGTGCTCCAATGCTGCCCACGCGCAGGTTGCGCATCCCATTGACCACCCGGCATACCGCCGCGAACCAGGCAAGATCTTTTTGGAACTCTTCCGAGTCGGGGCTAACCGTGTGCAGCCGCGTCAGAGAGTAAGGAACTCCGTACTGCCTGAGGTTATTGCAGGCCGACATCTTTCCGCAGAAACTGTCGCGCCGGAAGGCAATCGTCATCTTCTTGGCGTCATCGGGAGTTGCTTGCACCAGGACCGGAACATCCAGTCGAGCCAACCGCATGGTGTCGGCGATGGCGCGTTCGTCGCCGAAGTTCGGCAAGGACACGATCACTCCGTCGATCCGTTCCCGGTTCTTTTGAAACAGCGCCGCGCAGCGCTTCGCTTCTTCGTGGGTCTCGACCGCACCGTGCTTGCTTTCCTCCGGCATGAGCACGACGCTTTCCATGCCAGCCTTCGCCAGCGCCTGGATCATCTCCTCACGCCCGACTTTCGCCAACTGGTCGGGGAAAAAACCGCGATTGCCGATGATGACACCCATCGTCATCTTCTTTTCAGCCATAAGAACGCCTCTCTTCTATGATTCAGAAGACCACTAGGACTTACCGGCCATTCGCGCGCGTTCCCGCGCCGGCGAAAAGCGCAAACTGAAAAATAGGCCAAGAATCAGCAATATCCCGCCCCACCAAACGTTGGCGTGCAGGTCGTAGAGCACAACCCGCAATTCCGGCGCAGGGGGAGACATGGTTTCGTAAATCCCTCGGGCGAAGATCACCGCACCGTTCACCGCTAGCGACACGCCGATGAAGAACCAGATCGACAACGATCCGCCAGATTTCATTCGTCCCTCCCTACCAGAAGATAATTTGCAAGATAATGAACACGACGGCCACGACCACTCCCCAGAAGACTGGGCTGTGGAGCATCGACACCTTTTCCTGGGGCGGAATCGGCGTTAGCCCATAAACCAGGTCGGCCAGCTCCGAGTCTGGCTTGGGCTTGGTTACCAGACTGACCGCCACGGTGACCACCACGCAGATCAAACAGCACCACAGGGCGCGAAACATGTTCTGCGCCTGATCTTGCGCCTGCATCGATAAGGCCACGTATCGCACCGCTCCCGGATCGACTTTCACCCACGCATACATGCCAACCGAAGACAGAGTCCCGGCCAACAGTCCCCAGAAGCCGCCCGCGGGCGTGGCGCGTTTCCACAGCATTCCGAGGATCACAGTCCCAAACAGAGGAGCAATGAAGAAACTGAACAGGGCCTGAACGTAGTCCATGATGCTTTGCGCTTGCATCACCAGAAACGCGGTCCCGATGCTGACGATCACTCCGATCACGGTGACCCAGCGGCCCATCTTGACCTTCGTCTCATCGGAAGCATTCTTGTTGATCAGCGTCGCGTAAATGTCGTAAGTCCAGACGGTGGTGAATGCGCTCACGTTTCCCGCCATTCCAGACATGAAGCCTGCGATCAGGGCGGTAATGCCGAGACCGAGCAGGCCCGGTCCACAGTAACGTGCCAGCATCAGCGGCAGGACTTCGTCATAACCGTGCAGCCCCTCAGCTTGTCCAGCTTTTGACCACGCAAGGTCGGCGGGCACCAGCCGAAGCAGACCACCCGTGTGTGGATCGCGCAACAACGCCAGGCCCAGTAGGCCGGGGAGGATGACGATGATCGGAACCAGCATTTTGAAAGCTGCGCCTATGATGGGAGCGAGCTCGGCCGAGCGCAGATCCTTCGCTGAGAGCACCCGCTGGACGACCAGGAAGTCTGTGGTCCAGTAACCCATCGATATGACCGCGCCCAGTCCGAAGACGATGCCGACCCAGTTGATCCCCATCGGATTGTTGCCAAAGTCGCCCAGGGTTGACCACAAATGTGTGTACGCGCCGGGGTTCGCGACGTGTTGTTCTGTAAGATTCTGGAGAATCTTTGCCTTAAGTCCGCTCCAGCCGCCCGCCTCCACCAGCCCCAAAATCGGTATAAGGAGTGCCCCCGCCCAGATCAAGAAGAACTGGAGAACCTCATTGAAGATCGCCGAACGCAAACCGCCCAGAGCCACGTAAATCATCACCGTGATCGATGACACCAGGATGCTGAAGGTAATGTTCCAGCCCAGGACAACGCGCATCACGACGGCCATGGCGTACATGTTGATGCCGCTCATCAATACGGTCATGAAGGCGAACGAAATCGAAGATAGCGTCTGGGCACCCTGACCGAAGCGCAGATTGAGATATCCGGGAACGGAATGCGTCTTGCAGATGTGATAGAAAGGCATCATCACTAGCGCCAGAAACAGCATGGCGGGGATGGCGCCGATCCAGTACCAGTGCGCGGCGAGGATTCCGTACTTATAAGAATTGCCCGCCCACCCCATCAATTCGAGCGATCCCAAGTTGGCCGACAAGAACGCCAGGCCCGCCACCCAGGCCGTCATTTCGCGTCCTGCCATGAAGAAGTCTTCCCCGGTGTTGGCCTGCCCTTTCAAGTACAAGCCGATCGCCAGCACCAGGGCGAAGTAGAAGATGATGATGATCAGGTCGACTGGCGACAGATGCACCAGCGTGGAGGAACTCCAAACGAGCAGAGCAGGATTCATTGGGTCTTGACCTGTCCGTAATAGGCGTTGCGGCCGTGTTTGCGCAGAAAATGTTTGTCGTGCAGTTCGCGCGCCAGCGGCCGGGATTCAGCATTGATCGAAAGAGTATGGCACGCCATGCGCGCCACGTATTCCAGAATCACCGCATTGTGAGCAGCATCGGCGGCCGTACGTCCCCAGCAAAACGGAGCATGCCCAGCGACCAGCACCGCCGGGATCACATCGGGATCGAGTTTGGCGAACGTCTGGCAAATCGCCACGCCTGTTTCCAGTTCATATTCGCCCTTTATCTGAGATGCACTGAGCCGGTCTGTCACGGGAACCGGGCCGTGAAAATAATCCGCATGCGTGGTCCCGAAGCAAGGGATGGGTTTCTCAGCCTGCGCCCAAGCTGTGGCGAATTCGGAATGCGTGTGTGCCACTCCGCCAATGTTGGGGAAATGCTTATACAACTCGAGGTGAGTGGGCCAGTCTGATGATGGACGCAAGTTTCCATCGACGATCTGGCCCGCGAGATCCATGATTACAATCTGCGCCGCCGTTAGCTCCTCATAAGGCACGCCACTGGGTTTGATGGCCACCAACCCCTGGCCGCGGTCAATCCCACTGAGATTGCCGAAGGTATAGACGACAAGGCCACGCCGAACCAACTCCAGGTTCGCTTCTAGCACCTGTTCGCGCAGTGACTTCAGCAGCATAGAGAGGACACGAAAAGAACCGTTAACGTTTACGCACCAACGTTAACCGTTTACTCGGAGCGTGTTTCTGCAAGTGCCCATTTAACCGGACGGCGCAGGCTTTGTCAAAGATTAGGCCTGGCACTTCGCTGAGACGGTTATCTACCGTTTAGGGCTCGTCGGACTGATGGGATCATCACCGCGGCAGAGGGCCCAGCAGGTGATTCCCCCGGCCACGACGAGAGCGGCGCCCACAGTGTAGGGTGAATTCATTATGCCGTCTTGCGCTGCCACAGTGGGCGACCTGACATTTGCCGCGCCGCACTTTTCTTCGCGCGACTTCTTTTCACCCTCGTGTACCGAGACGCGTCCCGCGTTAGCGGATCGCTTTGCCGGTTGGACATTGCCCGATCGGGAGTCGATATTCACATCGCTCTTGAGCGCCGCCACGGTGACCTTGCCGTCTACGTCGGTCACGTCGTAACGCGTCCACATCGGATTCACGGGTGTGACGACAAGACAGCCCACGCGTACTTTGAAAGCGCGAGAGGTATTTACTGATACGCTTCCATGCTCAAGAACAATTTCATCAGCCTCGAAGTCGATGAGCGTTTCTGGGTTAATATCGATCGCCGAACCAGTGAGTTCGATGCGGGCAACAACTTTGGGCTGAGTTTCGACCGTGTCGCGAGGGAATACGGCCGCCGACGGTGGCGCCGGACGCCCGTTCAAAAGGACGCCATCGTTGCCCTGCAAAATAGCCGCGGCGGTATCATCCGCGGCTACTGAGGCCGGCAGAATCGCAATCATGAAAACGCAAATAAAGTTGCGGCTTTTCAACAAAGCTACGCACCGCCCCAGCGTCCGCACGGCATGCTGGGACAAGCTTAGCCTGCCCTGAATACGGAGGATATGACTCCCTTGATGACCCGGAATGGGTTACCCAGCGGTGGCCTTAGGAGGTCGATCTCATTTCACTCGAGGTTCCGCCCGCGGCGGGTACGTAGCATTTGAGGGAGTAGTCCATGACCATGCGATCGGCGCTGAATCGCCACCCGAGGGTACGGATTGCCCGCTTCATGAGTTTGATCCATTCCCTGGGCAAGCCATCGCGATCGCGCTGGTAGTAAAGCTCAACTACCTCATCGCGAAGCGTGCGCAACAAATCCTCTCCGTCCCGGGCGTCGTGGACGCTGATATTCGAATGGGTTCTGCCGATCCCGATGGCGAAGCCGTTCATGCCGTCGTAGGCCTCGGCCCACCAGCCATCGAGGACGGAAAGATTCAGACCGCCGTTGAGCACGGTTTTCTGGCCGCTGGTGCCGGAGGCTTCCTGCGGCCGGCGGGGATTATTCAGCCACACGTCGACGCCTTGTACGAAGTGACGCCCGACGTTGATATCGTAGTCCTCCACAAAGACGAACTTGTCGCGGAAACTGGGATCGCGCATCAAGTCGGCAATCTGCTGCAGCACGCGCTTGCCGGGTTCGTCGAGAGGATGCGCCTTGCCCGCGAAGACAAACTGCACCGGGCGCTTCGGATCGTTCACCATCGAAGCCAGCTTCTCAATATCCTTCAGGATCAGGTTGGCGCGCTTGTAGGTGGCGAAGCGGCGCGCGAACCCGATGGTGAGCGCGTCGGGGCTGAGAACGCGCTCCAGGCGCTGCAATTCGTCGCCCGACTCACCGCGGCGTTCGGCTTGAGCGACGGCTCTGCGGCGGACGAATTCCAGCAACTGCGACTTCAGGTTGAGATGCGTTTCCCACAGTTCGCCATCGTCAACGTTCTCGATGCCTTCCCAAATCTTGGCTTCGCTGCTGTGCTGCTGCCAGCCTGTGCCGAGGTGGCGATCATAGAGGCGAAACATCTCCGGCGCCAGCCAGGTTGGAACGTGCACACCGTTGGTGATGTGTCCTATCGGTACATCGTCTTCCGGCTTGCCTCGGAACAGTCCGGTCCACATCGCTCGCGACACTTCGGCATGAAGTGCAGAGACGGCGTTGGCGCGGCGGGAAAGCCGCAGAGCTAAGACCGTCATGCAAAACAGTTCTTCGTGATTACCCGGACTCTCGCGGCCGAGGCCGAGCAGACTTTCCGGAGAAAGGCCAATCGCTTCGCGAAGCGGCCCAATGTGCTCTTCCACCAGACCGGCGTCGAAGCGGTCATGCCCCGCCGGCACCGGAGTGTGGGTGGTGAATACAACCTCCCGCGAAACTCGCGGAACGGCGGCCTCGAAACCGATCCCTTCTTCCTCCATCCGCATGCGGATTGCTTCCAGCACCGCAAAGGCGCTGTGGCCTTCGTTGAGGTGAAGAACCCCCGGAGAAATTCCCAGAGCCTTCAGAGCGCGCAGGCCGCCGACTCCTAGTAGTACTTCCTGACGAATTCGAATTCGCAGATCTCCGCCGTACAACCGCGACGTCAGTTCGCGATCCTCCGGAGCATTTCCCTCCACGTCTGAATCCAGGAGAAGCAAGTCCCGACGCCCGACCTTCACCCGCCAGACTTTGGCGCGAATGCGTCCGCTGCGAGTCTCGATTTCCACCACGACCGGGGCGCCGTCCTTGCCAATCGCCACTTCCATCGGCAGGTGATTGACATCGGTTTCGAGGTATTCTTCCCTCTGCCATCCGTTGCGATCGAGGTGCTGCCGAAAGTAGCCTTGGGGGTAAAACAATCCGATGCCCACCAGGGGGATATCCAGATCTGACGCGCTTTTAATATGATCTCCCGCCAGTACCCCTAAGCCGCCAGAGTAAACCGGCAGCGATTCGTGCAAACCAAACTCGGCCGAGAAATAGGCGACCGGATGAGGCCGCAGAACTCCGGCATGCCTTGCGCCCCAGGTTCGATCCGCTTCCAAATACTCGAGCAAACGCCGGTACGCATAGTTCACCCGGCTATGCAGCATAATCTCGGCGGCCCGAGTTTCCAGCTTCGACAGGGGAAACTCTCCCAGCAAGGACACCGGGTTGTGGTTGAGATCATTCCAACTTGTCGGATCGAGATCGAGAAATACGCTGGAGGAATTATGGTCCCAGCTCCACCACATATTGCGCGCCAGCGCCCAGAGCCGTTCCTGCAGGGGAGCGATAAAACGATCCAAGGTCCGGGCTTCACTGACTACCGGAGCGACCTGAGTGGCAGCCTCGGTCAGCATGCGAACTTCATCCTCGCTGAAAACGCGCGCCTCGATGGTTTGCACGACCAGAACGCCCTGTAGAACGCCTCGGTCGATCAGAGGGACGCCCAGAAACGACTGGTAGGCTTCCTCGCCTGCCTCCTTGAAATACTTGAATCGGGGATGACTTTTCGCCTGGCTGACCGAAATGGGTCGTACCTGTTCCGCCACTAACCCGGTGAGCCCTTCATTGACGGCCATCCGTAGACTGCCGATGCATTCGCGGCGAAGTCCAACTGTCGCCGCCAGAACCAGATTGCCGCGATCAGGCTCGAGCAGGTACGCCGAGCACACGTCCGTCCGGAACCTTTTGGCAATCAAGGCCACGACATTCATCAGCGTCTCCGCTGGTTCTCCGCCCTTTGTGAGGTTTTTAATCTCTTCCAGAGTTAAGACATTACTTGCGTCGAGCGTAGTCACATCCTGCTCCGTTGTCGCCGCCTTGTCGTATCGCTCCAAGCTGGTTGAAAGCCTCCACTTTGTGACAATCTCGAAATCACTACTTTGATGATGTCATAAATTTTGCATTCTTGTGCGAACGGCGGCGTGAATCCACGATCAATTTATTTTATGGGAGCATCCGGGAACTGTTGATGCCGCCGCCTTTATGAAATCCGGATCAGCCAGCGGACGGCCCTCCGGGATCACTCATTGCGCGCTTCCCTTTAGAAGGAGTAGAATTCGTGCCATTCCAGCCTCACCAGTCCGAGACGAGCGTCCAGCCTACGTTCCCTCTTCCTACGGGAAATGTGCGGCAACAGCGTTTCGTCGACATCTGGCGGCATTCCGAGCGGATGAATGAAGTCCGCTCCATCCGGGTGAAGGACCTTACGACGTGCACACAATGCACCCACGTAGGGAATTGTACCCGCTGTCCCGGTCTGGCCTACATGGAGGGGAACATGCGCGGGCCGTCCTCGCAGGATTGCGAGAAATCGTTCGCGAGGACCGGCATTCCGTCGGCGAATATGCTGGCAAAAAAGCGTGCGGCACCGAACCTTATTCAGATTAAGGTATTCCAGATTCAGCCGGTACCAGTTCAGCCTCTTGCGGCTATGGCTGGCGCCACGGCTTGAGCCGTTCGCTCCCGCTGATTCAATCCGAAATCATGCCCGGGACTCGCGCCACACTCGACTCTGAGTGGTCCATTCTTCTGGCCGCATGTTCTGCAACGCCTCCGGAAGAAAAACAGTCGCGCCTTCGATCGCTGATGCAACAACCGGTACGCTGGAAATCCTTGTTCGGTCTGGCCGACCAGCACGGCACTCAGCCTCTTCTCTATCAGTCTCTTCTCGGCCTGGAAGACGCCGTTCCTGCGGAACAAATGAATTGGCTCAAGCAGAGTTATCAAACGAACGTTTACAAGAACCTGTTGCTGTCGCGCGAACTGACGCGAATTCTCGAGCACCTCTCCGCAGTCGGGATTGCTGTCATGCCCTACAAGGGGCTGGCCCTGGCGGAAACTCTCTACGCCAACATCACGCTCCGGCAAGCCGGCGACATTGATCTGATCATCCGTCCGAAGGACTTGCATCACATCCGGACGGCCGTCGCGCCGCTTGGCTATACGCCGCACACACCCCTTTCCGAAGATGAAGAGCGCGCCTATCTGAAGTCGGGATATGAGTGCGCCTTCGACAGCGCGGCTGGCCGTAATCTTCTGGAAGTGCAGTGGGCAATCCAGCCGCGCTTCTATGCTGTCGATTTTGAGATGGACGGCTTGTTCGAACGTGCGGTGGCGATCTCAGTAGCTGGCTACCCAATGAAAACGTTGTCGTCCGCAGACTTGCTTTTGGTCCTGTCGGCCCACGCCGCCAAGCATGTCTGGGGACGGCTAGTCTGGCTCTGCGATATCGCGCGGCTGATGGCTTTGCCCAATCTTGACTGGGATTGGATCGCAGAGCAGGCCAAAAATCTGGGGATAACCCGCATCGTGTCGGTCACGATGCTGGCCGCGAACCGGCTGTTGGATGTTGCCATCCCTGCGCAAACTGGTTTCCCGCGTGACTCAGAGGCTCCGGCTCTCGTGGACGAGATCCAGAGTCACATCACCAGCACCGTCCCTTATGACGTGGAGTCGCTGTCTTACTTCCGCCTGATGATGCGCTTGCGGGAGCGACCCGCCGATCGTGTGCGATTCCTCGGGCGCTTGATCATCACTCCCGGCCCGAGCGAATGGGAAGCGGTTCGACTGCCCCGGCCGCTGTTTCCGCTCTACAGGCTGGTCCGGCTCTCGCGCCTGGCCGCAAGGGCAGTTCGCGCCTAATGTGTGGTGAGGCCGCGTACGAATGCGTTAGGCCATTTGTTCCACGGCGGCAGGCTTCCAGTCTCGCAGGTACAGAAAGAACAGCAACCCCGCACCCACGAGAGGCACTGCCAGCCCCGCTTTCAGGGTGCCTAGTTGATGAGATGAGACACCAACCAGCCACGGAAGAACCGCTCCTCCGAGGTTGGCGCAGGTAAACATCACGGATCCGACCCGCGACGCAGCCTGTCCAAATTCGCGTGACAAAAGCGAGATCGTGATGGGATAGACCGCCGAGAGTCCCAGTCCGGCGACGGTCGCGCTCGCCATGACGCTCGTGAGCGAGTGCGACCCTACCAGTCCCGCCATGCCTGCACAGGCAAGCAGCACTCCAGCCTGCGCGACCCGAATTTCCTCGAATCGGCGCAGCAGCAGCGGCGCCACCCATCTTCCCAGCATCAGCGCGGAATAAAAAAACGAAGGAGTCATGACCGCCATTGCAGCGGTCATGCTCCCCAAGCTGTTGGCATAAGATGCAACCCATCCTCCGAAGCTATTTTCCGCACCGACATACAGAAAGAAGAGTGCGGCCAGGATCGGAAAGGAACGATGCTTCCAGGGAATCGTTGCTCTCGTTCCGTCCGCCACATTGATCTGGGAGGGCTCACTGATTGAAGGGGGCATAGCTGCGATCCCAACTCCTACCAGCGCACAGAATCCAGCCACCAGAGCGAGAAAAAGCGGCACCTGATGGCTTTTTGTGGCGGCGGCTACCAGGAATGGGCACGCGACGGCACCCGCACTCCAGGAAAAGTTGAGCAAATTCAGAGCTGCCCCGCGCCGTGCGGGATTCACTTCGGACACCAGCAGATTCGCCGCCGGGACCGCCAGCCCGAGTCCAGTTCCGTAGCCGGCAATGCAAATCATTCCCAGCACCCGCGAACCTGCCAACAGCGCGGCGACGCTCACTGCAATGACCAAAAGGCCGGCTTTGATGGCGAACCGGAATCCCCAACGCGCGATTAATAAGCCCGACAACAAAACAGCGACCGTCGAGGCCAGGAATTGCGCGGTAAACAGGGCGCCAGCCTGCGAATAGTTCAGCGACCACCTGGTTGACAACGTCGGCAAAAGAGGGCTGAGCAGGACCGTCACGATGCCGATGGGGACGAATGCGGCATGCGCCGCTATCGTGAGAGCCTTGGCAGATGTTGTGGCTCGGGGTGTGGCGAAAGCGGGCATGAAGGGATCAGGCAGGCCGGGCCGTCGCTTTCCGGACCATTAGCACTTTCGCATCAACTGGTGCCCGACGCTTTTGTAGTAGATTCGCGCACCACCAGTTCGGGTTCAATCGCGATCTCTGACGGGTATTCCTTTTTCCCCTCAATTCGTTCCAGCAGGCTTTGCGCGGCCACTTCGCCCATGCGATTCAGCGGCTGCCGCACGGTGGTCAAGCTGGGAGTGTAAAAAGCCGCTCCCGGAATGTCATCAAAACCCATCACCGAAACATCTTGCGGAACTCGCAGTCCCTGTTCCTGCAAGACGCGGATCGCGCCGATGGCCGAGATGTCATTGTACGCAAATAATGCGGTGAAAGGTTTCCCGCGTGCCAGGAGTTGCTTGGTAACGGGATAGCCCAACATCGGCGTAGCATCTTCGGATTCAATCTGCACGACCAACTCGCAGTCGATCTTCATCCCAATCTGTGCGGCAACCTCGCAGATTGCATCCCAGCGATCCTTGGAGTCCGAACTCAGGGGATTCCCCTTCATGAAGGCGATCCGTTCGTGAGAAAGCTCCTTCAAACACGTCAGCGCCAGGACGGCAGCGCTGTGGTGATCCAGAATAACGTTGGTTACGCCCTTCACCTTTTTGTGTCCGGCGACCGCGACGGTCGGCAAGGATGGGGTCTCGTGCACAGTTGTGTCGACAGTAATGATGCCCTCGACTCCCCGCTCCGACAGCATGTGCGAGTACTGACTCAGCAGCTCCGGATCGTGTCGGTGAGCCACGGTCAGAAAAAAATAACCGTGCTTACGCAAGTACTGCTCGATACCGCTGATGATTGCTGAACCGTAGGAGTCTCCAATTTCTTCCGCGATAACTCCGATCGTGTAGGTACGCTTGTTGCGGAGAGTACGGGCAAAAAAGTTGGGCCGGTAGTTCAGTTCCTTGGCGGCCGCATGGATTCGGTTCTTCGTGTCCTGGGGGATGGAACGCGCCGACGGTGCGTCGTTCAGAACTGCAGACACGGTACCGGGAGTCAGTCCAACATGTTGGGCGACGGCCTTAAGCGTTACCACCCCGTTTTTTGGGCCAGACTTCCTATTTTGCCCCATAGCGCCGTCAGGATTGTGTCTCACTCAATCCTCGAATTGCATGACGAATGTTAATCAAAGGCTGGCGATCTGTCTGTGATTCCCCGCACTCCTCTGCTTCCACCGCGCTTCGGTTTAGACTTCCCGTCGGCCCTTTCATCATCCCTGTGCGTAGCGCTCGCTGTTCGGCTTCGACCCGCTCAAGGCGAAGTACAGGATGTACAGGTAGCAGATCACCGGCAGGAAAAACGCGTGATGAATGCCGATCCGATCCGCAATGGCGCCCTGCGCCACGGGAATGATCGCCCCGCCCACGATCGCCATGATCATAATTCCGGAACCGTCGCCGGTAAGGGGGCCAAGCTCGGCTACGCCCAGCGTGAAGATGCTAGGGAACATGATGGAATTGAAAAAGCCAACGAGAATGATGCTATACATCGCAAAATGTCCCGTGGTCAGCATGGAGGTGCCGACCAGGCCCGCGGCACAAACGGAGCAGATGCCGAGCAACTGCCCGGTCTTCATCTTCTGCAAAAGCCCCGAACCGATGAAACGACCCACCATGGCGCCTCCCCAGTAGAAGGCTACGAAACTAGCAGCAACTTTTTCGGTGAGTCCGCCAATTTCCGGCTGGGTGAAGTAGTTCACCAGAAAACTCCCAATGGAAACCTCGGCGCCAACATAAACAAAAATGGCAATGGCGCCGAAAATCAGGTTGGGATGCTTCCAGATGGAGTCGTTCACCTTCTCCCCGAGCTGGTGTTGAGCGTGCGGAATCTTTGGCAGCTTGAAACTGGCGATCGCGATCGCCAGCACGACCAGCGCCACGCCCAGGCCGACGTACGGCGTCTTGACCGTCGCCGCTTCGTGCAACCGGTAAGCCTGCAGGGCATCGGGTGCCATGGCGCGGATCTCCTCGATCGTCTTCGGCGCCGCACTCAAGATGAGCAGGCTGCCGAAGAACGGCGCGAGAAACGTTCCCAGGGAGTTGAAAGCCTGCGTCAAGTTGAGCCGGCTCGAAGCTGTCTGAGGCTTGCCCAGCACCGTCACATAAGGATTCGCCGCCACTTGCAGGCAAGTGATTCCTGCGGCAAGAACAATCAATGCCCCCAGAAACAGCGGAAACGAGGGAACACTGGCGGCCGGGACAAAGAGGAACGCACCCAAGCCCATCGTAAGCAGACCCGCCACCATCGACCGCTGGTAACCGATCCAATCAATAATCTTGGCCGACGGAATAGAGAAAAGGAAATACGCGCCGAAGAATGCGAACTGAATCAGCATGACCTTCGCATAGTTCAGGTCGAAAATCGACTTCAGATGCGGAACCAGAATGTCGTTTAGACAGGTCAGAAATCCCCACATGAAGAAAAGCGTGGTCACCGTAGCCAGCGGCGCGCCGTAGCTCTGGTCGGTGCCGGGCGCCGAAGCCGTTGTTGAGGTATTAGGGGCTGTAATTGCCATGAGGTCTGTATCCACCATTCGACGGAGAATAGGAACCACGACCGAGGGCAATCATAGCATCGCGGGCACTTGATTCGTGCTTTTTCTTCCGGCAGAGAATTCCGATTCATGCGTACAAAATCGTTTCTCTAGCTTGACATTGGCACCGCGCTGCCGGAGACTTCGAATCGCTAGACGGTAGGGATTCCCATGAAGCGGTGCCTATGCGCAATCCTGTAGTCTTCCTGCTCTCAAGTTTGCTCCTGTTATGGGTCTCACTGCCGGCCCAGGCCGCTACCTCCAGCACGGTCCTCTTCAGCGAGCCTGGGTTTCCGGCGATCGACTCGGCCAGCGTTTCGTCTCAGCAGTTGGCAACAATCCTGCCAGGGTCACAGTTGGCAAATGCTAACCAGCTTCCCGCTGCGCTCACTGCCGCGTCCAGCCGCCTGCTGGTTTTGCCTTACGGCTCAGCCTTCCCCGAGGAGGCGTGGCCGGCCATCAAGGCCTTTCTCGATCGAGGAGGGAATCTTCTCGTTCTTGGTGGAATGCCGTTTACTCGCTCTGCCTACCAGGATCGCGGGGAGTGGCGTGTCCGTGACTACAGCGTGCGCTTCATTCGCCGTCTCATGGTCGACCAGTATCAGCAGACTCCCGGCTCGGACGGTTTACAGTTCCAAACAAATCCGGAATTGTCCCTGCAGGTTCGTCCGTTTGCCTGGAAGGGTGCCTTCAGCCCCGTGATCCGGCTGAGTGCTGTGGACCTTTACCATCGCGGCGGGGCCGCCGGTTCCATCGACGCTCGTCTCGACTCGCTCGCCTGGGGAGTAAAGAACGGCCGGAAAATGTCCGCCCCAGCTGTTCAAGTCGATCACTACCGAAACGGCTTCGATGGCGGTCGATGGATCTTCGTGAACGCAGAACTTCCGCGCGAGTTCTTCGACAATACAAAGCTGGTGCAATCTCTGGCCGAGCGGGCACTGCAGGGCGCCGAGGAGTTCATCGTACGCCCAGTCTTGCCGCTCTACCTCCCAGGCGAGCCAGTGCAGATGCAGATCGTCTGGAATGCAGCCGAGCCGCCAACCGCAGCTTCCGTGAAGATTACGTCCTTCCCAGAAGGACAGCCCTCGAAGGGAACAAGCGTGAGTGCGGTTCTGCCGTCCAGCGAATCGATCACCCTGGCCATCCCCAACGACAAGGGCCTCTACTACGTCGAGGCGCAACTGATGGAAGGCGATCGTGTACGCGCTGTCTACCATTCCGCATTCTGGATTCGCGACGAATCATATCTTCAGTCCGGTCCGCATCTGAGTGTTAACCACGACTATTTCGAACTCGACGGCCGCCCCCTTGCGGTAATCGGCACGACCTATATGTCGAGCGACGTGCAGCGCCTCTACTTCGAGCATCCCAACGTTTACGTCTGGAATCAGGACCTCGCGCAAATTCACGACGCCGGTCTGAATATGATCCGCACCGGCTGGTGGACCGGTTGGGACAAGTTCTGCGACGAGAACGGTCAGCCTTACGAGCGCACCCTGCGAACGCTCGAAGCCTACCTCATGACCGCACGCAAGTACGAGCTGCCGGTACAGTTCAACTTCTTCGCCTTTCTACCCGACGTTCTCGGAGGTGCCAACGCCTTTCTCGATCCGGAAGCAGTCCGCAAGCAGCAGACTTTGATATCGTCCGTCGTGGCGCGCTTTCATGATGTGCCCTTCCTCGCCTGGGATCTCATCAACGAGCCGAGCTTCTCCCAACATCTGTGGACCATGCGGCCCAACGGCGACGCGGTCGAACTGGCAAGCTGGAATCGCTGGCTGAGCGCACGCTATCCCGATCGCGCCAAACTGGCCGCCTTGTGGAATGTGCCTCCCGAGTCGGTGATCGGAGAAATTTCTCTTCCGCTCGAGGACGAGTTCTCGCCGCGCGGCATGTACACCGGCGCGAACTCGCTGAGGGTTAACGATTATTTCCTCTTCGCGCAGGAATCGTTCGCCAAGTGGGCGCGTACAATGCGCGACTCGATCCGCGCCGCCGGATCGCAACAACTCGTCACCGTCGGCCAGGACGAAGGCGGCATCCAGGACCGTCTTTCCCCTGCCTTCTGGGGGCAGTCCGTCGATTTCACGACCAACCATTCCTGGTGGCAGAACGATTACATCCTTTGGGACTCGCTCGCCGCCAAGCAGCCCGGAGAAGCGCTTCTGATTCAGGAAACTGGCCTGCAGCGAGAATTGGACATCGATGAAATTGCCCGCCGTACACCGGGCAGCGAGGCAGCGCTTCTGGAACGAAAGATTGCCACGTCCTTCATTCAGGGTTCTGGTGCAATCGAATGGCTGTGGAACACGAATTCCTACATGACGGAGAGCAACGAAACGCCGATCGGAGCCGTGCGCAGCGACTACACAGAGAAGCCGGAAGCCTCTGTGATGCGGGTTTATGCCCAATTCGCTGGGTCATTGCAGGAGCACCTGCGCGATCCGCAACCACCTTCGATTGCGATCATCGCTTCACAGGCTGCGCAATACTCGGTGCTCGCTGATTTCCAGTTGGAAGCGCAGCGAAGCGCCGTCCGCGCCCTCGCTTACGATGTCCATTTGCCTGCGTACGTAATTGCTGAGAATCAGATCGGAAAGCTTGGGAGCCCCAAGTTGGCCATTCTGCCGTCGCCTCAGGCTCTGGGCGAGCCGGCGTGGCGCGCTCTGCTACAGTACGTGGACGCGGGCGGATCCCTTCTCATCACCGGTCCAGTTGATCGCGACGAGCATTGGCAGGTAGTAACTCGGGCTCGAGATCTTACCCTTCAGGCTCACGTCGAGCCACTCACGTACCACTCTGCAACAGTTCGCCTTGGAGATCGTTCCCTCGCGCTCACTTATGGTCAGCCACAACAAAACTGGTTGGACTCCCTGCGCTTTGAAGATGGGACGACTTTCAAGGAGATTCCTCACGGCAAGGGACGAATCTTCTGGACTGCCTATCCGGTCGAACTCTCTGACAACGAGCAGGCCGCTGCCGAACTTTATGCAGAAGTCGTGAACCGGCTGAATATCGCACCAATGTTCAACGCGCAGTCTCCACTGCCACCCGGAGTGCTGGTATTCCCGACCGTGCTCGCGGACGCGGTTCTGTACGTTTTCGTCTCGGACTCCGCTAATGACGCCGCTATCAACCTTCGCGACCAGACCACGGGCGTGGCACTTTCCTTTTTTCTACCAGCCGAACATGCTGCTATCGCACTGATTGGAAAACGAGAAAAGACAATCGTCGCCAAGTACGGCTTCTGAAGCAAGCATTGACTAAACCACAGTGTCATCCCGAGCGAAGCGAGGGATCTAGGTATTTGCCGGCAGTGGCAACCCCGGTGGTGCGGGCCAAGACCTAGATCCCTCGCTGCGCTCGGGATGACAGTTCGCTTTGGGATAGAGCAACTGTTAGACCGACCTACTTATGCGCCACCGTCTTTTGCTCGGCGATTTGCTGCGACAGAAAATTCAGGTACTCTTCCATCCCCTCCCCAGTCTTGGCTGAGAGACGGAAGATGTGCATCCCGGGCCGCACCGACTGAATGCTCGTCCGCGCCGCATCCCAATCGAATTCGACCGCGTGGGCGAGATCGTTCTTGCTAACAACCGCAACGTCCGCGCTGTTGAAGATGGTCGGGTACTTGAGCGGCTTGTCTTCTCCTTCGGTCACCGACATCAAAACGAGCCGCAGATTCTCCCCTAGGTCATAGGACGATGGACACACCAGGTTCCCTACATTTTCAATAAACAAAAAGTCGAACTGGTGTAGATCCCACTCTTGCAGCGCACTCTGAACCATGGCCGCCTCAAGATGGCAGAGCGTGCCAGTCGTGATCTGTTTCACCGGAGCCTTGCTCCGCGCCAGTCGCACCGCATCATTCTCGGTGGCGAGATCCCCGACCAGCGCCGCCACCCGGTACCGTGGCTGCAATTGCGTGAGCGTTCTCTCCAAGAACGTGGTCTTTCCCGAGCCCGGACTCGAGACCAGGCTCACCACAAAAACTCCCGCCGTGCGGAACTGTTCGCGCAGCGCGCGAGCGATCATGTCGTTCTGCTTCAGAACATTTCTGCGCACTTCCACCAGGCGTGGCTCGCTCATTCACGGACCTCCGGCTCCTGCGCGTCTGACCCCTGCACTTCGTCTTGAACTTCCAGCGCGAACACCTCAAGTTCCTTACCCTGCAGAATATCCCGCGTCGGCGCATTGCATTCCGGGCAGGAAAACGACTGCACGGAGCTTAGTGTCCTCCGCTCCTGGCATTGAGGACAAAACACAACGACGGGGATGTCCTCGACGATCAAACGCGACCCCTGCAGCGCCGTATCCTGGCACGCCACCTCGTACGAAAACAGCAGCGCGTCCTTGACCACACCAGAAAGGGCACCGAGTCGAAGATGCACGGCACTCACTAGCACACCGCGCCGCTGTGCCTCGTCCAGAGCCGCATCCACAATGCCCATCGCGATCGACAGTTCATGCATCGTGCCACCGGGCTCCCATTATTTCGTAAGCTGGCCGATGAAGACGCCATAGGGTTCCAGCGTAACTACGTCGCCCTTGCCAGCCGACTTCCCGGTCGCCACTAAAGCCTTCGTCGACGTGAACCCATTCTTGCTCATGTCAAAGCTCACTTTCTGCTGGGCGCCGGACATGTTCAGAGCCACCAGCACAGCTTGGTCCTTGTAGATGCGCAAGTACGAAAGAACATTCTGGTCATTTTCATTCAACGGCACGTAGCTGCCGTCCAACAGGGCCTGATTCGTATGTCGCAGTTTCAGCAGCTTCTCGTAAAACACGAGCACCGAATTTGGATCCTTGGTTTCGTCGGCCACATTTTGCGTCTTGTAGGTCGGAGGCACAGGAAGCCAAGGCGCAGCCTTCGAAAAGCCGCCGTTCTCGCTTTCGTCCCACTGCATGGGCGTGCGCTCGCCGTCGCGGCCTTTCTCTTTTGGCCATCCGACGCGGCCGATTGGATCTTTGACGTCTTCCTTGCGGGCGGGCGGAGTCGTCTTCATCCCGATCTCCTCGCCGTAGTACATGATCGGCGTCCCGCGCAGAGTCAGGTACAGGCCAGCCATCACTTTCGCGATCTGATCATTGTGCTGACCGTCTCCATAGCGATCGTAGGAGCGAACGATGTCGTGGTTGCTGATGACGAACGTCGGCCATCCTGAGGCGGAGTTTACCGCCGCAATCTGCTTACGAAATTCCGCCGGCGAAAGCTTGTTGACCATAGTGAAAAGAAAATCCATGGGCAGTTGCAGTTCGTTGTTGCCTTCCCCGTAATACCGGTTCAATTCGTTGATGTCGGCAGTCCAAGTCTCGCCAATCAACACGGCATTGCTTTCATCGGCGACTTTGCGCAGTCCCCGCAGCGCGTCGTGCACCTCGGGCAGTTTCTCGTTATATTTCCTCTCTTCCAGGGGATCGCCGAAAGCGTTCTTGCCGGGCAGCATGGGGTTGTCGTGCAGGTTGGGATCTTCGAACAGCGTGTCCACCGCGTCCAGACGAAAGCCGGAGACCCCGCGCTTGTACCACCAGCGGGTCACGTCAAACATGGCATCTTTGACCGCCGGATTACGCCAGTTCAGATCCGGTTGCCCCGCATAGAACATGTGGTAGTAGTACTGGTTGGTGGTCGGATCGAACTTCCACGACGAACCCCCAAAAATTGAGATCCAGTTGTTGGGTGGCTGCCCCGGCCCCTTGCCGTCCCGCCAGATATACCAGTCTCGGTATTTCGAAGTGCGAGACGATTTCGAGTCTAAAAACCATTTGTGCTGGTCCGAGGAGTGGTTCACCACGAAATCGAGAATGATGTGAATCCCACGCTTCTTGGCCTCACTTGCCAGCGTATCGAAGTCCGCCAGCGTTCCGTACATCGGATCGATATTCTCGTAGTCGGAAACGTCGTAGCCGAAATCGACTTGCGGGGACGGAAAGCAAGGTGCGATCCAGATCGCGTCTACTCCGAGATTCTTCAGATAGTCTAGCTTCGACGTAATGCCGTTCATGTCGCCGACACCGTCGTTGTTGCTGTCCGCAAAACTCCTGGGATAAAGCTCGTAGAACACCGCGTGCTGCCACCATTGATGGCCTTCCGCATCCACGGCCTTGCCTGCACTCTGCGCGCTCGAGGCGAGCAGCGACATCAACAGAAACGCACACAACAACGCATATGAGGATTTACGTTGCATAGTCAAGGCATACCCCTGGAAATGGATTGTGAGGTTTGCAGTCACAGTGCTAGACATACCCAGTGAGTCTAATCCTTTTGGGCTGCTCCGGCTTGATCTGGGGCCGCAGCTCATCAGGGGCGTGCAAAGTGAATCGTGACCTTCTGCTGCACGTAGGCGTCAGCTGGCCCCGTGGGCATTTGAATTTCAAGCTTTCCCGTCTTAGTAAGCGTGGCCCCTTCCGCGGAAGAGATCTGGTCTGCATTCCAAACACCCAGTTCGTAGCTGGTTCCCGCCAGACCCGCAACCTCCATGTCCAGTTGGGTCCTCGCCGTATTCCACGATTCGGAGACGACGCGCAGGCCGCGGCTCGCGCTCCCCAGCGACGGCAGTTCGCTATCCCACTCCAGGCCAAAATCCTTCTTCACGTGAATCACCACACTGTCCGCGGTGCCGGATACCTGGAACCGCAGGGAAACGTGTTTGTCTTTGTTGTTTTCCAGCACTTTGAAGGGTAGAGGACGTCCGTTCATTTCGGCGCCAACCACCTCGGTGCGCAAGCTCAACGCCGGAGAGAATTCGACCCAGCAATCGCCCCTTCCAGAGCGTCTCACTTCAAGCACCACACTATCGGTCGTCTTGCGATACTGAAAATCCACACCGGTCCCGCCCACGCTTACGTGGTGAATGGCAAACCATGTCCAGCCCGCCGGAACGTGCGGGGCCAGCGTGATCTGGCGCTTTTCCACGTCGGTTTGCAGGCCGAACATCCCGCGCAGAATCGGGCTGACCACCATGGCCGCAGACCATATCTGGTGCGGCGAACTTGTGGAAAAGGACTGGTAGTAGTCGCCGGACAAGACCTCGGTGAAGTGACCCAGAGCGCCGTCGGCCGCTAGCAGCGCGTTGGCGCGCAAGTTCGAATAAGCCGGAAACGCCCGGTGGTAGCGATATTCGCCAACCGAAGCCCATCCGGTGAATAGCGGCCACACCGCTCCGAAATGGTAGCCCGAGCCATCATAGATTTTGGATTGTTGCGAAATGATCCGCATGCCCCAGTCGGTTTGGTGATCTACATTCGCCAGTCGAGTGATGGTCTCGTCGGCATGACTCGCATCCGGCAATCCGAACCACATGGGAACCGTCGTGAGTACGCTTGGCTCGTCAACCCGCTGGTTATCTGGTGTCAAGGCAAACGCGTAGCTCTTCGTATCCGGAGACCAGAATGCCCGATCGAGAGCAGCTCGGTCATGATCGAACTGAGCAGAGAGATCTTTGCTTACGTCGTTCTTGCCGAGAATTCCGGCCAGATGGGAAAGGGCGCGCAGGGCTTCGACTGCGAGGCCTGCCTGATAGTACTCGTTTTTGACCGGAAGCAGCGGGCCACCTTCGACCCAGCCATGCCCAACCCCGGCATTCTGGGCGAACCCTTGCGCGTCATAGGTGGAGCGCAGGAATTGAAAAGCCCGCCACACGTTGTCCCATTTTTCGCGCGCAAATGCCAAGTCTCCGCTCTGCGCCGCATAATCATTCATCGCTATGACAAAAAGTGGAGTGGCGTCAGCCGAAACATAGGCGTAGGGATAGTCTTTGAACCACGGCACCAGACTGGCGCTCTGCGAGATTTCATGCGGCACTTTGCCATCTTCGCGTTGATATTTACTGATGAAATCAAGAGCGGCACGGCTTGTCGCATAATCGCCTTCGGCGTTCAAAGCAAACGACGTCCACAGCGAGTCTCGGCCAAAGAACCACGCGAACCCCGGACGCTGGCCGACGCCTGACGTGCGATACCCGGCAACAAGCCCCGAACCCAGATACGGATTGTTCACCAATCCTTGAATCGTGCTGATCCGCGCCCAGTCATAGGCCTGTTGGAGCGCCGCATCGGGAAGATCGAGGCTTACGGTCTTGCCGAGATAAGCGCGATAGTATTCCGCCGACTCGCGCATCGAGTCCGTATACGAGGTCAGCAGGTGCTGATACGTCTTTTCCGCATCCGCGAGGCCTGCGACGGAAGCGGCAATGACCAATGCTTTCTGATCTTTCCCTTTTGGCGTCACTCCCAGGCGCAGCGAATTCTCATCCGCCGAAGAGTAATTCGTCTGGTAGGCGAGGCGCGCGTCTCCGGCGGTGGGAGAGCCAATCACGGCGGCGAACCTTCGGGCCTCCTCGCCAAAGACAAATGCGTGTTGCTTGGCGTCAAAATTTACGAACGTCCCGCCCAAAGCGGCTGGCCACTCCAGTTGGAAGTCGGGTGTAAACGCGGCCTCTACCTCCAACGGTTGCTCGGTCTCAACCTCGAGCAAGATCACAGCTCCCGCTGCGTCGACCGGCACACAGAGAGTCTCGCGCACGCGGAACGAATCGCCCGCATATAGAATCGACGCCGACTCGGGCCGAACCGTCAGCGTACGGGCCAGACTCTCGGCAGGAAGGACCCGATCTCCGACGTGGAAAATCAGATGGAACTCGCGAAACACTTTCAGTGGATAGACCCAGGCCTCGAAACGTCCGCTCTCGTTGCCGAACAGCCCTGCTCGAAACCCAACGACAGGAAGAAACTCCCAGCTGCGGATGGTTCGCGTTAGTTCGGGCGATGGCGCAGTTTTCTGGGTGGCTGAGTAACTACAGCACGTCAGCCAGATCGCGGCCAATGCCATGAATGCGATATTTCGCCCGCGCAAAAACGCACGATTCAATGCAGTAATCCCAGCAGTAGTCCCTTGGAGCCGAGCGAAGCTTGCAAAGTGGCGGTTCACTGAATATAAGAATTAGGGGCGAATTTTAGCACGAGCCAAGTGGGCCAGGTAGCGATCTATTGTTCCCTTCACGCCGCGTCTTTCTGAAATCTTTCAGCCGTTCGGCTCTGGTGCTGTCGCTGGAGAACGTACTGGCGCTCGCCCTCCCGCGCTGGTTGCGGGCAAGCCCGCTCCCACAACAAAAGCTGGCCGCTCCGAAAGATGAATCCCAGACCCGGGCCGCCGATCCTGGCGTCAGTTTCCTCAACGTCGCCCGCGAATCTGGATTGAACATTAAAACCATCTTCGGCGGCGAGCACAAGAACAAGTATCTGCTCGAGACCACCGGATGCGGCGTTGCTTTCTACGACTACGACAACGACGGCTGGCTCGACATTTTCCTGGTAAACGGTACACGCCTGGAAGGGTTCGCTGCCGGCAGTGAGCCAACGTCGCATCTTTTCCGCAACAACCGTGACGGCACATTCACCGACGTGACCGCGAAAGCAGGCGTCGCCCACTCCGGCTGGGGACAGGGTTGCTGCATCGGCGACTACGACAATGACGGCTGGGACGACCTGTTCGTCACCTACTATGGCAAGAACGTGCTCTATCACAACAACGGAGACGGCACGTTTACCGATGTAAGCCAGAAAGCTGGCGTAGCGGGCAAGGGCATGCGCTGGAACACCGGTTGCGCATTCGTCGACTACGACCGCAATGGGCACCTCGATCTGTTCGTCGCCAACTACATTGAACTCGATCTCGCGACGGCGCCCGTGCCCGAGTCAGGCCCTTGCCTCTACAAGAGCGTCATGGTCGCGTGCGGGCCGCCTGGATTGCAAGGCGGCAAAAACATTCTCTACCACAACAACGGGGACGGCACGTTCACCGATGTCTCCGAGGCGTCGGGAATTCTACGTGCCAACGGCACCTACGGCCTGGGCGTGCTGACGGCCGATCTCGACAACGACGGCTGGCCCGACATTTACGTGGCCAACGACTCCACCGCCAGCGCCCTCTACCAGAACAAGAAAAATGGAAAGTTCGAGGACATCGCTATCGAAGCCGGCTGCGCCCTCAGCCCCGACGGCAAACCTCAGGCCGGTATGGGTATCGCGGCCGCCGACTATGACATGGACGGCAACCTGGATCTGGTCAAGACGAATTTCGCCGGCGATACGCCCTCGCTCTACCACAATCAAGGCGGCGCAAATTTCGAAGACGCCACCTTCACCGCGGGCCTGGGCGCGCACACGCAATTCCTGGGCTGGGGGGTAGGCTTCCTCGATATGGACAACGACGGCTGGCCCGACATCCTGATCTGCAACGGCCACGTGTATCCGGAAGTCGAGCAGTTAAGAACGGAAGCCGGCTATCCGCAGCGCAAACTGGTGTATCAGAACTTGCGCAATGGCCACTTTGCAGACGTTTCCTTTCAGGTTGGCGCCGGTATCTCGGAGCCGAGTGCATCGCGGGGCGCGGCCTTTGGCGATTTCGATAACGACGGCGACATCGATGTGGTCGTCAACACGGTAAACGACTATCCGCAGCTTCTCCGTTGCGACACGAAGCTCGACAACAACTGGATCAAGGTCCGCACCATCGGAACGAAATCGAACCGCAGCGGGATCGGCGCGCGGCTAATGTGCGTGACGCATCCGCCCGGAGAGTCGAAGCCGCACCAGCAGATTGATGAAGTCCGCAGCGGCGGAGGTTACTTCTCACAAAATGATCTGCGAGTTCACTTCGGCCTGGGGAAAGCCGAGAAGGTTGACGTACTGGAGCTTCGCTGGCCCAGCGGCCAGGTCGATACGCTGAAAGATATTAAAGCGAACCAGTTGATCTTCGTGAAGGAAGGCGAAGGAATCACCCGCACGATGCAGTTCCAGAAAAATCCCAAGCCAGGGAAATAGCATGTCTATGGCTTCTTCGGATCCGGTTCCACGGCCGCGCCTGTGCCTTCTTTTACCGTGTGAATCTGATCCGCTGGCAGATTCGCAAAGCGCTCCGTCAGCCCGCTCGGCCAGCGCACTTCGACCCACTCAATCTTCGTCGCCACGCCCAAGCCGAAGTGAACCCGCATGTCGCTGTTCGAGATATAACTCGATCCGCTACGAACTTCGTCGACTGACACGCGCGCTGCTGTTTTGACGCGAACGCGCGCTCCAATGCCATCGGCATTCGAATTCGTTCCGACAAGGTGAATCGCCACCCAATGGTTCGCATTGCGAACTTGATTCACCAGCAGGCTCGGTGCGGCGTTCATGTTGTTAATCACCGCCGAAATTCTGCCATCGTTCCACAAATCCCCAACCGCCAGCCCCCGCGATGATGCGGCAGTTGTAATGCCCGATCCGCCGGATGCGGAAATATCGCTGAACGTCCCATCGCCGTTGTTGTGATAAAGAATGCGCGGCTCTTTATAGCTGCTGCCGAGATGCTGGCTATCGACCTCGGGATAGACGTGGCCGTTCACCAGAATCAAGTCGGGCCAGCCGTCGTTGTCCATGTCAAAAAACATCGTTCCCCAGCCCAGGTACTGCGTGTAGAGACCCAAACCCGCGGCCGCGGTGGCGTCGGTAAACGTACCGTCAGAGTTGTTCTTGTATAGCGTGGATGTATCGTCGGAGAAATTCGTCTTAAAGATATCGAGATGTCCGTCACCGTTATAATCGCCGATCGTTGATCCCATCCCTGCCTGTTCGCGCCCGTCTTCGTTGAACGCCGCCCCGGCGGTGACTGCGATGTCGGTGAACGTGCCATCGTGATTATTGCGATAAAGAATGCTGGGCGTGCTGTCGCAGGCAATGAAAATATCGGGCCAGCCGTCTTCGTCGAAATCGAGCGTCGACACGCTGAAGGCATAGTGCCCGTCGGTACGGTCGATGTGCGCCTTTAGGGTGACATCTTCAAACGTTCCATCGCCCCGATTGTGATAAAGGATGTTCTTGGCTCCGGCCAGCCCGCGTGGCCCGCACATCACAGGGACGCCTTTCCACATGCAGGTCGGCCGCTCCCCGGGAGCCGGCGCCGTCGCCAGATCAAAATCCACATAGTTCGCCACAACCAGATCAAGATGGCCGTCACGGTCGTAGTCCACAAACGCACAGCCTGTGCCCCACGCTTTGCCGGATCCCGCGACGCCGGCTTTCTCCGCGACTTCAGTGAAGACGCCGCGCTTGTTGTGATAGAGCCGATTTTTGCCGTAGTAAGTAACGTACAAGTCCTCCCAGCCGTCGTTGTCGTAGTCGCCAACGCAAACGCCTTGTCCCCAGTCGGTTCCAGTCAGACCTGCCTTGGCAGTGACGTCGGTGAAAGTCCCGTCGTGATTGTTGCGATACAGCCGGTTGGTTGGGCCCTGCCCCGACGGGAATCCATCGAGCCTGGTGCCGTTCACGAGAAAAATGTCGGGCCAGCCGTCGTTGTCGTAATCGAAAATGGCGACTCCGTTGCCGGTGGTCTCAATGATGTATTTCTTGGTGTCGATGCCGCCGAAGATGTTCTGCGCGGTCAGTCCGGCCTTCTCGGCGACGTCCGTAAAGTTAGCGATCGGAGGTGGTGGCGTTGGTGGAAGCTTCGCTTGCTGCGCGCCGAGCAGCGCTCCCCACAGCAGGAAACACACGCCCACGAGAACGCTGCACACGGGATGAACCGCCAAAGAAGAGAAAGTCGAAACTCGCATGGGCCCAGTCGATGTTAGGGTGGGCGCCGCCAGGGGGTCAAGCGCGCGTGGTCAGGACGCGTCAATGGAGACGCGGCGCTTCGGCCACGCCCACGTACGTATCCGCGCCGCCATAATAGAATAGGTACCGATCGCGCTGTTCGACCAGACCTTCGACGAAAACCACGTTAGGAACCTGGCCCACTCTCTCCCACTCTTTTTCGGGAGCGAACACGGGCTCATCAGTCCTCCAGAGCAGCTTTCGCGGATCGGCACGGTCGAAGATCGCGATTCCCGTGCGGTACACCAGTTTGTCGTCAGCGCCGTTGTAGATCAAGACGATCCCCTGCGCGGTTAGAAGCGGCGCGGGGCCCGGTTCCGCGACGCGTGAATCAAAGTGCCCGGGCCGCACCGGCAGCACAGGAGTCTGTGTGGCCTCGGTCCAGTGCAACAAGTCGGTGGAGTAGGCAAGGCCCCCCTGATCTTTGTTGTCAGCACTGGTGCCCAGAAAAAACATCCAATACTTGCCGTTGATCTTCTCGGGCACGATGGCGCCAGACTTCGTCCACTTCACATTCCAGTTTCCTTTGTTGGCCGGGATAATAATCCCCTTGCGATCCCAGTGAATCAAATCTGATGAAGTTGCCAGACAAAGCTGAGCATCTTTCTTGTTGTAACCCGTGTAGGTCAGATAGTAAGTATCCCCGAATTGAACCAGTCGGGGATCTTCGACTCCGCCGTCTTTCTCGTATTCCGCCGACGGACTGAGAACAGGCTGATCTCTGCGGGTAAAGTGCAATCCATCCAGACTCTCGGCATAGGCCAGCCGCGAAGTTCCCTGCTTATCTTGTGCGCGGTAGAGCATAATGATCTTGTTACTAGGGACGCCTTTTTCAACCACGACTGCCGGATTAAATGTGCCCGCGGCTTCCCATCCCGCCCCGCGCGGAGCAATCACGGGCACGTCTGATAAACGCCGCCACGCGCCGAAAGGCAGACGTCGGGCTTCCTGTGCCGGCAGAGCCGTCAGTAAACCAACCAGTATCAGGAATCTTATGGAACGCGAAAAAGCCGTCTCCACTACTCCATCCCTACTCAACTCGAAGGCGCTGCTCGTGAATGGCGAGCAATTCTTGCGCGCAGCAAAAACGGCAGGGCCGACCCCCTGCCGTTCGTTCGATCTTCGATCTTGAATTTTACTTCTGGCCTACTTTTTATTGACGGACTTCTTAAGTTCGGCTCCAGGGGTAAACTTCGCGACTTTGCGGGCAGCGATTTTGATAGTAGCTCCGGTCTGCGGGTTGCGCCCGTTCCGTGCCTTTCGTGCCGACACCGAAAAAGTGCCGAAGCCTATCAAAGCTACCCGATCTCCTTTGCGGAGGGCAGACGTGATGCTGTCCACGGCGGTATCGATCGCAGTCGTGGCCTGTGCCTTGCTGATCTCACATGCGCCCGCGATCTTGTCAACTAGGTCCGCTTTATTCATAGTCTCTCCTCGCAGGTCTCTTTCGTGCCCAGCCTACACCGGGACGAAAAATGGCTTTGGCTGAGTTGGGAAACCTGATCGCTCGTATTCTCCTCCCTCTGCGGCGAATGTCAACTGTGAAAATCCGCGCCGGAAGCCTGTTTCACACCAGCATGGCCCGAATTGGGCCTTCCCAAGCGGCTTCTGGCCCCGGCCCTAAGGGTTTTTCCTACGCCGTCCACAACCCGCCGGGTTCCTGCACAGGATGTACACAGGCCGCCAGCCTTTCCGGCTTGCACGAAACACTCTATTGGGTGCAAAGTCAAAGCAGAGAAATTCTGTCAAGTTAGAAGGTTCAGGTGATCAAGGCGCCCGCAGAAGTCTGCCCATTGTGCGAGGGAACGGGCTGGAAGACTGTGCCTTCCAGTGCGAATGCAAGCGGCAGCAAGAGCGAACGTCGCGTGGCACGCTGCGACTGCCAGTTGCGGTCGCGGACGCAGTCTTTGCTGACCGCAGCTCGCATCCCGCGCCGCTACGAGCACTGCGAACTTACCAATTATGACACCGACTTTCCCGGTGCCCACCCTTCGCTGGCCGAGGCCCATTTCGTGGCCTCCAACTTCGCGAAGAAATGCGACCCACGCGGCGACAAGGGGCTGCTGATTATCGGGAAGATCGGGACCGGGAAGACCCACCTGGCTGTCGGCATCATCAAAGAGTTGATCCTTAACCGGGGCATCTCCTCTCTGTTTTACGACTATCGGGAACTGCTGAAGGAAATCCAGAACTCCTACAACTCGGCGGTTCAGACCACGGAGTTGGACGTTCTACGGCCAGTATTCGACACTGACGTCCTGGTCCTCGATGAACTCGGCGCCGTGAAACCGACGGAATGGGTGTGGGACACAGTCAGCCTCATCCTGAACACGCGCTACAACGACAATCGCACCACGATCATCACCACAAATTTTGAGGACCAGCCTGCCGCGGGGGTGTCGAGTTCGATATCGCCTGCCCGGGCAGCGAGCCGAGGCGAAACCCTCGGCGACCGCATCGGCGAACGCATGCGTTCGCGCCTGCACGAAATGTGCCGCACCGTCACTCTGGACGGCACGGACTTCCGCCAGAAATTCCGCAGCGCCAGCTTTCGATAATTCCGTGTGGGGACGGGTCTTTGACCCGTCCAGGCCGCGACGTCTTGAGTCGCGGCTGCGTGCCCTTGGATCGAATTCCCACTAGAATCGTTCCTGTGCTGACCGAGCGCCTGGAATTCGCGCCTGAGCGGGATACCGACGTTTTCTCGGCGGTCCCTGCCGCCCCCACAGTTTTCTTACTCCGCGGCGGGGATGCGAAATCCGAACCCTATGTCAGCAAGACGGCGAACCTGCGACGCCGGCTGCAGCGGCTTCTCGGGCCGGTCGAAGAGCGCACGAAAAAGCTCAACCTGCGCGACCGCGTCGGCATGATCGAATACTCCCCGACCGGATCCGATTTCGAGTCCGGGTTCCTGCTCTACACCGTCCTGCGAGCCGCGTTTCCGAAGACGTACTCGAACCGCCTGCGTTTCCGCTTCGCGCCATTCGTCAAGCTTCACCTCGAGAACGAATACCCGCGCGCGTCGGTCACCACGCGCCTGGGCCGGATGAACGGACCTTCCCTCTACTATGGCCCGTTTGTTTCCCGCGTCGCCGCTGAAAAGTTCATGAACGATTCCCTCGACTTCTTCAAAATGCGACGCTGCGTCGACGACTTGAACCCTGACCCGAAGTTTCCCGGTTGCATCTATTCCGAGATGAAAATGTGCCTGGCTCCGTGTTTTAAAGGCTGTACCGACGAGGAGTACGCCGTGGAAGTGAGTCGCGTGAAGACTTACTTTGATTCAGCCGGAGATTCTTTGCTCCGCGAACTCTCGGCCGAGCGCGAAGCCGCATCGGCCAGCCTCGCTTTCGAAGACGCAGCCGCGATCCACGTGCGCGTCGAGAAACTCAAACCGGTCGTAAGCCAGCTTCCCGAAATCGTCCAGCGCCTCGACCGACTCTCCGCGCTGATGATTCAGCCGAGCCACATTGACGGCTCGGTGGCGTTCTTTCAAATCACTTGCGGGAGAATCTCAGGGCCGATCCAGTTCGTGATTCAAGCCGCTGAGCACACGAAATCACAGTCCATGGAATCGCGAGTGCAAGAGGCGATGCAATCATTCCCGACAGCAAAAACAAAGTCAGCGCTGGAGACCATGGAACATCTTGCCCTGCTGAAGCGTTGGTATTACCGCGGAAGCCGCACCGGCGAGATCTTCTTTGCCGACGCCAAAGGCGAACTGCCCATGCGCCGCGTCGTTCGCGGCATCTCGCGCGTCTTTCGCGGCGAGAAACCAGAGCCGGAAGCTATCAAGCCCACCGAAAACGCCTGACCTCGACCTACCTATCCCTGCGCCGGAACGGCAGCCGGTTTCCATCCAAAAAACCGCCGCCCCACCCAGCCCAGCGTCTTCCATCCCACTGCGCAGACGATCACAATCGTTACGAGCCATAAAATTATCGTCGGCAGAAAGAAGACAATCGCAATCATTGTCGACAAGTAGGTGGCCACGCCGTCGAGCCCGTCGCGCAACGCAAGCTTCGCCTGATACAGCGGACGCCAGTTCAGTCCAAACACCCGCGCCTCGACTTCCGCTCGCAGCCAAACGGTAATAGCCACGGTCTCTATCTGTTTCGAAAGCGCCTCAAATTCCGCCTGTTGCTGTTCGATTTGTCCGCGCACTGCGCTGAGTTTCTCGCTCACTTCGAGCGTGTCTTTCACCGTTTTGGTTTGCTTCAGGATCCCTAGATACTGCCCCTCCTCGGCGCGCAGATTGCGAAGATTCGCGTCCTGATCCACGTATTGCCGCGTCACATCCTGCGCTTCAATCCTCTCGCTCTCCACACGCAAGCCCAGCTTGCGGATTTCCGACCGTGCGTCCTCGAACCGTGCCGCCGGCACGCGGATCGTGAGTGTCCCTCCACTTATGTCTTCGTCTCCGCGTATTTCCGAACTCACCAGAAAACCGCCGACCCGCTTCGCCAATGCGCGAATCTTCTCCGCAGCCTCAGCCGGCTTCGCCACCACCAACTCCAGCGAACCTGTACGGACAATTTTCCGGTCCTTGTCCGCATCCTCGGTCGCCGCCTCTTGCGGCTGCCCCAGAGACTGCGGCGCGCTCAAATATGCCATGGCCTGTACTGGACTTCTCTTGCTGTTGGCGATGCCGCCAGGCACTCCTCCTATAACTCCAAGGACCCCCCGATCCCGAGACACTCCCAATTGGTGAAAGACGCGCGCCTGCCGCCAATAGCCCACAACACTGCGGTCTGCCGCCAATCCGGTGGCCCTCGAGTTGGCAATCCGGCGCGTGTTTTCGTACGGCCGAATTGCCCCAACGTACAGTGCGGCAAGTCCTATCGCTATCAGCCAGCCGTTCCTCAGGTTCTTACCCCTGGCCCAAAACGCTCTCCATCGCGATCCCAGTGTCACCGACACGTGTGTTCCTTTCGCTCTAACCGAAAACGCAACTCTGTTCGGAATAGAGCGTTCGCCAGACGATTTTGTTCCCGATCATCGGGGTCAATCACTTAATGAACGCTGTATCAGTTCGCGTTTGCATAAGACTTAGGATTGCCCAGCTTGCGCCTTTGCATTGACGGGAACCGCGATTCGCCCTAAGATTGCTGGACCTACGGTTCCCCCCAGACCGCGGCCACTTAGCCTAGCCCAACCCAACTGATGATCGGCCAAACTGTCTCACACTACCGGATTACCGAACTGCTTGGTGGCGGCGGGATGGGCGTCGTTTACAAAGCGGAAGACACCCTCCTCGGCCGCTTCGTGGCTCTGAAATTTCTCCCCGACGATTGCTCGCAGGACCCGCAAGCCCTCGAGCGTTTCCGCCGCGAAGCCCGCGCCGCATCATCTCTGAACCATCCCAACATCTGTACGATCCACGAGATTGGCCAGCACGAGGGACATCTCTTTATCGTCATGGAATGCCTCAGCGGGGAGACGCTGAAGCACCTCATTGACGGTAAGCCAATGGAATTGGAGCGCCTGCTCACGCTTTCGATCGAGGTGGCGGACGCGCTCGATGCCGCGCACTCCAAGGGCATCGTCCACCGTGACATCAAGCCCGCCAACATTTTCGTGACCGATCGCGGCCACGCCAAGATTCTCGACTTCGGCCTGGCAAAAATTTCCCGTGCCGCCAAGCCCACCAGCGGCGACTCGCAAACCGTCGCCGACCCGACCAACCTAGATCTGACCAGTCCCGGAACCGCAGTCGGCACCGTGGCCTACATGTCGCCCGAGCAATTGCGCGGCAAGGACCTCGACGCCCGCACCGATCTTTTTTCTTTCGGCGTCGTGCTGTACGAGATGGCCACCGGCGTCCTCCCCTTCCGCGGTGAGACCTCCGCCGTCGTGACCGAAGCGATTCTGAACCGCGCGCCCACTGCCGCTATTCGCCTCAACCCCGAACTTCCGCCGAAGCTCGAAGAAACGATCAGCAAGGCGCTGGAAAAAGATCGTGAGATGCGCTGTCAGACCGCGGCCGAGATGCGCGCCGACCTCAGGCGATTGAAGCGTTCCCTGGACTCCTCGCGGACTTCTGCGGTTCAGGAATCGGCGCAGCCCGTTTCGTCGTCCGCGGTCCAAACCACTTCGGCGATGTCAGCCGCACCTCGTAAAACGTCTCGCGGCCCGCTTCTATTCGCGCTCGGCGTTCTTGTCGCAGCGGCGGCGGGATTGTTCGGCGGAAAACTGCTTTTCACTCCCGCCCCGGTTGAGCCTCCGCTCTATCGCCAACTCACCTTCCGCCGCGGAAGCATCCGCTCCGCCCGCTTCGCTCCGGATGGTCAGACCATCCTGTACAGCGCCGCCTGGCAGGGAAATCCTGTTGACGTTTTCACGGCGCGCCCCGAGGCTCCAGAGTCCCGCTCGATGGGCCTCAGCCGCACGCAGCTGATGTCGATCTCTCCTACCTCGGAAATGGCCGTCCTGCTCAATAGCAAGGCCGTCGGCGCGTGGGTAAGCATGGGCACTCTGGCGCGCGCTCCGCTCTCTGGAGGCGCCCCGCGAGAGATGCTCGAGCAGGTGCAGTGGGCCGACTGGGCTCCTGATGGAACAATCGCCGTGGTTCGCGATCTCGATGGCCGCAACCGCCTCGAACTTCCCATCGGCAAGCCGCTCTACCAGACCGGAGGATGGATCGGCCATCCTCGCGTCTCCCCCAAGGGCGGACTCATCGCTTTTGCCGACCATCCGCTGCAAGGCGACGACAGTGGTTCCCTCGCCGTCGTCGACCTCGCCGGAAACAAGAAGCTGCTCTCCGCTCAATGGTTCACCATTCAAGGCCTGGCCTGGTCTCCCGATGGCAAAGAGATCTGGTTCACCGCCAGCAAGTCCGGCACGGACCGCACTCTCTACGCAACCTCGCTTGACGGAAAGCAACGGATTGTCGCCCGCCTGCCCGGCGCGCTGATGCTGCTCGACATCGCCAAAGACGGCCGCGTTCTCCTGGTGCGCGCCACCTGGCGCCGTGAACTTCTGGGTGTTTTTTCGGACGACGCCAAGCAGCGAGAGCTTTCCTGGCTCGATTACACCTATCCCTCGGACCTTTCCGCCGATGGCAAAACCTTGCTCTTCGACGAAGAGGGCGGCGGCGGAGCCCTCGACTATTCCAAGTCAGGTGGGTTGACCTACGCCGTCTACATTCGCAAGACTGATGGTTCACCTGCGGTCCTGCTCGGCGAGGGAGGTGCGGTCGCTCTTTCCCCAGACGGCAAATGGGCCATCGCGCAATCACAGGAGTCGCCCTCTCAGTTCAGGCTGTTGCCAACCGGCGCTGGCGAGCCGAAACAGCTGACGAAAGACAACATCAACCATAGCTGGGCGCACTGGTTCCCTGACGCCAAACGCATCCTGTTCACGGCGGACGAACCCGGCAAAGGCGTGCGTTTCTACGTTTATGAACTGGCCACAGGCAAGTCCGAGGCGATTTCGCAAGAGGGAGTCAATGGCACCGCCTTTTCCCTGTCTCCCGATTCGCGGCAGATCGCAGCCATCGGTCCGGACCAGCGAGGATATCTATATCCCGTAGCCGGCGGCGACCCGCGCCCCATCGCAGGATTCAATCAGGGAGAGCAACCCGTCACCTGGAGCGCCGACGGCCGCTCTCTCTACATCTACCAACCCGGAGAACTTCCTGCCCGCGTCTACCGTCTCGATATGCAGACCGGACAGCGCATGCTCTGGAAAGAGCTCATGCCCTCCGATCCCGCCGGCGTCGAAAACATCGGCCCCATCTTCATGACTCCCGACGCCAAGACCTGCGTCTTCGGCTACCACCGCATGCTGGCCGACCTGTACCTGGTAGAAGGGCTGAAATAAGTCGGCCTCGGGGAAATCCATTACGTGAGGCGAGAAAAAAGGCGGCCCGAAAGGCCGCCAAATTCTTGCTTATTGATCCGTGGAAATCCGTGTCGATCCGTGGTGAACCGTCTTAGATATCGAGGTTCTTCACGTCCAGCGCGTTCTCTTCGATGAACTTCCGCCGCGCCTCCACGTCCTCACCCATCAGCGTGGTAAAGATCGTCTCGCACTCGGCGATGTCCTCGAGCCTCACCGAAAGCAGGGTGCGCCGCTCCGGATCCATGGTCGTCTCCCACAGTTGGGGTGCGGTCATTTCGCCCAAACCTTTGTAGCGCTGGATGGTGAAGTCCTTGCGTCCCTCGTTGATCACGTGATCGCGTAGGTCGCGAGCGCTCGTCTTCTCAACCACTTCGATGTCGGTCTTCCTCTTCGCAGCTTTGGGAGCCGCTTTTTTGTCGCCCTGCTCGCCATCCCCCGACTCAGCCTCGTCGCCCGACGCATCGCCATTGCCGCTCGCCGGTGCAGCCTTGACCAGGGTCTCAACCACGAACGGAGGCTGCATGAACGGCTCGATCTGCTTGTATTTCGAGATCATCTGCCGGCACTCCGCGCTGGAAGCCAGTTCCCAGTTGATGACGTGTTCGGCGCCATGCTTGCTGACGAAAGCCACTTCCCACAAATTGTGCTCTTCGTCGAACCGTGCCTCCACGCTCTTGAAGCCTTCTTCTTTCTGGAGCTTCTTGATTTCCTTCTCCAGCCGCTCGATCTTCTTCGGCGCTTCCTTCTTGTCGCCCTCAAAATCTGCCCGCTTCGCCAGATCGAGCTTTGGAACGAGCTCTGTGACGTGTTCGTTGCGCACGCGCTTGTCGAGCTTTTCGAAGAATCCCAGATATTCGTCGAGCACGGTCATGAAGCGTGCCAGTTCCTTGCCCTCGACCTTGGCCGCGCCCTCGCCATAGCGCACGCTCAGCCCGTCGGCCGCCCGCTTCACCATGACCTTCACAAATTCGCGCTCATCCTTGATGTACTGCAGCGACTTGCCTTTCTTCAGCGAGAACAACGGCGGCTGCGCGATAAACACATTCCCGCGCTTGATCAAATCCTGCATATGCCGGAAGAAGAAGGTCAGCAGCAGCGTGCGGATGTGGCTTCCGTCCACGTCGGCGTCGGTCATCAGAATGATCTTCCCGTACCGCACCTTCGTCGGATCAAAGTCGTCTTTCGCGATGCCAGTCCCCAACGCCGTGATCATGGCGCGGATTTCCTCGTGCGCCAGCATCTTGTCGTAGCGCGCCTTCTCGACGTTGAGAATTTTCCCCTTCAGCGGCAGGATCGCCTGGAACCGACGATCTCGTCCCTGCTTCGCCGTCCCGCCTGCCGACTCGCCCTCAACCAGAAACAGTTCGCAGCGGTTCGGATCGCGCTCGGAGCAATCAGCCAGCTTTCCTGGCAGCCCGCCGGAGTCAAGCGCACCCTTGCGCCGCGTCAGGTCCCGCGCTTTGCGCGCCGCTTCGCGCGCCCGTGCCGCATCCACAGCCTTGTTGATGATCTTCTTCGCGACGGTGGAATTCTGCTCGAAGAACGCGCCCAGACGCTCATTCACGAACGCAGTCACGACGCCGGCGATATCAGAATTCAATTTCCCCTTGGTCTGTCCCTCGAACTGCGGCTGCGGCAGCTTCACGCTGATCACAGCGACCAGCCCTTCGCGGACATCGTCTCCCGTCAGATTCTCCTTCACATCCTTGAACAGCCCCATCTGCTGTCCCGCGTAGTTGATGGTGCGGGTCAGGGCCGTGCGGAATCCGGAGAGATGCGTTCCACCATCGACGGTGTTGATGTTGTTCGCAAAACTGAATACCGTCTCGGAGTACGCGTCGTTGTACTGCAGGCCAATCTCCATCACCACGCCGCTGCGTTCAGCTTCCATGTAGATCGGCTTGTCGTGCAGTACCTGCTTGCCGCGGTTCAGATGCTTGATGAACTCCGCGATACCGCCGTTGTACTTGAACTCGGTGTGCTTGGCTTCGCCCGACTTTGAGTCCGTCGAACGCTCATCGGTGAGCGTGATCAGCAGTCCCTTGTTCAGGAACGCCAGTTCGCGCAACCGCTGGGCCAGCGTGTCGTAGTTGTACTGCGTTTCCGTAAAAATCGAGCGGTCCGGAACAAAGTGAACCTTGGTCCCCCGCTTGACCTTGGCGACCCCGGTTTTCCGCATCTTGCTGGTGGGTTCGCCCTTGGAATACGTCTGCTGCCAGGTCGCACCATCCCGCCAGATTTCCAGCTCAAGTTCTTCACTCAGAGCGTTGACGCACGATACGCCCACACCATGCAATCCGCCCGAAACCTTGTAAGTCGACGAATCAAATTTTCCGCCCGCATGCAGCGTCGTCATCACCACTTGGGCCGCCGAGACTTTTTCGCCGTCGATATCCATGTCGTCGACGGGAATGCCGCGCCCGTCATCGACGACCGTGATCGAGTTGTCGAGGTGAATCGTGACTTCAATCTTGGTGGCAAATCCCGCCAGCGCCTCGTCGACAGAATTGTCGACCACTTCGTAGACGAGATGGTGCAGCCCCAGTTCCCCCGTCGACCCGATATACATCGCGGGACGCTTGCGCACCGCCTCCATCCCGCCGAGCACCTTGATAGAGTCAGCGGTGTAGTCGCTGTTACCGTTGCTGGCGCCGTTCGCTGCGCTGATAGGGGTCACTTTTCCGTTTTTTGTCTTGGCGTCAATGATAGGAGTATTGATCTCTTTAGTGGCCATTCCGCTCCGCGAAAATGTCCCGAATTTCTTTTGGAACTCGGTCTTGCTCGAACCTGGAAATCGGCTGGAAACTCGTCCCTGATCCCGCTCACCCGAAAGCCTGTGATACCGGCTTCAAGTTATTGAAATTGCAAATACTTAAGACCATTAGCGAGTATTGAAATTATACCATAAACGGGGGCTTCTGGAGCGCGCATCCTGCGGGCCTGAATCGACTCAGTAACAAGGAAAATGGGAAAGGAGAATGACTGATCCTGAAGGCCAAGAACCCGCGATTCCAAGGCAGGCAACGTTCGCTCAGTGGAGGACCGAGATCTCGTTCGGTGAGGTGTCCATCTGCCGGAGAAGCTGACACCACCGCCGCATTGGGTCGTTCAGTCGCTCGGCAGCAACAAAACTTTTAGAATGCTTGCCTTACCGGATTCCAAATCTCCAACTCTTCCCTGCCGGGCTTTAGTGAAACCATTCTGTACCCATGTTGTCGTCGGTGACGATGCGGGCCTGACGAGTACGCCCCCGGATGTGATCCGCAGATTCTAGCGTGAAAGCGGTTGGCAGCTTTTTGTCCATCGTCATCGGAAGGGACAGTACTTGACCCAGACGTTGGCGATGCCGCTCCAGCGACAGGTCGAACACCAGCTTCCCATCAATTCTATATTGCACGAGCACGTCCGCCCAGTGCTTCGCGTTGAGTTGCAGCGGTGCATCGCTGACCGCCATGAAATTCAGCACCCGCATTCCATAAGGAAAGACTCGTATGCCGGTTGCCATCACCTCATCGGAGTCCGTGGTGTTATAGAAATGTACGCCACCAGGGTTCAGGTGTTGGCGAATCAACTCCAGAAACTCGACCGAGAGCAGGTTCGAAACGTTGGAGCGCCAATTGTAGGTCGTGTTCATCACGATGGCATCAAATCTGCGCCCTGCGTTGCGGATCAGCCAGCGTCGTCCGTCGTCGATGTCGATATGAACTTTCGGGTTCTGTAGCAAACTGGAAACCTCGTCAATCTGCTTGATCAGGCGCAGGTATCCAGGGTTGATTTCGACAACGGTGAGGTGCTGGACCTCGGGATTGTTCGCGATCACTTGTGCCCACGAGCCGGACGAAAGCCCAATCATCAGCACTTCCCGCGGATGGGGATGAAAGTAGCTCAGCGCAAACGGCCGCTCGATTCCATTCGAATCATTGACCAAGCTTACGTTGAACCGGCCGTCGTAGATGCCCCCGCCGAACACCGCGCCGGTATCGGTTACGGTGACGACACCACTGCGGGTTTCGACCACCCGGGCGAACTCCATAGCAGCCTGGTAATTCGTCTTCAACTGCATCTTCTCGTACATGTGATGAAACAAAGGCTCCGATGCCTCGACAACCAACAGCATGGCAACCAGTGCCCCGGCGGCCGACAGGATGAACCTGGTTCTCGGCAATTGCGCCTTCAACAGCAAGACCAAACCGAGTCCGAGACCGAGCACCGTGAGCGCAGTGCTGACATAGCGCAGCGGCAGAATATCCATGAGCACGAAACCGGTCACATAACTGCCTAGCGCGGAACCGAGAATGTTACTGAGGTATAGATAGCTCGTGCGCGCGCCGACATTTCCGTCAGCCGGAATCGAAATATGGCACAGCATCGGAAAGACTGCGCCAAGACAGGCTGCGGCAATGCCGATGGGAACTAGCGACCACAGGTAAGAAACCCGCAATACCAGCTCGAACAGTATCGGCCCTACCAAAAATCCGAGCAGGTTCGCACCGAAGATGGTGGCGACAAGAAAGCGAATCATGACCTGGGGGCTCGCAATCGTCTTGCAGATGCGGGTAGTCACCACCGATCCGCCGGCAATCCCCGCGAGGTAAGCGCCCAGAAGAAAGGCGAAGCTCTTCGCGACTCCTCCTGTGGTGAACGAAAATAGCCGGTACCAGACGATCTCATAGCCAAGCGCGATAAATCCTGTAACGGCGCCAGTAACCAGGGCAACTGGAAAGCTAACCGCGCGCGGATGACTATCGGCAGCACGCGGGGAGTCCTGTTCGAGAGCAGCCGGCGTCCGCTGGAAGAATTGCCAAACCAGGACCGATGCCCCGACAATTGCGTTCAAGCCCGCGGCCACGCCCGCCGTTTTAGCCTGGCCGAGCCATCGCATCAGGAAAAGCCCCGCGCAAAAGCACGCCGCCGCTGAGCCCAAAGTGTTGGCCGCGTACAGCGCGCCCACCGAGATTCCCACATTGTGCGACAACCGCACGCTGTACGTGACCAGGATGGGCAGAGTCGCACCCATCAGAATGGTCGGAAGAACAACCAGAGTAAAGGCACTGAGCCCAGTCTGAAACGGCGCAGCGCCGGCAGTAAAATTCGCGGCCCAATGGAAAACCTTCAGCGACAGAATTCCATATGCGCCGATCAGCAACTCCACGGTTCCAAAGATCCCCAACAACGGCCATTGCTGTTGACGCGAAATCACGCCGCCCAGCAGGCTGCCTAAGCCGAGGCCGAGCATAAAGGCGGTGACCACCATGGTAACCGACTCAATGTTAACTCCGTAGAGTGTGAACAGCGATCGCTGCCAGACTATCTGGTAGATGAGAGCCGGAAATCCAGATACGAAGAAAAACAGGTACCACCAAGGGGTCGTTCCCGGGGATAAAGCTGCCCTCTGGTCCAGGTGATTTGGATGAGCGATGCGGGCTGGCGAAGCAGCCGTTGCCCCGGCCATGTTTCCTCCGAACAAGGAAACGCCTTTTAGCACGAGTAGACCGGCGAATCCTGGTTCCGAGTCTAGCCGAGGAGTGTGGGCTTACGCCTTACCTGTCATTCGGAATCGAAACGAAAGTAACGGGACCTTCGGTTCTCAACAATCCGGTTACGCGGTTGCGGGACGCTCGCCCCCTTTGGCGCGTCCAGGCTGCAACTCCGGCTTGATCACATGCTGCACACCATCATCGGGCTTGGTTGGCGGAGGCTGAACCGGCGGAAGTTCCCGGCCCTCAACCAGCAGCTTGATCTCATTCGCATCCAGAACCTCGCGTTCAATGAGTGCCCTAGCGATCTTCTCGAGCACTTCCCGATTCTCCGACAGGATCTGCTTCGCCATGTGGTAGCCGTTATTGACCAGCTTGCGGACTTCCTGGTCAATCTTGATCGCCGTGTCCTCGCTGTAGTCACGATGCTGTGCAATTTCGCGGCCCAGGAAGATTTGCTCTTCTTTCTTTCCGAACGTCATGGGGCCCAGCTCGCTCATGCCCCATTCGCAGACCATCTTGCGCGCCATGTCCGTAGCCCGCTCAATGTCGTTGCCCGCGCCCGTGCTCATCACGTTCAGGAACAGCTCTTCCGCGATGCGCCCGCCCATCAGGATCGCGATCTCGGTCTCCAGATAGTTCTTGTAGTAGTTGTGCCGGTCATCGACCGGCAACTGCATCGTAACGCCCAAGGCCATGCCACGAGGAATGATTGTGACCTTGTGCAAGGGATCGGAGTTGGGCATCTTCGCCGCCACCAGGGCATGGCCCGCTTCGTGATAGGCCGTGTTCTTTTTCTCTTCGTCAGTGAGCAACAGCGACTTCCGCTCCACTCCCATTAAAACCTTGTCTTTGGCTAGTTCAAAGTCATATTGGAGAACCGCCTTGCGATTCTGCCGGGCGGCTGCCAAAGCTGCCTCGTTCACCATATTGGCCAGATCGGCCCCAGAGAAACCAGGTGTCCCGCGAGCCAGCACAGAAAGATCAACGTCCTCGGCAAGAGGAATCTTGCGGGTGTGAACGCGGAGGATTTCCTCGCGCCCCCGCACATCCGGACGGCTCACCACCACCCGCCGGTCAAACCGCCCAGGCCGGAGCAGCGCCGGATCAAGCACATCGGGCCGGTTCGTTGCCGCCATTAGAATGACGCCTTCGTTCGACTCGAACCCGTCCATCTCCACCAGCAACTGGTTCAAAGTCTGCTCGCGTTCGTCGTGTCCGCCACCCAGTCCTGCACCGCGATGGCGCCCGACCGCATCAATTTCGTCGATAAAAATAATGCAGGGAGCATTCTTCTTCCCCTGCTCGAACAGGTCGCGCACACGGCTGGCGCCAACCCCAACAAACATCTCCACAAAATCCGACCCCGAAATCGAGAAAAACGGCACATTCGCTTCGCCCGCCACCGCACGAGCCAACAACGTCTTGCCTGTTCCCGGAGGCCCCACCAGCAGAACGCCCTTAGGGATGCGTCCGCCCAGCTTCTGAAACTTCTGCGCCTCGCGCAGGAACTCAATAATCTCGCGGAGCTCCTCCTTAGCCTCCTCGACGCCCGCCACGTCCTTGAACGTGACCTTCTTTTGCTGCATCGAGAGCAGCCGCGCCCGGCTCTTGCCGAACGACAGGGCCTTGTTTCCGCCCGTCTGCATCTGGCGAATCATGAAGAACCACAACGCAGCCAGCAGGATCAGCGGCGCCCACGTCCCTAACAATTGCAGGGGAAGGCTCCCGCTGTTGATGTCGCGGAACGTGATGTTGACGCCCTTGCTCTGCAGCGTCTTGAGCATCTCAGGAGTGAAATAGTTGCTCGGGAGATTGGTGTGGAAGGCAGAGCCGTCGCGGTATTTTCCGCGCACTTCCATCCCATTGACGGTGAGCTCGCGAACGTTGTTCTGGTCCACGTCACTCATGAACTGCGTGGAGTTGACTTCCTTGTCCTTCTGGCCGTCTCGGGCGCCCTTTACCACTTCCCACAACAACGCCGCCGAGACCACGATGAGCAACCAGAACAATACGGTCTTTACAGTAGAGTTCACCTAGACGACTCCTCAGTTCAGCAAGGGTGGCCAGCAACACCAACCCGAGGCTCCTACAACGATATTAGATGCCCGTCCGCAGGTTTTGATTGACGAAATGCCTTGAGCCTTATTCTACCTTTTCCCAGGCAAAAACGCGCAGCGCCTTCAGGATGACTTAAGTCACTGGTACACTGCGGTTTGCCGCCGCCAAATAGGGCAGATTCCGGTTCGTCTGCTCGACCGCGCCCAAGCCATAACCAATCAGAAAAGTCTCATCGACCAGGAACCCGAAATAATCCGGCTGCAACGGTACGCGGCGCGCCGACTGCCGGTCGAGCAGCGTGACCAGCTTTACGGACGCGGCGCCGCGGGCCCGAAGGTCGCTCATAAGAAACTCGCTGGTCACTCCGGAGTGCACCAAACCTTCGACGAGCAGAACATGTTGCCCGCGAATATCCGGTTCGTGACTGAAGAAAATCTCCATGACATCGTGTGCGGCGCCGGGTTGCGGACGGCTGTACTTCGGTTTCACGAACTGGCATACGACCGGAACCTCCAGCGCCCGCACCAGGTCAGCAAGGAACATGATCGCGTTTTCCAGCACGGCCAGCATCTGGATTGTCTGCCCCTTGTAATCGTCGGAAATCTGCCGCGCCAGTTCCTTCACGCGCTTCTGGATCTGCTCGCTGCTGATGACCTGGCGAAAGGGCTCGGATCTTGAACCGTTCATCGAATTTAGCGCGCCTACCGGATTCTACCTCGCCGCCTTCTCGCCCAGTTGCTTTTCAGCAATGAATACGGCATCCCGTCCCGGCTTCGCCCGCAGTCTAGCCGGCGACGGAAACCCGCGCACCCACACGATCTCGTCCCCACTCACCACCACGGGCCACAAGCGGCGCTCCGGCAAGGCCACATGACGCTCCTGCAGCAGCTCCTTAATCTTCTTGGGGGACTTGGTATGGGCCGGCCAGAATCGGTCTCCCGGACGCCAGTTCCGCACCCTTAGCGGTCCGGGCAAAGACTCCGCGTCCAGCAGGCGGTCTGGAGTATACGCCGCTTCCGTCTCCCCTGGAATACGTTGCGCTTCGAATTCTGCCCCTGCCTCGTACACGATGACCGTTCCGGGGATCGTGAGGGCATACTCGTAATCCAGTTGCGGCGCGGGCTCTCGCAGATCGGGCGTGATGAAGACCAGCCGGTCGGGCTCTCGCTCAAGTCTCCAGCCCAGCGGAAGAGCCAGCTCCCTGCCAGAGCCTGCTCCCGCTTCGGCAAAACGAAGAATCTCTTCGACGTGCTTGAATTCGAGGGGAATCCCGGCTTGCTCGCCGATGGCCTTGACCACTCGTCGCTGCACTGCCGTCGGTTCACCAAGAAACCAAACGCGGTCCACCGAGGCATCCATCACCAGCCACGGTGCGTTTTCGATGCGCGCTCGCAACTCTTCATTTGCAGATGAATTCGACCCGGGTCCGTTCGGGGCGGCGATCTGAACCAGCTCCGACCGACCTGAGGGCTCACGCACCGCCCAGTCCGGCTCGGCCCAGCGCACTGCGGTCCCCACCCAGCCCGCGACCTCGTTTTCCCAGTAGTCTTCTTCCCCTCGGGCAATCTCCGCCAATTCGCCAAGACTTTCAGCAACCGCCGGATTGAATTCCTTCTCCAGCAGCGGGAGAACGAGTTTGCGCACCCGGTTGCGCGTGAACGAAGCGTCAGCATTGGTCGAATCATCGCGCCAGGACTGGCCAATTGCTTGGAGATATTGCTCAAGTTCCCACCGCCGAATCATGAGCAACGGCCGCACTATCTCGCCGCAGAGTTCCCCGTTGTCATCCTCCACCGCCAGCCGCGGGTAAATCGCCCCCAGCCCACGCAGCCCCGCCCCACGAATCATCCGCATCAGCACCGTCTCGGCCTGATCATCTAGCGTGTGCCCGGTGACGATCTTGTTCTGCTTTGAAAGGGCCCGGCTCTCAGCCGCGCTGTGGAAGAGCGGCCCTTTAGGGCCGCGTAAAGGCAACTCCTCTGAATCAGGCTTTAGCCCCTGAGGGTCGCCGCCTCGATCTTCGCCGAGCAGATGCCGAAAGAATCCATACCGCAACTCACGCGCCGCCGCCTCGACGCTGAGGTGCTCCTCCACTGCGTACTGCACAATGTCTTCGCTATCGCTAAGAAACTCCAGGTCGTGCTCGCGAGCCAGATTCGCAACGAATCGCTCATCCGCATCAGACTCAGCTCCGCGCAGCTTGTGATTGAAATGAACGACGGAAAGGACAATTCCAAGTTCGCCCCGCAATTCCAACAGCAGCCGAAACAGAGCGACGGAATCAATCCCGCCAGAAACGGCCACGCCGACTCGGTCCCCCGCCCTGAGCAATTCTTCCCGTTGAATGTGGGACAGCCCGCGCTGCGCCAAGCGATGCACCGCAACATGGTACCGCAGCCAATGTGGGGAGGCCCCCCGGCTGTCTCACATGACATACCTACAATCCTGGGCTCTTCTCCGCGATCAGCTTCCGAATCTTCTCCACGAAGTCCGCAGCCGGCATGTCTTCGGTCTTCTCTTTCCCCCGCGAACGGACGTTCACCTTCCCCGCTTCCGCTTCTTTATCCCCGACCACCAGCAGGAACGGCACTTTCTGCATGGCGTGCTCGCGAATCTTGGCGTTCATCTTCTCGTTGCGCGCATCCACCTCGACCCGCACTCCGACCGCTTTGAGTTGATCCGCCACTTTGTTCGCATATTCCGCATGCCGCTCGCTGATCGGGATCATCGCGACCTGCACCGGAGACAGCCACACCGGGAAGGCGCCGGCATAATGCTCGATCAGCACGCCGAAGAAGCGCTCCACCGACCCATACAGTGCTCGATGCACCATAACCGGCTGCTTGCGCGATCCATCCTCGGCGACGTATTCGAGTCCAAACCGCTGCGGCAGGTTGAAGTCGAACTGCACGGTCGAGAGCTGCCACAGCCGCCCGATCGCATCCACCAGCTTGATGTCGATCTTCGGCCCGTAAAACGCAGCTTCGCCCGGCATCGTCTTGTACTCGATTCCCCTCTGTTTCAGCACCTTCTCCAGCGATTGCGTGGCATGGTTCCACTGGTCTTCGCTGCCCACAAAATTCTTCCGGTCATCCGGATTCCAAGTCGACAACTCGGTCTGGAATTGATCGAAGCCGAAGTCCTTCAGCACGTCCAAAGCAAACTCCAGGCAAGCGGCAATCTCGCCCTCGATCTGTTCCGGCGTACAGAAGATGTGCGCATCATCCTGCGTAAACCCGCGCACGCGCAAGAGCCCGTGCATCACGCCGGAGCGCTCATAGCGGTACACCGTGCCCAGTTCGCCCAGCCGCACCGGCAGATCCCGATAGGACTTCAGCGAGTCCCGGTAAATCAGAATGTGCCCCGGGCAGTTCATCGGCTTTAGCCGATACTCGGCGTCGTCGAGTTCCATGGCGTCGAACATATTCTGCGAGTAGTACCCCTCGTGCCCCGAGGTGTAAAACAGCTGCCGCCGCGCCACATGCGGCGTGCACACCAGCGCATAGCCCCGCTTCAGGTACTCCGCGCGCATCCAGTCTTCCATCTCTTTGCGGATGATTCCACCCTTCGGATGCCAGAAAATCAGCCCCGGCCCGGCCAGTTCCTGGATCGAAAACAGATCCAGTTGTTTGCCCAGCACGCGATGGTCGCGCTTCTTGGTCTCTTCTACGTGCTTCAAATAATCGTCGAGGTCTTTCTTCGAGAAGAACGAGGTCCCGTAAATCCGCTGCAATTGCGGGTTCTTCTCATCCCCGAGCCAGTACGCACCCGCAATGTTAAGGAGCTTGAACGCCTTAATTTTTCCCGTGGAAGGTATATGCGGCCCGCGGCAGAAATCCGTAAACTTCCCCGTGCGGTAAATCGAGATTTTTTCATCGGGCTTGGTGAACTGTTCGATGAAGTGGCACTTCATGAAGTCGCCGTCTTTCTTGAACTCGGCCAGGCCCTGGTCGCGCGGCAAAAATTCGCGCGCATAAGGGATGTTCTGCTGCACCAGTTCCTGCATCTTCTTTTCGATCTTCTCAAGGTCCTCAGGCGTAAACGGAGTCGGCCGGTAGAAGTCGTAGAAGAATCCGCTCTCAGTCGCAGGCCCGTGCCCGAGTTTGGTCTCAGGAAATAGTTCCAGCACCGCCGCGGCCAGCAAGTGCGCGGAGGAATGCCGGTAGACTTCCAGTGCCTCCGGATCCTTGTCGGTCAAAAGCCGAAGATCCGTGTCCTTCTCGATCGGCCGGGTGAGGTCGATGAGATCGCCGTTGGTCTTAGCCGCCACCGCCGCATCCGCCAATCGCGGACTAATGGATTTCGCAATATCAATCGCCGTGGTGCCTTTCGCAACTTCCTTAACGCTCCCGTCCGGGAGCTTCACATGAATGCTGTCAGCCATAGTTTGAGACCTGCACGATTTCTGAATCTTTTAGTCTAAAGAAGCCAGTAGGGAGGGTCAAACCGACTTTGGGTGGGGGGCGCACGACCCCAGAGTTGCAGGATGAGTTTGATAAGGTGTGGGTGCGGTTTCCTGTTGTATCTGACAGCGTATAATGTTGTCAGACAGGAGGCACCCGGTGACCATCCCCTTAAAGGCTCTTCACGACAGACGCGAGCAACTCAAAACCGATCTGGCTCAGATCAGCGATCTCCGTCCCGGCTCTCTCACCGCGCGATTCCGCAAGTGTGGTAAGCCGAACTGCCATTGTGCACAGAAAGACTCCCCGGGACACGGCCCTTCCTACTCGCTGACTCATGCCAGCGCGGGAAAGACCATCACCCAAGTCATCCCCCAAGGACCGGCGGTCGATCGTACCCGAGCGCAGATCGCCGAATACCGTCGTTTTCGCAAGCTCGTGCAAGAACTGATTGCGGTCAGCGAACAACTCTGCAATGCCCAACTGCAGCAGCCGGAAGCGATCGCGGCAGAAGGGAGTAAAAAAAAACCTCTTCGCCGATCTCCTGGCCGGCGACGTCGTGCAGGAGATTGAGACGCTGCTCGGTCGTCAGGCGGTGCAAGACCTGGATCTGGAAGCGCTGGAGCTGGCGGTGCGGCAACAGGTCTTGCAACTGGCGGGAACCGCAGTCGAGCAACGTCTCAACGCCGACACCAGCGATGAGCGAGGCGCGCGAACTCCTTGTGGTTGTGGGCAGGAAGCGCGTTTGGTCGGACGCCGAAGCAAGCAGGTACAGAGCGTTCTCGGTCCTCTCCAACTGGAGCGCGCCTACTATCATTGCTCTTCCTGCGGCCACGGCTTCTGCCCTCGCGATGGGCATCTGGGCATAGAAAACACCTCCCTGTCTCCCGCCCTCACCCGCATGGTGGGCACGGTGGGTGCCATGGTCAGCTTCCAAGAAGGCAGCGAACTGTTGACCGAACTGGCCGGTGTGGCCGTGGATGCCAAGCAGGTAGAGAGAACCGCAGAAGATCTGGGAAAACAGATCGCGGAAGACGAACGCCATTGCACCGAACCTTCCGATGCCCTTCCTCTGCCCCAGACTCTGTATCTGGGCATGGATGGAACCGGGATTCCTCTACGGGCGGAGGAACTCGTGGGCCGCACCGGCAAACAACCGGACGGATCGGCCAAGACCGGCGAGGTAAAACTCTGGACCATTTGGAGCGCGGAATCGCTGGATAAAGAAGGCACTCCCATCCGCGATGCAGGATCAGTCACCTATTCCGCAGCCTTGGAGAGTGCCTGTACGCTGGATACCGCTGCGACACGTTCTCCCTTCGCCCAGCGCGTCTGGAGAGAAGCTACGCGCCGCCGCTTCTGCCAGGCACCTCGTACGGTCGTGCTCGGGGACGGGGCCCTGTGGATTTGGAACATTGCCGACGATCAGTTTCCACAGGCCACCCAGATTGTGGACCGCTATCATGCCAAACAACACTTGAGTGATGTCGGAAAAGCTCTGTACGGACCCACTACGCCGCGAGCTTCTCAGTGGGCGGAACGCCGGAAGCAAGAACTCGACACCGGAAGATTCCCGGCTCTGCTCCATGCCATCCGCCGCCAGGCCCCTCGCTCCGATGAGGCGCGTCGCTGTCTCCATTATTTTCAGACCAACCGGGAGCGTATGCGCTATCCGGAGTTCCACGCCCAAGGCTTGTGTACTTCCACCGGCGTTGTCGAGGCTGGATGCAAGGTTGCCATTGGCACGCGTCTCAAACGCGCCGGCATGCACTGGACCGTTCCAGGCTCCAATGCCATCATCTCTCTACGCTGCTCAAAACTCAGTGGTCGTTTTCAAGACTTCTGGGAGCGCAGATCAGAACGCAGAGCGGCATGATCCATCACTTTCTTGGGGTGCACCCTTGGGTGGGTATAGTGCTCATGCAATAGCTGCTTCGATGAAGATTGCTTCCGAAAGTCTAGTTCTGCCTTTTGACTGTACGCGTCTAGCTGCACAACGATCGGTAAACTTTTGTGCTTGTGCAGCATACTTCACCACAGACCAACTCTCCCCGACGCAGCATGTCCGAAAGTCTTGATGCAGATCCGCTCTCTTTACAAAGCCCTTACTCTCTTTACAGGCCTTTTACAAACCTTTTGCCATTCGGCAATGATCCGAAATATTTGGCCCTTTAGATTGCTTCGAGGAGTTCGGAATGTGTATCGCGATACGTTCTGATCTTCGTTCGATGCAGTCTTTAGATCGCTCGCTGACACAACCACAAGTCAACGATTTGACGACTGTCAGAACTGCATATTTACAGGGAAACCGAATTTCTTAGGGTGAATAAGTGGGGGCAGAAGTTATGCGTAAGTTTCAAGAAAGAAGCCATGAGCTGGAAATAATGGTCGATCTGAATCTTTCAAACTCCGCGTGGCGGCAACTGCCTGTGACTACTGATTTGTGATCCGAGAACCAGCTGTTCTTACCAGTAAATAAGTAGGATCTGACCCGTGTTGACGTAATGCCAAGGCCTGTGACCCTCACATGTCACAACCGGGGAGCGGTCCGTATTCGCCTCCCGGCGTGACGGACCTGGGGGCACGACGCGCGGGAAGCGTAGAGAAGCAAATAAGGAGACTTGAGATGAAAAGAGTAGTTGATTTTTTGCTAGCAGCCGTTTCTCTCGTTGTTTTGTTTTTTTTATCTGCGGTGAATCCGCCCAAGATGGCGGCAGTTCCGAGCTTCGCTCGCCAGACAGGACTGCCCTGCAGCGGCTGTCATTACAATCCTCCGGAACTCAATCCGGCGGGCCGAAGGTTCAAGCTGACGGGCTATGTGGATAAAGCCGACGAGACCAAGGTCGTCAAAGCAGATGGGGGAAAGACCCACGCTGGCCTGGATCTTCTCGCCTCACTCCCTCTTTCCGTAATGATGGATGTCTCATTTACTAACACCAAGTCACCGGTACCGGCGACGCAGAATGGCAGTTTCGAGTTCCCCCAGGACATCTCCCTCTTCCTTTCTGGAGCGTGGACCACGCATGTGGGAAGCTTTGTGCAAGTGACTTACAGCATCCAGGACGACCACTTCAGCATGGACAACACGGATATTCGCTACGCGAATTCGACCAAGTTGGGTGGCAAGGAACTGGTTTACGGTTTCGATATGAACAACAATCCGACCGCGGAAGATCTCTGGAACACCACTCCGGCCTGGGGTTTCCCGTGGGTCGCCAGTGACGTTGCCCCTGGTCCCAATGCAGCCGCAATCATCAATGGTTCGCTGGGACAGGATGTCGGCGGAGTCGGAGCCTTTGCCATGTGGAATAACCACCTGTATGTAGACGGAACCGTCTATCGCTCGGAACACATCGGCGTTGCTCAGCCCAATGATGGAACAGCCTCAGCCTTCAATATTCGTGGTGTTGCCCCGTACTGGCGGGTGGCCTGGCAACAACTGACGGGGAAGACACAGTACGAGGTGGGCGCCTACGGAATGCATATGAAATCCACTCCATTTGGGATCACGGGTGCGGAAGATTCCTACACGGATTTCGCCTTCGACACCCAGATCGATCGCACGTTGTTCCGCAAGGACGTACTCTCATTCCGGGCCACTTATATTCGCGAGAATTCCAAGTTGCTGGCTAGTTTGGCCGCGGGCGCGGCTGCGCAGGCTCCGCACCACCTCAATACCGTTCAGGCGAATGCCGAATATCACTTGGGTAACAAGTATTCGGGCACATTCGGCTGGTTCAACACGACGGGCACGTCCGATGTAGCGCTATTCCCCTCGGGTGCAGTGAGCGGCAATCTCAACGGCGATCCCAAAGGCGCTGGTTATATCGCGAACGTCTCGTATTGGCCGTGGCAGAATTTGCAACTTGCGGCGCAGTATACCGGATACACGCGTTTCAATGGCGGCAACATCAACTACGACGGCGCGGGTCGCAATGCCAGCGCCAACAACACGGTGTATTTAGACATGAAGGTCCTTTTCTAACAAGGAATTTCAGGATGGCAATCACCACTCCAAAGGAGGCGATTTAATGAAGGGCACCAAAGCAATCGTTCGGGCAGTAATCGCAGTTGCGCTGTGCAGTGCGGCGTGGGCGGGAGATATCGAGGGCAAAGTCACCGGCATGAAGGGCCGTTCGGTCGTTTACGTCGATGCGATTGCAGGAAAGACGTTTGCCGCTCCCGAGGACCACCCGGTGATCGACCAAAAAGGATTGATGTTTTCTCCACACATCGTGGTCGTGCAACAAGGCACAACGGTGGACTTCCTCAATGGCGACAACGTGGCCCACAACGTCTTCTGGACTGCGGTCGGCAGCGACAAGAAAGCCGGCCACAATCTTGGAACCTGGCCCAAGGGGGAAAAGCGGCCCTACACCTTTGACAAAGCTGGCGTGGTACCGCTGCTGTGCAACGTCCACCCGGAAATGGTCGGCTACCTTGCCGTCAGCCCAACTCCCTATTTCGCCGAAACCGACGACGGCGGCAATTACAAAATCAAAGACGTTCCCGACGGCAGCTACACCCTGGTGGTTTGGCATGAAGGTGCGAAGAATCAATCCAAATCTGTGACAGTGGCCGGGAGCGGCAAAGCGGATTTCGCCCTGAGTAAGTAAGACAGGGAACGGTCCTACGCTTCCCTAAATTTTGCTGGGGACGTTTAGGTCGCGATTGGTGCGCTGAGGCGTGCGCTGAAACGGTGCCCTCTGTGAGGCTGGTCTGTAGCCAAAAAAAACCGCAGAGGGCACCGAATCACGCTACATCACCACGTCTTTGATGTGTGTCGCGATGTACCACGTGTTCCCGAACGCGTCCCTTACTCCCGCGCTACGGTCGCCGTAGAACTGGTCGGCAGGTTCCTGGAACGACGTCGCACCGGCCGCCACCGCCTGCCGATAGGCATCGTCGACTTTGGGAACGTAGAGGTAGAACATGGCCGGCATGGCTTCATATTTGCCATGCGCCTCACCCATCTCGACCATCGAGTCGCCGACACGAATCACCGCGTGGTGCACCACGCCGTCGGGCGATGCGTACTTGGCCACTTCCTCTGCTCCGAACGCGCGCTTCATGAAGCTGATCAGCGGCTCCGCCCGTAGCGGATGCAGATACGGATTCACACTGTGCAGGCCCTTGGGAACATAGCTGTCACCCTTGGCCGTAGCGATATACCAGTAGTTGCCCGCCAGGTCCTTCACCGTTCCTGAGCGTTCGCCGTATTCCTGATCGCGGGGCTCGTCAATCAACGTCGCCCCTGCCTTCACGGCTCGCTGGCAAACCGCATCCGCGTCCTCGACGTAAACATGAAGCGCGTTGGGATGCAGCGAGCCAGGGAACTTCTTGCCCGGAGTCCCGCCGCCCATCATCAGCATGGAATCTCCAATGCGCACCTCGCCGTGCACTCCGCCGTTGGGGATCTCGGCTCGAAGCATTTCTTCTGCACCGAAGGCCTGCACGGCAAAGTCCAGCAGCGCCGGACCGTTCTCGGCTACCAGATACGGGGTGACCATGCGGAATCCACGAGGAACCGGACTCACGCCTTTGCCCTTCTCGGGCATCTGCCCGCCTTCGGGTCCCGTCGTCAATTTCCCCATTCGCCGGTGCATCTCCTCGACCGGCATTTCCTCTTTCACGGTGAACACGGCCCAGGTGTAGCCAAACGGATCCTCGAGCGTCGCATCGCGGTGTCCGTAGAACTGGTCTTTGGGCTCACGCACCAGCTTCATCCCTGCCGCCACGGCATGTTCCGCAAATGCATCCACATCCGGGACCTGAATCGAAATCGAAATTGGCGAGTGCCCCAGCGTCTCGGCGCTGAAGCGGCCTCCCTCGGGCCATTCGCCGGTCACATCGATGGGCGAATCGCCGATCATCAGCTCGGCGTGCGGGATGCTCTCGCCAATCTGGAAACGGAACGTCTCCTTCGCACCCAATGCACGCTGGTAAAACTCAATGGCCTTGGCAGGATCTCGGAACGCTAATCTTGGTGATGCGGTAATGCGAACAGCTGCAACCGGCTCAGCAACGGTAGTCATACGCTTCTTTCCTCCGAATTCAGATTTCAATCGTGCCTTGAAACTCTCACGCGGCAGATTGCGCAAGTCAGCCGCGATGCGCACGAGCGGTTCAATCTCGATGTCTACCTTGCCCAGCTTGCCGTCGGTCCGAGCCAGCATCAGATCAACAACCTTGTTGAGCTGCTCGATCTTTTTCTGGTCGATCCTGCTCTGGCCGCCGTTCTTCTTGCCGCCATTCCCTGGATGCAGAGAGCGCTTAGGCATCGGCACCCTCCATGCGCGCCCGCAAATTACTCAGCGCGCGAAACTGTAGCTGCTTCACTGCCCCCTCGGTCTTGCGAATCTGCCGCGCTACTTCTTTGATACTTTTCTGTTCCACAAACCGCAGCACCACTACCCGGCGCTGCTCCTCCGGCAAAGTGTCGACCAGTCGATACAACGTGGCCCGCCGCTCGACTTCTTCAATCTCTACCGGAGTGACTTGAGCCGACTCGATCTGCCCCGAATCGTCGGCAACTTCGCGGCCCGACCGCTGCCACCGGTCGGAAATCAAATTCGCCGCAATCCGGAACAACCACGCCGCAAACGGAATCCCGCGCCACTCAAACCGCTTCAGGTTGGCCAACGCCTGATGAAATACGTCCGCGGTCAGATCCTCCGCCTCGGCCCGGTTCCCCACCCGGCGGACGGCATACGCATAGACGCGCTCGAAGTTGATTTCATAAAGCTCGGCAAAACGAGCGGGGTCCTTCTGCGCAGCTTCGATCAGAAGCCGCTCGTCCGCTTCTTTCTTCAGAGCCTTCAATCAGTTTCTCCGCGGATCCGCGCGTCACAAGGATAAACCGTGCCACCTATGGAAAGGTTACGCTGGCAAAAATCAGCCGGCTCCGGGGAAGCCATGCAATGTCCCATCAGATTTCCCCCCACATCCCACGGAGTGTGCGTGAAAACCAAGTTCAGAGAGAGGTGGACCTGAACTCATGCACGATGCAGCCGCGGAGCGGCGGCATAATATAGCCCCAGCCTGCCCTGAGCGGAGTCGAAGGGTAAGTCCTGGGTAGGCTGGAACCCTAGGAACGAGTCCCGTCAGGGACGGCGTGGCTCCTGTGCAGCCTTATTCGTCTGGGGCGACTCAAATTCAGCGAGCCGCCGTGAAGGTTTTGCGCATCAGAATCTGGGAATATCAGTCCAACAAAGCGACGAGGTGACTATGGAAGCGATCACAGGGGTATTCAAAACGCGAACCGACGCGGAGCGCGCTGTGAAGGACGCGCACGCTGCGGGTATCCCAGCCGATAAAATCACTCTCCTGACGCCCGGAACGGTGGATCAGGTCAACCAGGAAATAAGGTCTATTCCAATCGACGCCGCCGAGCAGCCCGGCATGGGAAAAGCCGTAGGCGCTCTAGCGGGTGGAGGAGTGGGTTTCGTAGGAGGGTCGCTCCTGATGGCTCTGGTTCCAGGACTTGGCCCCATCACGACGGTCGGGTTGCTGGGAGCCGCGATCCTGGGAGCCGCCGGCGCTACCATCGGCGCCGACGCAGGCGGCAAAGCGGAGGAATCCACGTACGAGGGACTTCCGGAAGATGAGATCTTCGTCTACGAAGACGCTCTGCGCAAGGGCCGCAGCGTCGTCATCGCCCTTCCAGACGATGAGCACTCGGCTTCGCTTCTTCGCAACCTGCTAAACCGAGCGGGAGCGGAGTCGGTGGATGCAGCCCGCGAGCAGTGGTGGATCGGCCTCCGCAGCGCCGAAGAAAATCGCTATCCAAAATCCGGAAACACCTTCGCAGATGACGAACGTTTCTACCGTCTCGGCTTCGAAGCCGCCCTCCATGCCAGGACCCGATGTATGGAATTCGATCAGGTCTCAGCCGCGATGAATGCTGCTCTGGAAGATGTTCAGCGGGAGAATCCAGGCGCGAACGTCGAAGAGCCGTTTACTCGCGGCTATCAGCGGGGGCGAGAGCATTATCAACAACTCTGTAACCAAACCCAGCAGGCTGCTTAACGGAGGTGCGAGGCCAATCTCCCATCACAAGATCCCATCGAGATCAGGCTCAAGCCTGATAGTACAAGTCCTCCAGCGCCTTCTGTACTTTGGCAGAAAGCGTTTCCAGGTCCCGCATGCTCAGCCCCGTCGTCGAAATCGGCTCTCCCACCCGCATTTCCAGAGGCCGGCACTTGATGTGATAGGTGTTCATAGGCAGCAGTTCATAGGTTCCGACCAGCGCCACAGGGACGATATCCACCTGCGCCTTGATGGCCAGAAAAAACGCCCCGGGCAAAAACGGCTTGATCTCGCCGTCAGGCGTACGGCCCCCCTCGGGAAAAATCACCAGGGGCAGCCCCTTTTGAATGCCTTTCAACGCGGCCCGAATGCTGCTGATCGACCGCGACGGATTCTGCTGATCGATGCAAACCTGCCCGGACCTTTTCAACTGCCAGCCCACGACGGGATACGACAGCAGCTCTTTTTTGAACGCGATGCGGAAATGAAACGGCAGATTGACATAAAGGACGGGAATATCGAGCGCGGAACCATGATTCGCCGCATAGACGTGTGGCTTCGACGTGTCGATCTTCTCCAGGCCAGTAACTTTCACCGGCGAGAAGATCGTCTTCATGATCAGCCACGACCACGCGTAGGAAAACCAGTGCAGCCGCCGACCGTCGCGGTCGAACAGCCCGCCGGGCAGGGCAAGCAGTCCCAACACCAGCGTGTACACCCAGATCAGCGGATCAAGGATGAAGTACGACCGCAGACGGCTGAGCCAGCCGTATTCCACCCCAGGAATCGCATGGGGACTGCGCCGCTCAGAAGGTACCCCAGCAGAGGCCGAGAGCGCCTCCGGCACACGATCCTCGACTTGACCGCTCTCCACCTGATCGACCGATGAATTCACTTCCTGCACACTTCCATTCTATGGGAAAACGTTGCCCGGGTCGCCTTAGCCCCGCAGCCCGAGATGCTGCATCACTTCCCCTACCAGATAGATCGAACCCGTCACCACCAGGACCACCTCCGGCCCAGCGGCGGCGCGAGCACGCTCCAGCGCCCGCCCCACATCGGCAACCGGATCAATATCGGCACCGGTGCGGCTCGCTGCCGCTTGTATCTCTTCCGGCGATGCGGACCGAGGGTTACCCGGCCGCGTAACGATGACTCGCTGCGCCAGTGGAAACAGAATCTCTGCCATCTCCGAGATTGCCTTATCGCGCATCGCTCCGAAAACAAAAACCAGCGGACGGTCGTCATACCGCTCCGAAAGGGCCGAGCGCAGGGCCCACGCCCCCGCCGGATTGTGCGCCACGTCGAACACCATCTCTGGCCAACTCATCCGCGCCGGCAGCACCTGAAACCTTCCCGGCCAGCGAGTCTCACGAATTCCGCGCTCAATAGTTTCCGCCGTTACGCCAGACACCCCTTTCTCGCTCATTTCCACGGCCGTCGCAACTGCCAACGCCACGTTCCGCAACTGATGCCGTCCGACTAAGGGCGTCTCCACCAGGATCTGCTTCCCCAGAACCTCAAGAGGATAGCGATAAAACCATGTTGAAGTATCCTTTTCGGCGCTCCCCGCGTGCTCGGCGGTGAAAGATTTTCTTAGGGCACTCGGCACCAGGTATTGGTGACTAGCAGGCGACACGGGGGGCACGTACGGCACCGCGCTCACCCCCCGCGCTCCCAAATCAAGAATCGCATTCCCGATCACGTCGTTGGCTTCCGACTGTTGCGGCAATGTCACCACTAGGCCGCCCGGCCGGATGATCCCGACTTTCTCCCGGGCAATCTCTCCGACCGTATCCCCCAGGAACTTCTGATGGTCGAGCGAGATGTCTGTAATCACGCTGACCAGGGGCTCGACCACGTTGGTCGCATCGAGCCGTCCGCCCATGCCGACTTCCAATATGGCAATGTCGACCCGTTCACGCGCAAAGTGGGCAAACGAGATCGCCGTCATCATCTCGAAGAAGCTGGGATGCCACGGCAACTCCCCGCGTTCGACTAGTCCCTCCGCCACGCGATCCACTTCGCCATGCAGCCCGGCAAACGTGTCGTCGCCGATTTCTTGGTCGTTTACCCGAATGCGCTCGTTGATGCGCATCAGATGTGGCGACGTGTAGAGTCCCGTCTTCAAGCCCGAGGCCCGCAGGATCGATGCCAACGTCGCTGCCGTCGACCCCTTCCCGTTGGTTCCGGCGATCAGCACGCTCGGAAACGTCCGTTCGGGATGATTCATTCCCCGCAGCAACACCCGCATATGCGCTAGGTCGAACTTGTGTGACGGCGTGTGCGCCAGCTCGTGCCCCAGCGCAAACATGCTCGCCACCGCGGTTTCGTAGGACATGGATCAGCTCTTAGCCATTAGCTCTTGGCACTTGGCTCTTAGCTCTTGGCTTTCGAACACGATTTTACTAAGGTTACCAATATTCCGAAGGGTCCGAGGTAGGGCAAGAAACATCCGCCAATGGTTGGGCAAGCCAAAAGCCAAGAGCTAAGAGCCAAAGCCCTTCACGCCACCATGAAATCCAGCGCCCGTCCAATGTAAGGCTTGAGCTGCTTGCGCGGAACGACAGCGTCGAGCATACCGTGTTGGAGGAGAAATTCGCTGCGCTGGAAGCCCGGCGGCAGCTTCTGCCGGATCGTCTGCTCGATCACACGGGGACCGGCGAACCCGATCAGGGCTCCCGGTTCGGCGATATTCAAATCGCCCAGCATGGCGAACGACGCCGTCACGCCCCCGGTAGTCGGGTCCGTCAACAACGAGATGTAAGGCACTTTGGCTTCATCCAGTCGCGCCAGCGCCGCCGAAATTTTCGCCAGTTGCATCAGGCTGATGACGCCTTCCATCATGCGTGCCCCGCCCGATGCCGAGACAATGATGAGCGGTGTGCGCGCTTCCGCCGCCCGCTCGATCGCCCGCACAATGGCCTCGCCCACAACCGCCCCCATGCTGCCACCGATAAACGCATACTCCATCACACTGGCGATCACAGGCCGCCCCAGCAACTTCCCATGCGCATTAATGATCGCGTCTTCCAGACCGGTATCCAGCTTCGCTTGCCGCAGCCGCGACGAATAAGGCTTCAAGTCCACAAACTTCAGCGGGTCCGTTGAGGCCAGGTTCCCGTCGAAAGTTTCGTACTGATTGTCGTCGAGCAACTGCGCCAGCCGGGTCCGCGCGTCGATCCGGAAGTGCTTGTCACACTTCGGACAGACGTTCATATTCTCTTCCAGATCCTTCTTCCAGATAATCTGCCGGCAGTTCTCACACTTCACCCACAAGCCCTCGGTGCGAACTTTCTTCTCGCCCGAGGTATCCAACTCGCCGGATTCTCGCTTAAACCAGGCCATAGTCGCTACTCAGTACTCGATCCCTCGCTGCGCCATCACGCCCTTCTCGTACGCATGCTTGACTTGCCGCATCTCGGTCACCGTGTCGGCGACTTCGACGATCGTGGGGTGCGCGTTCCGGCCCGTCAAGATCACGTGGACCATCTCCGGCTTTCCCTTGAGGCTCTCGACCACTTTGGCCGGGTCCAGCATGCCATAGCTGATGGCGTAGTTGATCTCATCGAGGATCACCAGATCCCACTCACCCGACTGAATCGCCCGATCCGCTTCCGCCCAGGCTTCTTCCACCATCCTCACATCTTCGGGGTCCGGCTTTTCCGCGCCCACTTTCACGAAGCCCCGGCCCATCTGTTTCATCACAAACTTGTCGCCAAAGGCCTGGACCGCGTCAAGCTCGCCATAATGCCACGAACCCTTCAGAAACTGCAGCATCAGGACTCGCATTCCCTGACCCACCGCGCGGAGCGCAGTCCCCATCGCGGCCGTCGTCTTGCCCTTGCCTGGGCCGGTGTTCACGAGGATAAGGCCACGACGGATATCAACCATGCCGGAATCGACGTTTGATTCTACTAGAACCAAAGCGCGGAGTCGCCTCCCGATACCGCTCGAGGCTCAATGTGAGACGCAATCAAGAAACGGACAAATAAATCGGAACGATTCAGTGCCTGCCGTAGTCATAACGTTGGTTAACAATTTCGTCGGTATTTGTGGCATGTTGTACGAGATCGCTTGGGGAATCTTGCCCGTATCGAACTTTTCCACGGAACTGTTGCATCCAATGTTGCGTAACTCGGTCAAGGCGGATCTCTGTCCCCTCGCACACTGCGGAGGTCTCATCGTGATCAACAAGTGTTTCGTGTTCTTGTTGGCCGTGCTCCTGGCAGCGCCGGCTTTCGCCGCTCAGCACGTCGCCGTTCACCCCAGACCAATGGACTCGGGGGATCAGGCGGTGATCCGCGAGATCGTCGACATGGAGCGTCAGGCCAAAGAGGCCAGCCTCCACCGCGACGCCGATTTCTCCCAGAAAACGCTCGCCGAAGACTACGTCGCGATCACTCCGCTGGGCCAGGTGACGACAAAACAGGACACCCTGTCGGCCCGCAAGAGTGGCCAACTTCGCTACGACACGATCAACGTCACGGATATGGTAATTCGAGTCTACGGCGACACCGCAGTCGTCACCGCTCGCGCGGATGTGAAGGGCCACCAACTGGGCGAGGACTTCAGCGGCCCCTATCGCTACACGCGAGTCTGGGTCCGCCGCAGTGGTCGTTGGCAAACGGTCAGCTACCAGGCTACGGTCACGCAGTAGCTTAGAGCAGTTCTCGATTTGCTGTGATCCCAAGAACGGGAAGGGCACGGGTTCACAGGCTGCGGAAAACCTCCGGCTCGTACGGGTTTTGGGAAGGGCACGACTTCCGTCTTGAGCCTGCCCTGAGCAAGCGAAACGCGTCGAAGGGTGCCGTTAACTCGTTGAAAATGATTGCGCGCTTTAGCGCCTGAGAGTCCCGGTTATCCTTCGTGCGAGTCTTTCCGCAAGCTGTTCAGCCGTGCCGGCATGACCCGCAATGACGTTTCGGCTTTAGCCGCCGGGCGCGCACTTTAGACCGTCACGAGGACCGCTCTAGTCGGCGGAAACGCGACCGAGAAGCAAACACCGCAACTCCCCAGCGCGTGTTAGGCCGCAGGCTGCTAGCGGATGTTCAGGTCAGTGTAGTGGGCGAAGCTGGAGAGGGCTACTTGGTCGTTGCCGGGTATGTAGAAGCCAAACTTGCCCAGGCTGAGATTAGCGCCGGGCTGCGTCCAGCGATCCAGGACCGTCCAACTGTCACCGTGTTTGATCTGGTGGACGAGTTCCCTGGGGCTAACGCGGATTTGGAGCGTGCGGAAGCTTTTCTTGTCACCTTTATCGGGAACTTTGATCTCGTCGGTTTTCTCCCCGTTGCGAATGATTGCGCGGTAGAAGTTATTGTCGTCCATTTGGAAGAGGACGTAGTTTTTGGGGTCTGTGTAATTGAGCACCCACTGCAAGAGGTGACCCTTGGTGGGCATTGCGGAAAAAACAAAGGTGCCCGAGGCAGGAACCACACCGTATAGGACGAAGTCCCCCCCTTTGCGAATGAAAGAATCTCTCTCATGTTTCCAGGCGCCTGGGTCATCCCACTTCGACATCCCGCTCGGGGCGAGAGACAAATCCAGAGTCCTGGATTGACCGGCGATAACTTCAAGCGTGGACGAGCGCGTGAACCTTTCGGCGGTTCGCGCAGTAAGAGTATAAGTACCGGGGGCAAGATTGAGCGGGACGCCACTGCTCACTATTTTCAGAAGCTCACCTTTCACGATTGCAACTTTGGCGTCGGCGGGCGCGAAGGTAATTCTCAATTCGCCAGGACCGGCTTCCAGCGCGGCATCCGCAGCAGCGAGAGATATGGTTCCGCCCCCAACGAAGTGTTCTTTGAACTGCCGGGGCTTAAATCGCTCTTTGCGCAGTTCGACGGTATGGTCTCCGGGATTGACGGTGGAGACGGAGAGTGTGCCATCGGGCTGAATGGTACCGACGAGAGTTTGATCGACGAGAACCGTGGTTCCGGGAGCGCCGCCTTGGATGGTCAGCGAGGCCAGGCGAGGCTGCGGCTGGAGGTTGAAGGTAAGCCTGGCCTGTTCGCCCTTTCGAATCCGGATCTTTTGCTGGGGAGGATCCTGAAAGCCGTTCTTAGAGACTTGTACAACGTAGTCCTTGAGCTCGAGATTCGGTAGACGCAACTGGCCGGCTTGAGTGAGTTGCGGTTGAAGTTTTCCGTTGAGAAAAACTCTTGCGTCGTCTTGACCGGCAACGACAAGGAGCGTGCCCACGTTGTGACCAGACTCCGCGGGTGGCTGATCATCGAGCGTGACTTTTCCGGCGGGGTGTCGGAAGAAACGCGCAAAGCAGGCAGAGCTGGTTCGGGAGTTGTTTGTGCCGCGGCGCGGAGACGTCCGGGGCCGAGACGGTGGGCGCTGAGACGGACGGGAGCGGCTGATGGGGTCTTCGCTACTGGCGGAGCGTGATGTTTTCGCGCGAAGAAGAAGATCGCTGCGAACAGGATTATCGCGGCGGCGGAGATGAGGATCAGCGTTGTGGAGTTCGACCTCGTGGGCTGTTTTGGCCGGGATGGGGATGTGACTTTGGCCACCGGTGCGGAAGGCTCGGCGGCGGGAATGGTGGCGGCTTGTGGCGGCGGGTGCTGCGGCTCTGGCGGAGTGGTTGGGACTTTGGCCGGCGGCACAATGCGGAGCGGAACTTCTCGGCTCTGCGCGGAACAACGGGGACGGTCGGAACGTTTCCAGGTCGGCAACCGGGCTTGGCGGAACCTGGCTGGTAGCGGCGCGTGGAGCCTTCGAAGCGCTGGGGCGCGGGACGTGAAAAATGACGGTCGCGCCTTTGCTGTGCGGCGACGAGGTTGAACTCTCTTGGGGGACCAACCCCAGCCGGTGCAGAAGGCCATTGGCGACGGATAAGATTTCTCCATCCGTCCAATACTTGGCGGCCACCGCTTGTATGCGCTCGGCTAATACTTGTTTTGCAGCAACGTCCGCGGCCCCATCGATTTCGCTCTCCATGCGGCGCAGGTCTTGCAAGTCGCGCCGGCGGGACTGGCGCCGCCGAGCGCCCTGGTCGCGCTGGATTTCATCCTGGATCTGAATCAACTTGGGATCGTCGGGATGAACGGCCAATCCCTCTGCAACCCAAGCCAAGGCTGCGAATAGATCGCCGGAGGACTGCAACTTGCGCGCTCGCGAAACCCAATCCTCGACGGAGCTTGTTTTTTTCCGGTCGAGGACCAGGCTGCGGATAGTTTTGGCCGTGGGATGCGCAGGGTTCAAGTCGAGCGCCTGCTTGGCCAGCGTCTCGGCTTCCCACCAATCGATTTCTACAACGGAATGCGCGTGCTCGACCAAGGCATTGGCAAGGATGGCGCGGGCAAGAGAATTGTTTTTATCCAGCTCGTAGGCTTTGCGCAACAACTGAATCGCTTCGGCGGACTTCCGCTGCGCGAACAGACTCCTGGCTTTCGGTGATAAGACGGTTGGCTTCGGCATTGCGCTTGATGCCATCCTGGGCGAGCTTTTCCAGTTCGGACAGCTCCGCATCGTTGGGGAATTCGGCGGCTGTGCCTCGCAACAGATCCAGGGCGCGAGAGTAATCGCCCGAATGCAGACAGATGTTGACCTGCTCAACGAGCCGCAGTTTGGATTCGGTGCGGGTTTGCTGGTCGCGTCTTTTCTCCAAGCGCTCTAACCTCGAAGGTCAAATCCTGGATATCGATTGTAGATCGTGACGCAGCGACCGATTCAGTGTCCCGAGTGGTACGGATGTCCGTTCAAGATGGTGAACGCCCGGTACACCTGCTCCAGCAGAACCACTCGCGCCAGCTCATGCGCCAGGGTCATCTTCCCAAGTGAAATCACTTGCTGCGCTGAGGCTCTGGCCTGGTCGCTGAAACCATCCGCCCCGCCGATGGCAAAGACGAGCGGCAGCGGATTGCGGTCCTGATAGTCTCCCAGAACTTTCGCGAACTGCTCGGAAGAAAACTCCTTGCCCCGCGAATCCATCAAGAATAAGGTAGATTTCGTCGCGCTTTTCGACGCCGCAGTGCGGCCTGCAAGGGCGAGCACAACCGCTTCGTCTCGAACGGGAACTCCTTCAACCTCAACATAGCGTGAGATGCGTTTGAGATACTCCTCGGTCAGCGCTTGAATCGCCGGTTCCCTGGTCTTCCCGATCCACGAAATCTTGATCTTCACGCCGCTTTGCGTCCCCTCATTTCCTTCCGGATGCAAGCACCACCGACGCCCCAAACTCGACCTTCTCCCCGTCAAAATATCGCCGCACTGACTCTTGCACTTCGGCGTGGACCTGCGGCCACTGTTCCGCCGGCACCCTCTCGAGCACAGCACGGAATGGCACAGAAACCGCCTGAACCTGCTCCCAAGCTTCCTCTACCGGGCCAGGCCACGACCACGGCAGCGTCTTCAAATCTTCCCGAACATCAATAAAGCCGGAGTTCCGCAGAACGGCCGATAAGCTGCCGGGAGCCGCAAACCGGAATGGATCGGGACCGCCCTGCTCCAACAACGGCCCGCCAACATGCTTGTGCACCACTCCAATCATGCTCGTCCAGTAAGGCTGGTCAAATGATCCCCAGGCCAGAAAGCAGGCCCGAGCACCCGGCCGCAAAACGCGCCGCAGTTCGCGGAAAGCCAGACCCGGGTCGCGAAAAAACATTACCCCAAAGCGAGACGTAGCCAGATCGAAGCTGTCATCGGGAAAGGGCAAGCTGTGAGCATCCGCCGCCCGCGTAGTGAAGTTGTTAAGCCCGCGGGCTTGCGCCCGCTGTGCCGCAATCTGCAACAATTCTGCACTCAAATCCAGCGCCGTGACATGTCCCTGATTTCCAACGCGAAGGGCCAGACTGATGGCGGGCTCGCCGGTTCCGCTGGCTAAATCGAGCACCTGCATTCCCGGCGCCGGCTGTGCATATTCCACCAGCGCATCCGTCACCGGCTGTCCCATGGCCGCTGACTTGGCCTTCCACTTCTCAGCAGCAACCAGCCGGTACTGGGATCCCCAAGCCGGTTCGGAGTCTGGCTTCGATGTCATGGAGCCCTTCGAGACCCAGCGAAAGGTACTACGCCGTCTTTCGCTTCCCCTTTTTCGGAGCGGACGACACGGCACTCGTCTTGGGCTTTCTCACCGTAGTCTTCAGATCCCCCGGTTCCAGGCGCTTGGCCGACTTCCACAGCCGCTCAAGATCGTAGAACTTTCGCGCCTTCTCCGAGAAGACGTGGACCACGAAGTCAACGTAGTCGATCAGCACCCACTCGGCCTGGTTGTAGCCCTCGACGTGTGTCGGGCGCATTCCCGTGTTTTTCAGGCGCAATTCTACTTCGTCGGCAATCGCCTGGATCTGCCGCGGATTGGTCCCGCTGCACAGCACGAAGTAGTCGGTAAATGCTCCCGACCCTTTCTCCATTTCCAGGATGCTGAGTTCTTCGCCCTTCTTTTCGAGGCAGGCTTGGATAGCGGCAGCAACTTGCTTCTTCAGTTCGCTCTTCTTCATTCGATGGTCGGGAATCGTCGTTGGTGGTTCGCCCTTGGTCGTTACCGCGACTCCCATTGTAACCGACCGCCGAATGTCTCGGCCTACTCAGCTCAGCGCGATGCCTGCACTGGGGCCGTCCCATGTAGTAATCTCGAACGAATAACGAGTTAGGGCTGGTTCGCTCTCGCAGGAGAGGTCCAGAAAACCTTACCTCCTCACCTCCGTATGGTGGCTTGGGCCACATTGCGGAATCGGAGGATAATCCTCTGACCTTGCAGTGCTTCAGACAGCGCACTTGGGCACGTGGAAGAGTCACGCCCTTCTATTCATTAACGCTCCTTTTGTTGGTCCCGATTAACTGGGCTGTACAGTTCGCACTATCTCAAGTTGCAGCCCCTCGCCTGGCACCGCAGACTCAACATCCGGTAATCACGAACATATCTGTCGCTGAACAAGCTCACGGCATCGATGTGGCAGTAACGTTCAGCAAAGTTGTGCACGCTGAGGTGAGTACGGTCGAGCACCCGAGCCGCCTGGTGTTCGATTTTCCAGGATGTGAGTTGGCTCGCCCGGGCCAGCGACTGGTGGTGAATCGCGGACCTGTCCTTGCGGTGAGGGCTGCTGCATTCAGCGTCGCGCCACTGGTCGCACGAGTCGTCATTGATCTCAAGTCTGTTCCGGATCACGAAGAGTCGTATACCGAAAACCAGCTTGTCATCCACATCGGCGCAACTGGAACGCTTGGGATTCAGTTCCGGGCAGCGGTGAAAACAGGGGCCCGGCTGACGGTCAGCCCGTTGTCTCTGGATCCGATCGCACCACGCGCAGACCCTTGGATGGTGTGCTGCCGGGGATAACCGCGCAGCCACCATCTGTAGTTACACCCAGGGCAACGTTCCTCACCGCTTATGCCCTTCTCGCCAAGGCGCGCGCTTTGACTGTCTCCGACTTGGAGACGCTCGAAGCAAAGGCGCAAGCCGGCGATTCCGAGTCGGAGACCATACTGGGGCTCGCGTACCATACCGGGACATTGGTGAAGCAGGACGACGCGGAGGCGCGTCGCCTGCTGCAGGACGCGGCGAATCGTGGCTTCATGGCCGCGGAGCAAGCCATGGGGATCTTCAGTCAGGCCGGTTTTGGAATGCCGCCCGATAAAGATCAGGCGGTCTTCTGGTATACAAAGGCAGCGCAAGACGGATCAAGCGACGCGGCGACCAACCTGGCTCTGATGTACTCCACTGGCGACGGACTCCAAAAGGACGCGACGAAGGCGGTGGCCTGGTTTCGCCGTGCCGCCGAGGCGGGCGACGCGACCGCAGAGTTGAACCTTTTCGCTCTATATCGGCGTGGTGAAGGAGCGCCGCGGGACGATGCACAAGCGGTCCTCTGGCTTACCAAAGCTGCCGCCCAGGGCCTGCTTCCAGCGATGCTTGAACTGGCGAGGTGGGAAATGGAACCCGAGCACGGCCGCGATGTCGAGGATGCCATCCACTGGTTTAAGAAAGCCGCAGATGTCGGCGATGCCTCGGCGCAAGCCACCTTGGGGGACATCTTCGTAGATCAAAACCTTGGGCGGTTGGACTATGACCAGGCGGTTACGTGGTACCAAAAGGCGGCCGACCAGGGGCTGCGGGAAGGAGAGTTTGGATTGGGGTCACGATACTTGCTTGGGCAGGGAGTTCCCCAGGATCTGGAGGAAGCCAAACGTTGGCTGACACCGGCGGCAGACCAAGGCCATCCATATGCCCAATTGCTGTTGGCGAATATGCTCGAGGAGGGACAGGGCGGGCCTGCGGATGTCGTTGCAGCGACAAAATACTATGAGCTGGCGGCGAACTATGGTATCGCCCAGGCGCAATACCGCCTCGGGCTCTTGCTGGCTCGCAGCAGTGAAAGCAATCTTGTATCTGCCTACAAGTGGCTGGTTCTTGCGCAGGATTCGATGAAGGAAAGTGCCGCCCCCAGCGAGGAGCTTCGGAAACGGCTCACACCCTCTCAGTTAACCCAAGCCGAACGAGAGATTGACGAGTGGCGCACGGCACAGCTTGCGCGCCATTCGAATCGCTGACTTGCGGCCGATCCGCCCCCAGCATTGCGGCAATGCCGAAACTTGCGTGATTGCTTATAACCGAGCGCGGAGTCGGCGATCCGCGGCGTTGGGCCATCAACCAACAACTATTTATACAGCCCCATCTTCCGGATGTAGTCCGCGACCGCCGCATCTACGAACCGCCCTAGCGACTTGCCCACGGCCGCAGCCGAGCGGATTGCCGTAGCCGAGGCCGGCTGCCGCAGATCGCCCAGGAAATGAATCGTCGCTCCCGGCAGCACCAGGTCTCCCGTGGCCGGCTGTTTGTGAAACGGCCGGGTTACCTCCTCTCGCGGACGCAGGTTTTCCGGTAGCGCGTTCGCCACATCGGCCAGCGAATATCCCGGGCGGCTCGCCACCACGAACTCACACTCGCGAAACAGGGCTTCCGCCTGGTGCCACTTGGCGATCTCGGCGAATGCGTCCATCCCAATCAGCAGGAACAATTTGTCGCTGGGCTTAAAAGCCTGCTTCAGCCGCCTTACTGTGTCGATTGTATAATTCAGCTTGTCGGGTCGCGGCTTTCCGCCGCTCCCGTCCCCCTGCGGCGCTTCCAGAAGCGACAGCACGAATGCGTTTTCCTCGGCGGTAGCCAGAGCCAGCATGGCAAAGCGATGAAGGAAAGGCGAAAGTGGCTGCCGCTGCTTGTGCGGCGGGTGGTTCGCCGGTACAAAGTGAACGCGATGGAGTTTGCATTGCTCCATTGCCGCCCTGGCCAGAGCCAGGTGCCCGCGATGGACCGGATCGAACGTCCCGCCAAATAGCCCAATGTTCATGCCGCGATATTCACGCTGTGGTACTGATGACAACGGTCGGTCCCGGCTAGTCTCCAGATTTGAGAGCTGTGATGCAAGCCCTAACTGGGCCCCGTTGTCCCTACGGCCATTGTCCGGAAGGCCAACGAACCAAGTCTGTCAACGGCTCGCCTTGTTCGGGAAAACGAAATGAACTCCTGTAACTAACCATGTTTCCCTTTTTGGTACTAGCATTGGTGACATGCGAGTAACCCTCCCCCTACTTCGCATTCCGCCGGCGCGCGCTCCCATCCTGCGCTACGGTGTCGCTGTGCTCAGCACGGCGCTGGCGCTGATCCCTACGATTCTGTTGGCCGACGTTTCCGAAAGTCGTCTCGCCTTGTTCGGCGTGGCCGTCATGGTAAGCGCCTGGTATGGCGGCTGGAAGCCGGGGGTCGTCGCCACCGCGTTCGCCCTCACCGTCAGTGCCTACTTCTCGCTCGCCGGAGAGCACACTCCGGCTCAGTTACAGACCGCCATCATTCGCCTGTCGCTTTTCTTTTTTATTGCAATGGCGATCTGCTGGCTCAACGCCGCTCTGCGCTCCGTGCAAGAGAACCTCCGGCGTTCAGAGTTGAACTTCCGTTCGCTGGTCACCAACGCTCCCTATGGCATCTGCCGCTGTGACGCCACGGGCAAAATTCTGGATGCGAACCCCGCGTTCCTCGAACTGCTTGGCTACTCTTCCACCACGGAGTTGCTCGGTCAGCATATTTATGAACTCTACGGCGATACCGACCAGTGGTTCTTTCTCGCCGACTCCCTTCGCTCCTCCGAGCCCTTCAAGGGATTGACCGCCGAATGGAAACGCAAAGACGGCTCGCCCACCGGAGTTCGCGTCTCTGGCCGCTCAGTGACGAATGGCCGCGACGGTGGCATCGTATTCGAGCTCTTTGCCGAGGACATCACCGAGCGCCGCGCCCTCGAACAACAACTTCGCCAGTCTCAGAAAATGGAAGCCGTGGGCCGCTTGGCCGGAGGCATCGCGCACGACTTCAACAACCTCCTGATGGTGATCTCCGGCTATTCGGAATTCCTCCTCGAACGCCTCGGCTCCGAGCCCGAACTGCGCGCTCCTGCCCAGGAGATCGCCGGTGCCGCGGACCGCGCCTCCTCGCTGACCCGCCAGCTTCTCGCCTTCAGCCGTAAGCAGATGCTTGCCCCGAAGATGGTCAACCTGAACAGCGTCGTCACCGAGAACCTCAAAATGCTGACTCGCATGATCGGTGAAGACATCGATCTCGTCATGGTACCCACCGAGAACCTCTGGCCCGTGCGGGCCGACTCCGGCCAGATCGAGCAAGTCGTCATGAATCTTGCCATCAATGCCCGGGACGCCATGCCTTCAGGCGGAAAGCTCACCATCGAGACCTCGAACGTCACCCTCGACGAGGACTACGCCCGTTATCACGCCCCGCTTCGACCCGGAGACTACGTGATGATCGCCATCAGCGATACCGGCATCGGTATGGACTCGGAAACCCAGTCCCATATTTTTGAACCCTTCTTCACCACCAAGGGACCGAAGGGCACCGGTCTTGGACTCTCGACGGTGTACGGCATTATCAAGCAGAGTGGCGGCTACATCTGGGTGTACAGCGAGATCGGGAAGGGAACAACGTTCAAAATCTACTTGCCGCGAGTGGCGTCAACCGGCGAGACGGCCGTCGTACATTCCGCAGCCAATCGCGAAGTACGGGCGGTAGAACCGGGCACGGAAACTATTTTGGTAGTGGAGGATGAGGCCAACCTGCGCTACCTCGCCCGCCAGTACCTCGAAAAGCAGGGTTATAAAGTGATCGAAGCGGCCGACGGCGCCGTCGCCATGCAAATTGCCGTGGCGCACGAAGGCGTGATCCATCTGCTCCTGACCGACGTCATCATGCCTGGCATGAACGGCCGTGAACTGGCCCAGCGCATCTCTGAAATTCGCCCCAACGTGAAAGTCCTGTACATGTCCGGCTACACGGAAAACGTCGTCGGACACAACGGCACGCTGGAAGCGGGCGTCCGCCTGCTCCAGAAGCCCTTCAACCTTCGCGACCTTAAGAACATAGTGCGCGAAGTGCTCGATACCAGCTTAACTCCCCCGGAGGTTGCGATGTCCATGCAGTCTGTCTCACCACGCCAAGGCGTGCGGGCGCGAGAAGTCCCCGCCACGCGCGCACAACGATTCCAACTTCACTTGCCGTTGCGATATCGCCGAGTCGGCGAAAGCAATTGGCGCGAAGGCACGACGGAAAATATCAGCCGTTCCGGCATGCTCTTCAAAACCGATGAAGTGCTGCAGCCCAGCTCCCAACTGGAAATCAACCTAGTCCTCCCCGCCGAAATCGCCGGCCTCTCCGCCACCGAAGTCGTGTGCCGCGGAGAAGTGGTGCGTTCGATCGCGCCTCAGGGAGGAACGGTGAGCCCCGCGCTCGCTGCGCGAATTCTCCAGTATCACTTCCAGCACGGCCCGCTTCCCAGAGCGTGAGTGATAATCGGTTTTGTGGTGGCAAAAGGCAGAACAAAGGCGGCCAACATAGGCCGCCTTTCTCGCGTCAACAGAATGATCAATTCGCTTTTGAGGGGCGGCCGGCGGTGGCGAGCGCGGTGCCCGCAGCAAGAGCGGAGAACCAGCCTCCACGGTCTCAGTATCGCGCAGCGCTTTGCCGCGCTGCTAGCCGATGCCGCTGAGCAGGTGAACGTACCGATCTGCCATAATCCTGAGGAACGTACCGCCTCGAAAGCTCTGATTCCACCATGGATCTATTAAGAACCGTTGCGCCCCGAGCCACGTGAGGGAATGCTATGAAGCTATCTGCTGTCGCCGCGATCTTTAGCATTTTTCTGCCCGCCTACTGCTTCACGCAGCAAGTCGAAAATGAAATCGTCATCAATGTGAAGGAACCTGCGACGACGGCGCCCGCCGCATCCGTTCCCGAATATTTGAACGGATACCACTCATCGATCAACGGACAGACCATCGAATACCACTCCTCCCATCCAGATGCGGACTCGGCGTTGCTCGTCCGAGGACAAACGATCGCCCCTTCCATCTCGTGGGAAACCGACCCTGTGCCGGAGGCGTCGGGCGACTACCTCCAATTCATCTGGCTGGCAGGAATTGAATGCGCAGGATTCGCGGCGGAAAAAGACATCCACGCATTCGACTTTTTAATCGATGGCCAACACTGGTTCACGTTCAAGAACGCGAAGGACTCAACCGCCGGCAATTGGAAGGTCGTCGGAAAGGACGGAGCCGAGCTATCCTTTGCTGTGCTCATGACCGACAAAGCCGGCGATCTATTCGGTCACATGACATTGAAGCTCCCGGCGAAAGCGTTCGCGCCCGGCCAGCCATTGACGCTCGAAGTACGAGGCGACAATTCGGGGAGCCCTGACTGGTACATGACGTTTCAACACCGCTTCGACTTTACCCCGCAACTGCGCGCCGAGCCTGCGCTGACAAAGGATGGCGGCCGGACTCTGCAAGTGCTGCGGCTCAGCCTCGACAATTTGGTGGGCGGCCGGACGATTGAAGTGCACACTCCGAATCACGAGCCGATCCGCACCAATCTCAAGATCGGCGCGAATGTTCTGCGCCTGCCCATCCCGGCGGTGACATCGGCAACCACATGGCCGGTCGTGTTCAAACGGAACGACATACTCGTGGAAACACGCGCGGTTGCGGTCACACCCGTACAAAAAAGGGATATCTACCTGCTCTCGTATTCTCACAACGACATCGGCTACACGGATCTGCAGCCCGACGTCGAACGAAAACAATGGAACAACCTTACTCAGGCCATGCAGCTGATCCACGGCACGCGAGACTATCCGGCAGATGCGCGCTACAAATGGAATATGGAGACCATCTGGGCTCTGGAAAGCTTTCTGAAACAAGCATCTGCTGCCCAGCGTGACGAATTTTTCGCAGATGTGGGCGACGGCAGTATTGGACTCAGCGCTCTCTACGCCAACATGCTCACCGGCCTGGCCAATTCGGTGGAGATGAGCCACTTCTTCGATTTCGCGCGCCAACTGCGCGCCGAGCGTCACATTTCCATGACGACGGCCGTGACCTCGGACGTGCCCGGCTTCAGTTGGGGGATCGTTTCGGCCCTGGCGCAGAGTGGCGTCAAATACTTTGCCACCGCGCCCAACTCCGGCGATCGCATCGGCTATACCTTGCAGGCCTGGGGCGACAAACCGTTTTATTGGACCTCGCAATCTGGGAAGGAGAAGGTGTTGACCTGGATGGCCGGCGCCAGCTACTCCACCTTTCACGAGGGAACGCTTAGCCAACTCGGCGACGACAAGATCATGAAGCTGGTGCGGAAGCTGGACGACAGTTCGTATCCGTATGAAATGTTCCAGCTCCCTTATACGCTGGGCGACAATGGGCCGCCTGATCCCACACTCTCCGACTTCGTCCGGCAGTGGAACGATCGCTACGTGACGCCCCGCCTCATTCTGGCCACTCACGAGCAAATGTTCGAGGAGTTCGAAAAGCGCTACGGCTCAACTCTCCCCGTTGTGCAAGGAGACTTCACTCCTTACTGGGAAGACGGAACCGCCTCCACCGCTGCGGAAACAGCGTTGAGTCGCGCCGCTGCTGATCGGCTGATCCAGGGTGAGGCCTTGTGGTCGATGCTTTCGCCGGCCTCCTATCCGGCAGCCGACTATGATTCCGCGTGGCGCAACGTTGTGTTTTATGACGAGCACACCTGGGGAGCCTACAACAGCACCGAGGCGCCGGACCTGCCGTTCGTGAAGGAGCAGTGGCAGTTCAAGCAGAAATTCGCTTTGGACGCAGACCGCGCATCGCGCGAATTATTGGCAAAAGCGCTGCACTCGCCCGCGGAACCCGCCAAAGGCAACACACCCGTCGACATCTACAACACGAATTCGTGGGAGCGCACGGACGTCATCTACCTTTCGCCAGAACTAAGTGCGGTCGGCGATCGCGTCGTCGACCTCGAAGGCCAGCCCGTTCCTTCCCAGCGCCTCTCAACCGGAAAACTCGCAGTGCTCGTCGAGAACATACCGCCATTTTCCGGCAGGCGATTGAGGGTAGAGAAAGGAGAGGCCTTCAGTCGAGGTGCAGCCAAGGCTCAACAAAACACGCTAGAGAATAGCTTCATCGCCCTGTCCGTTAACCCGCAAACCGGCGCCGTCGAAACGCTCAAGTGGAAGAAGAACGGTATGCAGTTGGTCGACGGAACCAAAGACATCGGCCTGAATCAGTATTTCTACGTCGCCGGAACGGACCCCGAAAAAGCGCAGCGAGTTTCGAATGTTCGTGTGCGAGTGAAAGATCGCGGAAACCTTGTAGTCTCGCTCGTCATTGAGGCCGACGCGCCCGGAGCGAAGCACTATTCCAGCGAGATTCGCCTGGTCGAAGGAATCGACCGCGTGGACTTGATCACGAATATCGACAAGCTCGCAGTCCGCAAGCCGGAAGGCGTCCACATTGCATTTCCCTTCGCCGTACCCGAAGGCCAGTTGCGTTACGACGTCGCCAACGCCATAGTTCGGCCCGAGGCCGACCAACTGGCGGGCGCCTGCAAGAACTTCTTTTCGGTCCAGAGTTGGGTGGATATCTCAAACAGCAATTACGGCGTAACCTGGGCGACAATGAATGCGCCACTGATAGAAATTGGCGGGATCAGGGCCGAGCAACCGTGGATGAAATCGATCGAGCCCTCATCCTTGATCTACTCGTATGTCATGAACAACTACTGGCATACGAATTACAAAGCGGATCAAGAGGGGCCAGTAACGTTCAACTATTCGATTCGGCCCCATGCTGACTTCAACGGTAGCGATGCGGTGAAATTCGGTATGGAACGAAGACAGCCCCTGATCGTGGCGGCAGCGAACGACTCCAAGGCGCCGCGTGTTCCGTTGATGCGTCTTTCGCCGAAGGTCCTCGTTTCTTCGATCAAGCCGATTGCAGGTGGAAAAAGCTGGCTGGTCTATCTCTACAACCCAACCAACAAGGTGCAGAGTGCTGGCCTGCAATGGGGCACACCAACAGCGCCCGCAGTTCGATCCAGTAATGCGGCGGGAGAAGTTGGCAGTTCCGCTCAAAATCTCGAACTGGCCCCGCACGGCAGCGCCTACTTGCGCGTAGATCAAGGCGATCTACCCTAAACTACACTCTCCGCACTTCAATGCCTCGCTCGAGGAACGGCGCGATAGCCTTGTCGGTAGCCCGGGTGTCGGTAATGAGCAAGTGGATGTCGGAAATAGGACAGATCAGCGCCGGCGTGACCATACCGATCTTGCTCGAATCCGCAACCACGATGGTCTGCTTGGCCTGCTGAATCATGGATCGAAACGTCAATCCTTCTTCCGGTTCGATCACCGTAATACCGCGCGCCAGGTCGATGCCACACACACTGACAAAAACTCTGTCCATGTAAATGTCGCTCAGTGACGCGATGGCGGCATGTCCGACCAGCGAAAACGAGCCCGCCCACTGCACAAAGCCTCCCGTGACGAAGGTCTTCAACCCGGGGCAATTGCTCAACTCCATCGCGATATTAATGGCGTTGGTGATCACCCGAATATTGAGCCGGTTCCTGAGATTGCGCGCCACGTGCGTCGTCGTAGTGCCGGCGGTAAAACCCACAGTCTCGTTTTCAAGAATGAGTTCAGCGGCGGCCAGGCCGATCTTGCGCTTCTCGGGGGTACGATGCTGCTCGCGATTCTGAAACAGTGAATCGTAGCGGAAGGGTTCGTAAAGCAGCGGCTCGACCAGGGTCACTCCACCGTGAGTTCGGCGAACCAGTCCTTTTGCTTCGAGTTTGGCCAGATCACGGCGCACGCTCGCCGCCGAGGCGCCGAGGTCGGCAATCAACTCGTCGAGCGACAAGCTGCCCTTTTGGCGCAACTCCCTCAAGATTTGATCGGCGCGATTTGTTGTCTTCATCATCTCTTAGTGGGTTCGTCGTGCTCCGGAAACTTGCCAGAAATCCAAAGATCAACCCGCTTGCGAGAACCTGAGACTATAGAACAAGCTTCGACGTGAGTGTGCACAATTGTGCATACAGGACAATATGTTGATCGAATTGCCTTAATTCGATCAGTTTTTCTTGACAATCCTCTTGAAACGGTGCGATAAGGGATTCCCCGGAACGGGAACCCTCCCACCGGAACGCCCACCCCAAGTAAGGAGCCGTTATGCACCTCCCCCATCGTTTGCTCATCGCTGCTCTTCTGACCCCAATGCTGATGTCCACTGCCGTCCCGGCGCAGAGCACAAACCGGCAGATTGGCACCCAGTTCGAAGTGACGGCCGACCCGCTCGTGCCGCGGCCGCATGGACAGCCTTGCGTTGTGACGCTGTTCTCCAATTACACGTTCGCCTTTTTTTCTGACACGGCCAAGGCTTTTCAATTCACTCCTCCCACCAATTGTTCCGGCCCTTGGAAGAAGATAGTCCTCGAAGCCGACTTCAGCGAAAACGGCGGAAGGCAATTCGACCGGACGGCAAGCATGTATCTCGGCAACGCCAACATCTACTTCGGAACCACTCCCGAACCCCTGCCGACTCTCACCAATACCTGGCACGTGGAGCGCGATGTAACCGACTACTCTGCGCTGATGAGCGTACCTCAGCAGGGCACGATGATTCTGCAAAACTGCACCACAGACTGCCCTTCGCCTTACAACACCCTTCTGAATGGAGTTTTCACGGTGAACGCGGATCTGGAGTTTTATCCCGCCGACGATCGCCGGCAAGCCAGCCAACCTGCCGATGTCGTGCTTCCCCTGGTGCAGATCAACAGCGGTGGTGGCATCAACTTGCCCGCCAATTCGGCGACCCCGGGTGTCCCGTTCTCGACTACCCTTACCCTGCCGACTAACATCGAGCGCGCGTACCTGGATGTGGTTTCGCAGAGCCAGTCGACCGACGAGCAGTGGTTTGCCTGCTTTCCCGACGATCTGAGCAGCATCAATCTAAACTACTTATGCGGCCACACCGACTTCCGCGAGACTGAAGTCACCATCGATGGCAAGCTCGCGGGTATCGCGCCGGTTTCACCGTGGGTCTACACTGGCTTTATACCCGACCAATGGCGCCCGATGCCGGCGGCGCAGACTCTTGATTTTGTCCCCTATCGGGTAAACCTCACCCCCTTCGCCGGGCTGCTCAGCGACGGCAATCCGCATACCGTTTCCGTGAGTGTCTTCAACGACGATTTTTACTTCTCAATGACTGCGTCGCTCCTGCTCTATCTCGACCACGGATCAACCAAAGTGTCGGGGGCGGTCACGCAGAATACCCTGACCAGTCCGTCACCGGTCGTCACCGAGAACTTGCAAGGAACTTCGACCGTGACCGGGACAATCGGGGTCACCTCTAATCGCCAGTTCACGATTGCGGGGTATGTCAAGACATCCCATGGAAAAGTTTCCACGTCTGTTTCGCAGCATCAGAACTTTTCCGGCACTCAGACCATCGACTTCGACACCGTGAACTTCACGGTCCTCAATCAGCAAACCTCCGTGCTAACGAGTGTATCGTCCAACACCACGGCGTCGAGCAACGAGGGGACCGTGTCGACGATCGAAAATTTCAGCTTTCCCATCACGGTAAACCTCATCTTCCCCGTCCCCACTGCCCGCTTCGGATTCACCGTGGACACCACGCAGAAATACCATACCGACCGCGTGATCTGGCTCGACGGATTCCCCGCCTACTTCAATTCGCTGACGAACTCTGTTGCCGGCAGCGACGTCAGTCCGGCCTCGAGTTCGCAAAAGTACAGCTACTTCGACTCCGACGGCCAGTTCTACAACTGCCGGATCGCCTCGGCGAACAACATCCTGACGAAGGTGAGCCAAGGTTGCAACCCAGAGCACTAAGTAACCGCCGCTGAAAGACCCTGCGCCCGGTCCCAGGATCGGGCGCTTTTTGTGGGACGAAAGTCTCGTTTTCCTACGTCGGAGGCCAAGGCTGATCGTCAGTTCAGCCGGAGCCCGGAGGAGTTTCCCTTCCCGAACATTTCTGACCATATCATCGGCATTAGTGCCCAAACAACCGCGTATAGATCATTCCAAATGATCGATTTGTGGCAAAACGATCACTTTGTTCTTGACAACGGTCGCCCTACATCATTAGCGTCGCCTATTAACGACTGGTCTCTGGGGCTCGAATGCGGATTCGCCTGCTTGCCCGCGAATTGAAGTCCCGAGCTACCGTCTCAAGATCGAAGAGGACACTATGACAACGAACTCACTCCGCTATCTCGTCGGATGCTGCCTGGCCGCCCTTCTCTGCCTATCGTCGTCCGTGATCGCACAAACCGTGACCGGCACCATCACTGGGCAAGTCACCGATCCCAGCGGCGCCGTGGTGGTGGGAGCAACTGTGACTGCCGAGAACACCGCGACTGGAGTGAAAACTTTGGCTAAGACCAATGCTACCGGTGTGTATACGATTCGCTTCCTCCCAATCGGCACCTACACCGTGACCATCGAGGCGACGGGGTTCGCAATCGAGAAGTTTCCCCCATTTGCGCTTGACATAAATCAAACGGCGAAGATCGACGGTGCGCTAAAGATCGGCACCTCCAGCACTGTAGTGGTACAGGAGACGTTTCATCCCATCCTCGATACCGCCGACGCTACACTGGGAAATACCCTCTCCACCAACGAGATCGAAAATATCCCGTTGAATGGCCGGAACTTTTCCTCGCTCACGCTCTTCCAGGCCGGCGCCATCGATACCGACCCGACCGGCATGACCGGAAACAATGCCATCGAGCGGGATACCTATAACAACGGCGTGGTGGCGGTCAACGGCAATCGCCAGCAAGAAAACAACTACTCGATTGAGGGCGCCGAGAACAACGAACCACAGAACAACCTCATCGGCTACAATCCCGCGCCCGACGCGATCGCTGAAGTCCGCGTGGTCGCAGCCAACGCTAATGCCACATACGGAAACGCCAACGGGGGTGAGATCGTCACCATCCTGAAGTCTGGAACAAACCGGTTCCACGGTTCGGCCTATGACCTGCTGGAGAGCCAGATCTTCGACGCTAACTCCTGGGCCAATGACCATCAGGATCCGGTCATTCCCAAGAACTCCTACACCCAGCAGATATTTGGTGGAACTTTTGGTGGGCCTGTCCTGCACAATAAGCTCTTCTTCTTTGCTGACTACGAGGGAGTGCGCCGTCACAAGGGCGGTTTCGCTTCGGCCAGCGTTCTCACTCCGCAGATGCTGGCTGGAAACTTTTCAGCTTTTACAGGCCAGCTTGTAGATACGCAGAACAATTTTGCGCCTTACGCAGGCAATCATGTGCCGGTTGTAAATCCCGTGGCAGTGTTCCTCGCCGCGCACCCCAACATCTACCCTGCACCCAATGCCGCACCCGGAGACGGGTTGCTGCAAAACAACTTCCAGGGCCCTCAATCAACTTTCCTCTCGAATAATCAGGAAGACTTCAAGGTCGACTTTACTCCGGGCGACAGGAACAAGATCAACGGCTTCTACTCTCAGGGTAAAGGCAGCGACTTCACGACGGCTTTGATCCCGGTCTCTTTCCCGGCCAGAAATAGTTACCCAACCAAGATCGGCGGTGGCAGCTGGGTCCACACCTTCTCGCCGTTTATCATCAACGAAGCTCGCGTTGGTTTCACGCGCGTGCGCTGGAACAACGGCGTACCCACAGACCCCACCGGCCTATTCGGCACAAGTGGAGACTCCAAAGTTGGGATTCCCTTTGGCACTCAGTCCTATGCGGGCTTCACTGGGCAGAGCATCAGCAACAATGCCAGCTACATTGGCACAAGCGCGAACCCCCAGGTCTTCACCGACAACACCTTCAACTACTACGACAATCTGACCTGGCAGCACGGACGTCACTTCTTCTCCATCGGCGGGCAGGCGACCCGCTACCAGCAGAACTATCTCAACGCCGGCAACGTCGGATTTCTCGGACAGTTTACTTACAACGGCCAATTCACGTCCCTGCCGGGAGGCGCCGGATACGGTCCGGCGGATTTTGTTCTAGGCCGGATCTCCAACACTCAACTGGCGTCCCCGCTGGGCAACGTTGGCAACCGGCAGTGGCGCGTCGCCGGCTACTTCCAGGACGATTTCAAAGTAACCTCGAAGCTCACCCTCAACCTGGGACTGCGTTATGAGTACGATCAGCCCTGGTATGAGCAGAATGACAAAACCGCGAACGTCCTCCCGGGTGGCACTGTGGAATATGCGGGACACGTTCCCACCGGGGCGATCGCGGGATCGATCGTTTGCCCCACCCGCGCCTGCTACAACGCCAACTACAAACAGATCATGCCCCGCCTCGGGTTCGCCTGGAACATAAAACCTCGAACGGTGATTCGCGGCGGCTACGGTGCAACCAGTTTCTTTGAGGGCTATTCGTTCAACCAGCGCCTGACCTCCAGTCCTCCGTTTTCTCTGGCGATCAACAGCAACGCCACGACCCCGACTGCAACTTCAGGAGGCTCGCCCTTCACGGTCACAGACGCCTTTAGTCAGCCCCTCGGCATTAACAATTCCCTCTATTCGGTGTGGCCGCAGAATACCCAGCCTGCCTATATCCATCAATACAGCTTCACGGTGGAGCAGGCGATCACCAACACGCTATCGCTCTCGGTTGGATATCACGGCCAGAATGGATTTCACCTCGCGGACTACCGCAACGGCAATCAACTTACCTTGGCGCAGGCGGTCATTGCCAACCCCACCATCACTGCCGTCAATGCCGCCGGCGGCAATTGCAATACGACGCCGTTTCCCGCCGCGGCCCAACCTCCCTACTATTCGCTGGTTGGAGAATGCGGACTCATCCTGGTCACCGAATCCGAAGGCCGGATGAATTACAACGCGGGTCAAGTGACGTTGCGCCAGCGGCCCACGCACAATTTGGAATACAGTCTCAACTACACTTGGGCAAAATCTTTGACCAACTCATCCGGCAACTATGCCGTGGCCAACACCACGGCAAACGGATCAACGTTCCAAAATGCTTACGACATGCATGCTGACTGGGGTCCTTCCGGAATGGATATCCGCCACAGCATGAATTTCGTGGGCGTCTACCATCTTCCCTTCGGCCGCGGACAGGCCTATGGCGCCAATGTCAATCGGGGCGTCGATGCGGCGCTGGGAGGGTGGAAGCTGGCTACGTCGGCCCTCATTTATTCCGGATTTCCCATCACGATGTTTACCCAGGGCAACAGCAATGCCTTCAATACGTTCGGTTTCAATCGCCCCAACCAATACCGCCAGCTGATCATCCGTAATCGTTCCTTGGACAACTGGTGGGGAACCGATCCCTCAGCGACACCCTGCGTTCCCGATCCAGTTACGAATCCAACCGGCGCAGACAATGGGATCTGTGCTTACGGTGTGACCCAGCCGTTTACCTTCGGTACCGCACACAATGGCAGCGAACGCGGTCCCGGCTACCGCCAGGTCGACGTCTCCTTGTTCAAGGACTTCCATATATTGGGGGAGCAACACGTACTCGGATTCCGCGCCGATTTCTTCAACATCTTCAACATCGCCAGCTACGGAAACCCTGACAGCGGAATAACGGACGGCTCCACCAACTTCGGCAACATCAGCAACCAGGGTGGCGTGACCCGCTCCAACTCGCGCCAGATACAGCTCAGCTTGCATTATGCTTTCTAGCCCCCATCCTTCCGGAGTCTGACGCAACGCCTCCTTGCGGCAGACTCCGGGAGCCTCCGCGGGCCCGGTCGGGAACAGTCACCGCGCTCCCGCAAACCAGGAAGGGATCAACAGCCGCAATGCTCGGGTGCGCTTATCTCAGAACGTAAATCACAAATGACCGAACAGGTCCTGATTGAAGTCTGCGTCGATTCGGTCGCATCCGCGGTGGCCGCGCAGCGGGGCGGAGCCGCACGCATCGAACTATGCAGTGATTTGCTCGAAGGCGGCGTCACACCCAGCGCGGGATTGATCGAAGGCGTTCGTGCGAACGTCTCGCTTGGCGTGCAGGTGATTATTCGTCCCCGCGCCGGAGATTTCTGTTATGCCGACGAAGAATTCGAGGTCATGAGCCGGGACATCGAGGTCGCCAAGAATCTTGGCGCAGACGGCGTCGTGCTCGGCATTCTCAATGCCGATGGCCACGTGGATGTCGAGCGTACCCGCCAACTGGTCGACCTGGCGCGCCCGCTCAATGTGACGTTCCATCGCGCATTTGACATGTCCGTTGACCTGTTTCGCGCCCTGGAGGACGTCTGCTCCACCGGCGCCGACCGACTTCTGACATCAGGCGGAGAGCAAAAGTGCTTGCAAGGCGCGGAGACAGTCGCGCGACTGGCGAAAGCCACGCGCGGCCGCATCACCATCATGGCAGGCGGCGGCATCGGTCTCCATGACGCCGCTAGCATTATCGAACGCACCGGGGTCAGCGAGATTCATGTGGGATTGAGCAGCGCAGTCGCCAGCCCGATGCTCCACCGCAACCTGCGGCTGTCGATGGGTAAGGTCCCAGGACGCGAATACGACCGCGCGCAGGTGCTCGAGGAGAGCGTTCGCAAACTGCAGACCGCCATCTCGCTGGCGAAAACTTAAGCGTCCGCATCCACTCCGTACGGACTTCTTAAGCGGATCGCTCGGCGGCTTCTTTGACCAGGAAACCCATCTTGGGGTGCGTCGGCTCGAAATGAACCGGGATTCCGTACTCCGCGAGCCCTTCGGAGGTGACCGGACCGATCGACGCCACCATGCAGCGCCCGAGCGAGGCCACCACGCGATCCCGCGCGTTGAATTGTTCCGCCACTTGGATAAGGTGATGCACCTGCACCGCGGACGTGAACAAGACAACATCGACACGATCATTCTGCAAAGCCGCAATGGCGTTCTTCAGTGGAACAATGTCGTCGGGCAGAGCCCAGTCGTATACGTGAACGGTAAGGGTCTCGGCTCCCCGCTGCCGCAGGCCCTCGATCAGGGAAGGGCTGGGGATGCCGTGTTCCTGCACGGCGACGGTTCGGCCTTTGAGCGGCACGTCGTTGGCGTCCAACAGTTGCAGGATCTCACGCCAGGTATTCGGCTCGGGCACGGTCCATGTGACGGGAACTCCGAGCTCCTTTAATGCGGATACGGGCTTGGGCCCGCGGGCGAGTACCGAAATCCTGCTCAGAGCCTCGACGAATTGCTCCCGCGAACACAAAGGCTCGATCGCCCGGGATAGCGCCCGTGTACCGACTCCGGTCAGGAATATCACGAGGTCGATCTTGCCGCCGAGCAAGGCGCTGGTGAAACGGGAAACGTCGGCGCTTCTTTCTGCTGGAACTTCTTTGTTAGCCGGCGCGACCATCGCCCGGCCTCCGTAGTTCTCGATCAGCTTGGCAATTTCCGGGGCCCGGCGGCTCTCGAAGGCAAGCACCGTGCGGCCGCCAAAGCCGACTACGCTCTTTGCCTTTTCCAGGGGAGTATTCCCTTCCATGCAAACGATCCTAGCATTTCAGGAGGCGGCCCATCTTAGGAGGCGGCGGCGACTTCTTCCGCTGCTTCGAGCGGTGCAACCTGGCTGGCTGTGGTCTGGCTCGACATTGAAGGCAGGCTCGCGTAAGTGGCGAACAAAGGAAGGCCGGTGAAGAGCACTCCCGCCACGATATTTCCCAATGTCACCGGAATCTGATTCCACAGCCACCATTTCATGAACGGTATGGGCGCGCCCAGGAACATGCCACTGGGGATCAGATACATATTGACGATGGAGTGCTCGTAACCGAGAGCAAAAAATGTTGTGATGGGCAACCACATGGCAATCACCTTGCCGATGGTCGACCGCGAGGCCAGCGCCAGAATGCTGCCGAGAGTGACCATCCAGTTGCACAACATGGCGCGCACGAAAGCCGTGGTCCAGCCACTCGCGCCCAGTGCCATGAATCCAAGGGTTTTCTTCTGGGCGGCCTGCCGGACGAGTTCGGCCAGCGCCCCTCCATCGGAGCGGCCGGAGTTGGTCAATGAGAGGTAGAAAAGAGCCGCGTACAGGACACTTCCGATCAAATTTCCCGCGTAGACCAGGGCCCAGTTGCGCAGTAAGTCAGCCATCCGAACTTTGCCTGCCATTAAGCCTATTGGCAGGATGGCAAAATTGCCTGTCGCCAGTTCGAGTCCCAGCAGCACCAGGATCACGAACCCGACGGGAAAGATCGCGGCACCGACCAGTGGCGGCAGGCCCTGGGCAACGGCCACAAATGCGAACGAAGTGGCGATGCCGAGCAGCGCGCCCGCGAGCGCTCCCCGAATCAGAAGATCCACTGTGCCAAGCTCGGACTTCTTTCTGGCAAGCTCGATAACATCGGCAACAAGTTCTCTCGGAGGGACGTAATCCATCGGGCGATCTCCTTATGAAAATAAAGGGTAAGTGGTCGTGATGCACGGCCTAGTCGATTCCGACGTCTAAGCCGTTGGGCATGCGAATCCGCAGCATGAAGCGGCCGGGCATAGGCTTGCGCAAAAACACTCCCAGCCACTTGAGCAAGTCTTTTTCGGCAGGAGTCAGGGCTTCGTGGCCGCGCGCGATAATCTCGTGCAGTTCGTCGCGAATCCGCAATCCGTCCCCATACTTGGAAGCTTTGTAGCCTTCGACCGCATTGCTGCCTGGCTGCACACGATCCCCTTGGGAGACATATCTCGAATGAGTGCAAGGTAGCGGACCAGGCGCGAAACGGGAAATCGAAAGTATCTATGCGAAGGATCGGCGAATCAGTCATTCACTCCCACGGTTGAAAAATAAGGCGGTTCGTCTGCGAGATACCCTCAAGAACAGATTTTCTCATCGCAGGCATGAATACTTTGCATCAAGCGATCTGGCTGTTTGGATTAACCGAATCGTCCTGCCTGCCACGGACCGTGGTACTGGCAGAAATTCAGGACGAGCTTGTCCGTGCCGCCATCCCATGTAGCACCACGATGGATGTCTACGATCGCATGGTCAATGTGAAATGAGTGCGGCCAGTTCAAGCTAGGCCTTGCAGGATTTCGGTGGCAGCACGGTACCCGCTGGCAATCGCTCCGTGCACCGTGCCGTTGTGTCCCGAGACGTCGGAGGCTTCGCCGGCAAAGAAGAGACTGTTTTCCAGGGGTGCGGCAAGAGTTCGCTGGGCCCCGCCAGCCCCGACTTTCCCGTAACTATAGGCGCCTCGTGAAAACGGGTCGTTCTGCCAGTCGTGGAAATAGGCGGCCTCGAACTCGTTTTCCAGTTGATGAGTGCTGATCTGGAGTTGTTCGGCAAGCGTCTTCAGGCTGCGATCCACGACAAATGAGCGGCTGCGTCCTGACAGCCGCTCGGCGGAACGGAAGGGGGCCCAGCCGGTAATGATCGGCAGCCGCGCGGGCAGACTGGTCCACCACGTCGGAAACCACTCGTCCTGCGAGAACAGAAAGCTCATGTCCGAAAGGGTCTTCGCCGCATGGCCCGCGGGGGAAACGTTGTCCCAGAAGCGATGGCGAAAGCGGAGAACCACTCGGATGACCTTCCCCATCTCGAGTAAATTGAGAGCTGCCAGCTTGTGCGGGGGCAGTGCGGGGGCAAACTCGATGGCGCCGGTTTGTCCCACGGGAGTTTTCAGGACTTCCAGTGGCAGGGTGACGAGTACTCGGGCGGCTGAGAAGCTTGCGGTGCCGTGGCCGTCGTGCGCACTTACCTCAACGTGATCCCGCTCCCACTGGATGCGATCGACCACATTGCCGGTGCGCAAGCCTACTTCAGCGTCCGCCAGACGTCGCCGGAAAATCTCGACCAGATCTTCATATCCATTCTGCGGGCGAAAGGCTCGTTCTCCGTCGATACTTTCCTCCGCTCGCATCTCTTCGACCAGCCAGTGCACGCCTACCAGGCTGGGGTCGGCGGCATTGAAACCAGTGACGTAAGCCAGTGCCCGTTCCTTTCCTTTCTGATCGAAACCTTTAGCCGGATTCGCACAGCAGTGTTCCAAGAATTCGAGGAACGATTCGTCGGGAGCGCGGTCGTCCATCTCGTCGAGAATTTCGTCGACCTGGTTGAAGAAACTGCAAGGCGCCAGTCCTCCGTCTGTAACGCGCCAACTGTCGCCGACGACCTCATCAATTGGGACGTTGGACTGGCGGGAGAGATCCCACAATTCGCGCGGGCGGCCGTGAATGAACTCGGCGCCCAACTCGATTGGGGCATCAAAAGCGGGATCGCGCTGGGTGAAAATCCGGCCACCGATGCGGTCGCGCGCCTCCAAGGTCAAGACCGACAGGCCCGAATGCCCCAGTAAGGCAGCGGCCGCCAGGCCAGCGGCGCCGGCCCCAATCACTATCACATCTGGATCGCGGACCATAGATATGTCCGGGCCTGAGCAGAGCGCGTTGGCGGCTCAGCAGCGTGTCGTGATCGCAAGCGATGTGGCAGCGACTGGAGCCAAGCAAATCAAATGCTATGCGGCCTTCTTCTTCGGGACCCTGGCCCCTTTCTTGCGTGCCTCAGAGAGGCCGATTGCGATCGCCTGCTTGCGGCTAGTGACTTTGCCTCCCTTGCCGCCTCGGCCTGAGCGAAGGGTACCATGCTTTTTGCGGCGCATGGCACTGGCCACTGTCTTTCCAGCACCCTTGCTGTATTTACGACTGCCGGATTTCTTCCGGGCTGCCATTGGATTTGCCTCCTTTCGATGTTTGATGTCTAGCAGTTCTCGCTTGAGATTTGTGCCCTCAAGCCAAGTGTCTGATGAATCGATCTATAGAGAAGGTTGCGTGAGACTTATTGGACGCGCGGAATTTCGCGATCGCACTGCTGGCGCCGCACAAATCCAGTGGGGGGAGTCCGTACGGTCGCCGTGCTTAGGGCACTCATTATGGTGGCGCTTCGTTTTTCTATCCCACCCCTAACCAAAGCCTCGGCATCAAAACCTCGTGACTTGGGCTGGTCTCAAGCGGGCTTTGGCGACTGCCTATGATGACGTCTTGAATCATCCCGCGCTGCAGGTCGCCGCGGCGCTTTCTTACTACTTCATTCTGGCCGTGCTCCCCGGGCTGATCTTCCTTTCGGCAGTGATGGGTTCAATCCCTCTGCCGGACCTTTTCGGACGGGTCCTCGATCTCATGTCCCGTCTCCTGCCCGCCCCAACCATGGACCTGGTGCGGAAGGTGTTGCTCGAAGTGCTTTCTTCAAATCGCAAGATGTGGCTCTCGGTTGGCATGCTGGGGATCATCTGGCTGGTCTCCGCGGCTTTCGACGCCACCATCGAAGCGCTCGACATTGCCTATGACGTCAAGAACTCTCGTCCGTTATGGAAGACGCGGCTGCTCGCGATCGGTCTGGGAGCAATTTGCGGAGGCCTGTTGATGGCGGCGCTCGCCATCAAGATCGTCGGACCCCGCTTCGTGGCGCGGCTCGACAATCGAATTCCCCGTCTCGCATTTATTTGTTGCGTTGTGGCCCTTCGTGCACTGGGTGGTCGCGATCAGTTTTACAATCCTGGCCGTCGAAGGGGTCTATTTTATTGCTCCGAATGTGAAGCAACGATTCCTGGCAACCTTACCCGGAGCCATACTGGCAGTGACTTGCTGGCTTGGGCTGTCGTACCTGCTGGGAGTCTATTTCAGGCACTTTGCCGACTACAACCGGATGTACGGGACGTTGGGCGGCTTCGTCGCATTTATGACATGGCTTTATTGGAATTTGTTTGTTCTTCTGGTAGGCGCCAAAGTAAACACGGAACTGGCGAAAGAAAGTGGTCGTGGGCAGATCCTTCCGAAGTCGCAGCCTGGGTCAGATGAGACTCTGAACCGTGCCGCTTGAACGACTCTGGGCAGAACGCAAACTGCCTTTCAGAATCTGGTATGGTAACGCCCGTCAACCGACACTCCTCCTAACTGATCGCGAGACATGCTGACCGACCACCGCTTGTTGATCTGGTACTCACCCTGGACCATCTCGTTCCCCGGTTGCGAAACGTCGGTTGAAAACGTAAAGAGGAAGTTCTTGGTCACCCGCTGCTGCAGGGCAATGCGCGCGGATGGATTCCCATTATTGCCGCCGATAAGCGGATCGATCTGCAGGCTCGAAACCCCTGCGAGTTTTTGCACCCCACTGCTGATTCCTCCTCCGATCGCACTCTGAGCTCCCGATGCCAGCATGGAATCCGTGCTCTGGCCGCTACTTGCCGCAGCCGACCCGGAGGTTGTCTTGCCGAATGCAATCAAGTTGATAATGTCGGCCGTGGCCAACGGAGGATCGGAAGAGTAAGAGGTAGTCAGCCGGTCAAAAGTTCCGCGCAATGTAATCGTAAGATCGTATTGCAGTACTTTGGCCGTTACAGAAACGTTCAAGTTCGGGTTGGTCTGATTCGGATCCTCGAAGGTAACAATGCCGCGCTGCAGTTGATAGCGAACGTTGCGGTAGAAGAGTTCTCCCGCATTCAGATCGGTACGCCCGGTGATCACCGGATTCGCGGCGGTGCCACTCACCCGCAAATTCAATCGTCCTTCCACGCTGACCTGCGAACTCGTAGCGCTGAGATTCTCCTTGGATTGCACTCCAATCGCGAGGCTTACAGTATCGGCAAAGCCCGGCTGCGATGGCGTGTTGGCGTTGCCGCCGAACTGATCACTGAACTTGGCAAGATCAAAGTCGGGTGTGAACGAAAGCGTGTCGACCAGCACACGTCCGTTCAATGATGACGCCTGAAGATTTCCCGTGAGCGCGAGATCGCTATCCAGCACCGTTCTCAAACCCTCCGGGTAACGCAAGCGCACCGATTTCCCTTGCACTGCCAGATTGAATTGCAGGTTTGGGCGATAGACGACAGAGCCCTCAATGGAGAGCTGGCCACCACCCACTTGTCCGCTCATGTTGGACACTTGAACTCGGTCGTTGCTTACATCGAGGGTGCCATTGAGTTTGTCGACTCCCAGAGGAGCATCCGGTGTAATCAGGGCGATGTTCTGCAGATGGACTTGACCTTGTACCGACGGGGCCTGCGGAGTTCCGGAAGCGCGAACGTCGAGGGCAACTGTCCCCGAGCTTTGCAGATCTGGAGAAAATATGCGAAGAATGTGGACGTCGACCGACCCTTGTGCGGAGAGAGTTGCCGCCGAAGTGCCGGCGAATGGAATGTTGCCCTGCACCAGAAGAGAGGTGCCCGTGCCACGCATCTCCGCCGGTTGGATCGTAAGAGTGGAGCCCACATAGTCGGCTCGAATGGGTCCGGCGGCGCCGACCTGAAGCTGCTGATAACTGGCGTTGAGGGTAGGGACCGTAAGATGAGCCTCAAGGCGCGTCTTGTCTTTCAATGGTCCTTTAATCGTGGCGTGCAATTCTGTCTGTCCCTTGAAGCCCTCGGGAACACTATTCAACACGCTCGCGAACAAGACGTCGAGTGGAATCGTTCCAGTATCGATGGATGCATCGATGGGGTAGTCGCCGGTGAGGTCGACCTGTCCGCGGGCGCGCACCGAGGTCTGCGCCACCTGCGAGTCGAGGGTCAGATTCGCTCGCTTGTTCGCAACACTGACCTCAGCTTTCAGACCGGCAATCGATTGGTCTCGCATTTCGAGTCTTGGCAACTCTAGAACCGCGCTAAACTGTGGATCGTCAAGTGTCCCTTCGCCGCTGGCCTTGGCGGAAAGTGTTCCATTCACAGCGATATTCTTTGCCTGCAAAGCATGCACCTTCTGCAGGACGAAGGATGGCGCCTCGAACTGGACTTTGTATGCCTTGTTTTTAGGGGTGTAGGTCAGCGTGGAGCTTGCAGATCCGGCAGGCATCGCGACGTTAAGGGTCGAGACAATCGAACCGTTGGCGGCGCGGACGTTGAGGGACAGCGTTTGGATAGGTTCGTCGTAGGCTCGCGCGTTCGCGACGGTGAATGATGCCGACCCAGAGGGATCAAGTTGTGATCCATTCACCGACAGGTTGGCCGACAAGTCTCCGCTGACTGGATAGTGGAGGTTGGCCAGATGCTGGAGATCGGTAACCGACATCTGCTCCACCGCAAGACTGGCATGGATTGAATCGCTCGGAAGATATGACCAGTTGCGTAACGCGACGGTGGCATCGAACGAAGCGCGACCTCGCCTCGCATTCACCAGGACTCCCTTCGACACGCGGAGTTGCGATGGATTCGCGTCGAGTGAAAGTTCCGCGCTCCTCCACTCACTGCCCTGCACTTGAAGATTCTGCGCGCTGAGTTGCCCCGAGACTTGGGGCTTCTGCATGGTTCCATGAACCGTAGCACTCAGCGTGGCGGTGCCTGAGACCAAGGGTGGAGTCGACTCCTTCGAACTGAAGGCTGCAGCGAGTGCTGCCAGTTGATGCAGATCGGCCGCCTGGCCGTGAATCTGCAAACTCGAGCGCTTGCTGACTTGCCCGTCGGCAGTAACTGTCGTGGAGGGAATTCGGAGGCTCGTCTGCCGAACCGTGAGCACGTTACTGGCGCCGTCATAAATGACGTGAACTGAACCATTCACTGGAATGTTCGCGCTGGAAGCTCGGTCGGTGTTTTTCGCGGCCGCCCTGAGTGTCAAGTCGGAGCGGGCGCGAAGGTTGCTGAAGCTGCCAGTCCATGACAGATCGCTGGTTCCATCCACGTTTCCCGATACGACGACAGCCTGTGGAGTGGCTTGTCCGCGCATGGCGTGTTGTACCGCCTGGAGCGAAATGCTACGCATCGTGGTGCGCACGCTGGACGACGGTGTCGTGTCCAGATTTTTCATGTCGACGTTGGCGTTGATTCGCCCGCCCAGCGCCTCGGCCTCGACTCCGCGAGCTCGCAATGAACCGTTGGCAAGCTCGTAAGTCCCCTCTAACTTGCGGATTTCAACATTACTCCCCGCCGAAGCGACCAACAAACCATCGCTTCCCACCTGGCCGCCGATGGCAAGGCTTCGTAAGAAGGATCGGCCAGTTGCGTTTTCGTAGTGCATCTTGCCGCTGAGAGAAATGTCACCGGCAGCCTTTGCGCTTGCCGACATCGCGGCAAAATCCTGCGTGTGGATGCGGATGTCATAGTCCCCTGCGACGATTGGATTGGAGTAGTTCGTAACCCCGGCACTCACAATCGCCGTCGACGAAGCGACCTTCAGGACCGCCGATTCGAGAGAAAAGAGAGACGGGGTTGCGTTGAACTTCGCGCTGAGACTGTGGGGCATCGCCGCGTATTGGAGATAATGCAAGACTCCTTTGTCATAAGAAATAGTGCCACTGTAACGAGTCGCGACCGGATCGAAGCGAACATCGGTTCGCAGATCATAAAGATCGGCATCTACGGAAGTCTTTTTGTCGTTATAGTCGACTTCTCCGTTCTGGAGCCCCAGGTGGCCAATGGCGAGGTCGAAAATATTATTCGTGTGGCTGGATTGGCTTGGCGGAGATTGCGGGATGTTGTTTTTGCCTTGGCGATCAACCTGGAGATGTACGACTGGATGACGAATCACAATTTCATCCAGATTAATTTGCCGCCGAAACACCGATGTGATCTTCAGTCCGACCGTCAGTTCGTCCACTTGGAGCAGAGGTGGAGCGCCGGCCGGCTCCGATCCGTGCACGACAATCCCATAGAGATGCGCTGTGAGCTTTGAAAGGCTGAAGTCGAGCCTGCTGATTTGGGTTCGGCCACCCGTGGCCTGGTCCGCTTGCTCAGAGATTTTGCGAAGCGCGAACTGCTGGAAGCCGTTGCTCCGGAGATAGAGGTACCCGCCCGCAACAGCAATTATCACAAGAAGGATAAGCCCCAAGAAAATCCAAACGATGGTTCGTTTCCACTGCATGAATGCTCCTAGAAGGCCTGGCCCAGTGTGATGTAGTACTGCGTCGACTTAATGCCCGGTATCGGGTTCACATTTTTACCGAAATCGATTCGAACGGGACCGATGGGCGTTGCATATCGCAAACCAATTCCGATCGTATTCGTGTAGCTGTCGGCGAAGTTGCGCAGATTGATCGCGCTGTATACGTTTCCGCCATCGTAGAAAACGACGCCTCCGAGCGCCTTCATGATTCCGAGGGGGAATCGGACTTCCGAATTAAGGATGAACAACTCCCGCCCGCCGACCGGAACAGTCACGTTGACACAGGAGCTCTGTCCTTGCAATACATTGCAAAACGGAACCAGGCGCTGCGGGCCTGCCTGGTCGATGGGGAACCCTCGCAGCGACGTTCCTCCACCGGAGAAGTACAGTTGGCTGGTCGGGACAAAGCTGCCGGAGAACGATTTTGCGAATCCCAACCGGATGCTGTTGGCGAACACGACGGAGTGAATCGGTTTGTAGTATGCGTACTGGCCAAACAGCTTCGCGAAATTTGCGCTCGATCCCAAGGCGGTCGGGGTCACTCCAAAGTTGAGTGTTCCAAATACGCCGCGATGGGCGTCGAGTGGCTTGTCTCGCGTGTCGCGAAGTAGCGCAGCGGAGAAAGTAGACAAGCGCACGTTGCGGTCCTGCGCCAGTACGAGGTCGGGAACCAGCAGGTGCGAGAGCAGCGTCTTATTAAAGTCGTAGCGAATCTGCAGGCGAGTGTTGTATTTGCGGCTGATGAGTCGTTCGACCTGAAAAGAAACGTCGCCGAGGCCGGCGGCAAACAAAGGGTTCTCCGTCGTGCGCTCAATCGAGAAACTAGTCAACGAACTCCATTGCGATCCGATGAAGTGAGGTTGAGCGTAGCTGGTCAGGAACCGCTGGTCGAGGCGGGATAGCAGGATCGCAGCACTGGCGGTTTCGCCGAGTCCACGCATGTTACGGCGGGTGAACTCGATCGAGCCCCGAGGACTGGCAAAAGTCGATTGACTCGGCGCGATTTGATTGCCGCCCAATTGTACCGGTGGCAAGCCTGGGACCGCCACGGAACCAGACGGAATGTTGCCGCCGCGATGAGAAACTTCAAAACCGAATCCGTAAGTAATCTCGTTGCGCTTGGTTTCGTGTACCTTGACGAGCGCGGCCTCCTCGATCTGATCGGCAATTGGCTTTCGCGGACCGACGCTCGACCAGTCGAAAATGTTCAGGTCGTAAAGGCGGCTTTCGGCCTCGAGCAATTGCCCGCGCTTCATGGGAGTTTCGCTGGGAAGCTGCGCGGTCTTTCGTAGAAGCTTCATCTGGGTTCGATCCTGCCCCAAGTAGATCACCTCACCAACTCGCACCTGTTGGTGCTCGTTCACAGCGTAAAGAACGTTCACCCGGTGGGGATCGTCCGTGCGCTGAACGCTCGCCTTTACTTCCACGTTGAGATACCCGCGATTCAGGTAGTTAGCCGAAATGCGGTTGCGATCTTCCGCCAGCCGCCGCCGAGACATGGGTTTACCGGGCTGTAACTGGAAGCCGACCGGAGCCGTAAGTTGATTCTCAGGAACATTGCGATTCCCCGTTACCTCGGCGTTGTTAACCAGGGTCTGGGGACCTTCTTCGATGTGGAAGTCAACCTCGACCTTGGGCTCGTGGTCGATGGTCTGCGATGTAATCTTGGCGGCTTCAAAGCCCCGATCGTGATACAGAGCTTCCAGGTTGGCAACGCTTTGCTTCAGCAGCTTTTGACTGACGCTACCATGGGACCAGATGTGAGCCTTCTTGACCACGACCTGCGCCAGCAAGTCTTTGTCGGAAATCTCGTGATTTCCTCGGAAGAGGATGCCATCGACTTTGTGCTTCTTCCCTTTGTCGATCTCATAGACCAGTAGTATCTGGTCGGGCTGCTGCTGAAAGTTTGTTTTTACCTGTACGTCGAAGTAGCCCTTCTTCTGAAAGTAATCGATCAGGTTGCGCTGGCCTTCCTCTACGAGATCGCGATCGATCGCTCCTTCGGAGTAGATCGGAATCAACTTCTTCATCTCACGGCCGGCCATCAACGGCAGCAGAGTGAGGTGCGCTCCGGTGGTTCGCACGTCCACGATCGGACCGAGTTCCACCTTGAATGAAACATCGACCCGATTGCTGTCCGAGTGATATTGCGGCGGCAGTTCCTGCACTTTGCCGGCCAGCCGGCGTTGCGAAGAGAGGGTTCGCCGGATCTGCGTAATGGCGGCAGTGATCCGGTCTGGTGAATACGGCTTGCCACGCTTCAGCAGCCCGCCCGTAAAGCGTGCACGGAGCGACCGAACGGAATGCAGCAGACGTGCGTCCTCGCTGGATTCGAGGCCTTCAAATGCTACCGCGCCAATGCGTGCTTGCTTGCCCAGATCCACGGAGAACGTAACATTGACGAGTTCATGGGCGTCGTCAATTTCGGATGTGGTCCGCACGCTCGCTTGAAAGTACCCGTTGCGCTGCAAGAACTCCCGTAAGGACTGTTCGGCAACTGGCAGTCGCGCCTTGTCGAATGGATCTTCGTCGGGAAGCTCGACGACCTGTAACAGCCGCGTGTAGGAGAAGGTCTTGGTCAACCCTCGAAAGTTCACCATGCCCACGTAAAAGGCGGGCTCAAGCAGAAAGTTCAGCCGTAGACCGGTGGGGGCAGGCACCACATTCACGCCTACGTTCGGGAACTGCCCCGTCTGCCGCAGAGCCGAAATGCTGGCTTCGACATCAGCCTGAGAGTACGGCTGTCCCGCCCTCTGTTTCACAAGTGGCCGAAGAGGTTCGACGTCGCGATGAGGATTCCCTATGAGGTCAATGGCGGCAACGTTCTGACCGTCGTAAATGGGTCGCGGCTCTTGCACAGTGAGCTGAGCCCAACTTGCGGAAACGAACAGAAGAAAAAAGAGTCCTGCCAATCGCATAAAAACCGTAGATCAGTCTTGTCTCCGGCTGTGACGAGTTCGCCGGGCGAGGTGTGATGCCTAAGACCGCGTGGAAGTTGTCCGGCGCTAAATGGAGTGGAGGACGCCGGTGGGAAAGCCTGTGGTTCGGGACCTGAGTTCCAGCGATTTAGCAGACTTGACGTCGATCTCCCTTAACGTCTGCTCCCCGCCGGCGCCTAACCGGGGTCGGAGGTGCTCAATCCGCGAAGAAGTGTTGCCACTTCCCCAACCATCTCCTAGCGCTACGGCATCCGCTCCGTCGGTCTGCGTGTAAAGGATCCCTGTGACCTTCCCGGATTTGTCGCGAACGAACCTCTCTACCCAAGCGTCTTGTCGGCTGAAGAACGTGTCGTACTTGCCGGGAAGAATCTCGATGGGTTCCTCGCCCGGCCAAGTCTCGAGCAGTTTATCGCCCCTGCGAACGACGGAAATCTCGCCTTTCACGCTGCCCTCATCGAGGAGGTAGTGACCCACGTAATCGTCCAAATGAGCGATTCCGCTCGCCGAGGGCTGCGGGTCCGGTTGGGTATCCCGGTTTCGTGAAAAGAAACCAGCTTCCATTCGCCACCCTTTCACGTAAAAACCCGTGTCATTACAGATGTACCACCGAAACTGATCCCTGCCTTCTTGTCGTAGTCGGTCCAGTGCTTCGAGAAATTCAGAATTGCAACACCGTTTGTGAAAACCAGCCGAATATCCGCAGGCTGCTCATCGGTTTCGTTATGTACGTGGCCTTCTGGTTTCTTCATTTCGCTAAGAACCTCCTGCTTCCCCTTGCGCACGCCGCCATCGTCGGTGGAGATAAAGCTATCGTCGATTAGCTTATCGAGGGCATCCGCATCGCGGCTGCGCGCGGCGGACCACAGTTTGTGTTCGACCTCGCGCACGGTTTGCTCTGTGGCGGAGCACGTAGCTGGGGATTGGCTCTGCTGGCTGGGGGCATTCAGTGACGAAAACAAGATAACCAAGACGAGGAGCGGTCGGGTCATGCGGTCCTCCGTCGCACAGTTTAATGTGGAAAGCGACCTCCGCGCCCTAAAAAGCACGAGCCGACTTTGGTAAATAGGGATTCATCACCAATTGAGATGATTCCTCACCACTCGCGGCTCGGACTGCAACGCCCAGGCTCAGGAAAACATCGGCTACATGTTTCAGCATGGCACTGGCGTGAAAACCGACTATTTGCAGGCTCTGTCGTGGTTTAACAAATGCAACGCAAGGTAACAGCGATGCGGAAAACCAGCTCGGCTGGATGTATCAATTCGGACAAGGCATTCACATCGACAATGCCAGGGCTTTGACTTGGTATGGTTTGGCAGCCGACCTGGGAAATATGCAGGGCAAAAATAATCTCCAGATTTTCACCGACGATCTGCAGGACAGCGGCGGAGGGAGTGGCAATCCGCCACTTCCGCGGTCAGCGACGCTGTCATCGCGCAAGCTCAACGCTGGGCGAACATCCAGGATCTTCACCGTCGTATTGACAAAGTCGAGGCCGAGGCCCTGTACCAGGACGATCTCACCTACCCGCTCGAACATACTGGCAACGGCAAGAGCGGTGCCGTCGTCAAGGTTATCAATGCGATGGGCAGCGTCGGCGCCGTCAAATTCCGTATCGAAGCTGAAGAGTATCGCGCCGAAGCTGCGCGCCTGCGTGATGAGCTGGCACAAATCGAAAGCGAAAACCAATCCGGCGTCGGCGTCCCTACACCCTAACGTCCTCCAAACTCGGATGGCGCAAGTGGTTTCGTTGTTTTCCCGAAACCACGAGCCACCACGATTTAACGAAATTCGTGCCCGAGTGAAAAAGTGAAAGAGGCTCTGTCGTTAGCAAGATCCTGATAGCCTAGTACGACGAAAGACTCGCAACGAGTGGGGATTACGAAAAGAACACATTCGCGACCGTTGTCGGTCCGTAGCGAAGGACTTATATGTCACGCGCTGAGGTGAACGCAGGAAGATCGACGGTAACTCTTCACGTGGTTTCGAGCCTTGATGGCGTCATCGCCAAGAAGGACAATACTGTTTCGTGGCTGGACAGCTCTGGAGACGTCTACGAAAAAGGGGTTTCTGACGGCAATGCTGACGACGTCGTTTCTTCCATCGACTGTTTTGTACTCGGTTCTCGCACATACGAGCATGCGCTCCAACTGGGCTGGCCCTATGGCGACACCCCGACCGTCGTGATCACAAACAGAGAGCTGCCCTCCACGAGGAAGAGCGTTGAGTTCTATTCAGGTGACCTCAAGAAGTTGGTCGATGAGATTCTCGCGCCGCGATACGGAAACATCTGGCTTGTGGGAGGGGCCATGCTGTGCCAGAGTTTTCTCAGGCTCGATCTGGTGGATGAAATCAGATTGGCGATTGTGCCGGTCCTGTTGGGTGACGGGTTGCGCCTTTTTGACAACTCCGGTATCGAAAGGAGATGGCATCTGAAGGACGTAATCGCTTACAAGACGGGTCTCGTTGAGTTGTTGTATCGGAGCCATTCAACTCGCTCCCAGCCCTGACGTTAAGCGTAAGGGAACATCATGTCGAAGAACGGCGGCATCATCGGAGTATCAGATCATGGCGGTTGGGCGGTGCTGGTGACAGTGGCGCGCGATGGGACGCTCCTCGACCGCCGCCGCGTAGAACTTGTGGGCGAAGGCCTGCCGAAGATTCCGCACCACAGCGAGGGCCAAGGGCTTCCGCTCGACGAGGCCGTGGAGTTAGTAGAGCGCGTTCGCGCGTCGGCCGAGAGGCACGCAGTGCTTGCCTTGGACGCTGTCACGATGGCGGTGCCGCATATCCTTGGTGTCGCCCTTCGCAAGTGCCAACAGCTTCCACCCACGATTGCCGAGCGAATTAAGGACTACCGTGCGCAGAACGTTGCCGACTGGGTGATGTACCGCAGGGCCCTGGCCTCCGCAGCTGAGGCACGGGGTTGGCCCGTCCACTGGTACGACGCGAAGAGCGTATTTGGTGCGGCGCGCCAGGCGCTACATGTAGAGGACCTCGACGCTCACTTCCTCAAGGTGCGAAGGGCTGTCGGGCCGCCCTGGAACAATGATCACAAGCTCGCAATGGCGGCGGCCATTGTCACGGCGAGCGCAGCTGTGGCGTAAGCCGCGGAACCTCAAGCAAGGCGGTTTCAAATAATTCTTGTCCCGAAACAACTCGTCGCCTTTTCTTTATTGACTGTGGCCGGTTAGAAACGGCGAACCGGAAGCAACTGTTGAAATCAGGCTTTTTACAGTCAAAACCCCTCGCCGGTGGATGTGGTCCGCTTAAATTTTGATTCCCGCCGAGCCGTAAATCTGCGCGATGTACCGCATATCGCGCAGACCTTCTTCGCCCGGAGATTGCGGCTCCAGCCCATTTTGAACGCAATGGGAGAAGTGGTCGGCTTCAGCCTGGAAGTGCGAAGGGTCGCGCGCTGGGTTGAGTTCGTCAAGTTTCCCGCTCGCGCAATCAGCGCGCAGCCGCAATCCTTCGTAGACGAAGGCCGAGTCGACTTCGAGCCAGCCTTTCGATCCATGGACGCGATAGAAGCCTTCCATGTTGGCACCGTAAGTAGTGTTGCAACTGGCTACAACGCCGGAAGGGAACTTCATTGTCCAGGAGACATTCTCCTCCACTTCATTGAAGCGGCCGTCCTGATCGATGACCGAGGCATTGGCCGCGATGTGTTCCGGCTCCTCGCCGGTCAAGTAGCGGCAGGCGTTGAGGGAGTAAATGCCCACATCGAAGAGCGGCCCACCGCCGGCGAGTTTCTTGCTGAGCCGCCATTCGCCCGGAGCAATGTTAAAGCCGAAGGTGCTCTCAATGGCTTGCACCCGGCCCAGCGCGCCCTGGCGGATGAGCTGGATCGCTTTCAGGTTGGTGGGCTCGTAGTGGCAGCGATAGGCGATCATCAGCTTGACGCGGGCCGCCTTACAGGCCGCGATCATCGCCTCTGCGTCGGCCACGCTGGTCGACATCGGCTTCTCGCAAAGCACGTGTTTGCCGGCTTTAGCCGCACGGATCGTGTACTCGGCGTGCATCGAGTTAGGCAGCGCTACATAGACCGCATCGATGGCCGGATTGTGCGCGATTTCATCGAAGTTTTCGTAGTTGTAGATGGAGCTTGACGGCACGCCGTACTCGGCCGCAATCCGCTCCGCCTTGTCGCGATGGCCGCTCACGAGCCCGGTGATCTGGGAGGTGGTGGTGTTGCGCACGGCGGGCATGAAGTGACCGGCGATGCGGCCGAGGCCGATGACGCAGTAGCCGGTCTTCGGAGGGGCTGAAGTCCCGGCATGCACCTTCCGGACAAACCCGGCTGCTAGGGCGAGTGTGCTCAGCTTGGCGAAGTCTCTACGTGTAAGATTCATGGCGATCCGTTCTCGCATTCGATCTTTCCCGCCGTTCTTTAAGACCCACGATGAGCGTGACTTGGAACCTCTCAATGGTCAAGCTTCGTACGGTTCTTAACGGCCATGACGACCTGCTCAACTGCGTCCGCGACGGCTTTGGGATCATCTAGTTGAATATTGTGCCCGCTATTAGGGTCACGAACGAACTTTGAATTCCGTGAAAGCCGGGCTGCCTCCGCGCGATTCTCATCTATTGCTCGCCTAATGTCGCTATAGCCGTCCTCCGTCAAGCCCGGAGGAGGAGGTCGTTTGCCAGCTGCCAACACCAGGAGCGGACGCGCACAGGAAAAAATTGTGGGGAGTATCTCCTATGGATTGCCCCCAACCGCTTGACTGAGCTCCCGCTCCCGGAAC
>CAVRCR010000005.1:0-286688 GCA_963719615.1 uncultured Acidobacteriaceae bacterium | reverse complement strand
TATTGCGGGAACAAACGTACTTCCCGGCAGTCCCCTCATGATCACCGAGGCCCGTATGACTTGGCCCCTTTAGGATTTTGGAGCCTCTTTCCAAATACAGGATTTCCAGTATTGGACTCCCCCAGTTTTGGAAGGTAACCTTACTGGGAGCCTTAAAGGACCGGTTGCCGTCGCAGTAATGAGCGGGCTAAAGGCCCGCTTCAAATGTGGCTGGCGGGGGCCTTCGAGGTGCAAATGCCTGCTAACGCTAACGATAGCGAGTCTTCGCGACAGAGTTCCCGAAATGAGTTGTCGCTCCTCAAGTCCACGAGGGGACGAACGGGAACGGCGGTCGAGCGTGATCTGCTTGACCTCTATGAGGTTCTCGAGGCCTACGCACCGGTGTGGTACTCGTCGAAACTCAGGAGAGGACTTTCGACCGCGCTGAACGCTCTCGATACGCGAAGGTAGCTGGGTCGGGGGGATTTGGGGCTGCATTCCTAGAACCAAGGATGTCCGAGCGGAAGGGACTGGTCAGTCCGATCACGGACGGGTTCAGCTAAAATGTGGCGGGTTGTCTCGGTCTTTCCCGGGGGACGGAAACTGCATGACTATTCGCATTCTACTGGTTGATGACCACCCAATCGTGAGGCAGGGTTTAAAAACGCTTTTAGAAGGACGCGACGGCTGGGAAGTAATTGGGGAAGCCTCCGATGGAGCTGAGGCGTTGGAAAAAGCCAAGGAACTGAGCCCCGACGTCATGGTACTCGATGTCACCATGCCGAGGATGAATGGTCTGGAAGCGTGCCGTCTATTGAGGAAACGGACTCCTCAACTTGAGATCCTGTTTGTAACCCAGCACGACTCTCCGCAAATGATGCGCGAAGCTTTGGAGGCTGGGGCAAGGGGATACGTGGTGAAGTCGAATGCCGCACGCGACTTGTTGGCGGCGGTCGAAGCTGTCAGCCAGCATCGCGTTTTTACTGCGCTGAATGGACGAGACACTGCGGGTGCACGTTAGACCCTGGCATCGGAAGATGGGGTCCACCTTTGAACTGGGGGCTGAACATGAAATTGCGAATCTTATTGGCCGACGATCACGAGATTGTTCGGCGCGGATTGCGCGCCTTACTGGAAAAGCACGAAGGATGGGAAGTCTGCGGTGAAGCTGCCGACGGCCGCGAGGCCGTGGAGAAGACGCTCCAGCTAAAGCCCGATGTTGTCATCCTGGACATTGGGATGCCGCTACTGAACGGTCTGGACACCACGCGTCAACTGCTGCAGCACGACCCTAATTTCAAGATTATCGTCCTGACCATCACCGACTCAGATCAGGTGATTCGTGAAGCACTGGACGCAGGGGCTCGCGGGTTTGTCTTGAAATCCGACGCGGCCCGCGACCTGGTTTCTGCGGTTGAAGCTCTGCAAAACAAGCGCATGTTCTTTACTCCCCGGGTGAACGACCTGGTGCTGGCCGGCTTCCTCGAGAAGGGGCATTCTTTGTCGAGGAACGAAACTCCCAGGCTGCCTACATTGACGGCTCGCGAGCGGGAGATTACGCAGTTGTTGGCGGAAGGGAACAGCTCGAAGGAAGTCGCTTCTCTCCTGAACCTGAGCACCAAGACCGTCGAAACGCACCGCAGCAACATCATGCGGAAGCTAAGCTTTCACTCAATCCGGGATTTAGTCGTATACGCGATTAAGAACAACCTTATCCAGATCGAGCTGCCGCCGCCGAAAGCACCCACAGGTCCGACTGGACCTACCGCGGCATAATTTCTTCGTGGCGAGACTGGACTAACGAACCGTCTCGCCCGGATAGTATCCACTTCGCGTGCGGACGATCAGGCGGGCGCCTCCCGGTGCCTTGGCTTCGACCCGAATCGTCTGATAACCATTCTTGGAGCCTGCTGGTTTGTACGCAAGCGTGTATTGGCTGCGAATGTCGTGCGCCACCGTGCGGGTAATTGCATTCACTTCGTCTAGACTCTGGGGAAAGAATGGAACGCCGCCTGTAGTCGATGCCAGATTCTGAAGAGCATCGCATCCGGCGGACGTCAACCCTTCATCCGTTAATCCGATTGCGTATACCGTCAGGCCCTTGTTCGGCTGTAACTGGCGAATAGCTTCTTGTAGGGTTTCCCGGCTCATGTTGTCCTGTCCGTCGGTGATGACCAGCAGGACTTTCTTGTCAAGGCGAGGATTATTTCGTAAGTGGACTGCGGATGCAACCACGGCGTCATAGAGAGCAGTACTGCCTCGGGTAGAGACCTGATGCAAAGCCGCTTGCAGCAGGTTTACGTCGGAGGTGAAATCCTGGTCCAGATAGGAGTTCTGGCCGAAATTGACGACGAAAATCTCATCCTGCGGATTACTCGCCCGAATCAGGTTCAGCACGGCTTGATTCACTTTCTCCCGTTTGTCGCGCATGGAGCCGGAATTATCAATGACGATCCCCATCGCCACCGGAACGTCCTCGCGTCTGAACGATGTAATCGGCTCTGGTTGGTTGTTCTGGTACACGGAAAAAGCGCTGCGATCAAGCGTTGTCACAAGGTGTCCGGCCTCGTCTACCACGGTGGCATGCAACACCACTTCTTGCACCTGCTTCTTGAAAACAAACCTGCCCGGATCGTCTGCGCTGGACTCGGGCTTAATCGGTTCCTGTCGATCTTGTGCCGGTTGCTGCTCAGTTGAGGTCCGGCCGGGTTGTTCCTGTGCAGAAGGAGTCGGCTGCGCGGTGCGGGGAGGGCCCGACTCAGGGTTCTGTCCGGCGGTGGTCGCCGAGGGAGGGGTCGGCGAGGTAGAAGGGCTGCTTTGGGAGGGCGGAATAGTCTGGGCAAATAATGTAGACGCCGACAAAGCTACCGCAGTGGCTACAATTCTCACTCCTGAGCCGAGAACGTAATTCGCGCCGAAACGCATGACTAGCCTCCGTGCATCGTTTGGATGCCACTCCGGAACAATCCGCAGACCTTTTCTATAGAAACTTCAATTTCTATAGAAGCTTCAATTACCGGAGGGAGAAAGCGTTCCGCGTGATCCCTCAGTGAGTACGGCAAACACTGTAGGGGTCGATTAGTGCTCCCTCAAAAATTTGGAAAACTTACACGAAGGGCCAAATACCAAGGGCGCTGAACTAGCTTGGAAGCAATGGCATACGCGTTTGGCACGATTGTTGCTCGCCAAGTAACTGAGGCTGATATTCCTCAACATATTCGGAACTGTATTTCGGATGCCTTCCAAGCTCGCACCAGGTGAGACATCTTTAAAATATCTGGGAGGTAGAGAATGCTACGAATTCTGATTGCGGATGACCATGAGGTGGCGAGACACGGCATCCGTGCCCTGCTGGAGAGTCATCCTGGCTGGGAGGTGTGCGGGGAAGCCAAAGACGGACGCGAGACCGTCGAACTTGCGGAAAGCTTGGAGCCGGACTTGATTCTGCTTGATATCGGCATGCCGAATCTTAACGGACTGGAGGCCACCCGACAGATTCTGGCTACTTCGCCCGAAGCTGTGATCCTCATCTTAACTATGCACGATGCCGATCACGTGGTGCGGGAGGTTCTCCGCGCCGGGGCACGCGGATTCCTGCTCAAATCCGACGCGGGGCGCGATCTGGTTGCCGCCGTGGAGGCCCTGCAACGACAGAGAACTTTTTTTACAAATCGAGTCAGTCAGATGGTTTTGGATGGTTATCTTGATCGTGATAATGGGGAGGGCGAGGCCAGCAACATCTCTGACAACATCTTGACGACTCGAGAACGAGAGGTGATCCAGTTATTGGCCGAGGGGAAGACCAGCAAGGAAGTGGCAGTCGCTCTCAACCTCAGCGTCAAGACCGCGGAAACTCACCGCACCAACCTCATGCGGAAACTCGATCTCCATTCCATCGCTGATCTCACCCGGTACGCAGTGCGCAACGGCATCGTCCAGGTATTTTAGTCTAGCTCCTCCCAGCTCTGGCGCCGAAGCATGACGTCCTATTTTGCCTAGGTTTTATAGAGTCGCCCCCGCGCGTAATTACGGACTTCACTCGATATACGTTCCCTTGCATCATCGGTAGTCTCACACTGCAACTGATGTGTAATGCTGTTGCCAGAAAGGATGACCTCTGATGCTCTGGACTATCGTTGCCCTGCTCTTGATCCTTTGGCTGCTGGGAATGGTGAGTTCCTACACCATGGGTGGATTGATTCACATTCTGCTGGTAATAGCCGTCATCGTGGTCCTGGTGCGGATTATTCAGGGCCGCAGCCCCGTGGCGTGACGGAGAGTCCGCAAGGCAATCGTTCAATGAGAAGGAGGACAGAATGAATAAAGATCGCGTAGAGGGCAAGGTGAAAGACGTAGCCGGCCGCGTTGAGCGTCAGGCGGGAGAGTGGACGGACGATCCAAAGAAGCAGGTTGAAGGTTCAGCGAAACAGGTCGAAGGCAAATTGCAGAACGCCTTCGGCAAGGTAAAGGATGCTGCCAAAAACGCAGCCGACGATGCTAAGACATCCTCCAAACCGCCTCAGAGGGTGCCAGATACCGATGCCCAGGATACCGATGCCGAGGAGGCGGAAGAGGCGCGGGGATCTCGCCGTTAGGGGACCATCTAGAAGGATCAGAACCTTGATCAGAACCTCGCCTTAGTAAACAACGTAGTTTCCAGCAGGGCCCAAAAGCAGGGGGGCGGGCGACACAAATTGTCCCGCACTCTGCTTTTTTGTGGCTGAAAAAAGGATCGCGGGATCTCCATTACAGAAGGTGTCGTTGGCTAAGGGATCTTCCTGTCATTCTACGGGCACGTAGGGCCGTCGAGGAGTATGCCACCAGCTGGTCGATCGTTAACAATGCCACAGCGAGACCTCCAAAAAGGTAGGCAAGCCCGCTCAAATGGATAACCAGCCCGAGTAGCCAAAAAACCAATAGGTATGCCGCTAACGCCCGCACCATATGAACGCTCCTTTAGCGGACCAGGCTGGGGGAAATATTCCACAGTTGCGCGAGCGCGCGAGCTGCACTGTTCAATGCCCGCTTTTCATCGGCCATATCGTCTTGATTGCGAACAGCGATGGGAGCTTTAGCTGGCTCTCCCCTGCGCTGAAGGTGGGTGAAGGCGGTTTCGAAGGCTCGCCTGAGATCAGCAGCCGAAGACGCATCCACGTGCTTCTTTGCGGTGTTGGACATTGCCTGTCTCCTCTGGTGCCATTTAAGAAGAACGGCGCTGATTTAGAAATACAGTGATGCCTTCAATCTGAAGCGGTTTTCTCCCACTGGTTGCCATTCTTGGTCCTGTAAAGCTTAAGGGTGCAGAATGCGATACTTCTATGCCGCAGATGTTCGGACGTGGGTTCCATCCCCCGAGCGGTCAGGTATATCCAGACGCACCTCGCAAAGTTCTGCGATCAGACTCCCTGCCCACTCGTAGATGTTGTGCTCGCGAACCGCGCGCCGCATATGTTGCATGCGCGACTGCTTTTCATCCGGTTCCATCTCCAGGGCGGCTCGAATGGCTTCGGCGGTTTGGTCGATGTCATAGGGGTTGACCTGGAGCGCGTCTCGCAGTTCCCGCGCGGCGCCGGTGAAGATACTGAGGACAAGGACGCCAGACTCATCGTTGCGAGCGGCCACAAATTCTTTTGCGACCAGATTCATACCGTCGTGCAGCGAAGTTACCAGGCACAGATCCGCGGCTCGGTAATAAGGCTGGATCTCATCGTGACTATGCTGCCGCTTGAGCAAAACGATGGGCCTCCACTTGTCCCTCTGAAAGCGCCAGTTGATACGTCCGGCTTCGGCTTCGATTTCCGCTTCCAAGTCGTGATATCGCTTAAGGTGGCTGCGGGTCGGCGCGCCAATTTGTATAAAGGAAAACTGGCCTTGATAGCGTGGATGTTTTTCGAGGAACCGTTCCACCGCCAGAAATCGCTCCAGAATTCCCTTGGTATAGTCCATGCGGTCCACGCCGACACCGAGGAAAATCGTCTCGAGGTCGAGGTCCTTCAATATCGCGGAACGTGCGTCGCGAGCTGATTCGTCCGAAGCGTCAGGCGGCAGGCTGGTAAGGTTGACGCTAATCGGGAATGGGCGCACCGTTGTCGTGTGGTTGAGTCTTTGTACCGAAAAGTGTTCCCAATTGATCCGCGATTCCAAAACCCGGTCCGCCGACTGCAGGAAGTTGTTACAGTGCGATTGGATGTGGAATCCGACGAGGTCGGCGCCGAGCAACCCATCCAGCAGTTCGCGTTGCCACGGACAAATGCCAAAGGCTTCGGGAGTCGGCCATGGGATGTGCCAGAAAATGGCTACCCGCGCATCCGGTCGCGACTGCTTGACCATCTTGGGCAACAACGCGAAATGGTAGTCCTGCACCAGGACGACAGGATGTTCGGTATCTTTCATTTCTTCAACCAGGGCGTCGGCGAACTTGCGATTGACCGTCTGATATTGCTTCCAGTCCTCAGCGCGAAAGATCGGACGGGTGTGTGCAATATGGCAAAGCGGCCAAAGGCCTTCATTGGCGAAACCGTAGTAGTAGCCTTCCTCCTCCGCTTTCGTAAGCCAAACGCGGCGGAGGGTATATCGAGGATCCTCCGGAGGTACCCGTACCCGCCCGTGGCGGTCGACCGCGTCTTTGTCTGCGGTGCCATTGCCGTGCGCCAGCCAGGTTCCGTCGCAAGCACACAGTACTGGCTCGAGCGCTGTCACTAACCCGCTGGGTGGGACGGTCACTTCCACGGACTTGCCGTGCCGCATGTGCATGTAAGGTTCGCGGTTTGAGACCACGAACAGCCGGCCGGCTCCCAGGCGGGTCCGAACGTCGGCTGCCAGACGTTCCGCCGTCCATTGGGACTGCCCCTCGTGTCTCAGTCGAGCTTCGCGCTCTGCGGCCGAGCGAGCCGTGTTCAAGCTCTCAGCAAAAGTCGCGACCTCTCTCGCAAGTGGCCGGAACAATTCCAGGTCCGGCACGCCGATCCGCGAGGAAGACATGCGGCCCGTACGGAGAGCTCGCATCCAATGAGCCGTTCGCGCGATCGGTCCCTCGATACTCCAGCGAACGATCAATAATGTGATAAAAGCAATCAGAACGACGTGCGCCAGCGCGCTCAAGAATGTTTCTCGCCAAATCCTAAGACTCTGTGCCCGGATGTATTCCGCGTCGTGAACAATCGCCAACACGCCCAGGAACTTGTCCGGACTATGGAGCGGCAGAGCACGGATGTGTACACGGGTGCCGCCGAGCTTCTGAAAAACGTCAGTCTCGTGATCCTCTTTCAGAGTTTGGAGAACGACGGAGGGTGCTTCATTCATCGGCGAAGCCAGATCGCTGGTGACGGCAATTACGTGTCCAGCGGGGTCGTACACGGCAAGGCCCTTCAAATGCTCGCGGTTGGCGAAACGCTGCACCGTCTTCTGCAGTGTTTGGCGCGTGCCTTTTTCAATGTCCCGATCGACATTCCCCGCGAGGCTTTCTCCCAGTACCTCTGCCCGTCTTTGCAGATCGCGCCGAAGGCTCGCTTTCACGACGAAGACCTCGTAGCCCGACGAACAGAGTGAGACTAACGTTACGCCAACAACCAGGGAGATGATCAGCCGAGCGCTTAGCAGTCGCATGCACGATCCTTAGTCGGAGTCGGCCATAGCGGCTGCTCCGAGGGTTATTTGAGCAGTGTCACAACAAAGCGTTGGCAGCGGGAGTGATTCCGCCGTCGAAGGTTCTTCCCCCTGCTTGCGCAGACCGAACCTTCCCCTGGAATGTCTGACTTAGTGCAAGTTTTAAGCTAAGTTTCGATGCCATATGGAGACGTTTGGCTGCCACCAAGGTTCAACGTTCCCGCAATTTATTGTTCGGCAAGGTCTTAACTGCAAGAATTCGTGAGCTTTCCACCGCCCTAACTCACGCGTGGTCTTTTCTGCTCGCGCGCCCTTTGGTTACAGGGAAGACTTTATAGACGAGACAGGCTGGCCGAGTTAAAAAGAATTACTGATACTGATGATGTAGAGGCGTCCTTCGGCGTCCCTGTGACACTCTGATGATGGAGTTGGGAATCGGTTGTGGCTGCTTCGTCTCTCGGGGGTTACTCTTATGTTTCTGCGTCGAGAGACAAGCTTATTCGCAGGCCTGCTGTTGGGACTGACGCCATTTTTGGTGGGGCAAGAACCACATACTGAGGTGATTCCGTCCGCAGATGCTCCAGCATCTCGAGAACTCATTGCGTGGTCACTCCTGCAAAAACCACAACCTGTACCGCAGCCTCTTCCCCCACCTGATTCGCGTCCGGACCCGCAGCCCGCACAGCCGTCAAATCCTCATGCTGGGCAGCAGACGCCAAGGCAAACCTTTACTGGAAAGATTGTGCGGGAGGGCGAAAAGTACGTTCTTAGGGTTTCGGGTAATACGAGCTATCAACTCGACGAGCAGGGCACTGCTGAACAGTATCAAGATAAAGAGGTGAAGGTCGTCGGTACCGTCGAGGCCGGCAGCAACACAATTCATGTTGTCAGAATCGAGCTCCTTTCTTAAACCAAGTAGGCTTGAAACTACGTGAATTGAGGGGAAGGCCGGCCCTTCAACCCCCTACACGATTCACCCTAGTGCGATGTTGAGAACAATTCCCGTATTGTGTCACGTATCGCGTGTAGAGGCGCCCGTCAACCTTCCCAACCCGCCGAGGAGATCGAGTTATGTCGCCACTTGGAACCGCCGCTTATGGGATGTACCCTCGCAACGTCGCCCTGCCGGAAATCGTTTACACACTAAACCGGGCAGGATTTGAGAACGAGGACATCTGCATGGTGCTCTCTCCAGCTCATCCGGTAGCCACCGTCGTCCGCGATGCCAAGATCGGCGATGACAAACCCGCTGAGAGCGCAGTAAGCGCCCGCATGATCGGCTGGTTTTCGGAATTCGGCGCCGTTGTAATTCCTACGGTCGGCTTCTTCATCCGATCACGAGCCTTCTTTCGCGCACTAGTAACCGATCAGAATGTCGCTGCTTCTGGTGGGGGATCGAGGACCATGATCGACCTGGGTTTCTCGGAGACCGACGCGAAGCGGCTTGGCCACCAACTGTCGGATGTCGGCGCCCTGGTGTACGTGTCATGTCAGGAGAGCACGAAGGCAGACTGCGCTCTCGACCTGCTACGTCGTATGGGAGCAAGAGAAGCTGCAAGCCTTGGAACAATGAAAGCAGATGAGGTTGCCGCCTAGGGCTCCTTTTGGGTTTCGGACATCAGCCTCAAACTGCACCGGCAATATTGTCACTGTTCGAGGTGATACCAGCGCTTTTCTACACGACCGCATCGCGAACGATGCTGCACTAATTCACGAAATCGGTCTTCTGCGTTCTTTCGATTCGCAGTTTCACTGGCTCGAACTGGCCACCAAGCCAGTGGCAAGTCAGTTGCAACCTCTTCTCATAGCCAACTGTTCGACCCCGGGGCGCATCCATCACTGGCCATTGGAGAGGAGACCGAGTCGTCATGAAGATTCACCACGTCTGGGTCGAAATTGTTGTGTTGGGTACGGGAATCGCCGTGGTTCTTGCCCTGTTGATCGCAACCTTGGGATTTGCAGTAGGGGCGGCCGCAGGCTAGGTGAAATGTTAGCTGCCTGAATTTCTATTGAAGGCGGCATCACCGAAATGCGACATCGAAAAAAGGTATTGAATGAAGGATTCTCTGGTACTCCTTTCAATCGGCTGCGTTCTGACGGCGGGGGCCATCGTGAACCTTGGCCACGCGCAGCAGTCCCGCACAACCGTTGCGCGGCAACAGCAGCCCGAATCAGCGCAGCCGTCGCCCCAGCAACAGGCCGCGCGGTCGCGCCCTTCCGGCGAAGCAGAAACGCAGGATGCGTTGGCATTCACCGGCCGCCTAATCAAAGAGAACGGCCGGGTATTGCTGAAGGATCCAGTGACTAAGATGACCTATCAATTGGACGATGCTCTGAAAGCCAAGCCGTTCCTTGGCAAACAAGTAAGGGTCATCGGCAAGTTAAACTTAGACAGCAACTTGATTTATGTCGACAGCATCGCACCCACATCATGAATACTGAAGAACGAAGTCGTCCTGAATACGATCTGCCTACCGCGGTCACGTTCTTGCTTGGGGGAATCGCGCTCGGCGCACTTGTGACGCTTCTTTTTCTTCCATTAACAGACAATTCCGCTGTCGTTCAATCGGCCTCGTTGCAACCGCCCACATCTCCGTTTCCTCGGGAGAGATTGAGCTGAAGTGCGAAGCACCCAGAGATAAACGAGACTTCCTTGGGCCGGCGTTTAGCATCTGAATGCCATGCAATCGGATATGACCTTCTCCGATCCCGGGTCTTTCAGGACTCCCGCCGAACCTGCACCTCCTCCGATCAGGGAACCCATCGATCCGCCAGAAAACCCGGATGTGCCCGTCCGCGAACCCGACCCGGAGGATCCCGGCAAGATTTGATGCCCAGATACAAGTGACGACGGATAAGCTTTTTTACCGCCTACCATGGTTGCCCTCCAGGGGTCTCGGTCTCAGTCAATCGCAAGTTTAGCGATGTTTGATGAAGTTGCCGGTTTGCAGCTCGGACATCGCCTGGCGCAATTGTTCCTGGGTGTTCATTACAATCGGTCCGTACCACGCCACTGGCTCCTCAATTGGTTTGCCGGAGACGAGCAGGAACTGAATTCCTTCCGGCCCTGCCTGAACCGTCAGTTCGTCTCCCCGGTCGAACAACACCAGAGAGTGATTGCCGACGTCATACTTGGCCGGAGCGTTGGGATCCGCTGCTTGCTCGGTCAGAACGGCCTGCGGATCGGAGGCGTCTCGAAACGTTCCGGATCCCGCAAACACGTAGGCAAAGGCATTGCGCGTAGTTTCGACCTTAAGCCGCTTTCGTTGGCCGGGCGGGACCGACACATCCACATAGTTGGGATCAGCGGCAACGCCTTCCACCGGACCTCGCTTGCCCCAGAACTCACCACAGATGACGCGCACGCGTGTGCCGTCGTCGTCGGTAACCTCGGGGATCGCACTCGACGGAATGTCCTGATAGCGGGGATCGGTCATCTTCAGCGATGAGGGCAGATTCGCCCATAGCTGAAAGCCATGCATGCGCCCGTGGTGGTCGCCTTTGGGCATCTCCTGGTGCAAGATGCCGCTGCCGGCCGTCATCCATTGCACGTCTCCGGCAGTCATTTTGCCTTGGTTGCCCAGACTGTCGCCATGCTCAACGGACCCGGCAAGCACGTAAGTGATGGTTTCAATCCCCCGGTGCGGATGCCAGGGGAATCCGGCACGGTAGTCGGCCGGATTGTCGTTACGGAAGTCGTCCAGCAGCAAGAATGGATCGAAATCCTTCGTCTTACCGAAGCCAAAGGCGCGTTGCAGTTTTACGCCCGCGCCTTCGACGGTCGGCTTCGGTTGAATGATCTGTTTTACCGGTCGGAGTGACATAAACTGTCTCCCTCTTTCCTGGCCACACGGCAAGCTTGAGCCGTGCAGCGAAATTGATTACGCCTTTATGAATTCGACTTCTAGAGTGATCGTGACTTCGTCGCCTACCAGGATGCCGCCGGTCTCAAGGGCTGCATTCCAGGTCAGACCGTAGTCCTTACGGTTGATCTTGGTGGTTGCGGAGACTCCAACCCGCGTGTTCCCCCAGGGATCCTTCGTAGGCGGAGTCGGGCCTTCCACGTTAAAGACCACCTTTCGGGTGACGCCTCGAATGGTCAGGTCGCCCTCGACGGCTAGCTCCCCATCCCGGACAAGGCTGATGCGTGTAGAGCTAAAGGAGAGGCTCGGGAACTTCTCCACGTGCAAGAAGTCGGCACTTTTCAAGTGTGCATCACGTTGAGCGTCGCGGGTTTCAATCGAGGACGCTTCGATCGAGGCTGTGGCCTTTGATCTTGTCAGGTCTGATTCGTCCAGGGTCAATGTTCCCGTGACTTTGGCGAAATGGCCCTTTACGTTGGAGATCATCATGTGCTTTACCTTGAACTCGGCGACGGAGTGAGCCGGGTCGATGTTCCAGGTGGTGGTAGCAGTCTGCGGTGTAGCGAGTGTGCTCATGGTGTTTTCCTTTCTGTCAGTTTAGATGCGTTAAAACGATAATCGTTCCAACAGATATATCTCCCAAAAAATCAACTCACTGCGGCGCGGGCGGCGCGCAATAGTTCGCAAAGAGCCTGCAGGCGATCCTTCCCCAGATGCCCCAGTTGCCCGCGATGCGCTTCCACAACTGGTTCGTCCATCCGGGCGAGGACTTTCAATCCCTCCGGGGTGATCCGCGCCATCACCATTCGCCGATCCTCGGTTTCCCGGCAGCGCGAAATAAGGCCGCGCTTCTCGAGGCGGTCGAGGAGTCGCGTCACATCGGGATCGCGTGTAATCATGCGGGCGGCAATCTCGCCACAGGGCAGGCCCTCCGGCGTCCCGCGTAGGATGCGTAACACGTTGTACTGCGTCGGTGAGACGTCCTCGGTCTTAAGAATCCGGACCAGGCCGCGGGACAGCATGTCGGTGGTACGTGCCAACTCTAGGAAGGCGGCCTCCTCGGGGCACGCCGCCCGGCGTTTCTTACTCGCGGATGGCAGTTCTTTCATGCAGGAACTCATAATACTCGTTATAACGACTATTGTCAAGACGACCTACTTCCGGAAACCGCCTGCGCAACCAACCTCATCGTGCTCGGAAACCAATCATGCCGAAGTTCGTCCGTAGAGAGCATCCCGAGATTGAGTGGTGCGAGAAGATGCTTCCAAGCCGGAAGGCCATGGCGTGTGTAGAATAATCAGAAAGAAGGTTCAGCTTCTGGGGTTAGCTTTCCGACTTTACTCACGTTTTGCTTCGCCTCCGGGCGATTGCCATTTGGGCTGGATTTTAGTGGCACCTGCTGCCACACTGCCCACCAACTGAGGATCAACGGGAAACGAAGACCGGATTACGCAGGACACCGAACTCTCATCGGCTGGACAATAGTGGAAGACAACACGTTAGGGCCGGATCTCACCGAGTTCGCAAACGATCACGACTGAAACTGAGCTGAAGGGAGAAGCGCCATGATTTTGGGCATGAGCACCGCGACCTACACTCTCTTACACGTCCTGATCAGCCTGGTTGGAATTGGGTCGGGCCTGGTTGTAGTCTTCGGGTTCCTCACCGGAAAACGGCTGGACTGTCTAAGCGCGATCTTCCTTACGACTACGGTATTGACGAGCATTAGCGGGTTTGGTTTTCCGTTTGAACATTTGTTGCCGTCTCACATCGTCGGGATTCTGTCGCTTGCCATATTGGCCTTCGCGATTCCCGCGCGCTATGTGTTTCATCTGTCCGGCTCCTGGCGCTGGATCTACGTCGTCGGCTCTGCTACAGCTCTCTATTTCAACGTCTTCGTGTTGGTCGTGCAGTCTTTTCTGAAGATTGGAGCGCTGCATGCGCTGGCTCCAACGCAAAAGGAGTCGCCGTTTTTCGTTGCTCAGATCGCGACATTGCTGATTTTCGTGACCGTCACGGTTTTCGCAACCCTTCGCTTTCATCCCGAGCGAGTTCGAACCGGTTAACGGGAACGGGTTTCGTCTGGTAGGCTTCAACAACAACAACGCACGCCAGCTTCTGCGCGGCATGGACTGCCCGTTTTCTAATCAGATCGCAGTTCACTCCTGCATCGGCTCTGGTTACTGGCTTTTGTATAATTGTGCGGCTCTGACGGAGTGCGACTCCAGCGATTCCGTTCGTAGGTTCTATTGATGCTTCTCAGAATATTCAGCGACAAAGTCGCCCTCGGCCGCGCGGCCGCCGAGCAGGCTGCCGGCGCCATTCGACGCGCCATCGCGGCGCGGGATCATGCCCGCATCATCGCGGCGACCGCAGCGTCCCAACTCGAATTCCTCGACGCACTGACCCAGGCGCCGGATATCGATTGGGCGAAAGTCGAAGCTTTTCACCTCGATGAGTACATCGGGCTGCCTATCGCGCATCCCGGCAGTTTTCGCAAGATGCTGATGGAGTTGTTGGTCACGAAGACTGGAATTCCGAACTATCACTTGCTCGAGGGTGACGCCTCAGATCCGTCTGTAGTAGTTCGCGATGTGGGCAAGCAACTCGCGTCGGCACCCATTGACATCGCGTTCCTTGGAGTCGGGGAGAACGGACACATCGCATTCAATGATCCGCCCGCAAATTTCCTTACCGAGGATCCCTACCTCATCGTGAACCTTGACGAGGCATGCCGCCGCCAGCAGGTGGGCGAGGCCTGGTTCGCCGATATTTCACAGGTGCCGACGCGCGCCATCTCGATGTCGCCGCGCCAAATTCTCAAGGCCACAGAGATTCTCGCGGTCGTCCCCGACCAACGCAAAGCTCAAGCGGTGAAGGCGTGCTTCGAAGGGGAGATCAGCCCCCTGGCGCCGGCGTCGATTCTGCGCCGGCATCCGAATGCGACCGTTTATCTGGACCGCAACTCCGCATCACTGCTCAGCCCGGCCTCGCGGACGGTGCTGGGTGAGGAATCGCAGGTGACGGTGAGTTCGTGAGAATCTGAAGGACTCCATCCGAATGGCGACCGTCCACAGGCCGATCTCGTCGTTATGTTGGTGGATTGGCGGCCTGCCTTCATTCGTGGCTTCTGTGTTCCGAACCAGCAGCAACACCGGCAGGCATTCTTTCGGTCCCATCGTGATACTGCCGGGACTGGCTTGGTGCGCCGCATCTGATGCTTTGGTTACACTGCCCAGTGAACGGGGAAGGAGAAAAGAAGATGGCTAAATACGTAATTCAAGCCAAGCGCGGTGCACCACCCGGAGGGGCTTATTCCCAGGGATGGCGGGCCGGGGATTTCGTGTTCGTGAGCGGAACGGGCCCGATCGATCCGGTCAACGGAGGGCTTGTCGGCGACAGCATTGAGCAGCAAACGGAGCAGATCATTGATAACATCTCCGCCATACTCGAGGCGGACGGCGCTTCTCTTCGCGACGTAGTCAAGGTCGCCGTTCATCTGAGCGACACAAGCCTCTTCCCTCGCTACAACAACGTGTATGCCCGACGCTTTTCGCAGCCATATCCGGCGCGCACGACCGTGGGCAGCGATCTCGGCCACACGCCCGGCATGCTGATCGAAATCGACTGCATCGCTTATAGCGTGAAAGGAAAGCGATCGAAACCGGTACCGAAGTCAAAGAAGAAGGTGGGCCGCGGCAGGAAATAAAAAAGGCAAGCGAGATCAAATGGCAACGCTTTCGCGGACTTGCTTCAGTATCGCCATCTAGATCTCCTCGCCGGGTGCTTGACCTACAGGAGAAGGTTCCCAATCTGAACTTCGCAGCAACGGTCCCTCGCGTCCGCGGGCGGACACTTTCTCCACCGACGCGATTTGACCATCCCGCACCAACAACGCAGAGTCGAAATTGTTCACCGTCGGGCAAACGTGTCGCGGAAGAAGAAATAAAGCGTCACCGATTTGCGGGCCCGTGGTTCCTTCCTCCAGAGCCATGGGAAGGTGCTCCTCGCTGGGGCCAAGCGGCATGAGTTCAGGATGACCGACGACTACGCACGTGGGCACGCCGGCGTCAGTGGATACTGCCTTGTGCCCGGCATCGCACGTCACTATGCCGGTGTGTGGCTGGCTCACTACCTGTGTCAATACCAGCACCGCGGGCGCGTAGCCGTACCGGCCGGGGAGTTGTGCCAGGCTCGTAGCATCGCCATAAACAATCGTTCCCGGCGAGACACGGTGGATGAATCCTCCCTGGTGAAAACCTTCGTGCGAGAGCGAGCAGGGGAACGTCGGCGTACCGGCGGTGATTACCTCCGGCACGCTCATCCTGCTGCCCTGGATCGCGCCCACAAGTTCCAGCAGGCGATCGTAACCGACATGCGCCGCTTCTGTACGTTCGGGCTCGTCCAACCCGCCATATTGACCGTCATAGTAGTGCAGCCCACGGAATTCCAGACCTGCATCTTCAATTGTCCGTACGATCCGAACCACCTTTTCCGTGTGTCCCTGTTCGATTCCGGTGCGATTCATGCCGGGATTTATGTCGATGAAGATGCCGATCGCGGTGCCTCGCCATTGCCGCACCTGTTCTTCGTTCTCGGCCAATACAGAAATGCGAACGTGCGGGAACTGATTTGCGATTTCGCGCAGCCGCCGCGCATTCGCGCCTATCACCGGATAGGCGAGAAGCACATCTGCCGCGCCGCTGCGGCAGGCCACCAGCAGTTCGAGTGTGGTCGCGCACTTGAAATTGCTGACACCTCGCTCGATCAGCATGCGGAGAGTGTAGGCCAGCTTTGCGGTCTTGATGTGCGCGCGCCAGCGATCCGCATTGCCGCCGAGCAGATGCAGGGTCCGCGCCACATTCGAGGCAACGATTTCCGGATATACGACGAGCGCAGGAGTAAGGACACCTTCGATGCCCGTCACCCGGTGACGTTCGTCCCAGGGAAATTCGTTCGGCATGGCCTTATGCGGTGCCATCGGCTTTGATCATAACGCGTAACCGCGCAAATCGTCCTGGTTGACCGCGCCCCTGGTGGATAGTAGGCTCTGAATTCGTTCTACGATGGCCGCCAATTCTCCTCACCATTCCGAGCAATCGCATCTGGTTCGCGGCCTAGGCTCATGGTCAGCGATCGCCATCGTGATTGGCGACACCATTGGCACAGGCGTCTTTCTTGTCGCCAGCGACATGGCACGCGCCGTGGGTTCGGCAGCGCTGGTTTTGATCGCCTGGATCCTCGGCGGATTCATCGTGCTCTTGGGCGCATTCTGTTACGCCGAATTGGGTGCGGCATTTCCCCAAGCGGGCGGGCCCTACGTCTACCTCAGTCGCGGTCTAGGTCCTCTGTGGGGATTTCTTTTTGGCTGGATGAGTTCGTTTCTGGAGCGGCCGGTAGCGATGGCCACATTGGCGGCTGGATTTGTTCGATTTCTGGGATTCTTGTTTCCAGTGATGACCCTGCCTTTGTTCAGCGGCCACGTCGGGCGATACGAATTCACCTTTACGACGGCACAACCGATGGCCGCATTGGTCGTCATGCTCGTGACGGCTCTCAATTATTTCAGTGTGCGGATGGGCGGCGCGATCCAAGTTTTGCTGACGTCCCTCAAGGTGGGCACGATCTTGGTCATTGTTGTCGGAGGATCCCTCATCGGAACGAAAAATACCGGCGCAGCCGCACCGCTGGTAACCCCGTTGGGTCTGGGAACCATTGGCGCTTTGCTGACGGCCCTGGTACCTGCGATGTGGGCTTACAACGGCTTTAACGATCTTGGCTTTGTGGGCGAAGAGATTCTCCACCCGCAGAAGAACATTCCCCGAGCCATCATCGTGGGACTGCTCACCGTGGGCGGGTTGTACCTGATGGCGGATGTCGTCTACTTCCACGCCTTGCCCTTTGCACAGGTAGCGGCGTCGCAGCACGTTGCGTCGGACGTAGTGCAATCGTTTGCCGGCTCTCGCGGTGCGGTTTGGCTCACGGTGGCCATGGCTCTGTCCGCCTTCGGGGCCCTCCACGTCGTAATCCTTACTGGCGCGCGAATCCCTTACGCGATGGCGCGGGACGGGGTCTTCTTCCATTTTGCGGAGCACCTTCATCCCCGATTTCGCACGCCCAGCGGAGCATTGATCTTCCTGGGTTCCATAGCCGCGCTGCTCGCCCTCAGCGGGACGTTCGAAGAACTCTATTCGCTTTTTGTCTTCGCCGTGTGGATATTTTTCGCCTTAACCGCGATTGCATTGCTGCTTTTGCGCCGGAAGGAACCGAACCTGATTCGGCCTTATCGCGCCTGGGGATATCCCTTGACGCCGCTCATCTTTTTCGCCGCCGCAGTCGCGTTGACCGTGAACTTGTGGATGGACCGGCCCGTACGTTCCTCTCTGGGCCTGGCGGTGATCCTTCTGGGCATTCCGTTTTTCTATCGCTGGCGCAAACCGCCTGATGCCGAACCCTCAGCGCGGCGATCCTAGGCATTATTCAATCCCAAGCTGTTTTTGGATTTGCTCCAGTGGCACACCCTTTGTCTCCGGAACCATCGTCGACACCCAGAGGAGTTGGAGAACCATCATGCCAGTAAAAAATGAGAAAACGTAACCCGGCGGAAAAGCGGCGACCATCCTTGGGAAGAAGGTTGTCAAAGTAGCGGCGAATATCCAATGAGTGAAGCTCCCCAGTGTTTGGCCCTCCGCGCGATGACGATTGGGAAATATCTCGGAGATAAACACCCAGATGACTGCCCCCTGGCCGATTGCATGGGCAGCAATGAAACTGAAGATGCAAACCGGCACAATGGAATAATGTTCTGTAAAGAATGCCCAGGCGGCCATGCCGAGCGACGTGATGTAGCCAAACGAGCCAATATAAAGAAGTGTGCGTCGCCCGAGTCGGTCGATCAGCCATAGGCCGACAAAAGTGAAAACCAGATTGGTCACTCCAATCCCGACCGATTGCAACAGGGCGGCCTTTGCGCCGAGACCGGTGAGTTCAAAGATGCGAGGAGCGAAGTACAGAATCGCATTGATGCCGGACATTTGGTTGAAGAACGCAATCAAGATAGCGAGCAGGATGGGTTTTTGAAGGCGTCGAGTCCAGAAATGTCCGGACGATACCGGTTCCGCAGATGCGGCTGCGATCTCATCCGCCTCGGCCTCGATCTCGGCCTTCGAGACACCAGGTTGGGCTCGTTGTAGAACTTGAAGGGCGGCCTCCCGATCTCCTTTTCTGCTGAGCAGCCAACGAGGGCTTTCGGGAAGTCCGAAGCAGAACACGGCGTAGAGGAAGGACGGAAACGCGGCCACACCGAGCATCCAACGCCATGCGTTATCGCCGATGCCCGCCAGCAGAGCATTCGACACGAAAGCGATCAGGATGCCGAAGACAATGTTGAACTGGAACATGCCAGCAAGGCGTCCGCGATGCTTGGGCGGCGCAATCTCGGAGATGTACATGGGCGCGACCACGGTCGAGATGCCGATGCCCAATCCACCGATGACGCGTGCCGCGATGAACGTCGCAACGTTCGGCGCCAAGCCTGAACCCACCGCACCGATAAAGTACAGAACGCCGATCCAAAGCAGCGTGGCCTTGCGTCCAAAACGATCAGCCGGCCAACCCCCGATCAGCGAGCCAACGACGGTGCCGTAAAGAGCCGAGGCCATCGCAATGCCGTGCAGACCAGGGCTCAGTCCCCAAAGCGTCTGGATGGTTTTTTCCGCGCCGGAAATGACAACGGTGTCAAAACCGAAGAGGAATCCGGCTAGCGCCGACGTGAGCGACCAGAAGAAGATGCGAGCATTCATAGTAGGTAGACGCGGACTTTACCACAGAATCAGTGCCTTCATTGGCAATTCGAGCCAGAAGCTGGACGTCACGAGCAACTGTTACTAGTCTTTAACCAGCGGATAACCTTTTTCCCGCCAGCCACGAATTCCGCCGTCCATCGATATCACGTTGGTGTAGCCCATCTTCTGCAGATTGTCGGCGGCCAGCGCCGAGCGAAAGCCACCGCCGCAATAGAGAACCATCTCCGTGTTCAATTCGGGCACACGCGCCTCGATGTCGCGCTCGATCACACCCTTTCCCAGGTGAATGGCGCCGGGAAGATGGTCTTTGGCGAATTCGCTCTCCTCGCGCACGTCCACGAGCAGGAACTTCTCGCCGCGATCGATACGTTTTTTCACCTGGTCGACGTTGGTCTCGCGCACCCGCGTCTTGGCGTCGTCCACGATTTTCAAAAAGCGGGGAGGATGCTGGTGAGCCATAGGAACTCCTTTCGCTTCGTTGCTTCGACATGGTAACAAGCACTGATGGATTGTGCATGTAGGCCACATTCGCTTTCGAGTAGCATGGACTCGTGCCACAGAAGGAAGGACGCAAGGTAGGCCTGTCCCGCGCACTGTCAAAACTGGGGTTCTGCTCGCGCTCCCAAGCCGCCGAACTGATCAGCGCCGGCCGCGTGCTCCTCAACGGAAAGGTGCGGCGTGATCCCGAAACACCGGTCCGCCTTGAACGCGACTGCATCGCCGTTGATGGCCGAGGGATCACGCCGCAAAAGAAGGTCTACCTGATGATGAACAAACCGCGTGGCCTGGTGACGACTGCGTCGGATGAGAAGGGCCGGGAAACAGTGTATTCCGCGTTTGAAACTGCAGGCGAGTCGCTGCCGTGGGTTGCGCCCGTCGGCCGGCTCGATAAAGCCAGCGAAGGTCTTCTCCTGTTAACCAACGACTCCGAGTGGGCAGCACGGCTGGCTGCTCCGGACACGCATTTGCCCAAAACCTACCATGTGCAAGTCGGATCGATTGCAGGTGAGCAACTTGCGAAGGCTCTGACCGCCGGTACGAAGAGCGATGGAGAGTCGCTTCGCGCGGTGGCCGTGCGCGTCCTTCGCTCCGGAGAGAAAAACTGCTGGCTGGAGATCACGCTCGACGAGGGCAAGAATCGCCAGATTCGGCGCATGCTTGCCGGACTCGGTGTCGAAGTGCTCCGCCTGGTGCGCGTTGCGATCGGCCCGTTGCAGTTCGGCAAGCTCCCCAAGGGGGCACACCGAGCCCTGACTGTGGAAGAGTTGCACTCACTCAATCATGCAATGAGCCATGCTCCTTTGCGCTTCAGCTCCTTGGAAGCAAAGGAAGCTTGAAAAAATCATGTACGATCTCACCTTCCTTCCCGCTGTCGTGATGGCGCAACAAATTCGGGAGAAGAAAATTTCTCCAGTCGAACTCGTCGATGCCCACCTGGCGAAAATCGAGCGGCTCAACCCAAAGTTGAACGCCTACGTGCATGTAGATGAGGAGCGTGTGCGTCGCCAAGCCCGTGCTGCCGAGGCGTCCATGATGAAAGGCACGTCTGTCGGCCCCCTGCACGGCGTCCCCATCAGCATCAAGAGTTCTCTGGAAGTAGCAGGCCTGCGATGTGAGTCCGGCACGCGCCTTCGCTCTGGATTCGTCCCTGCGCAAGACGCTCCGCTGGTGACGCGGCTCCGCCACGCCGGTGCAATCGTGCTCGGCGTAACCAACACGCCGGAGTTTTTGATGGCCTGGGAAACAGACAACCTGCTCTACGGCCGCACCAACAGCCCGTGGGATCTCGAACGCACTCCTGGAGGTTCCAGCGGCGGGGAAGCGGCCGCGATCGCCGCGGGAATGTCCGCTGGCGGTGTCGGCAGTGATGCCGGCGGCTCCATCCGTGTGCCCGCGCACTTCAGCGGCATCTGCGGACTCAAACCCACGCCGGGGCGGATTCCCTCGACCGGCCACTTCCCCGCATCCAGCGGCCCTTTCGCGCTCATCGGTGTGGTGGGTCCGATGGCGCGAACGATAGCGGACCTCAAAGTCTTGTTCGAAGTGATGCAAGGTCCAGATGACGGAGATGCCAGCGCGGCCCCCGTGCCTCTACGCTGGCCGGACGAGCGCGAAATCAAGAACCTGCGCATCGGATACTTTACAGATGACGGCCGAACGCCCGTCACTCAGGAAACTCGCGTCGCGGTACAAACCGCAGCCAAGGCGCTTCGGGGCGCAGGATTTCAAGTTGAACCATTTCGTCCCGAAGGCCTTGAGGATGCGCGCGAGCTCTGGAAGAAGTTCTTCATCAAAGTCGCGGGAGTGCTGATTTACCCGATGTTCCACGGCCGTGAGCACGACCTCAGTTCGATCCTGAGACAGTTTCTGGAATGGTCGGCTGCGGAACCGGACCTTACTGGAGAGTCTCTGCTAGATGCTTGGATCTGCTGTGATGTCGCCCGCGCCAATTTTCTCCAGCAAACGCGGGACCATCCCATCGTGCTGTGTCCGGCGGCAGCAATCCCTGCCTTTCGTCACGGTGAGCGCGAGTGGCAGATCGAGGGCAAGACGGTTCACTATCTCGACGCCTGGAGTTACACGGAGTGGTTCAATCTTTTGGGCAATCCGGCCGCCGTAGTTCCGGTGAGCCATTCAGCGGAGGGCCTGCCAATCGGCGTGCAGGTCGTCGGCCGTCCATGGGAAGAAGAACGGGTGCTAGCCATTGCGACAGCGTTGGAGCGGGAGTGCAATGCGTGGAAGATCCCGCCCATCCGTTAGAAATCAGCACTCGCGCAACCCTAGTATTTTTGTATTATTCCGCCCGCACGAGCGTCTCGATAACGTTAATGGCGCGGGATTTCGGCCACTGTGGGGCTGATCTCGATTCCGTAACTTTCTGACGCGTTCGCACCTGCTTGCAATGCCAAGTTCCCGGGGATTCGTCGATCGTACGCTGTCATGGCTGGTCGTTTTTCTGGCCATCTCGGCCGCCTACCTCTATACGTTTCCCCAGCCGAACATTTTCTATGCGGGAGTGGTCCTGCTACACGCTGCGGGGGGCGTCCTCACGGCAATCCTGCTCGTCCCTGCCTTTATCCGGCTCGTCCGTACTGGAAGCCTTTCTTCTCGCGCAGGCTGGCTGCTGATCGCTGCCGGAGCTGTACTGGGTGTAATCCTGCTCAAGACCGGGACCCCGCGCACAGAGTGGAACAAGCTCTATTGGCACATCTTGATCTCACTGGCAGGGGTCGCACTGCTGGTCGCTGCGTGGTTTGGTCAGCGCAAATATTACGAGTCTCCTACCGGTGCGGCCGTGCGCGCAGCAGCTTGCTTGGTGGTGTTGGCCGGCATCGGCTACGGTGCTCGTTATGTGCGCGAAGGCTGGCAGACGCGGAACCGCATCGAGAATCCGAACATGCCTCCCGTTACCATGAACGGCGAAGGCGATGGCCCCGAGGGCGCATTCTTTCCCAGTTCGGCGCAGGTTTACGGCAAGCAGAAAATTCCCAGCAAGTTCTTCATGGAGTCCGACTCCTGCAAGCGCTGCCACGAAGACATCTACAACCAGTGGTTCAGTTCAGCCCACCACTTTTCCTCGTTCAACAATCAGTGGTACCGCAAGTCGATCGAATACATGCAGGACACGATCGGCACCAAGCCTTCGAAGTGGTGCGGTGGATGTCACGATCCCGCCGTACTCTACGCCGGATTAATGGACACGCCGATCAAGCAGATCGTGCATCGCCCGGAAGCGCAGGCCGGGCTGGGCTGCATGATGTGCCACTCCATCGCAAACGTTAAGAGCACGATGGGGCAGGGTGATTTTTATCTGGAATATCCGAAACTTCACGAACTCGCCGCAACGCAAAATCCTGTCGCACGCGCGCTGCATGATTTCCTCATCAAGCTGAATCCCGAGCCGCACCGGCGCGTGTTCCTCAAGCCCTTCATGCGCGAGCAGACGGCGGAGTTCTGTTCCTCGTGCCACAAAGTTCACCTCGACGTGCCAGTGAACCACTACCGCTGGTTCCGTGGCTTCAACGAATATGACAATTGGCAAGCCAGTGGCGTATCGGGCCAGGGAGCACGTTCCTTCTACTATCCACCCAAGCCGCAGCAGTGCGCCGATTGCCATATGCCCATGGAAGCCTCGAAAGATCAAGGCAACATCAACGGCTTCGTGCACTCGCACCGCTTCCCGGCGGCCAACACCGCACTTCCAACCGCGAACGAAGACGCTCCGCAACTCAAGCTGACCGAAGACTTCCTGAAGAACGGCGCGCTGACGGTCGACATTTTCGCGCTGTCTCCCGCCCAGGCGCCGCTGAAGCCCGGGGCGGCAGCGCAGTCCGAACTTTCCACCACGTTCGCAGTGGGCGAGGAGGCCGAAAGCAAAGTCCCGGTTGAGGCCGGTGGAGAGGCCGCTCCCATCACTGCACCGCTGAATCGCGTACAGCCCGCCCTCCGCCGAGGCGATACCGTTCGCGTCGACGTAGTCGTGCGGACGAAGAAAGTCGGCCACTTCTTCCCCGGCGGCACCGTCGACGCTTACGACACCTGGCTCGAACTGAAGGGCACCGACGACAAGGGCCAAACGATTTTCTGGAGCGGCATGGTCGAGGATAACGGCCACGGCCCGGTCGAGAAGGGCGCGCACTTTTATCGCTCCCTGCAGATCGACGCCCATGGCAATCCCATCAACAAGCGCAACGCCTGGGCAACGCGGTCCGTCGTATATGTGAGGCTGATTCCCCCGGGTGCGGCTGACACCGTGCACTACCGCCTGCTCATTCCTGAAAACGCCGGCAACAAGATCACGCTGCACGCGCGCCTCTGCTACCGGAAGTTTTCGTGGTATGGCACACACGAGGCTTTCGCGGGACAGCCTGACCCGACCAAGCCGAATGCGGTTTCGCCGGATTACGATGACCGTCCGACCGTTTTCACCGCATCACTGAATGGGGTCTCCGCCAAGGAAGAAAAGATTCCCGACCTCCCCATCGTCGCCATCGCCGAAGATGAAGTCACGCTCCCGGTAGTCGCGCACAACGCCCCTGCGCCCGAGCCGAAGACGATCGTCCGCAAAGAAGAATGGCAACGCTGGAACGACTATGGCATCGGCCTGTTCCTGCAAGGAGACTTGAAAGGCGCGGCCGCCGCCTTCCAGAAAGTCACCGAAGCCGATCCGGCGAATCCCGACGGCTGGGTCAACATCGGCCGCTGCGCGGTGCAAGAAGGCGACATGGAGCGTGCCCGCACCGTTCTCGAGAAGGCTCTGAGCCTTCAACCAGATCTGGCTCGCGCGAATTACTTCTACGCCAGAGTTCTGCGCGCCGACGGAAACTACGCCGGCGCCGCCGCTCGCCTGCGAATGGTTCTAGACCAATATCCGCGCGACCGCGTCGCCCTCAACGACCTGGGCCGCGTCCTTTTCCTCGAACGCAAATATGACGAAGCGGTGAAGATTCTGAATCGGTGCTCGCCATCGACCCCGAAGATCTCCAGGCGCACTATAACTTGATGCTATGCTACAACGGCTTGGGCAACGAGAAGCTGGCCAAAGAACACCAGGCACGTTACCTGCGCTTCAAAGCCGACGAATCCTCGCAAGCCATCACCGGCCCCTACCGCCAGCTTCATCCCGAAGACAACAACGAGCGCCAGGCTGTGCACGAGCACGTCTCGGTCCCGCTGCCAATCGCCTGCCACCGACCCATGTGGGGACAGCCGCCTCGGCTGTCCGGCCGGGCAAAGCCCGGCTAGCTGTTTCTTCCGGAGCCTCCAGATAATGCGTCTTTCAAGAGAAATCCACCACCGAGTCACAGAGCACCGAGAGAACCATTCTTCTCTTTCTGATTTTCTCTGTGCCTCTGTGTCTCTGTGGTTAATGCTTTTCCCGTTCGCCTCGATTGGCGCCGCCCAGACCATCCACTTCCGCGACATCACCGCCCAGGCCGGAATCCACTTCACCCACAACAACGGCGCCTTCGGAAAAAAGTGGCTGCCCGAAACCATGGGCCCCGGTTGCGCCTTCATCGATTACGACAACGACGGCTATCCCGACATCCTTCTGATCAACGGCGAAGACTTGCCCGGCCACCAGCACGCCGGCGCGACCACGCTGAAGCTCTATCACAACAACGGCAACGGCACCTTCACCGACGTGACGCGCAAAGCCGGCCTCGCCGTTCCCATGTTCGGCCTCGGCGTCGCCGTCGGCGACTACGACAACGACGGATTCGACGATCTCTTCATCACCGCGGTAGGCCAGAGCCATCTCTTCCACAACAACGGCAACGGCACGTTCACCGACGTCACCAAATCCGCCGGCCTGTGGGGACCGAACGAATTCTCGACCAGCGCCGCCTGGGTCGACTACGACCGCGACGGCAAACTCGATCTCGTGGTCGCGAACTACGTGCAGTGGAGCGAACAGACCGACCTCTACTGCACCATCGACGGCGCGCACAAGTCCTACTGCACGCCCGAGTCGTACAAAGGCACGTCGCTGCGCCTGTGGCACAACCTAGGCGGCGGAAAATTTGAAGACGCCACGCAGAAAGCCGGCCTCGGCGATCCCACTTCAAAGAGTCTCGGCATCGCCATTCTCGACTACAACGACGACGGCTGGCCCGACATCCTGATCGCCAACGACACGCAACCCAACAAGCTCTACCTCAACAAGAAAGACGGCACCTTCGAAGAGCGCGGAGTGCCGCCGGTATAGCTTTCAGCGAAGACGGCATCGCCCGCGCCGGCATGGGCGTCGACGCCGCCGATTACGATCGCAGCGGCCATCCCAGCGTCATCATCAGCAACTTTGCCAACCAGATGGTCTCGCTCTATCACAACGAAGGCAACGGCCTGTTCGTCGACGAAGCCCCGCAGTCCGAAGTCGGCCGCGCCACGCTGGTCACGCTCGGCTTCGGCTGCTTCTTCTTCGACTACGACAATGACGGCTGGCCCGACATCTTCGTCGCCGACGGCCACATCGAAGACGAGATCGAACGCGTGCAGAAGCGCGTCACCTACGCCGAGCCGCCGCACCTGTTCCGCAATCTCGGCGGCGGCAAATTCACCGAAGTCACGGCGCAGATGGGAACCGCTTTCGCCGCGCCGAAAGTAGCGCGCGCCGCCGCCTACGCCGACATCGACAACGACGGCTTCCTCGACATTCTGCTCACCACCAACGCCGGCCCGGCCTACCTGTTTCACAACGAAGGCGGAACAAATCACAGCCTGCGCATCAAGCTGGTCGGAACGAAATCCAACCGCGACGGCATCGGCGCAGTCGTGCGCGTCACCTCCGCGAACATAAAGATAAACAGTGGCAGATGCTCCGCTCCGGTTCGAGTTACCTCGCGCAGAGCGAACTGGTTTTGACCTTCGGCCTGGGCCAGCAACGAAAGCCGACAGAGTCGAGATCCAATGGCCCAGCGGCCAGGTCGACAAGCTCGCAAACATCAATGCCGGACAGACGGTCACCGTGCAGGAAGGGAAGGGAATTATCGCCAACCGGGCTTATGGTAAGGCTCCGCGCATCGCGCGCAGGTAGATCGCGATTGCTGCCAATCAATAATTCGGAGCAGATTCCGAGGTCAGCTGTCTTAGCCGAAACGGAAAGTGCACTTCTTTCGATTCGCTCCCAATGCAAGCTTCTGACTTTAGTCCGCTTTAGAAGCCTCCAGCGCTCTGTGGTTAAATCGTCTAACGAAATGAATCTCGAATTTCCGCCGCCCTCGTCGCCACGTTGCTCGCCGCCCTGGGACTTCTCGCTCCCGAGTCAAAGCCAAATCCCGCTCAAGCCGCGCGCCTGAACAATCTCGGCTGCGCCTACATGAACCAGCAGCTTTTCGAGAAAGGACTGAAGACATTCCAGGAAGCTGCGACAGCCGATCCCAAGTCTGACCATCGCGCGCCTGAACGAAGCCATCGCCTACCTGAACCTGCAGAAAATCGACGAGGCCAAACCCGCCCTCGAAGACGCGCTCAAGCAGGACCCGAAGAATCCGAACGCCTGGTATAACCTCGGCCTGCTCGCGAAAAACACCGGCGACGCGCAAGCCGCCATCGACGCCTTCAAGCGCGTCACCGGGATCGACCCCAACGACGCCGACACCTGGTACTTTCTCGGCACGGCCTATGTGCAAGCCAAGCAGTTCCCGCAAGCGATTGACGCCTTCCAGCACGCCCTGCAACTCAACCCGCTGCACGCCTCCGCCGAGTTCGGACTGTCCCGCGCCTACCAGCAATCCGCCGAAGTCGACCACGCCCGCGAGCACCTGAAAAAATTCCAGTACATCACGCAAAACAAAATCGGCGCGCCCATCAGCCTGGCCTACGGCGAACAGGGCCAGTACTCGCGCGCCGTGGAATCGCCGCAAGCAGCGTTAAAGCCGCCCCCGCAGATTAGAGTGCAGTTTGTGGACGTGACCAAACCGGCAGGATTGACCTCACAGCCCGCCGCGTCTTCCGGTTTTGATTTCACTTCTCTCGGTCCGGGCGCGTGTTTTATTGACTACGACAACGATGGCCAGATCGATATTTTTCTTCCCGGCAGCGGGTCACAGGGAGGAATGTCTCTTTATCACAATCTTGGAAAAGGCGCGTTTCGACGAAGTGACGAAGGAGGCTGGTCTCGATCCTGCGGTTCACGGCCTTGCCTGCACTGCAGGCGACTATGACAATGACGGGTTTACCGACCTTGCGGTGACTACCAAGGATCGCGTGGTTCTGTTCCACAACGAGAAAAACGGCACGTTCAAAGACGTCACGGAGCAGGCAGGCCTGCCGCTTCGGGAAGACCTCGGAAAGGCCCCCAGTCAGAATCCCTCTTCGAGCGCAGATTCAAGTGGGCTCATGCCGGTTGGGGTTGCGTTTGTGGACTATGACCACGATGGCGACATCGATCTCTACGTGACGCGATCGGCTCCGGCGAAATACGTTTCCCCATCCGGACGTACTGGATACAACACCCTTTGGCGCAACAACGGGGACGGGACTTTTACCGACGTGACCGACTCGACTGGGTTGTTTGGCAATGCGTCGAGCGTCGCCGCCGTCGGTACGGACTTACAACAATGATCGTGCAGTGGACCTGGTGGTCACCGGTGGTGCGAAAGGGCCTACTCTGTTCGAAAATCCGAGAGAAGGCAAGTTCCAATTGCGCGAACTGTGGGGCAAAAACGGTCCGTCGCGGCCGACCGGCGTTGCGGTGCTCGACTTTGACCATGATGGCTGGATGGATATCGCGCTGGCGAACGAGGAGGCTCCTGCCATCACGCTTTGGCGCAACAATCACGGAAAGAGCTTTGACTCTGTGAGTCTTCCCGTTCCGCAGTGGTTTCGCGCCTTCGGCATTGCGGCGTTTGACTATGACAACGACGGCTGGGTCGATCTCATCGCCGTCGGCGAGGCACCGGGAAAGGGCAAGGGGGAAATTCGTCTCTTCCGCAACCTCGGCCCCGACGGCTTCAAGGACGTCACCGCCGATGTTGGCCTCGACAAAGTCGAATTGTTCGAGCCGCGTAACATCATCACCGGCGATTACGACAATGACGGCGCGACCGACCTTTTGATCACGCAGAGCCGGCAGCCCGCCGTGCTGCTGCGCAACGAGGGCGGCAATCAGAATCACTGGATGCGGCTCGCGCTCAAGGGACTGAACGACAACAAGTCGGCCATCGGCACCAAGGTCGAAGTCTTCTCGGGAGGCAACCGCCAGAAGTTTGAAATCTACGGATCCAATGGCTACCTCGGCCAGAATTCTACGTACCTCATCGTCGGCCTCGGCGACGCCAAAGAAGCGGACATCGTCCGCATGCTGTGGCCGACCGGTGTGTTGCAGGACGAAATCCAGGTTGCCGGCGACAAGCAACAGGACTTTCTCGAGATCGACCGCCGGGGCAGTTCGTGCCCGACCCTCTTCGTCTGGAATGGCGAACGCTACGAGTTCGTCGCCGACATGCTGGGTGCCGGCGTCGTTGGACACTGGGTTGGCCCCGGCCAGCGCGACATCCCGCGCCCGGTTGAGTACATAAAGATCGATCGAAACATGATTCGGGAAAGAGAAAACCCCCACTTCTCGCAAAATGCGCGAGAAATGGGGCACCCAACACTCAGTTTCCGCTTCATGGAGCCGCTTGAAGAGGCTGTCTACCTCGATCAGGTGCGGCTGCTGGCGATCGATCACCCGGCTGACGTCGATGTCTATCCCAACGAATTCTTCGCCTCGAACCCGCCGTATCCTGAGTTCAAAGTTGTAGTGAGCCGCGACGCGCGTCCCCCCGCGGGCGCATGGGACGATCATGGCCACGACGTGCTGCCCGAATTGCTCGCGCATCGTTATTTCGGTGATTTTGCCCTGACGCAATTCCTGGGATTCGCCAAGCCGCACACCCTGACGCTCGATCTAGGCCAGCCCTACACCGGCGGCCCGTTATGGCTTCTGCTGCATGGTGAAGTCGAATATTTTTCGGCGAACAGCATGTACGCCGCATCACAAGCCGGAATCCGGGCGATATCGCCGAACGTGGAAGCTTTGGGCGCAGATGGCAAGTGGAAGCCTGTCGTGGATGACATGGGTTTCCCCGCCGGTGGTCCACGCACCATGACCGCCGATCTCACCGGCAAACTGGCAAAGGGCACGCGCAAGATCCGCATCACGACGAACCTGCAGGTCTATTGGGACAACATTCTGATCAGTCGCACGCCCCAGGATCATCAACCGGGAGAACTTTTTTCCCTGCGTCATCCTGAGCCCAGCCGTTCCTCAGGCGAAGCGAAGGATCTCCCTGCAGTCCAAACTCGCCTAACGTCCGTTCCTCTCGTGCGCGCCGATCTCGAATCTCACGGATACCCCCTGAAGATCGAAGGCACACCTCCGGGGAACGTGCAGTATGTCTACGAGCAAACCAGCGCGACGGGACCGTACACGCGTCCGACCGGAACTTACACGCGCTATGGCGACGTCCTGCCCCTATTGACCGCGACCGACGATAAACTGGCCGTCTTCGGATCGGGCGACGAAGTGCGCCTCGACTTCGATCCATCGGATCTCCCTGCACTGCCGGCGGATTGGGTCCGCGACTATTTTTTTGCCGCCAACGGCTACGAAAAAGACATGGACTTCTACGCCGCCGAAGGCAACTACGTCGCTCCACTTCCGTTCCTGAGCATGGGCGAGTATCCCTATACTCCGAAGAAGTCGTTCCCGCTCGACGACGCCCACGTGAACTACCTGCTGGAATACAACACCCGCCATATGTCCGGCAATGAGCAGCGCGGATATTGGTTCGACTACGGTGAGCGAAAATGAGATCTACGGAATCGTTTTAATATTGACATTTTCTCCCCTTCCATAATCCAATAGCCGTTCTCATGGAAACCCCGACTTCCTCCACTTCCGCGGTTCCACGTCTGCGTCGCACCCTCACTCTTTGGGACTTGATTTTTTATGGAATAGTTCTGATCCAACCCATCGCGCCAGTCCCACTCTATGGCGTGGCGCAAAAGCTGTCTGACGGCCACTTCGTCACTATCATTCTGATCGCCCTCTTCGCCATGCTGATCACTGCCGTCAGTTATGGACGCATGGGCGCGCTCTATCCCACTGCGGGGTCCGCCTACACCTACGTCGGCAAGGGACTCAATCCGCACCTCGGCTTTCTCGCGGGCTGGGCGATGATTCTCGACTACCTGCTGCAGCCTCTCATCAATACCGTGTGGATCTCCACAGCGCTGCACGAGCGCTACCTGCCGCAGATCCCCTACATCGCATGGGCCGCCCTGATTGCCGGCATCATGACCGTACTGAATCTGGCCGGAGTCAAATCTTCCTCGCGCGCCAATAAGGTGTTACTGGCCGTCATGTCGGTGGTCGTGGCCTTCTTCGTGGTGCTCGCGATTCGCTACCTGTACGGCGTGCAGGGATGGAGCGGACTGTTCTCGATGCAGCCCTTGTACGATCCCAAGACCTTCAATTCGCATAAGATCCTGACCGCGACGTCGTTTGCCGCCCTGACCTACATCGGCTTCGATGGTGTAACCACGCTGGCCGAGGACGTCGAGAACCCCAAGCGCAACGTCCTGCTGGCGGTGGTGTTGACCTGCATTTTTGCTGGTGTCTGCAGCGGCGTAGAAGCTTATCTCGGCGCCCGGGTGTGGCCGGATTGGCGCTCCTTTCCTAATCTTGAAACTGCGTTCATGGACATCTGCAGCCGCGTGGGCGGGGTGCTTCTGTTCAACGCCATGGGTGCGATTCTGATCGTGGCGGCGTTCGGCAGTGGACTTACGGGCACTCTGGGTGCCGCGCGCCTGCTGTTTGGCATGGGCCGCGACGGCGTTTTACCGAAAAAGTTTTTCGGCTATCTCAAGCCTGGCAGCAGCACTCCGACCTATAACATTCTGCTGATCGGCGTTCTGGCTTTTCTTGGCGCAGTGCTGCTCAATTACATCGGCAGCGCGTATGAGCATGCAGGCGAATTGCTCAACTTCGGAGCATTCCTCGCGTTCATGGGCGTCAACCTCGCGTGCTTCTGGCAGTTCACCATGATCGCCAAGAAGACGGGCGCGGCGCGGAGGGTCTTGCGCGACACGATTCTGCCCCTGATCGGCTTCGCATTCTGCGGCCTGATCTGGTGGAATCTGAACAATCTCGCCAAAACCGTCGGCGGCATCTGGTTCGCGATCGGAATTCTCTATGTCGGGTACAAGACGAACTGGTTCCGCTCCGCGCCAGTGATGATCGATTTCAGCGACTCGTAGCCGAGTAAGAGTCCGACTCTTCGCCGGAGAGATCCGCGAAATAACGCCGGGGCGTGGTTCCGAGTGCCTTCTTGAACATTGCAATGAACCCGCTGGGAGTGCTGTATCCAGCTTCCAGAGCCGCGTGAGCGATTTTTTCTCCCGCCGCCAGAAGCTGAAGCGACCGCATCAGTCGCAACTGCTGGCGCCACTTCCCCAGCGATAGGTGTGTTTCCTCCTGAAATAATCTTTCGATGGTCCTCTTGCTCGCTCCTGCCTGCTTGCAAGCAGCCGCCAACGAATGGGCAGGTCCTGGATTGCTCTGCAAATTCGCGGCTACACGCGCCGCTCTAGCGTCTGAGGGAGTGGGCAATTGCAGCGGAACGACCGCCACGGTTTTAAGCTGATCGATGAGGACACCGATCAGATTGGCCTGAATCCTCGACCTCCTGCTTAGCCTTTCCGCGTTGCATAAATGCAGGATCAAGTGCTGCAGAAGCGGGGACACGTTCACTACTCCGCACGCGCGCGGAAGTTTAACCATGCCCGGACGCAGGTAGATCGTTCGCATGGAAACCGCACCCGAGATGACGATGCTGTGCGGTGTCCGCGCCGGTATCCAGACCGCGCGCTGAGCCGGGACAACCCAGGTTCCGGCACTGGTTCGTACAGTCATGACTCCCCGACACGCGTAGACGAGTTGGTCCTCAGGATGTAGGTGTTCTGGGATTACATGACCGTGATTGAGTTCGAATGCGAGTGCCGTCACAGGCGAAGGCAGTTTCGGGCAAACGTGCACGCCGTGTCGTATTTTCGACATTCATTGTCACAATAGCGTAATGACGTAACCAGCGCAATCGCGTACCCTTTGGCCTTGACGCATTGACATCAAGACATCGGCGAGGAGGCTCTGCATGCTTGGTTCGACCAACATTGTTGCTTTCGTTTCGATTAAGGATTCAGAGAAAGCCCGAGCATTCTACGAGGGCGTGCTAGGGTTGCGTTTCGTCAAAGACGACGGGTTCGCGCTTGTTTTCGACGCGCATGGGATCATGGTGCGGGCGGCGAAAATGAAAGACTTCACTCCAGTCCAATTCACCGTGCTCGGATGGCAGGTCTCGGGCATTGAGAACGTAGTGCAGGCCCTACAGAATAAGGGCGTTCACTTTGAAGTCTTCGGGTTCTTCAAACAGGACGAACTAGGAATCTGGACTGCTCCCACCGGAGACAAAGTGGCGTGGTTCAAGGATCCCGATGGGAATATCCTCTCGCTCTCGCAACACGTCTGAAAGGATCGGGGGACTTAGTTATCGGGTCATTGTGTAATTTGAAAGCGGTCGCTCGACACTGCCGTCAATGACTCCAATTACCCGGTTCCACGAATCAATTCGCTCTACTCCACGTTCCAGCCACTGACTTCCACCGTGGCTTTGGCTGCGCCCAATTCACTGGCGCGGTAGGTTGCGGTTACCTCGCGCTTCTCACCCGGGAGTAGCGCGAGGTAATTGTCCTCCCAGACGACGGGCAGAATCTCGTCACCCTTTGCACCCTTGTCCACCTTCAGACGCACGAAGAAGGCCAGGGCCTTGCCCGGGTTTTCGAGCGTGACGTGCGTAATCGCGTCTTCGCCCCGGCGTTCCGTACGGTCGGTGACCTTCAATTTGACTTTGGGAAGTTGCGAGAGCGCGGTGAAGTCAGCGAACGACGCGGTCGGCGTCATCCACCAATTCGTCTTCGCCCAATCGAGGATCTCCGGCTTGGTCGACAGCCAATAGAAATTTGACCCAACAAGTTTGCCGACCGAGTCTTCCAGGCGCAACACGAGGAAGTATGTCGGGCTCAAGCCTTGCACGTCGGGCAACGTGAAGATCTTTGCAGTGCTGTCGGCGGAGGCATCGACCGTATTCTCCTGCGAGAAGTTCTCGGTCATGTCGAGATTGTAGATCTTGGTGGTGAGTTTCAGCCCCTTCGCATCCACGTATTGACTGCTGACCACCCAGATCGAGTGATCGTCGTAACCGTAGATCGGATGCAGCGCTTCCATCGCGCGCTTGGCGCCGAAGTACCCGCCGCCGGGTCTCAGGTAGTAGTCGTAGAGGTGCCAGATCATCGAAGGCCAGGCGTTGTTGAGCATCCACTGAATCACGCCCGTGGCCTGGTATTTGTTGCGGCTGTAGGCCTCGTACATGGCGCGCACGCCTTCATAGGTCTGCATCTGTGATTTTGTGGCGAAGTCTTCCACGTTGTCCGACTTGCCGTAGCGGTTGGCGAGCGCGTCATTGAACACTCCGATCGTTTTGAATTCGCCACCACCCGCGTGATAGTTCCAAACGTCGTCGATCGGCCAGACGTGGTCTTTGCCCACCATGGCCCGGATGCTCTCAACAGGAGGAACGGCCGGCCCCATGCTGGTTTCGGTGTTGAAACCATAGGCCCCGCCACATCCTCCGGGATTACACTGCTTACGCCCGGGTTGACCTTCCGGCGTATCCACCTCCCAATAGCTCGGAGCAACATATTCGTACGGCCCCGTCATCTTGACCCCGCTGTCGCCGGTGACCGAGGTTCCCTTTCCCGTGGCCGAAGACACGATCGGGTTGGGCCAGAACAGTTCTTTCTCCACGTCGAGATACATCTGCTCCACGTCTGGCGGCGGCGCATTGTCGCTGCCGTTCAGCCACATGACCAGGCTGGGATGGCTGCGCAGCCGGTAGATCTGATCGCGCAGCGACTGTTTCGCGATCTCGTAGTCCTGCGGTTTCCAGCGCGGCCACCGCTCCCAGAAATCGCAGCAGCACCACCCGGCCATGACCAGGATGCCTTCGCGGTCGGCCAGGTCGTAAAACTCCTGCGTTTCCAATTTGCCTTCGAGGCGAACGGTGTTCAGTCCCATATCGCGCACGTAGCGCATTTCATCCCGCAGGCGCTGCGAATTTTCCCGCATCATCATGTCGGGCGTCCAGCCGCCGCCGCGGATCAGAATGTTTTTGCCGTTGATGTGGAAGGCCCGTCCGCCCACGGAGTTGAGGTCAGACGTGATTTCGCGAATCCCGAACTCAGTGTGGGACTGGTCACTGACCACGCCGCGAACTTCGAACTCCATGGTCAGCGGATGCAGATTCGGTTTACCCATCTGCGCCGGCCACCACAAGCGCGGCTTGGCAACGAAGAGCTGTGCAAAATGATCCGGAGTGAAGGTCACATCCTTCGCTTCATTGGGAGCGAGTTCGACCTCTTGCTCGAACTTCACATCGTCGATCTGGCCTCGGAGCGTCCCTTTCACCGGTTGACCCGTGCCATTTTTGACTTGTGCCGTGACCGTCAGCTGCGCGCGGTCGTTGACGGGAGGATTCAGCTTCGACACCACCGTGGGATAACGCAAGGCGACCGGACCGCTCGTAGTGAGGTAAACGTCGCGCCAGAGTCCCATATTCTTGTCTGGCGGCGCTGGGTTCCAGTCGACGAACGTAATGGCAAGATCGTTCTCCGTCGGAGAAAAGACTTGCACCGCGAGCACATTCTCCGCACCGGGCTTGGCCGTCGCGGTCACGTTGAACTCGTAGGTGCGCCAGGCTCCCGCAACAGTGTCGGAGTTCGCAATCTGCTTTCCGTTGAGCCAGATGTTTGCACGGTAGTTGATGCCGTCGAACTTCAGCCACACGGCCTTGCCCTTGTACGATGCCGGCACCTCGAACTGCTTGCGGTACCACCAGGAAACGGCGTAAGGGCTGTCGGGCGTCATCGCGATGTTTGAAAAATTGCCACCCACCGGGTAGGTCACACCCGGGAAATCGCGCAGGTTCATCCCGAAGAACGGATCAGGCAAGGTCTTATCCTTGACCAGTGCGGCCACGACGGTAGTGGGCACGGTCGCTTCGTGCCATCCCTGAGGAGAAAACTGCAGTGTCGAAATGACCTCTCCCTTGGCCTCGACCTTGGCCGAAGTTTGCAGTTTCCAGGCATCGCGCAGCGCGAGTCTAAACTCCCCGGCAACTCTGGCTTCGGGCTTGTCTTGCGCCAGAACGGATGAAACCAGAACAAATTGAACAAGAATAGCGATGAAGGAAATCACGCCCTGCCGTTGAAAATTCATGATGCTCCTAGTTTCTTGCGGAAGCTTGTTCGTCATAGTGAATGGGAGCGGTACTCGCCAAATGCCCCGCAGAAATGGATAACACTTCTATTAATTCGTTTCAATAGCCGAATTTGAGTGTGTTCTGGTTCCAACACGACTGTCCCCAGTTTTGTGAGATGTCTTGGCCATAGAACCAGACTCGCCTGGTTTATAATTGGAAATTCGCCTTCCCCACCCTGGAGTGACAAGCGATGATTCGATTTCTGCAAAAGTCCGGGCAGACCACGAAGTATGTTCTCGGGGGCCTGCTGTTGATCATTTGTGCCTCAATGGTCATTACACTGATTCCCGGTGGCCTTAACAGCGAAGTGTTTGGCGGCGGCCAGCCCGGCAAAGGCATCGTCGCCAAAGTAGAGGGCGGCGACGTTACCGCCGACGAGGTCCGCCAGACTGCGCGGCAGATGCTGCAGCAGCAAATGCCGCAGGGTGGCGCCAACATGGGGCTCCTCCTGCCTTTCTTCGCGCAGCGCGCCGCCGAGCAGTTGATCACACGCCAGGTCCTGTTGAGCGAAGCCCAGCATATGGGACTGCGGGCCACGCCGGAAGAGGTAAAGGACGAACTGCAGCATGGGCGCTACGCCGCGGCATTTTTCCCGGGCGGTAACTTCGTTGGCCAACCCGAGTACGAGCAAATGCTGCAGAGGGCAAATCTCACTCCAGCTAAGTTCGAACTGGAAGTCGGCGATGAAATCCTGATTACCAAGCTGCAGGCCCTGATTTCTGGCGGCGCCAGCGTGAGTGAATCCGAGATTCACGACCAGTTCATCAAGCAGAACTCTAAAGTCAAGTTCGACTACGCCGTCTTAAAGCAGGACGATATCAAGAAAGGGCTGCATCCCGCTGATCAAGAACTCAAAGCTTATTACGAGAGCCACAAGGCTAACTACGCGAATTCAATCCCCGAAAAGCGCAAGGTCAAATACGCCGTTGTCGATACGAGCAAGGTCGAGGGCAGCATCCAACTGACCCAGGATGACCTGCGCTCATACTACGATCAGCACCGTGAACAGTACCGCACTCCCGAGCAAGTGAAGGTCAGCCACATTCTCATCAAGACCCCGCTGCCCGGACCGGACGGTAAAGTCGACGAGAAAGGCGTCGCCGAAGCGCAGCATCGCGCCGAAGATTTGCTCAAGCAGTTAAAGGCCGGTGCCAAGCTGGAAGACCTCGCCAAGAAGTATTCGGAAGATCCCGGCAGCGCCAAGGAGAGCGGATCGCTGGGCTGGATCGGCAAGGGGCAGACCGTTCCGGAGTTTGAGAAGATTGCGTTCTCGCTGCCCAAGGGCCAGATCAGCGACTTGGTGAAGAGCAGCTACGGTTTCCACATCATCCGCGTTGATGACAAGCAGGACGCGCACATGAAGACCCTTGACGAGGTCAAGGCCGAAATCGAGCCCATTCTGAAGCGTCAGAAGGCACAACAGATCGCGCAGAAGCAGGCGGAAGATTTAATGAAGTCGGCTCGCGCCCAAGGCCTAGACGCCGCTGCCGGGGCGCAATCGATTCCTGTTATTGCGTCAGGCTTCTTCGCCCGCAAGGACATGCTGCCCGGTCTCGGACCGGCGCCGCAGTTCATGGATGCCGTCTTTACCGCGGCTGAGAAGTCGCCGCCCGATATCGCCTCGGCATCGCAGGGAATTGTCGTGTTTCAGTTGCTTGAGGTCAGGCCGGCCGCCACGCCGACGTTTGAGGAAATTCGCACCAGGGTCGAGGATGAATTTAAGAACGAACGGTCCGGCATACTGCTCACCCAAAAGACGCAGGAACTTTCCGACCGCGCCAAGACGGAGCATGACCTGAAGCGCGCGGCCAAGGAACTCGGCGCGACGGTGAAGACCAGCGACTTCGTTCCTCCCGATGGCCAGGTTCCCGAAGTCGGCTCGATGACCGGGCAGGCCGCGGTGGCCTTCACCTTGAAGCCAGGGGAGATCAGTGGCCCGATCAACAGCGGCGCCAACGGAGTAGTGCTCGCTGTCCTTGAGAATCAGAAGCCTACCGATGCCGATTACGCCGCTAAGCGCGACGAGATTCGTGACTCGCTGCTGCAGACCAAGCAGCAGGAACTCTTCGGTCTCTTCGTTTCGAGCCTGCGCGACCAGATGGAGAAGTCGGGAAAGATCAAGATCAACCAGGAAGAACTTAAAACGCTGACTCGCACGGGAAACGAGCAGGGAATGTAGCTGCGTTCATGTCCTTTCCCCGCGCCGCAGGAATCCTGTTGCATCCCACGTCGCTGCCTGCGGGCGGCGGCATCGGCGATTTCGGTCCCGCTGCTTACCGCTTCGTAGATTTCCTTGCCTCGGCCCGCCAAGGCGTTTGGCAGGTGCTTCCTCTGGGCCCCGTCGGCTACGGTAACTCGCCCTACTCGTCAACTTCAGCATTCGCTGGAAATCCGCTGTTGATCAGCCTGCAGCGTCTGGCCGAACACGGCTGGATTGACCCGGCAAAGATTGGCCCGGCAAAGATCGACCCGGCAAAGACCAAGCCGGCGAAGACCGCATCCGATTCCGATGCCATCGAATACGAATCCGTCTTCGCGCAAAAAATGCCGCTACTGTTTGAGGCGGCGCGGAATTTCCTGCGCTCCGGCACAATAGATGCACTCCGGCGCTTCGAGAGCTTCCGTGCCCAAAATGCCTGGTGGCTCGACGACTTCGTTCTCTTCGATGGGCTGCGGGCCCGGCACAAGCTGAAATGCTGGAATCAGTGGCCACACGATCTGGCAAACCGGGAACCGTCCGCCTTGGACAAGGCCCGTGCCGATCTCGCCGACGACATCCAGATTCGAGGCGCTCTGCAGTTCGCTTTCTATGAGCAGTGGCGCGCTTTGCGGCGCTACTGCGCCGAGCGCGCGATTCGTATCGTCGGCGACGTGGCTATCTTCGTAAACCACGACAGCGCCGACGTATGGACGCACCGCGAACTGTTCCGGCTCACCGACAAACTCGAGCCCGAGGTGATAGCGGGAGTGCCGCCTGACTTTTTCAGCAAGACTGGACAGCGCTGGGGAAATCCCTTGTACCGTTGGGACGCGATGAAAGAGCAAGGGTATCGATGGTGGGTGGAGCGCCTCCGCTGGGCCACCCAGAACTGCGATTACATCCGTCTTGATCACTTCCGCGGATTCGATCAGTTCTGGGAGATTCCTGCCGCAGACCCGACGGCGGTGAATGGCCGCTGGGTCGACGGCCCTCGAGACGACTTGTTTCTGAAGCTCCGCGAGTCGCTGGGTGGCCTGCCCTTTTTCGCCGAGGACCTCGGCTACATCACTCCCGAAGTCCACGCTCTGCGAGACCGGCTGCAGATTCCCGGCATGGCCGTCCTGCAGTTTGGCTTCGGCGATGAAGGCGCGCACATATACCTGCCGCATCGTGCGGCCGGCAAGGTTATCTACACGGGCACGCACGACAATGACACCGTTGTAGGCTGGTGGCGCGCCGGCGCAGCCGAGCACGAACGCCGCAACGCCGAGGCCTATCTGGGGCGCTGCGAAGACGGCATCCATTGGGGATTTATCCGCGCCGCGCAATGCTCTCCCGCAAACCTGAGTATCATTCCCCTGCAGGATGTGCTTGGACTCGGCAGCGAAGCTCGCATGAACACTCCTAGCGTCTACGGAGGCAACTGGCGTTGGCGGTTCGACCCCGGTCATCTGACGGGCGACCTGGCGGCGAAGCTGGCGCATCTCGCCGAACTGAGCGACAGGCTGCCTCAATCTTTCACCAAGCCCGCGGACAATACCTTCGCTGCCTGAACGGGCGGGCGGATTTCATTGTGAACGTAGTGTTACAACGCAAAGCACGCTTTGCGCTTCTGCGCCGATCGTGTATAGAACGTACGGGAGTCTGAGCGTGAGCGAAGCGATCATCGAGGCCGTCGCGATCGAAAAGTCCTATCCGCAACCGGATGGTACGCGCATCCAAGTGGTGGGCGCGACAGATCTGGTCGTCGAAGCCGGCAAGATCATCGCCCTGCTTGGCCCCTCGGGCTGCGGCAAGTCCACTTTGCTGCGCATGCTGACTGGCCTCTCGGAACCGACGTCGGGAACCCTGATGTGGCACGGAAAGGCGCTCGATGGTCACACGCCGAATGTTGCGATTGTGTTCCAAAGTTTCGCTCTTTTCCCTTGGCTCACGGTGCTGGAGAACGTTGAGGCTCCCCTTGAAGCCCGGGGCGTCCCCGCCGTCGAACGCCACAAACGCGCCCTACGCACCCTCGACACGGTTGGACTGGATGGATTCGAAACCGCGTATCCCAAGGAACTTTCCGGTGGGATGAAGCAGCGTGTGGGATTCGCCCGCGCTCTAGTCGTCGAGCCGGAAGTCTTATTCATGGACGAGCCTTTCTCCGCGCTCGACGTGCTCACCGCCGAAAACCTGCGCGGTGAACTGCTCGAACTCTGGCTCAACAAGAAGATGCCGACCAGCGCTATTTTCATCGTGACCCACAACATCGAAGAGGCGGTGATGCTGGCCGACCGCGTCATGGTCTTAGGACGGAATCCCGCGCGGGTCCGATCCGACTTCAATGTGCGCCTGAAGCATCCGCGAGATCGCAAGTCAGCGCGCTTTGTAGAACTGGTCGATTACATCTACAAAGTGATGACGGAGCCCGAGGTCGAACACGCGCTCCCGGATGCCGAGACCACGGCCGAACTTATTCTTCCCAAGGGTGGAATAACGAAGGACGAACTCAAGAAACAAGCCGCACCCATCCGCACCGCCAAATATCAGATGCTGCCTCATGCCCGCGTAGGCGGCATCGCCGGCCTGGTGGAACTGCTGCAGGATCGCGGCGGTCGCGAGGATCTATTCCGTCTCGCTGAAGAACTGGTCATGGACGTCCAGGACCTGCTCCCGATTCTTGAGGCCTGTGTGCTGCTGGGTTTTGCCTGGTTGAAAGAGGGCGATGTCCAGATCACGCCGCAAGGCACGGCCTTCGCGGAAGCCGACATTCAGCAGCGCAAGGTTTTGTTCCGCAAGGCTTGCCTGGAGCATGTGACCATCCTGAAGCAGATTGACAGCATCCTGAAACGCAAGTCCGATCATTCCATTCAGGACGAATTCTTCCACGACATCCTCGACGAATACTTTGCCGAAGACGAAGTGCAGCGCCAGTTTGAAACCGCCTTGAACTGGGGGCGCTACGCCGAAATTTTCGATTATGACCGCGAGAGCGGCCGCCTCGTCCTGAGTGAGCCGCCGGCGCCAACGGAACCGGCCCCGGTCGAGAGTCAAAACTCCTCTGCTGCCCCGAAATCCTGAGAAAACGCGAAGAATGACTCACGCAAAGAAATCGGCCACCTTTCGCGGATTTTCCGCCTACCGAATCTGGACGCAACTGCCCAGCATTGAGATTTCCTACTTGCCCGACCTCCTCATGTTCGGCGCATGCATTGCGCTGTTCTATGGCGTGCTCGTAGTGGGACGTACATGGCTGGGCCCCTTCACTCCCGAAGTCGAAATTTCCCGCAGTCCGCTGGCCCTGCCGGCATACGCGGGTTACTCCCTGCTACGGATTACGATCGCCTACGTGCTGAGCCTAGCCTTCACGCTGGTTTATGGCTATATCGCGGCGTACAACCCGCGGGCCGAGCGCTTTATGATTCCTTTGCTCGATGTTCTGCAGTCCATTCCAGTGTTGAGCTTTCTTCCTGGTGTCATGCTGGCCATGGTGGCCCTGTTTCCCGGCCGGCAGTTGGGCGTCGAAGCAGGAGCGATCCTGCTCATCTTTACCGGCCAGGTTTGGAATATGGCGTTCAGCTTTTACGCGTCGCTGAAAAGCATTCCGAAGGAGATGCGCGAAGCGGCGAAGATCTACCGCTTCAGCTCGTGGCAGCGCTTCATTGAGATGGAACTGCCCTATGCCGCCATCGGCCTTGTTTGGAACTCCATGATGTCGGTCGCCGGTGGCTGGTTTTTTCTAATGGCCTGCGAAATGTTCGTGCTGGGAGCGCGCGATTTCCGCCTGCCCGGCCTGGGATCGTACCTGCAAACCGCTGCCAGCGCCGGCGACACTCCGTCGATCCTGTGGGGCGTAACCACCATGATTGCGGTGATCGTGCTGCTGGACCAATTTGTCTGGCGTCCCGTGATTGCCTGGGCAGAGAAGTTCAAGGTCGAGCAGGTCGAAAGCACTGACGCTCCGCAATCCTGGGTGCTCGACTTGATCCGTCACTCGCGCAGTCTCGCGCGTATCCGTAAGAGCACCGTAACCCCGCTGCGCGAGCGGCTGATGGCTTACTTCTCACACATACGCTCTACCGAGGAAACCGGGCCCGGTAGTCCCTGGAAGATCTGGCTCGCGCGCCTCCTGGCCGTGGCACTGCTCGGCGGCATGGGCTACGGGCTCGTGCGCGTCGGGATCATTCTGAGTGGCTTGCAGAAAGCTGAGCTGCGCGAGGCTGGCATCGGCTTGGGCGCAACCTTCCTGCGCGTGAACGCAGCCTTGCTGATTGGTGCGCTGTGGACGATCCCCGCTGGCGTCGCCATAGGCTTCAACCCGCGGCTGGCCCGTATCGCCCAGCCGCTGGCGCAGATTGCAGCCTCTGTCCCCGCGACGGCGCTTTTCCCCGTGGTGCTGCTGTTGCTGATTCGCATCGGGGGTGGCTTGGGTGTGGGCTCGATCGTACTGCTTTTGCTCGGCACCCAGTGGTACATCCTGTTCAATGTGATTGCGGGAGCGATCGCCATCCCTACAGATTTGAAGGAATGCTGCTCGGTCTTTCGCCTGGAAGGACTGCAGCGCTGGAAGAAACTCATCCTTCCCGGAATTTTTCCCTACCTGGTTACCGGCATGGTGACCGCGTCCGGCGGTGCATGGAACGCCAGCATCGTCGCCGAGTACTTTCATTTCAAGGGACACATCTACACCACGGCGGGCCTGGGCGCGACGATCTCGCAAGCCACCGACCAGGGCAATTTCGATCTGCTGCTCGCCGCAACCATGATGATGGCCGCCACGGTTGTCACCATCAATCGCCTCGTCTGGCGCAGACTCTACGCGCTCGCCGAAACGCGCTACAGGCTCGAGACCTAACCCATCGCGCGTGCGTTGCGCACTTCGCAGTAGACTCGCGATTCGTATCAGGGCATCGCTTTACAGGTTGCGGAAAAACTCCGAACGCCCGCGCCTCCGTGGAAGAGCGGCCCTTTCAGGGCCGCGTAAGAACATAGAATCAATGCGGGCTTCAGCCCCCACTTGCGCCTCGAATACGAACCCTTCGGCGAGACGATGCTCCTGATTACTCTCTCGCTTACCAGCATCACATTTCATCAGTTTTTAACTTGCCCGTCATCCTGCTGCAAAGTGATCCCACTATTCATGGTATATGCCATCAAACCAACTTCGCTCGCACCGCGAGACCGAGGAGGTGTTGTCGCGAATCTCTGAGCTCCCCGGTCTGGCCGCGAAGTTTGCTCCGGTAGGCCGTGTGCGCGATCTCTATCGACGGGTGCAGCAATCGCCTGAGGGATTTCACCTGGAGAGCCTGCTCACCGAAATGCGAATCGGACTTCGCGTCGATGCCGCCGATCAAGCGCGCATTCCCGCGACCGGCCCGGTTGTGGTTGTGGCCAATCATCCGTATGGCATGCTGGATGGCGCGATCTTGACAGTGCTCATGACGCGCGTCCGCCCAGATGCGAAGCTCCTCACCAACTACCTGCTCGCCGACATTCCAGAACTGGCCCAGCACTGCATCTTTGTGGATCCCTTTCACACCGACCACTCGGCAGAAGCCAACCGGCGCGCCATGCGGCAGGCCCTTGCCTGGCTGCAACAGGGCGGCATGCTGGCCATGTTCCCCGCCGGTGAGGTCTCGCACTGGCAGATGCCGGCCGCACAGATTGCCGATCCCACCTGGAATGCCGCAGCCGTGCGACTGATACGCCACAGCGGGGCGTCCACTGTGCCGGTATATTTCTGCGGCCACAACAGCGTCGGATTCCAGCTTCTCTGCATGGTTCATCCCAAGTTGCGCGGCGCATTCCTCTTGCAGGAGTTCCTGCAGCAGGAAGGCAAGACCGTGGAAGTTCGCGTGGGCAGCCCGATCGATCACCACGCTATCGCCGGACTTGCCAGCGATCGCGAGGCCACAGAATACTTGCGCTGGCGCACCTACCTGCTGGCGCGCCGCAGCAAACCGGAACCATCGCGGCTCCACGCCGTACGATCCAAGCTAGCCCTGAGAGCACAGGAACCCATCGCCGCGGCGGAAAGCCCAGACTTGCTTGCCCAGGAAGTCGAGAGGCTCCCCGAAGACCGCTGTCTTGCCTCCAACGGCGACCTCGCGGTGTACCTGGGAACTGCTCGCGAAATACCGCGCTTGCTGCGGGAAGTAGGACGGCTCCGCGAGGTGACCTTCCGCAAGGTCGGCGAAGGCACAGGCAAAAGTCTGGACCTCGACCGTTTCGACGACTACTACTGGCACCTGGTGTTGTGGCACAAGACCAGGCGCGAATTGGTAGGTGCTTACCGCGCCGGAAGCACCGCCGAAATTCTCCCCGCCTTTGGCGTCGGCGGCCTGTATACCAGCACCCTCTTCCGTTACGACGAGCGGCTCTTCCAGAAATTGGGACCCGCGCTCGAGATGGGCCGTTCCTTCGTGCGCCCGGAATACCAGCGGCAGTATGCCCCGCTCCTGCTGTTGTGGAAGGGAATCGCCCGCCTGATCGCGAGCCGGCCAGAAATCCCGGTACTTTTCGGCGCAGTCAGCATCAGTAACGATTACAACAAGACATCGCGCGAAATGATCTACCGTTTCTTCGAGGCGCGTATGCAAGAAGGCGAACTTGCGGGGATGGTCGAACCCCGAAAGCCGTTTCGTTCGGGTTTGCTTCGCCGCTGGGATTGCCGCGGAATGTGTCAGGCGCTGCGCGACCTGGATGAACTCTCACAGCCGATCACCGACGTCGAAGCCGATGGCAAGGGCCTGCCCATTCTTCTCCGGCAATATGCCAAAATTGGCGGAAAGCTCGTCGGCTTCAACGTGGATCAGAAATTTTCGAACGTGCTCGACGGCCTGGTAGTTGTGGACTTACGCTGCACCGACCCAGCGGTTCTGGAACGCTACATGGGCAGCGAAGCGGCGGCGAGATTCCAGCAAGTTCACGCTCTTTATCCAGCCAATTCAGACTAGGCCGTCATTCACTCTGTCATTCTGAGCGAAGCGAAGAATCCTACCGAGTTTGCTGACCCATTGTCTACAGCTCTTTCGCCGTAGCTATCTCCGGGAAGGGACGACTTTCAGTCGTGCCGCATGCGGGTTGTGGTGGATACTGGGTTTTAGCCCCTGAAGGCCCGCAGCTTCGTGATCTCACTGGGCAGCTCGCACGCCTGCTCAACTCCTGCAAGCGCGTCAACCAGTCCTTTACCGAGAGTCGCGAGTTGGTCTGGACTCATGAACTTCTGCAGCTGTTCAAACAGTCGACGCTCTTCCTTGCGGATGTGGGTTGAGAGACTCCGCGCGAACGCGGCCAAGTCCGCTGCGGACATCTCGTTCGCTCCTGCCCGAGCGAAACTCGTGCGCAACTCGCCGTGCTCGTTAACCAGTTCCTCCACCAGCGGAACCAATTCCTCGAATGTGCGCGCAGCAGGAAACAACACTCGTTCCTCCGCGTCGAAGTGAGCGCTGACCTCGCGTTGAAACAGCTGCGCGACCTCGGTTTGCCACGCTGCCAGATCCGCATCAAGAATCGGCGACGCGCGCTCAATTCGTACACACAGCGCGAGAGCGCGCTGGTGCTGATGCGAAAGTGGAATCAGGTTCTTGTCGCGCCGCATAGTCCTTAGCAGCTCGCTAGATCGCCGCCTTCGTCTCCATTGGCTCATCAACGGACGGGCGCAGGGTGAGCCAGTCGGTGCGCACACGTTCCCATTCCTGAATGAGCATTCCGTTCGCTTCAAAGAAGCTGCGAATACGGTAGCGTTCCCATCCGGCAACTTCTTCGAGAATGGGCGCCAGTACCGCCAGCGCGCTGGTGCTCAGCACCGTGCGCTTGGCAATTTGCGAAACATTCGGAGACTCGGAAACCGCAATTGTCAGCCCGTCGCGGGAGTTGATATGCAGCATCACGTGAATATCGGAGCTACCGTCCCCGGTGTAGATCACATGATCGGGCCCGGCGACGCGCTGCTCCAGCAGATGATCAAGCACCGCAACTTTCCCATAACCCGCCGTGGCCCGCACTATCGTGTCAATCTCGCCAGTCGGTTTGTAGCGAAACTCCGTCCCAAAAATGTGATCCGGCGGCACGATGTCCTCGAGCGCAGAGAGAATTACCTCCACCGGCGCGGCCGAAAGCACGTAGAAATCAAACTCATGTCCGTCAATTCCGTTCTTGAGAATCTGGTACAGCAGTTTGATCTCGCCTTTCAGGCGAATGCGTTTTCCGACTTCATGGAGATGTTCCTTTCGAACCTTCGCCCGGAACTCCGGATCATGCAGCAAAAGGTAAGCCAGTTCCGCGCCCTGTTGCACCAGGTTGATCTTGGCCATCCCCTTGGCTTTGCGTTCGAACTCTTCGGTCGGTATACCGACCAGTTCGGCGAGCACATAGCCAGAATCGTTGAAGGTGAGCGTCTGGTCAAAGTCGCTTGCAAATATGTAACGTTTCAATGGTGTATCTGCCATGGCTATTTGATTCGCGGACCACTCCCGCGCCCCATAAAAAGAATTGATGCGGATTATATCGCTGCCCAATCAACTTGTTGTGAATAAACGACTACGGAATCCGCGACGTTCATCTCGCACCTGTTACGGAAGGAGAACATGTCAACAACTGACGATGAAAATCGTTTTTTTGTCCTGACCGGCGGGCCCGCCTCGGGCAAGAGCGCTCTCGTCGACGCCTTGGAACGCGCCGGCTACGCGCGATCGGTAGAAGCCGGCCGTGGCATCATCCAGGACCAAATGTTGATCCGAGGCCGCGCACTGCCCTGGGACGATCGCACCCTCTTTGCTGAACTGATGCTGTCTTGGGAGATGCGCTCTTATCACACGGCACAACACAGCACTGGGCCCGTCTTTTTCGACCGTGGTGTGCCCGACGTGATCGGATACCTCCGGTTGACCGGTCACCCGATTCCGAGCCACATGCGGAAAGCTGCTGAAACCTTCCGGTATAATGCGCACGTTTTTGTCGCTCCACCGTGGAGGGATATCTTCCACCAGGACCGCGAGCGCAAGCAGGACTTCGACGAAGCAGTTCGAACTTACGATGCGTTGGTCGTGACTTACACCGAGTATGGCTACAACCTAATCGAGCTTCCTCGCGTCCCCGTCGAAGAACGACTCCTCTTCGTCCTTCAAACTATCGGCCAAAGCTCATGAAAGGCTGGGTGCACCATTTCTCGCGTGTTGTTGGCGCGAAAAAGCCTGCCCTGAGCCTGTCGGAGGGTGGGGATTTCGCACAGCCGCTAGCTGCACCGCGCCTTTACTAAATTCGTCACCACGTCCACAATAGAACGTTCGGCCTGAGCGCCTCGCGACACAAGGAGCTACGCCTGAACCGAAAAAGATAGGAGCACTCATGGTAGCGACAGGTGAACTGATTCGAGCAATGAACTACGTGGACGACATCACAGCGACCCTTCGACGGATTTGTATTTACATTCCCAGCATGAACGCAGAGGAACGCAAGCGCCTGGCTGAGAGTTTGCGTGGGGCGGGCACCCAGATTACCGCCGCCATCGCCGACCTGGAAAAGGCGGAGAAGTAAGTGGCGCCGGTCAACACGCTTGCCGTCATCGGCGCCGGCATCATGGGGCGAGGAATCGCCCACGCCGCCGCCCTCGGCGGCTACCGCACCATTCTCGAAGATCTGCTGCCCGGAACTCTGCGCAAGGCCGAATCTGAAATTCGCGCCAATCTCGACCGGGCTGTCGAACTCGGCAAAGTCAGTGGTCCGGATGCCGATTCCGCTTTCCGGCGTCTGCAGTACGCCGGTTCGGTGGAAGAGGCTGCGCGCGAAGCCGACCTCGTCATTGAAGCGGTTCCCGAGGAAATGGAATCGAAGATCGAAATCTTCACTTTGCTCGACAAAATCTGCCGGCCCACCACGATTCTGGCTTCGAACACGTCTTCGCTCAGCGTGACCGAAATTTCGAGCGTCACCTACCGCGCCAAAAAATGTGTCGGCATGCACTTCTTTAATCCCGTGCACAAGATGAAGCTGCTCGAAATCGTGCGCGCGCTCGAAACCGATGAAGACACGTTGGCCACCGCCGTCGAAGTCGGCAAGCGCATGGGCAAGGAAGTTGTCGTGATCAAGGAATCGCCCGGCTTCATCACCAGCCGCATCAACGCTATGATCGGCAACGAGGCGTTCTACATGCTGCAGGAAGGGATCGCGTCGCCAGCCGACATCGACAAAGCGCTCAAGCTGGGCCTGAATCATCCCATGGGCCCGTTCGAGTTGGTAGACCTCGTCGGTCTCGATACGCGCCTGAACATTCTCGAATATCTGCACAAGTCGCTAGGAGAAAAATATCGTCCCGCCCCGTTGCTGGTGCAGTACGTGAAAGCTGGACGGCTGGGACGAAAGTCAGGCCGCGGAGTCTACGATTACCCCGAGAAGAACGACCCGGAACTGAAGCCAGCTTCAAACCAGCTGTCATCCTGAGCGTAGCGAAGGATCCCTAGCAGTTCGCACCATGCACGGCTCTTCAAGGCATTTCTACCACTGCTCCGAAAAAACGAGCTGCTCACTTCCGGCCAAAACCGAGGCCCGCTAGCGCAGAAACCTTCTCTTTTTCAACTCCCCTGCTCGCCACCAGTACGTGAAAGCTCTCACCCATGCCCGCCGGAGTCACCAGGTGTTTGAGTTGCAGCGCGACTTTGGCGCGCTCTTGCGGTAGTCGGCAGTCCTCGAAAGCGTCCGCAAACTGATTCGCTTCGCCGATGCCCATCAGAAACTGCGATTGGGTAACGAGCCTCTGCGCGCACATGCCGCGTTTTTCTGCCGCCGCAGCGAGCGCCGTGAAGTTGACGTCGGCTGTGATGTCCTGCTCGCCCGGAGCTTCGTACGGGTTGGCACTCACGGAATGCTGACGAATGGCCTTCAGCGTGCCGCGATGTCGTCCCGCGAGTTGCTCGTCGCGCGTGTGCCCGTAGTCGACGACAACGACGAACCCGCGTTCCAGTTCAGCAACGTTCATCGCAGTCTGCAATTGAAGTGAAACTTCGACTCGTTCTCCGGCCTCGGGATGGATCGAGTAACGGTCGAGGAATTCCAGCTCTTCCTGCGAAGGTGGAACCCAAATCTCTGCTAAACGTTCCTCGAGCAAGTCCAAGCGAAGCGCACCCTGCGAACTCAGAATCTCGACCGGCAGAGCGTCGAAGAACTCGTTGGCAAAGACGATCTCCGTTATAGAAAGCCTTTCTCCGAATGACGGGAATGCAGCTTTCCCAGATGTAAAGTGCCGGCTCAGAGTCTGCTCGATTCGCTGTCGTAGCGCCGGCGAGCGCTCGTCCAGAACGTAGCGCAGGGCATAGAAAAAGTCTGGAAACTTCTTTTGCGACCAGTCCAGCACGTCCTGCGCGAAGAGCCCTCGTCCAGGACCAAGCTCCCTCACCACGATGCTGGCTGGAGAGCCCAGCACACGCCACATCTCCTCGAACTGGCGCGCCATCAGGCGGCCAAAGACGGCATGGACATCGCTGGACGTGTAGAAGTCTCCAGCCTTGCCGAATTGCCCCGCGCGGCGCGAGTAGTAGCCGAACTCAGCATCGTAGAGACACAGCTCCATATATCGGGAGAAGGGAATCGGGCCATGTTCCCGGATCTCCCGCTCGATTCGTGCGCGAAGTCCGATCACAGTCCCTTCTTCAGTCGATCGGCGCGGTCCTGTGGCGTGCGGATGAACATCTCGACGAAATAGTCATGCAAGGCATCGTAAAGCTGGCGCTGGAAGCTCCATTCGAACTGAGGGTCGTCAAGGTCGCGCGGATGGAGATCAAAGTAGTAGGTATGAACAGGGACGTTTTCGTCCTTGAACTTGATGATTACCTCGACGCCCTCGCCTTTCGGACGCGCGGAAAAGTTCAGCAGGGGATGTTCGTAGAGGCGCAACTGCGACAAGACGCGGTCGATGCGGGAAGAAACCGATTCAGCCACGGCAGAGATTGTATCGCCTCATGCGAGCCCGCTGATCCTGGACTTGTTTCGTGCATTCTGACCCGGCTTTAGAGTTTCCGTTTTCGTAACAACTTAAAGATACTACTTGCCGAAAACGCAGAGCTTGTGTATACCTTGCCCACTTCCCCAAAGGCCACGGCGTGTGCTTTCAAGAGTGAGAAGATGGAGAAGCATGCCTCTGTTTGTGAAATTCGCTTATTGGGAGGCGGTCGTGCTGTTCGGCGGCCTTCTGGGCGTTGTGCTCTGGAAGTTGCTGACGGGCAGCATCCCTTTGAGTCACCTGCTCGACGGCGATGTTCGCGACCCAAACAGCGCGCATGGTTTCTCTTCCCAAGCCAGCACGGCGCGGGCGCAGTCACTGGTCGCAACGCTGTTCGTCGCCGGCTACTATCTGCTGCAGGTGATTCGCAACCCAACCGAGTTGCCTCAACTGCCTGTGCCAATGGTTATGGCTCTCGGAGGAAGTCACGCCTTTTATCTGGCTGGCAAAGTTCGGGACCTTTTCAAGGGCCGATGACCCGACTCCCTTAAGAGCAAGGAGGACACGATGAAGACCGTCGAGTTTGTGATCATGCTGGTGTTAAGCATTGCGCTCGCTTTCGCGATCGCACTTTGGGTTCCGGGCCCTCCAATGGACAAACTGAAGATCGCCATCGCGTATGGTGGGCTGATTCTGCTCTTCCTGTTCGGGTTTATGGTTCTAGCCGCGATCGCCAGCAATAAGATCGATATCAGTCAACTGCTGGAGGAGAAAGGCACAGGAGGCGCCAGCATGGGGCGCTTCCAGTTGCTGATTTTTACCCTTGTCATCGGGCTGAGTTTCTTCCTTGTAGTGCTCTGTAAATGCGACATTCCCGACGTTCCCGCGACCGTCTTGGCTCTCCTGGGGGTCAGCGCGACGACATACGGAGTCGGCAAGGGAATCGAGGCAAGCACAAAGAAGGACCAAGATGGCGGGCAACCGGGTGCTGGCGGTGGTCAGGCTGGAGGTGGGCCCGCTGGTGGCAATGTCCCGCATCCTTGAACGGGCCGCAAGTGGGCGATTTCATTGCGCGCAATCGACGTGAACCCACTCGCAAGGAGGCAGAGATGGCCGACACGAAATCACAAACCAGTCATACCTTCGCGCGGCACGTAGCTCCTTTCGCGCCTCTGGCCCTCGCCCTGGCGATGAACGCGGTGCCGCCGCACGCTGCGAAGCCAGCCAACGCAGCGCCGGTTTCCACTCGCGCCATTGTCGCGGAAAAGTGTGACGAAGTCGTAGACTTTCAGGACTGTCACAGCCGTTTCCCGACAGGCTGCAGCCCGGCGGCTGGGTACGATGCCTTTTTGAACTCACTGAAGAACGAAATCGAACCGCCCGCGCCGCTTTCTACTCCGGTAAAATTCCTGGCCCAACAGGACTACGCGGGTCTGGATGCAGATATTCCGTCTGGACTCACCCGATCCAATCACGCCGACTTCCAGAACCAACTCAACGAGATGGGAGAGGGGCAGACCTTCGGTGTGATTGGCTTCTTGTACTACTTTCAACCGACAGGAGCCGAAAGCAGCAACTGTGATTTGAGCGGGCCCAGCGACGATCCGGAGAAGAGCAACGTCGACTATCACATTGGAATTGGTTTTGATCCTACCGTGGCGCAGGGGCTCCGCACTGACGAAAATCCGGCGTCTACACCGGCTGCCTCAAAACGATCGCCAGGCAAGACCACCAAAGGCTCAGCGGCCAGCGCGTTAGAGCAGGCAAGCGTGATCGTCGAGATGACCCCTCACTACCGCTTCCAGTTCGAACATAGCATCTGGACAGTCGAGAATCTGCAGAAAGCACTTGGCCATCAGGTGCGCGTGATTGGGCAGCTACTGATCGACAACGAGCACAATGTACCGTCACAAAACTGCGCTACGGCGCACACTCAGGCTCAAAAACGGTCTTGCTGGCGTGCTTCTGTGTGGGAGTTGCATCCGGTCGAGCATTTTCAGGTATGCATAATGGCCACCAATGATTGCGCACAGGACGACTCGGCGAACTGGGTCGAACTGGACCAATTTTAACCGGAGAGTTGCTTACTCGTACCTGAGCGCCTCGATCGGATTCAGCCGCGCGGCTTTGATTGCGGGCAGCATGCCGCTCACAATGCCGACGAAACTCAGGATGAACGTCGACCACATCAGTGTCGCCGCGTCGATGTAGAGATGAATATCACCTTCGCTCGCATTTTCTTCGAAGGCGCTCCACAGCGTTAGCGATCCCACCGACCATGCCACCAGATAAGCGAGAATCACACCCAACAGCCCGCCCAGCGCTGTGATCACAAGGGCCTCGGCCAGGAACTGGAACAAGATGTGCCACCGGTGGGCGCCCAGTGCCTTCTCCACTCCAATTTCGCGCGTCCGCTGCGTCACCGAGACCAGCATGATGTTCATCAGCCCGACGCCGCCAATGCCGAGAGTCAGCAGTCCGATGAAGCCCAGCAGAATCTTGATGCCGGTCGTGATCACCTGCAGATCCAGCAGATCCGCGAACACGTCGAACACAAAGATCGCGCGATGGTCCTTGGGATCGAAGCTGTGGTGGAACGCCATGGAGTCGCGCAGGCCTTTGACCACTTTGTCGTGGTCGCCTTCGTATTCCATGACGACCGAACTCAAATAATACGTATTCGTGAGGTCGCTCATGGCGCTGTAGGGGACGTACACATGCTCGTTGATGTTGTCGTCCCCGTTTTGCACCTGGTGTTTGAGAATGCCGACGACCTGGTAAGAGATGCCGTCCAAACGGACGTTCTCGCCGAGTGCGTTCTGCCCGGAGAACAGCTTCTTCTTTGCATCGGCGCCGATCACAGCCACGCGCGTGTGGGTAAAATCGTCGGCCTCGTTGAAGAAACTCCCTTCCGTCACCTCCATTTTGCGCATGCGCCCATAATTAGCATAAACGCCGCTGACGCCGTAGTTCGCGCTGCGAGTGCCGTAGGCCACCACGCAGTTCTTGAACGCCTCCGGCGAAACGTGTTTCAGCAGGGGCACCTCGGCGCGGATGTAGTCGAGATCGTTGATGTTCAAGCGGATTTGTGTGCCCGCCTTGGTGCCTCCGGCCTGTAACTCGGTGCGTCCTGGGAAGATGAAGACCAGATTGGTGCCGAAGGAACGGAACGCAGCCCACAATCCGTGCTCGAAACCCGCGCCATAAGCCAGCAGCAGCACCACGGTCGCAATGCCCCAGGCCATGCCGAGCATGGTAAGCAGACTCCGTCGCCGGTTGTGGCGCAGCGCGTTGTAGGCCTGAGTGGCGAGATCGACGATCATGAAAACCGCTCCTAGCTTCTAGCTGCTAGCTTCTAGCTCTTCGCTCCTTGCCAACCTACAGACCCAGGTTGGCAAGGAGCTAGCAGCTAGGAGCTAGAAGCTGATCCTTCATTCCTGCCTTAGCGCTTCTACCGGAGGCATCAGCGCCGCTTTGCGTGCTGGATACAGACCGGCGGCGATGCCCGCGATTGCCAAAGAGCCAATCGCCGCGAACGCTGATGCGGGGATGATTCTCGGCGTGTCAAAGCCCTCGGGCGCGGGCAGCATCGCGAGCAAAGTCACAAAGCCGGTCGCGATGGCCAATCCTATGCCGCCGCTAAAGGCGGTGAGGAACGCACCTTCAATGAAAAACTGCGTCAGGATGGCGCGGTAAGTCGCGCCCAGTGCCTTGCGCAGGCCGATCTCTTTGGTTCGCTCCGTCACCGACACCAGCATGATGTTGATGATGCCGATGGCGCCTAGCCCCAGCGTCACTACCCCCACGACGCCCAGGAACCAATCCATTGCGTCGAAGATCCTTCCCACTCGCTTCATGTTCTCAATCGTGTCCCAGTCTTCGAAGGCATCCTGCAGTTTGGGATTGAAGCCATGGCGCCGAGCAATAATGCGATGAACCTCGTCCTTGGCCTCAGCGTGCAGGTCCTTGGTGACCGGGCGATAGTTGATGAACGAGATTGCGTCTTCGGAATTGGCTTTGATCAGCGGAAACAGGTCCCGCATAGTTTCAATCGGGATGAAGATCCGCGAGTTCGTGCCGTTGTTGCCGTCGCGACCGACCTTGGCCACGACTCCGACCACATCAAAATTGATTCCATTCAGCAGGATGGTCGAGCCCACCGCCGGACGGCCCGGAAACATATTCTTGAGCAACTCCCAGCCCACCACGGCCACGCGCCGTCGCTCGCCATTGTCCTGTTCGTTGAACCAGCGTCCTGGCTGGACGGGTACATTGCGGATCTGGTTGTAATCGGAGGCCACGCCGAAGACCTGACCATTCGTCGAACCGTAATCGCTAACCGCGCGGATGTCTTCCCGGTTCAGGACCGCCGACAGGGCGCCCACCAACTTGGCTTCGTTGCGGATCGCCAGGTAATCCTTGTACGTAAAATAGTAGATCTGCCCGGACTGGGTGCTGCCCTCCACTGCCGGGATGCGCCCCGGAAACATAAACATGATGTTCTGACCCAGGGTGGCGAGCTGTTTTTCCTGGCCGCTACGGAAGCCTTCGCCCAGACCGACCAGAAGCAGCAACGAGCCGACGCCCCACGCGATCCCGAACATGGTCAGAAAAGAGCGCAGCTTGTGCGCCCAGAGTGTGGACAGGGACTGGCGGACGATGTCAAGAAACATGCGCATAGTCTGATCGGCCGATAACATGCCCCCACGCCTCCGGGGAGGAGCGTGGGGGCCCCGGGTAACGTTCAGGCGAGGGGTCTCAATCCCGCCTAACATCTGATCAGAAATACGCAGCCGGGCTATGGAAAGTTCCCTGCTGGCATGTAGTTCTTTAGACCCCAGAGGGGCCAAAAAGGTTAGCCGGTCAGAGCAGAACCCGGGAGAGGCCGAAAACCACGAAAAGCTCAAGCTCAGCCCTTCCTTTGACGATGTGACCTACGGAAGTACTCAGCGCGGAGGAGGTATGGCGTTGGCGCAAAATAGAGTTTCGCCTGGACAGGAGCGTCTTAGTACACACAACAACGGCAATCGGAGCGAGGTTGTCAGGTTTACTGTGGATTCGGCGCTGCAGTTGGTTACGGTCCGGTTCGGAAAGACAGTGTCAGCTGGAGACATTGAACGATTCGCAGCGCAATTGCGCGATAGTCCATCCTTCCGCCCCGCCTTTTCTGAAATTGCGGACCTCAGGGACGTGGAAAAACTTCACCTGAAGGCCGAAGACTTTATCCGGCTGGCCGACAAGATCGACCCCTTTTCATTCGAATCCAAACGCGCTTTCGTAGTGGAAAATTCGGTCCAGGCCCATGCTGCCCGCAGGCATAAGATTTGGCGCACACAGAGGAGTTTCGAGATCTTCCACTCCCGCGAGGACGCCGAGCAGTGGATTTCGGCCCCCGGGCTCGCCGCTCCACCAAAGCTCGGTGTGAAGCCTTCCCGGCGACTGCGTTAGTTATTGCTGTGATTTCGGCTTGGGCCGCTCGTACGCCTTCTGCAGATATTTCCGGGCTTCTTCCAGGGCGCCAAAGGTATTGTCGTTGGTCTGCAGCGCTTGCCGATATTCGTTCACTGCGCGTTCACGCTGCCCGGTGATGTCGAAAATCTTCCCCAGTTGGACGCGGCTCCACACTTCTGTCCAGCGGGGCTCCCCATCCCCATTGATCGATTCGCGGTAGGCGTTGGCCGAGGACTGGTAGTTTCGCTGCAGGAAGAAAACCTCGGCAATGCGATAGTGCGCCAGGGAACTGTTCTTGTTGAGGTCAAGGGCTTTGTTGAACTCGGTGAGCGCGCCGGAGAGGTCCCCCTGCTGCTGCAGAGCCTGTCCGCGCAGCACGGAGGCGCGCAGCTTCACGTCGCTGGAGTTAGTCAGGACGTGGTGGTCGGGATCGACCGCGATGCGGCGCGGCCGGCCGAAGGTCTCTATCGTGAAAGGTGAGTTCGTACCCACGACCTCGATGCGCTTGCTCTCCGTTTTTCCGTCGGTATCGATCTTGAGGTCCACCGGCATGCGGAACAGGTCAAGATCCTGCGAAATCTCTCCTGTGACGCGGAAGCCCGGAGTCTTCTCGGCCCCTTGCGCCGTGGCGGCGGCGCCACCCAGACGGTAGGTCGTGTACTTCACCTTGAACTCCGGCGCGCCAGTCGAATCCAGCCACTGCGAGAAGAACCAGGTCAGTTGGTCGCCGTAATTCTTTTCGGCGATGGCGCGGAAGTCATCCATGGTCGCCGATTTGCCCGCGAACTCCGCGGCGAACTCCCGCATGGCCTTGTTGTACTTATCCTCGCCGAGAACCCAGCGCAACATGTGCAGGATCATCGCGCCCTTATCGGTAGCGAGCGACTGGAATTCGGTCGAGAAGATATCGAGCTTGCTGGCGCTCGAAAGCGGTACCGTGTCATAAGCCAACGCCCCCACCGACATGTCTTTTACCGCTTCCTCCAGGCCGGCGGCCCCGGCGGCATTCTCCACGTACATGGCCTCGGAGTAGCGAGAAAACCCTTCGGTCAGCCACCAGTCATCTTTGGTTGCCGGGCTCACCGAAACACCCCACCACTGGTGGGCAATGGCGTCGGCCAGCAGGCGATAGTTCGTCTTCTCGGTGATGGAAGGACCAGCCAAACCGGCGATCTCCGGCGCCCACACATAAGGGACGGTATCGCCCGGCATTTCCACGACGTTGAGCTTCTGGGAAGGCGGCAGGCCGTAGAGAGTGATGAAGTAAGTAAATTCTTGTACCGCCGTGGTCGTATAAGCGGGCGCCAGACTCGAATGCGTCGGCTTGAACCAGACGTGCAGGTCCATGCCCGCTTCGTCGCTCTTATATTCCTGAAACACGCCGGCCATGATGGTGCCCGGGAACGTGGGCTTCGACGAAACAAAGGTGAAGGTCTTGGTCGGCAGGACGCTGGCATTGGGCTTCTTCGAAGCCGGGGCGTCGGCGACCGTCGTTTTGCCGCTGCCGATCACGACCATATGCGCGGGAACGGTCACGCTGATCGTCGACGTGAAGCGGTCCAAGCCGAAGCCGCTGACGGGAAACCACCTCCCGGCGTACAACAGATAACTGGTGTCGTCACTGATATAGGCGAGCTTGAGGCCGGGAACTGGGCTGTTATCTCCGCTTTCGAGTTGCCCTTCGTACTCGAACGTCAAAGTGGTGGACGCGTCCTTGGAAAGCCCAGTTGGCAGGGGTACGCGGACCGTCGAATCCTGGGTAACGCGCTCGGCGGAGAGCGGCTGGTTCTTTTCGTCGAGAACCTTGGTGACCCGCAGGTCGTTGTGCAACTCGAAGACCGCGACGCTCAGGTCCTGCAAGGCGGTAAATTTGACCTTGGCGCGGGCCGTGATCGTATGCAGATGTGGCGTCAGTTCAGCCTCGATCTGATAGTCGTCCACGCGCAGACGGGCTTTCTCAGCGGCCCAGGACGGGATCGCGAGCCCAAACAGCAGCAATACAGTCAGGGAACCGGTTTGGACGCGCAGTTGGCGCCGCAGGTCAATCCACATTCAGGAGAGTCTCCAGGAAATGATAACCCATTTCCTATGATGAAGATTCTGACGCAAAAGATGCTGCGGGCACAAGCAACAGTAGCGCCGCCGTCCCGACCCGCAACTGGGGCATGGGCATAGGTCCCCAGGAAAGATCAAGATTCGTATCAGGGCATGCCTTCGGGCATGCCGCCAGTGCGCAAATCAAAACCGCCTTCAGGCGCTGGATTCTGGACGCCCGTGTTCACCACGAATCGCAAGGTTCAGGATTATCTCGGCGGCCCGATCAGCAGGATGCGAGGCCGCTCCGGCGCCCGCTACCGGCGCCCGCAGGCGGGCCTTGACCTTCGCGAGTCCTTCCAGCATGTGCTCCCGGGCGGGGCCGTCAGGGAGAATCTCGTTCAGGCGGGCAGCGACCTTGGCTGCCGTGAAATCGCGTTGCACGAGTTCCGGGACAATCTCCTCTTCGGCGATCAAATTGACCATGGCAAATCTAGGAACGTTCACTCGCGGCTTGCCCAGCAGGTAGGTAACGGGCGAGACGCGATAAACCATAACAAACGGAGTGTTCATCATAGCGGCCTCGACGGTGGCTGTTCCGCTGGCAACGATCCCGGCGCGCGAGTGCCACAGCGCGGGAAGGGCTTCGGGCACAAGGGTTATTTTTGGTTCGTTGGACCCTTTCTGTCCCGCCGCATCCCCTTTGGCCAAGTTCTCTTCGACCAGCCTATGCATAAAGTAAGTATCGAGGGTCGGAGCCACCGGGAGCAGAAACTCATAGCTGCCACCCAGCAAAACTGCTGATTGCACAATTGTCGGCAGGTTCATGCGGACTTCTTTCACCCGGCTGCCCGGCATGAGCGTGATCCATGTTTTCCCAGCGTCCAGGCGAAATTGCGCAGCATACTCAGCGCGCTCCATCGTCGGGCGGGGCAACTCAGCCAGCGGGTGGCCGACGAAGGTCGCGTCGACTCCGCGCTCGCGGTAGAATTTCTCTTCGAAGGGGAAAATGACGAGCGCCTTATCGATGTAATCACGGAGCAGGCGCACGCGTCCCTGCCTCCAAGCCCAGAATTGAGGCGCCACGTAATAAACGGTGGGAATGCCGCGCTTTTTCATCTGGCGTGCTACCCGCCAGTTGAATGCCGGTGAGTCGATGACGATCGCGAGATCAGGCCGGCGCTTATCCGCTTCGCGGATCAAGTGCCGGTAGAGTCCCAGGATCTTCGGCAGATGGCTGAGAATCTCCGTGATCCCGACGACAGCCAAATCTTTGGCGTCAACAATCGTGTCGCACCCCGCAACGCGCATGCGGTCGCCGCCGACGCCGAAGAAGTCGAGTTCCGCTGTCCGTGAGGAGCTGCATGGTGGTGTGGGGACAGCCGCCCCCGGCTGTCCAGCGCAGCGAAGCTCCGCTTCCTTCCACTCGGCAGCGCGGCGCAAGGCTTCGATGAGCTGTGCGCCATACATTTCGCCGGAAGCTTCACCGGCAGAGATAAGGATTCGCAAGAAATGATTGTAGCGCCCCGCAATTCGGCACGCTCCAACCGACTGACTCTGACTTCGCCAATCTCGAATTCGAATTTCCGCAGTACCTGTTCCTGCACGAGTCCTCTAGTCCGACTCTGACCCAGCGGGAGGAGGCGGAGCAAGAGGCTTGCCGGTCTCGCCGTGCGCCCCAATCACCGTGAGCGCGACGCTGCTGGTTTGATCAGAACTCGGCCCGAGCATCAGGTCAAAGACGCCGGGCTCAACCACGCGATGCATGTCTACATTCAGCATGCTCAGCATATCCGGCGTAATGCTGAACTCGATCGTCTTCTTCTCCCCGGGCTTCAGCGTGACGCGCTGGAATCCTTTCAACTGCATAACCGGCCGCGTGACCGATGCGACCCGCTGGTGAAAATAGAGTTGGGGAACCTCGTCACCTTCGCGCGATCCAGTATTGGTGATGTCGACGCTGACCTTGGCGGTTCCGCCAGATACAATTTGCGCCGGTTCGACGCGCACATTCTCAAACCGGAACGTCGTGTAGCTGAGCCCAAAGCCAAAAGGGAATAGCGGCTTGCGCGTGCTGAAAGCGTAAGTGCGATTGGCCGACGGCTTGTGATTGTAGAAATCAGGCAGGCCGCCGATCGATCGTGGGAATGTGATGGGCAACTTTCCCCCCGGGTTCACGTCGCCAAACAAAACATCAGCGGCCGCGGTGCCACCTTCCTGACCGAGGTACCAGCCTTCCAGAATTGCAGGAACATGCTCGGCAATGTAGTTGATGGAGAGTGGGCGCCCGTTGATCAGAAGCACGACCGCGGGTGTGCCGGTTTCGACCACGGCCTTGACCAGATCATTCTGCGCGCCCAGAAGGTCTAACGAATCGCGATCCCCCAGATGCTGTTCCGACCAGGCTTCACGGTTGGTGGACTCGTTCTCGCCGATGACTAGAATGGCGACGTCCGCCTTGCCAGCGGCGTCGGCCGCAGCTCGCACGCTATCTTGCTGTGTCGCCGCTTCGATCAGGTGAACATTGTCAGCGAACCACCCGTGCCAGTCCGGCTTTGCATCGGTAATCTTGCAGCCCTCCGCGTAAACCACGGTAGCCTTCGACCCCACGCGGTCGCGAATGCCCTGCAAGATGCTGGCGCTGTGCGCGGGTTCGCGGCTGTATCCGCCCAGGTGAATGCCCTCGGCATTGGGACCAATGTCGGCGATAGTCTTCAGCTTCGACAAGTCGAGCGGCAGCAGGTTCTTCTCATTCTTGAGAAGCACGACTGCTTTCTGCGCCGCTTTCAGCGCCAGGGCACGGTGTTCGGCGCTGTTGGTGACCTTCTCCGCATAGTCAGGATCGACGTACGGATTGTCGAACAATCCGAGGCGGAATTTGGTAGTCAAGATTCGAGCGACGGCCCTGTCTAACTCAGCCTCCGGAACGGTCCCCATCTTGACCTGCCACAGCAGCGTGCGATACACGGAGCCATCCGACAGGTCATAGTCAACGCCGGCAGCAATGGCGAGGCGCGCCGCCTCGGCCTTATCGGCCGCAACGTGGTGTGTGGCAGTGAGCATCTGGAGTCCGTCGCCATCGGAGGTGACGTAGCCTCGAAACCCCCATTCCTGCCGCAGCACCCGGTCGAGTAGCCAGTGGTTGATGTGCGAAGGATGCCGTCAATCTCGTTGTAGGAAGCCATCACGCTGCCGACCTGGGCCTCTTCCACGGCGGCCTGAAACGGCTCAAGGAAATTCTCTCGAATGATGCGCTCGGAATAGTTGCCTGGTGCAGTGTTCGTGCCGCCTTCCGGTTGCCCGTGAACCGCAAAGTGCTTGGCGGTGGCAACCACGTGGTGACGATTGATCAAAAACGAATCCCCCTGCAAACCTGTGATCGCCGCCACGCCCATGCGCGAAGCCAGAATCGGATCCTCCCCGTAAGTCTCTTCGGTACGGCCCCAGCGTGGGTCGCGAGCGATATCGAGCACCGGGCTGAAGACCTGCCCCGCGCCTGCAGCGCCGGCTTCATTGCCCGCGGCGGTAAAGACTTGGTGAACGAGGTCGGGATCCCATGTGCTGGCCAGACCCAGGGCTTGCGGAAAGCTGGTGCTGCCGTATTCCATGAATCCGTGGAGCGCCTCGCCCATGAATAACGCCGGAATGCCGAGCCGCGTCTTCTCTTTCAGATAGCGCTGCACCCCGTTGCGCAGGATGGCGGCCTTGCGCGCCGGGAAAACGAGATCGGGATCCCACCAGCGAGTCAGCACCGCGCGCGCGGTTTCGGTCGTGTAGGTTCCTGTTGGATCGATGACTTCCATCTCGGCTCTCGATCCGCCGCAGATCTGCTGAACTTTTTCTTCCAGCGTCATGCGGGAAAGCAAGTCGGCCACCCGGTCATCGATGGGCAAACTCGGGTTGCGATATTTCGACGCCGCCTCTTGCGATGGCGCAGTCTTAACGGTCCTGTCCTGACCAGTTGCGGAAAGCGAGCAGACCAGTGCTAGGGCCAGTACGAAGCGGAGGAGAGCATTTAGCGTTTTCATATGAGTAGCGGAAGAAGGCTCCTTGAACGAACTATGCTACTCCGGCAAATGGGGTAACGATAAGGAGGAGATCGCGGTTGTTATGTGGGGACAGCCGCCCCCGGCTGTCCGCCGAGCGAAGCTCCGCTAGCGGTGCAACGAGGAGCCCGACATCAGTCATCCCCTCGGGCGGTGACCTCAGGCTGCTGCAAGCCTGCTCCATTCGCGGGCGAAGGCGCCCGCGCCACACTAACTTCCTGATCCTTGTACTGCAGCTGGTACAGCTTGAAGTAAATCCCGCGGTTGGCCAGCAATTCCTGGTGCGTGCCCACCTCGCGAACCTGGCCTTTGTGCATGACGATGATCTTGTCGGCGCGCTGGATGGTGGAAAGGCGGTGAGCGATGATCAGCGACGTTCGTCCATCGACCATGCGGGCGAGCGCATCCCGCACTTTGAACTCGGTTTCGGTATCCACGCTCGAAGTCGCTTCGTCGAGAATCAGGATCTTCGGTTCATGCGCCAGGGCGCGAGCGAACGAAATGAGCTGCTTCTGCCCGGTCGAAAGTGTCGAGCCACGCTCGCGTACTTCTTCGTCGAAGCCTTTGGGCAGCGCGCGGATGAAGTCGCCGAGGTTCACGTCTTCGGCCGCCTGCTCGACGTGCTCGTCTCGAATTCGTTCAGTACCCAGGCGAATGTTGCCGCCGATCGTGCCGCTGAACAAGAACGGGTCTTGCAGCACGACGCCGAAGCGGCTGCGCAGGTCAGCGAGGTCCATTTCTTTCACGTCGACGCCGTCGATGCGCACCGCGCCTTGCTGCACGTCGTAAAAGCGTAGCAGCAGGGAGATGAGCGTAGTCTTCCCGGCGCCAGTGTGGCCGACCACCGCGACGGTTTCTCCGGGCTCGATGGCGAAGGTGACGTCGCGCAGGACCCAGTCGGGATTTGCGCCATGATCTTTGCTGCCTTGCTGCGACTCGCCCTCATTCGGCACATCGCGATAAGCGAACCAGACGTGGCCGAACTCGATCCGGCCGGGGCCTGTGGGTTTCTTCGTCACCGTCGACGAGACGATATCCACCGGAGCATCCAGCAGCTTGAAGATGCGTTCGCTCGCGGCCATCGCAGACTGAAGGATGTTGTATTTCTCGCTGAAGTCCATGATGGGCCGGAAGAAGCGGAGCGCGTACTGGGTGAAGGCAATCAGCACCCCTAGCGAAGCCGCCGTCGCGACCAGGTGGAACGTAACCAGCGTCTGGCGGCTGAACTCCATGCTCACGCTGCGGGCGACGATGCCGCGCATCACGTCCTGGCCGCCATACCAGATCACGCAGGCAATCGCGATCGCGGAGAAAAAATCCACCACCGGATAGTAGACGGCGTAAGCCATGATCGCGTCTTTGAACGCGTCCATGTGGCTGCGGTTGATCTGCGAGAAGCGTTGGTAGGCCTTGCGCTCGCGATTGAAAAGCTGCAGCACCACCATGCCGCTGACATGTTCCTGCAAGTAAGAGTTAATGCGCGCGATGGCGGTGCGAATGCGCCGGTACGAGTCTCGCACCTTGTCCCGGAAAATCTTGGTCGCGAAGACAATGAACGGCAACACGGCAAACGTGATCAGCGCCAGCTTCCAGTTCATGCACAGCATGATGCCGAGAATGCCGGCCAGCACGAACAGGTCCTCGAAGATCGAGACAACGCCGGAAGTGAACATTTCGTTCAGGGCGTCAACGTCGGTGGTGACGCGAGTGACCAGGCGCCCGACCGGATTCTTATCGTAAAAAGCGACGTGCATGCGCTGCAGGTGGCGGAAAATCTGGCTGCGCAGATCAAACATGACCTTCTGCCCAGTCCACTGCATGAAGTAGGTTTGCAGAAACTCAAGCAGAAAAGTGAGCACCAGCAAACCGAAATAGATGGTGGAAATCTGCGCGATGCCGGTGAGCGGCCGCGGGCTGAGCCAACTCCACAGCCCCGCGGTCGAGCCTTTAATGGGCGCGAGATACCGGTCGACAGCAACCTTCACCAGGTAAGGCCCCAGCACATCCGCAAAAGACTTGAGAATGATCGAGGCGATCGCCACGGTCACCTGCCAGCGGTAGGGCCGCAGGTAGGTGAGCAATCGCCGCATCAAGCGACTATCGTAGGCTTTGCCTAATATTTCTTCTTCCTGAGCCATCGCGTCTCGGGCAGTCAATCGGGCGACGAGCGGCGCTGCGCGCGCGCCATCCAACAGGGTACCCCAAAATAGATGCCCGGGCATTGCCCAGGATGGAAAAGGTTTAGGGGTGGGATAATCAAGGCAGTGGCTCTAGGGATCTACATTTCGGTGCCGTTCTGCCGCACCAAGTGCAGCTACTGCAACTTCGCCTCCGACGTATTCTCCCGGGCCGTCTTCGAGCGCTATGTCGATCGTGTCTGCGCCGACATTGCCGGAGCCGGGAATGTTGCCGAGCAGATGGGCGCGAAGATCGACCGGGACGTGGACTCGATCTACCTCGGCGGCGGGACGCCCACGGTTCTAGAACCTGCGCAGCTGCGGCGGATGTTTGACGGGCTGCGGACTCATTTCTCGGTGATGCCGAATGCAGAGATCACAGTGGAGTGCGCGCCCGGTACGCTGACTCCCCCTGTGCTGGAAGGATTGCTCGAGTGTGGCGTTAATCGCGTGAGCCTGGGAGTGCAATCGTTTGTCGACGCGGAGGCCGCAGCGGTAGGACGCTTGCATAAGCGTGCGACTGTGCTGGACGACATTGCCCGCCTTCGCGCGGTAGGGATCACAAACATTAATGTCGATCTGATTGCCGGCCTCCCGCACCAGACCGCTCAAAGTTGGCAGGAGTCGCTGGCGGAAACCATCGCGACCGGCATGTCCCATGCGAGCGTCTACATGCTCGAAGTGGATGAAGATTCCCGATTGGGCCGCGAATTGATCGCGGGTGGAACGCGTTATCACGCACACTTCGTGCCCAACGAAGACGCTACCGCGGACTCCTATATCGCGGCCTGCGAAGCGTTGGAAGCGGCGGGCGTGGCGCAATACGAGATCTCGAACTTCGCGCGCCCCGGCTTCGAGTCGCGACACAACCTGAAATATTGGACGCGGCAACCCTATCTCGGTTTCGGGGTGGATGCACATTCGATGTTGCCTTCCGCCGCAAGCGCATCCGCCGATCTCCGCCTTGCGACTGCAGATGTGCTGGAGAAATACGTGGCAGGTGCGCCGTTACATACGACGGTTGTGTCCGCTATGGCGGCATTGGAGGAAAGCTTCTTCCTGGGTTTGCGTCTAAACCGGGGCATCGCCCTGCAGGACATTGCTGCTGAGTTTGGATCGCAGTCCGTTCAGAGCGTGCGCCCCACGATAGAGCAACTGGTCTGGGACGGACTGCTGCAGCGAGACGCCGATTGCATCCGTCTTACTCCGCGCGGCCGCTTACTTTCCAACGAAGTATTCCAGCGCTTCATCACCTCCGCAGATTGGGCCGCACAAGCCTGAAACATGAATGGCGCAAGACTCTTCATCGTCTCCCCAATAGGCTGCCAAGGCCCAACCATCCGGTCGGTTGGCTCCTATTGATTCAACCAGCGGAATCGTCAGTGTTGATGCGGCTCATCTCAATGTCTCAGTTTTCTTTCTGCAGGTAACTTCTCACTCCTGTAGCGCTATGCTCTAATCGAAACAGGTTACGGTTGGAGGCCGCAGAGAGAGTAGGATGGCTGCCGTACGGCCCTCCCGCCGCCGGAGGAACCTTGGATTTCCAGCTGAACGACGAACAATTACATCTGAAAAAAAGTGTCCGCGAATTTGCAGAGCGCGAGATCAAGCCCCACGTGATGACCTGGGACGAGGCCGGCGACTTCCCGCTCGCCACCATCAAAGAACTGGGCAAGCTCGGCCTGATGGGGACAATTTTTCCTCCCGAGTACGGCGGCGCAGGCATGGGATACGTGGAATACGTCACCGCGATCGAGGAACTGTCGCGCGTGGATGGCTCGGTAGGAATCATCGTAGCCGCGCACACGTCGCTCTGTTCGAATCACATTTTTCTTGCCGGCAACGAATTGCAGAAAAAGAAATACATCACCAAGCTCGCGACCGGCGAATTCATCGGTGCCTGGGGACTGACCGAGCCCTCGTCGGGTTCGGACGCGGGAAGCGCCCGCATGACGGCGGTGCGCAAGGGCGGCAGCTGGGTACTGAACGGCACCAAGACTTTCTGCACCAACGGCCACTACGCCGACGTGGTCGTCGTGCTTGCGGTAACGGATCGCACAGCGCACACGCATGGCCTCTCCGCTTTCGTCGTCGAGAAAGACACCAAGGGTTTCCGCCCGGGCAAAAAGGAAAACAAGCTGGGACTTCGCGCCAGCGATACGGCGGAGTTAATCTTCGAAGACTGCGTCATTCCGGCAGAGAATCTGCTGGGCGGCGAAGGCCAGGGATTCCCCGATGCCATGCGAGTGCTCGACGGAGGCCGCATCTCGATTGCCGCTCTGTCGCTAGGCATGGCCGAAGGGGCCTATGAGTCGGCGCTGAAATATTCGAAGCAGCGCCGCCAATTCGGCAAAGCGATCAGCGATTTTCAGGCGATTCAGTGGAAGCTGGCCGACATGGCCACCGAGATTGACGCCGCCATGCTGCTCACCATGCGCGCCGCCTCGATGAAAGACGCCGGCATGAAGACCACGCAGGAATCTTCCATGGCCAAGCTCTATGCCAGCGAAGTTGCGGTCCGCTGCGCCAACGAGGGCGTGCAGATTTTCGGCGGCTATGGTTTTACCAAGGATTATCCCGCCGAGAAGTTCTACCGCGACGTGAAGCTTTGTACCATCGGCGAAGGCACCAGCGAGATCCAGCGCTTGGTGATCGCGCGCCAGTTGCTGAAGGATTAGTGAAGCTCCCTGAGCATCAGGTTTACCCGATTTGCTGGATCGCAGACCTCCGACGCAGAAGAGTTTCCAACCTCCGTCGTGTGTGATAGCGTTTGTCGCATGTCGGAACCCGCGCCCAGCACCCCCGACACCCAGGCGGAGACATCCCAAGATGACCGCACCATGGCCGTTCTCGCTCACGTTCTGCAGTTGGTGGGCGGCTGGATCGCGCCCCTGGTGATTTTCTTCATAAAGAGGCAGTCACGCTTCGTGTCGTTCCATTCGCTACAGGTGCTTTTCTTGCAGCTTGTTTTCCTGGTGGTCACCGCATTCCTGACAGTGTTTTTGATTACGGGTTTCCTTCTGGCATTTCTGAGCAGTCATGGCGGCAATGCTGTGCCATTACCCGCAGTATTCATTACCTTTCCACTATTTTGGCTAGCCATTATGGGGGTGTGGGTTGTCAAGCTTGTGATCGCGGTTGTTTATTCCGTGAAGGCCGGACGCGGGGAGTGGGCAGAGTATCCGATCCTGGGCGCATGGGCTCGACACGTACTGAGGATCGGGCCAGGTGGCGCTCCCATGTGAACTTGAGCGAATCGGCGGCGCCACGCTTTCGCGAATCACACATGCTGATCATTCATGGTACCTACCATTTCTGGCCGAAGCGGGTTGCCTTTCGCAACGACTACTGCCTGACCTGCCGGGCGCCGCGTCGGTCGATTGCCGTGCGGACCTTCGACGTAGGCCACATATTTTGGATTCCGATTCTGCCCGTTGGTTTTTGGAAGCACTGGAAATGCAGTCAATGTGGTCACGATCCCCACGTGAGCACGAAGACTCGCCGATCGTTGAAATGGGCCGGTCTGGCGTGCCTGATTGTCGTTTCAGTCATCTTCTGGATGTCACCAGTCGAATCCGATTTTGCGTTCACTTGGTTTTTTCGAGTCGCCGCACCAACCGTTGCAATCCTGCTTCTGCGCCATCTGCTGCGCACGCCCAGCGAGCCGTCTCTGAAGCAGAGACTTGCCACGATCCTGCCCGCCGCCGATGTCGTCTGCCCATTCTGCCAAACGCCCCTGATGGCAGGCACCAGTGCTCGATGGTCGTGTCCCACTTGTGGCGGTGTGAGGTATTAGCGGCAAGGTCGCAGACGAGGATGACTTTGTTCACAAGTGTCAGTCCTGCTTTACACTGTTTATTTGAACACTGCTTTGAATCACGACATCCAGGCATGGATTGACTTGCTGCGCGCGGGAGATACCCGCGCTTTGTCCCGCGCCATTTCGACCGTCGAAAATCGCTCGCCGGGATGGTCCGCTTTGCTCAAGGCGTTATTTCCACACAGCGGGCAAGCGCGCGTGATTGGGCTGACGGGCGCGCCTGGGGCGGGAAAGAGCACGCTGGTTGATCACTTGGCGCGGCTCTATCGCAAACAGGACCGGACGGTGGGCATCATCGCTGTCGACCCCACCAGCCCCTACACGGGCGGAGCAATTCTGGGCGATCGCATCCGCATGCAGGATCACTTCTCCGACTCAGGAATTTATATTCGCAGTATGGCCACACGAGGTTCGTTGGGCGGTTTGGCGCGCACTACCGCCGACGTCACCACTGTGCTCGACGCCTCCGGCCGCGACGTGATCCTGATCGAAACGGTCGGCGTCGGGCAGGATGAAGTCGACATCGTGCGGCTGGCCGATATCACAGTTGTCATCCTGGTGCCCGGCATGGGCGACGACGTGCAGACCATCAAGGCCGGCATCATGGAGATCGCCGATATCTTCGTCATCAACAAGAGCGACCGCGAAGGCGCCGAACGCGTGGAGCGTGAGATCCGTGCCCTGCAGTCGCTCGCCGTGCGGCAAGACGGCTGGACGCCTCCTATCGTAAAAACCGTCGCGAGCGAAGGAACGGGCGTCCCGGAACTGGCGGCCGCCGTAGCCGGATACGAAGCCTATCTGCAGAAAGAGAATCTGGCACTGAAAAAAAGTGTCGAGAACTGGCAGGAGCGGCTGGTGGAGATGTTGCGCGATGCCATGCTGGAAAAGGCCCGCCAACACCTGGGCAACGGCAACGTCGCCCGCCTGGCGGAGGAGGTTGCTGCACATAAGCGCGATCCCTACACGCTGGTCGAAGAGATTGCGTCGGAGCTAGGCAAGCGCTGAGGATCAATTTCAGATTGCAGATTTGAGATTGCAGATTTGAGCCCTTGATACGCTCCTCAATCTGAGATCTAAAATCTGCAATCTGCACTGAAATCGACTTTCAAATAACAAACGCAGCAAAGAGGCCTTGTGGGTTTCAGCATTGATCATCTCGGCATCGCGGTGAAATCGCTGGCGGCGGCCAAGGCCATCTACGAGAAACTGGGCCTTAGTGTCTCGGCAGAAGAAACGGTGGAGCAGGAACAAGTGCAGCTAGTCATGGTGCCTGTCGGAGAGAGCCGACTGGAACTGCTGGAAGCAACCTCAGAGAATTCGACGATTGCGAAATTTATCGCGAAGCGTGGCGAAGGGCTGCACCACGTGTGCCTTAAAGTTCCCGACCTGCCAGCGGCGGTCGATCGGCTGAAAAAGGACGGCGTGCGCCTGGTGTCAGATGAGATCAAGACGGGTGCCGGCGGTCACCAATACGTATTCGTTCATCCGTCGAGCACGGGCGGGGTGTTGCTGGAGTTGGTGCAGGGGTGAAAGAACACAATGCTTCTTCTCGTTACTGACACTTCGGGCAAGCACGGCAGCGTGGCGCTGGCGCGCGCGGGTGAAGGCGCGAAGCCAAACGGAATTGCGGTGATCGGAGAGATGCCACTGGCAGGCGGCACTTTCTCGGCGCAACTCGTGCCGCAGATTGCGGCACTGCTTGCCAAGCACTGCTTCAGCAAGATCGACATCGACGCTTTCGTGGTGGTCTCCGGTCCGGGATCGTTTACCGGCCTGCGTGTGGGACTCGCCGCGATCAAGGCTTTGGCCGAGATTCTCCGAAAGCCCATCGTCCCCGTCTCTCTGCTGGAAGTACTGGCGCTGGTGAGCGGCGCGCAGGGGAAAATTCTGGCTGCGCTCGACGCCGGGCGCGGCGAAGTGTACGTCGGCGAGTACGAAATTGCCGGGGATGCCGCACGTCTGCTGCAGGAGCAAGTGCTGCCGAAGGATGAATTCTGGTCCGCCGCGGGAAAGGCAGCCGTCACAACTCCCGACGAGACCCTGGCAGCATCCGCCCGCAATGCTCGCATCTCAGTGCTCCCGGTTGCGACTCCAAGCGCTGAGATGATCTCCCGGCTCGGATGGCACAAGCTGCAAGCGGGCAAAACCGTTTCACCCGAGCAGTTGGAAGCGAATTACATCCGCCGGTCGGACGCCGAAATTTTGGCGAAGCCAGTTTCTAGCTCCTAGCCAATGTGCTGTCCCTTCAGTTCGCGTGAAAAGTTGGCGAGGTTTTGAAAGGGCGCGGCTCTAGTTCGTGCGGAAGAACCAAAATTCCGGGGAGAATGGTGGACTAAAACCTCCCAAGCTCCAGCCGCGGAGCGGCGGCATAATTTAGCCCAGAGCCTGCCCTAAGCGCAGTCGAAGGGACGTAAGTCCTGGGTAGGCGGAGAAGCAAGGAACGAGTTCCGTAGGGACGACAGAAGGTCTGCCTACACTTTTTAGCCGCCTAGGCTAGAAGATCTCGGTACAAACTTACACCATGGGCAGTGAGCCTCTTGCTTATACAAACCCGAACTCGAAACCCGTGACCATCCGCCCCGCCACTCCCGCCGACATTCCCTTCATGATGAATCTTGAACGATCGTGCCCAACCGCCGCCCACTGGTCCAAACATCAGTACGGGCAGCTGTTCCAAACGAGCGGAACTGGCTCGGAAAGATTCGTTCTCGTGATGCGTGGAACGCTTGCCACGGCTGCGGATTCGTCGACGGGAGACCGCGGAGAAGCCTTGCTCGGTTTTCTTGTGGCGAGGCGGGTTGTCTCCGCATGGGAACTGGAGAACATCGTGGTTGCTGCTGAGGTCCGCCGCCAGGGTTGTGGGCAGCGCCTGCTGGACGCCTTGCTGGCCCACGCCGCCGACACCAACAGCGACTCCATCTTTCTCGAAGTGCGGGAATCAAACGCCGCGGCGCGGGCTCTCTACCACAGAGCGGAATTCCGCCAGACGGGCCAGCGAAAGTCGTACTACACAAATCCGACGGAAGACGCCATTCTGTATGCCCGGAACCTCTCGTCGAACTCATAGCGAACCTATTTCTCATACTGAGACTGCACCACTTTTTGGCATTGCCCCTGTTTTTGGGCTGTGCTACGGTGAGGGCATATATCCCGGTTTGGAGGTCTGCTGGATGCTGACTTCGAGAGACCAACTCCTGACCAGCCATGAGGAATTCCGCAAGCTGGCTCAGGAGCACTCGCAGTACTCGCAACGTCTCGATTCACTCACCCAAAAAAGATATCTCAGCGAAGATGAAAAGCTGGAGGAAGTCCGCCTGAAAAAGCTGAAACTGCGCCTCAAGGACCAGATGGAGTCCATCGAGCGCGAACATCGGCAGCAGTACGGCGTCAACGTAGCGTAATTGATCTGACCAACCTCCACGCGGCGTCGCCGCTAAGGGAGGAACTCATCTTCCATAGGGCGCAATGAAGCGCCTTTTTTTATTTATAGTTACGAGCAATGCTGCGGGACTATTAAGACTGATCAGGAAATCGGACAAGCCGCATTTGGAGGATGAAGCCCATGTCCTTTAAACCAGGCGACTTCTTTCTGGACGTGGTCAGTTTTCTGGGTGCGTTGGTGCCAGGTACGGTCGCGGCGTTGCTTCTGCTGACGCATTTTCCTGTGCTAACGTGCATGCTTGGGTCGAACTGGAAATGGCCAGAGTGGATCGTCCTCGCGATTACGGCCTACATATTGGGCCAGTTTCTGCTGGGTATTTCCGACGTCCTGAACGACGTCGTGGACCCGTTTGCCCGGATTCTGTCGCATGGTCTGCACAAGAAAGTGCAGGAATTGGAGAAGGCCTTTCGACAAATGTGCTTTGCGAGCATGCACCCGGGCGGCGAGACCCACCGCGAAAAGAGCGAGCCGAAAAGCGAAAGACTAAAAGAGAGAGGGTTCTGGTTCCACAGCGCGATTTCATACGTCCGTTTACGTAGAATTGGAGCCGCAGCCGAAATCGATCATCATATGGCTGACTACAAACTGCTCCGCAACCTCGTAGTGGTTTTCTTCCTGGACGCGGCTATCTCAACCTGGCTGCCGCATTATCCCCATCAGCAAACTTGTGAAGTGATACTCGGTGCGCTTGCATTCTGGGGGTTCATTCGCTTGTACAACTGGGCGCGTTATTTTGCCTTTGACTACGCTCTGTTGCTCCGTAACGTGCCCATCTCAACCGAAGCAAAATGACACAGACTGGCCGGTGCTCTTCACGCGACCAGGCTTCGCGTGTGGGGGCGCCGAATCTAGCCGTGGCCTCAGAGGACCCTGCTCTATAATGAAAAAGATCCCATGGTTCGCGACGGATATTACTACGCAGCGCCCTTGATTGCCGCCGGGCTTGTGCTCGGTTGGCTCACCAATCCAGCCTGGGTCATCGGTCCCCTTCTGCTGGCGTCATTCTTCCTGTGGTTCTTTCGCGATCCGGAGCGCGCCATTCCCCAAGATGCGGGTGCAGTAGTTTCTCCCGGTGATGGCAAGGTCACCGACGTTTCCACCGTGACCACGGGCAACGAAAGACAGACGCGGATCAGCATTTTCCTCAGCGTTTTTGATGTGCACGTGAACCGGTCGCCGGTCACGGGCGTAATTCGCGATGTGCGCTACCAGCGCGGCCAGTTCCTGAACGCGATGAACAAGGTTTCCGCGGAGCAGAATGAGCAGAACATCGTCACCATGGAAGCCGATGGCCAGAAGATCGTCTTCAAACAGATCGCCGGCTTGCTGGCGCGCCGGATTGTTTTCTACCCCAAGATCGGAGACCGCTTGGATCGCGGCCAGCGCGTCGGCCTGATCAAGTTCGGATCGCGTGTGGATTTGTTGATCGACGTCTCGGCGCGCATCAACGTAAAGGTCGGAGACCGTGTCAAAGGCGGTGCCAGCGTGCTCGCCTACGTCCAACCGCAGGGAAGCCTTGCCGCAGTTGGCGGCCCTGCCGCTGAGAAGGCGTATTGATGGATCAATCTCCCGCAAGACCGCGGCGCCGCCTTAGCAAGGGGATGTACATCCTCCCTTCGCTGTTTACCACCGCCAACATGGCGCTCGGCTACTACGCCATTCTTGAGGTCATGCACGCTACCCTCAGCGAACACTGGCACCTCGACAACGCCGCCAAGGCCATCGGCTTCGCCGTGCTGTTTGACGGACTCGACGGCCGCATCGCCCGCATGACCGGCACCAGCAGCGATTTCGGCAAGGAACTGGATTCCTTAGCGGATGCCATCACCTTCGGCGTGGCTCCGGCCATGCTCGCTTGGACCTGGGGATTTCATTTGATGCCGACCGTCCTGCTGACCGAGTGGCACATCAAGCTGACGCAACTGGGAGCCATTGCCAGCTTCCTGTTCCTCATGGCGGGAGCGAGCCGGCTGGCGCGATTCAACATCACCACCAACCCGCAGCCTTCCAATCCCGGGCGTCCGGGCAAGAAATATTTCGTAGGCATGCCGATCCCCGCTGGCGCCGGTGTGATTGCGGCGGTCGTCCACTTCGAAGCCGGGGATCCGATCGTCTCCTGGTACACGGCCTTGACCTGGTTGGCCATGGTCACCACGGTAGGCTACCTGATGGTGAGCACGTGGCGTTTCTACAGTTTCAAAGACATTGATTTCCGCTCACGGCATCCTTTCCGTCTGATCATCTTCTTTGCCGCTTTGTTTGCGTCGATCTGGTTCTTCTCGCGCCAGGTGCTTTTCTTCATCGCTTTGCTCTACATGATTTCCGGAGTGTTCTGGCGGCTGCAGTGGATCTTTCGCCGGCGGTCGGGCCCTCCGCCTCCACCACACTACAAAGAGGCCTCACAGACATCATGAGCGAGCCGGTGAAATCCGCATCTCAGCACAGCGTCGCCCTCCGCGGCGGACTGTACCGCGCCGCGATTGTGGGCGCGGCTTCGCTCAAAGGCAAAGAGATCGCCGAGATGCTGAACGACCGGAATTTTCCTGCGGTCGATGTGCGACTGCTCGACGACGATGAGTCTCTTGGGCAACTGGAAGCCATGGGAGACGAAATCAGCTTCATTCAAAGCGTCCGCGCCGAACAGTTCGAACACGTGGACTTCACTTTCTTTGCCTCGGATGCCGACTGCACGCGCAAGAACTGGAAGCGCGCCCGCGATGCTGGCAGCGCCATTATCGATGTTTCGGCGGCCCTCGAAAACGAACCCGGAGCCAGCGTCCGCTCCCTGTGGGTTGAGCGTGAACGCGGCCAACTTGCGCCTCCCGATTTGCAGCCGGGCCCCTGCGTAACGGCGCATCCGGCCGCCGTGGCGCTCGCCCTGCTGCTGTTGCGCGCCCGGAAAGCTGGGTTGATCCGCCGTGTCGTGTCCACGATCTTCGAGCCGGCGTCTGAGCATGGACAGCGAGGCATGGACGAATTGCACCAACAGACCGTAAACCTGCTTTCGTTTCAGCCCTTGCCCAAGGATGTCTACGACGTGCAGGTGGCCTTCAACATGGTCGCGCGTTACGGCCACAAATCGCAGCCCTCGCTCGATTCGGTGGAGGCCCGCGTGCTCCGGCACTACAGGAAGATCGCTGGCGACAGTGCTCCACTGCCTTCCCTCATGTTGCTGCAGGCGCCGATCTTCCATGGTCATGCTCTGGCGGTTTTCTTGGAGATGGAGAGCGCCCCGGATCTGCCCGCGTTGTCGCAGGCGCTGGCGGGAGATCATGTGGTCATCCCTGCACCGGAAGAGGATTCGCCGAGCAATGTGAGTTCAGCCGGGCAAGCAGATATTCAGCTCATGGTGAAACCTGATCCCGCGCAGGCCAACGGCGTCTGGTTGTGGGCCGCAGTAGACAATCTTCGCATCGCCGCCCTCACCGCGGTGGAATGCGCTGAGAGCATGACCGCCACACGCCCCTCGGGAAAAATTCAATGATCGCACGTGTTTGGCCCCTCGCGGCACTGCTCGTATGCAGCCTGGGTTGCGGTTATCACACCGCCGGACACACAGTGCAATTGCCCGACAGTGTAAAGACCATCGCTGTGCCGGCGTTCAAGAATGAGACCGCGACCTATCGCATCGAGCAAATGCTGACCGCCTCGGTCGTGCGGGAATTCACCACCCGCACCCATTACCGGGTACTTAACGACGCCGACCAGGCTGCCGATGCCACGCTGCGTGGAACCGTGCTCTCAACGGCAGCCTCGCCCCTCGCCTACGACACAGCCTCGGGGCGCGCCGCCAGCGTGCTGGTAGTGGTCAGCATGAAAGTTACGCTCTCCGATCGCGACGGCAAAGTCTTGTACCAGAATCCCGCCTATCTCTTTCGGGAACAGTACGAAGTGTCGCAGGATCTCAAGAGCTTTTTCGAGGAGGACACACCAGCCTCGCGTCGCCTTTCCGAGGACTTCGCCCGTACGCTGGTGTCCAACATTCTGGAGGGCTTCTAGAGTTGCGGAGATTTATCCTCGCCCTGGCTTTGCTTATCGTGGCGCTCGCGGCAGGCTGCTATCACGGATCGCGCCCGCGACGTATCGGCGAGGCGGCGCCAGATTTCAGTGTGCAGGACTCGGATCGAAAGATCGAGCTGAGCCAGTTTCGCGGCCAGGTATTGGTCTTGAACTTCTGGGCGACTTGGTGTCCTCCCTGTAATGAGGAACTGCCATCGTTAATGACCATGCAGGAGCGCACCAGGGCCAGGGGCGTGGTTGTGCTCGGCATAAGTATCGACGTCGATGGCGACGCTTACCACCGCTTCCTGAAACAGCACGGCGTCAATTTTCTGACGGTTCGCGATCCAGAAGAAAAGATCAGCGGTATGTACGGCACTCACGGCTGGCCGGAGACGTTCATCATTGATCGCCAGGGCGTGCTGCGCCGCAAGGTCGTCGGCCCCATCAATTGGAACTCCCCCGAAGTCATGGAGTTCCTGAACCGCCTCTAGACCTTGAGGGAACCCTGGCTCGTGCGGGTTTTGGGAAGGGTACGACTTTAGTCGTGCCGTTGACTCCTTGACAATGAGTCTACGCTTTAGCGACTGAGGGCTCGTGCCTACAGCCGTTACGAACGCGCCACTATGCGAATCGATTGCCCAATGCTAAAGTCGCAATCGAAGACAGAGAATTCCTGAATGCGAGCTTTCGCCCAAGCCGAGCGCTTCGTCAGCGAACTGGAGTCGCGCAAACTGCGCGCGGCTTACGTGTTCGTCGGCGATGAAGCCTTTTTCCGCAAGCGCTTCCGCGATGCCATTCTCGACCACCTCGTGCCGGCCGACCTCCGCGACTTCAGTCTGTTCGAATTCGATCTCGCTGAGAACGATTTGGCCGAGGTTCTCGACCGTGCCCGCACTCCCTCGCTGATGGCCCCGTTTCAGGTCTTCTTCGTGCGCGGCGTGAAGACCCTTTTTGGCCGCGGATCCAACGAAGAAAAACTCGCCGCCATCGAGGAATACTGCAAGAATCCGAATCCCGACGCGCTCGTAGTCTTCGTAGCCGACCACATCAGCATCCCCGCCGACGTTCGCCGCATGGAAATGCAGGACAAAGAGCGCTATCAGCGCATCCGCGACACCATGGGCCAGTACTGCGGCATCGTCGAACTGGCGCGCGTGGAAGAAGGCGAAGCCGTCCGCTGGATTTCGGATTACTGCTCCAGTCTCGCCGTGAAGATCGAACCCGACGGTGCGCGCGAACTGGTCGACGCCCTGGGTGGCGATATGATGATGATCTCGAACGAACTTGAGAAGCTGATTCTCTACGTCGGCGAGAAGAAGCGCATCACGCTGGGCGACGTCGAGACCATGGTCCTGGCAGCCAAGCAGCGCTCGTTGTATGAACTGACCGACGCCATTTCCAGCCGGGACCGAGTGCGCGCGCTGGAAATCCTGGATGCGATTCTATCCTCCGGCGAAGGCGAAGAAGCCGCCATCGGACACATCTACATGCTGGCCAAAACCTTCCGCCAGATGCTGGTAATTCTGGAGCGCAACGTGCGCGACCAGCGCATGCTGTGGGCCGCGCTTTGGCAAGGCTTCCGCGTTCCCCCGTTCGCCGCCGACGACATCATCAAGCAGGCCCGCCGCTACAAATCACGCCGCGAACTGACGCGGTCCATCCGCTTGGTGGCCAAGGCCGATCTGGCCCTGCGCTCCAATCCCGTAAGCAAACGCATGGTGCTCGAGCGCTTGGTGATGGATCTGACCACCGAACCCAAGCTCGAAACACCGGGATGGATGCAGGATCAGTTGCCAGTCTGACCAGAATCACATTGGGCATACTCCGCATCTATGGGTGCCGGACCGGTTCGCTCTTGTCTGGGTTGTCCTTGATACGCTCTGGGGCCAGTTTGACGGCCGCATCCAGGGCTTGCGAAGCCTCAACCTTCACATCCGGTTCGACACCAGTCCCTTCCCAGTTTGTCTTCGTAATTGGGTTTACTGCTCGCGCGAAGGGGACTCCGATCATAAAGTGATCATCAATGCGCTGCCCCGATACCGGGTGCGCTCCGCCTCCAGTTGTTTCGCCCACAATCGTGGCGCGTTTGAGGTTCTTCAGGTTGTAAGTAAACTCCTCTGCGCCGGAAAAAGTGCTCTTCGAAGTCAGAACAAATGCAGGCTTATCAGGCAGCCTCGCGCCGGGAACGTAGGGCAGCGTCCAGTATTGTGTTGTGGAGTCTTCCTTGCGGTTATAAAGGTCGTTGAGATGGGTCGGCTTATCGAACAGGTAACTTGAAATCATAGCGACCATCTTTGGGTCGCCCCCGCCGTTCTCGCGAAGATCAAAAATAATCGCATCCACGTGTGCCAGAAAATTCATGGCCGCGACGACAGTTGGACCGCAAATGGTTGGGTCTGCGAAGGCATTGAACTTGACATATCCAATGTTGTGCGCCAGGATTTCGACCTTCCCAAAAGAACAATTCGTTCGCTCCATCATCTTTCGGAACTCGGCCTCTTCCTCGGGGCTGGGTGTATGTCCTTCCGGCGGAAGCTTGACCGGGCTGTAATTGACTCCGAGGTGCTTGTCGTGGCTCACCGCCCGCAAGTCCTTCGTCAGCCGGTTCGCGAAAGCATCAGGGTCTGTGATCGCGTCGTATTCGCCCTTCTTCTGATTCGCTCGAATGGCGTCCTCCATCTTCTGCGCCAGATCGGGATACACATACGACTCCTTCAAGTTCTTCGCGGCTCCATCAATCACGCGTTGCCGCCCAGCGGAGTCCACCTTCACGTTTTCTACAACAGCTCCTGGCGGAATTGCCCGCAAGCCAAAGCTTTCCACAATGCCTGACTGGTCATCCTTCAGTTGTATGCTTCCGATTCCGACCGTCGAACTCCCTTTCTCTTTTACGCGGAACTTGATCAGCAACGGCTCACTGCTTTCGATTGCCAGCAGATCGAAGCCGCCTGTTTGGTCGTGGAACCCCATCATCCGCTCCACCGATTGCTGTGGATCGAACTTCTTGATATACGCCTCGACTTTCGCTCGATCACCACTGTTAAATGCGTCGAGCCAGGCACCGAGAGTTCTTCCGGCCGGAGTATCCGGTATAGTCGTTTGCGCGTACCCGATTAATGCAAACAGCAAGGCCGGAATGCACAATAGGCTTTTACGGGGTACCCCAAGTCTCGCGTTCTTTGCAAGACGTGGGAATTTTCGGGCTGGAGAAAACAGCGACTGCAGGCCACGAATTGTCGCAGGCAGGGGCATAAACGGCACACCTCCTCATCGGGAGATCATTCGAGCGCGGACGTCATATCGGTGGCGACAGGAGATACCATCAAATGACACCGCGTCAATCCCCAAAGTTCCCTTTATGTTCGCAGTGGTTCAGAACAGCCATTACGCATGGTTCCTCGTCCGGCGGTGCCTCGCTTCGAAACTGGGCGCCAGCTCAGGTGCCACACGAAAAGAGCTCAAGCCCGCGAGTCCCCGCTCGACACAACCCGGGAACGCGAGCCATGATTGAACGATAGTCATCCAAATGTCGGCTACCTTCATGGTTGATGTACCTTCCTATCTCGCCCGCATCGGTTACTCGGGTCCCACTGCGTCCACCGCCGACACGCTCCGCGCCATCCATCACGCTCACCTTCTGACTGTTCCCTTTGAGAATCTCGATATCGCCCTCGGACGCAAAATTGTCGTCGACGAGGACGCCTTCGTCCGCAAGGTCGTCGAGCAGCGGCGTGGCGGGTTCTGCTACGAACTGAACGGCACCTTCGCAGCACTGCTGCGCTCGCTCGGGTTCCGGGTCACGCTGCTTTCGGCCCGAGTGGCCAGAGACCAAGGCGGAGAAGGCCCAGAGTTCGATCATCTGACCCTGCGTGTCGACCTTGATGGGCCGTGGCTGGCAGATGTGGGATTTGGCGAGTCATTCCTCGAACCTCTCCGGATGGAGGCTGGACCCCAGCAGGTGGATCCCGCAGGCACGTTTCGTCTTCTAAGTAACCAACCCGCGATGCGCGGGTCAAAGCGGTGAGGAACTGAGGTCATGCAGGGCGCGATAGAATGAGCGGTCCATGCGCGTCGGCAAGTAGGCCGAAACCATCAATGGTGCATCCTTCGGGAGCCCGTTTCTAAGTATGGTCCCAGAGTCTGTGCTCAAGTCAGTGATGACAGCGGCCCTTCACTCGGGTACGTTGATCTCGTTCAGGAGAGTACTCCATTTTGCACATCTGGGCCGGCTCGCAGGGACAAATCCAATCCCGAGAGAGCCCATGGCGAGGAAACGAAAGAGCAACCCAAAGAGCGACCAGAAGACAGGAGCATCCCTGTTGTCTTGCCTGAACCTGAATGCTGCAGGTGTAGATATCGGAGCGACGGAGATCTATATCGCCGTACCTGGGGATCGAGATCCGCAGCCGGTGCGGTGTTTCTCGACCTTCACGGAAGATCTGCACGCGGCTGCGGCCTGGCTGAAGGCGTGCCACATCGAGACCGTAGCCATGGAGTCGACGGGAGTGTACTGGATTCCGTTGTTTCAGATCTTGGAGGCGCGAGGATTCAAGGTCTTCCTGGTCAACGCCCATCACGTAAAGAATGTTCCGGGACGCAAGTCCGATGTATCCGATTGCCAATGGCTGCAGTATCTGCATTCGGTGGGGTTGCTGCGCGGGTCGTTCCGGCCGGAGCAGGCGGTCTGTAGCGTGCGTTCGATCCTGCGCCATCGGGACAGTCTGGTGCAAATGGCATCGAGTCACGTGCAACACATGCAAAAGGCACTGGATCAGATGAACCTGCAACTGCACCACGTGATCAGCGATATCACGGGTCGGACCGGCATCGCGATCCTGGAGGCGATCCTGGCGGGAGAGCGTAACCCGCATACGCTGGCGGCATTGCGCGACGGGCGGATCAAGGCCAGCGCGGACACCATCGCCAAGTCGCTAGTGGGAGACTACCGGCGCGAGCATGTATTCACCCTCCGCCAGTCGCTGGCAGCGTTTCGTCATTACCAAGAGTTGATCGCGGCCTGCGATCGCGAAATTGCGCAATCGCTGGAGGAATTCGAATCGAAACTGGATCCACCCCCAGGTTCCACATCGCTTTCGAAAGACGGGTCCAAACCGAAGACGAGCGAACCGGGCTTCGACCTGCAGACTCATCTCCACCGCATCTTCGGTGTGGATCTAACCCAAGTACCCGGGATCAACGTTCTCACTGCGCAAACTCTTTTGGCCGAGATCGGTCCTGACTTTTCCAGCTTCGGCGATGGGTCGGCCTTAGCCTCCTGGCTCGGACTCTGTCCGGACAACCGGATAAGCGGAGGGAAAGTGTTGTCGGTCAAAACTCGCAAAGTCAAGAATCGAGCAGCCACAGCCCTACGCATGGCCGCGCAATCGCTCCATCGCAGCCAATCTTTTCTCGGGCACTTCTATCGCCGGATGCGCACCAAACTGGGTGCTCCCAAGGCAATCACGGCCACGGCGCACAAACTGGCGCGCATCCTCTATCACATGGTAACGACTAGGCATGCCTACGATGAGACGATCTGCGCGCAGAACGAAGTGCAGAATCGCGAACGTATGGAAGCCAGACTCCGGAAAAAAGCCCGCGAGCTCGGATTACAGCTTGTTGCCATATAACTCAACGAAGTTCCTCAGGGAGTCTGGGAGAGAGTCTGCAGTTGGAGAAGGTAGAGCCTGCCGGGCATTGGAAGCGGCAGTACTCGTTCACCCTACTGCCGCGCCGCTTGGGGGAGTTTGCAGGAATGTGCCACTATCACCAGACCTCTCCCGACTCAAGCTTCACTCACAACCTCGTCTGCACCAGAGCGACCGCTGATGGCCGAACTACGCTGTCAGGAATGAAATTGATTGTGACCCGCGACGGCCACCGCGAAGAGAAAATGCTTTCTTCCGAACAAGAGTTGAGAAACGTCCTAAAGAAACACTTCGGGATAGTGGAGCTCACAGCCCTGAAGACGAGTGAATCTCACAAGGTGAACGAGCAATGATCCTGCACAACCTGATCACTGTTCCCAAGTATGCTCTTTTTCCACAGCCTTCCACAGAAGGAAACATGCGCCTTGTGACGCACAACCTTTACGGAGGATACGGAAAGAGCAAACTGGGAACGTGAGCGAATGCACTTCAAGCAACTCCATGGGTCATCTCGAAGCCCCGCGCTTTCACCAGTGCGATCTTATGTGCGGACCACAGGCTCGGCCGACCCCGAACTGGCAGCTAACTCCTTATTCCGCAATATTTTACGTGCAAGTCCTCCTTGCGGCCGAGGATTTTACCCATACCCAGCCCATATCCCGCGCCCGCAACTTAATGAAAACAAGTGTTTTATATATTTAGTACCAAAAAATGTAGGAAATACCCATTGCCCAAAATAACAAAGGCAGACGCGAGGAAGCGCCTGCCCAGAGTTACTGATTGCTGAGAACTGATGGCCGAGAACCTATTTCATCGCCGTCACGCGCACACCCAGGCGGGATTTGTAGCGCGAGGCGGTGTTCTCATGCAGCGTGCCTTTCTGGATCGCCTTGTCGAGCGCGGAAACGGTCTGGCGGTACATCTGCTCGGCGGCAGCCTTGTCGCCCTTCTCAATGGTCTCGCGCAACTCCCGCAACTGCGTCCGCAGGCGCGAGGTGTTGGCCCTGTTGCGGGCGGTGCGGCGTTCAGTCTGACGGGCGCGTTTCAGCGCCGAAAAATGATTTGCCATGTTTGCTTCGTTACCTTCGTGTGTCCAGAGAGATATTCGGGTGGGTCCGAATTACTTATTATAGGGCAGCAACTCTCGACCGGTCAAACCTTTAGAGGGAATGTACGGGCAGCCCCCCGCGGGTCGTTGGCCACTAGTCGTTGGTCGTTGGCTAACGACTAACGACCAACGACAAGCGGCAAAGCAATTCTCAAGGACAGCGGTTTCAAATATGAGCGACGGCCTCGATCGCCTGAAAGTTTTGATCAACTCCTCGACCCCGATCGTCGTGATGGAGACCTCGGAGGAAGTGCGCGTCGTGACCATGGTGCGTTCCGCCTGCGCCGAACTGAACATGGCGACCTTCGAATGGAGCATCGCCGACGGCCTTCTGCGCTCGGGGTCCAACGCTCCGCCAGAACAGCAGAAAATAGCGATGCACGCCCGTGTGGATCAACCCACCGTTTTGACCCATGGTGGCCGGGGTTCTACACAAACGCGATCGGTCCTTAGCCCCGGCGGCGGCGAAGCCGACAGACTGGCACGAGCGGTGATGTCCTCGCTGGGAGCCGAGGCTGCGACGGCAGCAGCAGGAAATGCCATCTACAACACGCGCGAGCCGGTGCAGGCCCTCGCCAACATGGAGTCGATGACCCTCGAAGCCGTCTTCATCCTGAAAGACTTTCATCGCCACATGGAGGATCCTATCGTGGTTCGCCGGTTGCGCGACGTCGGCCAGAAATTCGCAGCGAACCGCCGGACGGTCGTCATCACCGCGCCAGAACTCGCCGTGCCGGCAGAACTTAGTCACCTGGTGGAATATTTCGATCTCCCGCTGCCCGATCGCGACCGGCTGCACGAGATCATCCGCGAGACCTTCACCCGCCTCTCGAAGACATACACGCTGAAACTGCAACTGGACGCCGCCGGCGTCGATGCCATGTCGGCAAACCTGCGCGGCCTGACCGAGGAGGAGGCCGAGCGCGCAATTTCCCAAGCATTGGTCACGCGGTACGCGCTTTGTCCCGAGACCGTCACCGATGTAATCGAGGCCAAAAAGCAACTGCTGCGGCATTCCGGCATGCTCGATTTCGTCGAGGCCCTCGACAATATGGCCCGCGTCGGCGGTCTGGAGAACTTGAAACACTGGTTGCAGCAACGGCGCGGAGCATGGGAAGACGCCGCCCGCGAATTCGGTCTTGAACCGCCGCGTGGCATGATCATTCTCGGTGTGCAGGGATGCGGCAAGTCGCTTTGCGCGCGCGCCGTCGCCGGAGAGTGGAAGCTGCCCCTGGTCAAGTTCGACACCTCGGCTGTCTACGACAAGTACATTGGCGAGACGGAAAAACGCATTCGCAAAGTCTTTCAGGTAGCCGAGGGGCTTGCCCCATGCGTGCTCTGGATTGACGAGTTGGAGAAGGTTTTCGCCGGCAGCGGCCCGGATTCGGCGTCGGCCGATGCCGGAGTCTCGTCTCGCCTGCTGGCGTCATTTCTCTCCTGGATGCAAGACCGCAAAGCGCCCGTGTTCGTCGCCGCCACCTGCAATAATGTGACGGTGCTTCCGCCCGAGTTGATCCGCAAGGGCCGCTTCGACCAGTTGTTCTTCGTGGATCTCCCTAATCAGGCCGAGCGCCAGCAGATATTCTCGATTCAGTTGGCGAAGCGAAAGCGCAATCCGGCAGAGTTCGACCTGGACAAGGTCGCCGTAGCCGCCAAGGGCTACTCCGGCGCCGAAATCGACGCCGCCGTGCAAGGCGCACTCTACGCGGCATATTCGGAAAAGAAGCCCGTAACCACGCAGTCCCTGATCGACGCGTTGGGCCAGACGGTGCCTCTGTCGACCATACGTGCTGAGGAAATCGAGGCCTTGCGCCAATGGGCAAGGACCAGGGCCGTGCCCGCGTCGGCCCCGGATTCGGCTGTGCAAATGTCCCAGCCTGGCCACCATTGACTGCCACTCAGCCTCGGGGTAGGCTTTACCTAATGGCTGTCGCTCGCCCCATGGGCGCGAACATTCCGATTCTTCCCGTCTCCAGGTGTAATCCTCTTTTGTGTCTACTTCCGCGGAACTGTCGCGCCGGTGGGTGCGCGACCGACGCGGTGAAAGCTGGCTGTTTGCACATGCTAGTCAAAGAAACTGAATGAAGAAGAGTATCGGGATTAGTCCCAACATCGAAACCTTGTTCGGCACGCGGGACGAGAATGTGCGCCTGCTGGAAGACGGACTCAACATCACTATCAACCTGCGCTCCAACGCCATTGAACTGGAGGGCGCAGCGCGCGATGTGGCGCGCGCCGAGCAGGTTTTCACTGACTACGAAAGCCTGCAGCGCTCCGGCTACAGCTTTAACAATGGCGACCTCAACAGCATGCTTCGCGTGCTGACCTCCGATCCCAACTCGACGCTGCGCGGGTTGGCCGACGCCGGCCGCCAGCGCTCGTTTGGGCGCCGTACTGTCCAGCCCAAGAGCAGCAACCAGCGCCGCTACCTCGAAGCTATCGAGAAGCACGATATGGTCTTCGGTATCGGTCCGGCCGGCACCGGCAAAACTTACCTTGCCGTCGCCATGGCGATCTCCGCCCTGCTGGCCAAGCGCGTGAACCGCATCATTCTGGCTCGTCCGGCGGTGGAAGCGGGCGAGCGGCTCGGATTTCTTCCCGGCACGCTGCAGGACAAGATTGATCCCTACCTGCGCCCGCTTTACGACGCCTTGTATGACATGCTTGATCCCGAGAAAGTGGATCGATATCTCGAGAAGAACGTCATCGAGATTGCACCCATCGCTTTCATGCGCGGGCGCACGCTCAACGATTCGTTCGTGATCCTCGACGAGGCCCAGAACACCACGTCCGAGCAGATGAAGATGTTCGTCACGCGCCTCGGATTTAACTCGAAAGCAGTCATCACCGGCGACATCACGCAAATCGACTTGCCCAACGCGCGCCGCAGCGGCTTACTTGAGGCTATCGACATTCTGAGGAGCGTAGAAGGGCTCGCCTTCGCCTACTTCGACGAAGGGGACGTCGTGCGGCATCATCTGGTGCAGCGAATCGTTCGTGCCTACGACGAGCACAAGACGCGCGTCACCGAACAACAAATGCTTCTGCTCAGCGAAGGCAAGAACATGGAGGCCGCGAGTGCCAACGGAAAGTCCGCATCGCCTAGGGCGGAGAAGCCGGCGGCACCGCAAGTCGAAGAATAGAGCATGCTGCACTAGCGGGAGGGCTCCAACTCGGGCCCTCCCGTTTGTTCTAGCAAGGAACTTGCAGCGATGGAGCCAAGATTGGTCATTCTGCAAAAACGCGTTCCTCAGTTAAGCCAGCAGGCGCTCGCTGGCTTCGTGCTGCGAGCGCGGCGTGCCGTGAACCTGCGCGGCGTCCCCAATGTTCTGGTGACGAGCAGCACCGTGGTAAAAACTCTGAACCGCCAATTCCGCGGCAAAAACAAAGCCACTGACGTGCTGTCGTTTCCTTCAAGCGCGCCGTTGGCTCGACCCGCCCGGCACAGAATTCCGCTTGCCGGAGACATCGCAATTTCAGCCGACATTGCCAGGCAAAACGCGGCCCGTTTTGGGCATTCTGCCGCCGAAGAGGTGAAGATCTTGGCCCTTCACGGCATCCTTCATCTGGCGGGGTTTGACCATGAGCGCGATAATGGAAGCATGGCGCGAAAGGAAAGAATGTTGCGCCAGAGGCTTCACTTACCTGCTGCCTTGATCGAGCGAACTCAACCCGTCGCAAAAACATCCCGCCACAAGAAACGCGTCAACACTCGCGCCACGATGGCGCCAAAAATGGGATGAACGTCGCCGTTGCCATCTCGATTCTCCTCTTGCTGGGACTGCTCACGCTGGTCTCGTACGTCGACCGTGTTTTCCAGGAAGCGGGAAGATTTCTCTCTCGCGATTTCCAGGACAACATCGATGCCTTCGAGCAGAAAGTGGAGCCGCGCCTGCGAGTAAGCCGCAGCCGGGCTTCTCTCTCCATGGCGGTGCTCGCGCAGTTGACGATGGCGGCGATTGCTTTACTCGTGGGCTTCGTGGTCTTCAACGATCAGGAATGGACGATCTACGAAATCCTGCAGGCGGCGTTCAGTTTGATCCTGATCGTCATCGTGTTCAATCGATTCCTGCCGTTCGTGTTCTTCTCGCGCACCAAGGGGGACTGGCTGGTTCGCTGGACACTTGTCTTGAAGATGCTGATCTACCTTGTGATGCCGGTGACGATCGTGCTGGGTTTCCTTCAGTCAGTAGCTTCCCTGACCAGGCAAAACGCGACCGAGCAACCCGAGACTCCGGCAGAAGCGGTGGATGCCCTGATCGAGGCCGGGCAGGAAGAGGGCATCATTCAGGAGGGCGACCGCGATCTGATCCAGTCTGTGGTGGAGTTCAGCGGCAAGACCGTGCGCGATGCTATGCGGCCGCGTCCCGCCATGTTCGCCGTTCCCATCGACACCACGGTGGAGCGCTTTATCGAGATGCTGCGGGCCAAGCACTACTCGCGCGTCCCCGTTTACGAAGGCAGCATTCATAACATCAAGGGCATTGTCTACGCGCAGGACGTGCTGCAAGTTTCCGACAGCGAGGCGCACACCCGCACGCTCGACACGCTCATGCGGCGTGATGTTTACTTTGTTCCCGAAAGCAAGCCGGGAAGCGACCTGCTGCGCGAGATGCAGAAGCAGAACATCCGCATGGCCATCGTGGTCGATGAATACGGCGGCGTGGCGGGTCTGGTTACGATCGAGGATCTGGTAGAAGAGATCGTGGGCGAGATTCGCGACGAGCGCGACAAGCCCGAAATCGTGCGGGAAGGCGAGCGCTCGTTCATCGTTTCCGGCGGAATGGATGTGGATCGTCTCGACGAACTTTTCGGTACCAAGCCCGACGCCAAAGAGTCGGCGACGATTGCCGGCCTGGTCAGCGAAATGGCCGGGCGGATCCCGCGCAAGGGCGAAGTCGTGGAAGGAGACGGCCTGCGCTTCGAAGTCGTGGAATCCACCGACCGCAAAATCGAACGGGTACGCGTAACCGCCGTGCAGCCGCAGCAGCTGAAATTGATATAAAGGCAGCTTCTAGCTCCTAGCTTCTAGCTTTTGCGTCATTGAGTCCAATGCCCACAGGGAAGCTCGCAAAGGTCGCAGAAGAATCGTTTTAGCTAGCTGCTAGGAGCTAGAAGCTAGGAGCTTGTTTTCATGCCCTTTCGCTCCGGTTTCGTTTGCATTCTCGGCCGCCCCAATGCGGGGAAGTCGACACTGCTCAATGCGCTCGTGGGCGAGAAGTTGGCGATTGTCTCGCCCAAGCCTCAGACTACGCGTAACCGTATCCAGGGCATCGTCCACGTTCCCAAGATCAAGGGCAAGAGTAAAGACGGCGGGCAGATTGTGCTCCTCGATACTCCCGGCGTGCACAAGCCCGATAGTTCGTTAGGCCGGAAGATGATGGTCGAGGTGCGCGAAGCGCTCGAAGGCTGCGATCTCGTGCTCGTCATCATGGACGTCACACACAAGTTCGATCCGCGCGACCAGTTTGCGCTCGATCTTCTCAAGCAATCGGGGACGACGGCATTTTTGATCCTCAACAAGGTGGACTTGATTCGCGAGAAGGCGAAGCTGCTGCCGCTCATCGAGGAATATCGCAAGCTGTATCCGTTCAGCGAGGTGATTCCGATTTCCGCCCTCAAGCGGAAGGGGCTCGACGTGCTTCTGGACCTTGTGATCTCGGCGCTGCCGGCGGGCCCAGCCTATTTCCCCGAGGATCAGGTTACGGATCAGCCCGCGCGGTTCATGGCGGCGGAAATCGTCCGCGAACAAGTGCTGCTGAACACGAAAGAGGAGATCCCATACGCAACCACGGTGATCGTGGAGAGCTTTGAGGAAGACAAGAGACTCACGCGGATCGCGGCGACCATCTATTGCGAGCGCGCGAGTCAGAGGGGAATTCTGGTCGGCAAAGGTGGCCAGATGCTGAAGAAGATCGGCACGGCGGCGCGACTGCAAATCGAGCGCATGCTGGGCACCAAGGTCTTTCTCGAACTGTACGTGAAGGTCCAGCCTGGATGGCGCGACTCGCGAGCATTTGTAGAAGAACTCGACTGGCGCAGGCAACTTGAGCAGCGCATGCAAGATCAGAGGACGAACGAGCCAAATCAAGAATCTACCGCCGTTGCGGAGGCTGGGCGGAACGAGACAGATACATGATGCTGTGTTCTGTGCGCCGACCTACTCGAACTTGCGTAACCGTTGCTTGAATGCGGCGGTCATTGCCGGATTCGGCGTTTTACCGCTAGAATCTCAATAGACCGCTAACCGGCGGACAAGGACGCGTGAAACCCACCATGGAATCTGGGGCACCTCCCGAGGAACAATTCCCTGAGCAAGACTTCGATCCAGAGCGGTTAACCCTAAGCGTGCGCGTGACACTGGCGGCCGACCGCAAGGCCGTGGACCCAGTCGTGGCGCAGGTGATGGAATCGGTCCGCCAAATGAAGTGTGTCGACGGCAAGGAAGATGCTATCGAGCTCTCTCTTCAGGAAGCGCTGGCCAACGCCGTCGTTCACGGCGCGAAGGAAGACCCAAGCAAGGTGGTCGAGTGCCTCGTGATGTGCGATGAGCAGCGCGGCATTCTCATCATCGTGCGCGATCCCGGCGAGGGCTTTGATCCCAAAGCGATCCCCGCGTGCACCATGGGCGAGAACCTCTACTCCAATCACGGCCGCGGAATTTTTCTCATCAACCAACTGATGGACGAGGTGAAGTTCCGTAAGAACGGCACCGAGATTCACATGGTGAAGCGGTAAAACGCCCGCGCCTTACTCCTTCGCTGCGATCCCCAAAGCCTTCATCTTCCGGTAAAGATGGCTGCGCTCCAGGCCCAGCACCTCGGCGGTGCGGCTGACGTTGCCGTGATTTTCGTCGAGTTTCTTCAGGATGTAGTCGCGCTCGTAGGCATCGCGCGCCTGGTGCAGTGTGGAAAATTCCGTCTTGGGCGCGCGACGGCTGCCGTCGCGGTACACCAGCGGCGGCAGGTGTTTGCTATCGAAACGAGTGGTGGTGGGATTCATGATCACGATGCGCTCAATCACGTTACGCAACTCACGCACATTTCCGGGCCAGGAGTAGCGCATGAGTACCTCGATGGCGTCGTCGGTGATTTCCCGCGGCCGGCGGCCGTAGGTCGCCGCCAGTTCCTTCAAGAAATGCCGTGTGAACAGCGGGATGTCTTCCTTCCGCTCGCGCAGCGGCGGAACAAAAAACGGAATTACGTTAAGTCGATAGAAGAGATCTTCACGGAAATTGCCGCGCGAAATTTCTTCTTCGAGATCCTTGTTCGTCGAAGCAATCACGCGCACATCGACGGTGATGGTTTCTTCACTCCCCACCGGGGTGAAGCGCTGCTCTTCCAGCGTTCGCAGCACCTTGGACTGCGTCTTGAGGCTCATGTCGCCGACTTCGTCGAGGAACAGCGTACCTCCGTGGGCCTTCTGGAATTTGCCTTCTTTGTCGGCCGCTGCTCCCGGGAATGAGCCCTTGTAGTGGCCAAACAACTCGCTTTCGATGAGATCCTCAGGGATTGCGGCGCAGTTGACCTCGACGAAGGTGTCATCCTTGCGCAGGCTCTGCAGGTGAATCGCGTGCGCCACCAGTTCCTTGCCCGTGCCCGACTCGCCGTAGATCAAGACCCGGCCGTTCGTCGGAGCCATGAGGCCGATCTGCTGGCGGAGAGCCTTCATCGGGATGCTGTCGCCTACGATGATGCTTTTCGATTGCAGCTGCTTCTTCAGGTCGACATTTTCCTGGCGCAGCTTCTTGGAGTCGATGGCGTTCTTGACCAGGATCAGAGTCTTGTCGATCGACAGCGGCTTCTCCAGGAAGTCATAAGCGCCCAGCTTGGTTGCGCGCACGGCGGTTTCGATCGTGCCGTGGCCCGAGATCATGAGTACCTCGGGTGGGTTGTCGAGTTCCCGAATCCTTTCGAGAACCTCGATGCCATCGATGCCGGGCAGCCAGATGTCGAGCAGGACCACGTCAAACGCGGTCTTGCGCAGCAAGTCCAAGCAGGCCTCGCCGCTCTCGACCGTCGAAGCGGAGTAGCCTTCATCTATCAGAATCCCGGCCAGTGAGTCGCGAATGCCGGTTTCGTCGTCTACGATCAGGACGTTATGCATGTTGTGCGGTGGCGGCGGCCGGGACCGGCTCGGGAACGACCGGCAATTCCACGACGAACCGCGTTCCAACGGGACGGTTCTCTTCCACGCGAATCGAGCCGTGGTGATCTTCGATGATGCGGCTCACGATGGCGAGACCCAGGCCAGTTCCGCGTTTCTTGGTCGAGAAATAAGGGAGGAAGAGCTTTTCTTTTAGCTCACGGGTCACGCCGTGACCGGTGTCGGCGACGGTGATTTCGACGGCATCGCGGCTTGCTACCAACGCAGTGGAAATCTCAATCTCGCGCACAAGGGAGGTTTGGAGGGCCTCCGCCGCATTATCCACCAGGTTGGCCACCGCCCGCTTGATGGCTTCGCCGTCGGCCAGTACCTTCGGCAGATCGGAGGCCAGCGACCTATGTAGGACGATGCCTTCGAGCCTGCCGGTGAACATGGAGAGCGCAGTCTCAATCACGTCGTTAATGTCGGCGGGCTTGGGCTTGGCCACGGGGAAGCGAGCGAGAGTGGAGAACTCGTCCACCAGTTGGCGCACAGTTTCCACCGCCTCGGCGATCGTTTCTGCGCACGATCGAACCACCCCGAGCGAGGCCGCATCCGCCGGCTTGGCGCGGTCCAGATGGCGCTGGATGCGTTCCGCCGAGAGCGCGATGGGAGTCAGTGGATTCTTAATCTCGTGCGCCACTCGCCGCGCGACTTCCCGCCACGCAGCCTGCTTCTGCGCCTTGAGCAGGTCCGAGAGATCTTCGAACACCACGACGTAACCTGAGCCTTCCCCCTGATGCTTGAGGATCGCTACCGTGACCGCCACGTTCAACGACCCGCGAGGCAACTGCATCTCCATTTGGCTGGTGGTCATTCCCATGCGGTCGGCGCGACGGAGCAGGGGCTCGAAATCCTCCAGAACCTCGGCAGGGAAGACGTCAGCCAACGACGCCCCACGAAGAATCTGACCGGAAGTGTCGTGTCCAGGATCGGGATAAAACATGCGCAGCAGCGCCTGGTTCACGTGGATCACGCGCCGGTCGCCGTCGAGCGATAGTACGCCGGTAGGAATGCTCTCGAGAATGGTTTCGGTCTGGCGGCGACGCTGATCGAGTTCCGCATTGGCTGCGCTCAGGTCACGGCTGGACTCTTCGATCTGTCGCCGGCTCGCTTCCAGATCTTCCGCCATGCGATTGAAGGAGCGCACCAAGTCGCCAATTTCGTCGGCGGCGCTAACATCCACGCGATAGTCCAAGCGGCCTCGCGAGATTTCCTGAGTCGCTTCCGCCAAGGCAGAAAGCGGCCGCGTCACCAGCTTGGCTAGAAACAGCGCCAACCATGTGGTCACAAACAAAACCATCATCGTCAGCAGCAAAAGCAGGCCGACGTAGGTCTGGCGCACCCGCCGACGTTCGCGGCTCAATTGGAAATAGCGTTGCTGGCTGGCTTCTACCTGGCGCACCGTCTGCGAAAACTCACGAGGAAGCGGAATCGCTACCAGAATCAGACCGCCTCCCTGTACTGGAGCGCTGCCCACCGAGTAGTCGGTCTGCTGCCAGGTGAATTGCGCGGGACGTGCCGCGGCCGCGTCCGCCAGGGGAAGCCTGGATTTCAGAGCGGACCAGGCTGCAGGTGCGTTGAAGGCGGCCTCGGCATTGTCGTCCCGAACCGCGAAGGCGAATCCGCCCTGTAGCGTAAGTTGGCGATGCTGAAACTGGCTCACCACGTCGGAGAAATCATGTCCGGAGAAGGCGCGCTCGATCTCGGGCGAGGCGGCGATGGCGGCGGCTTCGACTCGTGCGTTCTGCATGGCATAGTTCGCCAAGAGCGACGTCATCGCGTTCGTGTCAGAGCGGACTTCTTCCAATGGCGTGGAGAACCACTTGTCAATGGAGCGGTTCATCAAGCCATAGGCGAACCAATACATCACCATCACAGGGACGAACGACAACAAAAGCGCGCCAGCGACCATACGGGTACGAAACTTCGAACCCAGCACCCCCATGCGGCGCTCGGCGAACAACTTCAGCAGGTTGCGCGCGAGCACAAACGTCAGCGCGACGAACAAAAGCGAGATCAACAGCGAAAGCGCATAGAAAACCACCGCTTGCTGATTGGTCTCGGCTTGCAGGATGGTTGGATTGAAGGCCGTCTGCGAAGCCAGAACGGCAAACAGGAGAACCACTGCAATCGCCAGCAGGATGATGACCTGCTTTCGGTTTGTCCGTTTCGCTGGACGATTTGGAGCGGAATCCATCACGTTGAGTCAGGTTCGGAGGCGAAGTCGGCGGGTTGCACTACTCCGCTGGTGTTCATTATAGATGCGGGAGAGCGGTCTGCGGACCCGGGGCTAGCGCTATCTGTGGTGCTCGACCAGTTCCTCGAGCATGGCATCGTAGGCGGGTTTGGGCTTGTAGGCACGGTCGAAAGGCAGGGCAGCTCCACGGGTCCCATGAGAATGAGATCCGATCCATGAGTATTTGTCGGTGAATCCCCAGGTCTGAATTCCGGTGCAGCCGGAGCTTTGGCGGCACGCGCGCACTACGCCACGATAGACGTCAGCTTGGCGGAGCAAGTCCTCGGAAGCGGCGGTGCCGTTCGGGTCCACAGGCAGTGACACGTCGAGCTCGGTGATGTGGACCTGGACGCCGAGAGCGGTGAGGCGCGCGATATTGCTGGCGATGGCTGCGGTGTCCACGTCTAGCCGGGAGATGTGCAACTGCAGCCCAACTCCGTCGATGGGAACGCGGCGGCGTTTGAAGTCCTTGACCATCGCATAGACCGCGTCGGATTTGCGGTTCAACCCTTCCCCCTCCGCCTCGTTGTAGAAGAGCAGGGCGTGGGGATCGGCTTCGTGGGCCCAGCGAAAGGCTTGCTCCACGTAGGCAGAGTCTTTTTCCTCGAGGCCGATGCCCGGCAGGTTGTACCAGAGAGAGTCTTTGAACTTGCCGTTTTCGTCGAGAGCTTCGTTCACGACATCCCACGCGAAGACCTGTCCAGAGTAATGCCTCATCACCGTGGCGATGTGTTCTTGCAGGAGGTGCGATAGCTGAGCCGGCATTAAATGGCCTTGCGTTAGCCATTCCGGATTGTACTGATGCCAGACCAGGCAGTGCCCGCGGACTTTCATTCCGTGGGCCTGAGCGAAGCGGACCACCGCATCTCCATCGCGAAAATCGAACCCACTCGCAGTCGGCCGCAAGGCCGGCCACTTCATTGCATTCTCGGGCTCGACCATGTTGAATTCGTGAGCGAGAGTGGCCGAGTATGCGGCCTCGGAGAACAAGTAAGGACGAACCGCAGCGCCCACCAGAATACCAGCGGGATCAGCCGCATCCCGCAGCGACTGCGGGCCAGAGATCGCCAGCAATGCCACGATGGTCCAGCGGCCCACAATGCGAGAACAGACGGGAAACATCATTGCCCCTTCAGGCTTTGGCGGGGCCGATCGGTGCCACAGCCGCAATTGTAGGTTCGGGGAAGCAGTCCGGTAAAGCAGCAGAAAGTGGACGGCTTCACGTATTAACTCGAAGAAAGGAATGGCCGCAGGGGGCAGCCCTCGCACTCTGCCCTTGCCTTCTTGCAGAAATATTTGCCCGCGCCCACGATCAGGCCGTGCATCTCGTTATAGACCTGCACCGTGGCGGTGCGCTCGGCACTGCTCATGGCAGATGGACGGTGGGCGGTTCCAGGGATGTGGTTTCCAATCGGCGGCGCTAAATCCGCAGGCTGTTCTTGCTGCTCCTGCGCGATAGGGGACAACGCTCGCTCGAACAACGCTCGGATGTCCTCGTAGTCGGCCTTGTCCCACAGAATCCCGTGGCGCTCCAGAATGCGCCGTGTGTAGGCGTCTACCACGAACACAGGATGATTTCCGGCATAGAGAAGAATGGAATCAGCCGTTTCCGGCCCTACGCCGTTTAACCCAAGTAATTCTTCGCGCAGTTTCGCCGTGGGTTGAAAAAAGAGCTTTTCTAATGATCCGTCATACTTCTGATCGAGGAAGGCGACGAAAGTCTTGAGCCGCTTCGCCTTTTGGCGGAAGTAACCCGAGGGGCGAATTAGCCGCTCGAGTTTCGCGAGCCTGATACTCCGGATCCCCGCAACACTCAACGCCCCCGCCGCGCGCAAATTCGTCAACGCCCGCTCGACGTTGGTCCAGGCGGTATTCTGCGTTAGATAGGCTCCGACGATGACCTCAAACGCTGTGTCCGCTGGCCACCAGTGCTGCCGCCCCCAAGCCTGATAGAGGGCGCGATAGTAACGTCGAAGGTCGTTCTCTTTCCCGGTTCGCGACAAGTTCATTTTCCTGACTACCGAGTGTAACCGGGAGCGGAAGCGTGGCGGATGTGCGTCCCGGCGAAGTCGGTCGCTGCTTACCGAAGTGCATGTACCTGGAAGTCTGAGCCATCTCTCACGATTGAAAAATACTCGTTTGGCGCGGGGTTCGGGCCAAGAGCGCGGTTTTATTGAAGATGTTCGCGAAGTCCAAGTACCTAAGTTACTGGTACGGTAATCGGCTTGCGTTGACAATTTATGTCAACGCGAATGAGTTGCCTTCTCTCCCACAATGATGGGCAGCCGTGCGCGCCATGCCGGTACAAGTTCCCGGCGATGTTCCACCCGCGTGGATAGGAGATCGACGTATGTCTCAACGGCTGGGTGACCTTCTCGTCAAAGAGAAGATTATTACCCCAGAGCAGTTGGAACAAGCGACTAAGCTGCAGAAAGAACAGAGCTGCCGCCTGGGGTCCGCCCTGGTGAAGCTCAACTTTCTCACTGACGAAGACGTTACTAATTTTCTCTCTCGTCAGTATGGCGTGCCCGCCATCAATCTTTCCTACTTCGAAATTGATCCCGCGGTCGTCAAGCTGATTCCCTTTGAGACTGCCAAGAGGTACCAGATCCTTCCACTGAGCCGAGTGGGAGCCTCGCTCACCATCGCGATGGTTGATCCCACCAATGTTTTCGCCATGGACGACATCAAGTTCATGACCGGATTCAACATTGAGCCAGTGGTGGCCTCGGAAAGCTCGATCCTGGCGGGAATCGATAAAGCGTACGGCGCGACCAAGGAAGAAGACCTCGAAGCGGTCATGCAGTCGATGTCGGAGATGAGCGATGAAGACATCGAGCTGCAATCCGAACAACAGCAGATGGAGCTGTCGGAGCTGGAGAAGGCTGCCGACGAAGCTCCCGTGGTCAAACTGGTGAACGTTGTGCTCGGCGATGCGGTCAAGAGGGGCGCAAGCGACATCCACATCGAACCTTACGAAAAGGAATTCCGCGTCCGGTTCCGTATTGACGGCATCCTGCAGTCGATCATGTCTCCGCCGATGAAGTTGAAAGACGCGATCACGTCGCGCTTGAAGATCATGGCCAAGCTCGACATCAGCGAAAAGCGTCTGCCGCAGGACGGCCGCATCATGTTGAAGATGAATATCGGCGGTCGCAAGAAGCAGCTCGACTTCCGTGTCAGCACGCTGCCCACCTTGTGGGGCGAAAAAATCGTGCTCCGGTTGCTCGATAAGGAGAACCTGCGACTCGACATGACCAAGCTCGGTTTCGAGCCCGAGTCGCTGGTGAAATTCGAAAAGGCCATTCTGAAGCCCTACGGCATGGTGCTAGTCACCGGGCCCACGGGATCCGGCAAGACCAACACGCTGTACTCGTCCATTTCCCGCTTGAACCAGCCAGACACCAACATCATGACCGCTGAAGATCCGGTCGAGTTCCAGTTAGGCGGCGTCAACCAGGTGCAGATGAAGGAACAGATCGGCTTGAACTTTGCCGCTGCTCTGCGCTCGTTCCTGCGGCAAGATCCCAACATCATTCTGGTCGGCGAGATCCGCGACTTCGAAACCGCAGAAATCGCCATCAAGGCCGCGCTTACCGGCCACCTGGTGCTCTCCACCCTGCACACCAACGGTGCGCCGGAGACAATCACCCGTCTCATGAACATGGGTATTGAACCGTTCCTGGTAGCGACCTCGGTCCACCTCATCTGCGCGCAGCGTCTGGTCCGGCGCGTCTGCAAGGACTGTACCGAAACCGTGGAAGTGCCGGTACAGACCCTGATCGAGGAAGGATTTACGCCGGAGGAAGCCAAGACCGTAAAGATTCAGAAGGGCAAAGGTTGCGGCGTCTGCAACAACACCGGATACAAGGGCCGCTGCGGTCTTTATGAAGTCATGGAAGTCGACGATGAGATCCGGGAACTGGTTCTGGTCGGCGCTTCTGCCGTTGAGTTGAAGAAGAAAGCCATCGAGCGCGGCATGATCACGCTGCGCCGCAGTGGCTTGATCAAGGTAGCCGCGGGAATGACCACCCTCGAGGAAGTTGCCCGCGAAACGATTCATTGATTTCGGAATTGATGGAGTGACTGAAAGGGAAGGAATGCCATGGGTTTGTCGTTAAGCGATTTGCTCAAACGAATGCTGGAGATGAACGGCAGCGACCTGCACATCACCACCAACTCGCCGCCCCAGATTCGTGTGCACGGCCACCTGGTGCCGCTCGATCTGCCGCAGATGACGCCCGCCGAGACCAAGCAGCTGGCTTACAGCGTCATGACTGATTCCCAGAAGCACCGCTTTGAAGAAAGCCTGGAGCTCGACTTTTCGTTCGGTTTGAAAGGCCTGGCCCGCTTCCGCGCCAACGTCTTCAACCAGCGCGGCGCCACGGCCGCCGTCTTCCGTCTGATTCCGTTCGAGATCAAGTCCTTCAACCAGCTCGGGCTCGCGCCGGTCGTCAGCAAGCTTTGCGACAAGCCCCGAGGTCTGGTCCTGGTCACGGGGCCGACCGGCTCCGGCAAGTCGACCACGCTCGCCTCCATGATCGACAAGATCAACAGCGAGCGGCACGACCACATTCTCACCATTGAGGACCCGATCGAGTTCGTGCACATGAACAAGAACTGCGTGGTCAACCAGCGCGAACTCCACGCCGACACCAAGAGCTTCACCGACGCATTACGCGCCGCTCTCCGGGAAGACCCGGACGTGGTGCTGATTGGCGAAATGCGTGACCTGGAAACGATCGAGTCGGCACTGCGCATCGCCGAAACCGGGCACTTGACCTTCGGCACGCTGCACACCAACTCGGCGACCTCGACCATCAACCGCATCATCGACGTTTTCCCCGCACACCAGCAGCCGCAAATCCGCGCCCAGCTGTCGCTGGTGCTCGAAGGCATTATGTGTCAATCGCTGCTGCCCCGTATCGACGGCAAGGGCCGCGCCATGATTATGGAAATCCTGGTGCCCAACGCCGCCGTGCGCAACCTGATCCGCGAAGACAAGATTCACCAGATTTATTCCGCCATGCAGTCCGGACAGGAAAAGTTCGGCATGCAGACCTTTAACCAAGCGCTCGCCACCTGTTACTTCCAGAAGCAAATTTCTCTGGAAGTTGCGATGGCGCGTTCCAGCAATACCGACGAGCTACAGGAAATGATCAACCGCGGCGCCAGCTTGCTCAACCGGTCGACCACAGCAGGAACCACGCTGGCTCGAGGAGCAGCTCCGTCGAAGCGCTAGCGCGATATCGAGCAATGAAGATGCAACGAGTACAGGTTTCACGAAACAGGCACACGTCAGTGAGGAGAGGTTAACACCATGCCAGTTTTTACCTATTCCGGCAAGGACGCCAGCGGACAGAAGGTCTCCGGCGAGCGAATGGCTCCCAACAAGCAGTCGCTGGCGCAGGCGTTGCGGCGCGAGCGCATCACGCCCGGCGCGATTCGCGAAAAGGGCAAGGAATTTTCCCTGCCCACGTTCGGCTCGGGCAAAGTCGCGGTCAAAGACGTTGCGATCTTCTTCCGCCAGTTCTCAGTCATGATCGATGCCGGCCTGCCGCTGGTGCAGTGTCTGGAAATCTTGGCGGCCAACCAGGAAAATCAGTCCTTCCAGAAGACCCTGACCGGCGTCCGCACCACGGTTGAAGGTGGCGCGACCCTGGCCAACGCCATGCGCCAGTACCCCGTCGTCTTCGACGACCTCACCACCAACATGATTGAGGCCGGAGAAACAGGCGGTATTCTCGACATCATTCTGCAGCGCCTGGCCACCTACGTGGAAAAGGCGGTGCGCCTTAGAGCTGCCGTGAAGTCGGCTTTGATTTATCCCGTTGCCGTCGTCAGCATGGCGGCCCTGATCGTCGGAGCCCTGCTCAAGTGGGTGGTACCGATTTTCGCCAACCTGTTTGCCGGACTGGGCGTCAACCTGCCGCTTCCCACCCGGATCGTCATGGGGCTTAGCGCCTTCGTGCAGACCTTCTGGTGGATGTTCTTCGTGGGCGGTTTCGGCCTGTTCTTCGGGGTCAAGCAGATCCGGAAGCATCCTCGCGGCAAGTACTACTTCGATAAGGGCCTGCTGTATCTGCCAGTCATGGGCTCACTGCTGCGCAAAATCGCGGTGGGCCGCTTCACCCGCACACTGGGTACTCTGATCACTTCGGGTGTGCCCATTCTCGAAGGCCTGACGATCACGGCCAAGACCTCCGGCAACGCCGTGCTGGAAGAGGCGCTGATGAAGGTGCGCAAGGCCATTGAAGAAGGCCGCACCATTGTCGATCCGCTGCGCGAGTGCGGCGTGTTCCCGAATATGGTGACGCAAATGATTGGCGTGGGCGAAGCGACCGGCGCCATGGATTCCATGCTGCAGAAGATCGCCGACTTCTACGAAGAGGAAGTCGACGCCGCCACTAAAGACATGTTGGCCATGCTGGAACCAGTGATCATCGGCCTGCTCGGCATCAGCATCGGCGGAATCGTGATTTCGCTCTACATGCCGCTGTTCGCCATGATCGCCAAGTTGGCTGGCTAGCAAAAGTAGTTTTCAAGGTTCGAAGGTTTCAAGGTTTCAAAGTTGGGCCTGGAAGACTTCGAAACTTCGGCGCCCTTTAACCTTGAAACCTTGAACTCTGAAACGTTGAAACCTTGCACGCCTGTGCTGTCACAGGCCATCGAGATCGCTCGAACCGCATGCAATCGACATTTGACGAGCGCAATTGGCTGGTTTGGCTGGTCAAGGTTCGGATTTTCATCCTGACCCTGCTGCTGGCGATGGAGCTGGCTGTATTCCAGTTCAGCCCAACGCCGTTGCCGATGCGGTTGTTCCTCAGCACCATTCTGTTCTGGTTCAGCCTGTCGTTGTTCTACGTACTCCTGCTCTCGGTGTGGCAGGAGCATCGCTTGCAGGCTTCGCTGCAGGTGCTGACCGACCTGTTCCTAGTAAGTCTCGTCATCCACGAAACCGGGGGCTGGGACAGTTCGCTCAACTTTCTTTATCCACTGGTCATCATTGTCGCCAGCGTGCTGCTGACGCGCGTGTGGGCCCAGCTAGTGGCGGCTCTGGCCTTCATTCTTTATGGGATGGTGCTGGAACTGAACTACTACGGCGTGGTTCCGTCCTATTGCACCACGCACCCCAGCTTCAAGGCGCTACAGGCGATCATCTTCGTCAATCTGTTCGCCTTCCTTACCGTGGCGTATCTGGCCGGGCTGCTTACGGCGAAGCTCCGGCAAGTGGGCGTGCAGCTCAAAGATACGAGCGGCGCTTTAGAGAACCTGCAGGCCCTGCACGAAAACATTATTCAGTCGATCAGCAGTGGCCTGATTACCACCGGCCTCGACGGACACATCACACTGGTGAATGCTTCCGCTCAGCGCCTGTTGGAGCGCACCGAGGCGAACCTGGTCGGTACTCCGGTCGATCAGCTGTTCCTCGACGCCCTGCCCAGTGTGGCGTCGCGCAACCCGCACGCTGAGGTTAGGTTCGATCCGCCATCGAAGTTTCGTAAGACCCTGCGAGTGAGAGTGGCGGCCTTGACCGTGCCGGAACTCGCCGAGCTCGGCTTCGTCTACGCCTTCGACGATCTAACAGAGATTCGACGGCTAGAGCGCGAAGTCCGCATGCAAGATCGTCTCGCGGCCGTGGGCCGGTTGGCGGCGGCCATCGCTCATGAAATCCGCAATCCTCTGACTTCCATCGCCGGCTCGGTCAGCATGCTGTCGGGAGTGCCCGAGATGAGCGAGGAGCATCGCCGGCTGCTCGACATCGTGACTCGCGAGTCGCAGAGGCTCAACAACATCATTACCGACTTCCTAGCGTATTCCCGCACCAAGCAATATCACTTCGCCAAGGCCGACCTGATCCAGTTGCTCGAGGATACGCTGACTCTTGTGGATCACCGCATGACCGCCGAGGAGACTGGCATTTCGATTCGGCGGCAGTTTGCCGTGAACCAGGCTTACGTCTTCGCCGACGGCGACCGGATCAAGCAGGTCTTTTGGAATCTCTGTGAAAATGCGGTTCGCGCCATGAAGAGTGGAGGCACGCTGACGGTCGCGGTCGAGTCCCTGGGAGAAGACTGGCAAGTCAGTTTTGCCGATACCGGGACGGGGATGTCGCCGCAGCAGGTCGAAAAGATCTTTGAGCCCTTCCAGTCCAACTTTGAAGGCGGCACCGGGCTCGGACTGGCCATCGTTTACCAGATCATGCAGGGCCACGAGGGCAAGGTCTGGGCACGATCCAAGCCGGGGCAGGGGGCGACTTTTGTTCTGCGGCTGCGCCGCGTCGAAGCGGAGCGGTCAGTCTCCGCCGGGCAGGGCATGCTCACTGCTGCAGCCAGAGACGAGTCGCCTGTTCCCGCGTCAACGCTGGCGGCCGCCGCCGGAGGCAAGTTGCATGGCTAACATTCTGGTCTGCGACGACGAGCGCTCCATCTGCGAAATGCTCGACATCTCCCTGCGCCGCGAAGGGCACCGGGTGGAAACCGTGCAGAACGGGCAGGCGGCCAAGAACAAGATTGACGGAGCGCTTTACGACGTCATCATCACCGACATCAAGATGCCGAACGTCGACGGCATCGAAGTCCTGCGCCATGCGCATAAGGTCTCGCCCGATTCCGCCGTCATCCTGATCACCGCAGTCGACGACTACGAGGCCGCGGTCGAAGCCGTGAAAGCCGGTGGCGCGTCCGACTACATCCGCAAAAGTCCCGGGCTGGTCGATGAAATCAAGCTGGCGCTCAACCGATCGCTGGAAAAGCTAGTCCTCAGCCGGCAGAATTTCGCCCTGCGGCGAGACGCCGCGACCCGAAACTCGCTCGACAACATCATCGGCTCCAGCGCCGCCATGGAGAAGCTCAAACAAACGGTGCGGACGGTGGCGTCCACCGCCAGCACGGTGCTCGTCCATGGGGAAAGCGGAACTGGAAAAGAACTCGTGGCGCGAGCGGTTCACGTGTGTTCACCTCGGGCCACGGAGGCCTTCGTATCCGTCAACTGCGGCGCATTCCCTGAAACTCTTCTCGAGAGCGAACTGTTCGGCTATCTCAAGGGCGCTTTCACGGGAGCGAATCAGAACAAGCGTGGTCTGTTTGAAGTCGCTGACGGGGGCACGATCTTTCTCGACGAAATCAGCGAGATGACGCTGGCCATGCAGGTCAAGCTGCTGCGCGTCCTCCAGGAACGAACCGTGCGCCCGGTCGGCAGCACCAGCGAGATCTCTATCGACGTGCGCGTGATCGCTGCCACCAATCGCGAACTCGACAAGGCTGTCGCGGAGAATCTGTTTCGGGAAGACCTTTACTACCGGCTAAGCGTGATTCCGATCCGGGTTCCGCCTCTGCGCGAACGCCACGAAGATATCCCGATGCTGGTGAATCACTTCCTGAAAAAATATGCGACCGCGGCAGGCCGCAGCATCTTGCGCGTCCATGACGGATCACTCTCCGCTCTCTGCGACTACGAGTGGCCGGGCAACGTCCGGCAACTCGAAAACACGGTCGAGCGCGCCGTTGCCCTCGAGACAAGCGAAGAACTGCACGTAGAGTTGCCCGCCGAACGCCCGAAAGCACGGGCCGCCGCAGCGTCGGCGGGAGCAGGTGCTCTGCCGGAAATCGGCAGCGACGTATCCCTTCCCGAAGGTATGGGGATGGAGAACTACGTTGCCGGCATTGAGCGCTCCCTGCTGCAGAATGCGCTCAACCAGAGCGGAGGCGTACAAACCAAGGCTGCCGATGTCCTTGGCATCTCCTATCGTTCGTTCCGGCATTTGATGAAGAAGTACGGATTGTAAAGTCGAGCTCTTGGCTTTTAGCTCTTGGCTCTTAGCTTAAACCGCTCCGCAAATGGCTAAGCGCTTAAAGCCAAGCCAATAGCTAAGTGCCGCCTTTCTTCAACTGCTGCTTCCACCCCAGCACTCTCGCCTTGGCGCCTTCTGCCTCGGCTTCGGCGATCATCCCTTTCTTCTGATACAACACCGAAAGGCTGGTGTGGGCCAGCACATCGTCAGGATCGATTTCCGCAATCCGCTGCGCCACCGCGATGGCTTCATCGTAGCGCTCGAGGTCCTGTAGGGCCCGCGCCAGCCCGTGCATCGCTTCTGTAAACGTAGGGTCGGCGGCCAGAGATTCCTGATAGGCCGCCACGGCCTGCTCCGGATGGCCGTCTCCCATCAGATCGAGCGCGGTGTAGTAGTGGTCCTCGGCGTTCTGGCGGGCGTTGGCGTCAGACATGCGTGGAAATCCCAAGCGGAGAATGGATTCTAACACGTGCGATGGGGAGCAACGGAAAGGGAGTCGAATCCGGGTGCCCCATTTCTCGCGCGTTCTTTGCGCGAGAAGTGGGGACTTTCGCGGCCTTTGTGGTTATCATGCGTTTATGCGCTCCAAGCTACGTTTCCTGTGGAATGCCACCAAGGGCCATAAGTTGGCGCCGTGGCGGAGCCCGTATCTGCTGTGGCGTATCGAAACCTACACGGGCGTGAAGATGAAGCAGATCGGCTTTCTGGAATTCTGGGAATTTGTATGGCGGGAGCGGCGCGAGTTGTGGCGCTTTCTCCAGTGGACGGGCGAGATGGAGCGTCACGTCCATCCCAAACCCAAGAGTTCGTAAATAGAACGTGGCAGAGCGGCCCTTTAAGGCCGCGTAACTCGATTCCAAAACCTTGGGCTTTAGCCCCTAGGGGCGAGGCTTCAGGCGCTCTTGCCGGCCGCTGCCGCTTCGCCGAGGATGATGCTGACCTCGCTGCCCTTGCCGGCACCGGTGATTTGCGCCGCCGCGGCGCGGTTGGCCACGATCTCCAGATAGCCCATGCTCCCGAGAATGCCAAAAACCTCTCCCGGTCCGCCCTCGGCGTAGGCGGAGTGGATGGCCGTGATCTCGCGGGTTCCCACCACAATCTTGAACGCGGGGGCCTTCGCCGAAAACAGCGCTGGAACATCGGCGGGTGTCACGTTGGTGATCAGGTTGCCGAACTTGTCGACCTTGAGGACGACGGCGCGCATGCGGTTCTCGCCGGTGGCCTTCGGTTTGGGAGCGGCGAAGCGCACGTAGTCTTCAATCTCGTCGCCGAATTTGTGCGAGTCCACCTGCTTGGCCAGGTAGGCGGCGACGGGAGCAAACACGTCGCGCGCATGAAAAGTCTGGCTCACCGGCTGGCGGAAGTAATGGTCCGAGGTGATGTGCCGCACCTGGATGCGTTCCTCGCGCGCATACACCATCGACAGCACGCCGTTGTCGGGTGCGACGAAATGATATCCGTCGCTGGAAGCCAGGATCGGCCGCCGCGTCGTGCCCACGCCCGGGTCCACCACCACCACGTGCACCGTTCTGGGGGGGAAGTACGAGTACGCCTGGGAAATGGCCAGCGCGCCGTCGAGCACGTCAAACGCCTGCACGGCGTGCGAAATGTCGACGATTGCGGCCTCCGGCACGATGTCGAGAATGACGCCCTTCATCGCTCCGACAAAATGATCGTTGATTCCAAAATCCGTGGTGAGAGTAATAATCGGACGGTGCGCCAACGTTTCCTCGCTGGAAGACAAAATTCCGCAGACAAAACTACGTACAGCGAAGTTAATTCGCGAGGAGGTCGTGGGTCAAGGCACGGAGGTAATGGCTGAATGTTGCGCTAAGAGATGGGATTCTGAGTGTTATCGCGAGTGGGTGTTGAAAAACTCCAGTTTCCTCCCAAACTGCCGAAATTGTGGGGAAAATCTACATTTTGTTTTCCTAATTTCGTGCGCAGGAGTTTTTCAACACCCACGCGACATTACGCCAACGATCGACCGCATAGTCTCCGAGTCTGCCGCGCTCGTGCAGAATCGTGGCGGTGGGTGGTCAATAGTGAACATCTAGACGTGTTTGGTTCGTGCCGAGTACGATTGCCATCGCTGACCCGAATGGCACATAAAAAGACTCTAGGTTTAAGTCAGGAAGTTCTCGGCAAAAAGTTCCGCACTGGGATGACTGTTCGGAACTACCGAGACAAAGAGGTCGTCTTTTCGCAAGGGGATACGGCTGACGCTATCTTCTATATTCACAGCGGCACGGTGAAGCTCACAGCCATCTCCACCCGTCGCAAGAAAGCCATAATCGCCTTCCTGCAGCGAGGTAGCTTTTTTGGCGAGGGCTGTCTCGCGGGACAATCTCTGCGGATGTGCACAGCGAGATCAATTGGGCCGTCCAATATCACTCGACTGCGGAAGGGGATCACGGCGCGAACGCTCAGGCGAGACCCGCAGTTTGCTGCGCAGTTTGCTGAATACCTGCTTTCCCGGATTGTTCGAATCGAGGAAGATTTGGTAGATCAGTTCTTCAATTTCAGCGAAAGGCGACTGGCGCGCGTTCTGTTGCTGATCGGGCAAATAACCAAGGAATCCAAGCCGGAGAACCCCTTGAAGGTGAGCCAATCAACCCTGGCGGAAATGGTTGGTACCACCCGCTCAAGGATAAGTAAATTCATGCATCAGTTCAAGAAGAAGGGCTTCGTTAGCTACAACGGCGGCTTGCAAATAAATAGCGTGCTGATCACGAGCTTCCTGCAAAGTCGTCCCATGTCCGTTGCCACCGAAGCGTAGACACAAATGAGCAGGAAGCCTACTCTCAAACAGCTACAGGCTATCCGTTGCCCGACTTGTGGCGCGGGGCCGGACGAAAAGTGCGAACTCAACACGGGGCAGCCCCGTGTCGAGCCGCACCGTGACCGGCGCTTGATCGCCGCGGATCGAGTGGCGCCGCGCGCAACATTAGTAGGCGAATCTCACTGACTCGCTACCTTTTCAATTAATCGATGTTGCGATCAGGCACTCATCATGCGGGAGGCCGCGCGCTTCAGAGCCTTGGCTACTCGTACCTTAGCGCCTCAATCGGATTCAGCCTCGAGGCCTTGAGGGCAGGGAAGAATCCCGACACAATTCCCACCATCGACAGAATCACGAACGAAATGATCATGACGCTCATCGAGGCGTGCAGGAAGATGGCGCCTTCGTGGTCGGTGGTCTTATAGAACTCGTCATACAGCGGCATGGGAGGAATTGCCCAGGTGAGCAATTCGGCTACCGCCATCCCGATCAGCCCGCCCACGAACGTGAGTACCAGCGCTTCCAGCAGGAACTGCACCAGGATGTGGCGCGGTCGAGCGCCAATCGCCTTGCGCAGGCCGATTTCGCGCGTCCGCTCCGTCACCGATACCAGCATGATATTCATCACGCCGATTCCCCCCACGGCCAAAGTGCATACTCCGATCAATCCCAGCACGGCTTGCAAACCGTAAGAGAAGGCGTTGATCATGCTGCGGTCTTCGATCGTGTCCCACTCCGGCGTGGCTTTATCGTCCTTGGGATCGAAATGATGGCGCCGCGCAATCACTTCGCGAACGGCCATCAGCGCTTTCTTGTTGAGCTCGGGCGCGGTGGGTTGAATGATGATTTCGTCGGGATCGCGAAGATTCTTCAGGTCGCGCATCAGGGAGAAGGGGATGAATGCATTCTCGTTGTCCGGGCCCTGATACATCGAATCCTGAATCTTGTTGCGCATCGTCCCAATGACTTCAAAGTCCAGCCCGCCGATCTCGATGTGCTGACCCACGCCCGGCGCGCCCTGGAACACCTTCTTCGCTGCCTGGTAACCCAGAATCACGACCCGGCGATGATCGTTGAAATCGACCTCGGTGAAATAGCGGCCGTCGTCCAGATCGAGCTTGCGCATCTGTCCATACGGCATGTCGACGCCACGCACCATGATCGACACCACGCGCGTGCCGATCTTGAATCCGAAATCGCGGTCGATCTCGCCGCTGACGGCGCGCACCAGCGGCACTTCATCGCGGATGGCCTCGACGTCCTCGAGTTCGTAGGTGACCTTCTTGCCGGCCCGCTGTCCGCCGGCCTGCATGCTGGTCTGCCCCGGCCACATAACGATGACGTTATTTCCCATGTTCAGAAAGGCGTGCAGCACGCAGCCGCCCAGGCCTTGCCCGTAGGCCAGCAGCAGCACCACCGACGCCAGGCCCCACACGATGCCCAGCATAGTGAGGGCCGAGCGCATGCGGTCGCGCAGCAGCGCCTGCCAGCCTTGCGTTATGAGCTCTTTCAGGAACATGGCATCCCGTCTTTTCGTGTCATTCCGAGCGGCAAAGCCGCGAGGAATCTGCTTTCTGCCTGAACTGCCGGATCTATATGCCCCTAGTCAACCCGTATGTCACCCGAGCCCGTCCGCACCGAGAGCAACGGCCCTCCGCCGCGAACCTTTCCGTGAATCTGCTTCCGCGTTTCCTGCACACGTCCCTGCACGGTCATCTCGAGCGGGGAATTCACTTCGATCGTGCCCGAGCTAGTCGAGATATCAGCGTCAAAGGCGGCATTGCCGGGCAGCCCGATGTGCACATTGCCTGATCCCGTGCGAATCTCCCAACGGCCGCTCTGGGTACCTTCCGCGGTGATGTCGCCGCTTCCTGCTTCTGCGTGGAAGCCGCCCTGAATGCCGCGCACGTTGATATTTCCCGAGCCCGTGTGCAGATCGATGTCGCCCGACCCGCTCTCCTCGACTTCAATATCTCCGCTGCCCGCGCCGCCTCGGATGGGCCCCGAAATCTCGTGAGCCTTAATGTTGCCCGATCCCGTCTGCAACCGGATCTCGCCCGTGAGATTGCTCAGCCTCACGTCGCCCGACCCGGTCTGTAGGTCCACATTGCCGCGCGTGCCTTCGATGGTCTGATCTCCCGAGCCGCTGTGGGTGCGGATGGTGGTTTCTGCCGGCACAGTGATCTCGTAGTCCACCGAGATATCGTGCACATTCAGATAATCAATGTGAATGCTGTTGCCGTCCTGCCGGATGGGCGGATTCTGCTCGATCTCGTGGACCGCGTCCTTGCGGTTCCCGATTTCAAGTCCCGGCAATATTTTCCAGTGTTCGCTCACGTAGATCTTCCCGCGGATCACTACCGAGCCGGAAGAACCGCTGCGCACGGTGACGTCACCGGAGTGAGTGAGTACTTCAAGATCCACCGGCCCGCTCACCAGGAGCGTTCTTTCAAATGTGCCTTGAGGCGTAGAAGCGAAAGCGGCCGTTGATACGGCCAGCACGACCAGCGCGATGGCAAACAGAAATCGGCTGGACAGAGGAGCGGAGCGGAGAGTTCGACTGTTATTCATAGCGCAAGGACTCCACAGGTGTCATTTCGGCGGCGCGCTGGGCCGGATACATGCCTGCGGTCACCGTGATCAAAGAGAGTGTCAGAATCGAGGCAATAATCGAAATAGGAGAAACGATCGGGTGGGGCACAAAATCCGGCAGCGGCACGACAACCATCGCAACGCAAATGCCGATTCCGGCGCTGAGCCCGAGGACGCCGCTGACCAGCGTCAGCATGGCCGACTCGGCGAAGAACTGGCGCAGGATGTCACGCTTCGTCGCCCCCACCGCTTTGCGCATTCCGATCTCGCGGGTGCGCTCGGTGACCGAAACCAGCATGATGTTCATCACTCCGATCCCGCCCAGGCACAGTGTCACAATCGCCACGCACCCGAAGAAGATCGTTACTACGCCGAAAATCTTGGCCAACTGTTTGGCCCCGTCCATCGTGTCCCAGATGAAGAGGGCGTCTTTGTCGAGAGCGTCGAAATGCCGCACGCGGCCAATGGTGCGCCGCACCTGCAGTACCGCTGCTTCATGGTCCTCCGGATCGGCCACTTCAAACACAATGTCGTCCAGATAGCCGCGCGTGATTCCCGCGCCCGGTTTTTCCGGGGGAGGGAAGTCGCGCGAGATGGCGGAATACGGGGCGAACAGGTAGTCGTTGTCGGGCCCGCTGTAATTCGAATTTTGCTTTTTCTCCTGCAGAATGCCGATCACCGAATACGGCACGCTCTTCACCAGCACGGTGGCACCGATCGCAGGCTGGCCAGGGAACAGTTGCCGGTAAGCCTTCGATCCCAGAACCAGCACGCGGCGGCCTTCGCGTTCGTCGTCATCGGTAATGAGGCGACCCTCGGAAACTTTTAGCGAGCGAAAATCCTGGTATGAGGGCCACATCCCGACCACTCCGCGACTGGCCAAATTAAATTGGCTGACTTCCGGGACGGTGCGCCGCAATTCCGGGCTGACGTTCTTGATCAGGTAGCACTCGTCGCGAATCAGGATGGCGTCATCGACGTTGAGCGGAATCTCGCGCCCCGCAGCGCGTCCGCCAACCTGAGAACTCGTGCGCCCACCCCACACGATGACGAGGTCCTTGCCCAGCGTCTCCATGTGCTTTTTCTGGTCTACGACGAAGCCCCGACCAAGCCCCACCAGCAAAATCACCGACGAAATCCCCCATACGATGCCGAACATCGTGAGGAACGTTCGCATCTTGTGGGCTCGGAATGTGGCAATCGCCTGGCGCAGGATTTCGGAGAGAGTCATAACCGCCGCCAAAAAAGCTGTTGGGTCTTAAGTGTCAGGTCTTAGGCTTACCACCTAGTACCCGAGGCCTAAGACCCAACGCTGCAACAGTCCTTACTGCAGGACGACCTGGTCGCCTTCCTTCAGGCCGCTCAACACTTCAGTCTTCGCACCATTCGAGATCCCGATGTTGACGGCAACTTTCTCCTTGCCTTCTTTCCCCTTCGGGTTGGGAATCTCGACCGAAGCCTTCTTGTCCTTGTCGTACAGGATGGCGCCTTCCGGGATCTGCAGCACGTTCTTGTGTTCTTCCAGGATGATTTCCGCGTTGGCGGTCATCTCCGCCTTTAACTCGCCGCCCGGATTCTGAATCGACACGCGCACTTCAAACGTGGTGACGTTGTCTTTCTCCACGCCCATGGGAGAGATCTTCGTTACCTTGCCTTCGAAAGTCTTGTCTTTGAAAGACTCCACCTTGATGCGCGCCCGCTGTCCCAGATAAACCTTGCCGATGTCGCTCTCGTCCACCTTGCCCTTTACGTAGACTTCGCTGGTGTCGCCGAGGTTCATGACGAGCGTGGCTGAAGAGCCCAGCACGAGGATGGAGCTGACGGCGTCACCCATCTGGACGTCGCGCGACAAGACGATCCCATCAATGGGCGAGACGATGTCGGTGTAGCTGAGTTGCTCGTCCAGTTGCTTGAGGTTGGCCTGGTCCTGGGCCACTTGTGCCTGGGCCTGCGCGATCTTGGCTTTCAGCACGATCATCTGAGCCTTGGCCACGTTCTGCTTGTTTACCGCCATCGTGTAGTTCTTCTCGGCATCGTCGAGAGCCGAGGCGGAGACCACTCCATCTTTGGCCATTCCCACAGCCCGGTCATAGGCGCGCTTGAGCGGCGGTACATCCGGGCCTTCCGCGTCCACCTTGGCCCGTTCAAAGTCGGCCTGAGTGCTCTTTAAGTTAGCCTCCGCCGCTTCCTGGGCCGCCTTCGACTGTTCCACCTGGGCTTCGATCTCGACCTTATCCAACTGGACCAGCAACTGCCCCTTCTTTACGCGGTCGCCGTAGTCGACCAACAGCTTTTTCACGATGCCGCTGGCCTTCGACTTTACTTCGACCTTGATGATGGGCGTCACCTTGCCCGTGGCCACGACGCTTTTGGCCAGATCGCCTTTCTCCACTTTGGCCAGTTTCGACGGATCAATCTTGGTTCCACCGCGAGTCGCGGCGAAGACTCCCACCGCGATCAGCAGAACGATTCCCAGCCCGACGCCGCCCCAGATCATCAGTCTGCGACGCTTCTTTTTGCCGTTTCCGTTACCGTTCACAACGCCTCCTCGGGTACTGCCAGGTGGAGATTGAGAGCTATGGCGCCCTCACTTTGTTGTACGTGGTCAAGCTTGAGTTTGTTCCGAGCTTTTCGGACCAGGATTTGCCAGCTCAGGGCCGGGATCGACCGGGCGGGTCGTCCAAGTCCTATGCCGCCTGCCGGTTAGACCAAGGCAGTACAAAAAGGATAGCGCATAACCGACCGGAATTTTGTGATCCTGCACGCCTCATTTGAGGACAGCCGTGTGGGGACAGCCGCCCTCGGCTGTCCTTCGGGCCGAAGGCCCGAAGGTCCCTCCCACGCGCCAGATGCCGACTGCCAACCCAGTCGACGCTCGACCGGTCAGCCGAAGGTGGCTGTCCCCACATGGCCATCGGTCCTACCCATGGCCTTTCCAGTGCTAGAATTACCCATCCATGATCGCCTTTGTGCTGCTCCGGGTCTTTCTGATCCTTCTCCTGGTGGCAGCCAATGCGTTCTTCGCGGCCGCCGAGTTTGCCCTGGTCAGTGTCCGCGACACCCGCATTCAGCAGCTCATTGATGCCGGACGCATCGGCGCCCGCATCGTGCAGCGCCTCCACCAGCATCTCGACGAAGTCGTCAACGGCGTTCAGCTCGGAATCACCATGGTCAGCCTCACCTTGGGCTGGATCGGCGAGCCCATGGTGGCCCGGCTGGTCGAAGGGATGCAGTTCGTCCACCGTGTCCCGCATGCCGCGGTTTACGCCCATACCATCGCCATCGCCATCGCCTTCAGCCTGATCACCTACATGCACGTGATCCTCGGCGAACTCGTGCCCAAGACCCTTGCCCTGCAGCGGTCCGAGCAGGTCGCGCTCGCGGTGGCCGCGCCCATGGAGGCTTTTCTTACCCTCACCCGTCCTGTCCTCTTCTTTATGCGCCGGTCCGGTGGGCTGGTCCTGCGGTTGTTTGGCGCTCAAGCCGGCCGCCGTGGTGGTGCCGTCCACTCCCCCGACGAACTGAAGCTCATCGTGACCGCCAGCCGCCAGTTCGGGCAGATTCCCGAGTTTCAGGAGGAGATGATCCACAGCGCCATCGAACTCGACAACGTCACCGCCCGGGAAGTCATGGTCGCCCGCCCCGACATTTTTTCTCTGCCCTCCGACCTCATGCTCGACGACGCCCTGGCCCGCGTGGTAGAGGGTCAGCACTCGCGCATCCCTGTCTATGACCCGCAGCGCGGCCCCGAGCATATCGTCGGCGTGCTGTACTACAAAGACCTCATGCGCTGGATGCGTCTTCGCCTGAGCAATCTCGGCCAAACCTCCGCCACCCGCATTTCTCGCATGCAGATCGGACAGATCATGCACGACGTGCTGGTCGTGCCCGAAACGAAGGTTCTTGCCGAGTTGCTGGCGGAGTTCAAAGAGCGCCGCCGCCATCTCGCCGTGGTCGTCGACGAGTTCGGCTCAACCGCCGGCGTTATCACGGTGGAAGACATCCTCGAGCAACTGGTCGGCAACATCGAAGACGAATTCGACGTCTCCCCCAGCGAGCCTGCGCTGGAAGATGAGTCGGTGCTCGTGCTTGAAGGCGCGGTCAACATCCGCGACCTCGAAACCGAATACGGCCTGACTCTTCCGCGCGATGCCGGCTTTGAAACCCTGGCGGGATTTATTCTCGCCCGCCTGCAGAAGATCCCAAACCTGCGCGACTCCTTTGAATACGAAGGCCGCCGCTACACCGTCGAAGAACTGCAAGGTCACCGCATCGCGAGAGTGCGCATAGAAAAGACGGCGAAGGTAGAGGGCGAAGCCGAAGCCGCCAAGCAGAGCGGAGATTGACTGAATGGTACTAATCGCACCAACCCAAACGAATGTCATCCTGAGCGGAGCGCGCAGTCGAAGGAGCCCTACCCAGTCCGTGCTCTCCTGTGTGCGTCCAGGCGTTCTCTGCTTAAGATCAGCAGAAAAAGAACTCCCTGCCGCATCCCGATTGACGTTGAGATGAAAGGGATCCTTCGACTACACGAGTTCATTCCAGCTCGCTGCGCTCACGATGACCCCGCAAATCAACAACTGAGAACTGGCAACTGAGAACTCTCTTCCAACGCGTCCTCTACACCCTGCCAGTGATCTGGCTCGTCGTCTCCCTTGTTTTCCTGCTCATCCACCTCGTTCCCGGAGACCCCATCCAGCAAATACTCGGCGAAGGCGCGCCCGCCGCCGACATCGCCGCCACCCGCCACTCCTACGGACTCGACGCCCCTCTTGGCGAGCAGTACTTCCGCTACTGGAAAGGCGTTCTGCACGGGGACCTCGGACGCTCCTTCCGCTACAACCAGACTGTTGGCCAACTCATTGCCCAGCGCTATCCCTACACGCTGCGCCTTACGTTGGCGTCGCTGTTCGTCGCCATCATTCTCTCCATCCCCGCCGGAGTCCGCTCTGCCCGCCGCCGCAACCGCTGGGACGACCGCCTGCTCTCCGTCGTCAGCCTCTTCGGCCTGTCGTTCCCCAACTTCGCGCTCGGCCCTATCCTGATCCTGCTCTTCGCCATTAAACTCGGCTGGCTGCCAGTCTCCGGCGCCGGATCATTTGCCAACCTCGTACTGCCTGCGCTGACTATGGGCAGCGCGCTGGCCGCCATTCTTACGCGAATGGTGCGCACCTCCATGCTCGAAGAACTCAGCCAGGACTACATCCGCACCGCCCGCGCCAAAGGCCTCCCCGAGAGCACGGTGGTCTACCGCCATGCCCTGCGCAACGCCATGATCCCCGTAATCACCGTGCTTGGCCTGCAGTTCGGGGCGCTGCTGGCCGGCGCCATCGTCACCGAAACAATCTTCGCCTGGCCCGGCATCGGTCGCCTGACTATCCAAGCCATCTCCAGCCGCGATTATTTCCTGGTGCAGGGCTGCATCCTAGCCATAGGACTGACGTATGTGGCTGTGAACTTCCTGACGGACATGTTGTATTCGGTGGCCAACCCGAGGATCAGGCAATAGATTGTCCGGGTGTCCCCTCCTTCGCGCATTTGGCGAAGCTTGAGTCGCACAGGCGGAGAGACTTGCGGAACAAAAAGGGGAGGAGGCGGGACGTTGTCGCCCCGCCTCCAGTCCGACCAGACTACGCTGCCTGCAACTTCCTCATCCGTTCTTCCAAATCCTTGGGCGCCACATCTTCGATGTGAGTGGCCACACCCCACAGATGTCCGAACGGATCCTGAATGAAGCCAGAGCGGTCGCCGTAGAATTGGTCCTCAACCGGCTTCAGGATTTTCGCGCCCTCGGCCTTCGCGCGCTCAACCACGTGATCGACGTCGGGAAGGTAAACATAGAGGCTCACTGGGCTCCCGCCGACCGTGGTCGCGCTGGTGTGCCCTTGCCCCATTTTGGGATTCTCGTCGGCCAGCATGATGTGCGAGTTCCCAATCTTGAGTTCGGCGTGACCCACTTTGCCGTCCGGGCCATTCATCCGAAAGAGTTCGGTCGCGCCGAATACTTTCTTGTAATACTCAATGGCCTGGGCCGCGCCTTTAACAATTAAGTAAGGTGTAACGGAGTTGTAGTCTTTCGGGATATACGACACTTTATTCACGATTCTCCTCCTTGGAGTTACGGCTAAAGGGTGGAGGTTTCGGCGCGCAGGCGAGTCCGCGTTGCGGTCCCGCTATTTCTGTTATGAAACCACAGTGAGTGCCCGATCTCAAGGCCCACGGGCATAATATTTGTGGATGTTTTCGCCCACAAAATTGCGCGTTGGACGATCGCCAACGCCCGCTGCACGCCTCTAGCTTGCCAGCGTTCAGAATTGGCCGAATCAGATTGGCCGTATAAGATCGTCGTACACGATTCACCATGTCCACCGCCGCCATCTCGTTTCGCCGCTGGGTTGCGGGAAATGCCCGCCACAATCCGCTGGCAGCCATAGGTGCGGTGTTAGTCGTTGTCTTCGTGATCTTCGCCCTGTTCGCGCCGTGGATTGCGCCGCAGGATCCTGCTGCGATCGATCTAGCCGCACGCCTTGATCGTCCCTCGCAGGCGCACTGGTTTGGCACCGACGAACTGGGCCGCGACATTCTCTCCCGCGTCATCTACGGCGCCCGCATCTCCATGATGGTCGGCAGTTGCGTCGTGCTCACCTCGCTTGCCTGGGGACTTATCATCGGTTCCGTCGCGGGTTACTATGGCGGAGCCATCGACCGCTTCGTTAACGTCGTCGTGATGAACGCATTCCTTTCTTTCCCTGGAATCTTGTTGGCCATCGCTTTCGTCGCCTTCCGTGGCCCCGGCATCTTCAATCTGGTTCTCGCACTCTCGCTCGGCGGATGGGTCGGCTATGCACGCCTGGTTCGCGGACAAGTCCTCGCAGCCCGGGAACGCGAATTCGTCGAAGCCGCCCGCGCCCTCGGCGCCAGCGACCTGCGCATCATTGTCCGCCACATTCTGCCCAACATCATTCAACCGGTGGTCGTGCAGGCCGCGATCGGCATGGCCGGAGCGATCCTTGCCGAAGCCACCATGAGTTTCCTCGGCCTCGGCGTTCCTCCGCCGACGGCCAGTTGGGGAACGATGCTCAACGACGGTCGGGCCCATCTGTTCGACGCCCCGCATCTCGTGCTCTTTCCCGCGCTCGCCGTCATGCTCGCTGTGCTCAGTTTCAACTTCATCGGCGACGCCCTCCGCGATTACCTCGACCCGCGCTCGCGCATTGAAGCCGGCCTGTAGAAGATACAGCGCAGGCTTCACCCGATCGCCCGTAAACCACATCTTCCAAAGCACATAAGATTCGCGCAACATTTCTTGACACTGTGGGTTTCTTCTCCGTGAGTGGCCACGCTGTATCAAGACTTAAAAATCAACCGAAAAGGGAGAGTTCCATGAACCACACGAAGATTGCTGTCTTGACCGCGGCCGTGGCTGTCTTTGCGCTGCCGGTCTTCGCCCAGAGCGCGCCGAACACGCCTTCTGCGCCGGTCACCGGCGAGAGCATTCAGGATCGCAAAGAGAACCAGCAGGATCGTATCGCCAACGGCGTAAAGAGCGGGCAACTCACGGCCGGTGAAACTACCAACCTGGAAAAGAAAGAGTCGAATCTGAACCAGGAAGAGCGCGATATGCGCAAGCTGGACAATGGCCATCTAACCAACGCCGATAAGGCCACGCTGAACCAGCAGCAAAATCAGCTCTCGAAGCAGATCTACAAGGACAAACACAACTCGGCGGAGCAGAACACCAACCCGAAGAGCGAAGTCGGCAAGCGCGCGGAAAACCAGCAGGACCGCATCGCGCAAGGCATCAAGAGCGGACACTTGACCGCAGGCGAAGCGGCACACCTCGAAAACAACGAAGCCAAGATCAACAAAGAAGTACGCAGCGACCGCGCCGCCAACGACGGCAAGTTGACTCCGCAGGAGAAGGCGCAGGTGAACCGGCAGCAGAACCACCAGTCGCGTCAAATCTACCGCGACAAGCACAACGGCCGGCATCAGTAACTGGCTCATCGTTTCGAATGAAGTTCGCAACGCCTCCGGCCAGCCGGAGGCGTCTCCCTTTTCCGCACAGGCTGAACATGCTTCGTAAGTCATTGAGGGCCCGGCATATCTTCTTCTTGACATAAATCGCAAATTGCAATATAACTATCTCGATTTGAAATAACGATTGAGGGGCGTCGTGAAGCTGGGTGAAAAAATCCGTTACCTCCGCGAAGTGGAAGGCTCGCTCCGCGGCCTGGGCCGGCCGATGACGCAGCTCGAACTGGTGCGTGCAATTCGGGCCGAACTGGGCAAAGGCAACACCATCAGCCAGTCGTACTTGTCACAGATCGAAAACGGAGCGCGACCGCACATGACGCAGTCCTCGCGGGCGCTGCTGGCGAAGTTTTTCAAGGTGCATCCCGGCTTTCTGGTGGATGACCCCGACGGCTACCACGCCGAGCTGACCTCGGATCTCCGCACGACTGAAGGCCAGATCGATGTCTGGCTGCTGCAGGGTTCCGAAAAATTCGCGAGCGATCCCGAGGTCAGCGACGTGCTGATCAAGGCTGCGCGCGAGAAAGACACGCGCCGCTGCCTGCTGTTGCTGGGCGCGATCCTCGACACACCCGGACTCGCCGAACGGCTGCTCGAGGCACTGCGGCCCGAGTTGGCCGCTGGCGGCAACCATCACCGTGCGCAGAGCGCGGAGGGGAGGCGAATCCGATGACCTGGGCAGACTTCTACCTGATCTGTTTTGCGGTCGGCTTTTGCTTCAGCTTCTTTTCGTTCGTGTTGGGAGGTTCGCGCTTTGGCCGGTTGCATCTGCCGCATTTTCACGGACACAGCGTCCCACATTTCCCGCCCACGGCCGGACCGGTCGCGCACGCCCCAACAGTGCACACGGGCGGGGGCCACGCCCCGGTTGCGGCACATGCCCCGGCAACGGCGCATGCCCCAGGGGCGAATCAAGCGGCGCGCAGCGGTGTTTCACCGTTCAATCCGCCGTCGCTGGCGGCGTTCCTGGCGTGGTTTGGCGGCACTGGATATTTGCTCACGCGTTTTTCCTCGGTATGGGTTGGACTGGGTTTGGTCCTGTCCGTAGCGAGCGGGTTAGTGGGCGGAGCCATTATTTTTCTGTTCTTGAGCAGAGTGCTGATCTCGGATGAGGAAAATATGGACCCGGCCGACTACGAAATGGTTGGTGTGCTGGGCAAGCTTTCCATCTCCATCCGCGAAGGCGGTACCGGCGAGCTGATTTATTCGCAGGCGGGAACCCGCCGCGTCTGTGGTGCGCGCGCCGAGGAGGGTGGCGTCATCGCCAAGGGAACCGAGGTCGTAGTTTCGCGTTACGAGAAGGGAATTGCCTACGTACGGCCATGGGAAGAAGTGGCCAACGAGTAAATAGGATCTGACCATGGAAACCAGCACGAATCGAAGCGATGTAATCGCGGTGGAGACGCATTCCAGTCCGCTGTGGGGCCTGATCATTCTGCTCGCGGTACTGGGCCCGGCCGTGTCGGTGGCTCTGGTTCCGTCGGCCCCGGCGCGCGCGGCGCTGGCAGTAGTGGCAGTGATCGGATCTGGGCGCATTCGCTATGGCGTGGAGCGGATTCCACTATCGCTTTCTGCGGCACGGGGTTGAGATTCGGACACTCGGGTTCCGGCTGCGCACGATTTCGAAGCAAGCGATTGTGAGCTACTCAATCGAGCCCTGGAGTTTGATGCGAGGCTATGGGATTCGCCGCAGGGGCAACCTCCGCGCTTATGTGTGGGGAAACAAGGTGGTTCACATCAAAACGACCAACGGGGAAGTTTTTCTCGGGCACAGCAATCCCGAGCGAATTATTCGCAATCTCGACGGGATGACAGGCTTGGTGAGGTCAGAGTTGCCAACTGAACCGCAATTTTCGGGCGACGACGTTTCTCCTGGAGATTCCATGAACCGTAGCTGGTATACGACTGCGATTTGGATGATGTGGCTTGCCCTTCCGATCACGGCGCTGAATTACTGGCGCGCGTGGGATCAACTGCCCGCGCGCATGGCCGTGCACTTCGACGCCAATTGGCAGCCCAATGGCTATACCTCGCGCGAAGGCGCACTGATGTTGGGGCTCGGCATTATGGCTTTCTTGCTGGTTGTCTTTACGGTGGGCGGCTTCATTCTTCGCGCCCAGAGGTCGAGCCCGGCATGGCCCCTGCTGGCGCTCTTTTACGTCGTATTGGGCATTACCTGGTACGGCAACAACCGCATTGTCGAGTACAACCTTAACGCGCAGCCGGCCCATTCCGAGTTGGTGGGCTCAGCCGCCCTGGGCTACAAGTGACTCTGACCGACTGACGATTTCTTAACTGCATTCGTAACAGGAGGCGTTATGTTCAACGGGATTTCGAACGTGGTGGTGATTTGGATCTTCGTTGGGCTCGGAGTGATGGTCATTCTGTTCCTGATGAGCGGAATGGCCAGGCTCTATCGCAAGGCGGGACCGCACGAAGCACTCATCGTGTACGGCCTGGGCGGGACGCGCGTAGTGCAGGGTCACGGCACGCTGGTGCTGCCCATGGTCCAAATCTGCCGCGATCTGTCGCTGGAACTGATGTCGTTCGATGTGGCACCGCAACAGGACTTGTACACCAAGCAAGGCGTCGCAGTGACGGTGGAAGCGGTGGCGCAAATTAAGGTGAAGTCCGATCGCGAGTCGGTGCTGACGGCGGCCGAGCAGTTCCTGACCAAGAGCGATCAGGAGCGCGAAGGTCTGATCCGGCTGGTGATGGAAGGGCACTTGCGCGGCATCATCGGCCAGCTAACGGTCGAAGAAATCGTGAAGCAGCCGGAAATGGTTTCCGACCGCATGCGTTCCACATGCGCCGACGACATGAACAAGATGGGCCTGGAAGTGATTTCGTTCACCATCAAGGAAGTCCGCGACAAGAACGACTACATCACCAACATGGGGCGTCCGGACGTGGCGCGCATCAAGCGCGACGCGGATGTTGCCGCAGCCGAAGCCGATCGCGATACCGCCATCAAGCGCGCACTGGCGACGCGGGAATCCGCGGTAGCCAAGGCGCAAGCCGATCAGGAGCGCGTACAGGCCGAGACCGCATCGCTCGCCAAACAGGCCGAAGCGCAGCGCGATCTGGAAGTGAAGAAGGCACAATACCTCGAAGTCACCAAGCGTCAGCAGGCGCAGGCCGACAAGGCCTATGACATCCAGACCAACATCATGCAGCAGCAAGTGATCGCTGAGCAGGTGAAGGTGCAGCAGATCGAGAAAGAGCAGCAAGTCAAGGTGCAGGAAGCGGAAATCAACCGCCGGGAGAAGGAACTGATCGCGACCGTGCTGAAGCAGGCCGAAATCGAGCGTCAGCGCATCGAGACGTTGGCGGCTGCCGAAAAACAGCGGCTGATTGCGGAGGCGGAAGGCCATGCGTCCTCGATTCGCGCGCAAGGCGAGGCTGAAGCCGAAATCATCTTCAAGAAAGGTGATGCCGAAGCCAGGGCGATGAACGTGAAGGCCGAGGCGTTCCAGGAATACAACCAGGCAGCGGTGATCGACCGACTTTTCGCCAGCATGCCCGAAATCGTGAAAGCGCTGGCCAGCCCGTTGGCCAACGTCGACAAGATCACCATCGTCTCCACGGGAAATGGCGATGCTTCCGGGATGAACAAGATCACCGGCGACATCACCAAGATGGCGGCGCAAGTGCCGGCGCTATTCGAAACCCTCTCGGGCATGCCCCTGTCCGAGTTGCTGGGCAAGGTGCGGCAGATCGGCGACAGAGCCCCCAAGCCGGGCGATCCGCCGAAGAAGTAGCGAGGGGTCGCTGGGGACGGGCCGGGGTCCGTTCCCCGCTTCGTGTGGGACTGGGTCGAGCCCGTCCCGAGCGAAGTCGAACGAACCAGGTCCGCCGGGCGAAGCTCGGAGGTTTGGCGGGAGTAATTATGGAAAACAAATCAAAGCACACGGGATTGGGCCTGGCACTGGGAGCGGCCCTCGGCGCGGTGGCCGGAGTTCTAGCCGGGCACATGGGTGTGTGGCTGGCCATCGGTGTCGCGATTGGAGTGTTGATCGGAGCCTCGGTCCGACGGATGGAACCGGCGTGTCCGAGATGCGCCGCCATGCACCGAATGCATGAAGAAAAAAGCTGAGAGCTGACACCTCAGAGACGAGAAAGCTAAGAAAAAGAAGGGGGTTCACCATGGCACTACTGGAGCGAGTCGCAACCTTAGTTCGGGCCAACCTCAACGACCTGATCGACAAAGCCGAGGAGCCGGAAAAGATGATCAAGCAGGTCATTCTCGACATGCAGAATCAGCTTCTGCAGGTCAAGACGCAGGTGGCGATTGCCATCGCCGACCAGCACCTGCTGGAAAAAAAGCAGAAGGAAAACGAGGAGAAAGTGACCGAGTGGATGCGCAAGGCCGAACTTGCCGTCGACAAGAAAGAAGACGACCTGGCGCGCGCCTCGCTGCTGCGCGTGGAGAGCTACCGCGAGCTGAGCGAGAACTTCATGCAGCAAGTCTCCGACCAGAAGGCGCAGGTCGAGAACCTGAAATCCGCTCTGCGTCAGTTGGAGCAGAAGCTGACCGAGGCCCAGGCCAAGGCCGACGTGCTCATCGCGCAGCATCGCCGCGCCCGCGCTGTGGGCAAGGCCAGCGACGCGCGCATGGCGTCCGGGGACGGCTCGAAGGCGGCGGCGTTCGACCGCATGAAGCGCAAAGTAGCGCGCTCGGAGGCGGTCAGCCAGGCGAAGTCGGAAATCGCCAGCGACAACATCGACGACCGGCTTGCAGCGCTCGAGAAAGAAGACCGTATCGAGCAATTACTGGCGGAGTTAAAGACCAAGCGCGGAGCGTAGCGATGGTGTGGCGCGGGTGCCCCCGCCCGCGAATGCCGCACCCCAAAACGCCTAGTGGGCGTGCCCAGGCGCGGCCGCGTAACGAAATCTGATCAGGAGGCAGTGTGACTCGGCACAGGAATTTGTTCACCGCCGGGGGTGCTTTGGCTTTGTCCCTCGGCCTCATGTTGCGGCTCTGGACGCATGGCAGCTTTTCGCACTTCTGCAGCGGTTTCTTCCTGGGGGTGTCGATTGCCCTGCTAATCCTCGGTCTGGCGCGCCAAACGCGGGGGATTCTGAGATGAGGGCATTCGTTCTGGGATGAGGCGCTGGAACGAGGCCCACTCAACCGGACCTCATCGATTTCGCCCCGAGGACCGGCCGCTTGCATCCATTGACGTCTCTGCCCGCATCTCTCTATTCTCAGAAGGGTCATCCATCAAAGGAAGGTGCATGAAGAAGCTAGCAATCCTGGCGCTACTGGCGCTGGAACTCGCGGTTTGCGGGTGCGGCAATAGTACGCCCCAAAACTCAACCACCACGACGGCTGGTGGACCTTGGGAGGCGCTGCTCAGTGGAGGCAAGGGCGCAGCCAGCGAACTGAGTTTTGTAACCACGTTCAACGTAACCGATACCACCGGCGCGAATAACCAACCCCTCACCATTACAGGTTTCAGCTTCTTCAATGATGGAGCGTGCTTCGCCAACGGCGTCGGGGCTTCCACCGAAACCGGCAACGCCACCCTGAACACCAGCGGGACGAACCAGGTGACGGGCACGCTAAGCTTTACCGTGACCTCTGTAACCCCGGCGGGAAACACCCTCTCGCTCACCGGGAACCTGACCGGCACATCCAACGGAACCACGACGACGACCGGAACCCTAAGTAGCGGGGTCGTCTCGGGGACCTGGACCTTGGCAGGCGGCCAGGGTGACCCTAGTTGTGCGGGTCAGCAGGGCACATTCATCATGTGCCAGGGGGGCATACCCTGCACCCCTCCCTAGAACGCGGCTCGCGCTCTCTCGAACGGAACTGACCGCAAATACTTGCTTTTGCTGCTTCTCTTGATCCTCTCGATACCGCCCTGGCCCTTCCTTCCCCTTGCCGCGCTGCTATACAGTGGGAGCCATGAAGCGCTCGCTGCAGCAGGTCGCGGAGGCGGTGGGAGCTCGCCTGGTCGGGGACAGCGGCGTCGAGATGGCTGGCGTGGCCAGTACGGCCTCGGCCTCGAAGCACGATCTCGTCTTTGTTGAGGATGAGAAACATCTGGACGCGGCCCTTCAGAGTGGAGCGGGAGCGGTAATCGTAGGGGAATTCGCCGCTGCGCTTACTTCCACGAAGCCGCTGTTGGTGAGCGATCATCCCAGGCTTGCGTTCGCGCGAGCGGCGCGGCTGCTGCACAATGCCTTGCCGCGCGATGGCGTAGTGCCCGCGAATGTAAACCCGACCGCTGTGGTGCATGCTTTGGCAGTCCTCGGACGCGCAGTGCAGGTCGAAGAGCGCGCTGTTGTCAGCGATCGAGCGGAGATTGGCGAAAACACCCGGATCGGCGCGGGCTGCGCCATCGGAGCCGGAGTCGCAATTGGGCGTGATTGCGAAATCTATCCTAATGTCACAATGTATCCCGGGACGACATTAGGCGACCGCGTGATCGTGCATGCCGGTGCGGTGTTGGGGAGCGACGGGTTCGGCTATGTGCGCGACCGCAAGAACGGGCGCTACGAAAAATTTCCGCAGGTGGGACGGCTGGTCATCGAGGATGACGTCGAGATCGGTGCGAACACAACGATCGATCGCGGTGCCCTCGACGAAACGCGCATCCGGCGCGGAGCAAAGATTGACAACCTCGTCCACATCGGCCACAACTGCCAGATCGGGGAGGATGTCGTCATTGCGGCGCAGACCGGCCTTTCCGGGAGCATCGTCATCGAAAACGGTGTCATACTCGGTGGGCAGGTGGGCGTTGGTGAGCACGCCCGTATCGGTGAAGGAGTCATGCTCGGCGGGCAGGGAGGCGTGCTGCCGAACAAGATTCTGCGCGGCAAGGGTGTGGCCTTCTGGGGAACTCCGGCACAGCCGCTGCGGCAGTATCTGAAGCAGTTGGCGACGCTGGCGCGCCTGGCGAAAAAAGATTGAAGCAAGGGCGAAGAAGGAATAAAGCGTGGCAATGGTCGTCATCGGCGGACATTCGCGCAGCGTGGGCAAAACCAGCCTTGTGGCCGGCCTGATCTCCGCTCTGCCTGAGTTCGATTGGACCGCGGTAAAGATCACGCAGTACGGTCACGGCGTTTGCTCGGCCAATGGCGAGCCCTGTGACTGCGCCACGGACGACCATTCCTGGGCGATTTCCGAAGAGCGCGATCGCTCGGGCCAGTCAGATACCTCGCGGTTCCTGGTAGCCGGAGCGACGCGGGCCCTGTGGGTGCGGACCGAACAAGGCCGGCTAGCCGAAGCGATGCCGGCGTTGCGCCAGGGCCTCGAAGGCGCGCGCAACGTAATTGTCGAGTCCAACAGCGTTCTAAAGTTTTTGCACCCGGATTTGTATCTGACGGTTTTGGATCCCGCGACCGCCGATTTCAAGAATTCCGCGCGGGAGTTTTTGGACCGCGCGGACGCGGTGATTTTGCATCAGACCGCTGAATCGGCATGGCAGGCCGTTTCCTTGAAGCCGATCGCGGACCGCCCGCTATTTCGCATCAGACCGCCCACGTACGTTACGCCAGAAGTGGTCGAGTTCGTCCGCTCTAGCCTTGCGGCGCGAGTCGTACGAACATAGAAAGGCGCGGATAAAGCTGTTTGTTGGAGCAATACGGATGTCAAGAGTGAGAATAGGCGACAAGCTCAGAATCATCTGTATTCCGCCCGACGTCCACGATGAGGAGAAATTGCCAACGCGCACATTGTTCGAGAAATGCGTGGGAAAGATTTTCACTGGTGCTGGGTTGGAGACTGTTGAGGGGTTACCCGTATCAACCGGTACGGCTCGGACACATACTCGGGCAAGCCCCTGATCTTGAGACAATTGGGTCGAACCTGAGTACCTCGAACCCGTTGCCCGCAGGTCATCCCAGTCCACTACTGACTACCTCTGACTACTGAGAACTGAGAACGGCTTTTGCTATCCTTTCCCGTGCGCCAAATCCATTCCAGCGCCTGGCTGTTGATGCTAGCGTCAGCCGTTCTGCAGGTGCTGATTTTCCCGCTCCCCGGCCTTTACGTTCTCTCCTGGTTTGCCTTGAGTCCGCTGATTGTCGCCCTGCTGCGCGCGCGTCTGGCGGGAGAACTCGAAGTGGCGGGCTCTTTGCGCCTGCGCCCAGCGTCTCCCGGGCAAGCGTTTCTGCTTTCCTACGTGTGCGGAATCCTTTGGTATGCCGGCACCTGCTACTGGATCTACGACACCATGCACCAATTCGGAGGAATGAGTGGGCCGGTCGCGGCGCTGGTTCTGTTCTTGTTCTGCTGCTACCTCGGTCTGTATCACGGATTCTTCGGCTTGCTTTTCGGATTGTTGGCTGGTTCCGCGCGCGACCACCGCCGCGCCCTGGTCATAGCGCCGTTCCTGTGGGTCGCGGTGGAGTTGGCCCGCACCCGCGTGACCGGATTTCCCTGGAATCTGCTGGGCATCGCGCAGGTAGACAACGTTGCCCTGTGCCGCTTCGCGACGTGGACGGGCGTTTACGGCATTTCATTTGAGATTCTGCTGGTGAACGTTGCGTTGGCGTCAGCTTTTCTGGTTCCGCGCGAGAAGCGGGGGACCATGCTGGCGGCGGCGCTGGCGGCGGCCGCCGTGTTGCAGGCAGGCCGGTTGGTCGAGGCTCCGACCGCGACCGCAGATCGTGTGGCCCTGCTGGTGCAGCAGAACATTCCCGTCTCCGCCAACTGGACGCCGGCGTATTTTCAACAGGAGTTGACCGACTTGACTGATCTGAGCGTGAAATCGGCGAACACGCCCGCAGGCAAGCCCGGATTGATAGTCTGGCCAGAATCGCCAGCCCCGTTTTTCACTAACGATGCGCGATTCCGCGAACCGATCAGCGACATGGCGCACCAGACTGGCGCCTGGATCGTTGCCGGTTCGATTGGAACGACGCCCGCGACGAACAATGGCAATGCGGCGCCCCATCCTGACTCCGCCGGGGAAACGCCGGTGTTCAACTCTGCGAGTCTCGTGAGTCCTAGCGGCGATTGGATGGCCCGCTACGATAAGGTTCACCTCGTTCCCTTTGGCGAGTATCTGCCCTTTCCCAGCCTGTTCGCATTCGCCGGTGGACTCACGAAAGAAGTGGGCGAGTTCGAGCACGGCACTTCCCGCAAGCCCCTCAACGCTGGAGGAATGCAACTCGCGATCTTTATCTGCTACGAATCTGTGTTCCCCGACGAGGTCCGCCAGTTTGCCAACAACGGCGCGCAGGTATTCGTGAACATCTCCAACGACGGATGGTACGGCGACAGTGGCGCCTACGCCCAGCATTTGAACCAGACCCGCATGCGCGCGATCGAGAATAGTCGCTGGCTGCTGAGCGCGACCGACACCGGCGTCACGGCCTCGATTGATCCGTGGGGTAGGGTGGTGGCCAGAATTCCCCGCAAGGAGCGTACGGCGCTGGTCGCGCCTTACGCGCTCACTTCGGTAACTACTTTCTATACGAGGCAGGGCGACTGGTTCGCCTATGCGTGTGCGATAATTTCGATTGGAGCACTGATTGCACGCTTCGCATTCTCCAAAAAACCGCAAGAAGGTTGACACCTCGCCATGAATCCACAGGTTGAGCAGGAATACGAGAAGTTGAGCAAGAAGGTCCATGAACTCCGGGAGTATCTTTGACGCGGAGAAAGTCCGTCCGCAACTAGCCGAAATTGACAAGCAGGCCGCCGAGCCGAATCTGTGGTCGAACCCGCAGAGATCGCAGCAAATCATGCGCGAGAAAAAACGGCTGGAGCATGTGCTCTCGACCGATGCCGACCTGGCGCGCCGCGGCGATGACATTGCTGCTTACTTCGATCTGGCCAAAGAAGGGGAGAACGTCGACGCGGATCTGCAGCGCGAAATCGACGCCCTTCGCGACCTGATCGACAAGCTCGAAACGGAGACGCTGCTCTCTGGCGACAACGACGCGCGCAACGCCATCGTGACCATTCATCCTGGCGCGGGCGGCACCGAGTCCCAGGATTGGGCCGATATGCTGCTGCGAATGTATTTGCGTTGGGCGGAGCGGCAGGGATTCGAGACCGTGCTCTACGACTACCAGCCGGGGGAAGAGGCCGGGCTCAAGTCCGCGACCTTCGCCGTGAACGGCGAGTACGCCTACGGGCTTCTTGTCAGTGAAATCGGCGTCCACCGCCTGGTGCGCATCTCCCCGTTCGATCAGGCCAAGCGGCGCCACACTTCCTTTGCCAGCGTATATGTGTCGCCGGAGATCGACGACAGCATCGAAGTGGTCATCAAGCCCGAAGACATTCGCGTCGACACCTACCGCTCCAGCGGCAAGGGCGGGCAACACGTCAACACGACCGACTCTGCTGTGCGCATCACTCATATCGCGACTGGCCTGGTGGCCAACTGTCAAAACGAACGCTCGCAGCACAAGAATCGTGAGCGCGCCATGAGCATGCTGCGCTCCAAGCTCTACGAGTTCGAGATGGAGAAGAAGCGCGAAGCCACGAAGAAGATCGAAGACTCGAAACTCGACATTGACTTCGGCTCGCAGATTCGCTCCTACGTGCTGCAGCCGTACCGCATGATCAAGGATCATCGCACCAAGACGGAAGTCGGCGACGTGGATCGCGTGCTCGACGGTGATTTGCAGCCTTTTATCCGCGCGTATTTGCTAGCGCGGCGTGGGGAAAAGCAGTGAAGACAGTCACGGCAAAGAAGGAAGCGAAAACACCCAGGACCCAGGGAACACAGAAAAGGATCAAGCTCGGGCCTCGTTTCCTGCGTGCCTTTCAGTTTGCTGCCGAGAAGCATGCGGGCCAAACCCGCAAAGCTTCTACCATCCCCTATCTCGCGCACCTGATGGGTGTCGCAGCGCAGGTGCTGGAGGCGGGCGGCGACGAAGATCTCGCCATCGCAGCATTGCTCCATGATGTAGTGGAAGACTGCGGCGGCGCGCCGATGTTGAAAGAGGTGCGCCGCCGCTTCGGCGCACGCATCGCGAAGGTAGTGGATGGCTGCACTGACGCCGACACCTATCCCAAGCCGCCGTGGCGCGAGCGCAAGGAAAAGTATCTCCGCCATCTTGCCGCGGCCGATGACGACACCCGCCTGGTTTCGGCCGCCGACAAGCTGAACAATGTGCGTTCCATCCTTAGCGATTATCGCGAGGTGGGTGAACTCGTCTGGGCGCGCTTCCAGGGCGGCCGCGAGGGCACTCTTTGGTACTATCGGACTTTACGGAACGAATTTCTCCGGCACGCGCCGAATCGCATCACTCGGGATTTGAAATTGGCCGTGAACGAACTGGAGTCGCTCGCAGCGCAGCACTCGCTGCCCGCCGGCGAAGTATGAAATTCGAGACATGAAATTATGCCGCGCATGATCGATCAAATCCGCGCCTTGAAGTTGGCTTCCAACATGATGCAATTCGCCGCCCGCGGCGCGTTGCAGGTCCCGCCGGCCGAAAACATCGAGATCCTGGTTCACCTCGCTCTGCACAACAAAGTTTTCGGCGACTTGGCGCGCATGACACTGGCGGGGTGGGACGAGAAAGCTTCGCGGGCCGCCGCAGCCGATTCGCAGACTCCCCGTGAAGTGCTGGATTATTTCATTGCCCCTGACAACCTTCGTCCGGCGCTGCTGCCCGCGCTGCTCGAAAACCCGACCGTGCCCGAGGGTCAACTGGCGAAACTTGCTGTCTCCGCGTCACGGGAAACGATTGAGGTGATGCTCCAGAGCGCCCGAGTGCGGTCGCTGGCCAGTGTGCTCGAAGTTCTCAAGTCAAATCCGTATCTGAGGAAGGAAGAGGCGGGGGAGATCGGAAAGCTGACGGCTGCGAGTGAACCGCCAGACGAGTCCGCCACTCCAATCGAGACCGGCGAAACCTTGCCGCCTGAGCCGACTGCCGCGTCGGCAGCCGACGAAGCGCTAATTCACGCCCGGGAGCAAGAAGAAGCGGAGACGGGGGAGACTACAACGGGGCACGAGGTGCCCGACGAAGAGGTCTCGACCTATCTCAAAGACCACTCCCATGAAATCGACGCGGAAGGCAACAAACCGTTTCAAGCCATCGGAGGGATTGTCGAACTGCTGGGATCCGATTATTTTCCAGTGACACAAGCCCCCGGACCGGCCGCGCCCGACGCCCCGCCCGCAGCCTCTACCCTACCGAGCGAAGGCAGGCAAAATCCGCCGCGGTCGGACACAAGAAGCCACCCACGCCGGGCCAACCCCCCAAACGTGAAAATACACTTCAGAAAATCAGCCACCTCGACGTGAAAGGCCGAATTCAGTTGGCATTGAAGGGGAACAAAGAAGAGCGCTCCCTTCTGATCCGCGATGGCACCAAGGTCGTCGCGCTCGCCGTGCTCGATGCGCCCAAACTCTCCGATGGCGAGGTGGAAAAATTCGCCAGCCAGAAGAATGTGCTGGAGGCCGTGCTCCGGCAGATTCCGTTGAAGCGCCGCTTCATGAAGAACTACATTGTGGTGCGCAATCTCGTCGCCAATCCGCGCACCCCGCTCGACCTCGGTCTGGGACTGATGAAAAATCTACTGGCTCAGGACCTCAAGAACATTTCGGCCAACAAGGAAGTTTCAGAGACGATTCGCAAGCTTGCTCTGAAGATGTACAAGCAAAAGCTGGAAGCAGCGAATAAGAAGTAGCGCCGGAGGGCCCTTGGCATCTTCACTCCAGTCCGATCCTATTGCCGAATTGCTGAAACGCTCCAAAACCATTGCCGTGGTCGGCCTTTCCTGTAATCCCTTGCGTCCCAGCCATGGCGTGTCGGCCTACATGCAGAGCCACGGATACCGCATCATCCCAGTGAACCCGCAGATCGAGGAATGCCTGGGCGAGAAAGCCTATGCCTCATTGCTCGACGTGCCGGAGAGAATCGACATCGTGGATATTTTTCGGCGCTCTGAGTTTGTGGAAGAAGTTGTCGACCAGGCCATCCAGCTCAAAGTTCCGGCCATCTGGATGCAAGAGGAAGTGATTCACGAAAAGGCCGCAGAAAAGGCCCGAAAAGCTGGAATCTTCGTGGTGATGGACCGCTGCATTCTGAAGGAACACCGCGCGCGGCAATAATTATCGCCCAACTCCCACAAAGACCACGCTGGCGTCGTCCCGCACGCCCGATCCGTTCGCGAATAAGCGAACGTCGTCCACAATGGTCACCGCCGATGCTCCCGGTTGTGCCGCGTGCTCGGCGAGACGCGACAAACCATATTCCTCTTCGTTCGGATCCACCGCCTCGGTGATGCCGTCGCTGTAAAACAGAAGCCTCGATCCCTCCGACAGAGTAACCTGCGTTTCGGAGTAATCCCCGCACCCCAGTCCGAGCGGCAATCCCCGTTCAGTTTCCAGAAATTGGTGGCCGCGATCGTCGATGAACAGCGGTTGCAAGTGACCGGCGTTGGCGAAGGTGACGGTTCGAGTTGAGGGATCGAGCACACCGTACACCATCGTGACGAACTTTCCCGCTGGAAAATCATTCACCAGCAACTCGTTCAACCGCGTCAACACTTCACCCGGAGTGCAGCACGCCTCGGCCAGCGATCGGAACACCCCGCGCGTCGCCGACATCAGCAGTGCGGCCGCAGTGCCCTTGCCCGAAACGTCGGCCAGGACGATCCCCCACCGGCCGTCAGGGAAAGAAATGAAGTCGTACCAGTCGCCGCCGACCGCGCGGGCGGACTCGCTGCGACCGGAAATCACAAACCCGGGAATGTAAGGAGAGCTCTTGGGCAGCAGAGCCTGTTGGATCACGCGCGCTTCCTGCGCATCGCGGTCGAGGGCGGCTCGGGCAGCACGTTCGTTCTGAAAACAGCGCGCATTCTCCACCGCAACCGCGACGTGATCGCACAGTGCCTGCAGGAGCCTCAATTGGTGGCGGGGAAAGCCATCCACCTCGGGATGCGACGCGGTGAATACTCCCACCAGCCGCTCAGCCACAAGAAGAGGAATGGCCACCTCGGACCGCGTCGATTCCTCGCAGGCAATGTAATAGCTATCCAGGCGAACGTCGGGAGCGTAGTGCATCCGGCCGGTGGAGGCGACGTGGCCAACCATTCCCTCTTTGCCGATTTTCAGCCGATATCCTTTGTCATGCGCAGAACATCCGTGCACTCCGGCCAGCACCATCTCTCCGCGCTCTTCGTCGTGCAGGTACACACCTGCTTCCAAGCAGCCGAACGAATGCGCCACTTCATTTACAACACTGTCAATGAGTTGGTCGAGATCGAGAATCGATGTGATCTTCTGAGCGGCTTTCTGTACACGCTGCAGGTCCTCAACCAGGTTGGCAGGGGTAGGCACAGGCCGGACCGAAAATTCGTTGCCCCTGATGCTGGGAATCGCAACCATGGAAGCGCCCCCGCGACGCTGAAGAATGGCAAACCAAGCGCCCGTTTCTTAGAAGTTTGATTCGCGGATCGGCGTTACGATTCTTTCTTTCGCTGCGGATCTTGCGGTTTGGCGTCCGAACGCCGGTGCTTTATTTCTTCCAGTCGCTCGCGGATTCGCTTCTCGATGCCTTCATCCGTGGGCTGGTAGTAAACACGCCCGCGCAGATTCTCGGGCAGGCATTGCATATCCGCAACCTTGCCTTCGACGTCGTGCGCGTATTCGTATCCCCGGCCGTAGCCGAGGCCTTTCATCAATGCCGTGGGCGCGTTGCGTAGGTGTAGCGGAACCGCGTCGGCCGACGTTTGCTCGACGTCTTGCTGGACGTCGCCATAAGCCGTATAGAGCGCATTCGACTTTGGAGCAACGGACAGATAAACAACCGCCTGGGCGAGAGCGAGGTTACCTTCCGGCATTCCGATGAAGTCCACCGCATCGCGGGCGGCCATGCACAGTGAGAGCGCGTTCGGGTCGGCCAGTCCGATATCTTCCACCGCCATGCGCACGACACGGCGGGCAACGTAAAGCGGATCCTCTCCGGCTTCGAGCATGCGGCCGAGCCAGTAGAGCGCCGCGTCGGGATCGCTGTTGCGCACCGACTTGTGCAGCGCCGAGATCAGGTTGTAGTGTTCTTCGCCGGTTTTGTCGTAGAGGAGAATGCGCTTCTGCAACGCGTCGCGGACGATGTCATCGGTAATCTCCCGCACCCCTTCCGAATCCTTCTGTGCTAGTCCGGCTGCGACTTCCAAAACGTTGTAGCCGCTGCGAGCGTCACCGCTGGTGTAGCTCGCAATTTTCTTCAGCACGTCGTCGGAGGCCGCGAGGTTCATTTCGCCCAATCCGCGCTCGCGATTCGTGATCGCCCGTCGGAGCAGCAAAACGATCTGCTCTTCGGTGAGCGGCTTCAGGACGTAGACCCGGCATCGCGACAGCAACGCTGAGTTGATCTCGAACGACGGATTCTCGGTCGTCGCACCGATCAGGCGGATGTTTCCCTTCTCGACGTGAGGCAGGAAAGCGTCCTGTTGCGCCTTGTTGAAGCGGTGAATCTCGTCGATGAAGACAATCGTTCGCGTGCCGTATTGCCGGGCGCGCTCAGCGTCGGCCATGACTTGCTTGATTTCTTTGATCCCGGCGAGCACGGCCGAGAACTCAATGAACTCCGCCTTGGTAAGGTTAGCGATGATCTTGGCGAGCGTGGTTTTGCCGGTACCCGGGGGCCCCCAGAAGATCAGCGAGCCGGTATCGTCCCGATCCACCTGCGTGCGCAGCGGCTTGCCGGGACCGATCAGGTGCTCCTGGCCAACGTACTCCTCAAGGGTCCGCGGGCGCATGCGGTCCGCTAGCGGCCGCGTCGGGTCGGCCGCGCTGCCCGCATTCGGAATGGGCTGGAAAAGGTTCACAGGACAGTTCGCGCCAATAGCGCACAACTCAGCTTACCGCATGGAGGGATGAGAGTCAGCGGTACAACGTTGTCAGAGGCCGGTCAGGCTCACAGACTTGCACACTCTGCTGACCTCTTGTTTGATCGCGGAGTTCCCCAGAAGGAGCATCAACTGAAAATTTACACCCTCATGACTTCAAAAAACGCCGCGCCCCTCCACAGTTCCCGAGAGTGCTTGTTTGTGTTGCTTCTGCCTGCCTCACCTCTGTTCCGCGCAGCACGAGTACGTCCTGGTTTCCCGCCAGAAAAACTGGAGAGCGATAGCCTTCGGCGGAGGCTAGGGAGAGTATGGTCCCGACGTGCAAGTCGGCAAGCCATAGTTCTCCTGGCACGATCGTCATTATGCTCCTGGAGATCATTCCTGTACGACCGACGCTCCCTTTGTTCCCTCCAACGGCACCCGACCACCGTGCAGCCAGTCCGTGCAGCCAGTCCGTGTTCTTAGCAAGTTAAAATGTCCGGTTTTCTTAGCACACGATATGTCCGGTTTCATAGTTAACCAGCAGCAGTCGGGGCTGGGGGAAAGTGGGAATCCCGCGCACTTTGCGGGATTTCCAAGCGGGGTGGGAAAGTCGGGTTTATGACTTTTCCACCCCGCGGCTTTTCCACAGCCCGTCGCGCCGGCATTTTTGTCGCACCTTGCGCCACCCCTTCGGCCGTGTAGCGTCCCAGCAAGTGCGGCCCGTGGGTGAGGCTGATAGTTCCATCCAAGTGCTGATGCACCGTGACCTGGCAGCCCGCCAGTGTGGCTCGCCAGCGCACGGCTTCGATTTGTAGGCTCAGATTCTGAAAGCTGACCGTATTGTCGCGGTTCACTGCCCGCTCGAACTGGAGAGAGAACACTAGACCGAGATCGCGTCTCCGACAGGCCAAAAAGGCATTCCCCCGCTGCGCCGCCGCGACTTGGAAACGCCGGTTGAACTCGGCGATATAGTGCTCGCGTAGAAATACATTGGCGGCTTCTAGGCTGGCGATTTTATGCAGCCTTAATTCCTGTGGCAATCGTCCCTGCCAGGTGCCGAAGCTGCGCTCGCTGCGCCCCCGCGCTTGCGGCGAGTAGGCCGGGATCATCCCGATCCCCAGCTCGCGCAGCGCCCGTCCCACCTGGGTCAGCCGATGCCGATCCACTTTGCCGCCCACCTTCGGCGTGAGCCAGAAATGGCTGCCGCGATCGCTGTATAAGGCACAGAACACGCCCTTTCGCTCGATCACTTCACGCAATCCCACCATCACCGTCACCGTGGATTCCTCCTCCACCAGTTGCGCGTAATAGATCTCGCTGCTGGCGTCGTCCAAAATCACGATCAAGTCGTACCAGCGTTCGTCCTGAAACCACTGGTGGCGGCTGCCGTCGATGTGCAACAGCATCCCCGGCAACGGCCGCCGCGGGCGCCGTTTGCGATGCACCCCACGCTGCCGTCCCCGCGCCACCAGCCCCGCCCCCTGCAGCACGCCTTTCACCCAGCTGTAGCTGAGCCCGATCTGGTGCTCGCTGCCTAGCTTCTCGTGAAAATGCCGCAGATTAAAATCGAAATACTTTTCCCGATAGAGCTCTAACACCCGCTCCAACACCGCCATGGGTACCCGCTTCGGCGAAGGTTTGCCCCGCCTCCGGTCAAACAGCCCGCGAAAGCCGCCCTCCTGGTAACGTTCCCGCCACCGCCGCATGTGCCGGTCGCTGATGCCCATGATCTCCGCTGCCTGAAACCAAGTAATCTTCTTCGCCATGGCCTGCAACATCACTTCCTGTACTTTCATCGCCCGCTCCATCGCGGCCCTCAAGTAAGATTCCATGCTTCGCATGGTCTCCTATTCTCGCCGCCCGCAAAGCGGACATATCATGTGCTAACTGAACCGGACATATCATGTGCTAACGACATCACTGCAGCCATTCCTGTTGACAGTTCGGTTCAGCACCGAGTAGTCTCGCTTAAACTGCGACCAAGCTCACTTATGAGGGGGAATCTGGTGCGAGCGTGGAAGCTAGCATGTGATGTTGCTTTGGTCTCCTGATGGCGTAACCTGTTCAGACGAGTACCTTGAATTTTGGGCCCCCGCTTCCTACGCGCCGTCGGGGGTAAGGGCGTGAGCCTTCTCTCATGGTTCAGACTTTCGCCTGGCGCTCTGTTGCGCCGGAACCACCGTCCTCTGCTTTTCCGGTACGCCTTTGCGGTTTTGTCAGTTTCGCTGAGCGCCTTGGTGGGTCTGTGGTTGCGCCCCTTTACCTATCATTGGCCGTACCTGTCTTTCTACGGCGCAGTCCTGATTTCGCTGGTCTATGGTGGTCTTGGCCCCAGTATCGTTTCCTCAATCCTTTCAGCGCTGTTGACCAATCTCCTCTTCCTACCTCCTTATAGCCATTTTTCTCTTGATTTTCCCAATATCGCAGGTGGCGCTTACTTCTGTCTTTCTTTTGGAATTATTTGTTGGCTTGTCGATACGAGATGGGAACGTGCCCAACGAGAGATGGAAACTAAAGAGGATGAGCTACGAGGGAGTGAAGAACGGTTTCGGCTTTTCGTGGAGCACGCACCGGCGGCATTGGCAATGTTTGACCGAGAGATGCGGTACCTCCACGTGAGCCGCCGCTGGCGGACTGACTATGGCTTGGGCGAGCGAGACCTGCGTGGCCTGTCGCACTACGAGATCTTCCCCGAAGTTCCTGAGCGATGGAGGAACGCTCATGGTCGCGGCTTGGCTGGAGAGGTGCTGCGGGAAGAGGACGACCGCTGGGAGCGTGCTGACGGTTCGATACAGTGGCTGCGATGGGAAATCCGGCCTTGGCATGATAAGACGGACGGCATTGGCGGCATCGTAATCTTCACCGAGGACATCACAGAGCGCAAGCGGGCGGACCAGCTTTTTCGCGAATCGCAAAAGGACTACCGAACTCTCTTTGATTCCATGGATGAAGGCTTCTGCACGATCGAAGTGTTATTCAACGAAAACGATGAACCGGTGGATTGCCGAGTTTTGGAAGTCAATCCGGCGTTTGAAAGGCAGACAGGGATCCAGAACGCGCGGGGCAGACGAGTGCGTGAGATGATCCCACAACTCGAAGAGCACTGGTTTGCGACGTACGGCAAGATAGCCTTGACGGGCGAACCCGCTCGTTTTGAAAACGAGGCAGCGCAGTTGCACCGTTTTTATGACGTCCATGCGTTCCGCATTGGAGAACCGCGAGAGAAGAAAGTGGCGGTCTTCTTCAATGACATCAGCGAGCGCAAGCAAAATGAGGAACGGCTACGCGAGTACCAGAGAGTCGTGGAAGGACTGGAGGAGATGATTGTGGTCGTGGACCGTCAATACCGCTACCTGATCGCAAATACCGCGTTTCTGAATTTTCGCGCGATGTCTGCGAAACAAGTGATAGGGCATTTCGTGGAAGAGGTGGTGGGTAAAGATGTGTTTGCAGCGACGGTCAAAGAAAAGATGGATCAATGTTTCCTTGGTAAGGTGGTGCGCTATGAATTCACCGACGACTCTGCGAACTTAGTAACGAGAGAGTTCTTCGTTTCGTACTTTCCAATCGCAGGTCGGAATGGCGTCGATCGAATCGCGTGCGTGTCGCAAGACATCACTGAGCGGAAGTGGGCAGAGGAGGAGTTACGCAAATCGGAAGAGAGGTTCAGCAAGGCCTTTCGCAACAGCCCGGTCGCGATCACGATTTCGACGGAAGAAGAAGGACGCTACCTTGACGTAAACGACGCCTTCCTTCTTATGCTCGGGTGGCAGCGCCGTGATGTCATTGGTCACACTGCCGCAGAGCTGCATTTCTGGGCCGAACCTCTGGATCGCGCGGAGATGGTGCGCCAGGTAAAGGAAGCGGAACAAGTGGCAAAACTGAACATTCGATACAAAACCGCGAAGGGAGAGACTAGGGAAGCCGAAGTCTGGGCGGAACCGATCGAGCTTGACGGGCAACGCTGCGTGCTGGCGATCACTCGCGACGTCACCGAGGCCCAGCACCTGGAAGCACAGTTCCGCCAAGCCCAGAAGATGGAAGCGGTGGGACAGTTAGCCGGAGGGGTCGCCCACGATTTTAACAACTTGCTCGGTGTGATTCTCGGCTACACCGATCTGTCGCTCAGTTTGACTGCGCCGGAAAGTCCCGCGAACCGGAACCTTGAGCAAATCAAGAAAGCCTCGAATCGGGCCGTGGCGCTCACGCGGCAACTCCTGGCATTCAGCCGACAGCAGGTTGTCTTTCCCAGGGTTCTGGATTTGAACGAAGTGCTGCAGAACCTGATCACCATGTTGCGGCGGTTGGTCAGCGAGGAGATCGCTGTATCTTTCCGGCCTGCGGTCCCGATTGGCGGAATTTATGCGGACCCAGGCCAGATCGAACAAATTCTGATGAATCTGGTTGTGAACGCGCGAGATGCCATGCCAAATGGAGGCGAGATCGTCATAGAGACGGGGAATGCGGAACTCGATGAGCATTACGTTTCCCTGCACCCCGGTTCTCGCGCTGGGCAACATGTCGTTTTGATCGTAAGTGACACAGGTTGCGGCATGGACGAGAACGTCAAATCGAAAATCTTCGAGCCTTTCTTCACCACCAAGGGGGTTGGAAAAGGGACCGGTCTCGGACTTTCGACTGTGTATGGAATTGTCAAGCAGAACGGCGGCACCATCTTTGTCTACAGCGAGCCGGATAATGGCACCAGGTTCAAGATTTATTTTCCGGCAGTAGCTCTGAAGGCCGAACATATAAGCCAGCCCCATGAACGCGGCGAGTCTCGTGGGGGGTCAGAAACCATCTTGGTAGTGGAAGATGATGAGTCTCTGCGCGAACTGACGGCCAGAATACTGCAAGATGCCGGCTATCAAGTGATCGAAGCGAGTGATGCGGAGAATGCGTTAGACATCGTCAGGACTTCTCAACCACGTATCGATCTGCTCCTAACGGATGTCATCATGCCCGGGAAAACCGGGATTGACTTGCTGGAACAGGCTAAGGCACTCCAACCGAGTCTGCGCTCGTTGTTCATGTCGGGATACACCGGCGATCTGGTGAGTCAGCGCGGCGGCTCGATCCAAGAGGCAACATTCTTAGAGAAGCCGTTCACCAGAGACTCTTTGTTGGCTAAAGTCTACTTCGCCTTGCATAGCGAGTGAGTACAGTTCACGGATTGAGGCGACGCTCAAAGACAGAAATATCTTCCTGGCCAGCCCTTTCTTGTTACAGCAGGGATTCCTTTGGATTTAGAATCGCAAGCCCTGGCTTGCTGGATGCTTTTTCGGCGTACATAGCCCGGTCCGCTGCATCAAGCATTTCATCGAGAGTTCTGCCGTCGCTCCATTCGGATACTCCAATTGAAAGCGTCAGCTCGAAGCCGTCAAGGTGACCTGCGCCATTCCAGTCCAGCAAGTACTTCCTGATGCGTTGAACCACACGACCCGCGCCTATTGCTCCGGTATCAGCCAAGATTATCAAGAACTCGTCACCACCATAACGCACTACCGCGTCAGAGCCTCTTACCGAGCTTCTCAGCAGAGTGGCAACTTCAGCCAACACAAAATCACCCGTCAGGTGTCCAAATCGAGTGTTGACCTGTTTGAATTTGTCCACGTCGATCAGCATGAATGTCAGCGCGTTTTGCAAGCGTCGTGCGTGACTGATAAACCGGCCCGCCATGTCTTCGAGAGATCGACGGTTGTAGACTTCCGTAAGCGGATCCGTGAAGGACTGCAGTCTGACCAATTCATTTTGAATGGTGCTAGAGATCAACTTTTGTCTTGTGCGCCGCAGGTCCAAACGGCGAGTTATTAAGTAACTATTGAGGAGAGTGACTAAAACGAATAGCCCCACCACCAGTTGGCGCGAGACCGTGACCTGGAGATGGACTTGTTCTTGGCTGATAAAGGCCGCCGGCGCAATCAAGGCGAGAAGCCCGACCGCAACCACGAACCCAGCGAAGCAGACAATGATCCACAACTCCCAATCGCGCTTCTCCAGAGCCGCGAGCTGCTGTGTAACCTCTGAAAATGTATCCTGCGATTTGCTATCGTTCGTCATCTGCGAAGTCCAATCTGGGCCGAATTATTGCCTCCTGTTGATCTTAGTACTTAGCGGTTCCTCGCCCACGATTATGGGATTGGTCGCTGCCCCTACAAGATCGATGGCAAGAACAGCCGACTTTTCCTCTCTTGAAGGTCTCGCCAGTTGACGAATTGGAGAAACCCTCGAAGGCTTGTCGTTGTGCGCTTGCGCCGCAGAACGATCTGCGGGCGAAGTAGTTTCTAAAGGCCGCAAGGCGAGAACCATCCCGCCAGCTGTGAGAAATGCAGAGTATCCCTTGCCGTGAGACAGGAACTTTACCTGAGAGTCGCTCTGGCCCTGGTTGGCCTCGAACATGAGTGGCGCATTGCCGTACTTCGTGTTGATTTCTCCACCTCGCGACGACCCCATCCGCGCCGATGTTGGCGCCGGCCGCTCCTGGGCACGGCTCGTCAAGACAGTGAAGACTAGAGATAGTCCTACACAGATAAACTTCCTTACTTGCATAGCAAAATTCTCGCGTTCAACTCCAGGAGTCCGTCTTACGCAGAGCCTGGCATCTGGGCACCAGGGAAATGCGAGATCAGCGCCACTTCTCAGGTTGCAAACCGTCTGCCGAATTGCTGAGCGCGAGCTATTTTTGCAAGATCAAGCAGCAATGGACGTTAGGAGGGCAGTTCGTGAAGTGCAACGAGTAGACCTTGAGTGGGATGTCCAAATCCCCAGAATAGTGTCCTAAAGCTGGAAACGTTTTTAAGTCGCATCCGGCCTAATGGTTATCTGGCTGTTGCTCCGGCGGCCTTGGACTGAAACCCGGGGAGGCCTACTCGGCTGGTTGACAGAAGCTTCAGGATCGCCTCGTGGTCGACAGGTCTGGAGAACAGGTAGCCTTGGGCGCGCTCGCAGCCGAGATGCCTGAGCAGATCCAGTTGGGCCTGGGTTTCCACGCCTTCGGCCACGACCTCCAGTCCCAGGTGGTGGGCGAGCATTACGATCACCCTGACGATTTCATGAGTCTCGGCGTCGCTGTCCATGCGAGAGACGAAAACCCTGTCGATCTTGAGAGTGTCGACACGGAAAGCCTGTAGTCGGCTAAGAGAAGAGTAGCCGGTGCCGAAGTCGTCGATATCCAACCCTACCCCAAGCGCCTTTAACTCCGAGAGCACGCCCGCAGACTTCTCCGCGTCGGCCATGGCAATGGTTTCGGTAATCTCCAGATCGATGCATCGCGGATCCATGCCACTCTGCTCAAGGAGTTGACCGATCTGAGAAGCCAGACCGGCCTGTGCGAATTGTTTGGGACTGATGTTGACGCTCAGAGAAAGAGGCGGGTCGGAGGGGAAAAGTTGTTGCCACGAGCGCAGCTGATGACAGGCTTCGGGTAGTAATTGGCGGTTGATGGACAAGATTATGCCGGTTTCATCGGCGAGGGGAATGAAATCATTTGGCATGACCATGCCTTGAGGCCGCTGCCAGCGGGTGAGAGCCTCGAACCCCACGATCTGTTCACTTACCAACGATACGATTGGTTGGTAGTAAACCCGGAATTCTCCCAGTTCGACGCCCCTGCGCAAGTCCGTCTCCAGCTGCAGGCGCTTGACGGCGCCGGAGTGCATGGCATTGTCGAAAACCTCGCAGCGCGCTTTTCCGTTGTGTTTGGCTCGATACATCGCGATTTCAGCGTCGCGGAGCACATCTTGGGCCTCGGTGCTAGTGCTCCCACTGAATGCGATTCCGATGCTTGCCGTGACAACAATTTCGTGACTATCCACATGGAAGGGAAGAGCCAGTTTCTGCTGAATGCGCTCGGCCATTCGAACCGCGTCACTGGGGTCGTGAAGTTCCTGAGCCAGTACCGCAAACTCGTCACCGCCCGGCCTGGCCAGGGTGCTGTCGCCGAAGGTCAACTCTTGGTTTTCACCTCGTCCCGGACGCGATACGGTGTCGGCTCGACGAAGGCAAGCCGTCAGACGTTCGGCGATCTGGATGAGAAGTGCATCGCCGGCTACATGGCCCAGGCTGTCGTTGAACACCTTGAATCCGTCAATGTCAATGAACAAAATGGCAAACTTGAAATCGGCATGCCGGCGGGAAATGGCGAGGGCCCGCCCCAGGCGGTCGAGAAGCAAGGTCCGATTGGCGAGATTTGTAAGACCATCATGAAAAGCGTTGTGCGCCAGCATTTCCTCAGCCCGCTTGCGCTCGGTGATATCACGGTTTACGATCACTAACCCTTCGGCCTCGCCCTTCGGTCCACGAATCGCGCTGGCAGTGGACTCAAGAACGCGCCACGACCCATCCTTGTGGCGGATTCGATATTCCAGTCGCTCTCCGATGCCGGTAAGGCTGGCCTTTTCAGCCGCTCCTAGCACCCGAACGCGGTCGTCAGGATGAATCTGGTCCAGCGGAGAGGTTGCGATCAACTCAATCCGGCTGTACCCGAGGACCTTTTCATACGCAGGACTGTTGTAGAGGCGGTGCCCATCCTTGTCGACAACGGCAATCATGTCTGCAGCATTTTCGCTGATCAGTTTGAATAGATGGTCGCGCTCCGCCAGTCGGCGACGCATGCGTTGGAGCTGCAGGTGTTGATAAACCGTATAAATATCGAACAGCAGTACCAGAGCGGCCAGACCCCGAACCCACTCTTTCAGGCTCAGTGAATAGAATCCGTCCGTGGGCAGATGAAAGCCGGGGAACGTGAGTGAGAGAATGCCGAAGGTCAAGACCAGGGTGACAGCGACGGCGAATCCCCACAGCCACCATTCCCGACCCTCAACTTGGTGCATGCGGGGTAAAACGGGCTCGGGGCAATTCTCGATTTGAGGCTCGTCGCTCACGGGATCGCAATCTCCTCAGTCTTTCGAGACGGGAGTTCTGAACGCGAGATGAGAACCACAGACAGTACCTCCACCGTCATATCTCAACCAATGGCTTCTTGATCTGGGTCTTGCTCTTGAGCCAATCATGCAGAATCGTGAGGTCGACCGGCGGAATCCGGACATACTCACAGCCAGCTGCACCGTAATTCCTAGCCCACTGGATGCGTGCCTCGACGTAGATCGGTCTGTGAGCTCCAGGCAACAACAAGTGAAAGGACAGCACATCCCCGATCGCAAGTTCTCCTCTGCCGCTGAGGCCGACTCCGCCATCGCCGATGTCGGTAATCGTTACCTCCACAGACCGCTTGTTCTCGTCGGTTGCCTGGACCGAGCTCATCAGCGCGTACCTGGCATGGCGACGGTAGTCATACAGCATTCGAGAATAGGCGGCCTTCAACGATTTGGCGACCGAGGCTTCACTCACAGGCTTGCGCACCACAAAATGGACGCCCGGAACCGGGTGATCCTGGGAAGAGACAGCAACAATGATCGGCTTCTGCCACTTCCCGGACCTCTGGATGCCATTTAGTAACCCGGCGGAGTCATCATCCCAGTCAACGACGACCAGATCGGTACTGCCTTCCGCCAGATGATCCGCAGCCTTTGAGGCGGTCAGGCACATATTTGTGCTAATCGAGAGGTTTCCGAGCAATCTGTTAATGGTGCAAACGACGCTGGGATCGCGAGATACCAGCAAGCACTCAAATGCCATGTCCGATGTCATACCTGCCTCTTCTTAACGGGAACCAAACCATGGCAAGCCAAAGCAAGCAAAATCCAGCTGCTTTCCGGATTGAGCTTCGGCCGTCAAGGTCTCGCGGGTCCGCCTAATGAGACGATGCACTTTAAAGGCCAGATGCTTGGGGCACTAGATGCCTGTTTCTCAGATGGGTTGATATGAAACTGGGAAGTGTACATGTCCTGAATCCGGACGTGAGTTCCATCTTCCAGGCACGTACGGTTGATGGCGATTATTGGCGCCACCGTCGCGCATGACCGGCTGACGAAGGTCGGGAAACTACTAGATAAATGCCAGGCCGACTAACTAGGCGCTTACGTCCTTGCCCTCAATCTTCATCCTTGACAGTATTTGGTAGATCGTCGCCCGGCCAAGGCCGAGGATCTCCGCGGCACGCGCCTTGTTCCCGCCGACTCTCTCAAGTACTCGCATTACATGACGTCTCTGTACCTCATCGAGCGAAAGAAGGTCTTCATCGATAAGGGAATCGCCCGTGAACGGGGTTCTTAGCCGCTCAGGCAAATCGTTGGTGTCTATGAACTTGCCGTCTACCATCATGCACGCGTTTCCTATCACGTTCTCCAATTCCCGGATGTTTCCCGGCCATGGGTATGTCGCCATAACACCCTGCGCTCTCCGCGTCAGACCGGCGATCGGTTTCTTGTATTCCGCCGCGAATCGCTCCACGAAGTATCGCTGTAGTAGTGGCAGATCCTCGCGCCGATTTGCGAGGGGCGGTAGAGCAACCTCGACCACCGCCAACCGGTAATAAAGGTCTTCGCGAAAGTGGCCCTCGCGCACCATCTTTCTCAAATCGCGATTGGTGGCAGCGATCACGCGCACTTCCACACTGCGAGAAACGGACGAACCCACCCTCCGAACTTGATGATCTTGCAAAACGCGAAGCAACTTTGCTTGAGCCAACGGGGATAGATCTCCAATTTCGTCGAGAAAGAGAACCCCACCGTTTGCACTTTCAAAAAGGCCAGCCCGGTCCTGGACCGCACCCGTGAAAGCGCCTTTCATATAGCCAAAGAGTTCACTCTCGACCAAACCCTCTACCAGAGCTGAGCAGTTGCATGCGACAAACGGGCCCGGAGAGGCTGCACTCAAGCGGTGTAATGCGCGGGCAACCAATTCCTTGCCGGTGCCGGTGGCGCCGGTGACGAGAACCGTCTTGAAGTGCGGCGCGACACGTCGGATCTTCGCGAATACGTCGAGCATCAGGGGACTACGACTAACGATCCCTTCGAATTGGCAGGCTTGCACCAGTTCATGATCGAGCAGCAGCGTTCTCCTGCGTATTTCCGCTTCCGCCAGGAAATTGGCAATTCGATGCCGAAGCCTCTGAAAGTCGAGCGGCTTCGTCAGATAGTCGCACGCGCCTTGTTGAATCGCTTCCATGGCCGATTCCGCTGAGTAGTGTCCCGAGATCACAATCACGTTCGCGGCTGGGTCTGAGCCCACGATGCGTTCGAGCATGTCCATCCCGCTCACTCCCGGCATGATGAGATCGAGTAACACGACCCGGGGGCGAAGCGATTGAAACAGCTGGAAACCAGATTCCGGATTTTCCGCCGTCAGTATTTCCAATCCCTCGTCGCCGAGTGCAGTGGCAATGAGCGACAAAGTCTGAGGGTCGTCGTCAATTGCAAGCAACTTGAAGATGTTGGTCTTGCTCATTGAGCACGTCCAAGCTGGGAAGCCTCTTCTACACTCGATCTTACTCCCAATGGGACATTACTCAAGCTGAGCTTTTTGTCGCGCTGGATGCTGTGGTCAGGACCACTATTTGGGGGGAGTATAGGTTGGAGAAAGGAAATGCGGTGCCCTCGAATTGCCCTGCCAGAAGGCACTCTGGCGTGCGGGTGAGGCAACGCGGTAGAGCTCTCTCGCCGGCTATCGGTCAGAGGCACGAAAAACCGCTCAGACCTTCGCAAGGCGCTACGCAAAACTTATCTTTCATTAGACATTCAGCACTAAACAGATTGGCTGGGAATATCTCCTCTTCAGATTTTGCATTTCGCTGGCGCCCTTCTCCAGACACCACGAAGTGTGCAGGAGGTTCGAGCCCGTTCTGCGTACTAAACCTCTCGCGTTACGAAATCCGAACACGCAACGCATCCTGGTTCATCAAAAGGCAGCCATGACAGACAAGAACCTCCCCACCGGCGGGAGTAGCTCAGTTGACTTGAAAGACCGGTCTGGGTTCTCGTCAGACGTCTGCATGGCAGACACTATTGCAGCCGGTGGTGCGTTCCGGTTTCGCAAGAAATGCGGCCCCTATAACGCCAAGCCTATAGCAGTCAGTAGGTTGCAGCTTTTCGGTCTCCTTTGGCCATCAACATGCTATTCAGTTGAAAGCTATGATCAAGGAACAAGTTCGACTTGACGGACTTCTATTCTCCAGCGACGCACATGTACTCGGTGTTATGAATCAGATTCTGGACACCTTTGCCATCAAAACCGAGGTTTGTGGCGAACTTGATTCCGCCCTTGATGCGGTGACCCATCGCAGGCTTGATACCGTAATCGTGGACTGGAATGGAGTGCACGATCCCAATCGCGTCGTTTGCGCCGCGCGCAAGTCATCCCCCAACAGCAACTCGACGATCGTGGCCATGGTCGATCAAGGGTCCGAAGCGCACGCCCTACTGGCCGGGGCTAACTTCATGATCCACAAGCCGATGGACCTGGACCATGCGCGACGATGTATGCGGGCCGCTTACGGAACCATGCTACAAAACCGCCGGCGTTCGGCTAGGGTTGCCGTCGACCTCCCAGTGGTTGTAAGAGTAGTCGGGGGCGAGAGATTCGAAGCAAAAATCAGCGACATCAGTATTGGCGGCCTGGCTCTGCAATGCAAGGAGCCACTGGAACTCGATCAAAAGGTAACTGCACTCTTTACCCTCTCGGGCACCACAGGCCTTATTTATCTCTCCGGTGCGGTAGTCAACACAGATGGGAAAGGGCGTGCTGGAATCCGCTTCTCCTTCATTCCCGACGAGGACCTTGCACTGCTTCAAACCTGGCTGGCGACCGAACTGACCAAAATGGAGAATGCTGAGATGCCGGTCGGAGACGTGCGGGGCAACGCGCACTGAACGATTTGCGGGAGGGCCGAAGATATTCGCAGGACCGCCAATGCCGGAAAAAGACTCGTGGTCGCCGCCTCGTGTCCTCGATTTACGCGTCCATTCGTACTTTTTTCTTGAGCTAATTCCTGCCAATAAAGCACTACGTCTTCGCTGCTCCCGACGCTTGGATTGATCATGCCGAGTCTTTTCACCTAGTTTACTTTCACAGTTTACTGTGGAGACAAGGTCCATATTCTAGACATTTGTCTGAGCGGCGAACGCAATTCCTCCGCTCTGGAGCGGAACTAGCGCAGCTAGTGGCCGCTAAAGGCGTTTTTCCGCGAACAGGAGGGGTGGCAGACGGCGTGCAAGTCATCTTGAGCTATGTCCCTGCTTATAAATCAGCCGTGACGGAGAGACTAAGGAGAATGACAAACTCTGAGGTAAGGCAAAGTGGTTTTTCATTGATCGAGCTTTTGATCGTGGTGGCAATCATCCTGATCATTGCGGCTATCGCAATTCCAAACTTGCTGCGCGCCCGCATGGCGGCCAATGAGTCGTCTGCTGTCGGCTCCGTCCGAACCATCAATACCGGTATGGTCACTTACAGCACCACTTATCCGACGGTCGGTTTCGCGAGCGCCCTGGCCAACCTGGGCGGCGCAGCTAATGCGGCTTGCACGCCCGCTACCAACACCGCTTGCTTGATCGACAACGTTCTGTCGGCCGGCACCAAGAGCGGATACGCCTTCACGGCTCAGGCTGGAGTAGCGGCGACCCCGCAGACCACCTACTACGCGACGGCGACTCCGGTCACTGCGAACCAGACCGGTATCCGCAGCTTCTGCGCCTTTGAAGATGCTGTGGTGCGAGTGGATTCCACCGGAACGCTAGCGGCCAGCAAAGCGGCTTGCCAGAAGCTCCCGCCGCTCAACTAGTAGCAACGTTAGCAGCGCCGCGGCTGCGGTGCTGCTACATGTTTGATCTTAGGGGCAGCTTGGAACATGACTTTACTTCCTTAAATAAAACTGCCGCTTGAAATGTAAAAGCCCCGGGAGGGAGAGTCTAAGATGAACATCTTATTGATCGAAGATAGTCGCTTTTTACGCGCCGCAATTGAAAGATCACTGGTCAGGGCGGGACATGAAGTGACCAGCATCGCGGATGGCCGAGAAGCCTTGGCGGCTGTCCGTCATAGCCTCCCAGCACTTATCCTTCTGGACATGATGCTTCCAGGGTTAGACGGAACTTGTGTGTTGAAGCAACTCAAACAAGACGCCTCGACGTCGCACATTCCAGTAATCGTGTTGACAGGACTGTCTCAAAAAAATGAAGCGAGGCTGAGAAAAGCGGGTGCCGCAGGCTACATTGAGAAATCGTCGCTTGCCCTGGAGAAGAACCCTGACGCCCTCGCCCAGGCAGTCGCGAGCGTCCTCGGCACGACGAGCCCGGTTCACCGTGCTCCTGAGCAGCGAGACCCCTCTCACGACGACACAGAAGCGGATGAAACTGCAGATCGAGCTGGTTGTTCACGAGGGGTTGTGTGACGATCCTACTGGCCGAAGACTCGCCTGTCTACCGTCACTTGATAACAGGCCACCTGAACGAATGGAGCTTCGACTTCGTATGTGCAAAAGACGGTCGGGCTGCTTGGGACCTGCTGACGAAACCAGATGCGCCGAGGTTGGCTCTGCTCGATTGGGTGCTTCCGGGGTTGGATGGGGTGGAGCTTTGTCGCCGGCTCCGCCATCGGCCGGAAACCGAGCCCTATACCTATGCGATTCTACTCACCGCTAAGAGCCAAAAACACGAGATGCTGGAAGCGATGGATGCGGGTGCGGATGACTTTCTCGCAAGACCGTTTGATCCACCCGAATTGAAAGCGCGCCTGCAGGTGGGTAAGAGGATCGTTGAACTGCAGCAGAAACTCGTCTCTGCGAACGAGGCTTTGCACTATGCAGCTAGCCATGACTTCCTCACGAGACTGTGGAATCGTGCCGCAATCATTGCTTTCCTGCAACGTGAAATGGCGCGCTCCCTCCGCGAAGGCAGGGCGCTTGGGGTGATTCTGGTTGACATAGACCACTTCAAGAAAGTTAACGATGAACTGGGACACGAAAACGGGAGACTGCGTGCTCCAGGAGATTGCGAAGCGATTTTCCACCAGTCTGCGCGAATACGATGGAATCGGTCGTTATGGCGGCGAAGAGTTTCTGCTGGTCATGCCCGGTTGCGACCTCGCAACAACATCACGTCGAGCCAATCTCATCAGAGAGTTGATTTCGAGCACGCAGATCCGGACTCCTGTCAAGCAAACAACGGTGACGGTCAGCATGGGGGTTACCGTCGCGGAGTCGGCTACTAGTTCAGAGTCGCTCTTGCGTGGCGCGGACCTGGCGCTGTACCAAGCCAAGCGCAATGGAAGAAACCGTGTTGAGGAGGCGGTTGCCACAGCCGCAGAAGCCGTAGGGCGGGCCTAAGATCGGGGTTAGACCAAGACACCTGTTCGTTACTGACCAAACCGCCCTCGAATCGGCAAACGATTCGATGTCCAAGAGCAGGACAGTATTCCAGAATCGAGGCTCGGTTCACATATACACCCGCGAAGAGAATCCTACCCGTTGCAGAGCTAAGTTCGCGAAGGTCTTAGGACTGGAAGAGTCTCCCTCGAAAAAGCATTTCGGCAGCGTTCGTGCAATGACTCAGTTGGAGAGGACTCTGGTGAACGGCTCCCTGCCGCTTGCTGCAGTCGCCGTCATTCGAACTTGCGAGGGAGAGTCATGCGAATCAGAAACAGTGTGTGGACGTGCTTTTCGCTCGCGTTGGCAACCACAATATCTTTCGCGCAACAAACCTCCGGAAGATTACCGCTGAATGGCGGAAACGCGATGGGTACGGGAAGGTATGCGAACTACGCCAAGCTTCCACTCGTATTCGAAGAAAACCAGGGACAGGCAGACCTATCGACCAAGTTTCTCGCTCGCGGTAGAGGGTACACGGCGTTTCTCGCCTCAGACGGTTTGGTTCTGTCTTTACGTGCCACCGACGTAGTGCCTATCCCGCGAACGGGCAACGTTCCGGCCACCAGCAATGTTCCATCGGTCAAGCCCGATATCGTGCAGTTCCGTCTGGCGGGAGCAACCAGGAATCCGGCGGTTCTAGGAGAGGATCAACGGCTCGGGAGAGTGAACTACTTTTTCGGCAAAGACCCCACAAAGTGGCGCACAAATGTCCCCACCTTTGCAAGAGTTCGCTACAAGAGCGTATATCCCGGAATTGATCTCGTGTACTACGGAACGGGCCGACTGCTAGAATGCGACTTCGTCGTCTCAGCGGGAGCCAATCCCAACCGAATTCAATTCGAAATCACAGGCGCCAAGGAGCTTCGAGTTGACACCGACGGCGGCCTGGTGCTGAGGACAACCAACGGAGACCTACACTTCCAGATCCCTGTTGTCTACCAGGAATTCAACGGCCAACGTGTCATCGTTGAAGGTGGCTACGTGGTGAATGATCCGACACACTTCAGCTTCCGCGTTGCCCACTACGATCCTGCGAAGCCCCTAATCATCGACCCGGTGCTGGTGTACTCAACATACCTCGGAGGAAGTGGCTTTGACCAGCCTGCGGGAATCGTCGTCGACAGCACCGGTAGCGTCTACGTCGCAGGGTTTACAGATTCACCCGACTTTCCCCTGGCGGCCCTGGGCTCACTCCCGAGCGGCCCGAACCACGTTTTTGTGGCGAAACTCGACCCATCTGGGTCGAACCTGGTGTACGCCGACTACATAGGCGGCACAGGCTCGGAATTTGGCTATGCGCTCGCGCTCGACGGCGCAAACGAGGTATACGTAACCGGTCTCACACAGTCAACCGACTTCCCGACAGTCAACCCTTACCAGGCCTCACCGCCCAGCTCTTTTGCCGGCTTTGTGACCAGGATTTCTGCCGACGGTTCTTCGCTCTTGTATTCGACTTACCTGGGAGGAGATTCTTATAACCAGCCGACCAGCATCGGTATCGGTACTATGGGGGAAGCATATGTGGCGGGAATCACTACCTCTCAGAATTTTCCGGTAGTCAATGCTTACCAGCCGACAGTTTCTCCGAACCAAGGGGCTCTGTATGGGGTTTACGGTTTCCTGACCAGGTTTAGCACCGACGGATCATCCCTGCTCTACTCGACGTTCCTGGGGGGCAATTCGAATGTCGCCGAGACTTGCAGTCAGGGTCCATGCTGGCCGTCGCCCTTGAGCCGCATCAATGGAATTGCTGTGGACGCTAACGACAATGCCTATGTTACGGGGAACACCAATACTTACAATTTCCCGGCAACACCGGGCGCCTATCTCACGACCGATTCTGCTCCTATGAACGCGACGATCGGTTTTGTGAGTAAGTTCAGCAGTTCGGGAGGTTTAGACTATTCCACCTACTTATACGGAGCGAGTGGAGCTGCTGTACAAATAGCGTCCATTGCAGTAGACAGCTCTGGCTCGGCGTACGTTACAGGAACAGCTCCTAGCGATGGAACGTTCCCCATCACTTCGACAAGCATCTGCGACCCTGCCGTCTCTTTAGGGGGATGCAGCTACGCTTTCGTTACCAAGTTCGATCCGACGGGATCTACATTGCAGTACTCGACTTTCCTGGGCCTCTATAATTTTGCCTATCCGCAAGCGCTTGTGCTTGACCAGAACAACGATGCTTATGTACTGAGCCTCACGGTGAGCGGTTCGTTTGCAGTAGCGAACGGCATCGAGCCTTACACGAACGGAGCCGACCTCTTGGTCTCGGAGATCGACCCTGTTGCAAGCACGCAGCTGTTCGCCACCTTCCTGGGCGCTAGCGGAGATGAGTATCCTGCCGGTCTCGCAACCGATTCCAGCGGAAACCTCTATGTAGCAGGCTACACGAACTCGACCGACTTTCCGGTCACGCAGGGGGCGTTCCAAGACACGATTGGCGGCAACTCCGACGCCTTTGTGGTCAAGATCGGCCCAACCCCAGCGCCCGCCGTCTCGGTTAGTCCTTTCCAGTTGCAATACTCAAGCCAGGCGGTCGGCTCGACCACCCAGCCGCAGACGGTTCTCCTCCGCAACATGGGCAGTTCGCCGCTATCGATTTCATCGACCACGATCAGCGGAGACTTTGCGGAGACTGATAATTGCGGGACCAGCGTACCGGCCGCTGCTAGCTGCACGTTGTCTGTTACTTTTACCCCCACCGCCGTGGGGCTCCGCTCGGGATCCATCCTGATTCTGGATGACGCAGCGGGATCGCCCCACGTCATCAACCTGAGCGCCAGCGGCTCCGGTGCTGTTGCCGCCCTCAGTCCGTTAAGCCTGACGTTTTCATCTCAATCGCCCGGAACCTCCAGTACACCGCAGACCCTGACCCTGACCAACACCGGCAACGCCACGTTGAACGTCGGCAGTATCCAGGCCGCTGGAGACTTTTCCCAAACCAACACCTGTCCTCCGACATTGGCTCCCAACTCCACTTGCGCACTCAGCGTTATCTTTACACCGACAGGTACCGGAAGTCGGAGCGGAGCCATCACCGTCAGCGATAACGCTCAGGGCAGCCCTCAAACCGTGACTCTTATCGGGACAGGATCACAAGGCCCGGCCCCCGTCGCAACGGTAACACCCACCACCTTAGTCTTCCCCGGCCAGCGAGTGGCAACATCCAGTGCCGCAAAAACGGTGAGCCTGACCAACAGCGGGAACGCTTCGCTGCAACTCGGCACCTTCCAGATCACCGGCGACTACGCCCAGTCCAACACATGCCCGGCCGCATTGCCCGCTAGCTCCAGTTGCACAATAAACGTCACGTTCACTCCCAAAGGTTCTGGAACGCGCGTTGGGACTCTAACCATGAGCGACAATGCTTCGGGTAGTCCTCAAGTTGTGAATCTCACAGGAGCAGGAGCGGATTTCAGTCTTTCAAGTTCCCCAAGCAGCGATACTCTGAAAGCTGGCGCTACTGCTACGTACCAGGTGGCTGTATCGCCGGTGGGTGGGGCGTTCACTCAGGTCGTCAAAGTGAGCTGTAGTGGAGCACCAGCGTTGACGGCTTGCAAGATGTCGGCAAACTCTGTGACTCCGAATGCCGGCTCGGCAACGTCAACGTTGACGATTACCACCACGGCGTCCAATGCACAGGCGGCCTCGCTTCGTTCATCGCGCAACTTGACCATCTACGCGATCTGGATGCCGGGAATTGGCTTGTTCGGCATGATTCTGGTGGGTTCTGGCACTCGATCGAGAAGGCTTCGGGTGATCCTCCTGCTATCTCTGATGACGGGAGGATTGATGTTCATGCCTGGATGCGCCGGAGGAACCGGGATCACAACGCCGCCCCAGACTGGTACCGCTCCCGGGACCTACACGATCATGGTTACAGGAACCTCGGGAGCTTTGCAGCACTCCATACCCGTGACTCTTATCGTTCAGTAAAGGTCAGGAACCCCTTCCGGGCTAGTTGCATGTGGCCATGTTTTGGCCAACGCCTTGAAGGCTCATGACAGAGTTGGCAACCAGAGGCACACTCCAGAACCTGCTGTGGTGTTTGCGTAAGTAGTACGCCGCGAACACGGAACCAACGCTTTTCACGGATGCGACCGCGTAGGCACGTCCGACAGTCGGGTGAGTTCCGTACAAGTAGGCCGACTGAACCTCCACGTTACAGACTCCTTTTTTTCCAGCGATCCAATTCTGGCGGGCGAACAGCGTTGTGTATGAATCGGCAAACGTGCTGCCAGTAGAGACAAGAGCCAGGCTGACGAATGTCTTGTCGATTACTTTGATCTCCGGGCTAGCCACCGTAATCTTAGGGGCCTGGACAGGCACTGCGGCCTCGATAATCGCAGCATTGCTCATCCGCATGACGTTGCTGGGCGCTTCCGGAAGCTCAGCTGCGGTTGAGATCGTGACCATCGCGAGCACGGCAAAGGCAGTGCAGAGCGTCGATCTCGTCAGGCTGGTTGGCTTGCGTGTACCTGCCGCGTCGGTGCTGTGCAGGGGGTTTGCTTTCGGGGCCGCATCGAGAGGTTGATTACGTTTGGTCATGTCCCGAAGATAGGCGCAGACGCGAAAACGTACAATGGCGAGACTGTAATAGAAGGTAGTAACGTAGGGTAACCACCCGGTCGTGCTATGGACTAGTATGGCGCTCACATAACGTTGTGGGCAGGACGCTGAAGACAATCTGGATCTCTCCGCGCTAGCTAGACTAGCAAGCTGCGGAGAAACTCGGAACGCCCACGTTTCCGTCGAAGAGCGGCCCTTCAGGGGCCCGCGTAAAGCACATCGAATCAATGCGGGCTTTAGCCCCTGTGGTCTTCTTTGGCGTGCCAACGGACTTTTTCCGCAGCCTGCCAGGCGACGCTTCACAGCTCAACTTCTCAGAGCGATGCCGTAGTTCGAAAAGGAACTGATTGCGAGCGCGTGCAGGCCGGTCTGGATCGGCGCTATTACCGGGAACCTTTCTCGGCCGCCGCCGGCAGCGTGTCGTAGAGAGGCTGTGAGGGTTTCACCTCCGGATTCTCTTCGACTGCGGAGACCGCAAGAATCCGGATCTTGTCGTTGTTCGGCAGTGTGAGGGCGTACGCCTCGGGTGGCAGGTCGAGCGCGTATGCGAACACATACGAGTAGGCGTAGGGGACGTTCTCTCCGGCGGCATTGTGATGATGGGAGCAATACCATGCGAGATCGGCACGCTTGATGTACCCTGGCTTAATTCCGAGCATGTCGCCATAGCGATCTTGTGCGCTATCGATAGAACTCCATTGACGATCGTCCCATTGGCCGACAAAACCGCCCCAATCCTGAATGTCTAGTTCGACGGTTTTCCCTCCCAGTTGGAATTTACCTGTCTGGTCGCCATCGGACGAAGCAGCCAGAATGTAGACGCGATTGAAATGCTCGCTCGGAAGATGAACCGTTTGCCCCTTGGCAGTGAGGGCATTGGGTTGACGCGCCTTCGCCGGTCCAAGCCGGAAATGCACGTCATTGAAGGTGAGTTCCGACGGCAGCATTTCAGCCGGAAGGGCGTTACCCTTGCCATCGAATCCGGTCGCAGATTGCGAGCTGTTAGCGCTGGCCGCAGCGGTGTCAAAATTCAGGTCAACCGGCACGGAGTGGACAGCGGGTACTCGGGTCGTCGCGGGCTTCAGTCTCAACGCGAACGTACGTGGTTGATAGGCGCCAAATGACGTGATCAGAACCCCACTATCCAATGCCGCAGGTCCAACGGGCTGCTCCTGGCCGTTAACTTCGCGAACTGCGGTGATCGGGGCTGCGAACGAGATCCCAACTTTAGGCTGCGGTCCCCCGTCGAGTTCGACCAAGCGAACGATCCACTCGTCACTCTCCTCGGCCTTTTTCAGAGTCAGGAGGCGAACTCGAGGGTTGCTGATCCTGACCAGAGAGAACTCCTTGCCCAACGCCCCGGCGTGGTGGGTAGTTTGAAATGCGATCAAAGGGTCGTTCAGGCGTTGCCCTTGCCAGTCAGTTTGGGCATGGCGCCAATCGCCCGCGTGTCCCGCAAAACCGTAGACGAATTCATGATGACCGATGTCTTGAGTGCCCTGATCGGCATATCCCCCCGCAGTACCCGGCGTGCGGATCAGGGTAAGACGGATGGTATTGTCGTTTGGCTTATCCGAGCCATTCTTGCAATCGGTGAGAATCGTGGCGCCGAACTCATCGCTCATATCGGTGAGATCAATCCACTGGTGAGAAGGTACCTCGAACTTCTTGGGCTCCGCCGTGGGTCTGTCAATCGTACCGATGTCCCAGTTGTAAGTGGCCATCCTGTTCGAAGCGGTGAGGGGGAAGGTTGCTTTCAAATTGGATTCTTTCGTATTCCAGTCGATGACATTGCCGAATTCGACTCGCTTGCCGGCGTCTCCGGCCGAAAGACGGATGGTCTGGATAAAGCGAGAACCTGCAGTTTCCCGCGAGACTTCGATGGCGACTCGGACTGGGCCATTCTCCACGATTCGCATTCTGGCTGGACCACTCACGTAGGCTTTGGGCCTTGCCTGCTCCTGATCCCAATCCATGTTCCAGGCGGGCCATTGCTGCGGGTTATCGTAAGAGATAGCTAAGCGGGCAGGGGCGGCCAGAAGTTCCTTGCCGATGGATTTGTCGAAGATACTCGCGACATCGCCGTCGCTGTTTAGCTTCACGCGGTAGTACTCATTTTCGAGCGAATTATTGGAAACCTTCAGTGAAGATGGGGCAGCAACCGCACCTGGTTGCACATCGTAGACCGCATACCCGACCGAGGGAACTTGCGCGGCGAAAAGTACCCTACCTTGAGAAATCTGCGCCGGCAGTTCCTTGCCGTCTGGAGCGACCACGTGAACGGCGCCAGGCTTCGCACCCGCGAATTCCAGGCTTGCTTCGACAATATCTTCACGCGCGATTCCCAACGAATTAAAGACGACAACCGGAACGCCCTTTCCCTCCGTGTTCAGACCGGCGGCGACAGCTTCGCTGGCATTGGTCAGCACTCCGGCAAACTGGTTCATGGCGATCACGTCGTCATTCCATGCGAATTCATAACTCCTCGGAGTCGCCGTACCGGCGGCAATGTCGTGAAAGTGGCCGCCCATCTGCAATGTCCAGGCATCATTCAACCGTTGCAGCGGATACGATCTCGCGCCCAGCCACTCGGCCGCCAAGGACGATTCTTCCGCGGCTTCCGCCAGCAGTTCTTCTTTTCTTAACCATCGCTTTTGATACGCTTGTGAAGTCAAAGAACCGGCGGAATGATTCGTCAACTCCATTTCGCCTGTGTAGCGCGGAAGGTTTTTGGTCTCTTCCGGAGTGATGTCGAGAAACATCTGTTCCGCGTTACTGGAGATGACTTGTACCGGGCCGTTCCCCGCTTTCCGTTCTGGACCAGCGGGTGGTGGCTCTTCCTGGGCAACAAACACGCCTTCAGGGGGAAGCTCGCACTGCCCTTGGTTACAATCGCTTCGAGTCGCTTAACAGAGTCCTCGTCGGGTGCGCCGCCAATGTCACCTGTGCCGAAGTAGTGGTACTCAGTGAAAACACCGCTCACCTTCCCGTTTTGTTCTACTCGCGTTGCCCAGTCGTCCTGAAGTCTCTCCAAGGCTCGGTCGCGATCAATGCGAGTGCGCTCTTGGCGGTCCCGGCGCAGACGAAAAAAATCCTGAATCTCGTTCTGATCAACTGGCTTCTTGTCCTGATCTGCCTGATCAAGCATCGTCCGCAGCCTGTGGAGTTTGGTTTGAATATCCGCAAGCTCTGTATCAGGCTTTTCGGGAGGCAGAGGCTCGCTGAGGTCTGTCTCAATTCCGGCGCTGTAGCTGCCGGGATTCAGGCCTGCCAGTACACTTTCGCCATCGGGCCCGACCCAGATTCCAACGTTAAACGGCGTGCCCTCTGGAGTCTGTTCGCGCGATTCCGGGCCGCCACCCGGGGCCGAGGAACCCCAAACCAGTTTTTGTGTGGAAAATCCCTTTACTCCCGAGTGGGCGAGGATGGTGGGAAGAGATGCTGGGAACCCGAAACAGTCGGGAAGCATGTATTCTGCGCTGGCTTTCCCAAATTCTTTCCGAAACCAATTGTTTCCATACAAGATTTGCCGAATGATGGTTTCGGCGCTGGGGGTGTTGACATCGCCCTCCTCCATTGAAGAACCGGCCGGAAACCATCGTCCTTCTCTGACATACTGCTTTACTCTTTCGAACTCGGCGGGATAGTACTCCTTCATCAAACGGTAGCGGTTCGCGCCGCTGAAATTGAAAATGTAGTGAGGGTAGCGTTCGAAGAGTTTGAAATTATCCGCCATCGTCTTGCGCAGGTACTCGTTGATCACTTTGGGATATTCCCATCTCCATTCCGTGTCGAGATGCGCGTAACCAACGACGTACAGGGACGGCTGTTTGCTCAGGTCGGGGGCCTGGGTAGTTTGTGCATGCGTGGAAGAAAACGAGACAAGACTACCCAAGAAGAGAGCGAGCTTAGCGCTGCCGCAGCGTGCCATGATTGTTCTCCGGAAGAAGCGTTGGATGAGAACTGCCCGTCAACGTTAACAATGATGACGTCGGTATTAACGCGTCTTGGGCGTCAGCGGGTCAAGACCGCCGGGCGTCCTTTTTTTGTTTCCCTGTAAGCCATTGATCGACAATGACTTGGTCCTAGTCGTCTCCTTTCTTCCGCTTCCGCAAACTCCAAACGATCCAGTATAAGAAATGAACTCCTTGTCTGTGTGCATTGAGATCGATGCCAAGCAAAACTCCCAGGCCTTACAGGAGCGCGGCCGCAATCTCCCGACGGCGTTTTCTGCAAACGATTTCGGGCGCGATGGCGGCGAGCGGCAGTTTATTTCGGAGCGACCTCTCGTTTCTTGCGAAAAATGGACTCGCCGGCGGAAATCGTGCCGGCAATGAGCCCCCCTTGTTCGTGCCGGTTCCTCCGGCAAGCAGTGGCATCAACTGGAAGCATGTGAACGGCCGGTCGCCCAACTACTACTTGCCTGAGACCACAGGGGCGGGATGCGCGTTCTTCGACTTTGACAATGACGGGTGGATGGATATCTACGTGATCAACAGTGGACGCTGCGATTTTTTTGATCCGCACCCTCCGCTCCGCAACGCACTCTACAAGAACAATCGGGACGGCACCTTCAGTGACGTCACCGACGTTGCCGGACTGCAAGGCGGCGGCTATGGAATGGGTGTCGCGGTCGGCGATTACGACGGCGACGGTCTGCCGGACCTGTTGCTGACGCAATACGGAAGCAGCATTCTCTACCACAACGAAGGCAAAGGAAAATTTGTCGATGTCACAGAGAAAGCCGGGCTGAAGATACCAGGATGGTCCTCGAGCGCTGTCTGGTTCGACTACGACAATGATGGACACCTGGATCTGTTTGTCTGCCAGTTTGTGGATTTCAGCAAAGAGAAAAACCTGTTCTGCGGGAATGCGCAAACCGGTGAACGTTACTATTGCATCCCTCGCGGATACAATCCCATGCCCAGTTGGCTCTTCCACAACAACGGGAATGGCACTTTTACGAACGTGAGCAAAGAATCGGGGATTGCGGCGCACCTCGGCAAGGCATGGGGCGTGGTGGCCACCGACGTCGACAATGACGGCCGTATGGATCTTTTCGTCGCCAACGATACCATGCCTAATTTTCTGTTTGCCAATCGGGGCAATGGAAAATTCGAGGAGATCGCGGTTGAGGCCGGCGTGGCGTACGACGAGGGAGGGCGGCCGCGCTCCGGCATGGGAGTGGATTCCGCCGATTACGATCAGGACGGCTGGATGGATCTATTTGTCGCGAACATCGATCACGAAAAGTATTCCCTCTATCACAACGGGCGCGATGGGTCGTTCAAGGATGTGTCCGGGTCCAACGGAATCGCCTCGGCGACTTGGTTGATGAGCGGCTGGGGGCTGAAATTCTTCGACTTCGACAACGACGGGAACCTCGACCTACTTCTCGCTAACGGAAATCCGGATGACACGATCCAGGAACACTTCAGGGATGTGCATTACGAGGAGCCGTTGCTGCTATTTCGAAATACGGGCGGCAGTTTTGAGCATGCATTCGAAAATGTCAGTGGCATCGCTGGACCGGTCTTTCAACAGCCCTTTGCCGCGCGCGGACTGGCCCTCGGCGATTTCGACAACGATGGTGCTGTGGATGTTCTGGTGGCAGTCAACAATGGTGCGCCTGTTCTGCTGCGCAATGTTGCGGCGGCTAGAAATCATTGGGTAGGGATTCACCTGGTCGGCAAGACCGCAAATCGCGACGCCATCGGCGCGCGGGTTACCTATCAGGCCGGCGATTTGAAGCGCTACATGTTCAAGGTGGGAGGCGGGAGCTATTTGTCTTCGAACGATCCGCGAATGGTGTTAGGGCTCGGCGCGCGGGCGCGGCTCGACTGGGTTGAAATCAAATGGCCGCAGCCGAGTGGCCTCGTGGAGCGTTTCACCGATCTGGCTTTGGATCGCTACGTCACTCTCGAGGAAGGTTCAGGAAAAATGGGGACGAAGGCGTGAGCCTTTCCCGGCTAATGCACAGAAGCCACATACCGCTGCGGAATCATCTCTCGAAGACGTGGATCGAGGCGCAACCCCTTCTCCATCTCGGTTTGAGCCTCCGCTGAGAGGCTTCCCTTTTTTGCTGCCATGACCAAGCCGAGATTCATGTGCGCGGCCGCGAAATCAGGCGTGATCGCAATCGCACTGCGAAGTTCCGTCTCTGCACCTACAAAATCCTGTTTTGCCGCCAGTGCCTTGCCAAGATTCAAGTGCGCCAGCGCAAACCCTGGTTTTGACGCCACTGCGGCACGAAGGGCCTCGATCGCCGTTTCGACCTCGTGTTTGTAATAGAGCAGCGCGCTTCCAAGATTGTTCCGGGCGGACGCCGAATCTGGATTGCAGCGAACGGCTATCTGGAATTCCGACAATGCGCCCGCACGATCGTTTTGCATCCAAAGTACCTCGCCCAGATCATCATGAGCGTCACAATACGATGCATCATCTTGGATGGCACGACGGAAGGCGCCCGCAGCGTCCTGAAGTTTCCCGTCGTGTCTCAGCGACACTCCCCAATTGCGATCACCCTGCGCCCTGATCAAGAGCAGTTCCTGACTTGAAAGCTCGCGGGCACGCGCGAACTGGACGGCTGCACCGGCCTTGTCCCCGAGGTTGGCCAATGCCGTGGCCAAGGAAAAGGTCTCTTCGCTCGAATTAGGATTTACGACAAGGATCTGCTGCAGCAGGCGAGCGGCCTCGGCCCACTTCTGCTGGAACGCCAGTGTCCGCGCAAGGTCCTTCTCAGCGACGAGATAGCCGGGCTTTAGGGCCAGTGCTCGGCGAAATTCCCCGGCCGCGTCATCGAGATTGCCTTGCTGCAGGTAGATCAGGCCCAGGCCTTCGTGTGCTCCCAGGTTTCGCGGATCGAGCCGCAGCACCGTCCTCAATTCCGCGGCCGCACCATCGAACTCCCCGACGCGCAATAGCATCTCTCCAAGGGCGAGATGACCAGGCTTGAAATTCGGTGAGTCCGAAATAGCACGGCGAAAAAGATCTGCAGCCTTTGACCAATCCCCGTGGTCGGAAATGATCAGACCCTTTTCGAACCATGCTTCCGGCGTCCGGGCGTTCAATTCGAGGGCTCGATCAAAGAACTTGGATGCCGCGTCGGTTTCGCCCAGGGCGTTCAGGGCCAGCCCTACCGAGACATTTGACTGTGCCGAAGGATGTTCATCGAGCAACCGCCGCGCTGAAGCAAGCTCGGCAAACATCTGCTGTGCGGTAACCGATCGGCTTTCCTCAGAAGTCAGGTGTTCATGGTTGGAGAGCCCCGCCACTTGAGCATGGCAAATGCCGGCCGCCAATAGGCAGAAGGCTCAGAAGCAGGGATTGCCTGTGATTCGATGTTGAGACCTGCATCATGCGCTTTCTCCTTGTCGAATCACGTGTTCCCGGTCGACGGCCAAGCCGCGAAGTAGCTCTGTGCTGCCATCAGGCCATCGTATCTGAACCTTATCAATGGTCGTGGCGTCGGCTAGTCCAAAATGAAGGCGCACATCACTGGAAGAGACGAAACTATCTGCACTGCGGACTTCGTCGATCTGAGTGCATCCCGCTGCTGTAACGGACACTCTTGCACCAATGGCGTCACGGTTACATTTCACTCCCACGAGCCTGAACCGTATCCAATGACCTGAAGAAGATCGAGCCGACTCATAAAGGAAAGGCTCGCTGTCAATGTTGTTGACCACAACATTCATCCGGCCTGTACTTCGCAGATCGGCGAATGCGGCCCCGCGACCACTCCGAGAATCGATGAAACCGCTTTCCTGATCAGAAATAACGGCGAAGCGTCCATTCCGAAGGTTGCTATAGAGTTGGTTCTGTTGAAAGTAGCGATTCCCCGCCTGCGTCGCCTGTGGATAGATATGGCCATTCGCGACGAATAATTCTTTCCATCCGTCATTGTCGAAATCGGCGAAGGTCGCTCCCCACGCGAGATTTCGATAGCCAGCCGTCCCGAGTCCTGCCTGGAAGGTTACGTCCTCGAACTTGCCGAGATGGTTGTGATAGAGCGTGTTGTAATCCTCGGAGAAGTGAGTCACGAAGAGGTCAAGCCATCCGTCGTTGTCGTAGTCAGCGACAGCTATGCCCATATTCGATTGGGCTCTTCCATCAGCGCTGAGCGCGCATCCTGCCTCGAAGGCAACTTCTTCAAAGGTCCCGTTGCCTTTGTTGTGCCATAAATAATTCGGCATGGAATCGTTAGCGACAAAAATATCTGGCCACCCATCATTGTCGAAATCGAGCCAGACGACTCCCAGACCGTAGCCGCGAATCGTGTCTTTTATGCCGATGTCATCGCTAACCTCGCGGAATCTCCCATTTCCTTCGTTGTGGTATACAAGATCGGCAAGACCGGGCAACCCGCGGGGTCCGCAGGCCACTGGGACGCCACGATAGTTGCAGTATGTGTTGTGCACCTGGCTTGGGCATTTGCCCCACATGAAAGTCGACATATCGGGACACATACAGGTCCAGGCGTCCATCGCGATCGTAATCTCCCCAGGCACAGCCGGTGCTCCAGTTACCTCCTTCCAAACCCGCATCCTTCGTGACATTCGTAAAAGTCCCATTGCCGTTGTTGTGGAACAATGCATTGCTGCCGAAATTGCTGATGAATACGTCGCGGTGGCCGTCGTTGTCGTAGTCGCCAACGGTGACGCCCACTCCCCATCCCCGATTGATCAGTCCGCTTTCCTCGGTGACATCCGTGAAGCTGCCATCGCCGTTGTTGCGAAACAAACGGCTTGAGCGACTGCGGCAGGTTCGGATTCGACAAGAGTTTGAATGACGATCCATTTACCAGCAGCACGTCGATTAGTCCGTCGTGGTTGTAATCGAACAGGGCCACACCGCAACCCAGGGTCTCAACGAGGTAATCCTTCGCCGGATCTCCGCAGGTGTTGCGAAAGGCGGCCAAACCGGACGTGTCTGCGACATTAACGAACCACGGATGCGACGCTAAAACCGGCTGACCCAATGTGCCGTTGCGGAGAATTGGGATCAGGAAGCAAGGAGCCGCCAAAGATTGCCGGAGGAAGTTCCTTCGCGTTAACGACGCCCTGGTGCCGGAGGCCGATAGGGGTGCGAAACTGCTCATGGCGATTGCGGTTTTTGTGGGCTGATTTCTTGTTCGTTCTCAAGTGCCCCGAGTTCCTGTGTATCGGTCTGCAGCGAGGCGTTTCGTCGTTGCTTAAACGTGGCGAGGGCGTCGTGCGCTCGGGGCTGGTCGCCGGTGCTCCGGTACAGGGCGGCAAGGCGAAAATAAACTTCGCCATCCTGATCCAAAGTGGCAACGGATAGCAGATCTTTGATTGCCTCGATGCTTTGACCAACCTCGGATTCGGCCTTGGCGAGATCGAGCCGCGCGCTCAGCAAGACCGTCGAATCGTCCGGGACCTGTCGTAACTGCTGGATCGCTGCCTGCCATTGGCCCTGCTGAACATATACATGGCCGAGTTGGTAATGGGCGAAGGCCGACTTGGGTGCCAACTCCAGAGTGGTTTCCAGTTCTTTCTCCGCCTGCGCCCATTCGCTAGACCGCGATAGCACTGTCCCTAATCCGAGGTGCAGATCGGGGGAATCAGGGCTGAGGCGGAGCGCGCTCTGGAATTCCGCCTTCGCCTTTGGATAATCGGACAACTTTGAATAGTGCTCCGCCAGCATCTGGTGAACTCGAGCGGAATCCGGGTTCAGGGTGCCGACTTTGAGAAAGCATTGTTCCGCGACCGCGTCGTGAGACCGGCTCAGCCAATAGCCAGCCCATCCGCTGTGTGGGGCGACTGCGCGCAACTGCTCGGCGGAACGCAGCGCGGCGTCATACTTACCCAGCCGGAATTCGGCTTCGATTCGTTTGATTCTGGCGTGAACTAGAAGATCGGATCTCCTTTGCGGCTGGCTAAGCAGGTTCGAATAACACGTGTCCGTCAGCCAGATTCCCGGAGACAGGCCCGTCCCCGCGACACAAGGTGATTCCTTTTCGCCGCTCTTGGGAATTCGGGCGATGACGTTGGTATCGCTCACCCAGTTTTTCCAAAGCGCCCCCGCCGGGGAATGGGAAAACGATTCCGTAGGCTTCAGTTGACCGCTGGCCGCTGCTTGAAGAATCAATCCCGCGGGCGGCATCTCCACAAGGCGGGTTAACTCTTGCGGGTGCGACCTGCTCATGTGCTCGAACCTATTTTCGACCTGGGTCCAATCACCGCTGAGTGCCGCCGTTTGCAATAAACCGATCTCGGCCAATGGCGACTCGGAGTTCGTCGCCAACTCCTGCATGAAATGGTCCTGGGCCGCTTTCAGATATCCGAGCGTCAGGAGAGCAGTGCCAAGGTTAGCTTGAACATCAGGCCGGACGGATGGCTGGCGGACCAATCGGAAAAGCATGCGAGCCGCGTTGAGGGTGTCGCCTTTGGCCAGCAATTCTTCCGCGTTCAGTTGTTGAATAAGGTCCTGCTCCGTGGGTTTCACCGCTGCGCGAGATACTTGCACGGAAATTTGGCTGTGTGCCAGGCCCAGTTTGTACCATGCGTCCGCGAGGGAAGGAGTCAGATTGGCTTGCTTTTCGTATTCCCTGGAGGCGTCTTCCATTCGTCCGCCGCGCGCCAGCGCGTCACCCAGCGCGAGGCGTGCTGTCGCGCTCTTTGGGTTGGCGGTGGTTGCTCGCTGCAGAGAATGGATCGCCTCCGGCAAACGGTTGAGCTCAAGCTCATCCAGGCCTTTGATGGTCCACGCTTGAGCGGACAACCGGTCGGGCCGTGCTGATGCCAGGGGCTGCAGATCGCGCAGAGACTCGTCATAGCGGTGGAGCAGGAAATGCGCAGTCGCAAGACGACTCCTGGTTTCATCCAGTTGGGCGGTCGATCCCGTAGAAGCAGAGAGAATCTGCTCGTACTGCGCTACCGATTGTTCGAGTTGCTTCGAGTCGGGTGCGGCAAAGGCCTCGGGTCCAGCTGAACTATTGCTCTGACCGGCTATCGAGGAGGCGCCCACCAACACGGCAAACATCACTCCCGCGCAAACCCGAACAGAGGCGAGCCGCAACAGCACTCAGATTCCTCCTAGAAGAACAAGCGTAAGCCCAGTTGCAGCGACCGCTGATCGTTGTTTGGCCCGTAGAGATTATTAATTTGTCCAAAAGCGCCAGAGGTAATATTCGTATTCACGCCGTTTGGGATGGGATGGTTCAGGAGGTTCACCGCTTCCGCCCGGAATTGGTACTTCACCTTCTCCCCGTAGATGTCGCCATTCTTGTGCAGACCCGCATTCCAAATCCAGAATCGTGGTCCGAAAACGGCGTTTCTAGGGGCATTCCCCAAGGTGCCTGGGGCGGGCAACGCAAAACAAGATGTATTGAAGAATTTGGTGTAGCTGCGAGGTCCGTTGTTCGGATTGCAGCCGGGAACGAGACTGGCGTGCTCACCGTTGTCCACTCCCAGTCCCGCGAGATCCGACCCCTGGTCGGTTACGGTGCCGAATGTGGTGCTTGGGTCGGTAAAACCTCCGCTGCGAACCGTAACGACGCCAGTTACTTCCCAACCGCCGGCAACGCGGCCCGCAAGACTTTTCTGACCTTTGAAGAAGGGTAAAGTGTAAACATAGGTTGCCGTGAAATTGTGGTGTTGGAGCCAGTCCGGGTTTCCCAGGTTGTACCTGGGATTGTAGTGGTCCACAATCGAAGACTGTAATTGCGAACCAATGTCGTGCGCCGTGGCGTAGGTGTACACGGCGGTAAACATCAGGTTATGACTCATCCGGCGCTGCGCGTTGACCTGCAACGAATTGTAGGATGAATTTGCGTTGTTAATCTGATAAGTGAAGCTATTGTTGGAGAAGCCCGGATAGGGAACAATGCCAGAGACTTGGGTCGTCGTTGAGTCGAATCGATAGGGGCACGCGCCGGATGCGAAAGAGCTGCAATCTCCGAATGTTCCGACCGGAAGCTCGTTCAGATTCTCCAGAACAGAGAAGTGTCTGCTCATGGTGCCGACGTAACCTATTTCCACAAGCGTGTTCTGCGGCAGCATGTGCTGAACACTGAAATGATAGGTGTAGACAACCGGAAGAGGTGCCCGGTAGTCCTGGCCGGTCACAGGAATAGGCCCCTGTTCATTGCTAGGACTCGCGACGACAGGCCCCGGCGTAAACGAACTGCTTCCGCCCGCGCACCCAAAACTGGCGGCGTTCAGAGTACTCTGTGCCACTCCTGGGCAGTCGATACTCCCATTGTTGACGGACGCACCTGTTTGAAATGGCAGGTTTCGGCCCATCTGGGTCTGGTCGCTGATGGTTTCATGATTGTAAAAAATGCCTGCGCTGCCGCGAATGGTGGTTTTTCCATTGCCCATCGGATCCCATGCGAATCCCAACCTCGGCTGGAATGCGCGATAACGATTCGGAATGATGCTGGACGGATAGCCCCGAATGATCCCATTGGCTACGAGTTGCTGGTTAATTGTGCCCGCCGTCGAAGCATTGAATGGCTCACCAAACACGCCGAGATGCCCCTCGGCGCTGGAAGGAACTCCCGTGCAGGGCATTGACAGACCGTTGTAGTAATTGCCTCCCGCCACCAGACCGGTCGCGGGGTCTATGACTTGGCGCGTGCCTGCGAACGTCGAATACGCCAAAGGATTAAACATTGCGAAGTTACAGTATTTCGAACTGTAGTTCGGGAAGTAATCCCAGCGCAAGCCGCCTTCGATAGTCAGATTCTTCGTGACCTTCCAACTATCCTGGGCGAAGTAGCCTTGTTGCCAAGCCGACCATGGCGTCTCGTTGCGAAATCCATACTCGGCGTAGTTGTCAAATACACCTAGTAACAAATCTGCAAGCGGCAGACCTGTCGAATGTGGATCGTTGGTTGCGCCCAGACTGAAAGTGCCATTGAGGTTTTGACCTCCGATGACCAGTTGATCGTCATCATTTTCGCCGTCGTGTTCAATCCAGAGACCAAACTTGAAGGTATGGTTCTTGTGCACTTTCGTCAAAACATCAGAGAACTGATAGATGTGTCCAACACTGTGGGAGGGGTAGGCATCGGTGAGAAAGTTGAAGAAATCGATATTGCTGTTCGGTCCCGACCAGGCGATCGTAGGCGTCTTGCCGGCTATGTCCTTGCTCTGATCACCAAAAATATAGGGATACGTAATTCCCAAGCCCGAACGATTCTGCCCGTTTCCCCTCGGACCGGGCGGCACGGCGACATGGACTATGTCTTCCGTGGATCCGACTGTCAGATCATTCAGAAGGGTCGGACTGAAGGTCGTGGCCAAGTCAATGGTTGCCCCTCGTTCCGGCTCCTGAATATTCCAGTTCAACATCTGCGGGCTGCCTCCGAAACTGCCGGAGAAGGAATCGGTCCGATAGTGCCGCAGCGACACCGCCAGGTGAGACTTCAACGGATCGATGACGTAATCGACCTTAAGGCTCTCAGTATGATTGTTGTTTGGGCTCTGCGATGAGTAAAAATAGTTCGCCAACCCGTTGGCGACAGTTCCGGAACTGAGGTTCGGTTGCGGATAGACACCCATGAACGCGGCCCCATTGCTGCTCCAGAATTTCTGAGCGATGGTGTTGTTCGGGAATGGCTGTCCGGCCACGAGAGTCTGACCCGTGTTCGGATCGGTTTGGCCAGCCAGAAACGCCGGAACGGCCGGGCAGGCGATGGACGCTGCGCAATACTCGCTGAAGTTTCCCTGATGGGCCAGCGCCGAGGGGACGACAACGTTGTTCGGCGAAGCTCCTGGCTGGCGCGTAACGTCTTCGGAATAGAAGAAGAAGAGCTTGTTGTTGGAGTGCGGGATCGGTCCACCGAAGGTGCCACCAAAGTTGTTCCAGTTGATGACTCCGCGGGGATTTGTCTGCTGTCCAGGCAGCGCATTCAGTGCCGAATCGTACGCGGTATTCTGGTTGTACTCGTATAAGCTTCCGTGATAATGGTCAGTCCCCGACTTCAGTTGCACGACAATCTGAGCACCCGCCCCACGCGAGTATTCAGGCATGTAGCCGGTCGAAACGATGTTGACCTCACCGATCGCGTCCAGGGCAGGCGAGGCCGTCGTCGCGGCATTATCACGAGTTCGTTGCGACGAGACACCTTCGATTAGGATGTTATTGTCGCTGTCGCGCAGCCCGTTGACCGACACTCCTTGGGTCGCGAAAATGTTCATGGAATTGAAGTCGCTGAAATTAACGCCGGCCACGCCCGGTTCAAGGGCGAGAAAGTTGGCAAAGTTCCGGCCGTTGTCAGGCAACTGCTCAATCTGCTGAGAATTGATCACGCTATTGAGCTGGGCACTTTCGGTGTCGACTTGAAGGGCACTAGCTTGAACCTCGATGGTTTGAGAGGCTGAGCCCACTTGGAGGGCACAGGAGAACGTTCGGCTCGCAGCTGGATCGAGCACTAAGCCCTTCGTTTCGCATTTCTGAAAGCCTTGGCTTTCCACCGTGATCGTATAAGTGGCTGCTGGCACGTCCGAAAACAGGTACGTGCCATTGGCATTGGTTTTTGTGCTTTGGCTGACAGCATTTAAGGTGTTATAGGCTGTGACAGTCGCGCCCGAGATGGCGGCTCCAGACGGATCTGTGATTGTCCCGGTGATGCTGCCGTTCACGTGATACTGAGCGTAGCCGATCCTGGGTGCAATGAGCGTGAGTGCTACCCCCAATACGAAGGGAACCGCCGACACGTTAACCCATCTGCGCATGACACTACTCCTCTCAGCTTAAGCCGCATTAACGCGTCTGCAGTAGCCGGGGGTCAAGCACCCTGTGCATCCTCTTTTTGTTTCTTTCTAAGCAATTGATGCGCCCCAACTTGATAGAAACCATCTCTGATCGTTGAGGTTTCTCGGGAACAAGCTGTCGGACGATGGAGCCATCCTAGCGGAATGGTTTGGTTCAGTCTTGATAGTCGCCAACCCAACATGCTATGTTCTGTCAATCTTCTGGGGAGCCTTTCCATGCACGTGGGACAGGCGGCATTAACCTTCCGGTTCGGGACGTTCGAACTCGACACCGGCGCGAGCGAACTGCGCAAGAACGGCATCCGCATTAGACTGCAGGATCAACCTCTTCAACTTCTGACTCTCTTACTCCAGCGCCCCGGACAGGTAATTACTCGGGAGGAGCTGCGCCACACTCTCTGGTCCGATCAGACATTCGTCGACTTCGATCGCGGGCTCAATCGAGCCATGAATAAGTTGCGGGCAGCGCTCTGCGACTCGGCCGAAACACCACGTTTTATCGAGACGCTCCACCGTCGCGGCTATCGCTTCATTGCTCCCATCACAGTTCTCCGCCGACCGGGAAGTGAAGCGAGCCGCGAGGGACCAGGCGAGGCAGTTCTGCAACGAGCAAGCGCATCCGTGCCGCAGCAAACTGAACGAAGGCGGACGGACAGGAGGATCTCGACTCCTGGCGTCTCACCCCCAAAGAGATTCACGCATTACCCGTATCTGCTGGCAGCATTCGCAGCTGCGGTGATCGTTGCGGTAAGTATTTCTTATATTCGAAGTCGGTCTGCCGAGGCGGCGGGTTACTCGGCGACAACAGTAACACCCAGGCGTTCGGTCGCCGTGTTGGGGTTTAAGAATTTATCGGAGCGCTCCGACAAAGGATGGGTCTCGACCGCGCTTTCTGACTGGCTCACGACCCAGTTGTCAGAGGGTGGGCGTTTGCGCCTGATCCCGGCGGAAAACGTTGCGCGAATGAAGATCGAACTGTCCCCATTCGACGTCGGAAGCCTGAGTGGAGACAGTCTCGCGAGGGTTGGCAAGAACCTCTCTACGGATTTGGTTGTCGTGGGTTCGTACGCGGTGGTTGGTAGTGACTCGAATGCCCAGATCCGCCTTGATCTCCGTCTACAGGATGCCGGGACGGGGAACATCGTAGAGGCAGTCTCTGAGACTGGAACCGAAACACATTTGTTCGATCTCGTCCTGCGAGCGGGCGAGCAGCTGCGCGCTGCGCTAGGAGTGCAACCCGTCAGCAGAGCGGAAGCCGCCGAAGTAGCTGTTGCATCGCCCTCCAACCACGATGCTGCCCGTTATTACTCGGAGGGCCTGGAGGCACTCCGGATCTTTGACGCATTGGGTGCGCGGGATCTCCTGCAGCGTTCAATCGATGTAGAACCAGGGTTTGCGTTGTCTCACTCGGCTCTGGCGACAGCTTGGGCAACCTTGGGTTATGACGACCTGGCAAGAGCTGAGGCGAAACGAGCCTTCGAACTCTCCTCGAACCTCCCCCGCGCCGATCGGTTGCTGGTGGAAGCTCGCTATCACGAAATCTCGAAGGAGTGGGGAAAAGCAATCGATATTTATCGCGCCCTCTTTCAGTTTTTTCCCGACAGCCTCGATTATGGCCTCGCTCTGGCAGATGCGCAGGTGAGTAGCGGCAGAGGTAAGGATGCGATGCAGACGTTGAGTACATTGCAGAAATTACCCCCGCCCATCGGAGACGATGCGCGGATCGATTTGGCCGAGGCTCTCGCGGCAGAGTCGCTGGGCGATTTCAAGACAGACTTGGCGTGCACGGTGAGGGCAGCCGACAAAGCCCGATCTCTGGGCGCGTCCCTGTTGTTGGCAGAAGCGCGGGATGATCAAGCTTGGGCGCTTGCGAATCTCGGTCGCGCTGACGAAGCCGCGGCTGCCGACCGCGAGGCAGAGCGGATCTTTGATAAAGCTGGGGACAAACGAGGTCTGGCTCGGAGCATTAACTATGATGGCATCCTGATGGAGAATCAGGGGAATGCGGCTGGTGCAAAAAAAAGATATGAGGCAGCGCTGACGATTTATCGGGAAATTGGCTATAAGCTGGGCGTAGCCGCCGAACTCGATGACCTTGGTGATGTGCTATTTTCGCTCGGCGATCTCGACGGATCACGGCGGAATTATCAAGAGGCAATGGCGATTTACCGCGAAGTCGACCATGAAAATGGAATTTGCCTCACAAAAGGGGCCCTTGGTTCCGTATTGCTTGCTCTCGGCGACGACCGTGGATCCATCCGCACTTCCCAGGAAGCGGTCGATATTTGCACTCGCTTGGGGGATCGGAGCAAGGTGGGCACCGCCTTGCTCAGTCTTGGAAGGGCACTCCGCCTGCAGGGACAGACTTCCGACGCGAGAGAAAAGGAATCGGAGGCAGTCTCGGCCTTCGAGGAAATCGGGGATAAGCAGAGCGCGGCGCGAGCCCGCCTGATGCTCGCCGAGTTGCTCCTCGATGAAGGAAAGTTACAGCAAGCGAAGCTCTCCTCGAGCAGCGCCGCGGATGAATTCGTAAGAGAGAAGGCAGCGCGAGATGCGGCTCTGGCCTTTGCAGTGCTGTCCCAAGTGCTTCTCAGAGACGGGAATCTCACCGAGGCGCGAAAGACGATTGAACAGGCCGAGAGCTACCTGTCCCAATGTAGCGACCGCGAAGCAGAACTAAGGGTGGCTATCTCAGGTGCTCGCATCCAGGCGGTGTCAGGAGAGCTTGCCAGAAATGGCGCCACTCGAACACTTCGGGAAATCGCCATCAAGGCAAATCGTCTCGGTTTCGTACCCTATGAACTTGAACCGCGGTTGGCGATCGCAGAAATCGAAGTCAACCTCGGCGACCAGACGAATGCCAGAAGTCATCTTGAAGCTCTCCGAAAAGAAGCTACGGACCGCGGCTTCGGACTCATCGCGATCAAGGCCGCAGGAGATCTCAAGAATCTGCCATCATCAAATCCGAATCGAGATTGAAACGAACGGTTTCAAGCCGCCTCGCGTGCACCGCCACCACACAGCTTGTGTTTCCGTATCGTGACGTCTATGCGCTTTACGACCTTCTCATAGAAGCGCTTATGGGCGGAGTCCCCTGATCTGAAGCGGAGAGTATCAGGTTGTGAGGGCCTTTGGCGCGTTCGACAGAACGTAGTTCCGACGCGGCGGGCAAGGCGCCAATCTCCGCCGCATAACGGTAAAACAATTGCAATCCTCCCAGGCAACCGGCGTCCAGTTGATAGTGGATATTTTCGGTGAGATAGCCGCAAATCTCCGCTTCGCTTATGCCTAGCCGCGGCGCCCACTCGCAGGCGATCTGATTGAGGCTCGAAGGCTCCAGTCCGTGATCGCGAGAATCGCGAAACACCGCGGCCAGATCCAGTGCTGGATCGGCTTCGGCCAAAGCCGCGCTGCGCACGGCCCAGAAGGCAAAAACGAAAGGCTTGCCGGTGTGGCGTCTCCACTCCTCAGCCAAGTCGAGCGTGACGTAGCGTGAACGATCGATCTTCAATGCCGGATCTCCAATGACCAGGCCTGCGTCGTGCTCGGCGAGCATCTTCTCTATCTCCGGCGCCATTGCAATGAACGTCCTGCCACCGCCCAGCCATTTTTCAAACAGAATTTTCGTCAACGCCACCGATGTCATCGAAGAGGTGTCGAGCGCGACCGTACGCACTTTCTCGATGGGCATTTTGCTGACCAGCAAAATCGAGCGTACTGCTCGCCGCGAGGCGATCGCGACTTCTGGCAGAACCAACAGTCCAGGAATCTGCGAATAAGCAGCCGCCGGGATGATTCCGATATCGGCCGTTCCCTCCGCGAGCGCGTGTGCGCAAGCAGAAGGCAGCGTGTAGGAGATGTCGAACCGGCTGCCTGCCTCTCCGTGTTCAAAATCCCACATCAAAGGCGCTGTATTCAGGTAGGAAATGGCGGAAATGCGTAAACGTCTCATTTTTCTTATGTCTTTCCACAATATTAACAAACGATTGTGACGCATGACCTTGACCTGGTGCTTCGCAACTGAGTACAGTCCGCCAGTTCGGGCTATTTACGGTCCCTCTGGGACCACCTGGTCTGAACTTGGGGCGCAACGCCGAATTGCACTCCAAACTGGAGTTGCTGTGTCGCAAACCGCTGTTTCCCCCTCCGCCACCCATCTGCTGGAGTGGCTGGCAATCTCGCTTACGCTGGGTCTTGGACCAACAAAATCCAGGAAATTGGTCGAGCGCTTTGGAAGCCCCGAAAGCGTGCTCCGCGCATCACTCACGGAACTGGAGGGTGCCGGCATTCAGGCCGTGTCCGCGCAGTCCCTGGCCACGGGAAAGTCAGCGGAACTGGCGCGGGAAGAAATCGCGCGTGCCGCGGCTGCAGGCGTAAACCTGGTCACCATGGATGACCCGTCGTATCCGCCGTGCCTCAAGGAAATCTATGACCCGCCTCTTATTCTTTATGTCCGCGGCAGTGTCGAGATTCTCACCAAGCCCGGCATCGCCATGGTCGGAACACGGCATCCCACACCTTACGGTTCGGGCATGGCAGAACGCCTGGCCTGCGACCTGGCCGCTCAGGGCCTGGTCATTATCAGCGGCATGGCGCGCGGCGTCGACACCGCCAGCCACCGCGGCGCGCTCTCGGCCAAAGGCAAAACGCTCGCCGTGTTTGGGACGGGCGTCGACGTGATCTATTCCAAAGAAAACTCTCGTCTGTCCGAGCAGATTCTGGCGCTCGGCGGAGCCTTGATCTCCGAGTTTCCCGTGGGAACATTCGCCGCCAATTCCTGGGGCCCCAACACGCTGATCAAGCCGGGCGCTAAGCTGGTTGCGACCTGGGACGTGTGGGAAGATCTCCCGACAGAAGTACGACTTACATGGACTCCCTCCTCCTCGCCTGAATCCCAAGGCTCCTCGTCCGCATCTCTATTCCCGGATGAAGGCCTCCCGCCTCACGAAAAGCGAATCCTGGGCCTGCTGAAGGCCGACGAAGCCACGCACATCGATGAGATCGTGGAAAAGCTGGAGACGGAAATGTCGTCCTCAGAAATCTTCGCCGTGCTGTTCGAGCGGGAGTTGACCGGCAAGGTAAGGCAGATGCCGGGGAAGAATTTTGTAAAAAGCTTTTGGAAATGAGCTTTCAGCTCTCAGCCGCCAGCTCTCAGCTTGTTCGCCATGAAAGGAGGTTGGCGTGCAGAACTTCAGAAATCTTAAGGTTTGGCAAAAGGCGCATATGTTGACCCTCGACATTTACAAGGCCACGAAATCTTTCCCCCTGGGGGGAATGTACGGTTTGACGAGTCAGATGCGATGAGCCTCGGTGTCCATCGCGGCCAACATTGCTGAGGGAACCTGCCGGAATTGGGACGCCGACTTTGGACGCTTCTTGCAGATGGCGGCAGGTTCGGCAAGCGAAGTAGAGTATCACTAGTTGCTGGCGCAGGATCTCGAACTGCTGAAAACTGCAGATTGCCAACGTCTTTCCAATGAGGTTGTAGAAGTGAAACGCATGCTGGCGTCGCTCCTTCTAAAGCTGAGAGCTTCTTGCAGTAACTTGTTGCCGCCGACCAATTCGTGCTAGTTTCGGGAATCAATACGAACGTACTGAGGGTACATTGTCCAAAGGTTTAGTCATTGTCGAATCGCCCGGGAAGGCGAAGACCATCCAGAAATATCTGGGGAAGGGCTTCACCGTCGAGGCTTCGCTCGGCCACGTTAAGGATCTGCCCAAGAGCACTCTGGGGGTGGATACCAACAACGAGTTCGAGACGGATTACGTCGTCATCCCCGGCAAAGAAAAGGTTGTAGCCAAGCTGAAAAAGCTGGCCGCTTCGGCGGACGCGATCTATCTCGCGCCTGACCCGGACCGTGAAGGCGAAGCCATCGCCGCTCACCTCGCCTTTGAACTCGACGAGAATGGTGGGAAGCACAAAAAAGCAAAGAAGCCAAAAAAAGGAGAACCCGAGGTGCCTCCGCGCATTCAGCGCGTCACCTTCAATGAAATCACCAAGCGTGCGGTGCAGGCCGCCTTCGAACATCCACGGAGCATTGATCAAAATCTCGTGGATGCGCAGCAGGCTCGGCGTGTGTTGGACCGCCTCGTCGGATATCAGGTTTCTCCGCTGCTCTGGGACAAAGTTCGCCGCGGCCTGTCCGCAGGCCGGGTGCAGACTGTTGCCCTGCGCCTGATTGTCGAGCGCGAGCGCGAAATCAGGGCGTTCGAGAAAAAAGAGTACTGGACGATCGATGCCCACCTCGCCGCCAGCAAGCCTCCGGCGTTCGATGCGCGCTTTGTGGGCAAGGGCGAGGAAAAGATAGAAGTTTCCAACGGCGAGGAAGCCGAGAAGATCCGCGCCGCTCTTGAAACGGCCGACTGGGTGGTCCGTTCCGTCGATAAGAAAGAACGGCGCCGCAACGCCGCGCCTCCTTTCACCACCAGCAAACTGCAGCAGGATTCCTCGCGCAAACTGCGCTTCAGCGTCAAACGCACCATGATGATCGCCCAGCGCCTGTACGAAGGCGTGGAATTAGGCGAAGAAGGCTCGATCGGCCTCATCACCTACATGCGTACCGATTCGGTTCGCGTAGCGCCGGAAGCCATTCAGGAAGTTCGCGAGTACGTCGGGAAGGAATACGGCGCCGGCTACCTGCCCGAGACGCCTAATACATATAAGGAGAAGAAAGACGCGCAGGGCGCCCATGAAGCCATTCGCCCCACTGCGGTCATGCGCCATCCCGACCAGGTGAAGCAGTACTTAAAAGAGGATGAATTTAAGGTCTACAAGCTGATCTGGCAGCGCTTCGTGGCGTCGCAGATTAACCCGGCCGTGTTCGACCAGACCACGGTCGATATCGACGCCAAAGCGAAGACCGGGAACGATGTTTTCTGGTTCCGCGTGACCGGCTCCGTGCTCAAGTTCGACGGCTTCCTCAGGGTCTACGAAGAATCGAAAGAAGGCAAGGACGAAGAGGACGAGGAACTGAAGCACAAACTGCCCGCGCTCGATGCCGGTCAAAAACTCACGCTCAAGGAACTGAAGCCGGAGCAGCATTTCACCGAGCCTCCGCCGCGCTACAACGAAGCCTCGCTGGTGAAGGAACTGGAAGAACGCGGCATCGGCCGTCCTTCGACGTATGCCGCCATTCTCTCGACTATTCAGGAGCGGCAGTACGTGCAGAAGCTGGGTGGAAAGTTCTCCCCGACCGAGATCGGCCTCGTCGTCACTGACCTGCTGGTGGAAAACTTCCGCGATATTTTCGATGTGCAGTACACGGCGCGTCTGGAAGAGGAACTGGATGAAATCGAAGAGGGCAAGGAAAAGTGGACCGACACCCTCGCCGATTTCTACAAGAAATTCCAGAAGGATCTGAAGTATGCCGAAAAGCACATGGAGAACATCAAGCGGATGGAGAAGCCCACGGACGAGAAGTGCGAACTCTGTGGCGCGCCGCTGGTGATCAAGTGGGGCAAGCATGGGTCGTTCTATGCCTGCAGCACCTACGACAAAGATGATCCCAACACCTGCAAGTTCACGAAGGAAAATCCGATCAACCTGCCCGACCTTGACTCAGCCGACATGCAGGAGACCGGAGCGGCAGAGGAATACTGCGAAAACTGCGGCCGGGTGATGGTGCTCAAGCGCGGCCGCTTCGGCCAGTTCATGGCCTGCACGGGCTATCCCGACTGCAAGACCACGCGCCGTTTGGATCAAGGCAAGAAGGTTCCCGACATTCCACTCGACGAACTCTGCCCGAAATGCGGGCGCAACATGATGATCCGCCACGGCCGTTTCGGCGAATTTACCGCCTGCAGTGGATATCCCGAATGCAAGTACGTCAAGCAGAATTTCATCGGCGTGAAGTGCCCGGACTGCAAAGACGGAGACCTGGTCGAAAAACGTGCTCGCAAAGGCAACACGTTTTACGGCTGCAGCAATTATCCAAAGTGCAAGTTCACCTCCGCCGGCAAACCGATCGCCGAGAAGTGTCCGAGTTGCGGCAGCGAGTATCTGGTGGAAAAAAATCTCAAGGCTGGCCCGGTCATCGCCTGCCCGAACAAGGAATGCGATTACGAGCGGCCCGCGCCTCCGCCGCCGGAAGCGGCTGCTGGCGCCGCTGCACCATCGCACACGGCCTGACGAAAAACTTTTGCTTCGTCCGACTGCTCCGGATCAATTTAACATCGCCGTTTCACCCCATGGAGGGAAGCCAATGGCCAAAAAGCCAACCGTAGCCGATGCTCAACTGATTCTGCAACTCTACGATCTTCGGCGTGAAGCCGAGATGCGCAAGGCCCGTAACTGGTGGGCCGGCGAATTCTTTCCGCTGAACGCCGACGATTTCCTGAAAGTCGCCTGGGCCATGGGAACGCAGGAAAACAATTGGTTGCGGCAGGTGAGCGGTTATTGGGGCCTGGCTGCGTCGTTTGTCCTGCAGGGCGTGTTGAACGAAGACCTCTTTCTCCAGCCGGGCTTCAGTGGCGAAATGTTCCTCATCTACGCCAAGCTACACCCCTTCATCAAAGAACTACGGCAGAAGTTGGACGACCCTCATGTTTTTCTCAATGTTGAAAAAGTCATCACTCACACAAAGTGGGGCCGCGACCGGCTGCAGTTCATGCTGAAGCGGGTCGAGATGATGCGGCAAAAAAGGGCTGAGCGCAAGTCGAACTGAGCCCGTCGGGGAAAGCTGTTCCTGCGCTACTCCACGCTCGCTCGTTCGCAAATCACATCCCGACGCCTATTCATCTGTTATCCTAGTCGGCTGTGCGGATGATCTGGTGGTTTCTGATACTGGGCGTGAGTACGCTCGTCGTAGTGTGCGTCGCCATCGCCTTGTATATCCACCTGCGGCGGCACTTGCAGAAGGTGTCCCCCGCTCACGAGGGTACGGCGAGTGAAGCCGGACCCCAGACAAACCACATCGAACACTGAAAGATTGACCGTTGGAGCCGTGGGAGGTCCAGTATGGCGAACTATGTGGGGCACACTCTAAGCACCGGGCAAGAGCGCGCGCTTGAAGCCGCAAGACAGATTGCACTCGTAGTAGGCGCGAGCCTCTTCGTGGCACTATGCGCGCACGTCACCATTCCGTTGATGCCTCTGACTCCCGTGCCGCTGACGGTGCAGAACCTCGCTGTGCTTCTCGTTGGCTTGCTGCTCGGCAGCCGGCGTGGATTTGCGGCCATGGCTCTGTATTTGATCGAAGGCGCGTCAGGCCTGCCCGTGTTCAATCCCACCGGCCCGGGCGGGATCGCGCAGTTGCTCGGTCCGACCGGCGGGTTTCTGATGGTGTATCCGTTGGTGGCCTTCCTTGCTGGTTTTCTTTTTGAGCGCGGAGCGAAGACTTTCCTGCGCGCTGCGATGGCCGGTCTGGTCTCGGAGATTTTGCTCTTTGCGGGCGGATTGACCTGGCTCTATGTATTTACTCATTCGCTGACCAAGGCCGCATACCTCGGTCTTTACTTCTTCGTCGCCGCCGAAGTTATGAAAGTGATGTTCGCCGCCGCGATTGCGGCCCGCTGGCGCCGTGGCGGAGTGAAACAGTAACGCGGCAGATCTCGTGGAGTTCACAAAATGACTGCAGTATCCGAAGCAGCAAAAGCGCCCGGCAATACTTCGTCGCCGCAGGTGCGTGAGATCGCCGTCGCCCACAGTCCAGATTCCGACGACGCCTTCATGTTCTACGGCCTTGCCACCAACAAGGTCCGCACTGCGGGCCTGCGCTTCAGCCATACTCTTTGTGACATCGAGACTCTGAATCAGAAGGCCCGCGAAGGCGTTTACGACGTTACGGCGATCTCGTTCCATGCCTATCCTTACGTGCAAGACAAGTACGCTCTGATGTCGTGCGGGGGCAGCGTGGGCGAAGGCTACGGCCCGATGATCGTTTCGCCGCGGCCTTTCACTGCGAGTGAAGTCAAAACCAAGCGAATCGCAGTGCCTGGCACGCTTACCACTGCTTACTTGGCTCTCAACCTTTTTGCTCCTGGAGTCGAAACCGAAGTTGTCCCCTTCGACCAGATCATCCCCCAGGTGCTCGAAGGCAAGTTCGAAGCCGGACTCATCATTCACGAAGGCCAGTTGACGTATGACAAATCTGGATTGCATCGCATCGTAGATCTGGGCCGGTGGTGGCAGAAGGTTACCGGCTTGCCGCTTCCGCTGGGAGGAAACGCGATTCGCCGTGCGCTGGGTCCGGACCTGATGTCCGCAGTGACCGGTGCCCTGCGTGAGAGCATCCAGTACGCACTCGATCACCGCGAGGAGGCGCTCGCCTACGCCATGCAGTTTGCCCGTGATCTCGACGCGCAATCAGCCGACAAGTTCGTCGGCATGTACGTGAACGAGCGCACGCTCGACTACGGCCCCGACGGCCGGGAAGCCGTCCGCCGCCTGCTCGACATGGGCCACAAAGCAGGAATCATCGGCCCGGAAGCGCGCGTGGACTGGGTAGGGTAGGCTGCTCTTGGCTTTTGGCTCTTAGCCTTTAGCTGGGGGTGCTGCTGCGATCGCCCGTAACCAGGTTTAAGCTAACAGCCAAAAGCCAAAAGCCAAAAGCCAAAAGCCAAAAGTCAAGAGCCCCAAGAGCCAAGAGCTTGTCTCCCCAAACCCTCCTCATCGACGCCGACGACACACTCTGGGAAAACAACGTTTACTTCGAGCGCGCCATCGCCCTCTTCATTTCTTTCTTGAATCATCACGAATTCTCTCCCGAGCAAGTACGCGCAGTGCTCAACGACGTCGAGCGCGAGTGCATCGTGAAGCATGGATACGGTTTGCACAGCTTCGCGCACGCGCTGGTCGATACTTTTGAGCGGCTTAGCGTCGAACCGGTCACGCCCGAGCTGCACGCCCGCATCAACAGCTTCGCCCACAGCATCTCCGATCATCCGGTCGAGATTCTTCCGGAGGTTCCCGAGACGCTGGAGTACTTATCCGAGCGTCATCACCTGATCATGATGACGAAGGGCGCCATTGCCGAGCAGACCGGAAAGGTCGAGCGCTCAGGACTGAAGGAATATTTCGCCGCGACGGAAATCGTTGCTGAGAAAGACGCGGCCGCCTATGCTCACGCTGTCGAAAAATTTCAACTGGAGCACGATTCCACGTGGATGGTCGGCAATAGCCCCAAGTCCGACATCAATCCCGCGCTGGCCGCCGGTTTGCATGCCGTGTTCGTGCCGCACGGCGCAACCTGGGTTCTCGAGCACGAAGAAGTAAACGCAGCGCCATCGGGCCAGAAGTTGCTGATCGTCGGCCGCTTCGCAGAACTGCGAGAGCACTTCTAACCCCTTCGTCGTCCCGCCGCTGTTCTGAGATAGTCCCTGAGCTGATCGAAGATTGGCACCGCCTCGAAACCAAATTCGCACTGGAAGCGACTCGCGTCCAGCAAGCGTGGATTTCCGACCACCAACTCGTGCCCCAACCTGACCGTGATTCTGGAATTCAGATTCTCGACCTCGCGCTTCAAATCGCCCACCACCACGGGCTCGCAGGGCGCGTTGTAAACGGTATGTGCCGGGGCCGGTGCCCGCAAAAGCGTCACCAACATTCCCGCGATGCCCTCCACGTGAACCAGCAGGAGTTTCTCGGAGCTCGAATAGGGAATCACAATCTCGGCTGGCTCCCTCGAATCCAGCAGTTCAAAGATCTGACTCCTCCACGCCGACGTTACAGAATGCGCGCCCGGTCCAACGACACGGCCGATCCTCAAGGCCACAAGCTGCAATCCGCAAAGTCCGCGATACGCTTCACCGAGCCGTTCTATGTAGAGTTTCGCTGCCCCGTAAAGATCCTCCGGTGCCGAGCGATCGGTCTCCCCCACCACCCGCTCGGCAGGCCACGTACCGTACGCGCTAAGCGAGCTCCCGAACACAACTCTCTGCACGCCGAACCGTCGCGCAGCTTCCAGCACATTGAGACTGCCAAGGACATTGACCTCGGTGGCACGCAACGGTTCGCGCTGCGCCACCGTCGGCAGAATCGCCGCCAGATGGATGATTCCGCCGATCGGCCTTACCTCAAATATTGGCCGCAGTTGCTCCGCATCGCTGATCTCGCACACGACTTCATTCGCATCGGACTCGCTCGCGGTCACCGCAGCGGAATGGTCCAGAGAGACCACGCGATAGCCTGCACGCTGTAAAAGCTTCACTACCACGCCGCCAATGAATCCGCGTCCTCCGGTGACTAGCACCGACTTGTCACGACTAACGTCCATGGCTCCTCGGTGGCAGAATCCCTTTCGTCACTATGTTTTCATTCTGGTCACCGCATCAAACTAACCAACAACCCAATCTCGCTGCGGGCATTTCCGCATGTTACGCTCGAATTGCTCGGGAATGTGCGGTTCCCACTTCGTCTGTGGCGATACAGACCAACAATCTACGGCGGCTCTTGCATACAGTAGAGGCGCTCTCGGAGCTGGGCCCCGCCCTAACGGCGGAACGCGAGTTCTCCGACACGTCTCGCCTCATGCTGTCTGCCATCATGGAAGCAGCGGGTGCGCGGGAAGGCGCGCTCCTGCTATTCAGCGACAAGCCGGCCATGCTGACCGCGGCCGCGGCGCAGGGATTCGCCCTGATGCCCGATCCCGCCTTCATTCCTCTCCTTCCCAAGCACGTCCATGCGCTCACGGCAGCGCGCGGTCCTATCGTCCTCAACTCTTCGACGTACTCCGTCTTCCTGAGTTCCAATGGCAACGTTGCGCCGGAACTGTTCAAGTGTCTCGCCCCATTAAAAGCTTCTGGCCGGCTGGCCGGCGTTGTCGCCCTGGGTCGCCGTCCGGGCGACGCCCTTTATGAAGACAGCGAACTCGACGCGCTCGAACTGCTCTGCACCTATGTCGCCTTGGCCGTGCAGAATCACGCTCTGACCCAGACCGTGGCGCAGCGCGTCTCTGAAAACCTGCGGCTCATGGCCTCGCTGCACGGATTTTACGATAACGCCCTTGAAGCTTTTGCGACTGCCATCGACGTCAAACACGTCAACATTCACGGCCACTCCCTGCGCGTGGGACGCTACGCCGCTGCGATCGGCGAGGCCCTGGGCCTTCAGCCGAGCGACATTGCGGCCCTGCGCAGCGCCGGATATCTCCACGACATCGGAAAAGTTGCCGTGGATCGCCGCCTCTTCGGCAAGCCCGGGGCTCTCGATCCCGAGGAATTCCGAGAAATGGCGGACCACACCACCGTGGGCCACCAGATCGTGAGCAGCGTCCAGTTCCCCTGGCCCAAGATTCCCGAGATCGTGCGCTGGCATCACGAACGCAGCGACGGCTCCGGCTATCCCGACAAGCTCGCGGAAGATGACTTGCCCATGGCCGTGCGAATCGTGGCCCTGGCGGACTCATTCGACGCCATGACCAGCGCGCGTCCCTACCGCGCCCCACTTACGGTCGGCAACGCGCTGAGCGAACTGGTCCGCGCGGCTCCGCAGAAATACGACCCCAACGTGGTTCAGGCCCTGCTGATTCAGGTGCGCCGCGATGTGGTGGGGAGCAACCGCAGTCCGCTGCTGGAGAGCGTCACAGCGAACATCGCGGCCGCTGACATCGACCACCTCGCCGCCACTTTGCAGCACAAAGCCACGCGCAATAAAGTGTTTCTGACCTAGAGCGGGTTTCCCTGCGATCAGCCATGTACTCGGAAACCCTTGTCCATCAGCCACTTGCCAGCTTTCGATGAATCTGGCAAGGGAGCAACTTTTTCCTCCGCCGGGGTTCATAATCAGGAGAGACTTGGTCCTTCCTCGGGAGCGTTCATGAGATCCAGCCTCACTAAGCCTGCTCTTGTTTTGTTGTGCTTGTCTCTCGCCTGGGCAGCCCCGCAACTGCTGGCCAAGAAGAAGGAGAAGGAGAAGGACCTGGCGTCGAGCGCAAGCGAGCAGAAGCGCGCGGTGCACGCGCTTAATCGCCTCACCTTTGGCCCGCGGCCCGGCGATCTCCAGCAAGTAATGGCGGTCGGCGTCGACCGCTGGATCGATCTGCAGCTTCACCCGGAGAAAATCCCTGACAGTGCCATGGAATCCCGTCTCGCTCCCTTCCGCACGCTGCGCATGAGTTCACGCGAAATGGTCGAAGAATTTCCTGACGGCCAAATGATCAAGCAAGTCATGGACGGCAAACGATCCATGCCCTCTGATCCCGCTAAGCGCGCGGTGTTTCAGGTGCAGATTGCGCGCCTGCAAGAAAGGAAAGAAGAAAAGAAGGAACGAAAGGGAACAGATGCGGCCGTTCAGATTGCGACCGCCCCTCGTCGCGAGCCAGATCCGTCACCTGCATCCGAGACGGCGAAGACCGCCGAAGAGATCGCCGCCGCAGCTGCTTCCAGCGCAGATGCCGCCGGTAACGCGCCCGCGGAAGGCAACTCGATGAATGCGATGAGCATGTCGAGCGCGTCGAACAGCACCACTGCTTTGGACAGCGCTGTTGCCCGCAAGCCCGCTGCTGCCGACGATGCCGAGGCGCGACGTCTTGAGAATCGCTTGTACGCGGATCTCGAAGTTCAAAAACTGGTCGACGTTCCCCCTGACCAGCGCTATAAGAAGGTGTTGTCCATGCCCGCGGATCAGCAGATTGCTTTTGCCGACATGCTGCGCGGAGGCAAGGGGCAGGAGTTTCTTTCCGGCCTTGATCCCAAGCAGAAAGAGACACTGCTCGCCATGAACAACCCGCAGGCCGTCGTTGTGGACGAACTGGTCCAGGCGAAACTGCTGCGCGCCATTTACAGCGAACGCCAACTCGAAAAGGTGATGACCGACTTCTGGTTCAACCACTTCAACGTGTTCATCAACAAAGGTGCCGACCGCGTGCTGCTCACCAACTATGAGCAGGATGTAATCCGCCCGCGCGCCCTGGGCAAGTTCGAGGATCTGCTCGTGGCCACGGCTAAGAGTCCCGCGATGCTGTTTTACCTCGACAACTGGCTGAGTGTGGGTCCGAACTCCATGCAGGCGCTCGGCATTCCCGCACGTCCTGGTCTGTACGGGCCGAGCCGTTATCCGCGTTTTCCTGGCCCGAGTCCCAACGCGAAACGCAAATCAGGCCTGAACGAGAACTATGGCCGCGAACTCATGGAACTGCACACGCTCAGCGTGAACGGCGGCTACTCGCAGCGCGACGTCACCGAGATCGCAAAAGTGTTCACGGGCTGGACCATCGATAAGCCCAACGAAGGTGGCGGTTTCAAATACGAGCCGCGCATGCATGAACCTGGCCCGAAGTTCGTGCTCGGACATCGCATCAAGCCCAAAGGCGAAGACGAGGGCAGGGAAGTGCTGCACATGCTGGCCACCAGTTCGCAGACAGCGCATTTCATTTCGCTGAAACTTGCGCAGCGTTTTGTGTCCGACGATCCGCCGCCGGCGCTGGTGGATCGCATGGCAAAGACTTTCAAGAACAAAAAGGGCGACATCCGCGAGGTGCTGACCACGCTGTTCCATTCGCCGGAATTCTGGGCCGACGGCACCTATCGCGCCAAGGTGAAAACCCCCTTGGAGTTTGTCGCCTCTGCTGTGCGCGCCACGGGAGCCGATGTAGAGGAGGCCATGCCGCTGGCCCGGCAGTTGAACAACATGGGCATGCCTCTGTACGGGGCGCAGCCGCCCACCGGCTATTCAATGAAAGCCGAGACCTGGGTGAATTCGTCAGCTCTGCTGAACCGCATGAATTTCGCGCTAGCGCTCACTGCAGGGAAGGTGCGGGGCGTAAAGGTCGATGCCGCACTGTTGGCAGGAGGGTCGCCTCCGCCGTCGGATGCAACCCTGACGCTTTCCACCATGGAAGCGAAGTTACTTGCAGCGGACGTGTCGAAGCAGACGCACGATTCGATCGAAGCTCAGATTGCCCCGCCACCGAAGACCGCCGTTTCGCAATCGGACGCGAAGACTCAACAAGATAAGACAGCTCAGAGTAAGCCAGTCGTAGCGCGTCCGCCTGATGCGAGCATGATCGCAGGCCTGCTGCTGGGCTCGCCCGAGTTTCAGAGGAGATGAGCTTTAGCTAGAAGGTAGAGGCTAGGAGCTGTTCTTATGTCCATCACTCGTCGCATATTCCTTCGCAACAGCGCGGTCGCCGTAGTCGGCACCGCCGCTGTACCGAGTTTTCTGACTCGCGCGGCCTTTGGCGCTGTCGAAAGCGGTGGCCGCACGAAGCGCTTGGTCGTGATCTTTCAGCGCGGCGCCGCCGATGGGCTGAACATCGTCGTCCCTCACGCCGAACCGCAGTATTACGCGATGCGCCCCAACATCAACATTCCGCGCAAGGCGGTGCTCGATCTAGACGGCAGGTTCGGGCTGCATCCATCACTCGCGGCATTCCAGCCGCTCTGGCAGCAGCGTCATCTCGCCATCGTTCACGCCGCCGGATCGCCCGACACAACGCGCTCGCACTTCGACGCCCAGGATTTCATGGAAACTGGCACTCCGGGCGTGAAAGCCACCGAGGACGGATGGCTCAACCGATCACTTCGGGACTTGCCGTCGTCCGCGCAGAAATCCGCATTCCGCGCGATTGCGCTAGGCCCATCGCTGCCGCGCATTCTGAGTGGCGCGGAGCCGGCGGTCGCCATGAACAACATCAACGATTTCTCAGTGGGCGGGAAGAGTCCGAAACCCTCGCCCGCCGCCAGCGCCTTTGAGGCCATGTACGACCACTCGTCCGATGCCGTGCTTCACGGCACGGGAGAAGAAACCTTCGACGCCGTAAAGATGCTGAAGGCGGCCGACCCCGGCAAATACACTCCTGCGGCTGGCGCCAATTATCCCAAAGGACGCTTCGGTGACAGCCTGCGCCAGCTCGCACAACTGATCAAAGCCAATCTCGGCGTGCAGGTCGCGTTTGCCGATATCGGTGGCTGGGATCACCATGTCAACGAAGGCGCGACCGAAGGCCAGTTAGCCAATGTGCTGACTGATTTCTCCCAGTCGCTCGCCGCTTTCTGGACCGATCTCGGCGATCTCGGCGAAGACACGGTCGTCGTCACCATGTCGGAGTTCGGCCGCACCGCCCGGGAAAACGGCAACCGCGGGACCGACCACGGCCATGCCAACGTGATGTTCGTGCTTGGCGGGCCCGTAAAGGGCGGCAATGTCTACGGACGCTGGCCCGGCCTCGATCAGTCGCAATTGTACGAAGGCCGCGATCTCGCCCTGACCACCGACTTCCGCCAGGTCATTGGAGAAGCCGTCGCGCGGCACCTGGGTAACAGGAATCTACCCAGTGTTTCCCCGGCTACGACAACCAGCCAGGAAAATTTCTGCGTTATCTTGGCTGAGTTGACCCCGCAAATCAGGCCGCCAGCGTGTGCTCACGGCCTGAACCCGCTGAATTCGGCACCGGCACTGCTCGTTGCCTGGTGTACTCCACCCAGGACTCCGCCAGCGAGAAACGTGATCGTGAATCCCAGCCAGAACGCGATCCCGAAAAATTCGTGCGGCGAGAGCCTGCGGAACGCGAAAAACATCCCGACAATCGGGCGCGTCGTCGCTACGCCCAATCCCGCCCCGAAGGCGCGAATCATCCACTCGCGATGCCGTGCCACCTCTTTCCGCCGGATGTGCCGGTAAGCCTTGATCAGGCAAATCAGAAATACGATCGCGAATAGCGTGGTCGCCGCGGTTTCGTTGGGCCCGCCAATATTCATGGTGTAGCTCATGATCAGCGCAGAAACTCCAATGATCAGTCCGCAGATAACCAATACTCGTCCCATCCAGCGATGAACATTGAGATGCTTCTGCCGGATGGCGGGCACGAACTGCAATGGAGCCAGAATCAGGAACAGCCCTCCCGGCAAGATGTGGACGAGCGTCAGCGCCATATGCTTCGCGAATCCCGCATCCAACACCGCCGCCGGCGACGATTTCCCCGCAAACGTTTCGGGCCACAGTAAAACCAGCGTGCGTCGCGTTACCGCTGCGGCTCCGATCAACGCCAGGAAAATCACGCCCGTCCACACCAGGCGACTTATCGATTTCGGTACCTGCATAAATCCTCTCGTAGTTTCAATTTACATTGATTATACACTATGTATAATTAAATATAGAACGTTGAGGTCACAGATTCCTTGAGCCCTCGCCCCTACCGCATGGTGAGACGGCAGGCCGCGGCCGACGCGAATCGCGAGCGAATTCTCGCCGCGGCTCGCTCACTACTCCTCGCCGAGGACTTCTCGGAGTTCACGATGGACACGGTGGCGCGCAAGGCTGGCGTGATACGGCCGACCGTGTACTACCAATTCGCGTCGAAGACGGGCTTACTGGAGGAGCTCTACAACTACATCGCCCGGCGCGGAGAAATGAATCGTCTGGCGGACGTCTTCCAAAAAGACAACGATCCCGTGCCCATGCTGCACGATTTCGTTCGCGTCTTTGCGGAATTCTGGGCATCGGACCGCAATGTGATCCGCAGGCTGCACGGCCTGGGCGCAATCGATTCCGAGATTGGGCAGGGAATCCGAGCGCGCAACGAGCGCCGGAGGAGAGGCGCGCGAGTGATCGTCGAACGTTATGGCCGCTGGTATCCTCCGCTTACGTCACTTCAGCAGCCGATTGCGATTGATACGCTGCACATGCTGACCAGCTTCGAAACGTTCGATGTCCTTGCGGTGAATGGAAGGACTCTCGAAGAGGTCATCGGAATCATTCAGAAAATGACCGATCGGGCGATCGGCTTTACGCCGCGGTTCGTTCCTCCGCGCTAGATCTGCTCTGCGCAGCGACGGCTACATGTCAATGAATACTTCGCCGTTTTCGACCTTGATGGGGTACGTCTTCAACTTCTGATCGGGATGATCCTCGGCCGCGCCAGTCTTCGGATCCCATCGCCAGCCGTGCCAGGGGCAGACGACCTTGCCGTTCTCAACCATTCCTTGTCCGAGCGAGCCGCCCTGATGCAGGCATACGTTATCCATGGCGCTGATCTTTCCCCAGACGTTGGCAATGCAGATCACTTTGCCGTTGCAGGGGAAGTCGCGCGCTTCGTTGGCCGTGGGGAGATGAGCTTGGGAAATGATTTTGACGAAGGCCATAGTTCGTTCAGCAGATCCTTTTTTAGGAACCGGTGTTTACGTGCCAGCGCCTTTCAGAAGCAGAGCTCCTTCGCTTTGCCCGACCGGATGACCATAGCGGGCTCACCCCTTCGCTTTGCTCTTCTCGCCCGCCAGCGCAGTCTACTTCGGCTGCAGCGTCTGCGCGATCATCACCTGGCGCTTGAAATTCTCGACCATATTCGGATCGAGGCGGACTTCGGTGGGCTTCTTGGCCAGCGTCATGGTGTCGATCTTGTCCTGCAGCTTGAGCAGCGCGTAGAAAAGGTTCTCCGGGCGCGGAGGGCATCCCGTGACGTAAACGTCAACAGGGACGATCTTGTCCACGCCTTGCAGCACGGCGTAGGTATTGAACGGGCCGCCCACCGACGAGCACGCGCCCATCGAGATCACCCACTTGGGATCGGGCATCTGGTCGTAAATGCGCTTTACCACCGGCGCCATCTTTAGCGTGACGGTGCCGGCGACGATCATCAGGTCGCTCTGGCGCGGGCTGGGACGGAACACCTCCGAGCCGAAGCGCGCGATGTCGAAGCGCGAGGTGGAAGAGGCGATCATCTCGATCGCGCAGCAGGCCAGGCCAAACGTCATCGGCCACACCGCCGACTTGCGCGCCCAGTTGAAGACGTAATCAACCGTGGTGATCATGAAATTCTTTTCGAACTTGTTTTGCAGCCAGGCCATGGATGGTCCTCGCAGAACGCCTACTCTGGCAGTCTAGGTAAGGCGCTACACGGTGTCAACGGAATGCGCCAGGGAGCCTGTCGACCATCACTTTCCTTCTCTCAACAATCTCTAAAATTTGATTTTGAAAGAGTTACTGGTTAGGGGTAAGGGACTCCCCGCAAACTCTCGAGCCGCAAGGACTGCAGGTAAAATCTTGTGAAACCCAGGAATTAGCCGCTGGTGCCGGCCTCCACGCGAGGCCAGAATGTTTGTTTTCATAGCGCGATTCAGTTCGCATAGAAGTGCGGCAACATCTTTATTTTTAAGGACTTATGGAAACGACTGGCAACGAGCGAGTCCGTCGCAGCTTCTTGATAGCCGATGTTGTCGAGAGTTGCGGGATCAGTCGGCGAGCATTCAAGCATATTCCCTAGTTTTTTGCTCCTACTTTATTTTTCAGTAAAGGTTGTAGGTCACAAAACGGGAGATTTCTTTGTGCGGGGCTGTGGACAAGGGAGCTCGGCGGACGCGCTTGGAACTCCCACGGCGACGACCGCAGTCGATATCTACGGCGACGAGAGCAACATGTCAGCGGCCGTCAGAGCGGTTATTCCCTAGCGCTTAGGAGAGGTCCTTCTTCAGGTTGGCCTGTCTTCACCTCAGGTCTAGCCTCAATGATGCGGTTCCCGATGCCGAAAGCCCCACCCTTCGACCAGCTCAGGGCAGGCTTTCTCGCGCAAGTACGCGCGAGAAATGGGGCACCCGCAAACCGAGGATAGGCAGGATCGTCCGCGTTCCGCTAAAATAAAAGGTTCTGTGGGTTTCTGAATGTCCTTGACTAATTCCCAAGCCCTAGAGATGTTTGAGTCCGATGATCTGATCGGGATCGGGATGGAGGCTGACGCAGTTCGGCGCCGGTTGCATCCCGAAGGCGTGGTCACCTATATCATCGACCGCAACATCAATTACACCAACTTCTGCACCGAGTACTGCACCTTCTGCGCTTTTTACCGACCACTGAAGGGGCCGGCGGCGAAGGAAGGATACATTCTCGACTTCGATACGATTTACGAGAAGATTCGCGAGACCGTGGAACTTGGCGGGACGGGTGTGCTCATGCAGGGCGGGTTGCATCCCGATCTGAAGATCGACTGGCACGAAAAGATGCTGCGGGGAATCAAGGAACGGTTCCCGCGGGTTCACCTGCACTGCTACTCGGCGTCGGAGATTATTGCGATTGCCGAATACAGCGGACTGACGATCCGCGATACGATTCTGCGGCTGCGCGACGCGGGACTCGACTCGATTCCAGGCGGCGGGGCGGAAATTCTTGACGACGAAGTGCGATACAAGATCGCGCGGCTGAAGTGTCTGACCGATGACTGGCTGAACGTGCATCGCACGGCGCACCAGATCGGCATGCGCACCACCGCGACCATGATGTTCGGCGTGGGCGAGAACTACGAGAACCGCGTCAACCATTTCCAGCGGCTGTACGACCTGCAGGAAGAGACCGGCGGGTTCACGGCGTTCATCCCCTGGAGTTTTCAACCGCAGAATACAGCGCTCGGCGGGCGTCACTGGGATGAGGCTACCGCGGTCGAGTACCTGAAGGTGCTAGCCATCTCGCGGCTTTATCTTTCCAACTTCCTCAATGTCCAGTCCAGTTGGGTGACGCAAGGGCTGAAAGTCTGCCAGATGGGGCTGCGCTTCGGCGGGAACGACGTGGGATCGGTGATGCTCGAAGAAAACGTCGTGCGCGCTGCCGGCGTCACCAACTGCACGACTGAAGAAGAGTTGCGCAGGATCATTCGCGACGCGGGGTTCCGTCCCGCTCAGCGGGATACGCTGTACAGGCAATACTTCCTGAATTAGATCTGCGGGTGAAGTTGATGCTACTTCGGAATTTCCAAAGTCCGAAGTAGCTGCAGAAGTGTCCAAATGAAAATCACCCACGCCCACCATGGAAGGGGCATTGGACCAGTCAGATTCATCGGTTTACCCAGGGACCACGAGATGTGCCGCCAGCGCAGTCGCCAGACTGCCCTTCGATACAGGCCACGGTGATTCTGTTCCAGATAGCGCACCATCATCGGAATATCGGTGAGCAGAGGCCGCCGTCGATCCTCGAACCACTCGTTGCTCTGTTCCTTGCAGTCAAAGTAGCTCCGGTACTGATTCCAGGTTTCAAGCAAACCTTGTTTGTCACCAAGGAGAGCGAAGGCTTCCGCTCTGGCGTGGGCCAGGTATCGAGCGCAGTGATCATGGGGAAGGTCCCGAAGAGCATCGCCCGAGGACGCAATAATCTCCTTCAAGCCGCTTGATCGTAACGGCGAGAGGCAACCGACATAATTGGCCACCACCCACATGCTGATGCCGCGTCGCTGGCGCCACGAGGACAGGAGCTTGGCGGCTTCCCCTTTCCGCTTCAGTGCTGCGAGTGCCCGAGACGTTTCGGACCAGGTCGCCACGTCGGTTTCCACTTCGGCTCGGTGCTTCTTCCAATAATTGATGACCAGCCTGTAGTGCCCGACGCTATTGAGCCGGTCCATAGCCCTGGCACGGTATGAACCGTTGATCCACGGGCTGGCATCAGCGAGTTGAAGCAGGCTCAGTAATTCCTTGACTCCCCGGTCTGGAAACCAGCTTGCCCAGTGCGATTGCGGGATTTTCTTTACGGTTTTCCCTTGCTCCAAAGCGTGCGAACACAGAATGAAAAAGGCCCGCGGCGTGGCGCGTCGATGTTTCTCCAGGAAACGACGCGCCTCTTGATACGCCCGGTCGACAAACTGCGCCTTCTTGAGGGCTTCCCAGGAGTAATCCGCGGGCCAAGTTGAGACCTCCGCTTCCGCATAAAAAATGCTTTGCATGGCGTCAACCGCTTCCTCGCTTTTTTTCTCTTGAGCGCGGACCTCAACCAGACGTGCCAGATAGTACAGATTGTCCGGGTCTGAAGGTTGGAATAAATTGAGAACGGCGTGCGCCTCGGGTAGCCGCTCGGCCTCGCGCAACAAATCGTAACGATGGAGGTGGAGAGGAAGTTCCTCAGGGAAATCGCGGAGCAGACCATTCCATTCCGCATCCAGTTCGGGGAGAGGAAGACCTGTTTTTTCAAGTGCGACCAGGCGCTCCTGGCGGAATTTTGGATTGGTGCGGAGCTCTTCTGGAATATTACCGAGCAATTCACGAGCCTGTTCCCAGGCCTTGTCTTCCACCAGCCAGTCGATGAGCACACTCCATCCCCACACGTACCAGGGGTGGGCGCGAACGGCCTGGGACATTTCCTCAAGCGCCTCGTGTTTTTTCCCCTGTTGGCGGTGAATCCACGCCACCCGGCCCAGAGCTGGCGATGGGTCGCCCATCCTATGCCGAATATTCAGCATCACTTGTTCCGAGTCCTCGTACCGGCGCTGCTCCGCCAGGAGAATCGACAATTCGTCAGCGGCGTTGAAAAACGAGGGATTGAACGTCACGGAGCGACGAAAGCACGATTCAATTTCGCCGGGCTGCGCAAACCGCCGCAGATTTTTCAGGGTGGACCCAAGCAGAAACCACAGGTAGGCACCGCGGGGATAGACGCACACGCCCTCGCGAGCCGTAGCCACCGCGCTTTCCTGATCACCGCACTGCAGCAACAGCTGGATGGCTCGGTCGCGCCAGTGCACGTCGCGAGGGGCGCGGTCCGAGACCTCGCGAATCATGCTCTTCGCCCGATCGAAAAAGTTATGCCGAATCAGAACCTGGACGAGCGCATCGGAGACTTGTCTGTTTTGGGGATCGTTTGCGCCGGCCTGTTCTAACAGGGTGCGAGCTTGGTCACGCTCGCCGCGGAGTTCGTGCACCCATGCCAGTTGGATTCGCGCGCCCGTGTTGCCAGGGTGACGGCGCAGGATCTCGCGCAGTCCGGCTTCGGCTTCGGTGAGCTTGCGCAGTTTGCGGCAGGCGCGCACGAGCGACAAGCGCAGTCCAAGGTGATGGGGGAAACGTTCGACTGCGGGGCACAGCATGGCATAAGCGCGCTCCGCATCGGTGCGACCTTGTCCGTGCTCCAGCAAAAGATCGGCAAAGGACTGAACGATTTCCGGATCGTCCGGACGCTGCTGGTTCCACCGCGTGACGGCTTGCTCGGCCACAGCGACCCCGAATCGCTGAGCAAGCAGCGGCACGGTTTCGCGAGCAATCGACAAGTGTCCCGGAGAGCGCATCATGATCGGCTCGATCCGCTCCCAAACTTCGCGGCGCTTGTCAGCCGCGAACGTGGCCGAGCAATCCCAGGCCTGTTCATAGCCGTAGAAGCTGGTGGGGTCGCGATCGATCGAATCGAGAAAAGCGGCGACGGCTTCCGTCCACTGACCGCAAACCTGGTGCCATCGCCCATGAATACGAATGGTCGCGGGATCTTCCGGAGCGGTGCGGTCGCCTTGCGCCAGTAGAGCGAGCACGCGCGCCCGGAGCCTCGCCTGCCGCCGATGGTCTGCTCTTTCGTAGTCCTCCATGCAAATAAATGCGAGCTCGCGCCAGGCCCAGCCATCTTCTGGGTTGCGTTTCACGCGGCGGAACAGGAGGAAATACTTCTTGCGCTTTGATTCTCCGGCGAGCTGCCGATAATAGAGCTGTCCGAGTTCGTCATGGCCAGGACTGTCGGTGAACCAGCGCGAAGCTAGCTGGATGGCCGGCTGCTCGCCGTCGCGCTTCCGAATCAGATCGACCAGCGCGTAGCGCGCTGGCATGTGACGCGGCACTTCACGCACCCATCCTCCGGCGTGCTCAACGGCTCGTTGAAGATCTCCCCGCAGGCGATAGAACTCGACGGCAGCTTCATAGAACCGTGGGAGGCTCCCGGTCCTTTCCAGAAGTCCGAGGTGCTCTTCAGCTTCCTGCCAGCGTCCCATGCAGGCCAGGAACGGAACGATGAACGCCAGCAATTCGGGCACGTTGTTATGCTGAGCGAGGGCCTCGGTGCAAGCGGACAAAGCGTTGTCGGGGTGTCCCCATGCTTCCAACGATCTGATCCACGTTATCCAAGTTCCAACGGCTCGTCGTGAGTTGCCGAACTTTCGTACGCGACCCTCCAGCCAGGAGAAACCCTCTTGTTCGCGGTGGTTCCGCGCCAGGGCATCGCAATAAGCAAACGCGTAATGTTCGTTGCCCGAGGCCAGGCAGGAGGCAATGCGAAAGCATAGCAACGCCCCTTCGATATCGCGTTCTTTCCAACGGAGGTCGCCCAGCACGTGCCAGCCATCCGCAGCGTGCGGTTGTCGCCGTATGAGTCCATGGAGCAGGGCACTGGCGCTCTGAAGAGTCTCAGCGGAGTAGCGCAACATGTCGGCATATTCGGAGACGTAGCGGGCGGGAGGAAAGAGCCATTCCTGTTGCGATTGAACTCCGGGAAGGATGCCGCGTTCGACTACTCCCGCGAGCGTCTCGCGCATCAACGCCGTGTTGCCGCGCGAGCGACATGCCTCCAGCAATTGATACCGCAAGTAAGGGGAGTTGGAAAACTCATTCAGCAACTGCTGGAAGCCGAGTAATGCTTCGCCCGAGCGGCCCTCCTCGGCGGCTTGAATCGACCGGAGCAATCGAGTCCCCGCATGGGAGGGCAGCTTGTTCGCGACGTCGGCAACAACCTCGCGGGCGGCGGTGGGTCCTTGCCGAGCCAGAACTCTCTGGTGAGCCTGAGCGGCAGTCATGATAACGACGTCCTTCACTGGCAGGAGCTGATCGAGCAACGCAGCTCTTTCCCGCGGAACCGCCGCCATGCCCTTCATCCCGAAAGGATCGCGATTCCTGGTGAACCCTTCCAAGAGATATTCCGTGGTCCGATATGCCATGGGGTCGTGGATGATCAACGTTCCGGCCGCCTCGTCCAAGCCGACTGCGGCGACCGCGTGAGCGCTGTCGTCCCACTCAAGCGTCAGAACGAAACCGATTCCATTCTTGATGAGCAGGGTGGCCGTTTCGGGAGTGACCGCGAAGAAACGGACCGCGAACCCGTGCTGTTCGAGCCACTCGCCGGCCGCCCATTCCGCGGTTCCGCCGAACGTAATCTCCGCAGCCATGGCGTCCGGGTCGAGGCGCTCTCCGAGCGTGGCCAGCGCAGAGGACAGACTGGTGGGGAGACACGCTTCATGCTTTTGGATCGCCCGGCGGAAGGGCAGGCGGATGCGTAAGCCTTGAGGATTCTTCCGCAGATTCGCCAGGATTTTCCGATAGAAGGGAACGCGCGCTTCCTCGGCCCAGCGTTCCATTTCGGCATGATTGTCCGAAAGCTCCGCAATGTCGAGGCGGGTGCGCGAAAAGAACCTGCGCGGATTACGGTCGGCAAGCGGCGCCAAGATGGGCAAGCGTTCCGCAAACCCTCGAGCGCTATCGAGGGCGCGACGACGATCGTCACCCTCCATGGTCTCAGCCGTGGCGCACTGATACCAGCAGGCGAGGTGTACGACTTCGTAGGACTGAGAGTTCTCCGACGCATCCGACAGGCGCTTGGCCGATTCCGGTATGCGGCCAAGGTTGAGCAGACTTGTGGAAAGGCTTCGGGCCGCGTGGGGACTTCCGGGATTAATCTCCCAAGCCAGTTCGGCGCAATTCAGGGCTTCGCCCCAGCGGTCTTCAAATCCAAGAATGTCAGACTCGCAACTGGTCACCCATCCATCCCGGCACTGCAAGCTGTGAGCACGCTCCAGGCATCGGTGAGCGCTGGTGAAGTCGCGAAGAAAGGCCCAGGTCACAGCGTGGGAAGCAAGCCAGGAGGCCTGCATCTCGGGGTCTTCCGCGCAGAGATCTGGGTTCGCTTCGAAAAACCGCAGGTTGTCCAGCAATTGCGACCTTTTGCGGCGGGCGTGGTTGGTGAAATAACGCACGCGGGGATTTGCTGGATCGCGCGCGTACGCGGCTCGAAATAGCCGCCTTGAAAGCCGCCATCCGCCGAGTCGTGTCGCCAGTCTGCCACCAAAGATCAATTCCTCGACGGAGAGATCATGGATGGAGGTCGACGGGTTCCAGTATTCCGAGCTTTGCTGGAAAGCGTCGAGGAAGCGATTGCTATCGTAAAGTCTCTGTAACTGTGTAAGAGAAGCCACGCCCGAGTTATTCAAGCATGGATCGCAGAGCGGTTCAACCTGAGCGCTGCCGCCGGAGCTGCGCCTAGCAGGCTGGAGGAACTCTAAGCCCTCACAGCTTCCCTCTGCGGCTAAAGCCGCGCCCTTTCAAAATATGGGCTTTCAAAACGGGGAACGCCATGTAAAGTTTTTCGCAGCCTTCTAGAAGCGTCCCAAGCGCACCCGCACCACCTCGGGCTTTTCATGGAAGCAAAGACCCCGATCGGTCTCATCTCCATTCCATAACCGGAGCGGCTTCCAGACGCCGTTCTCATAAATTCCCTGTTCGGCGGAGATGATCTGACTGCGCATCCACGGCAGTCTTCCGGGAAGATGGAAGCTGACGCTAGCGTCGAAACCGGTGACCAAAAACTCATCCGGTCCCAGTTGGGCCATCAGCGCGGCACCATGGGCATCTTTGGTGCCGGGGGCCCTGCGGCCATCGGGCTGCGGAAAGCCAAAGGCCACGGTGGCCTGCCATGCGCCAAAGTCCACTTCCTCCGCGGTCTGGCCCGGTTCTTCCACCGCGGTCTTGAGTTTGCCATCGAACTCCACTTGAGCAATTTCGCGGCTCATCGGTCCAATCAAGGCGAAATTGTTGGCGTGCGCCTTCCCAAAGGATGTTCCAGCCGGAGTGATCCACTCCGAAGGGCGAGAAGCCGATGGCGCCATCGCCTAGCGCGTAGAAGAAGAACTTGCCAAAGCTGTCGCTGCGGCCGGTTTCCGGAATCCACAGCGGATTGTCCGGGCGGTGATAGGCGCGCATCGTCTCCCGGTAGAAGGGGGAATCATCGGCGTAGATATCCGGGCCAATCATGTCGATGGATGGCGCCATTGCACGCCACAATCCCACCATCTTCTGCACCGCGCCGCCGCTGGGGTACCCGATTCCGGGCATCTCCAACTGGCGTTGGGGCGTTTCCGGCGCGGGATAGTCGATCCAGACGTTGATGTAATAGGGAATCGGGAACTCAGCTTTCCCCGCGGTCACGATTTCATTGATGTATCTGGCTTGATGGTAGAACTGGAATATCTCATCAGCGGCGGCTCCGAAGACCTGGCTCCAGGTTCCCGCATTCTTATGGGCCGCGGCGAGCAGATCAGCAGGAACTGCACCGGCAAACGCGCGGTTGGCTTCTGCGGAATTGTCGCGCACACTGCCGATGTTGCCGGATTCGTTTTCCACCTGGACGAGAAGAACGGTGTGCTGCTCGCCGTCGATCTGCTTCAGGTGGCGCGTTAACGCCACGAACGCTGCCTTATCAGCCTCCAGCGTGTTGCGTGAAAGCGGCGAGAGCACGTCGATCGGTTCGCCATCGCGGCGGATGACGCGGGGAAAGCGCTGGGTGTCAGTTTTTACCCAAGCCGGTACATAGTGCATGTTGCCGTTCTTCCACGTACCAAACCATAGCAGCACCACATGCAGGTTGTGGGCGCGGGCGCCTTCGACGATCTGATCCACGTTAGTGAAATCAAAGTGGCCCTCCTGGGCTTCAAACTGCTCCCAGTAGACCGGCGCCTCCACTGTGTTCGCGTGTAGAGCGGCCATCGATTCCCATACCTGCGGCAGTTCGTTGGGCCATGCGCTGGAGTTGTGAATTTGACCGCCCAGAATTAGGTACGGGCGGCCGTCAACCATGAGGGCATAGCGGCCATCCTTCTGTACGAGTTTTGGGGCGTCTGCGCCAAAGGCGAACGGACGCGCGGCAGAGGCGAGAAGGACTAAGACGACGAAACTAAGAACAGTGCGAAAGCATTTGAGAATGAGACGTCGCATAACCTGTATTACCTCCTGAGCAGGTGTGATCGTTACTTGCACTATCGACTACATTCGCATCGTCCGAGAAGTAGCATGCATATTTTGGGCAACATCCAACTTCTGGTCTGTGGACGCAGCCATAATCAGAAGAGTAATCCGAAACGACTCGAGCGAGGCGCTCTCCGATCCTTTGTTCGCTTTGTTGGCTCTTGACCAGCGCCGGCCGAATATTGTTCACGGTGAGTCTTCTCCCCCGCGGGCTCCGATGATAGCCACGTTGAGCAGAAAAATCTTCGACGGCTATCAGTCGGTTGAAACGCGGCCCCTGCTGGATGCACTATGCTCCGACGACTAAGGAGGACCGAATGAATCGTTACCGGTCTGGTTCGCTCGTCGCGCTGGCTCTGGTTGTCATCCTCGCCTGCCCGAATCATCCACCCAACTATCCGACACGCCCCATCGAGCTGCACTACTACGCCTCAGGCCCGTGGCCCGTTACCTCCAGCGAGAGTTCGGCCCCCTGCGATTCTCAAGGCAATAAGTGCGTATTCTTCTATCCCAGCAACCTGGGCGCCAATGGATTCCTCCATCCCATCCTCACCTGGGGCAATGGCAGTTTTGGGACGCCGCAGCAGGCCGAGTACTTCCTTCGGCATGTGGCCTCGTGGGGCTTCGTGATCGTCGCCAGCAAGGATCCCATGACCGGCCCCGGGCAAACCATTCTCGACGCGGCGAAGTACATGGTGGCCGCGAACTCCGATTCCACCAGTCCGTTCTTTCACAAACTGAACGTCAACCAGATCGGTTCCTTCGGACATTCCCAAGGAGCCACGGGTGCCGTAAACGCCCTGCTCAAATCGAACGGGCTGATCAAGACCGTAGTGCCTATCGAACTCCCCGCTCAGGTATGGGGCAATTCCACGAATCTCTTCAATCCTGCCAACCTGACCGGCTCGATCTTCTTCGTCGATGGCTCCGCCGATTACATCTCTCCTCCCAAGCAGGGTAACAACGTCACCGGACTACAGTCGATCGATGCCTTCTATCAGGCCGTTCCCAACTCGGTCGCCAAGGTCAAAGGTACGCTCATTGGTCCCAGTCACAACGATCTGGGCGGACAGCCCGGATGCGCGCAGGCCCCGTTTCCCTGCGTCAATGGCGTCTACGGATACCTGGGCTATCCCACCGCCTGGTTTATGGATCGTCTTCAGGGCGACGCGTACGCTCATAGCGCTTTCGTTAACTCCACGGGCGAAATGTTCTCTGAGACCACCAATTGGGAATATGTGGCCAGCAACATCCCGTAGCGATGTTCGCGGACACTCCAGTCGTACAAGCAGGGGAGTCCTACTGCTCCGCGCTGGTCGACGATGGCGTGGGTAAATTCAGGGACAGTTCCCAACTCGTCGCCCTTCTGAGTTGGTGAAATCCCTGCTGGTGACATTCAAATTTTGAGGGATAGGATCGTTCGGTTCTACGCTGTCATTGACTTTTGCATTCGCAGATAGCTGTCGATGCTCTGCGTCAATTGCGAGTCAACCTCGTCCGCGAGCAGCATAATGTCTGGCAGTACCGAACTGAAATCCACCACCGCCAAGTTCCGTTGGATGGTCTCGAAGATGCACACCTGCAAAATACGTGATTCCTGCACGAGCATGGGAGCAGTATAACCTTGGCGATAGCGCAGTTGTCCGTGCGACACGGCCGCAGGGGAGGGTATGGCGACCACTTCAATGGAGCGAGAGGTGCGCAGACGCTCCGCAATGTTCTTGATCATCTCATGAAGATGGTCCGTGCGATCCATGTCGGCAAGGGGCAGGGCAGCCAAATCCCCCACCTCTTTCACTCGCGACAGCCACCGCTGGATCGTGAGAATTGCGTCTCGCTCCAGAATGTTGGCGACACTCTCCTTACTTGGCTTCGGAGAACGTCTACCCCCCGGTGCCCGCTTGCGGATGAGTTCGGCGAGTTCCTTCATCTTGAGAGGTTTCACTAGAACTTCATCCGCTTGCAGAAGAACCGCATCCAGGGCGGCCTCAACGTCGGGAAAACCGCTAACCACCAGGGTCAAGGCGTTGGGTTGACTGTGACGCATGGCGGTTACCACGGCAAAACCATCGCCTGCGCCAGGCATGTGAAGGTCAGTAATGAGAACGTCGAATTGTTGGGTGACGATCTGACTCAGGGCCGCGGTCACGCTCGCCGCTGTAACCACGTCAAAGCCCTCTCGACTCAGAGACTGTTCCATCATGTGGAGAACAGCATCAGTGTCATCGACCAGGAGAACCTTAGGCCGTGTCATGTGATTTACCTCCACTTACCCGTCGGTTATGGGGGTCCGATACTGCTGGCTAAGGTGGTGGTTCCTAATGCGCGAAGCGGATTGGTGACTGAGCACTTCACTGAAACGCGTCCAAACCAACCGGACCCCCGACTTAGGGTCTGAATTTAATGGGTGACATCTCAACGACGAAATGGTCTTCTCCCGTTTCAAAGTCAAGTATACTCGGCACTCGCTTGAAATGCTGTGCTTGTCGTCACACGCGTCAGGTACTGGGCCACTATAGCTCGTGGGTAGCAAGCGCTAAGAGTGGTGCCAATCGCGCTTAATCTGCCTTTGTCTCGAGATGACTTCCGGTTTGATAGCATAGCCGGCATGAAACTACTTCTGCCACTGTGTGTCATGCTTCTTCTTGCCGGGCCCGCCGAAAGAAAGAGGGAGAATCCTATCGAACACCTGCCGCAGAACATTGAGTTGCTTACTCACTTCGGAGAGCGCGCCGATATTTCTCCTGATAACCAACGGGTCGCGTTCATGGACAAAAGTTTCGGCGATGCGATGCAGATCGACCTGAAAACACGGGTGATTACATGCCTGACCTGCAACGTGTCGGGGGCGGCGTTCCTGCGAGTGATGCATCTGGTCACAGGAGACTACATCCTGATTGGTCCCGACCACTTCGAAGACATCCACACCAGTCGCACTCGCGACAATGAATTGTGGTTTCTCAGCAAGGAACCAGGGGCGAAGCCGGTCAAGCTGGGGCAGAAAATGAGCGAGGGGGCGGCCATTTCCAAGAAGAGCCTCAAAATAGCGTTCTCCCAGTTGCCGGCGCAAGCTGCAGATCTCGCGCTGGATTCATCGCGGCTCCTGATCGCCGACCTTGATCTTTCCGGCAGTGTGCCAAAGTTGATCAATCAGAAGAGCGTCTATCAAAGCAAAGATCATGACTGCGTTCTGGAGGCCCAGGATTTTTACGACAACGATACCAAGATGATCTTTACGTGCTACGAGCCGCCCCATGGCGCATCGGTGATGGGAATTGATCTCCAGACTGGGCAGGTAACGAACTTCTCAAAGACGCCGGGCACGTACAACGAGCCAGAAGGCATTTTCCCGGATGGCCTCTACACCACGGTGGAAGCGGATAGGCAATGCGAGTCGCTGGGAGGGGAGCGTGGCTCAGGCAACATCGACATTTGGAAACTCAGGCTCGATGGCACCGGAAAAGACTTCGTCCGGCTGACGCACTTCAACGACTATATCGGGGGGAAGGCCTCCAATCCCGTGGTGTCAACCGACGGCCGGTTCATGGCATTCCAGGCGGCACGGGCCGGAGATCCGGCAGGTGTAGGCTATGGGATTCTGATTTACTGGTTCAGTGGCGCGGCAACCAAAGACGCTACGCGTAGGGAATCGTCTCAAGTGGTTGGCTGGCCCTTCATCTACGAACCGCGCGCGATCATCTCGATCCCAACTGCGGCTGAGCCCGCGAAAGGTCACTCTCCGGAACGGGTGCCTAGGTCATAAAACGATGGCTTCACTAATCCGGGAGCGGCGGCACCGCGGAGAAGAATTGGGTTGTCAGGTGGCTGTAGTAATGCGCGACCACGCAGCGGCGGCCGTAACCGAATGCCTCTTGAAATTCGCCGCCTTGGACCACGTGCTCGCGCGACATCAGGCCGTGCGAGATCTGTGGCAGATGTCCAAGAGCGAGCCACAAAGCGATCTGTTCCAGAATCCACGAGTTGGAGGAAGGATAGGGCAGCGCTCGTTGGCGGTCAACGGCACCGATCGCTTCCAATACCACTTTTTGGATCTGTACATTGCTTCCGAAAGTGGTGCGGGTCGAAAGCTCACGGCCGACGAGGAGTCGCCAGGCCAGATCCAGAAAGTTGACGCGAACTCGATCGAAACCGATCCTCACGTGATTGTTCAGCAGGCAAACGCCTGAGTTGAAGGGGCTGATTAGCTGTAAATGTTCGCGCCGCGCGATAGATTCGAGGGTCGATTCGTCGATGTGGGATGGGTTGTACCCATAGTGACTGCGACGCGATAAGGGTTCTTCTCGTGCATTCCAGTCGTGTCCCGAATGGGCGTGGAACAGCGCTTCGACGTCGTCGAAAAAGAACGTGTCGCAATCCAAGTAGAGAACTTGCGAGGCTGCGTCCAAGGGCCCGTCTCCAAGCGGAAAAAATTTGTGGAACGTGGGATAAAGAGCCAACACCGAACCGCGAACGTGCATGCGTTGAAGATACTCGCGGTAGTCGCCGAGATAGCGAACATTGACCCGCGATCGATCCGCCTGGTTCAACAGCGCTGCGGAGGCGCCGGTGTAGAGGAAAAGAAATACAGGAATCGTTGAGTTGTAGCGCCGTAGGCTCCGGATGCTCTGGATCCACTGGTGTTCGCAGACGGAGCCGCCAGAATACGCGAGAGAGTAGTAAATCAGCCTCACGTTGCACTCTATGGAGCGCTAGGCTATCAGTCGACGGAGGTGCGTGCAACTACCTCCACGACCGGGCCTACCCGGTCTGAATCCGGTGGTCAACCGACGATATGCGCTCCGAAAGACGACAGCCTGCACTCGAGCGCCTCTGGACGAAGGGAAGGGGCGGGCTCACCGGCTCGCGACGACCTCCTGCTGCAACGCTTTCTCGATCTCCTCAAATTCTCTGGAGGACAGCCGGAAAGTCGCGGCTCCAATTACGCCCGCAACCTGCTTCGGATTGCGCACGCCAACGATGGCGCCGGTGACTGCCGGGTTGTGCAGCGTCCAGGAAATGGCGACCTCGCCGGGCATTCTGCCGTGGCGTGCTCCGATTTCCCGCAGCAACTCGACTAACCGCAGATTTCCTGAGAGCAATGGCTCGCGGAAGTTCGGGTTCTGCAGTCGCCAATCCTCGGCCGTGAAAGAAGCAATACGCTCGCGCGTCATGCCGCCACTGAGCAAGCCGGAATACATCGGAGAGTAGACGATGACGCCGATGTTGTTCTTTGCGGCGTATGGCAGGATTGTCTCTTCTCCATCGCGAGCCAGCATGGAGTAGGGAGGCTGCAGAGAAGTGATAGGAGCGATCGCGGCGGCGCGCTTCATCTGTTTCACGTTGAAGTTCGATACGCCGATGTTGCGCACTTTGCCCTGTTCTTTGAGGCGCGCCATCTCGGTCCATCCCTCTTCGATGTCGGCATCCGGGTCGGGCCAATGAATTTGATAAAGGTCAATTACATCCAGGCTGAGCCGGCGCAAGCTGGCTTCACATTCTTTGCGGATGGATTCTGCCTTCAATGTGCCGCCGATCTTCCCGTTTGCCTTCCAGGTCCGTTCGCATTTCGTGAAGACGTAAGGTCGTTGACGGCGGCTGCGAAGGGCGCGTCCCACTACTTCTTCGGAGTGTCCCAAACCGTAAACCGCCGCGGTGTCGATCCAGTTGATGCCACGATCGAGCGCCTCGTGAATCGCAGACAGAGAATCGTCATCGTCCTGCGGCCCCCAACTCCAGGTCCATCCACTCCCGCCCATCGCCCATGCTCCGACGCCAATGGGGGTGATCATGAGATCGCTATTGCCGAGTTGCCTTGTTTCCATCTAAACCTCCTTACTATTCCTTCGTATTCTTTGGGCCGCACATTTCATGCGTCGCCTTAGAGGAAGCATTTTCCACGCCGTAGTCGCATAGAAGCGTTATTGTCGCACCTCGTTGAAGGCAAAGCTCTTGTTGAATCCAACGCGTCCACTGCGTCATCTGAATTCTATAAGCTGGGAGCCGCCGGAGTCAGCACTTCGACAGAGTCCGACACGGGCCGGGTTTGGGGCGTTCTAAGGTCACTATGCTGGGTATTGCCGACGAAACGGGCAACGCACTTTCGGGACGCTATCTCGCTCTGCTGGAGGTTTCCGCGGCGATTGCGGCGCATCGGACGCTGGAAGAACTGTTCAAGGACCTCGGCCACCGGCTTCATTCCATCATCGAGTTCAACTATCTGAGCGTGCTGCTCTACGATTCTGCGCGCAATGTGATGCGCGTGCATATCTTGAATTCCGATGGGGCTGACACCGTCCGCCCGGGTATGGAGTTTTCCGTCGACGAGTCTCCTGCCGGCTGGGTGTGGAAAAATCAGGAGCCCTTGGTCGTCAACGATTTGGACCGAGAGATGCGATTTTCACGGCCGATCAAGCTCGTGCGGGAATACGGTGTGCGATCCTTTTGCAGCATGCCCCTGACGACTCCGCGCCGCCGGCTGGGCGCGTTCAGTCTGGGGAATGCGGCGCCCAACGCCTATTCCTCGGATCAACTCGAGATTCAGAAACTCGCGGCTAGCCTGGTCGCGGTGGCCGTTGAAAATGCACTGAATTATCAGGACGCCATGGAGTTGCAGCAACAAGTGGCTCATGAGCGAGACCGGATGAAACTGCTGCTTGACGTCAACAATGCAGTGGTTTCGAACTTGTCATTGACGGAATTGTTCAAAGTTATTCCGAGTCGCGTACGGTTGGCGATGCAGTGTGACGGGGCTTGTCTGTCGTTGCCGGATTTGCAGGGGCAGAAGCTGGAAATCCATGGATTGGATTTTCCCGAAGGACGAGGCTTCCTGCAGGAGGAAATGCAAATCCCCATTGAAGGCACGAGTCCGGGCAAGGCGTTTCGAACGGGAGAGCCTGTGCTCTATGAGACCGCGCCGCAGGCGCTGCACAAGATGGCGCTGCAGATAAATTTCCAGGAAGGCGTGCAGTCAGGCTGCTTTTTGCCTCTGATTCGGGGGGATCGAAAGCTCGGCGTCCTGCACTTGCTGGACCGCCAGCCTCATCGTTTCTCGGAGGAGGATGCGGAATTCCTACAGCAGGTGTCGAACCAGGTCGCGATTGCGCTCGACAACGCGATGCAGTACCGCGAAGTGGACGAGTCGCGGGAGCGGCTTGCCGGTCAGACCTCGTATTTGCGAACCGAGATTCGCGCGGAACGCGGCTTCGACGAAATTCTTGGAGAAACGCCGGGTATCCAGGGAGTGCTGCGGCACATCTCTACCGTGGCCCCCACGAATTCCACCGTTCTCATCCTCGGCGAAACTGGCACGGGGAAGGAGCTTGTGGCGCGGGCTATTCACAACCTCAGTTCCCGGCGCGAGAATCTGTTCGCCAAGCTCAACTGCGCCGCAATTCCCTCCGGTTTGCTCGAGAGTGAGCTGTTTGGACATGAGAAGGGCGCATTCACCGGGGCGATCGCGAAAAAGGTTGGGCGCTTTGAGGTTGCGGACAAAGGAACTCTGTTTCTCGATGAAGTCGGCGACATTCCTCTTGAGTTGCAGCCCAAACTGCTGCGGGTTCTGCAGGAGCAGGAATTCGAACGCCTGGGGAGCAGCCGGTCGATCCAGGTTGACGTTCGCCTGGTAGCGGCAACTAACCAGGATCTGGGGAAGATGGTGGAGGACCGGCGCTTTCGCGCTGATCTTTACTACCGGCTTAACGTTTTCCCCATAAAGATCCCAGCCCTGCGCGACAGGCGCGAGGATATTCCTCTTCTCACCAAGCATTTTGTCACATACTACGGCAAGCAGATGAATAAGTGGATCGACGTTGTTCGTCCGGAGACCATGGAGGCGCTCATGTGCTATGAGTGGCCAGGGAATATCCGCGAACTGCAGAATTTTATTGAACGGGCGGTGATTCTCTCGCAGACGCAAACTCTTTGTGCGCCGATCTCGGAGCTTGCCCGGCCGCGAGAAAATCCCCCCGCTCCACCGATTACTCTCGAAGATGCGGAGCGGGAACACATTCTTCAAGCGTTGCACGACAAGCAATGGGTGCTGGGTGGCTCGGACGGGGCGGCGAATCGCCTGGGCATGCCGAGAACGACGCTCATTTACAAGATGCGCCGGCTAGGAATTTCGCGGCAACCCGAGTGAACCAGCCCGGTTTCACAGTTGCTGTATCCCGGCGCGATCAGTCATCCCTCGCTGCGCTCGGGATGACAATATGGTTTTGGTTCGCGCGATACCTGAAATGAACTAGACTCCCAAAACATTTCAGCGACGGTTGCTAGCTTCTTTTTGCGATGCTGCCAGCGCCGGTGTTTCAGCTGGTGCGTCATTGGCTTGGCCTATGAGTCTGCCACAGCACTCCGGCCTTTGCGGCAGTGTCGAACTGTCCCAACCTCCACCCAACGCACGTACCAGCAGTACGCTGGCGGTGATCCGGCGGCCGAGGATCTGTACGGCCGTTCTCTCATCGGAGAGTGCCAACCCTTGCGCTGTGATCACTTCCAGATAGGTTGTGACCCCACCTTTGTAGCGATTTAACGAAAGATTCAGAGAGTGCTGCGCTGCCTGCACTGCTGTCTGCTGGGTTTTTGCCTCGTCCTGCAAAATCCTCAGCGCGGCCAAATTATCTTCCACGTCCTCAACAGCGCCGAGGACAGTCTCACGGTAGTTGGCAGCGGATTGGTCGTACGCAGCGTGTGCTTCATCGGTAATGGCGTGGCGCCGACCCGCGTCTAGAACGGTCACCATGGCAGACGCTCCCGCCAGCAAGAATCCACTTGGGCCAGACAGCAGGTTCGTAATCGTGTTGCTCTCGAATCCACCCGAGCTTGTCAGAGACAGGTTTGGGAAGTAGGCAGCCTTCGCGACTCCGATGTTGGCATTGGCGGCAGCCACCCGGCGCTCGGCGGCGGCCACGTCGGGCCGGCGCTCCAGCAGTTCTGAAGGCAGGCCGGGAGGAATTGTCGGAGGCACCAGCGTGAGCGGTGAGGAAGCGACGCTGAAGGTTGAGGCGGGCTGGCCCACCAACACCGCAATCGCGTGCTCGAACTGCGCTCTCTGCACCCCGACGTCGATGGCTTGGGCGCGCGTTGTTTCAAGCTGGGTTTGAGCCTGTGCCACGTCGACCTCGGATGCGACTCCGCCGTTAAAGCGATTCTGCGTGAGATCGAAAGCTTGCTGGTACGCTGTAACCGTTGAGGTCAGCAGTTGCTCCTCAGAATCCAGTTCGCGCAGTTGGAAATAGTCGGCCGCCAGTTCTGAGCGCAGGCTCAGGCTTACGGCTTCCAGGTCCGCGGCGCTTGCCTGGGCCTGGGCCCGACTGGCCTCGACGGTTCGCCGGACTCGTCCCCAGACATCGGCCTCATACGTCGCCTCGACTGGAAGGACGAGATCGGTATAAGTCTGCGTCGCCTGAGTTCCGAGGGGGCGATTCTGGGACTGATGGTTGCGCGTGGCCGACATTCCGCCGGTGATCGTCGGAAAATAATCCGCACGATTCTGCCGGACTAGAGCTCGCGCTTGCACATACTGAGCTTGTGCCGCCTTCAAGTTCTGATTCGAGACGTTGATTTGCTCTTCCAGTTCATTCAGCTTTGCGTCTTGAAACATCTCCCACCACTTGCCGCGCGCGATGGCGTCGCTGGGCTGCGCTTTCGTCCAATCCGGAGGCAACTCTTTATACGAGGGAGGCGCGGGCACGCTGGGGCGAGCATAGCGCGGACCCACCTCACAGCCGCCCAGCAACAAGAGCGGGAACAAGCAAACCAGCAGCTTGAGATGCCATGGTTGTGCAGTTACTGAGCGGACGGTCATTGAGAATCTCCCGGGATGGGCTGGGCGAGCCGCACCGGCTGTCCCGAGACGATGGAATCCGGAGGATTCACGATGATCGACTCGTCGCCCGCAAGGCCCCCGAGAATCTCGATCCGATCGCCGAAATCATGACCGGGCGTTACCGGAGTGAGAGCAGTTTTGCCGTCTTTCACAATGGCGAGGCGGAGGCCCTCTTTGCGGAACAGAAGAGTGTTTACCGGCACGACGTACGAAGAACTTCCCGCAGGCAGTTTGAGATGAACTTCGGCGTAGGAGCCAGTCAGCAGCAATCCAGTCGGATTCACCACGTCGATCTCCACCAGCAACGTGCGCGAAGCCTGGTCGATCGACTCAGCGGTGCGCACCAGGCGCCCTTGAAAGGGACGACCCGGAAATTCCGCCAGCATCAAATTCGCAGTGAGGCCGGGCTTTGCCGCCTGCGAGTATGCCTCGGGAACGTTGACATACACGCGCAGCTTGTCGGTCTGGGCAATGTCAAACAGATCCGTTTTCGAACCGCCGCTGGCACCGGCATCGATCAGATCTCCGATGTCGGTCTTGCGTGCGGTAATGACGCCAGCAAACGGAGCGTAGATTTTCTCGAAGGACTGCAGTTGCTGAAGCCGGCTCACGTTCGCCTGGCTCGATTGCACCGTTGCCTTGTCCGCCGCCAATGCGCCCGTGGCATTGTCAGTCTCCTGCTGCGAAACGGAATTCGTCTTGAGCAAGTCCTGATATCGGTTTGCGGTGATTTCTGCGAGATGGAGATTCGCCTGCGCCGTGGCCAAATCTGCTCGTGCCTGCTGCAGTTGCTGGTCGACCTCTGGCGTTTCAATCTCCGCCAGCAGTTGCCCCTGTTTCACATGCGCGCCGATGTCCGCGTACCACCGCTTCAGGTAGCCGTTCGTTCGGGCATAGATCGGAGCGCTGATGAACGCCTGCACATTTGCGGGAAGAACAACTTCGTCCGCGGGGGCCGCATGTTCCGGATGCACCGTGGCGACCGTTGGCAGCGCCAACTGCGCTGTCTCTTTGCGCAGAGTTGTTCGAGCAGTGACACGAGGCAGAATACCGGACGTCAGGGCTCCTACGATTGCGAGAGAGACTACAATTGCCGCCGCCCAGTGCCTGGGCCCTTTTTTTGAAGGTTGGAGCGATGGCTCCTCAACCAAGACTTGCTTCTCTCTCTCATTGTCCAATCCTACCGGCATAATTTCCCCGCTTTCTTATCAGGACTCTTGCAGAGTCATTTCGCTCTGCTTCTTTTTCCCACCGTCGCGGAACCCGTGCAACACGCTGAACAGCGTGGGCACGAATAGCAAGGTTGCCACCGTGGCGAATAACAGCCCACCAATCACTGCGCGGCCCAGGGGCGCATTCTGTTCTCCGCCCTCGCCCAGTCCCATCGCCATCGGTACCATGCCAATGATCATGGCCAACGCCGTCATCAGCACTGGCCGGAACCTCGTGGCCCCCGCAGCCAGCGCTGCGGCGATCGAATCTTTTCCTTCTTGGATCTGTTCCGTAGCAAAGCTCACCACCAAAATACTGTTGGCCGTCGCCACGCCCATACACATGATCGTTCCGGTAAGCGCCGGCACACTGACTGTGGTGTGGCTGACAAATAGAAACCAGGCGATGCCCGCCAGCGCCGCCGGCAACGCGGAGATGATGATGAACGGATCAAGCCACGACTGGAAGTTCACGACGATCAGCAGGTAGACCAGCAGGATGGAGAATGCCAAGCCAGCCAGCAGACCGATGTAGGAAGACCGCATCGTCTGCACCTGCCCGCGGACAATCACCTGCGATCCGCGAGGGAGAGAGGATTGCGTTTCCGCGATGATCCGATTGATGTCCTGTGCCACGCCTCCCAGATCGCGACCTTGCACGGAGCCGTAAATATCGATCACGGGACGAATGTCGTAGTGGGATACGACGGGCATGTGGACTCTCCGTGTGACTGAAGCGAGGCTGCCCATGATCTCCGGCGGAGCGTTTGGGTTCGGTCCGGTCACCGGAATGTTTTCGAGGTCTTGCAGCGATTGAACCCGGTATTGAGGGGTCTGAGTCGCAATCGAATAGCTGACGTGATTCTTGGGATCGAGCCAAAAAGTCGGAGAGGTCTGAAAGCTGCCGCTGAGCGAAACCAGCAGGTTCTGCGCAACGTCATGCTGGGTGAATCCGATTTCGTTTGCCTTCGTGCGGTCCACGTCGATATAAAGCTCGGGCTGATCGAAAGGCTGCTGAATGCGCAGGTCGGCTGTTCCCGGGACACCCCGGAGCATTTGCAGCACGTTGTCGGCGTAGCGGCGATCTCCTTCGAGGTCGTTGCCTGCCACCTGAATGTCAATCGGAGCAGGCAGGCCGAAATTCAGAATCTGGCTCACGATATCGGCGGGCAAGAAAGAAAAAGTCACTCCCGGAAACTGATCCGCGAGTCGGAGTCGGAGGTCGTGTACGTATTTGTCAGTCGGCCCATGTTTCGGCGAGAGGCTTACCAGAATGTCGGCGTCCGCCGGCCCGATCAGGCCCGAATTGCTGTAGGACAAGTTGATGCCGCTGTACGGAATCCCGATGTTGTCGATGATGCTCGAGACCTCGGCTGGCGGCACTTTCTGCCGGATCGACTGCTCGACCAAGTCACAGAGCCTGGCCGTTTCCTCAATGCGAGTTCCCGTCGGCGCCCGCAGGTGGAGTTTGAACTGACCGCTATCGACCGTGGGAAAGAAATCCTGTCCCAGGAACGGGATGAGTGCCGCCAGGGACAGGACGGAAAACGTGAGCACTCCCACCAGAAATACCCGGCGATGTTGCAGGCAACTCTCCAGAATCTGCTGATAGCGCCCGCGCATGCGCTCGAAGCTTTCTTCAAAGCGAATCTGCAGGCGGACGAGCGGATTGCCGCTCGAAGCGGGCAAGTGCCCAGCCTCCTGTTCATGGCCACGCAGCAGATACTTCGCCATCGTCGGCACTAACGTGCGCGACAGCAGATACGAAGCGAGCATGGCAAAGACCACCGATTCGGCGAGCGGTACAAACAGGTAGCGCGCGACTCCCGTAAGAAAGAACATGGGAACGAACACGATGCAGATACACAGAGTCGACACAAACGCGGGTACCGCGATTTGCTGCGCGCCATCGAGGATGGCCTGCTGAATTTCCTTCCCTTGCGCGATGTTGCGGTTGATGTTTTCGATCTCGACGGTGGCGTCGTCGACCAGAATTCCAACCGCCAGCGCGAGGCCGCCGAGGGTCATGATGTTGATGGTTTCGCCCAAAGCGCTCAGCACGATAATTGAGGTCAGAATTGAAAGCGGGATCGAGACCGCAATGATCAGCGTGCTGCGCCAGCTTCCCAGAAAAATCAGAATCATCAGCCCAGTGAGGCATGCGGCGATCGTGGCTTCCTTGATCACGCCATCAATCGACGCACGCACGAAAATCGATTGATCAGCGAGCGGCTTGATGTCCAGTTCTGGCGGAAGGCTCGCTTTGATTTGCGGCAGTAAGGACTTAATGCCCGATATGACGTTTAGAGTGGAGGCGTTCCCCCCCTTCTGCACTGTCAGCAGGACGGACCGCTGCCCGTCGACGCGCACAATGTTGGTCTGTGGTGGGAAGCCGTCCCGCACCCAACCGACGTCATGAATATAGATGGTGCTGCTGCCCAGGGTCTTGATCGGCAGCCGGTTGAGCTCTCCTATGCTGGTTGGGCTGCCATTGATATCAACGTCGTACTCTTTGGAGCCAATCTTCGCCGTGCCCGAGGGCAAGATCAGATTCTGCGCGCTGATGGCGTTGACCACATCGAGCGGCGACAAGCCTTTCGATTGCAAGGCGGCCGTGTTCAGGTCGATCTGCACCTGCCTTTGCTTGCCGCCGTAGGGATACGGCACCGACGCGCCTTCCACGGTGATCAGGCGCGTGCGGATGAAGTTCAAGCCGTAGTCATTCAGTTGCTGCTCTGAGAGTTTTCCTCCCGAAAGCGCAAGCTGCAGGATGGGCACGCTCGACGCGCTATAGCTGATGATGAGAGGCGGAGTGGTTCCTTGCGGTAATTGTCGAAGCTGCGTTTGTGAAACGGCAGCGACTTGCGCGATGCCACGCTCGATATTTGCGGTCGGCTGAAAGAAAAGCTTGACCACGGCGATGCCGCTGAGCGACTGGGACTCGATGTGTCCGATGTTGTCGACCGTGGTGGTTAGCGCCCGCTCCGTCACCGAAACAATACGGTCGCTCATGTCCTGGGCGTTCAGTCCGTTGTAGCTCCAGATGATGCTCACGACCGGAATATTAATGTTGGGAAATATGTCGGTGGGCGTCCGGACGATGGAGAACGCTCCCAGGATCAGGATCAGAATGGCCAGCACCACGAAGGTGTAAGGCCGCCGCAACGCCAGTCGAACAATCCACATATTGCCTCACGCGGGATTCAATCACGCTCCGGTTTTTTCGCTAGGGCGAATTACTAAGAGCGCAATCCCCACAGGCCGTGAGTAAGTGCAAGTTCCGTTCCAAGTAAAGAGACGGCCGGGCGCGTGAGTATCCGGCACAACGCAAAGGAGTTAACGCTCTACTCTCCGGCCGGCAGTGAAGTTGAAGGCGGTAGGGCCGTCGAGGCATCGACACCTCCCCGACGTCGCGTGCACCCGGCGATGCTCCAAGTCGATTCGGAGATTCGAAAATGTGATCTATTAGAAAATGTGATCTAGAGGAGGGGAGAACGAGGAGGAAACGTCAAGCCCACGTGTCCGGCGTCACCGACGCTGCTGCGTTCTGAGAACAGACTTCTTTCGCAGCTGCTTTTCGCTCCCGCCACACGCTGCGGCCGATCCTGCGCTTCTGCAACTCAAAGGAGGTGCTATGTCCGATTTACGAGGTCGATTTGCACAAGCTCAACACGACGCGAAGAAGCCATGCAGGAATACGTTGACCTGGTTGCGTCGCCTCTCTGCGCCGATGACACTATTGGTGGAGCCCGTACAGTCCCTCAGTCGTAATGGGGATCAAGCGGCTTCGACGTTCTGCCAAGACGTTTTGAACGCACGCAAGGCATAGAGAGCGTCTTCTAAGGCTTCCTTTTCGTCGAGTTCGTCGAGGGTTGCGGGATCGTAAAAGATTTCTCGCCCGCGCGTGATTACTGCCTCTTCGGCTTCCGAGACGCGCTGCGGCAGAACGCTCTTGTTGGTTTCGAGGATGGCGGCTCTGTACAGAGTCCTCCAGTCGGGACGATTCTGGAATGGGGGGAGGCCCGGATTCATAACTAGACTCCTAGAATAGGACGCACTGCGAGGTGCTGGAAATTGTTGTATACGACGTGGTATGTGACCTGACCTTACGCCAATCACCGCATAAGTCAAGCGTAAATCCGCAATTTACTTCGTTTTTACGAGGGGATATCAGTCACGGAAGCAGTAAACGTTTACAGGATCTGTTCAATGAGCGCTTAAGCGATTAACCGATTTGTCACCAGCCATGCCTGCGTCCGCGTCGAATCGCAAGTGCTCTTCCTTTCGCACTCACGTGGCAGGTGCTAGCTCCGAACCGCAGGTGCGTCCCAGTCCACGTCTCCCCCGGGGTCGAGGCGGGCGCCGACAAGCATCGTCGCACCTCGGGCAAGCGCTCCGGGGGTGCGTGACTCGCGCCAGTACATGTAGCCAAAACCGAGGATCAACGTCACCACGAACAGATAAGGCGTTATGTTGTACGGCGCCGGTTGTACTGGGTAGACGGTCACGAAGAGTACAGGCAGCAGTGCCAGCGTCCCGATCCAGGGGATCACTGCGTGCCGCCAGATGCTGAATTGATTCGGAAGCTCGCGGCGGATGTAGGACGTCAGCGCCAGGTTCGCCATGCAATACAGGACGATGACCGCGAGCGTTGCAATGGTACCCAGGAAACCAAATATATCCTCGGGCCGCAAGAGCAGACCAACGAGCAGCACCGCCGCGAAGCCGGATACCTGCAGAAAGGCGATGGCGAACGTGGGAGTCCGGTGCACAGGATGAATCTTGCCGAAACGAGAAGGCAGTGTCCCCGCCTGTCCCATCGTGTACATCACTCGGGAAGCGGCATTGGTGCAGGCCAGGCCCGCACCGACGGCGCTGTTGATGATCGCCAGGATGACCAGCACCCATGCAGATCCCCACATTGCGTGGCCAAGGTCGTAGTAGGGATTCGGGCTGGAGGCGAACGCGTACATGTTGCCCGTCCCCCAGCCGATTGCACTGGCATAGGACGTGAAGACGTAAAAGATCCCGATGAGCACCAGCGAGAGGATGACTGCCAGGCCGATGAACTTGCCCGGACGGCGGGCCTCCTGCGCAAGGGGCGCTGGAGCCTCGAAGCCGCTAAGTGCGAGTATGGAGAAGACCATACCGGCGAGAATGCCTCCGAAGTGGTGAGGCGACAGCGAGGGCTTCAGCGGCGCGACATAAGTGGAACCGGGCCCGGGATGGACCAGGAAGGTGATCGCGAGCGCCAGCATGATCAGCATCTCCAGCCCACCAAGAATTGCGGTCGTGTGCATCGACAGCCGTATCCCGTAGTAGGTGAAGATCCAGATGACGCCGAACGTTGCTACCGCGATGAGCCACCACGGAATGTTTACGCCGAAGCTGGTATGCAGCGTGTCCGACAACAGGTATCCAAGGAATCCGCTGGAAGCGGCCGGGCCGATGATGTCATAGATCAAGTAGCTCCAGGTGGCCATGAATCCGACACGGCTTCCGAGGCCGCGGGTGGCAAAAGAGTAGTAGCCTCCGCTCGACGGCATGTACTTGGAGAATTCCGACACCGTGTTGGCGATGAAGCAACAGACCACCGTCGTCAGGAGAAACGAGATCGGCATGTCCGGTCCTGCTTTGAGGGCGATGACGGGGAACGTAAAAATGATGTTGGTCGCAGGGGCGATATGCGTGATGCCGTGAAGCACCAGTTCCGAAAGTCCAAGCGAATTGCGGCGCAGCTGTGGAACCGCAATGCGATTGGTTGCCTCAGGGGTCATCGCGGACCTCCTTCCGTTCCAGATGAAACGCGAACGGCGTGTTCATCCTACACTGGCGGTCCGCTATTGCAGCGACGAGGGGTCAGGAGTACAGTTGGGTCGCTCATCGGCCCAGGCAAACCCTGTTAAAGAAGTCCATGGAGGATACGATATGAAGAATCTACCCCTGTTTGGACTCGTGATTGCGCTGCTAGCTTCTGTACCAGCAATCGCGCAGAATGCCATCGACGGGACATGGAAGTTCAACCTCAGCGACGCGCAGTTTCCAAAAAAACCCGACGTCTATCTGTTGCAAAACGGCAAGTATCAGTGCAAGACCTGCGTTCCGCCGATTGACGTAAAAGCGGACGGCCAAGACCAACCGGTTAGCGGACACCCTTACCTGGATAGCGTCAGCATCAAAGTGGTGGATGATCGGACCGTTGAGGAAGTCGACAAGAAAAACGGGAAGACAGTCGCCACCTCAAAAACTGTAGTTTCTTCCGACGGTAAGACGGCGACATTCGAGTTCAGTGACAGCAGCAACACGAACGCCGACCCGGTCACCGGCAAGGGTACCCAGACACAAGTGGCCAAAGCGCCCGCCGGATCGCATGCGATTTCCGGTTCCTGGGTGACCTCGAAGATGGAGACCCTGTCCGACAACGGACTCTCGGTCACCTTCAAGGTAGAAGGTGACAGTCTGAGCATGAGTAACAAGACCGGGCAATCCTACCTTGCCAAGCTGGATGGCACGGAGGCGCCTTACAAAGGTGATCCCGGAACCACCAGCGTTTCCGTGAAAAACATGGGCAAGAACACGATAGAAGAGACTGACAAGCGCGACGGGAAGGTGATCAGCGTGGCGCGCATGACGGTAGGTGCCGACGGCAAAACCATGACCCTCAAGGTCGAGGACAAGTTGCACGGCACCCACAGCCAGTTTACTGCCACAAAACAGTAGGCTCACGGCGATGCGGCAAGGCCGCAATGTCTTGCCGCATCACTCGTGATCGCAACGGACCGCACGTCATTAGTCGAGGAAGCTCACGGAGATTGCAAGCACAAGCCCGGCCTTGGGGCCAGGCTATCGGCTGTGCTGATCGCAACAGATTCGCAGGACATCGATGTGTGTCTATTCCTGCAGCTTGGTGGCCTGCGATGCTGCCACTTGCCACTTGCCGTTTCGCTTGACCCAGGTGTCAGTGAAGCGATACTTGCTGCTTATATCCTGCCCTTTGTAGGTACCTTTCACCGTGTTGGTTCCAGCGGCCACGGCGGTGTTCCCGTAAACGTGGACTGTCAGGTCGCTCAGTTCCATCGACTGAAATTTCAGATCACCCGAGCTCAAGTCCGCCTTGTCCTGGGCCTTGTTGGTAACGCGGCCGGTCGGGTCGGTGTCGATGATGTCGTCGGCTTCATACTGATCCACTGCTGCTGCGCCTTCCTTTAGGGTCGCCTGTGCCCAGTTCTGTTCCTGTTTCTTGATCTCATCCTCGACACCACTCGTCTTGGACGCCTGACCGGCAGCCATACACACGGAAAGCAAACAAAGCAATGCAATGGCGAGCACGTTCTTCATGGTGCCTCCTGTGACGGCGGAGATCATACTCCGCGCCGCCGGCACAGGGCAACATTGGATGACCACATTGGATGACCACCCCGATTCCGGACACACCACTGCGCATCGTAGAGCCCTCTCTCGTTCTCGCCAGGCTGGCCTCTCAGCTCACGGCAAAGATGCGATGAGTTTGCGGTATTCGGCTTCGGTGAAGGCCTTTAGCGTTTGAGTGGTCACGTTGCCCAGAGCACCCGTGGACATCAGGAACCGCGCCGCGGCCTCGTCATTGGGAAACTCCGAGACCAACACGGCGTCATACTCCCCCATGGTCAAGTACCAGGCGTGGACCTTTCCTTGAGCGGTTTCGGCGGCCTTCTTGGCCGCGTCTAGCCGGGCCGGGCTGTCTTTTATTTTTGCAGCGCCCTGATGTGTGTATCGAAGCAGTGATACGTAGTGTGGCATGAGGATATCCCCCTCTCGACTGGCGACAGTATGCCGCTGACCACAACCGAGTCAAGCGGAAGCCGGGACTGGTGGTAGCCCCGCTGCACTGGCCTGCTCTTTCCATTGTTGACTGTTCATGTTGATCACTAGGAACCACAGAATAAGAGATAGCTACCCGAGAGTTTCCGGCGGTCGTTAACCTGGAAGCTTAGTTGGGAGTCCGGAGGCCGGGGCCGCCGGATTGCGCTGCGAGGTTGCGCAGTACGGACAATAGACATCGTTCACGCCAACCACGCCCTGGCACTGCGGACAACTCGGGCTCAGTTTGCAGCTGCAGCGAGGACAGAAGTTGAATCCCGTCTGGACGGCGTTGCCGCACTGCGGGCAGGCGCTCTGCAGAGGATGCCACAGGATGAAGTAGAGGCGATGCCCAGGCAATTGGGAATAAAAATTGCCACCAGCGTCCAAAGTGTCGGGCTCATCCCGCGACGTTTCGCGTGCTCGGGTTTCTCGGTTACCCCATCTTGGAACTGTCCCGGAGTCCGCGCATTTGTTTTGTGGAACGACCCAAGGGCGAAAGTTTCGGAGGTCTTAGACCACGGCGGGTCGCGCTCAGTACGGGTATGTACGCGAGTTCTTTGCCGTTTTCGACGCAGCGCAACATCAGTCCGCCGCGGCTCATATCGCCGCGACCGACGAAGTCGGCAGGAAAGAGCAATCGCTCACGAAAAATCTGAAGCAAGGGTTCCACGTACTTTGATGTCGCAATGCTTCCCAGAAGAACAACGCCACATGAATCTGCCATCTTCTCTGTGAGCTCGCGACAATCGCGATCGAGGGGCGCGCGGTACCGCTGATCGCTTGGATCGATGTCGTTCGCCGCAATCTCGCGCAGGCGATCGAGGGTCACAACGGTTTCCGGCGGCACCAAGCCTCCGGTCGCGGTAATAATGAATGTGCCTGATAAAGCGGGCGGCGCGGAAAAAGCTCGAGCATAGGCTAGCTTGCCGCGAAAGTAGAGTCCGCTGATAAAGCTAAAGAGCTCTCCCAGGGGCACGCCATCCTCACGCAGGCGGCGTGCAAGGTCGAGTGCCGAGTCTGGTCTCGTCACGTAGTCTGCGCGAATGCCTGCAAGATTTGCCGGAGAGAGAAGGAAAATCCGAGAATAGCGGAGCAGCAAATTCAGATTACTAGGTTCCTTTCCGTGGGCAACTCGCGATATAGGCAAATTCGCAGGAGCTCAAGGAGATCGGTACAACGCTGCCCTATTGTAGCTTTCCTGACGTTGTCTCGAATCCATTTTAAGAATGGCTCGAGGTCCCAGGCAGATCGCTACTTAAATCGTTCCGCGACCACAATTGCCCTCGGGCCCATCTCAGTTCCAGAGGGTAGCCGGCAGCAATGCTCGAGTGTGCCGGAATCGATGCCCCTGGGCGTCACAACTTGGCGGTTGCATCGGCGACAGCGTCGCGTAACGCGCCTCGAAAGAAAATTAACGCCGTGACGTGACCTGCTGAGAGCCAGCGCAGGGTGCTTCCTGACCAGTATTGATGTAGCCGCTCCGTTTCCTCTGCCATGATATAGCCGTCTCTCAGGCGACGACAACGGCAGCGTCTGCTCGCATAGGCGGGTCGTGACGGGTTAAGTCGCCCGCCTCAATAAGGAGATGCAGCCGTTCCCTCACCGCTAATTGTTGGCCGGGTTTGGCAGCCAATGCATCCAGGTTTACACTCCAGGAGAGCAGGCCCTTGGTATAGATGGGAGCGGCGGATGCACCTGTGGCCAACGCAGCGCATGCGACCGGAAACGGAGTCACCGCGGCCGTGATCGCCGCCATGTGACCGCCCATGCTATACCCCGCCACGGTGAGCTTTCCGTAGGAACCACGCAGATATTCCAGCAGCGCTCGTGCTTCCCAGACCGAACCCAAATTCATGAGCATGTGATCACTGAATGTGGCGAGAGACGCCGATGAAGATGTACGGCGGCGGCCGTAGAACGGATTCTCCAATAGATACAAGTCGAGTCCGCGATCGATGAGAGCGCCGAAAGTGCGCTCTCGCATTTTGTATCCTTCGTCGCGGGAGGCGGCAAGGATCACGCAGGCTGCGGTGTTACCTGGCTTCAACCATGCCCGGACGTGCACAGTTCGAGTGGCCGGTGGAAGCAAATCCAGGGGAGAGATGAATGTGCCATCGCGCCGAATCGTGCCAGCCCGTCGATCTGGGTCTGACCAGTCGATACTAATGAAACCGGGCGGGTGAGCGAACGAGGCGCGCTGGACAAGGTCCGTTAAGAGCGATTCATCTCCCCAGCCTCGCGAAAATAATTTGTCCCGGCATGTCAACCACGCCGCTACGACGTCAAGCGGGTGGATTCCAGCCCTGATTGGGCTCGCGGGCCAGCGAACGTCAATCCCAGACCCGACTTTTTCCAGATATTCCGGGGAAGACACTAGAACCTCTTCAACAACGCAATCAAAGCCTGTTTATCTTCATTACTCAGCCCCGGCTCCGCTCCGGCGGATTTATCCGTTCCGAAGTAATGACCACGATTCACGATGAGGTCAGGACACTTGCTGAGTTCGAGCATCTGCTCGACCACGTTCTTAAAGACGTTTTCTGCATCCTCATCGGTTGCAGTGGGCGGGAGTTTCTGCAGATCACTACTAATCTTGAGCACCAGGCCTAGAAGCTTCTTGTCGTGCTGAAGACCCTCACCCGGATCGTTGCTCTCGGGCAGCGGGTTGATATTTGCGAGAAGCCCCACGGGAGTGCCTTTGGGGATCGGTCCGATCCTGACGATCTTGTCTTTGTCGTCGATAAGCCAAGGGAAAAAGCGCGCGATACCGCGAAGTTGTTGCAACGCATCAGGAAGGTATCCGTAGGAGATTTTGAGATAACTTGTTTTTGTGGTGCGGTCGATCTTGCCGGGAATCTTGTCTCCGAGCAGTTCGTCTTTGTCCCGCGATTCCGGCCAAAGCATCTGGTGAATCGCGTCTTCGAAAGATCGCAACCGCCCTTGGACCGATGGATCGTAGTCAAACTTGCCGACAGTGTTGTTCAGCAGAAAGGGTGCGGTCGACCACACGCTCACCAGCGACGGGGGACGTGTGTAGCCCCGGCCGCCCGCGGGCATCACATAAGTTCTGGGCTCACCCGTGTAGGGATGGTACCAAGTAATGGTTCCGACTGAAGGGAGGTCTTTGTAAGACTGGGAGGAGAAATTGTCCCAGATATTGCCGCCCAGAGCATTGGTGGCGAGCGGGCTGCAAGCATTAGTTTGCAGCAGTGTCACGGGGACTCTAAGTTCGCTGGACAGATAGTTGCCATCGAGGAAGTCGGGGGCCATGACGATGTTCTTCATCTTTTCTTTGAAGTCTGACGTCTTGGTCCACTCCCAATATTGGTTCCAGCAGTTGAGATAGTCCTTTCCTGCGCACCCGGATGGATCCAGACCGGGCACCGGCGGAGCAGGTACCTTGCTGGAATGACAACGCGCACAACGCTCGGCGAACACTTCTTTTCCGCGCGGAACCAACGCCTCGTCCTTCTTCAGGTATTCAGCCCCGCCAGGGGCATCCTTTAGATGATGCGGTTCGGTGGTTTTCAAGAAGAAGAGCGCGGTTGCCGGAGTCTGCGCTTCCGTAGCGGCAAAGTAAGCGGAATTCTTTCGCGCAACGGAGATCTCGATGGGCGTAATGGGCTTGCCACCAACCAGAGCGTTAAAGTGCAACAACCACTCTTCGCTGAAGGTGCCGATGTTCAGATAGACACGGTTGAGTGCACCCAAAGCGCCAACCGAGTCAGAGCCATCCTTTAGAACGCGCGGAGTCCACACCGTATCTGGCTTTGAGTAGAACCCGGTAAGCCAACCGTCGTGGACGAAGTCATTAAACTGCTTGTTGTTTTGTTGACCGCCGGCGAGCGTTTCTTGACCCCAACGTTTGGAGTGCTGCAGGCGCTCTTTCAACAGATAGACGGCGTTCATTGTCCGGGGATTATTGATGTTGTCGGTGGAGACAAAAGAAGTGTCGAGGCTCCCTGGCCGGGAAGTGTGAAAGAGTTGCCACGCGAAATTGTCTTCTTCGCCTTGCCAGTAGAAGATCCTTTGAATCCAAAAATATTGGGCGCCGACATTGGAGCTGAGGTTCTCCCACTTTGGATTGTTCGGATCCGCGGGAGGCTTGACCGGGTTGGGCCCAACGTGGCAAAAACCGCAGGACATGCCTACCCGATAGGGACGCACCAGATGCTTGTCATTATAGTAAGTGGGGTCGGTGTAATATCTCTCCGGATCCCAATGTTTGGCGGCCTTCTCATCGAAGTCCGGGTTGGGAAACAGTCGTAAGCCTACGATACCGGTCTCGTAGCCGTAGAACGAACCGACGGGAAAGTCCTTGCCGTTAAGATTCGAGCCACGGGACCCGATTTTCACCCCGGGATACTTCGTCTCATTTTCGAAGTGGTCGGGCTGGCAGTTCGAGCGGCGCTTGTCGAGCCAAAGACCCCATCTTTCGGGATTGGGCCCGGTGGCTTGTTCGAAGCAGGGATCATTTACCAAGCCAAGGTATTCCCAGCGGTGATCGCGATTGAAGTTGGGGTTGATCTTCAGTAACTCAGGGTGCGAGGAAAGGACTTTCAGGAAATCGAGCGCACCAGCGCTGGCGTAGATAAGCTTATCCCAAAGGCGGTCGTTGCCAGCAGTCCATACCATCCAAGTGTTGCGCCCCTTGATTTCATCCGCGTTCAGGGCCACGCCCCCGTCCATTTCATGGAAGTCGTCGTCGTCGGCTGCGGGGAAACTGGCTGCATCTCGGCCCGCTAAGAGAGCTTCGTCTTTGACGTGCCCGGGTTTTGGCAAATTCCACCAGTAGAGGAGGACACCCGTCCCGACCAGGAGCAGTACAACAACCACAGCGATTAGAAGCCCTCGAACCAGTTTGCTAATCACAGTCTTTCCTCCTGCCTGTCACTTGCGATTGCCGAACTTGGCCGATGCCAAACTAAACGTGACGATGTCTACGATCCAGCCGCAGCACCGAATTGCAGACAAAAGTGAATTAGCGGCTTGTTGGCCCAGTAAACACGGCCCAAATACAAGCCCGGCCCAATCAGCCGGATTTCGTCACGAATCCACTGCGCCACCAGCGAGGTCTCGGAATAGTCAAGAACAACGCATTCCTTTTGATCGAGCCAACTGGCGCCTTTGTAGACTTTGGCAATGATAGCGTTGAGGCCGATTGGCAGAATCCGGTTCCTCAACACTCCCTTCTGAGAATCAAACGTTTTGCCCTGCCACACAAACAGGCTGACGAATTCGGCGATCTCCGGGCTGTAAATGGTGTCGGAAGCTATGATCGCAGTGCCTTTCGCCGGGCCATCCGGAATGTCCCCCGCTGGACTACTGGAGAAAAGGGAATCCAAATCCGAATTAGACATTTGCAGCAATTGCGGCACACTGTAAGCCATATTTAGTACTCCTCATCTCTAGGACTCAACCAGCCGACGCGAGTCCGGAACTGGCTGAGTAAATTTGTTTTCGACTGCGGGCCCCACCGAATGTGAATAACATCCGGCCTATCAAAGGTTCTAATGGCCGTTGAGTATAACGTCGGCGGCCTTTTCGCCTATCATGTAAACCGCGCTGACGATGAAAACACCTGGAATCTTAGGGAAGACCGAGGCATCCACTACTCGAAGCCGCTTGGTACCATGCACTCGGAAATCGCTGCTGAGTACTCCGTCCTTGTCATTGCCGATGGCACAAGTACAAGAAGCGTGGTGCCCCCAGGCGTTGTTTCGGACATAGTTCTTTAATTCTTCGTCAGTCTGAAGATCATCTCCTGGAAATTCTTCAGACAAAAGTTTCTGCTCCTTGAGTTCGGAGGTGAGCGCGCGTACAAATCGGATGCCGTCGAGCACCGCCTCCAGGTCCTTCTCGGCGCCTTCCTCCAAATAGCGAAAATTAATGCGGGGCACATCCCGCGGATCGGCGGAGCGTAATGTAACCTTGCCGGCGCGGTTTCTGGTGTGCGCCTTTAGTACAACCCAGGTAAGGTAATTGAGGTCTTTGGCAAACAGATGTGAGTAGTTTGGAGAATATCCCTGGAAGTTGGCGAGCAGGGCCATGCAGAACAGATCCGGCGGTCCCTCCGCGGCCGGCGATCGCCTGAAGAAAGAAAGAACCGAGCCGTTGGTCGCGTAAATTCCGGATCGGCAGAGATCCCACTGCTCGAATTGCGGGTCTCCTGGGCAGAATTTCACCCCTTTGTAGATATGCCACTGTGGGAAGCTCATCCGATTACCCACTGTGATCTCATATCGGTCCTGTAGGTTCTTACCCACCCCAGGAAGATCCACGATGACTTTGATACCAAATGGCTCCAGGTCTTCGCGTGGGCCAATGCCAGACAACATCAGCAATTGTGGAGTGTTGAAGGCGCCGCCGGCGAGGATAACTTCTTTCGAAACGTAGACTTTTCTAGGTTCTCCCGGCTCCGGACTGGACCGGGAAGAGGCGCGGTAAAGTTTTTCGCCATGGAGATACTCCACTCCGATGGCGCGCTTGTTCTCATCGAAGAGAACTTTTGTGGCAAGCGCATTCAGTTCGACTTTCAAATTACGATGCTTGCGAGCGGTTTCCAGAACGAACTCACGCGACCCCACACGCGTGTGGTTTTGGGTTGTAAGCGGCGTATAGCGCGATCCCTTGGCGTTCTTTCTGACCAGACGCCAGTCATTGGGATCACCCCAGCTTTCCAAAAACCAGCCCACGCGCTCGACTGGATTACCGGAAGACTCAAGGGATTCGTCGATACACTCCGCCAGCGTTTGAAAGAGGTCCTTGTCCAACAGCGCTGCCATGGGGATCGATTTTTCCGTGTGCAGCCATCCCCTCCAGCCATGGCGGGATGGATTTAAACCTATCTTTGACAACCACCGGTGCAAGGGCCGGTGCCGGCAATTCTCCAGACGCTGAAAGTAAGTCCGCATCTTATCCGGCCGCCAACTTGAATCTCGTGTCAGATCTGCGATGTATTCCCAATCTGAGTTGTGGGGATAGATCAATATTTGCGCGTTGTGAGCGGTGCATCCCCCGAGGGTTCCGGCTCGTGGGTACAGCACCCCATCACGTTCCTGGCAGTACTTAGGATCGAGCCTCTGCTGCTCGTCGTCGGAGTAATGACGGACATAGAAGTCCCACTTCATGGCGCTGTTTTCGGAAGCAAAGGCATGGAACGCAGGAACGTCGTAATCCGCCGGCATGCGGTTCGCATCAGGCAGGATAGAATCGCCGCCCTTGAGTTCTCGAGGATCTCCACCCGCTTCCAGCAGAACGACGGACCTTCCTGCCTGCGCCAAACGAGATGCCACAGTACCGCCCCCCGCTCCCGAGCCGACGACGACATATTCACAATCAAACTGATTTGGAACGTTGGAACTCATCTTATGCGTGCTTCCTTCTTGGGTGCCTCATGCGCTTGAGCTCACAGAGTTTTCAGGTACTCGAGAATGGCTTTCTTTTCCTGATCCGAGAGTTCTGTCCCATAGAGATGCCCGGTGTTGCTGTTGCCCGGCAGCCTTGTATCGAAGAAAACAAAGTGAAGACCTTTCTCCTGCGCCAAGTCTGACACGAAGCCGATGTCATGATTGTTGAGTAGGTTGTTGCCGCGGTAGAAAGTCACCGGCCGTTGTGCCGGGGGCTTGAGAAGATCACCCACCGTCGGAACTGAGCCATTGTGGAGGTATGGCCCACGCAGCCAAAGTCCATCCATGACAACCGCGACGTAACCGCTGGTCTTTTTTGTATTGGCCAATTCGCGATCGGTGCCGATCTCGGCGATAGGAATCAACATTCCTTGTTGCTTTCCATCGAGTGCATGGCACGATCCGCAATGCTGAGCAAACAGCGGCTTGCCTGCTTCCACCAACTCGCGGTCCCACTCCAGCGGATACGGCGGCACTTTGAAGCCCTTCACCCAGCCGGCGAGAGCCTTCAGTTGCGGATTGGAGAAGGGAGCGTCGGAATACGGATCGCGTCTGTGCTGCTGCAGAGCCGAGTCGATCATCACCAAGTTCTGGCTAAGAAGTTTCCGCCGCGTGCGCGGGATCAGAACGAACCGGTAAAGCAGGCTGTCAATGAGAGGAAGCTTGGTCGCGCTATTGATCTCGGCCATGATCTCGGTGGCGTTGAAGCGCGGGTCTTGAGCACATCGCTGAAAGAATGTGAGCAATGCCTGAACGTCGGTGGCGCGTCCAGAAACAGTGGGCAGAACCTCCGGCCCGTGGTCCGGCCCGCTGCGGAAAGAAGCGGCGTGGCACAAGGCGCAATTCCCGGCTACGCGAACGTAGCCGACTGTTTTCTTGGAAAAGCCCGCCGGCATCTCCTTGCCTTCCTCCCAGGAGAAGCCAAGGGAGACATAGCCGCCGTTTCCCGGCATGTACTCGGGAAACATGCGGGGGAGCGCCAGCCATATCCAGTAAGGAATGCCGGCATCGCCCTCCGCTCCGACCGAGCCATAGAGGAAGTTGCTGCGTTCCTCGGCAGTGATCCATCCTGGCTGGGGGATCTCCCGCCATAGGTAACTCCAGGCGCTAATGATGACGATGACGAGCACTGCCACGATGACGATCAACACATTTCGCTTTGTGCGCCTTTTCATGTGCATGCTCGTTTGATCAAAAGGTTTTCAGATACTCAAGAAGTGCCCATTTTCTGTCATCGGGTAGATCGGTGCCATAGTCCGCGCCTGTGTGTCCGCCATTGCCATTGCCTGGTTGCCGAGTATCAAAGGGAAAGAACTTGTGGCCGTCCTGCTCAGCGATACTGGAAACGAACCCAACGTTCTTGGGATCGTAAACGTCATTGCCACGGTAGAAGAACCCGACCCGCTCTTTTTCGGGCTTGAGCAATTCCCAAAGATTCGGAACTGATCCATTGTGCAGATAGGGCGCGCGCAGCCAGATTCCATCGAGAGGAGAGTTGGCATAGCCCGGCTGCTTGCGAAAGTGGCTGAAGCGCTGGGGATAAGGCGGGGCGAAACCCCAGTCCTTCTCATAGCCAGCGTAGAGAGTGCTCTGGTTGACGGCCAAGACCCAGGTATAAGAGTCAAGGCGCCACCGGTCGGTGCCGATCTTCTCGATCGGTACAACAGTGCCAACCAATTCGTCCGGTTGTGGCGGGTCATGGCGAAACGGCGGTTCCTGTGTACCATGGCATCGAGCGCAGTATTCCTGGAAGATCTGCTTGCCTTGCGCTGCCAGGGGGCCATTAATCTGATAGGGATAAGACAGCGGTTTGGCGGTCTCCAGCCACTTCGCAGTGCGTAGCACGCGGTCGACGTCCAGAGTCGGAGGATACGCTCCGGTTCCGAACGCGGCCGACAGGTTGCGCTCATCCACTGACGTGTTGTTCCCGTCCCAGTGCAGTTGCATCCCTTTTCTTGGCCCCTGATACCAGATCGACGGGAAGTCGACATTCCCGATCAGCTCCTTGGGGTCGGCATACTTCTCCATCGGGAAGTTCAAGAGCGCCTTCGGAGCATTAAAAGTATCAACCCGGCCCGGCCCCCAGGAATCCTTATTGATGAAGCCGAGTCGCTGTCCCAGAATCAGCAGTTGGTCTCGCATCAAATAGGCTGCCAGGTATCTGAAGATCAATCTGTTGATCGGGTCCGGTTTGTCCACTCGACGATGGGGATCGTCCTGCATCTTGCTGATCTGGTCGAGCAGGCGCTGCGGGGTGAACTTCTGGTCCGTGGGAATCGTCGTGAGGAACTTTCCCCAAGCGCCTAGATCGAACGTATGGGCCGGCATTCCCGGGACGATGCGTGGCATCGCGCCGGGTGCATCTCGCACCGTGCCTGTGTGACAGGAGGCGCAGTTGAGATACACCACATCGATGCCACGGAAATTGCGCATCGACATGCCGACTGGCAGGTCGTAGCGCGGGTCTTTCCCCGGCTCGTAGATCATCCCGAAGGCCGAGTAACCGCGACCCGGTGTCTTGTCGGGTAGGTATTCGGGAAAGAGTTCGGGGATCGCGACCCAGAACCAATACGGAATGCCGTTCGTCCGCTCGCCGCCAGTCGAACCATACTCAAAGTGAAGAACGTCATCTGCGTATTCGACTGGACGATCACGGGTCAGCCGTACTGCCATGTAGATCGCGAACAGCACAAGTAATGCGCCTGCGGACAAGCAAATGAACTTGAGCCAACCGCGCCAGCGTCCAGTGGCCGTTGCGGGAGTCCCATCATCCAAGTACACCGCCAGCCTATTGCCTATACCTTCTTGGTCGCGAAGAACTCGTTCCGACACGCTTGCGCCACGGCTTCGAACGCTGGCTGGGTAGACGCTCTTGCGAACTTCGGTCAGGATTCCGTGTGGTTCGAAGCCACGCCCCGCCACCGGATCAAAATGCAGAGCCTCCTGATCGATTTGGATCTCCTCTTCAAAGCGAATCTCAGCGATGGGAACGAAGGGCTCACGAGCATCCCCAACTACCTGCACTTCAATGCGGAGCAGCGCGTTCCGCGCGACTGCTTTGGAAAGGCCATCTTCGCGTGCCGGACCGTCTTGCGGGAGGCCGGGTGTCTCCCTGTCAGGGACCAGCCGAACCCATACGTCGCGCGTGCCGTTGTCGATCCTAAAGGGCACGTCGGCGTAATAGACGTTCTTGAAGTAATCGAACTGGTGGAGACCATACATCCTGCCGCCAAGAGCGAGGTTCACGAGTAGCTTCCACAACCGGTTGCCACCGGCGGTACACAAGAGGTCAAGGCAATCGTCGGTGCGGCCTTGCAGGCTTATCTGGTCGGGTGGAGACGTCGAAAAGCGCGTCGTGATGCTCGGCGCGTCAGGGATCCGGTCGGCTAACCAGAGCGGTGCTCCCTTCTTCATTACTCCCATACCGATGCGCATGAGAGTCGATCCTGCGAGTTGTTCGGCGGCACCTGCGAAGCTAGCATCGGCCGGTTGCAGGGATCGCACGCTGCCGCGAAATACCCTCCCATCAGGGTGAAAAGTGCGTGCGTTACGAACTACGCCGCTCACGAAGGCGAAGTAAGCTGCCGCCAGCCGTGCTACTAGACGAGGGTGGTCGGGATGGGGGCCAAGTCGCGCATCCTCGCGCCAGGCCAAAAGAGTCCAGACAAAGCCGCCAAAGTCGCTGACTGAGAACGCGATTGCCAGCGGGCCAGGAAGAATTCCCTTGTACCACAGGACCGCCATGATTGCCGGCACGAGCGGTCGATCGAGCAGAGAGGCGAAGACGAAGCCCTGCGCATTCAGGCGTCCGGCGGCCACATATAACATCCCGAGTCCACCGACCAGCAACCCGACCAGACGCAGATAGTTCGCTCCTTGAACCGTTAGCGCAGGCAGTTGCAGTAACCAGGCGGTCCAATAGGGTGCGATGAGGATGATGCTCCCCAGGAACATATCGAGCCCGCCAAAGTACTCGACTGAGCGTGCCGCACGTGTCTGATCCTCAGCGTTTAGAAGACGTCGAAACATCTCGCTGAGTGTGGGCGTCATTTCGGATCTTGAAGTCTGAGTGTTCTTGGCTGATGACCGGGATCCCCGTTGCAGATTGGAAGTCTGCATCTATATCACTAGTGAGGTTTACTGGCAAATCGTTTCGATCACGACGCGGAAGACGAGTACGGTAGACCATCAGTTCGTACCGAGAAAGATGGGATATGCCCAACCGGATACCGATGTTCGGTGCGGCAACTGACCGGGCAAGATCAGAAAGAAGGTCGGGCGGTCCGGACAGAGAAGCGGCTACTCTAAAGCGCCCCGTAGTATTTGGCCGAAGGGGACCCTGTAGATCGCCCCGATTCTGGCGCACCGATTCGACTAGTCTTTTCGCAAAACTGCAGCGTGTAAGCCGTCGCGGGATCAAACGCCTTCTCGATTACTTTCAACTCAAGAAGCTGGTTGTACATTGTCGTCCAACGATCGGCCTCCATTTTGCCGAGTTGCCTGCCTGTCCGATCATCGCCGGTCACGAAGCCTCCGTCGCGCAACGCCTGCCAGGTGAACTGCATCCATTGCGGATTCAGCGCAGGATTCACTTTCGATACCGCCGCATTCCCATCGGTCGGATCGGTGAGGTAATCCCGCCATCCTTTCAGAGACGCACGGACGAACCTGGCGACCACGTCGGGGTGCTGGCTCAGGAAATCGCGGGTGGTGAACATGACGCGGTAAGGGTTATATCCGGCATCGCTGGTCAGGAGTACGCGAGTCTCAACCCCCGCCTGCCGCGCAAAATATGGTTCGGAGGTCGCGAAAGCCTGCTGGATGTAGTGCGGATCAGCCACAAAGTTGGCCACACTGAAAGTGGCGGGGATCTCCCGCACTCCGTCGAGCTTATAGCGCTTCAACAAATATTCAAACCAAGTGGACCCGAGCTTCACCGCGACCGTGTGGCCGTTCAGGTCCGCAAACGAGTGGATCGGCGAATCCTTATGAACCATGATTCCTTGCGGATCACGTTGCATGGTGGCGGCTACGGCAACGAGCGGTTGGCCGTCCGCAACAGATTCCAGGATTTGATCCGAACTCGCCATCCCAAACTGCGCGGCGCCCGAGGCCACTTGCTGCGGCACGACTACATAAGGTCCACCCGGTTGAATGCTCAGGTCGAGGCTTTCCTGCTTGTAATAGCCCTTCACCAGTGCGGTGTAGAAACCGCCGTGCTCGGGTTGCGGGTACCAATCGGCCTGTAGCGTGACCTTGACCAAGCCGGTGTCTTGTTCGCCCTGGCTGGAAGATCTGTGGCAACCCGTCAACACCAGTAACGCCGTCACAAACGCGAAGCGGCACAACGCCAGGAATGTTCGAAATCTCCTCATGATGATCCGTTCAGAAGAAGACGTTCTGGGAGCAGCCTAGCACCCACCCGCATTACGAGTGCGCTTTTGGCGCACAAGATTTAGTGATTGGAGCGTGCGGTTTTTTCGATTGTTACCAGCTGTGAGTGACATGCTAGAGTGCGCCAATGGCGAGCTCCGCAGGCGGACGCACTCGTGTGACTCGGCGGGACGAGGAGCTCATGCGTGAACTGTACCGCTTTACAGCGTGCACGCTGGAAACGGCGCGCCCGGTGCCTTTCGGAGCACTCATAGTGAACAGCCGGACTGGTGAGCGGCTCGTGCGCGCTACCAACTCGGTGATGCGGGAAAACGATGCCAGTTCCCACGCCGAGCTGCGCGCCGTGCGGTTGGCCGGGAAGAAGCTCAAGAGTCCGCGACTAGCCGGGTACACGATGTATTCGACGTGCGAGCCTTGTCCGATGTGCATGGCGAACGCGTTGTGGGCGCGTTTGGATCGGGTCGTGTTTGGCGCAACGATCGCTGATGCCGGGCGCCACTGCCTGCAGATTCATCTTCCGGCAAGAGAAATCGTGCGGCGATCCGACATGACCTGTCGAGTCGAGGGACCAGTGCTGCGCGAACTCTTCAACACGCTTTTCACGCACCCGAATATGCAGAAGGCGTTTCGTACCTGGAGCAGCCGCAAACACAGTTCGGACAAGCATTAGACCGCCAACGAAATCGACGTGAGCCTAGACCACGCTAACGCGCTAGCATCCATTCTTGGAGATGAGTCCCGCGTTTTGACACATCCGCAGGTGGTCGAACGGTTGTCGCGAGACTTCTACTGGTACTCGCCCGTGCTGCGTAAACAGCTTGATGGTAAGGTTGGCGACCTTGTGGTGCAACCGGTGAGCACACCTGAAGTTCAAAATGTGCTGCGCTACTGTCACGTCCACAGCATACCGGTAACGGCACGAGGTGCAGGGACCGGCAACTACGGCCAAGCGGTTCCGCTACAAGGGGGAGTGGTGCTCGACCTTGCGCGGGTGGACCAGATCGAAGCCATTGAGTCTGACGGCGTCGCGGTTTGCCAACCCGGAGTGCGCCTAGGCGCGCTTGAGGCCGAAGCGCGCAAAAAAGGATGGGAACTCCGTTGCTATCCCTCGACGATCGCGAAGGCGTCGGTGGGTGGGTTCCTCGGGGGCGGCTCGGGCGGAATCGGGTCGGTAAGACACGGCGGCCTGCGCGACTTCAATACCGTACGCGCTCTCGAAGTAGTCACCATGGAAGCGGAGCCTCAGGTCGTCCGCCATGAGGGCGAAGCGGTGCATGAGATCCTTCACGCGTGGGGCACGAATGGTGTGATTACACGAATCTGGCTGGCGCTGGCTCCGGCGGTAGAGTGGGCGCAGTGTGTCGCCGCCTTCGATCGCTTCGACGCGGCGTTCGACTTCAGCGAGAGAGTTGCTACCGGCGACTCCTGGATCAAGCGCCTGGTCACCACATTCGAGTGGCCCATCCCGTCGTTCTTCACGCCGGTGAAGCAATACGCACCGCACGGCAAGTCTCTCATCTTCTTTCTGATTTCCTCCGCCCAGCATGGCGCGCTGGAAGCCGCCGCTCGTGACTCGGGTGGAGAAGTGACCTACTCGGGTTCGTATGCCGGCTTGCGCACGATCCCGCTCCTGTCTGACTACACCTGGAACCACACCACTCTCTGGGCGTTGAAGACCGATCCTGCATACACCTACCTGCAATGCGGATTCGATCCGGCCACGGTGCGCGACCAAATGAGACAATTGCGCGAACGCTTCGGCAGGGAAATTCTCTTCCACATGGAATTCATGAAGAACGGCAACGGCCAAATCATACCCGGGGCGATCCCCCTCGTTTACTACACAACGGAAGAGCGGCTCAACGAAATGATTTCGTTTTGCCGCGAGATCGGCGTGTTCGTGGCCAACCCGCATGTAAACAACGTCGAGGGAGCCGGCCGGTACCGGGCCGACAACGTGCAACTCCTTGCCAAGATACGCAACGACCCGAAAGGGCTGCTGAATCCGGGAAAGATGATCACCTTTCACGCGGAAACCGTAGCGGCTGCGACGGGCACGACGCGATGAAGACCTGGATCCCCGATGGTCGCAACTTTGCCTATCTGAACTGGAAGCAGGTCGACGCTTTGCCGCGCGAGTCAACCTTGCTCGTCCTGCCGACTGCGGCCATTGAGCAACATGGTCACCATTTGCCGTTGGCGACGGACACACTCATCAACAATCTCTTGCTGGGGCATGCTCTGCAGAAACTGCCTACGGAGTTGCCGGTGTACGCACTCCCGCCTGTGCATTACGGCAAGAGCAACGAGCACATTGGCTTTGCGGGGACGCTGGCGGTGAGCGCCTCCACATTTATGGCAGTGTTGCGCGACCTGGGGGCGAGTCTGGCGAGCGCGGGATTTCAGAAACTCGCTTTGTACAACACGCACGGCGGCAACACGGCGCTGATCGACGTGATGGCTCGTGACCTGCGCGCTGAATTCGGTCTGCGGACTTTCGCGCTGCATGGTTCCGGAGGAATTTCGTTCGAGGGGCTTAGCCCGCAGGAGCGCGCCTATGGATTTCACGCGGGCGAGGTGGAGACCGCATTACTGCTGGCCTCAGTCCCGGAGTTGGTGGATCGTTCGGCCTACACCGTCAACTACATTGCTGATGTAAACGCGAGCACGGAGTTGCTGCCCGAGAACGCTCCCGCAACCTTTGCGTGGCTGACTCGCGACATCGCCGCCAGCGGCGTGATGGGTGACCCACGCCCCGCCTCGCCTGAGAACGGCGCCCTCTGGTTGGAACAGGCTGCGACAAAGCTGGCTGCCGCCCTGGAGGCGATGGCCCACTATCCGAATAAGCGCCCGTCATGAGCTTTCCTGGTCGTGAGCCTCGAACGATGAGCGAATCTCATTGGGTTGACTGCGGTCAAGGTGTACGCCTGGAGCGTGGAGTGCACTGTCGCATGTCCGATGGCGTGCACCTGGCCTCCGACCACTACCGTCCCGCATCGCCCGGCCCGCACCCAACGCTCCTGATGCGACAGCCCTACGGACGCGATATTGCATCGACCGTCGTCTATGCACACCCGGTATGGTTTGCGCGCCATGGGTACAACGTGGTCATTCAGGATGTGCGGGGCCGGGGCGACTCTGAGGACGAGTTCTATCCCTTTCGCAACGAAGCGCGTGACGGCGCCGAGACCATTGCGTGGCTTCGCACTCGACCTGAGTCCAACGGGCGAGTCGGGATGTACGGCTTCTCTTATCAGGGAGCCACGCAATTGCTGGCCGCGGCTGAGCAACCGGAAGGCCTGATCTGCATTTCACCGGGCATGGCCGCTTGCGACCTATTTAATGGCTGGTTTTATCGGCAGGGAGCGCTGCGGTTGGCTTCCGCCCTCGGTTGGGGACTACAGATGCTTAAGGCCGACGCCCGCCGCGGAAAGCTGCGGGAGGCGAGTGATCGTCTCGAACAAGCGTGGGCGAACCTGACCGTGCAACCCGGCGTGCTGCCTTTCCGCGACCACCCTGCACTGCAGGGCGAGGGCCTTCCCAAATATGTGCTGGACTGGTTCGACCACGCACAACCCGGCGAGTACTGGTCGTCTCTGGACGTGAGCCAATCGCTTCACCGGATCTGTGTGCCGGCACTGCACTTCTCAGGATGGTACGACACTTATCTGGAAGGCAGTATTCAAGGCTTTGTCGCTCTATGTCGCGAAGCCGGTAGCGAATTTGCACGCCAACACCAGTACCTGGTCGCCGGACCGTGGCAGCACATCCCATGGGGAGATCGTATTGGCGCGTCCGACTTCGGACCTGAAGCGCTGCTGAATACGGATGAACTCCTGCTGAGATGGTTCAATCATTGGCTAAAGGACACGGGCGAATTTGCGAACGAGCCCAGGGTCCGCCATTTTGTGCTGGGTGAGAACTGTTGGCGAAACGCCGAAGCCTTTCCAGTCGCTGCCAGTCATGCCCTGTATTTGCACAGCGCTGGCAAAGCAAATTCACGCAAGGGTGACGGCATCCTTGCATTCGTTCCGCCCACTTCTGAGGAAGGAGTCGATGTCTTTGTCTACGATCCCGAAGTGCCGGTGCTCGCGCCGGGAGGTCCTGCGTCTTTCAGCGGCCAGTTTGACCAGGCCACGTTGGAGTTGGGCAACAACATTTTGGTCTACACGTCTGCGCCAATGGCGCAGGCCGTGTGGGTTTTTGGCGCCCCACGAGTCTCGTTGTTTTGCTCTACTTCTTCAGTAAATACGGACTTCACTGCAAAGCTGGTTCGTGTTCGGCGGACTGGTGCCGCAGAGTTCATCTGCATAGGGATTGCCCGGTCGACCTGGCTGTTCGCGGAAGGTGGCTACACCGCAGACACGATTCATCGGTGGGAATTCGATCTTGCGCCCTCTTCCGTATGCTTCGGGGTCGGCGACCGCATCCGCCTGGAAGTCGCCAGCAGCGCCTTTCCTCTATACGACCGAAATCCCGGGAGTTCCGTGCCCTCGTGCCGTGCAACTTCGTGGGACTGGCAGCGCTCAACTCAGACCGTCTATCACGACGTCGAGCACGCTTCTGTGCTGTATCTGCCGGTGAGCGAGGGTGCACGATGACCGAGACGTTCATTGCTCCGCAGGTGGAATTCGCGGGCGTCAGCAAGAGTTATGCGGGCGGGCGCCGTGTGCTCGACTCATTCGACCTCACGGTGAAAAAAGGGGAGTTCGTCACTCTCCTTGGTTCTTCCGGCTGCGGCAAATCGACCGTGCTGAAGCTGATCTCAGGGCTCACTCCGCCCAGCTCGGGAACGATTCGCGTCGACGGAATGTCCCCCAAAAACGCGCGTGAGACCGTCTCCTACATCTTCCAGGACGCAACCTTGCTGCCTTGGCGCACGGTGCGGCAGAACGTAGGCCTCGGCCTGGAGTTGGAGGGAGTGAATGGCGACCGGCGCCGGCAGAAGAGCGCTTCCTTGCTCGATCTGGTGGGCCTTGGGGAAGTCGCCGAAGCCTACCCGCGCGAACTATCGGGGGGAATGAAAATGCGGGTCTCGATCGCTCGTGCATTGGCCACCAGTCCGCGCCTCCTGCTCATGGACGAGCCGTTCGCCGCGCTCGATGAGATGACCCGCGACCGCTTGAACGAAGAGTTGTTGCGATTTCGCGAAGAGCAGCAGTGGACGGCAGTTTTCGTGACGCACAGCGTCGCGGAAGCTGTTTTCCTCTCGACTCGGATCGTGATCCTCGCACCGAATCCCGGGCGCATCCACACCCTTGTGCCGATCGAACTCCCTTTTCCCCGAACGGCGGCGCTGCGTTCCTCGCCGGAGTTCGGCGAACTGGTCCTTCGGGTGTCTCAGGCGTTGCGGGGGCCAACCCCCCAATGAGACGACGTTTGATCCCGCTTGTGAATGCTCTTGGTGTCTTTGCGGCCCTGATCTTCTTGTGGCAGTTGGTGTTGTGGATCTTCCATGTCCCCCCTTTTATGCTGCCTTCGCCGTGGGCGGTGGCCCGCTCCGTCGTTGCCCGATTTCCCGCGCTGGTGACATCCCTCTCGATCACGGCCGGAGAAGCCGGCGGCGGGTTACTTGCCAGCGTGGTTGCGGGGGTAGTCGTAGCGCTCATCTTCGCGCAGTCGCGCTGGGTGCGGCGGATGCTCTATCCCTACACGATCCTGCTGCAAACCGTCCCGATCGTGGCCATTGCTCCGCTGATTCTGATGTGGGTCGGGGCAGGCGCTGCCGCGGTGACGCTGATTGCGTTCATCATTTCTCTGGCCCCGGTGATTGCCAACACCACCCAGGGCTTGGTCAGCGTCGATGAGAATCTGGTGCATCTGTTCCTAATGCACAACGCATCGCCGAGGCAGTTGCTCTTCAAGTTGCGACTGCCGCATGCAGTGCCGTCCCTGTTTGTTGGGATTCGGATTGCCAGCGGCATTTCCGTGATCGGAGCAATTACGGGCGAGTTGTATGCGGGGTCGAGCCGCGTCGGGGTTGGCGGATTGGGGTACTCCATCCTCTACGCTTCGTCGCAACTGCAAACCGATTATCTGTTTGCGCTGGTGCTGGCAGCTACGGCACTCGGCTTCAGCTTTTTCTTTATTGTGATGTTCCTGGAGTGGTATTTCCTGCACCGCTGGCACGAGTCCGCACGCGCGCCAGAGACCGAGTGAATCGCGAGCACGTGTATCAGAGAGGAGGACGATCGTGTTGCGACTGGAAACGGAAACCGGCTGGTGGCTGGTTACCCACCCTGATCATGCGCGTCTGGCTGGGGCTTTCGCCGAACATTGGGGCAACGATCGCTTTTTGCCGCCGGAACCACGCGCCCACGTGCTGAAAGGAATTGCGCGCCACGACGACGGATGGGCCGCGCGTGACGCCGCTCCGCAGATTACGCGCCAAGGCAGGCCGAGCGCTTTCTCAAGCGAACTGGTGGGCAAGTATTCGGCTTTCGAGGAAATCGACCTCGCCGACTATCTCGCGGTGCGCGATCGAGCTGTGCGCCTGATTGCCGCCGAAGATCCCTACGCCGCGGTGCTTATCTCGATGCATACCTACAGCTTGCTGACCGAACACGCGGATCGATCTACGATTACGCCGGAACAGTTGCCGCTGCTTGACGAATTCCTCAAGCAGCAAAAACAACTTCAGGAGTCTCTGATAGGAGAAATTGCCGCAAGCTCAAAATTCACTTCAGAACAGGCTAGTGCATCTGCGATCAGAGACCACTTCCGTCTCCTGCAGGCGACCGACAACCTGTCACTGCTAACCTGTGTGGATTTCCGCGCGCCCACTCACCTGCTGCACCCTTTGCCCCTGCGCGGTGGAGAATACAGTCGTGTCGAAGTGACGGCGGTTGGTTCTCGCCATTTCGTGCTCACTCCCTACCCGTTTGACCAACCGGCACTGACATTTTCTTTCCCAGCGCGCCATGTAAAGGGTAGCGTTTTCTCATCATCAGCCGATTTGCAGAAAGAGTTCAATGCCGCACCGGTGGAAGCCCTTTCAGTTACCGTCGCAAACTAAGGCAGGCCGCTAGGGTTACGGTATCAGCGACACATGCGCGGCCACGATCCGCCAGCCCTCGGGCAGCCGGACCCAAACCTGGCTCTGCCGCCCGCGTACGAGCCGGTCATCCAACGATCGCTCGAATTCCAGAGTGATGCTCCCGAAGTCTCGCCCAAATGTCACGATGTCTAATCGGCGCACGGTGCGTGCCAGATTTACTGCCGAGCGCCCTTTGCGGAACGCTGCGATCTCATCGATGCCGTACAGGTTCTCTGCCAATCCCATACGTACGGCATGTGCGGAACTCCAGAACATGGCGGTCAGTGTCGAGACGTCGTTTCCCACCAGCGCCGCCTCATACCTTGGGTAGAGGCCTCGGAGTTCTGCTACCGTCTCAGGGTCATTGATGAGCATGCCTAGAGCAGCCTCCGGATCGGAAGCACCTGTTTCGGCAGCGCGGCGCTGATCGTGTACATCGGTTCGTTGACGACCTGGCTCAGGCGCAGGTGCATCGCAACGCTGCAAAGCAGGTAGGCATGAACTTCGGAGAAGCCCCACCCCTCGGCGAGGAGATCGATCATGCGTGACGTCGCCGCTCGAGCGGCTGACACGGCATCTGTCGCTGACTCCACTACGATCCACTCATCAGCCTCCCGCACCTGCGAACGGGTCGTTTCAATTAGAGGACCCGCGAGCCGCTTTCCCTTGTGCAACTGGAAGCGCAACGTCGCATCCGCCGGGCACTCGATGCCATTGATGCACACCTCACCGTCGCCCTGAGCCGCATGTGCATCGCCCGCTGAAAATAAAGCACCCTCATTCAGCACGGGCAGATACAGAGTGGCTCCGTTGCAAAGCTCACGCACGTCCATGTTGCCGCCGAAAATTCCCGGGGGCCGCGTTCGAAACTCGCCGTCCTCCGCCGGAGCTACGCCCATCACTCCACAAAACGGCTGCAAGGGGACCTCCGCTGGCGTGAGCGATCTGCTGACTGCGCCGTCGAGCTCCCAGTGAAACAAGTAAGGCTCGGTGAAGCGTTGTTTCAGGAATCCGAGACCGGCGATGACGCTCGACCAGCCCCAGCCCTTGTGCGCCACTTCAAGCACGTCGACCTGGAGAACATCGCCCGGTTCAGCGCCATCCACGAAGATCGGGCCGGTGAGGGCGTGAATGCGGCCCCGATCAATCGTGAGAAACTCCTCTACGGTCATCCCGGGCAACACCTGCGCGCCGCTGGAGTCTACACACTCGATGTGTACCGTGTCGCCGGGAGCTATGCGCAGGCGCGGAGGAAGAGCTCGGTTCCAGCGAAAGTGTGTCGGCTCGGCAGAGAGAACATGCTCTGCCATCGTTCCTACACCTCCACCGTCATCTGCACTTCGACCAGCGCGTTGCGGGGGAGTGCCGAGACTCCGATCGCAGCTCGCACGTGTCGTCCCAGGTCGCCCCAGACCTGAACCAGAAGGTCGGACGCTCCGTTGATCACCTTGGGTGAATCGGGGAACCCGGCGATCGCATTCACATATCCATTCAGGCTGATGACGCAGCGAACTGTGTCGAGCGATCCCAGATGCCTGCGTAGCACCGCCAGTTGGGTGAGCGCGCAAGCTCGAGCCGCTGCGTAACCCTCGTCGATAGTGCGATCCGCTCCCACTGTTCCCGTGATCACGCTTTCCGTGTCGGTCGAAATCACTCCGGCCAGATAGACTAACTGCCCTACCGTCTTGGCCGGCACATAGTTCCCACCGGCTGTGGGCACGTCAGGCAGCAATATCCCTAACTCCCGAAGTCGTGCTTCCGCTCCCACGCGAGGGCCTCCAAAGTGGAGTCACTCTAACACAACGGGTCTGCATTTCTTGCCTGCTTCCCACGACTCCGCTAACATGTGCCATGCGAGACTTGGTCACGGCTGTGTTCTTCGCGATTGTCGTTGCTGCGGCGATCACTCTTCACGTTCCGTTCGCAACCGCGTCTTCTTCCGCTACCAGCCTCGTCGCCAAGGCGCACGCCCAGCGTCTCTCAGCCACTGATCTCGAAATCGCCGGGGACATCGCGGATCTTTCTGCCGGAACGCGTTATCTGAGCCGAGAAGACTTGCTTGCACTTCCCCAAGTCACCTACGCGGTCACCGACGACTCAAACTTCAAGGGTTTAACCGAGATTAGTGGCGTTCCGCTCGAGGATCTGATGCGTGCGCTCGCCCGCGCCCCCGATACGGATCTAGCGATTGCGGTTTGTGATGATCAATACCATGCCCACTACCCGCGTGCCTATCTCGCGGCTCATCATCCGTTGCTGGTGCTGAAAGTGAATGGCCAACCGCCCGAACGCTGGCCAAAGGATGCGGAAGGTCACGGGCAGTTAATGGGTCCCTACATGATCTCCCATCGCCAGTTCACCCCCAGCTTCAAGATCCTCGCACACGAGGACGAAGCCCAGATTCCATGGGGAGTGATTCGTCTCGAATTCCGCGACGAAAAAGCGGTCTTCGAGGCAATCGCAGCCCGCGGAACGAACGCCGCCGACTCGATCATCCAGTCCGGGTATCGCATAGCCCAACAGAATTGCTTTCGCTGTCACAACATGGGCGATATGGGCGGCGAGAAGGCGCGCCGTCCCTGGCTCGTACTCTCTGCCTGGGCAGCGGCATCTCCCGAGCATTTCGCGGCATATATTCGCAACCCAAAATCGAAAAATCCGCAAGCACAGATGCCCCCAAACCCCGGGTACGACGACGCAACCCTGCAAGCTCTGACCGCCTACTTTCGAGCTTTTCCACCCTCTTCTCTGTCATCCCCTGCGACCTCGGAGAAACCATGACCCTGCGTGCAGCCAAGCTTTCACTGGTTGTCGCTGTGGCCTTGTTCTACACGTTCGTCGTCTTCAACAATCTTACGGACTACAACACCAACTACCAGTTCGTTCGTCACGTGCTAATGATGGATTCCACTTCTCCGGGCAACCATGGCATGTGGCGGGCTCTGAACTCACCGGCGTGGCACACGGCATTCTACGTTTCCATCATCGCGTGGGAATCGATAGTGATGTTCTGCTGCTGGTGGGGAGCAGCGCGTTTAGCGCGCGCATTTTCGGCACCGGCGGCCACGTTTCATCAGGCAAAATGTGTTGCCGTTGCTGCTCTGAATCTCGCCCTGTTGATGTGGATGGTTGCCTTCCTTGGCGTGGGCGGAGAGTGGTTCCTGATGTGGCAGTCGAAAACGTGGAACGGCCAGGATGCCGCCTTCCGGATGTTCACCGTGATTGGGATCGTACTGCTGCTGCTGGCCAGACCGGACTCCGACGAACAGCCCTAATGCTCGCCTGTCGGTTCGTACCTCGCCGACGAACTCCAAATCACCTCAGTGGTGATGCTTGCCGCCGCCGTGACCGCTGGAGTGACCCCCTCCGCCGTGCGAATGCCCCCCACCGAAATTCTTGCCACCGCCGTGGAAGCTCTTCGGCGCATGCCCACCGCCACCCATGTGGAAGCCGCCTGAGCCGCGGCTGCTCACGTTCTTGGGCGCGCGACCGCCGCCGCCGAAAAGATGGAAGCCACCCGAGTGCGGTGCTTTTCCGGCGGAGCCCGCAAAGTCCCTGCTCGCGAAAACCCCGGAAGATCGCCTCCCAAATTCGCCGCGCTGAAAACCTGAGGTCGGCCCGCGATAGGCTTCCGTCGAACGGTAGGAGGCTGCGCCCGACCCGCCCCGGTAGCCTTCGCCACTCCCCCGGTTCAAGCTGGATCCGATGCCACGGCGGCCTGGCACCTGCATATGGTTGTAGGCCTGGCGCGGCGTCCGGTCGGAGCTGGCTCCAAAGGCGTGGAAGCCGCGGTTGTAGTTTCCTCGCCAGCTCTCGGCATATCTTTCACGCGTGCGGGAGAATCCCTGCCCGTGATTCCCGTTGTATCCACCGCCGAAACGGTGGTAACCGCCCAACCCGCGGTCACCGCTGTGCCTCGCAAACTCTCCCCTTCCCGCATAGGCATGAAGCGTATCGTGCCGGAATCCCCAATCCGCCACCGATGTGCTGTGCGAAGAGTAGTCAGACTGGTTGAAGAGCACGGACTGGGCTAACCAGTTCAAGCCCCACGCCAGCCAGCCCCAAGGCGTCGCCCTGAAGGCACTCATCGCGATCCCGAACCCATAGTTGATCGGCGACGAGCCCAGAAATGATTCCACTGCGCCGAGCAGCGAAAATCCGGGGTAGGGCGAAACCTGCTCTCCGTAGACCGTCCACGGGTTATACGTTGGCACGTACACAACTTGCGGATTCACCGGCATCAGTTGGATATAGCCCTGGTCGTAATGCACCGTCTGCTGCGGCGTACTTTGTAGGGTTCCGGCTGCCTGAGCGCGCCGGCGCATCACCTGAATTGCCTCGAGTACGTCTTGCGGCTGGTTGTAGTAGGCGTTGCCCAAGTCAGTGGTCCATTGCAGATTGCGGTCCATCTGCGCTAACGCGTGGGGAAACGCCGTTAACGCTTTTACGCTCGGGTCCCAGTTCTGAACGTCGGCACCGGCGACAATCTGGTCCGAGGAGGTGTAGCCCTGCGTCTGCAGCCAGTGATCGGCTTCCGCAACCTGACCGGGGTAGGTCGACGCGGCCAGCACTTGCGCTACCAGCGTGTCCGGATAAAGCGCGATCGGAGCCACGAGTTGTTCCAGTTGCACTGCATTGAGCGGCTGAGCCGGACCTTGCCCCTGGCCATAACCCTGCTCCGGATACGCCTGAACCGAATCCGAATAAGGCCGTTGCGCGTCAGGATCGTTCTGCGACCATCCCTGATCGCTGAGCTGTGTCTGCTGCGCCAGGAGTTTCACCGGTTCCAGCAGAAGGAGGAGAAGAAAGACTACCACCAGCACCAGCAAGCGCCTGAGCTGCCGTGCCACGCTTTTCGCGGTGCTCGTGGCGGCCGCGGCACAAGGAGGTGAACTAAGCGGCAGACAAGAAGACCTGGCAGCGCGAGGTGCAGACCGAGGCATTTCGGGTTTCATATTTCCTTTCGGCGTCCGACAAAAAGGCTCGCCCGTGCTCCCAACAACGCGAGAATCGTCCCATGCCAGTTCCAGTTTTTCCTCTGAGGCCAAGATGCTTGAAATCAAGCAGGGGATCAATGCAGGGCAAGTCAATTCTGCGTCAACCGCCAAGTGTCTGAAAACACAATCGTTCTACTCTTAGGTAAATTCCAGCCAATCAATTCGTGCATCGTTTTCAGCTGCCGTCGCTTTTCAGGTTGTGTTCTCAGTGGCTTGATTTTCAGCTCATAGGGGGCGGGGTCGGTTCATCTGTGAAAAAAAGGTGAGCCTCCCGGTATCAAGTTCGAAACTTTAGACTGGGGGCGAGTGGTCCTACCTTTGCTCGGGCGAGCGCATCTAAGCGAGGGGGTTTATGCAGAATTTCACTCGCCGAGAACTACTTAGAATCGGATCTGCTGCGGCAGTTGCCGAGCTGGCGTCCCTGGGTTTGCACGGTTGCGGTATTTCCAAGTTGGTTCCGCCCCCACCTATCGGTTGCTCCAAGTTGACGGACATCGAACATGTGGTGATCCTGATTCAAGAGAACCGCTCTTTCGATCACTACTTTGGAAGCTACCGGGGCGTGCATGGATTTTCCGATCAAAGCGCGGCATTCCAGCAACCCGATCCAGCGAACACCACGATCGCACCGGTGGGAGATCTCCTGCCGTTTCACCTGGACACCTCGCAAGCGAATGCAGCGTGCACGCACGACATTGACCACGGTTGGGTGTCGCAACATCAGAGCTGGGACAACGGCAAGATGGACGGCTTTGTGAGTTCGCGTCTAGCGATTAATTCCAACGACGCGGTACTAAGCATGGGTTACTACACCCGCGCAGATCTCCCCTACTACTACGCTCTGGCCGACGGCTTCACGATTTGCGACAACTACTTTTGCCCAGTAATGGGCCCGACCGACCCGAATCGCCTCTATACGATGGCGGCCTCGATCGATCCAGATGGAAAAAATGGCGGACCGATTTTGCAGACGATCGTCACAAATCGGTCGGCGATGTACGGCCGTCTGACCTATACGACCATGCCCGAGCAACTTCAGGCTCGAGGAATTTCGTGGAAGGTCTACTCGACGCCGGATGAGAATATTCTGGGCGGGATCCTGTCGGACAATGTGCTCTCTTACTTCAAGAATTTCCAGGATCCGGCGTCGGTGCTGCATCAGAATGCATTTGGACCACAGTTTCCCGTCGACTTCCTGTCCGATGTAGCACTCGGCAATTTGCCCCAAGTATCGTGGCTGATAGGATCGATCCTGACTTCGGAACACCCGCCTGCGCCTTCGCTATTCGGAGAGAATTTTCTTTCCCTTATCGTCAGTGCTCTCACCGCGAACCCAGCACTGTGGGCCAAGACGGTTTTGTTGGTTACCTACGATGAAAATGGTGGATTTTTTGATCATGTTCCACCGGTCACGGCGCCTCCTGGCACGCCCGGCGAATATGTGACCGCGCCTGCGGTTCCGGATCCGACCGTAGTCGGCAGTCCGGCGATCACCGGGCCGATTGGCTTGGGTTTTCGCGTACCTATGTTGATCATCTCGCCGTTCAGTCGTGGAGGATTCGTTTCCTCGGACCTTTTCGATCACACTTCGGTTTTGCGATTTCTCGAAACCTTGTTCGGGGCCGAAGTGCCGAATTTGAGCGCCTGGCGCCGAGCGACGGTCGGAGACTTAACGAGCGCGTTTAATTTCAAAAATCCTGAACAGTCGATTCCGAGTTTGCCGTCCACTCTGCAAGGCGATGTTCAGGCAATCACACAATGTGAGGCCAACCTTGCTGGAACGATACCGTTCACAGTTCCGGCCACGCAGACCCTCCCGACTCAGGAATCCGGGACACCCAGTCGTCCCAGCGGAACATGTTAGGTGAGAGTCAGCCACCCGAGATGGGAGATTCATTAACTGACGGCTTGGCGCTTGTTCCCGAGTCACACGTCTAGTGAGCCGCCGGCTCCAGCAGTTGCGCCGCGGATTCGATCAGGGCCGATTCGTCCTCCAGTGCCTTCGCGACTCGTGTGATTTCCTGTTCCGCTTCCGCATACTTTTTCTGCTCAATACCTTCCCGCACACCGGGAACGGTCTTGACTCCGTATCCGCTGTAAATTCCGGGAGCATATAGAAGATGCTTGTACCAGGGACGGCGGGGAAGTCCGTCGTCGTTAGTCAACTTGCGTTCGCTCTCGATCAGTCGCTGGTTCAGAGCCCGCAGCGCTTCCGCGTCGGACTCCGCCAGGGCGGATTGCTTGTGCAGCAAGGCCTGCCTGTACTGCTCGGCGCTGCGCGCCAGCGATTCGGCGGCATTCTGCATGGGAGCGAAGTTCAGATGCGGCGGAACCTCCTCTTTCTGCGGAGCCACAGTCGGGCGTCTCGGGTCGAGCGTCGCCTTGAAGACTCCCTCCTGCAGTTCCTGATTGCGCTCGCGAACTTCCTCCTGCTTGTCCGCGAGCAGTTTTTCGAGGTCTTTGGTGTACTTCTGCACCGTGTCGGCGAAATCCACAAAATCAAAGGGTAAAACTTCCGCGTCCGCCAGACGCATCACCGACGTTCCCACGGTCTGCGACAAAGCCCGCCCATAGACGAAATCGCTGTCGGAGAAGTGCATGTACCAATAAAAATCATCGTAGATAGAGTGGTAGATGCCTTCTTCATCCTCGCCACCATACCCGAGGTCGAGGGTTGCGATGCCGAGATGATCGAGAAATCCGGTGAAGTCCGTGCCCGACCCCAGCGCAGCGATGCGCAAGTCAGGACGCTGCCGCAACTCTTTTCGCTCATCAGCGGACTTGGCTTCGGCAATCTTTGACAGGTGCACGCGCTGCCACGCCGTGAGCTTGGTCTCAGGGTCTGAGATGTCGCGCGCCACTCCGTTGATGAACTGTTCCAGGCTGTGCGAGCCCCCCATGTTGAGTAGGCCGCGATCGTTCCCGTCGGTGTTGATGTAGACCGCCGCGTGCTGGCGCAATTCTTCGGCGTGGGCCTCAACCCACTCGGTTGAGCCCAGCAGCATGGGTTCCTCGCCGTCCCACGCAGCGTAGATGATGGTGCGCCGCGGCTTCCAGCCTTGCTTGACCAGTGTCCCCAGGGCACGGGCTTCTTCCAGGAGCGGGGCTTGGCCGGAGACGGGATCCTCGGCGCCGTTCACCCATGCGTCGTGATGATTGCCGCGAATGATCCATTCATCCGGCGCGACGCTACCGGGAATTTTCGCAATGACGTCATTCACAGGTTTGATGTCCCAGTTGAACTCGACCTTCAAATGAACTTTGGCTGGCCCCGGCCCCACGTGGTATGGGATGGGCAAGCCGCCACGCCACTCGTCCGGCGCCATCGGTCCCTTGAGCGCCGCGAGCAGTGGCTGCGCATCGCCGTAGGAAATCGGCAGAACGGGAATCTTGGTGATGCTCTTTGCTTCCTTCACCGTTAGCCGCTTGGCATCTTTTGTGGCGCCGACGCCTGGAGTAAGCGGATCGCCCGGGCTCGCCGAAGCAAAATCCATGACGCTGCCTCGCTGCACGCCGTCCGGATTACGCATGGGTCCTTGCGGGAACACATAGTCCCGCGTGTAGCCATCATCCTGCGGTTCGGAATAAATCAGGCACCCGATCGCGCCGTGCTCGGCCGCAACCTTGGGCTTCACTCCGCGCCAGGAGTGATAGTACTTGGCAATCACGATTGCGCCTTTGACCGAGATTCCCAGCCGGTCAAGCTTCTCGTAGTCTTCCGGCAATCCGTAATTGACGAACACTAGAGGCGCCGTCACGTCGCCGTCAATCGAATAGGCGTTGTAGGTAGGAAGCTGCTCGGATTTCTGGTTCGACGTGGGATCAATCGCCAGCGCTGGTTCCTCGAGTTTGGCGGTGAACTTCGTGGGCTCGATCATCTCGAGAACACGCACTTTCGGAGTAGGGAACAGCACATCGAAGGTCTCGATGTGGGCATCCAGTCCCCATTCCTTGAAGCGCGCGAGGATCCACTCCGCATTGTCCTTATCGTAAGGTGATCCAACGTGGTGCGGGCGCGCGCTGAGACGGCGCATGTACTCGCGGAGATTGGCGGGGTCCGGGATGGCGCGGAATTTCGCCTCCCAATCGCGCTCGCTCTGGCTGGAACGCGGCGCGTATCCGACTAGCGGGCTCTCATCTGCGGCAAGTGCCAGGGTTGGAAGAATCAGGGTGAAGATCAACACTACGGCGGCGAAACGTCGCATGTAAATCCTTTCGTGGGTCGGTGGGGGGTAATTATATCCGCAGCAGGAATCTGCTAATCACGAAGGAGTCCGACAAATGCCCTGGTGTACCGCCTAGCGGTGGCTCTCGAATGGTACGATCACTTCAATTGTGGCCTGGGATGGCCCCGGCGTATAGACCCATTGCCTCACTGCTTTGATGGCTGCTTCGGCGAGAATGGGATTGCCTCCCAGCAATGCCACGTTCTCGACGGTGCCCTTCGGCGCGATAGTAACAGCTAGGCGCACGACGCCGCCGATCTGAAGCCGCTGCAGCCTCTCCGGGTATTCCGGTTCGACGCGGGTCAGCAACCTTCTCTCGACGCTGCGCCCTTCCGAGACCACAAGCACCTTCACTCCCTCGGTGCTGGCATCGCCGGAGACATATCCGATCGCTCCTCTGGTGCGGGCGACGTAAGCCACAACCTCGCTATCGGAGTTGAGTTCTTTCGGCATCGACCCCTTTCCGGTGAATACCAGCCCCTGATAGTAAGTCTGGATTTCCTCGCTGTCTCGGTCGAGGTACCGGTGGAGGAATGCCGCGTGCGTATCCCCAGATTTTTCCAGCACGGGGACCACCGGGGAGCCGTCTTTGAGCGTTCTCCTCTCCAGCAGGAAGACGCTCTTGAGTTCGCCGGCGGAGATCGAGTCGGCTCGCACGCTGACATTGGCAAATGATCTTTCCACAGCCCCGGCGACTGCGGGAGATTAACTAAAACCTGACATTTCATTTGCTACGAAAAAGGGGTCATTTCTAATGTCGTAAAGGTGGGGACATTTCTAATTTCGGTTGACAGGCCTCGTGCCACGAATTGACGATTCCTCACTCTCCCCGTACCCTGTAAAGTGCGCTCAAAAAGCCCTGAATTGTTCCGCCTGCGCGTCGCCGACGACATCACCCAACTAGTCGGCGAAACTCCCATCTTGCAGTTGAAACGGCTCACACCGTCTGGATCGGCGGACGTGTTTGCCAAGCTGGAGTATCTGAATCCGGGGGGCAGCGTGAAAGACCGCGCCGCGATTGGGATCATCCGGCGCGCCGAGCAGGATGGCAAACTGGCCCCGGGTGGAACCATCGTCGAGGCCACCGCCGGCAACACCGGCATTGGGCTGGCGCTGATTGGCGTGAATCGCGGATATAAAGTGGAGCTCTTCGTGCCCGAGAATTTTTCTCAGGAAAAAGTGACCATCATGCAGGCGCTTGGCGCTCACGTGGTGCGCACACCCGACGACGAGGGCATGCAGGGCGCCATCCGGCGGGCCAAGGAACTCGTCGCCAGAGATCCCACGGCTTTTATGGCTGGACAATTCGAGAACCCGGCCAATCCTGACTACCATTACGAAACCACGGCACAGGAAATCTTCGAGCAGATGGAAGGTCGCATTGACGCCGTGATCGTGGGCTGCGGCACCTGCGGGACATTTACCGGCGTGGCTCGTTATGTGAAGGAAAAGTTGCCTCGCGCCTTCACCGTCGTGGTCGAAACCCAGGGGTCGATACTTGGCGGCGGACAACCTGGACCGCACAAAGTCGAAGGCATCGGGGCGAGCTTCATTCCCAAAACCTTTGACCGCTCGGTGTGCGATGAAATCATGATGGTCCCCGACGACGATGCCTTCGACACGGTGAAGGATCTGGCGGCGCGCGAGGGCGTGCTGGCCGGATCGAGCGGCGGGGCCGCGGTATTTGCCGCGCTCAAGATCGCGAAGCGGCTGGGAGCGGGCAAGCGCGTGGTGACGATCATCCCCGACTCGGCAGAACGGTATCTATCCAAGAAGATTTTCGAGGGCGGTGTCTAAGCTTCCCGCCGAGCCAATAACGCTGGGCAAAATAGACTAAACATGAAAAAAGAAAAGGACCTTGGTTTTGCGACGCGCGCCATTCATTCCGGACAGGAACCCGATCCCTTGACCGGTTCGGTGACCGTCCCGATTTACCCGACGTCGACCTACGTGCAACAAGGGATCGGCGAGAACAAGGGATACGAATACTCGCGCGTGTCGAATCCCACGCGCACGCGGCTGGAACAGAATCTGGCGGCGCTCGAAGGCGGAGTCGCGGCGCGCGTGTTCTCTAGCGGCATGGCTGCGATCCACGCCATTGTGAGCATGTTGAAATCGGGCGATCACCTGGTCTGCGGCAATGACTTGTATGGTGGAACTCCCCGGCTGTTCAACCAGGTGATGGCAGACTTTGGTCTGGAATTCTCCTACGTCGATACCTCCGATGCGGAGAATGTCGAGCGCGCCCTGCGCAAGAACACACGCATGGTTTACGTCGAGACGCCGACCAACCCGCTGATGCGACTCAGCGATCTGGCGGCGATCAGCACGATCTGCCGCCGCAGAAAAGTCGCGCTGGCCGTGGACAATACATTCATGTCTCCGTATTTCCAGCAACCACTGGCGCTGGGCGCGGACCTGGTCGTGCACTCGACCACGAAATTTCTGAATGGCCACAGCGACGGTCTGGGCGGAGTCGTGGTCTGCGCGCATCAGGCATACGCAGACAAATTGGCTTTTCTACAAAAGGCGATCGGAGCGATTCTCTCTCCTTTCGAATGCTGGTTGGTGCTGCGGGGGGTGAAAACGCTGGCTGCGCGCATGGAAATTCACGACCGCAGCGGTCGTATCGTCGCCGATTTCCTGGCCAAGCATAAGAAAGTGAAAGCCGTTTTTTATCCGGGCCTCGCAGATCATCCGCAGCACGCTCTGGCGAGACGGCAAATGAGCGGCTTTGGCTCGATGATCACGTTTGAGACCGGGTCGCTGAAAAATGCGAACCGGATGCTGAAGAAGGTCCGCGTGTGTTCGCTCGGCGAGTCGCTCGGCGGTGTGGAAACCCTGATTTCGCATCCGGCAACCATGACACACGCGGCTTTGGGGCCGAAGGGCCGCAAGGCCATCGGCATTACCGACGGCCTGGTCCGGATCTCCGTGGGCATCGAGGATGTCGATGACATTCTTGATGATCTGGATCAGGCGCTGGACGCGATCTAGTTGCGCTGGCAGCTCTTGGAGGAACGGCAGTGACGAGGGACGAGGCTTGGAAAACTGGCCAACCATTGGGTTGCGGCCTGGAACGCTCATGATCTGGATTTGATAATGATGCACTATGATGACGCAATCGAGTTGACGTCACCGGTTGCCGCACAACTGCTGGCCACGCCTGATGGGAAGGTGGTCGGAAAAGCGAACTTGAGAGCTTACTTCCAACGAGGGCTGGAAGCGTATCCCGAACTCCGCTTTCATCTTGAGGACGTGTTGTGGGGCGTGAACAGCCTGGTGCTCCTCTACACAAATCAAAAGCGGACCCGCGTGGCAGAGTTCATGGAGCTATTACCGATTGGAAAAGTGTCCCGAGTTGTGGCCAACTACGCCGCTCGGCAGCCCTGATCCCACACATCGCGCTATGAAAGCTCAAACCTCTTGCGAGTGGAATTCTTCCGTTTATCACCGGCTTTCCGGCCCCCAGGTGAGTTGGGGCAAGAAGGTCCTTTCGCGGCTGAAGCTGCGCGGCGATGAAGTTGTTCTCGACGCGGGCTGCGGGACCGGACGGTTGACAGCGGAATTGCTCGAAGCGTTGCCGCACGGTCGCGTCGTGGGTCTGGACTGTTCCCAGAACATGCTCCGAACCGCGCGCGAGCATCTGGCACAGTTCGGGTCACGCGTGAGCCTGGTCTCGTGCGATCTTCCGCAGGTGCCGTTCATTCACGCTTTCGACGGCATTGTCAGCACCGCCGCGTTCCACTGGGTGCTCGACCATGATCAGTTATTTATGAACGTGCGTGAGGCGCTCGTCCCAGGAGGTTGGCTGGAGGCCCAGTGCGGAGGCGGCCCGAACGTGGTGCGGCTGCGCCAGCGTGCGGATGAACTGGCTGCGACCTCGAGTTTCGCGCCGTTCTTCGCGGGCTTTCGGGAGCCGTGGCTGTTTCAGTTTGCAGAAGGCGCGGCAAAAACGTTGCGTCGCACAGGATTTGTTGAGGTGGAGACCTCGATCGAACCGGCGCCAACCGTCCTCGACAGCGCCGGGCAATACAGTGAGTTCGTGCGCAACATCATTCTGCACCGGCATCTGGAGAATCTTCCGACCGAAGAGCTGCGGACGCAATTCATGGCGAGGCTGACCGAGCAGGCAGCAGAAGATGATCCACCCTTTTCGCTCGACTACTGGCGTCTGAATCTGCGCGGCCGAGCACCTCGATAGCGGTCGTTACACTAGCGACCGGCAAGAGTACCAACTTCGCACGTCACGGAGCGGTGTCGTTGCCCAACGACTCCCCCAGCCAGTCCAGGTATTCCGTGCTGCCGTCCTCGATGTTCAGCGAGATGCACTCGGGCAGATCGTAGGAATGCAATTCCTGCAGAGCGTCGCGAACCGCGGGAAACTGCCCCGCGCTAGTCTTGATGAGCAACAGCCACTCCCGGCTCGACTCGACCTTGCCCTGCCAGCGATAGATGGACTCGACTCCGGGAACGATGTTCACGCAGGCGGCCAGTTGCCGCTCGACCAGCTGACGCGCGATCTTGCGGGCCTCGTCTTCGGAGCCGGCGGTCGATAGCACGATTCGTTTGTCTGTCATATAAAATCTAAGATCCAGCCTTCAGCTGTCAGCCCTTCGCTTGCCGCCTAGGGCAGGCTAAGATCAGCCTTTAGCTTGTCGCGGAGAGCTTAGCACTTCGCGCAACCGAGTGAGGTCGAATATGCCGTTACAAATCAAGTTCGGTACATCGGGATGGCGCGCCGTCATGGCCGAAGAGTTTACTTTCGCCAACGTGCGCCGGGCGGTGGGTGGAATTGCACGCTACGTCGCGTCGCAGAAGCCGCAAGGGGCGCGGGTCATCGTGGGACGAGACCCGCGGTTTCTGGGTGAGACCTTCTGTTCCCTGGCATCGGAAATTCTGGCGGAGCAGGGTATTACTCCCTTGGTCGCGGCCGAGCCCGCTCCTACTCCGGCTTTTGCCTATGCCGTCATCCAGAACAAGGCCGACGGAGTGATCAATTTCACTGCCTCGCACAATCCACCCGAATACAACGGGATCAAGTTCTCCACGCCCGACGGCTGCCCGGCCCTGCCTGAGGTGACAAAGAAAATCGAAGCGGAAATCGTTGACGGCGATCAGGCATCTCCTGCCCCTCCTGGTGCGGAAACGCCTGCCGTTACGCAGACGCTCGATCCCAAGCCGGCATATCTGAAGCGCCTGGGCGAAATCGTGGACCTCCAGGCGATTCGCAAGGCGGGAGTGAAGGTTGCATTCGATCCCATGTGGGGTGCTGCCCGTGGGTATTCTGACGAACTGCTGCGCGGCGCCGGGGTGCAGGTCGCGACTGTGCACGACTATCGCGACGTTCTATTCGGTGGTCACGCCCCCGAGCCTGACGATCACCTGCTGGAAGACTTGCGGGTGAAGATGCGCGAGACCGGAGCGCAGATCGGCATTGCCACCGACGGCGACGCCGACCGCTTCGGCATCGTCGACGCGGACGGAACTTTCCTTCAACCGAACTATGTCATCGCGTTATTGTTCGACTACCTGGTCGAGAGCCGGGGCTGGAAAAACGGTGTCGCCAAATCCGTGGCCACCACCAACCTGATTAACGCTCTAGCCGAGGTTCACGGTGTGGAGCTGCACGAGACTCCGGTCGGATTCAAATACATCGGCGAATTGATCATGCAGGACAAGATTGCGATCGGAGGTGAAGAGAGCGCCGGGCTTTCCATCCGGCATCACGTTCCGGAGAAAGACGGCCTGCTTGCCGGTCTGCTGTGCTGCGAATCGGTGGCCAAAAGAGGGAAGTCGCTAGGCGAACAGTTGAAGGCCCTGAGTAACCATGTTGGTTCCTACTTTCCGAAACGCGAGAACTTCCGCTTGACCCCCGAGGTGAAGGAGAAGTTCACTGAGAAGTTACGGTCCGATCCCCGCCAGTTCTGCGAGCGCCCGGTGAGCCAGGTCGTCCGCACGGACGGATTGAAACTGCTGTTCAGCGACGGCTCGTGGGTTTGCTACCGCTTGTCGGGAACCGAGCCCGTGGTTCGCGTCTACACGGAAGCGCGAAGTGAGAGAGGCCTGGAGAAACTAAGTACGTTGGCGAAGAATTGGATTTTCGAGTAAAGCGCTTTCAAGTGAAGACTTTTTCCACCATCCCGCGGTTTCCGCGGCCCGAAGACGGGCTGCGTGCGATGGTCGAACGTGCGCCCCAAGCCGAGGCGCTGGCGGCTTCGTGGATCGAGCCCGCACGGCCCCTCGCCCTGCGCATCTATGCCCTGCGGCGCCGGATTGCCACGCTAGCCGTCGTGCTGATGGCGGTGGCTCTGTTTGTGCATGTTATGTTCGGCGCAAACGGCATGGTCATCTACAAGCAAAAACGGATCGAGCATGAAGTGCTGCGCAAGCAGATTGACCAGGCGCAGCAGGAGAACGATCGATATACGCAGCGCATCCAGGGTCTGAAGAGCGACCAGAAGGCCATCGAGAAAGAAGCGCGCGAACAACTGGGCTACGCCAAGCCGGGAGAGTATGTATACGTTGCCCCCGCCCCGGCCAAGCCTGCGGAGTCGGCCAATCACTCCGCTAAAAAATAGCCGCTGAAATTTTCCTCACGTGCAACTTCTGAGTTACCGCCTCACCCGTGCAATGACAAACTCCACCCGTCCGCGTGGTATATTTCCCTTGCCTCATCTCACAATTCGTACGGGGATCAGTGGGTCCCTCTTGGGACTCCGTCTTCGACTCGCTGTGGTTTCTGCGGCGTGGGGCCGCAATCTGAATTTCGAAAAGGAGAAAAAACCGGCCATGAGAAAAGTGCTGCTGATTTGTCTTGCAGTGTGCTTCGTGCTCGCCCTGTCGGCGCTGGCGTTTGATGACATGGGAAAGAGCGGAACGGTCAAAGGGTGGGTGGTGGACGACAAGTGCGGCGCCAAAGGCGCCAATGCGGGGGGCGAGGCATGCACCAAGAAATGCCTGGCCGCCGGAGCCAAGATGGTTGTGGTCACGGACGGCGATCAGAAAGTGCTGGCCGTTGAGAACCCGGACGCCCTGAAGGGGCATGAGGGCCACCACGTCGCCGTAACTGGCTCGATGGGGAAAGACTCCATCAAGGTGGACAGCGTCAAAATGCTCTGAGGATCGCAGATTCTCGGGAGATAAAATGAGGACGGCTTTCGAGCCGTCCTTGTTTTTTGGTGTGCCGAGCATGCTCGACAGCTTGGGGTGCAAGTCCTCTTCACAACGTGATGGACGTGAAGTGATAGCGAAGCGCAACGGTGAAATCACACTCGCCGCGAGGCGGGGCCGGAAAGAAGCGCGGAGCAAAGATGCGAGCCGATGAACAAGAACCGGATACGAGGCCTACGGTGGCGGGCGAGCGGGCCAATGACTGCGAAGCCCATATCCATCAAGCTCACTGGTGGTAAATCCGGCGGTTGTGCATCGAAGGCGGTCGAACTTACCTCGGGAGATCTGCGGCATGTCACGAAATCGTGACTGAGGATGAAGAGATTCATCCTGACCGTGCCGCAGAAGTCTTACTTCGCAGCAGAGGGCAAAGTAGGTCACGCAGTCGGCGAGGATATTGAGGCACTCCCATGCCGAAAGGCGGAGAAACAGCTAGGCCAAGCCGGGAACGGTGATCGAAGGCGCGAACGGAAGGGAGTGGCGAGTACATCGCGCGATCTCAGGAACGACCTGCGGCCGAAAATCCAATAGCTTGGCCTTCCGGATTCCAGGTGGAGTGAAGCTCCAAGGGGCGTCTACGAAGGGACCGAATCGTTCTCTGGCGACGCGTTCTATCGAAAGCCCGGCTACTCACATCTAGCTCAACCCGCCGGACCGCCGTATGCGGACCCGCATGTACGGTGGTGTGGGAGGGGAGGACGAGTGATCGTCCCCCTATCCCGATTAGAGACGTAACTTGTTACGTCTTGGCCCGCGGCGTTCCGGACAATCGCGAGAGAGACGTTGCAAGCAACGTCTCTACGAAAGGCAAACCTACCGGACTACTCCTTCCAGCGGCGAACTAGCGGTCGCGTACAACTTCTTCGCCATGCGACCGGCCAGATAGGCTTGACGCCCGGCAACGACGGCGTGCCCCATGGCTTCGGCCATCAGCACGGGATCCTGGGCGTTGGCGATTCCGGTGTTCATCAGCACAGCGTCGGCGCCGAGTTCCATGGCGATCGCGGCATCAGAAGCCGTGCCCACTCCTGCGTCCACAATCAGCGGCACTCCGGTAATCATTTCTCGCAGGATGCGAATGTGGGCTTCATTCTGTATGCCCATGCCGCTGCCGATAGGAGCGCCCAGCGGCATAACCGTCGCAGCTCCCGCTTCAATCAGACGCTTGGCGAAGACGATATCGTCCGAAGTGTAGGGCAGAACCGTAAAGCCCTCTTTCACCAGCACGCGCGTGGCTTCGAGGGTTGCTTGAACGTCGGGATAGAGAGTGGCCTGGTCGCCGATGACTTCCAGCTTCACCCAATCCGAAAGTCCGACTTCGCGGCCGAGGCGCGCCGCACGGATGGCTTCGTCGGCGGTGTAGCAGCCGGCGGTGTTGGGAAGAAGGAAATACTTTTTGGGATCGATGTAGTCGAGCAGCGATTCCTTACTGCGGTCGAGATTGACGCGGCGCACCGCGACCGTCACCATCTCCGCGCCACTGGCCTCAAGCGCGCGCGCCGTTTCCTGGAAAGATTTGTATTTTCCCGTGCCAACGATCAGGCGCGAGCGGAAGGAGCGTCCAGCAATGATCAATGAGTCCGACATACTCTTTATTGTAATGAAAGTAACGGACGCGAGCACGCACCGCCGCGACGGATCGCGTCCGAGTGCGCGATTGACTGCGGGTTAGCTCAGATGGGCATTTCCAAGTTTTCCTCTGAACTAGAATTTCGCTGAACTAGAATTTCGAAACATTGTTGCTGGTTGCGTTCGCTACCCAGATATTGGCCCCGTCGAAGGCCACGCCTCCGGGACCGGTTCCTGCGGCGAACGTACCCAGCACTGCTCCACTACTCGCCGCCAGCTTGGTCACATTGTTGCTGGTTGTGTTCGCCACCCAGATATTGGCCCCGTCATAGACCAGATCTTGGGGTCCAGTTCCCACCTTGAAGGTGCCCAGTACCGCACCGCTACTCGCTGCCAGCTTGGTCACGTTGTTGCTACTGAAGTTGGCCACCCAAATGTTGGTCCCGTCAAAGATCACCCCTTCGGGCGCGCTTCCCACCGCGAATGTACCCAGCACTACACCGTCGCGGGCGCGAAGTTTTGTGATCATGTTGACATGTGAATTTGCTATCCAGAGGTTGGCACCGTCGAAGGCGACGCCGAGAGGGTAGCTACCTATTGCGTATGTCGCCAGCACTGTGCCATCGCTGGGCCGCAGCTTGGTGATCGAGTTGCACCCCGGGTTTGTAACCCAAATATTGGTTCCATCAAAGGCGAGGGTGTAGGGATTACACATAGCCAGCGTCTTGAGCAAGGCGCCGTCGCGCGCCCGCAGCTTGGTCAAGCTGTTGCCGCCTGCGTTCGCTACCCAGATGTCGGCCCCGTCAAAGGCGACGCCAATCGGGTTGCCGCCCACCGCAAATGTCCCCAACACCGCCCCGTCGTTAGGCTGCAGCTTGGTCACCGTGTTGCTGCCGTAATTCGCCACCCACATGTTTGTTCCGTCAAAGGCCATCAGGGTGGGGTGCATCCCCACGGCGAATCTCGTTGCCGTGTTGGCCGCGTACCAGTGCAGGATGGCGATTTGTTTTGGGTTCTGGGTCGAGTTCACGACCTGGCAGCGGGCCGGCGGCGGAACGATCGTCATAACAGTAGCGAGAACAATCAGAACCACCAGGAACTTTTCTGTGTGCGACGGTACAAGAGTTGTCCAGATTTGCTTTTTCACTTTGCCCTCCTCGCCGAGCAGGAGGCAACGGGGATCCCTACCACGATCTCGTTGACTGAGAGGCCCACGGAAGCCCCCTGCGGCAAACAGATCTTGGTTTTTCTGCCGTGAAAAGACAAGGGCCCTGGCCTGCGGGCGGGTCTTGCGGGGGAGCGAGCAGGCCAATAGCGCGAAATCGTATCCGACACGATTTCCTGTGTCAATCGTGAATGCGGATGGCGGCGACCAGCCACCCTCAGGGTCTCTTACACCGGGACCCGGTTGATCCACCTCTGAGCCTCCGCGGTCTGGGCGAATGCAGGGATGGCGTGCATCACCTGGGCTCGGTTCAAAGTCGGGGCGGCGGTTCCGTCGCGGCGAAAATCGCCCACGTAATAACATTTCGCCGGAGCGCCACCTCGAGTGTCGCCGAAATCGGGACGGATCACCGCATTCCCCAGAATCAGCGGAAAGGTCTGCACCAAGCGCTGCATGTTTGCCACCGTTGGCATATAGTGCCCGCTTTTGGCCGTGATCACCCGCACCCAGCCGTCCTCCACCGCGATCTCACCTGCCGCGGACACCGCCCCGCCGCTCAGGAAAGTGGAATGATGGTATTTGCCCTCAATGTGCTTGTGGATGTACAAGCTCTGGTCCAAATCCACAACGAAGATGCCCCATCCCTTGCCGGAGAAGACGGTGGAGAGGTTCTCGGTCGAGAATAACCCGCTGTGCAGCGGATGCATGCTTTCCAGACGGGTCGAGTGGCCGAAGAAAACCCTTCGTTTCAGGGCCTTCGGAGTACTTCCGTAGTACTTCACTTTTGGCGTGTCGGGAGGAGGCGCTCCGATGTGGTCCCAAAAACTTTGGGCCGAATTGCTGGCCAACCATTGTTCGTACTTCTCCGACAGTATCCACCCGGGCCGGTGTGCGGTGTCCACGTACTCCAACCAGTAACTTCGCGACTTAGTGCCACCGGGTACAGGGTTTCCGACGTTCTTCAAATTCGATGGAGCGGTCAGAAACCTAAGACCGATTTGCTCGGCCTCGACGCCAATCTCTTCCGCCACCTGGCGCAACGCATCCCATCGCGCGGTGTTGGTTGCAGTTGCCTTGGGTAGTTTCTCGGTGACCCACATGGTGACAAAATGCAGCGCGATAGTTAGCTGGGGCGCCAGGATCCTTCGCCGGTCCTCCGGACCCACGACGGGTGGAAGTGACGATGCAATGCTGTTGTACGTCGTGATCATGGCCCAGATTGTTATCAGGCACGGGTTCTTGGACGTGTTCATACCGGTGCGTTCGAGTGGCTCGATGTTGATCATGCAGCAGTCCTCTTGGATGTTGTGGGTCAGTACTGGGATGAAAGGCGGGGGGAGGTTCCCAATCCTGTGGGCGGGAGCATAGCTCCAATCGAGAAAAGATGTCAAATGAATTGTGGGTCACCTGGCCAGAATCACGATTAAGGACTTTTCAATCGTGAGTGCAATCGCTATTTACGCGAGCAGTTGCAGGGTGTACATTCTTCACCCGGTTTTGAATTTGGATTTCGGCTGGAGGAGATCATGCTTCGACGACAGCTTCTCTCAAAGCTCCCACAGTTGTTCGGCCTGAGTCTGCTGGGATTAGGGTCAGCCCGTGCCCAAGTAACCGCGGCACGCAAGCCACTTAAGATCATGATGAAGAGTGCCTGGGGATCGGATGATCCCACGCGTGCGTCGTTCCCGTTCGCGCATGGACTGGCCCTGGCCGACGCGGGCCACGAGGTACAGATTTTTCTTCTCGGGGAAGCCACCTACCTGATGCGCAAGACTACGGCGGCGGCCATACTCCCAGTGGGTTGGCCACCGCTCACCGAAATGCTGGACAAAGTCGTAGCCAAACGCATTCCTGTCTTTGCTTGAGGAGCCTGTTCCCGGGCCCGTGGGGTCACGGAAACAGACTTGAAAGATTGGGGAGCGAAATTCGGCAATCCAGCGATATTTGTGTCGCTCGTCGAATGGGCGGACCGAATCATCGTGGAATAGGTTAGCGGTCACTCACCGTCTGAGGTTACCCGCTCTCCTAACTGCTTTGCTGGACCAGCAAAATCAGGACTGCACCGATGGCGCCAAATACTGCTGCGGCGACCAGCAGATCCGCGCCCTCGTTCGGAAGGTGAACCACTATGATGGTCATGGCTGCGGATGCTTCAACTTCTCGAAAGGCACCGGGGGGCCTTGCGGCTCCCCCGGCTTGGAGTTGAATCACTGATGGACGGCAACGCCCTCGATGAAGTTCCCGGGATTAGCCGCGGAAACATCGATCAGGCTGAAGGACGAGCGGTCTGCTGCCACTTGAATATTGAGGTTCCAGCCGCAAGCAGTGCCGCAACCAAGGCCAGCCGTACCGCTTCCGTTGGAACTCAGGCTGTTAATCTGGAACGTCGCGCCGGTGCTGGTGGCGTCGCCGCATCCCGCGGTGTGAGAGGTTGCGACGACGTTCGACGCGACCCCGGCGGAATTCAGGGTGAAGGTGTACAGCGTTGTTCCAAAGCCGCAGCCAGTCTGGCCGATGGTGGTCATCTGCCAGGCTCCTGCTAAATCAGACTTGCTCACATTGCCGATGCTGGCTTTGCTGGTTCTGACCATCGCAAATATTGCGACAAGGCCAAGCGCGACCAATCCGGCCAAACGCGCACTTCGACTAACGTTTTTCATACTTTCTCCTCTGTTTTTGCACAGGGAGCTGCCGGGGGGCAGTCGGCTTTGCCAACCCAAACTTCCTTGCATTCACTAAAGCGAAAAACGCGAGCGAACTGGCTCATGGGCGAGAAAAAAATTTCTGGCAAGACTCTGCGGGTTCGCTCAACCACGCTTGAGAAGGGTGGCTTTCATTCAACTGCCGCCAGTTCTTTTGGGGGGTCGAGTTCGCAGATCGACCTGGCCGTCCTTAAGGCTTAGGGTACTGACGCCACTTCCGCCTGGGCATAGAGCTCGTCGATCTCGTGGCGGTAACGCTCCTCGATTACACGCCGGCGAAGCTTGAGCGTTGGCGTAAGGATCCCGTTGTCGGCGGTGAATTCGTCGGCCACCAGCAGCACGCGCTTCAATTTCTCGAAGCGCGCCAGGTTCTGGTTGATGCCTTCGACAACGCGCTCGTAGAGAGCCCGCACTTTCGGATTATCGATCAGCTGCGTGCGGGAAGAAAACGAAACGCCGTTGGTGCGCGCCCATTCCTCTAGCATTGCGAAGTTGGGAGAGATCATGACCGCGGGAAACTTGCGCTTGTCCCCGAGAATGGCGGCGACTCCGACGAAGGGATTGAGTTTGAGCGCATTCTCGATCGGTTGCGGCGCAATGAATTTTCCGCCCGAGGTTTTGATCAGATCCTTTTTGCGGTCGGTGACGGAAAGATATCCATCGTCGTCGATGTGTCCGATGTCGCCGGTTTTGAACCAGCTGTCGACCAGCGCCGCCTTGGTCTCTTCGGGACGGTTCCAATACCCTTTGAAGACGGAGGGCCCGCGCACCAGGATTTCTCCGTCCTCGGCAATGCGCACTTCGAGGTTGGGAAGAATTTTTCCGACGGTGCCGATGCGGTGATTGATCGGTGTGTTGACCGCGATGACCGGCGAGGTTTCGGTCAGACCATAGCCTTCGTGGATTCGAATCCCCACCGTGGCGTACCACTCAGCCAGTTCGCGGCCCAGAGGCGCGCCGCCGGAAATGAAAGTTTCGACCCGCCCGCCTAATCCGGCGCGAATCTTGGAAAAGACCAGCTTGTTGGCCAGTTTCCAGTTGCGCGATGTGGGCGTCTTTCCGGCAAGAATTTCGGGCTTGGCGCTTCGTCCCACGGCCAGAGCCCAGTTAAAGATGGTGCGCGCGGGGAATCCCTTCGCCTTCTGCTCCGCCTGCGCGTAGATCTTTTCGTAAACCCGAGGCACAGCGACGAAAATGGTGGGCCGCACCTCCAGCAGCGCCACCGGCAAACGCTCCATGAAGGGACAGTAGGCCAACGTCACGCCGTGGTAGAGCATGGAGAAGTCCACGTGTCGCGCGGTGATGTGGCACAGCGGCAGGAACGACAGGCTGATTTGCCCGGGCTTGATGTCGAATCCGATCAGCGAGCACTGGATGTTGGACGCGATGTTGCCGTGAGTGAGCATCGCCCCCTTCGACGTGCCCGTAGTGCCGGAGGTATACACGATCGTCGCCAGATCATCGGCGGCGATGGAGCGAGCGCGGGCTTCCAGAGCGGGAGGCAGTCCGTCCGGCCCGTGCTGCGTGATCTGATCTATGGTCGAGCAGGCGGCAATTCCCGGCAGATCGCCCGCGAATTCGACATGGTCCATAACAATGATTCGTTCAATCTGGGTCTGAGAAAGAACCGGCAGAATTTTTTGCAGTTGGTGGTCCGACGAAAGAAAAATCGTGCGACACCCCGAATCGTTCAGAGCGAACGCACTTTGTTCAGCAGTGAGGGTGGTGTAGAGAGGAACCGTGACCGCACCCAGCAGCAGGCTCGCCATGTCGGCCATCGGCCACTCGGGGCGATTCTCGCTGAGAATGGCAATGCGATCGCCGGGACGAATTCCCCAGGCATCGAGTGCGGCGGCAGTGCGGGCGACCCTGCGGCCGAATTCGCGAGACGAAAGCGGCAGCCACTGCCCGGCCTCGCGATGCAGCATCATGCGCTCCAGATCACGCTCCATCGCTGCAAAGAAAATGTCGTTTAGTGTGGAAATGCTCATCGCGTTGTGGGGTCAACTGAACTGTACTGTTTTGCGGCCAGATTCAGCAATGCCAAAAGGTCGTGCGACTTGGGGGTACTTCCGGGTTTACTGGGACGCTACCAAAGGCTATCCTAGCAATGACCCAAGGGAGGGGTTTACATGTTCAGGAAACGGTCTTGGGCGCTCACGGCGGGGTTATTGCTCGCAACGACCGCCTCGCTGTTCGCGCAGAAGAAGGAGGATTCGGGGATGCCGAAGGTCGGTGACGTAGCACCGGATTTTACGCTCAAATATTTTGACGGTAGCAACCTCAAGGACGTGAAGTTGGGCGACTATCGTGACAAGAAAAACGTTGTGGTGGCGTTTTACATCTTCGCCTTCACCGGTGGGTGAACAAAGCAAATGCAGGCCTTCCAGAAAAACCTGAAAACGCTGGAAGCAGCCGACACCCAGGTCCTGGGTGTGAGCATGGATAGTGCCTTCGCCAACAAAGCCTTCGCCGACCAAATTGGAGTGACCTTTCCCTTGCTGAGCGACTGGGGCGGCAAAGTGACCCACGAGTACGGCATCTACAAAGACGAATACCAGGCTCCGCGCCGCGTGAACTTCCTGATCGGCAAAGACGGAAAGATCATGGAAGAGCAAGTGGACAAAGACGCAATCGATCCCACGAAGATCGTGGACGCCTGCCAGCGACCGAAACTGAAAAACTGATTGTCCAATTGTCATCGTGAGCGGAGTGGCTGTTTCGCGAAGCGAAGCAGCCACGGAGTCGAAGGATCCCTTACCTGGTGAGATTTGACCTGAAGAGGCGTTCTCACGATGCTGCGGTGGTCGCGGTGGAAACTCCCTGATGCGTACGTGCTGAGATCGAGATCCAGGGATCCTTCGACTGCGGTTGGTCTTCGCGCTTGTGGCGCGAAGACCAATCTTCGCTCAGGATGACATTCTCCTTTCTGGGTTCTGAATTTGTTTCATTAGCCGCTCGTTCACCCCTGCGACCGCCTGCCAAGTTCCATCCGCCGAAGCACTTCTACCCGCCAGGAAACTAAAATGTCTCTATCGGGTTTATAGGCATGTGGGTAACATCAGTGCATATCCGATCGCTGTTCGCAGGGGCGAAATTATGAAAACGCAGAAGTTGTGGGCTGGGATGCTTTTTCTGGCAAGCTTTTTCTTTGTCCTTCAACTAACCACCATTGCGATCGCACAAGATCAAGGCGACGAAGATCAACAGCAGGATCCTCCGGGCCGCGTAGCGCGCCTCAATTTCTCGCAAGGATCAGTGTCCTTCCGGCCGGCCGGAGAAGAGGACTGGGTTACGGCTGTGCCAAACCGTCCGATGGTCACGGGCGATGACCTGTGGGCGGACGAGGATTCGCGCGCCGAAGTTCACGTCGGCTCGGCGGCCATTCGGCTGGGCCCGAAGACGGGAATTACCTTCCTTAATCTCGACGACAACACCACGCAGATCCGGCTGGCACAAGGCTCGCTGATCGTGCGCGTGCGTCACGTCGATGACGATGACACTTACGAGATCGATACGCCGAACACTGCATTCAGCCTGCTGCAGCCCGGCGAGTACCGCGTCGACGTCAGTCAGGACGGAAGTCAGACCATCACGACGGTGTGGCACGGACGCGGCCGGGTCACCGGCGGAGGGTCTTCCTACACCGTGATCGCCGGACAGTCAGCCACCTTCACCGGAACCGATCAGGTGAATTATGACCTCGGGCAAATCCCGAACCGCGACTCTTTCGACGACTGGGCTTTTGAGCGCGATGACCGCGAAGACCACGCCGATTCCGCCAATTACGTTTCGCGCGAAATGACCGGCTACGAAGATCTCGACGAGTACGGCGATTGGAATTACGAAGCTGGGTACGGTCCGTGCTGGAGACCGCGCGCGGTGGTGGCGGGATGGGCCCCCTACCGCTTCGGACATTGGGTTTATGTTGGGCCGTGGGGCTGGACTTGGGTGGAAGACGAGCCCTGGGGATTCGCTCCGTTCCACTACGGACGTTGGGCTTTCATCAATGAAGGATGGTTCTGGGTACCGGGACCGGTCGTCGTGCGCCCGATCTGGGCTCCCGCTTTGGTGGCCTTCGTGGGCGGTGGCCCGAACTTCCGCTTCTCCGCCGGTGTTGGTGTGGGATGGTTCCCGCTGGCTCCTGGGGAAGTATACGTCCCCGGTTATCGCGTGAGCCGGACCTACGTGAACAACGTCAACATCACCAACACGTCGGTGAATATCACCAAGGTCACGAACGTCTACAACACGGTGATTATCAACAAGAGCACGACCGTCAACAACATCACCTACGTGAATCAGCGTGTAAACAACGGTGTAACGGTCGTCGATCGTGACACTTTTGTGAATGCGCGGCCGGTAGCGAACCACGTGATGAGGGTTGAGCCGCGGGAAATCGCATCAGCCCCGGTGAGTCACGTCGTGGCTGCCGAACCGGTGCGGACGAGTGTGATCGGAGCGGGTCGCCCCGTGTCGGTAAAGCCGCCAGCTGCGGTTATTAGCCGGTCGGTGGTGGCGGTGAGGACTCCTCCTTCCCCGCCGCGCCCGATCGAACAGCGGCAGACAGAGGCCGGTGGGCGTTTAAATCAGCAAGCGCTCGTGCGTCCGGTCGGGCCTTCACAACCGGTGCAGACGAATCAAGGTGCGCGCTCGCAGCCGGCGCAGCCCGGGTTCCGGCCGTTTGGCCAGCCCAACCCGCCGAACACCAGCACCAATAGCCAGGTGAAACCGATGCTGAAGCCGCAGCCGCGGGTTTACGAGCAGCAGGGAACTTCAGAGCCGGAGAATCGGGGTATGCAGGCGAACGAGAATCGGAATCCGGAGCCGAATCACAACCCGCAGCCTCCGAACCAGGGTTTCCGTCCGCCGCCGCAGCAGGAGCGGTCGTTCCCGCAGGAGACGCATCCCCTGGTGCGACCAACACCTCCCGTGCAGGAGCATAACCAGCAACAGGAACAGCAGCAGGCGGAGAAGTTCCATCAGTGGCAGCAGCAGCGGCCCACGCCGCCTCCGCCGCAAAGGCAACAGCCGTCGCGGCCCGAGCCCCAGAAGCAAGAAAAACCGAAAGGCCATTAACGCCGAAGCGCTCTGCAGTGTGATAAGTTCGCAGAAGATGCGCGTGCGGACACGAACAACGATGGAACCTTACGCCGGAGCGGGCCAACCTGCCCCGGCGTTATCTTTTCTGGCAGAGCGCTGGTTAGCTACGCGCGCATTGATAGAAAAATGACCGAGGCAAAGCGTCCCACTCTTAGCTGGATGGATCTCCTGTGGCTGGCCTTCATCGCGGGCCTCGCCATCCTGCCGCCGGTGAGGGAGATCCACAAGCAGCTCATCCTGCTCGCATTCGCGGTCCTCCAATTCGGCGAAGGCTGGCTGATTGCGCGGGTGCCGCGGCGCGGGCCGTCCTATATTGTCTTGCTGAAAATTGCCCTGGCCACACTGCTTGTCGATCACACCGGCGAACTCGCCATCAACAGCTACTACTATCCCATCTACTTTCTCCCCATCCTGACTGCGGCGGAATACTTCGGTCCGTGGGCTACTTTGTTCTGGACGACTCTGGCGTCGGCGGCGTATTGCTCGAACCTCTATCCCGGCCTGCACCCTGAGATTCAAGAGTTCGAGATTACCTCAGAGAACTACGAACTGCTCGCCATCCGCATCCTCTTCTTCTTTCTCGCGGCCATGGAAGTGAATCGCTACGTGGTGGAGAGCCGGCGCCAGACGAGGCGTTACCAGGAACTGGCCGAGACCCTGGCCGAAACCAACCGCCGCCTGGAGCTGGCGCAGGCCGAGGCGCGGCGCTCGGAGCGTCTTGCTGCTCTGGGTCAGCTTTCCGCTGGACTCGCGCACGAGATTCGTAACCCGCTGGGAGTGATCAAAGGCTCGGCGGAAATGCTGACTCAGAAACTGGGAGAGTCCAACCCGCTGGCTACCGAACTCGCCGGATACATCTCGACCGAGACCAATCGCCTGAGTGCACTTGTGACGCGTTTTCTCGACTTCGCTCGGCCTCTTCACGCCGATCTTGCGCCGCAGGACGTTACGGCAGTTCTGGATCGTGCGCTGACCGACGTGGTGACGTTGTGGAAAGGCGCCCCGGTGAGGGTCGAGAAATCGTATGAACCGAACCTGCCGCCAGTCGCCCTCGACGAAAGTCTGAGCGAGCAGGCCTTCGTTAACATCGTGCAAAACGCTTACGACGCCATGGGCGCCAGCGGCGGCGTGCTCCGCGTGAAGGCTGGAACCTCGAACGCGGGCGGCCGTGAGGGTGTGGAAGTGCGAATCGAAGATACCGGCCCCGGTATTCCCGTCGAGTTGCGGGAGCAGATCTTCAATCCCTTCGTGACCACGAAAAAAACAGGCGTGGGCCTGGGACTCTCTATCGTCTCGAAGATCATAGACGGACATCATGGGTTTATCCGTGTGGAAGACGCCGGGGCGGGGCAGGGAACTGGCGCGCGCTTCGTGATGTTCTTTCCCGCCGCCACGAAACACGCCGGCGTCGGAGAAAAGGCTCATCTGGTGATCTCATGAGGCAAGACAGCGGATTGAGGAGGGCGCGGCGATGCCAGCCATTCTGATCGTCGAGGATGAGGCCAAGATGCGCCGCTTGCTCGAATTGAATCTCGGCGAGGACGGATTCACCACGTTCTCGGCTGGCGATGCTGAAACGGGTTTGAAGCTGCTGAGCGAACATGCAATCGATCTCGTCGTCACCGACTTGAAACTTCCCGGCATGGACGGGCTGGAATTCCTGCAAACGGTGAAGCGCCGGAACGCTGCTCTGCCAGTCGTGGTGATGACCGCATTCGGCTCGGTCGAGACTGCCGTCGAAGCCATGAAAGCCGGCGCGAGCGACTACGTGCTGAAACCGTTTTCCCTGGCCGAGATGCGGCTGGTCATTCATAAAGAGCTCGACGTCCGCGATCTGCGCGAAGAGAACCGGTCGCTCCGCGAGGCGCTGGGCAAACGCTATGCGCATCCCAACGTTGTAGCGCGCAGCCCGAAGATGCAGGAAGTTCTGGCCACGGTCGAGCGTGTTGCCCCCACCAACTCGACGGTGCTATTGGGCGGAGAGAGCGGCGTCGGCAAGGACCTGATTGCGCGTGCGATTCATGAAAAGTCGCGGCGAGCCCGCGGCCCGTTCCTGAAAATCAACAGCACCGCGATCCCGGAAAACCTGCTCGAAAGCGAGTTGTTTGGCTACGAGAAAGGAGCGTTCACGGGCGCAGCGGCGAGCAAGCCCGGCAAGTTCGAACTCGCCGACAAAGGCACGCTGTTTCTCGACGAGATCGGCGACGTGCCTCCAGTGACGCAGGTGAAGTTGCTGCGTGTGCTGCAGGAGCGGGAATTCGAGCGACTGGGAGGGACGCGTACCATTAAAGTCGACGTGCGGCTGGTCGCGGCCACCAATCGTGACCTGCGGGCGGCGCTCGAGCAGGGTACATTCCGCGAAGACCTCTACTACCGGCTGAACGTTGTGCCCATCGACATCGCTCCGCTGCGCGAGCGCCGCGAAGACATCCCGGACCTGGCGAATCTGTTCATCAAGCGCTTTGCGGGAGATTCCGGCAAGGGTGTCGAGGGAATTACGCCCGAGGCGATGCAGATTCTAGTGAACTATCACTGGCCCGGAAATGTGCGCGAACTGCAGAACATTGTTGAGCGGGCGTGCGCGCTGGCGAAAGGCAGCGTCCTCGACGTCGCAGATATTCATCTAGATACTCGTCCCGCCAAGACAGCGAATGGCGCGACCGGATTTCTTCCCGACGGCATGACCCTGGAGCAGTGGGAAGACGAAATGGTGCAGGAGGCACTGCGTCGCGCCAGCGGCAACAAGAGCCAGGCGGCGCGGTTACTGGGCCTTTCGCGAAACGCGCTGCGCTACCGGCTGTCGAAGATCGGCATCGCTGACGATGCGGAGAAAGAGTGAGTTCTCGCACTGCTCCGGGCAAATCGAGAAAATAACTTGTCTCCCAGGGCGAAGAAGTGCACAATATCGACCGCCGGGCTCAGCCAACCCGCCCCAGTCCTACTCGACCATGTCGCTAAGAAATCGTGCCGCTTCACGATTCCTACTCCACCTCCGCGAGCGCACGATCTGCTGCACTGTAGCTCTTATTGTTCTTTCGGCTATTGCATTTGGGCAGGGAGCAGGTCTCCAGTTCACAATGGATTCTGTAAACGTCAGGCAGGAAGGAGTGGTAAGCTTTTCCACCCTATTCCTCGGGCCCGATAGCCGCTCCGACTTCTCTGCGCCACAGTTCCTGTTAGGCCAAACCGATGATCAAACCTATCGTCTCTACCTTGATGTGGACAGCATCCAGCAAGTTCGCTTCAACGCCTTTACCTTCGCAGTGTATCTCGCAAGTGCAAAGGAGGCTGGCCGCGGCTCTTTCAAATTCCAGGTAACTGGAAACCCTACAGGATCGTTCCGTGACGCCCCGGTAAGAGTTTCCTTTCGTGTGAAGAATGGGACCAGCAATGCCGTCGGCGGGATCATTATGCCGGTTTACAACGCAACCAAGACCGACCTGCTGGTCGCAGAAAAGCAGGGAGAGCCGGCATATGTCAGCGTTTCTGGTACAACTCCGCTTCAAATCCACTTGAGCAATGTCGCCGATACGCTGCCTGTGTCCGTGACCGACGTGTCTGTGGGTGAAGGCTGTCCAAAGTGCTGGACACGAGTGGCGTCGCCGGTGAACGAGAAATCTCCGCTGCAGATTGATCCCGGAACCACCGCAAATCTTCCCGTCGACCTGTTTCCCAACTCCATCCCCGCTTTGCTACAGGGAGCACTGGTCGTCAAGACCGAAGTCCCGCACGATACGCTCTCGATGACTGTGACGTATCACACGGTTCCGGGTGGAGCCGACAAGAAGCAAACGATGCTGGCGCAAGTTCGCTTTGGCCCCGGTCTTTTCGGACTTGCGATGGCGTTATGCGGAGGCATTGCCCTGGGCCTGGCGGCGAAGTATCTCCTCACTGGCAAATTGGGCAAGGAGGGCGAACGTTCTGTCCACGCAATCTTGACGGCCCTCGTCTTTGGAATTATTGCCGAGTTCGTGGGCATCATGCTTACTGCCTACGGAAGCTCAAAGTTGATTTTGTTTGGCCTCGATATAGACCCGCGGCAACTCTTTCCGGCATTCATTCTGGCGATGCTGGTGAGTGGAGGACCGGCGGTTGTGTCATGGATGAAGGAGTTATTCGGCAAGACAGCATGACGGCCTTTCATTATTTTCGAAACGCATTCTCGAGGCTCCGAACGTTCACTCCGATCGCGTTCGCAGTTGCTTTCTTACTGCAGCCAGTCGCCGCTCAGGATCGAGCAAAGCTTGAGCGGCCGGTCATGATGGACAGCAACGGTCCCGGTTCCGATCTTTTTATTCTTGACGCTTCCGGAACTCTCCATGAATTTCACGTGACGCAAAATAGTCTTCAGGAATATGGCAACGTCCCGCTACCAAAGGAACTGACCGCAGCCGATATGGCTTTCGCGTTGGTGGGAGGACGGGATTCGTTGCTGATCGCCGGCACCCAGGCGGGCCGCGGAGTAGTGGTAGATTTTTCGCTGGATGGTCAAGTGCTGCGAACCTGGAACTTTCACAACATCTGTTCCGGCATCGACTTCAGCGCAAACACTCAAACGGCGTACGTTGCAACCTCGGACTCCAATGAACTTTACCAGTTGGATTTAGGGAAAGCTGAGCCGACATTCCTGACCCATATCGAAGAAGCCACCAAGCTAGGTCCGGTGGGCTTTGACGAGGCGCGAAAGCAGATCTTTGTCGCTGATGTTGCCAGCGGCAAGGTGTATCAGTATTCGATCTCCGGCAAGACGTCGAAAGTACTAGTGTCGGGACTGAGTGCGCCGACTGCTCTCGCCTTTGATGCCCAGTCCAACCAGCTATTCGTCGCCGACCCCGGACGCGGTGGAGTCTTCATCATCGACACACGAGCCGCCAACCCTGTCCTGCTCAGTTTTGCGAGCAACGCTCTGAAATCTCCCTACGGCATGACTCTGATCTCGAGGAGCCGAGTCGCCGTCGCAGACTACGGCGCCAACAAGGCTATTGTGTTGTCCGCGAAGGGCGAGACGCTTTTTCGTTTTCCACCCTCAGACTAACGATTGAGCGATGGATAACTGAAAACCACCACACTGCATCCGGCGCATCATGACGGCGTGTTCCGGCAACCATCCAGGTAAACGCCAATCGGATGCTGCAGAGACGGGGTCATTGATCGTCGTGTACAACGCCCGGCTTGCCGTGTAAACCGTGATGTTGTTCCCCGAGTTATTGGCCACGTTGATGTGACCGTCTGGGCCAATGGCAACAGCCGTGGGTGGTTCACTCCAGCCGTGATCGTGCCGACAAGGGCCAGAGCCGCGTTGTAAACCGTCACTCCGCCCAGAAACTGCCCAGCCAGCTTTAGAATAGGGTCCGGTGAGCGAGCCAATTCAGTCTCAAAGGAGCGAGCCTATGCGTCTGCCTGCGACCACATGTGCACCGCTGTCTCACAAGCAAGGAATTGCAGTTCCTTTCCAGCCCGTCGTGATGCTGAGAATCGTCCTGCTCTTGCTGCTTGTCGCCGGGCGTATCTTCGCACAGACGACAATCCCCGATACCCCTGCCGGGAGAACTTTGCAGGCGTGGCTCGACGCGTTCAACAGCGGAGACCGGGCGAAGATCGAGAGCTACGTTAAGACCTACGATCCCAAGGATTCGGTCGAGCGCATGATGGTGTTTCGCAGTCAGACCGGCGGATTTGATCTGATTGCGATCGAAAGCAGCGAGGCTCTCCTGATCAAATTCCGCGTCAAAGAAAAGAACAGTCCGAGGGTCGGCATCGGGGGTATGCAGGTGACGAACGCCGAACCTCACACGGTAGAAAGTTTCGGCGTGCGCGCCAACCCGCTGAAAGGCGTCATTGAGAACATCAAACTCGACGCCGCCGCCCGCCAGCGCGTGATCGACGGCGTGGCGTCGAACCTGAAGGAGTTCTACGTCTATCCTGAAGCTGCGCGGAAGATGGAGGATGACATTCGTGCCCGGCAAAAGCGCGGCGACTATGACGCGATCACCGATCCCGAGGCGTTCGTCTCCAAGCTTACCGCCAACCTGGAGGAGGTCAGCCATGACGAGCATTTGTACGTCATGTACAGCCCCATCAAGTTGTCAGCCGAGGGGCATGGTCCGAGCCCCGACGAGAAAGCCGAATTCCGCAAGGATTTGGAGCGTTCCAACTGTGGCTTCGACAAAGTTGAAATCCTGTCGGGCAATCTCGGCTATCTGAAGTTCGATATCTTTGCCAACCCCGAGATCTGCGGTCCCACCGCGGTTGCCGCCATGAACTCTCTGGCCCATGCGGATGCAATCATCTTCGATCTTCGGGAAAATCGCGGTGGCGATCCCAAGATGGTGGCTTTCCTCTCCAGCTACTTGTTCGACAAGCCCACTCATCTGAATGATCTCTACAATCGTAAGGAGGACTCCTCGACTCAGTATTGGACTTTGCCCTACGTGCCCGGAAGCCGCATGCCCGACACGCGTGTTTTCGTGCTGACCTCGTATCGCACGTTCTCCGGTGCAGAGGAGTTCACCTACAACCTGAAGAACCTGAAACGCGCCACCATCGTCGGAGGAACTACCGGAGGCGGCGCTCACCCGGTGGACGGCCATCCGATCGACGATCACTTCATCATCGGAGTACCCTTTGCTCGCGCCATCAATCCGATCTCAAAAACGGATTGGGAGGGCACTGGGGTTGAGCCGGACGTGTCCGTGAACGAATCCGAGGCGCTGGAAACCGCCGAAAAGCTGGCGGCCAAACCACCAGCGAAGTGGACACAATTCATCTCACCAGCCGCGAAAGCGGTGCAAGAATAAAGGGCAAGGCGCAAGCCGTGGGTGGCGTACGCTGCCCGCCTCCTATCCCTCAAGCTGGCCGAAAACCACCACCCCTGGCTGATGTCGGCCAAATGAGTAGGATGTGCGTTACCAGATAGCCTGAGCTGCACAATAGGACATTGAAAGCAAAGGATTTATCGACCGCCAGCTTTCGCGCCTTTGGCATGGCAGTTGCTTTTCTCTTAGCCGGAGACATTCCTCAAAATGCGGATTTATAGACTCAGGTTCGGTGGGATGAGGTGGGTTATGAAGAACAGAATCTTTACAGCTATCGCAATTCTAACGTTAGCCGTGGTGGGCGCATTCTCCCTCAGCGCTCTGGCGCAAACCACCGAGGAAGGCACCGGACCGTCTGAGCAGCCGAGCGCCCCGATGGAAGTTGGACAACAGCAGCCCACAGACGTCCAATCGGGCGATATTCAGGCTCAGCCCTCCGACGCTCAGCCTACCGAGGCCCAGCCAGGTGGCCCGTCGGGCGAAGGCCCTGCGAAGAGCGACCTGGGCGTGGCGCGCATCAGCATGATTCACGGCGATGTGTCGACCCAGCGCGGCGACTCCGGCGACTGGTCGGCGGCCACATTGAACCAGCCGGTCATGGGCGGGGACAAGGTTTCGACCGCCGATAACGCGCGCACGGAACTGCAACTCGACTTCGCCAACATCTTTCGTTTAGGTGCGAATTCGAAGGCCAACCTCGCAACCTTCACCCACAAAGATATCCAGATTCAGTTAAGCCAGGGCATCGCAACCTACACGGTTTCAAAAGACAGCGAGGTTGAGCCCGAAATCGATACCCCGAACGTGTCCGTGCATCCGGCGCATCATGATGGCGTGTTCCGCGTTGAAGTGCGTCCCGATGGCGACACATTGGTGATCGTCCGCAAGGGCGAAGCTCAGATTTCTACGCCGCAGGGCAGCACCGAGGTGCGCAGCGGCGAAATGGCGACGATTCGCGGTGACTCCACCTCGGCCCAGTACAAGATTTCGCAAGCTCCCGACCCCGACGACTGGGATCGCTGGAATGCCGACCGCGATCACCTGATCCAGAACGCTCAGTCATGGCGTCACACCAACCACCGCTACACTGGCGCGCAGGATCTCGATGCGTACGGCCAGTGGAGCAAAGTGCCCGACTACGGCGACGTGTGGGTTCCGAATGAGCCGGATGGCTGGGTTCCTTATCGCGATGGCAACTGGGTTTGGGAACCCAGTTATGGTTGGACATGGGTAGGCTATGAGCCGTGGGGCTGGGCGCCGTATCACTACGGGCGCTGGTTCCCGTACGGCAGTTCGTGGGCGTGGTGGCCGGGCCCGGTGTATGCCGGCTACAACCCGTTCTGGGCGCCGGCGTACGTGTCGTTCTGGGGATGGGGCGGCGGCTTCGGCTTTGGCGTCGGCTTTGGCGGTTGGGGCGGCTTTGGCTGGCTCCCGATCGGGCCTTGCGATTGGTTCCATCCCTGGTGGGGCGGATACCGCGGACGATTTGGCGTAGTGAACGTGTTCAACGTTCACAACGATATTGGGCACCGGTGGGGCGGCATCGGGCCGCTGCACGGCGGAAACCGGTTCTCGAACATTCGCAACATTCATAACGATCACGTAATGCGCGCCATGTCGACGGTGGGTGCAGGCCGCTTTGGTGCTGGTCGAGTAACGGCGTCTCCGGTGACGCGCCAGCAGTTGAGCGGAGCGCGCATGATGGCGGGTAATTTGCCAGTGGTTCCATCGCGCGCCAGTCTGTCGGCCAGCGGACGCGCGGCCGCATCGTCCACGGTGCGTAACGGCGGTGCGGAACATTTCTTCGGTTCAGCGCACAACAATGTGGCGCGGCCGGCATCGTTTCAGCAGGAGACCGCTCATTTGCAGGAGGCCATGCACCAAAGCCATGTGAACGGATTCTCGGCTGGTGGTCGGGTGACCGGCGGCTCCGTTGCAGCGCAGAGCACAATGCAGCGGCCGAGCCCGGGAACGCCCTCGAACCGGCAGTCGATGAACAACCCCGGCAACCGAGGCGTGAACAATCCGTCCTCAGCGATGCAAGGTGGAAACCGCGGCGGGTACCGGCCGTTCACGCCACCGACCACCAATACTTCGCGATCTGCAGGATCGATGAATCCAGGCTCGACGAACCAGGGCTCGGCGAATGTTGGATCTCCACGCGGCACGACATCGCAACCGGTGAACCATGGCGGACTTAGAACGTTTACTCCGCCCAGCGGCGCCTCCAGATCATCTGGTTCCGCGAGCTTTGAGTCGCAGCGCGGCGTGAATCAATCTGGGCCATCGCAAAACCGCGACGGATTCCGGCCCTTTACGCCGCCATCCGGCAACCAGGCGTCTCCCGGTGTATCGAACGCCTCTCCGCAGCGAGGCAGCAGCGGGAGCTATTGGAGCCGCACCGCGCCCAGTTCAATGCAGTCGCCGCGGGGCTACGGTTCTTCCTCTGGCAACTACGGCGCGGGCGGTTACGGGCGCGGTTCGTCATCGCGTCCACAACTCGATATGAGGCAGCCGATCGTCCGCAGTCCGTCCTATGGCGGAAACTCGGGTCCGAGCGGCGGATATTCGCGTCCCAGCTACGGTGGATACGGAGGTGGTGGTCGTAGCGCTTCCCCGAGCTATGGCGGTTCGCGCGGTGGCTATGGAGGCGGCAGCCATTCGAGTGCGCCCAGTGGCGGTGGCGGGCGTTCCTCTGGTGGAGGCGGTGGACACTCCTCTGGCGGTGGCGGGCGTTCCTCTGGTGGAGGCGGTGGACACTCCTCTGGCGGTGGCGGTGGGCACTCCAGTGGTGGTGGTGGCGGACACTCCGGCGGCGGACATCGCTAATCCGACACCTTTCAGGCGACCCTCTACGAGGGCGAGCGAGTTATGTAAACGCTGTAAAACGAAGTGAACGACAGAGGCGAGAAAGGGCGTGCTAAACGGCACGCCCTCTCTCTTTTTGACGGTAGTGTTGGCGTCATTGCGTACCCCCTCTCCCGTATGTTAGCCTCATATCGAAATGACTACTTTGCAGCACAAAGTGCCCTCGGGGCTCGACCACAAGGAAACCGAAGTCTACCGGCGGCTGGATCCGGCACGGCTCCCCAGACACATCGCAATCATCATGGACGGCAACGGCCGCTGGGCCAAGCGCCGCCACATGCCGCGCGTGGCCGGACATCGCGCCGGAGTCGCCGCCGTCCGCTCGACCGTCGAGACCGCGGCGCGCATTCACATTCCCGCGCTGACGCTTTATGCCTTCTCAGAAGAAAACTGGAAGAAGCGGCCCACCAGCGAGGTCGGCTTTCTCATGCGTCTCCTCAGCCGCTATCTGAAGGCAGAGGTACCCACGCTGAACCAGAACAACATCCGCCTCGAATACATCGGGCGGCAGCACGAACTCCCCGGCGATGTACAGGAACGCATGGAATGGGCGCGCCTGGCCACGGCGCGCAACTCCGGCATGGTGCTCACCCTGGCGCTCAACTACAGCGCGCGCAGCGAACTGGTGGATGCCTTCCGCTCCATGGTGAACGCGGCTTCCGAAAACGGCGGACTGGAGCATTTGAAGATCGACGAAGACACGGTGGCCCGACATCTTTACACCCGCCATCTTCCGGACCCGGACCTGGTGGTGCGGACCTCCGGCGAGATGCGTTTGAGCAATTTCCTCCTGTGGCAGCTGGCTTACGCCGAAATCTACGTGACCGCAACCCTATGGCCTGATTTTCGCGGCGTGCACCTGCTCGAAGCCGTTGCGGAATATCAGAAGCGCGAGCGCCGCTACGGCGGCCTGAATCATCCCGACTCGAACGGGCACGCGGAGTTAGAGCCTGCCTTGGCGCACCACGGGCAAAAAAACTAATCGACAGGACACGGTGCTAAACTCTCTGCCGCTCACGCTCGCAGCGGGAGTTTTGAGTGTAACCGCCTGTTAGCAACAGCTACCGGCATCCAGCTTGTTATACTCACTCTGAAATTCTGGTTGGAGGTGTTCCTTGCGAGTTCACGTTTTGTGGATTCTGGCGTTTTTGCTTGTGTGTGTGGCGGCAGTTCCCTGCCGGGCACAGGATAAAGTGACGATCCTCTATGATGCGTTCGGAGAATCGAAGGAACTGACGAAGGATTGGGGATTTTCCGCTTTTGTGGAGCACAACGGAAAGCGAATCTTGTTCGATACGGGGAATGATGCCGCGATTTTTGAACACAACGTGAAGGCGCTGGGCGTAGACCTGACGAAATTGGATTTTGTGGTGATCTCGCACCGGCATGCAGACCACACGACGGGGTTGAGATATGTGCTGAGGGTGAATCCGAACGTTACGGTGTATGTGCCTGCGGATGGGGCGAATGGATTTGGGGGATCGCCGATTCCGAAGACGTTTTTACGGGCAGATGAGAGCTTGCCAGCGAAGATGCGGTATTTCGGGGGAACGGAGCCGGAACATTTCACATCGGGCAAGCTGTATGACACGGGGAATTTTGTGTTGGTAAATCAATTGACGGAAGTATTACCGGGAATTTTCCTGGTGCCGACAGTTTCGCAGAAGAAAGGGACGATGGAGCTGCCGGAACTGACGCTGGCGATCAAAAGACCGAATGGATTGCTGCTGGTGGACGGGTGCTCGCACGCGGGGATCGAAGCGATTTTGGAAGCGGCAGGCGCGGTGGATCCGAGGACGGAGATTGTGTTTGGGGGATTGCACCTGGTGACGACGCCGGTGGAAGAGATTGATGTGCTGGTGGAGAATTTAAAGACGAAGTGGAAGGTGCAGAGGATTGCGCCGGGACATTGCACAGGTGAGCCGGCATTTGCGCGATTGAAGAAGGCGTATGGGGAGAACTATTTGTATTCGGGGTTGGGGACGAAGATTGAGCAGTGAGCATGGCGCACCTCCAGGAATGGGGCAAGCTGGCGTAATCCCCATAGCACTCATTAAGCCCCGTGAGGGGAGCACAGAGGAAACGACTTCACTGCAAATCCCCGTGCGCTCGGTGGTGAAAATCGGCGATTCGTGCCAAGATCATAGCGGCGTGGCGAACTGTTACCTCTGAAGCCGCAAACTATTTCCCTTGCTAAAACGCATCGCGACTGCAGTCGTCCTGATCCCGATTGTGCTGGCGCTGATCTTGCGCGCGCCGGTCTGGGTGCTGGCCGTCGTGGCGGCGATCGTAGCCCTCCTGACTATTCTCGAATTCCTGAAGCTCACCGAATCGTACGGCGTGCGGCCGATGGGCTGGCCCACTCACCTGTTCACGGGAATATTCTTCTCCACTCTGGCCATCAGCGCAGGAGGCGAGACACCGCTTCTTTCCATAGGGAAGTTCCTGATCGTGATGGCGTTCGCGGCGGCAATTGTGCCGTTCATTTTCTTAACTCGCGCCATGCGCGATGAAGATCTGTCGAGCGGATACCCTGCGGCCGCAGCCTCAGTCTTCGCCTTCACCTACATCGCTCTGCCGATGGGAATGCTGGTGCAACTTCGCCAGCAATGGGCGGGCGCGTTTTATCTGCTGTACCTGTTGCTGGTGGTATGGGCGGGGGACATCTTCGCTTACTTCGTAGGCAAGTCGATCGGTCGACATCTGATGTCACCGCGCATCAGCCCGAAAAAAACCTGGGAAGGCGCGATCGCTTCGATCTTGGCGAGCGTCGGAGTGGGATGGCTGCTGTTCCACTACGCTCTGCCCTTGAGTTCGGCCCTGCTGCGATGGGGGCTGATCCAGCGACGCGACGGGTTGTTCGGTCTGGAGCAGCCTGAGATGGGGCCGGTCATCCTGCTTACGATCGCATTGAATGTGGCCGCGCAGCTCGGTGATCTGGTCGAGTCGTTGATCAAACGCGGCGCTGGAGTGAAAGACTCGGGCGCCATTCTTCCCGGCCACGGCGGAATGCTCGACCGCATCGATGCCCTGCTCTTTGCCGCTCCAGTGCTGTGGTTCTATGCGGCCTGGCATGTGATGCAGTAGCCCTTTCTAGCCCCCCTGAGAGTGTAAGAACCGCGTAAAATAGAAAGACTGTCCAGCATGAGACGCATCGCCATTCTGGGTTCCACCGGCTCAATTGGGCGCAGCACGCTCAGCGTGGCGGAGTCTTATCCCGACCGCTTTCAGATCGTGGCGCTGGCTGCTGGCGGCAATCTGGAAGCTGCGTTTGAGCAGGCGCAGCGCTGGAGGCCTCGGGTCGTTTCGATGGCGACGGAAGCAGATGCTGACGCGCTGCGTTTCCGCTTAAAAAAAGAAACTCTCGGCGACATCGAAGTCGTGCATGGCGCGGCTGGCACGGTTCGCGTCGCAACTCATGCCGAGGTTGACTTCGTTGTCAGTGCGATCGTGGGGGTGGCCGGCCTCGAGGCGACGTACGAAGCCGTACGCGCGGGCAAGATTCTCGGCTTGGCGAACAAAGAGTGCCTCGTCGCGGCGGGTGAGTTGATCACCGCCGAAGCCCGCAAGCAGGGCAAGCCACTGCTGCCGATCGACAGTGAGCACAACGCTGTCCACCAATGCGTGCGCGGCGGGCGCATGGATGAGGTCGAGCGTATCTGGCTGACAGCTTCGGGCGGACCGTTCCTCAACACGCCGCGCTCGGAATTCGCGGCGATCACAGTGGAGCAGGCGCTGAATCATCCCACCTGGAAGATGGGGCGGCGGATCACCATCGACTCGGCCACGCTCATGAACAAAGGATTTGAGGTGATTGAGGCGTGCAGACTTTTTCACATGCCGCCCGCAAAGGTGGAAGTAATTGTCCATCCCCAGTCGACAATTCACTCCATGGTGGAGTTTGTAGATGGCAGCATACTTGCTCAGTTCTCGGTGACGGACATGCGGTTGCCGATCCTTTACGCTCTCACCTATCCGGAGCGGATTCCATCGGATATGCGCTTTCCGGTCAGTGACCTGCGTCATCTGGACTTTTGTCCACCGGACCTGACAAAATTCCCTTGTCTGCGGCTGGCCTACGAGGCAGCGGAGGCGGGCGAAGCCAAGACGGTGGCCCTGAATGCGGCCGATGAAGTCGCGGTGGCCGCGTTTCTGGAAGGCAGCATCCGCTTTGACGAGATTCCCAGGATCATCGAAGATGTTGTGGTGGCAACGAATTGCGTCAAACTGGATTCTATCGGAAAGGTCCTCGAAGCCGATGCCGAGGCCCGGCAATCTGCGAAGCAGCGGGTCGGGAAATTAAAGAAATCGGAAGGGCCCCGGGCAACATCTTTCGCTTAGTTTTGGAATCTAACCAGTTGGAGAGTACGTACCTCGAATATGTCTGACTTCCTGACTTCAATCGTCGCCGTAGTGGCAGTCCTAGGCTTCATGATCCTGATCCATGAGTTCGGCCACTACGCGGTGGCCAAGTGGCTGGGTGTGCGGGTTGAGGTTTTCTCAATCGGCTTCGGCAAGCGCCTGATCGGCTTCCGCAAGGGCGACACCGACTACCGGATCGCGGCTATCCCGCTCGGCGGCTACGTGAAGATGAGCGGCGAGAACCCGATGGACGAGCGCACCGACGATCCCCGGGAATTCCTGAACCACTCGCGCTGGCACAGGTTCCTGATTGCCGTTGCCGGGCCGGTGATGAATATTCTCCTCGCCGTCTTCCTGCTCACCACCGTCTACATGGTGCATTACGAGTATCCCGTCTATCTGGACAAACCGGCGGTCGTGCAAGGCGTGCGCAAGGATTCACCCGCAGCCCGCGCCGGCATTCAGGCTGGGGACCGGATAATCAAGATCGAAGGAGTCGACAATCCCGATCCAACGTGGGAGCAGGTGCAGCCGCGGGTATGGATGAGTCCGAATCAGCCCTTGGCGGTTACGATCAAGCGCGGCGATCAGGTTTTGGAAAAGACGCTGATGCCCAAGGCGGTGACCACCTCGGAAGTGGGATCGGCCGGATGGTTCCCCGAAGAGCCAGTTGTGATTGGCAGGCTCGATTCCGGTCTGCCGGCAGCCAAGGCCGGTATGAAGGAGAACGACAAGATCATTGCCATGAACGGGCAGCCCGTGCCCTCGATCGAGAGCATGATTGAGAGCTTGCAGCAGAGTAAGGATCAGCCGGTTGATATAACCGTCGCTCGCGGCGATCAGACCCTGAGCTTTCACCTGCAGCCGGTATTGTCGCCCACCGAGGATCCCAAAGAGCAGAGGTACAGGCTGGGATTCGTCAACAAAGGCGTGACCAAGGTGACCACGCTGCCGTTCCCTGCAGCTCTGAGTCTGTCGCTGGAACAGAACAAGAAGTACTCGCTGTTGATTCTGGAACTGGCAAAGAAGATGGTTCAGCGCAAGATCTCGATGCGGGCAATTTCCGGCCCCATCGGCATTGCGCAGGATGCCGGTTATGCCGCGCAGCAAAAGGGCTGGACGCCGCTGATGGAACTGACGGCCGGGATCAGCCTGAATCTGGGCATCTTCAACCTGCTGCCGATTCCCATCCTCGACGGCGGTGTGATCCTGTTCCTGCTGATTGAGGGCCTGATGCGGCGCGATATCAGCATGAACATCAAGGAGCGCGTGTATCAGGCGGCGTTCGTGTTCCTGGTGCTGTTTGCGGTGATGGTCATCTACAACGATCTGATGAAGACGATTCCGGGGCTGGCGGAAAGACTGCCGTAACCCTTAACGTTTGTGAAATGAAAGCCGGCGGCTGATGAATCAGCCGCCGGCTTTTTCTTATGCGCTTTTGGTGGTGCGTTGGGACTTGTTCGGTGGGAGCAGACGCTTCGATCCCGCAGCGCAAGCCGTGGGTGCCCTGCGCCTGATAGCCGGAAACATGGCGGCACGCACGCTGGCCGCGATGTGTTCCGGTTGCCGTCCTGCAGTGACCTCCGCGATCATGGCCGCGAACACGCGTCCCACCAGTTCTGCGGTTTGAGGAGACGGATGGGACATCTGCACTGGCTGAGCAAGTCCGCCGAAGGGATCGTCATCAATAATGCCATTCGGCAAGTTCTCGAGCGCGGTCTGGAAGTTCGGCCACGCGTTGCTGGCCGAGTCTGACGTCAGGTTTGCATAGAGCTGCGCAAGAGTTCCGGAGTCGCCGAGATTCACCATCGCAGGAGCGATCTGCTCAAGGGTGTGGCCCTGGCTGATCAGCCAGGACATAAACGCCATCCCGCAGCCGGTGCTGTCGGCGTTCTGGTCGGTATTATCGGTCTGATCGACGAAGTCCGGTGCACCGTCGTTGAGCCACGTCGGAGCAGTGGCGAAGTCGGACAGGGCGTTGTTGCCGACGACCATGGCGCACCAACGGGAGAGGGCCTCGCCGGTACTCAGGCCGCAAAGGTTTCCATTCATCGAGCACTCGCTGAGTTCCGCTTCAAACAGGGCGGAGACGCGCATCGAGTTTCCGAAGGAAGCGCAGACTTCGATGGCCGCGCCAGTGATGTAATCGCAGCCCATGTGGTCAGCTCCGCCGGTGCCGTCGGTGGCGCCGCCGAGAGCGAAGACGATGACGCTGACCGGGCCGCCGGTGGTGCCGAAGATGCCGTCATTGGTTGTGGCGACGCGATCGGCGTCGTCCACCAGATCCTGAGCATTCTGCAGTGCGGGTGCGCCGAGCGAGGGGTCGACGTACACGGTGACCCGGCCGCTGGGACTGGTCCCTACGAATTCAGAGGTGCCCTGGTAGCTCGGCCATGCGGGCGCGACCGGAGTGTCACGCTTGATGGCGACCGTTTTCTTTTGGGAGTGATCTGCCTTAATGCGGTGATTCATTAAACGCCTCCATTTACGGACACAGGATGGTGAGGGATTGAGGCGGCACGTAACGCAGCCGTCTTTCGCCAGAGGGTGCGCCCAGACGTTCTTACAACCCCATGGAATGTTAATTGGGATGATTTCACAGAGACCAAGAGAGAGCAATCCGTTACAGAATCCGAATTCTCGAATAGGGGTATATCGGACCACAATTTTTTTATCACGTTCGCTGTAAATCTATGATTCCGTTAAAGTTGTGCCTGCCGGATCCGGCATGCTCCCGGCAAAAATATTGAGCCGCATAGACTTACAGACAAAATATTCCGGAATGAGGAGTTAGGGGCGGATACGCGGTGAAACTCCCGAGTTCCGTGGCTCGGGGATTGCTGATGGCAGTTTTCGCTCACGATCTGATTCTGAGCGTTCTACAACCTTAGTCAAGGTTGTGTGTCACAGGAATTGGAATTTTGTTTGTGGATGGCTGTGGAAAAGGAAGAGGGCGGTGACGAGGCAATCTTGCCTCAGTCGCAGGACGCCCACGGTTGGCGAGTATCACCGCAGGCGCGAGAACGAGAACAAGGCGTTTACACATGTGAGCACAATGAAAATTGTTTCGATTCGGGGTAGATGAGTGATACGGCAAATTGTCGACAGTTCCGTTGCTACCGGGGCTTATCGCGAAGAAAACTCGATGAACCCAATCGTCCCTGAGCAGATAAGTGCGACAACGAGTAGGCCGACCCACATCGCTGCTGGCAATGCGCCGAACTGCTTCGGCCTTACCATGCCGGAGAGGAACGCAAGCGCACTGCACACGAGCAGGGAAATAAGAGAGAACGATTCCACGCTGGCAGGTTCAACGATCATAGTGTGATTATGCGCCTATTCCACATAGCTGTCGCAAACCGTTTACCAGCCCAAGTTGTAGGCGGCCTTCGCGCGCCCGAGGTTAAAAACTAAGGCCCTTTAACAGTGTGTCGCTGCTGCGAACTGATTACTGGTCAGTTTTGACCAAATTGGCCTCTCCGTCTAAGAAAGCCGTGCGGTTAGAGATAGTGGACGGTTGACGAAATCAGAGATATTTCAACATCTCTAACGACGCCGGTCCTGTCAAGCATTGGGCCCGCCCGGTGGTCGGGGCAAAGCGGAAAGGAACTTGTCTTGGCCGGGTCATTTCTGCATCCTGAGGTGGAGCGACAGGCAACGGAAGGAGGCCGATAATCCAATGGTGTGTTGTTAGAACACCGATGTCAAGCGTGGCCCCAAGTTCCGTGCGCAGAGCAGTGGTTAACAGTGGGGTAACCCAACTGATTCCGTTTGGAAGAGTACCTTCGATTGCGCAGCTTGGCCGTTGCTTGCAGCTCAGAAAGCGAGCAACCAGTGAACAAGACGCAAGGCGGTAATCTGCAATCGCAGAAAGCAAACCCAAACGGCGGAGACGAAACAAGGGTATGTGTTTGGAAGACCGGCCGGTGTTAGAGCCGAATGCAGCCGGTATCGACGTTGGCGCACGCGAAATGTTTGTGGCCGTGCCTCCCGGGCGGGACGAGAAACCGGTGCGGGTGTTCACCACCTTTACCGAAGATCTGGAGCGCTTAACCGATTGGCTCGAGCAGTGCGGGGTGACCACGGTGGCACTGGAATCCACCGGAGTGTATTGGATTCCCCTGTTCGAGATTCTGGAACAACGAGGCATCCGCCCCTGTTTGGTGAATGCCCGCCACATGAAGAATGTACCCGGACGGCGGACCGACTGGCACGAATGCCAATGGTTACAGTTCCTGCACTCCGTGGGATTACTGCGGGCTGCCTTTCGGCCGGGGCAGGACGTCTGCGCCGTGCGGACCCTACTGCGGCACCGGAGCGAATTGGTAGCGGCGGCCAGCCAGCACGTGCAGCACATGCACAAGGCGCTGACGCAAATGAATCTGCAAATCCACCATGTCATCAATGACATTACCGGGTTGACAGGCCTGGCCATTGTGGACGCCATGCTGGCTGGGCAACGGGACGGCGCCGAGCTCGCCAAGCTGCGGGATCCACACATCAAAGCCGACGTCGAAACCATCCGGAAATCACTGGAAGGCAACTGGCGGCCCGAGCATCTGTTTACCCTCGGTCAATCAAGAGATCTGTACCGGATCTATCAGCAGCAGATCGTGAATTGTGATCTGGAAATCGAGAAAATGCTGCGGGAGTTCGAGGCTCGCGTCGACCCCGCGGAACGACCGTTACCACCCGACCGGAAACGAAAACGAGCCGGAGGCAAAAGAAAAAAGAATAGGTTTTCCCATCCAGAATTCGATCTGCGCACCGAAACCTACAAACTCTTCGGAGTGGATGTGACTCAGATTCCAGGCCTACAGGAAAACGCGTTGCCACTGTTCAGTGAGGTCGGCCGCGACATGTCACCGTGGCCCACTGCAGCGCACTTTGTTTCCTGGCTTGCACTCTGTCCCGACAACGACATCAGCGGCGGGAAACTACTGTGGCGAGGAGCACGAAAGGTGAAAAACCGAGCCGGCCATTTATTCCGCATGGCCGCCTTTTCCCTCCACCATAACCTGACGCCACTTGGCAACTATCTGCGTCGAATGAAAGCCAAGCTCGGCCCTGAAGCTGCCACCATGGCCACCGCCCACAAGATCGCAGTCATCTTTTACACCATGGTCAAAAAACAAGTCGAATATGACGAGACCATCTGGGACGCGAGAGACGCACAGCGGGAGAAAAGGTTGGAATGCAAAACTCAAACGGCAAGCCAAACAACTGGGCTACGAACTTGTCCCCATCGAACCCAAAGCTGCATAACGAACCGATTCAGCATACGGAAGTTCCTTGGAAGGGACTTGGGCTCTGGTTTTTGTAAGTCCGGACATACTTCCTCGACAGCGCAGACGCACTGGTTCCTTTCGAGAGAGTAAGAATCTTGCTTCCTCGATGATTTATATCCAACCGCATGGCTCGGCCCGTTTTCTTCATCATTGTGGTGGCGTAGCCCACCAGACATCTCTTCGGTCACGTTCGATCATGATGTGTTGTGCAAACTCCCCTCCCATCGGGGAGGCGGGCAGCCTATTCCGTTAACCCGGTCACTGCTGTGCAGGACCACTGTTGAAATCAGGCATTCCCGCTTGGGCTTCCCCACTCTGCCGCAGCTTTCCACGGCGGCAGAACTCTGGGTAGTCAATCTGGTCGCGCATCATGATCCATAACCGGATACCCAGTTTGCGGGCCGCTGCGATCCTGGCCTTGCCCATCCCTTTCTGGATGAGCTTGCGCCGGTAGAAGCGTTTCAGCTCCGGATCTTTCTACACCGCATGCAGGGTAGCTTCGGTCCACAAATAGCGCAGCAGCGAGTTGCCTTGCTGGGTCAGTTTTCCCAGTCGTTGTCGCTTCCCGCTGCTGTGCTCACACGGAATCATCCCGATGTAGCTGGCCAACTGTTTGCCAGTGGCAAAGCGACTCGGGTCTCCGAGAAACACCTCGCTGGCCCAGGCCGTCACTGGTCCCACTCCCGGATGGGTTAGCAGTCGGCGCGCCTGCGGCCTTTGTCCGGCCTGGGCTTCCACTTCTTGATCCAGTTCCTGGATTCGTTTCTGCAACTCTACGTACAACCTCAGTAGTGCGGTCCGTCTCTGATCGGTGTAGGGCGGCAGAGGCAGTGCCTGCAGTGCGCTTTGCCCCGCTGCACTCCAGAGCGCGCGGCCTTGTCGCAAGCCGTGATTGAGTGCGATCGCTTGCAAGGTGTGCTGCAATCGCGCTCGCATCTTCACCCACTGGTGCCGATCCCGCAGCAAAGTTCGCAAGTCCCGCGGTTCGGTCGAGGGCATCCGAATCTCCGGAAAGCGGTCTTCCATGAGCAGTTCCCATATCAACCCTGCATCCCTCCGATCGTGCTTCTGCTTCCGGGTTTCTTTCGCTCGGATCTTCGCCGGATGTCCCACCCGGCATTGGATTCCCAGCTCTTCCCAGCAGTTCCAAGAACCACTGCATTGCTCCCGTGGCTTCGATGCCCACCACCACCGGACCTTCCAGGGCTGCATAAAATACTCGTACAGCATTCCCTTCGTGGGAAAGTGTTTTGGTGGTGAACTCGCCGGTCTCCGTGTCCACCATGGCTATGGTTTGTTGTCTTGCGTGCAGATCACAGCCTACAATTTTCATCTCGGCCTCCTTCGTCCCGAGCCTTTTTGGTTGGATACCGCAAAGTCTGCTCGGTCCCTTGTGGGGCCGACGTCGTTATGACATCAGTTACCTAACTGAAGTGGCCCTTTCTTAATGCTCTCTGGCGCTCGATGGCCATCTTACAAACTGGAACGAAGTCTGGTTGAGGAGTAGCATGTTCGGTATCAGCAGGGCGTGTTCGACCACTTCGAGAAATCAGTTCCTAGGAGGCAAGATGTCGAACTCTCGTTGGTCAATTATCACTATCCTAATGTTGTTGGCTGCAGGTCTGACGTTTGCGCAGCCTTCACAGCAATCGCAAGCTCCAACACCAGACAAGCATGCTGGAATGCAGCATGAAGAGAGCGCGGATCAGCATCTACAGATGCTCTCCGAGAAACTCAACCTTACCGACGACCAGAAAGAAAAACTAAAACCTATCTTGCAAGATCAGATGCAGCAGATGAAAGCAGTCCGCGAGGACAGTTCTCTTTCCGAGCAGCAGAAGCGGGCTAAGATGAAATCGATTCACGAATCCTTACATGACCAGATCAATGGAGTACTCACACCCGAGCAGCAGACTAAGTTTAAGCAAATGCGGCAAGAGCAGATGCAGAAGCACAAAGGGATGGAGGAAGGCAAGGAGCACGAATAGGACTGTTCTTTTTCGGACCGCCGTTACAAGATATTTCTAACGGTGGCTCGATTCCTCCTGAATCGCCCCTCAATCGAATTAACTCCGCTATTGATGTCTGCATAAATAATGCAATGCTCTAGCGCAAAAAAGAAGACAATCCAGATTGCAGTATGCAGCCGCGCAGTTTCCGAGTTGAGATACGAATCGCGTTGATCGAGCAAATGACGTCCTCGACCAACTCCTCCACATCATTGGGACAACTATTGGCGAGCGCTCGTTTCGCCAGGGACCAAACCCCTTCATCGGGGTTGAGCTCCGGCGCATAGGAGGGAAAGTGCTCGATATGGAGGCGACTATGTTGTCGCAGCAGTTGTTGGAGAGGTTTTCCCTTGTGGGTGGAAGAATTGTCCAGAACCACGATCACCTGGCCCCGCAAGTGACGTAACAACTCGCGCAGAAACAGGCAAACTTCTTCTTGCCCGATATTGTCGAAATAAAGTTGATAGTACAGCCCCAGGCGTTGGCGGCGAGGGCTTACGGAGATTCCCGAAATGACCGAGACCTTGTCGCGTCGGCGCTGACGATGATAGTGAATCGGAGTACAGCCTTGCGGGGACCAGGTCCTGGCCACATAGGGAATCAAAAGGAAGCCCGATTCATCGGCAAAAACTAGGTGGGCACCCAGCCGCGTAGCGTTTTTTTTATCCGCGGCCAGTCTTTCTGTTGCCAGCGCTCGATGGCGTTCTCATCCCGCTCCAGGGCGCGTCGTTCTGGTTTCTGTGGGCTCCAGTTCAGACTGTGCATCAAACGTCCCACATGATCGCGGTGGTACTGGATTCCGAACTGGCTCCGGATCAATTCTGCAATGCGCGCGGTGGTCCAGAGATTGGTCCGGTAGCCGTGCATCATCGGCCCTTGCAGAAGAAGGCTGACCAGGCGCCGTCGTTGCGTCCGGTCCAACTTCAGCGGTCGTCCTGGAGAGAAACGCACTCGCAATGCCTTGGCTCCACCTCGCCGTCGGGCATCGCGCCAACGCATCACCGAACTTGGATTGCAGCCGATGCGCCGTCCCACTTCGTTAAGAGACTCACCAGAATCCAGCAACGCCAGGGCACGCTTACGCCGATCCTCGAGTAGGTCAGCACTCCCCTTCAGTCTGGGCATAGGTGTTCTGCTCCTGAACACCTACTATTGTATTGCATTATTTATGCAGAGATCAATAACGATTCGGTTTCTCCACTGACGAAAACAGGCGTTGCAGTGCGCCGGGATAAACCGGCATGAAGGTGTGTCCAGCGAAGGCTGGCACATTCAGTGGGAAACAGCCCCACCAGGGTAAAAGTCAGGACCCTGTAGCTTGGATAGTCAGGAGGAGGGAAACCGAATCCTGAGAACCTATCGACGAAGCCATCGAAAGGATGGTGAGCGAGACATCGGGCCGCAACGAGTGAATGTAGACGTAGCCTCGAAACGGAATTCCAGAGGCCGAGCCTTTCTTCATGGGGCGAAGGCAGCATGGCTCGTCGCAAACTGACCGAAGCGACGGGACGCTCTGGCGGGGTTGCATCTCCGACAGCTTTGTTGCCTCCGCTGCCGCCTCGATTGCTACCGGGTGGAGCGAACCAGTTCCTGGGCGGGAGTTGCACCCGCTGTAGTCCAGCGCCTTTCACGGCGCACTGTTTCGCCAACTACAGCGGAATCCAGCAACATGCAAGAATAGTCAACGGCCCCGGTTCCTCGCATCGAGTGTGAAAGACATGCACGGGGTGTTTGTTGTTGTTCTGCTCCTCACAAGTCTGTGCAGCAGCTGTCGAATGGAGATGCAGCAGGTAAGGGTCGGACTACAATCGGGGGTCGGAGGGAGATGCAATGAACTGGAAGAAGCTCTATCTTATGGCCATCAGCACTGCTGTTCTGTTCTCTTTGCCGTTTGTTACGAACGCACAAGATGTGCTTCCGACCGACTTTTTAGTGCATACGCTTGCGATCAAGACTAACAACGGAATCGGCAGCTCTTTCCTTGTGAATCATAAAGGCAAAATTTACCTCGTGACAGCGGGCCATGTTGTCAGAGGCTTAGCTTCTGCTGACACTACGGTCCAAGTCTTACAAGATGGTGTTTGGAGGCCGATTCACATTGTGAAGGTTCTGCATCCTCTGTCCGCTAACGCTGACATCGCCGTTCTGAAGACTGAACTGGAAGCGAAGCCGTCGGAAGCGATCCAGTTGGATGACGACGACAACGAAGATGTGACGATGGGGCAATCTGTGTGGTTCCTGGGATACCCGTCTGCCCGTTTGTTGCACAGTTACTTCCAAGGTCATAAAGAGATGGCGTTCGTGAAGAGAGGGAGCATGTCTGCCATGGATGGCAAAGACCCGGATGCCGTCATTCTTTATATCGATGGGATCAATAACAAGGGCTTCTCAGGTGGGCCGATCGTCTACTTTGACTTCAACAAGCGTGAGTACCGAATCATCGGCATCGTGCAAGGATACAAATTCGAAAACGCGGAAGAATTAATGGGCGGCCAAGCCGTCGAAACCAAGTTACTCGTGAACTCCGGGATCCTTGTTGGCTACAGCATCCATCACGCCATTCAAGCGATGGAGCAGGACGAGAAGAAATCGACGGGTGCAAAGGAACCTTAATCTGTTCTACCTCCTCCTGGCGCAGAGTGAAACGGGTCGTTATTTTGGCTCCACGACCGCAGTCCCAGTGTTCGCGACAGCACTCGCCTTGCTCTCTGTCCGTCGTCGTTTCGCCCACATTATCCATCCCGTCAGCAGTTGAAGCGTAAGCGTCAGGCGAAACCCATGGTCGACGGTGTCGACGCTGACTAATGCGACTGTTAGTGCTGGGCCGCCCAAGCCGCGGGGGTTAGGTTAGAGAGTCGCTGTATTTGCGTGTTAGCCATGCCGGGTAGTACGGCGGACAGATATTCGCGCACGGGTAGCTTGATCCGTCGACAGGTCTCGATGATTGAAAGAATGGCCGCCACCTTTGGTCCAGCTTGTGGGCTGCCGACATGGATCCAGTTCTTCCGACCCACCGCGATTGGCCGGATCGAGTTTTCCGCCAAGTTCGTACTCAACTCCAACTCCGGGTGGTCCAAAAAGCGGATCAACTTCGGCCACTGGCCGAGCGCGTACTCGCAAGCTTTGCCCAATGTGCTGCCCGGTAGTGCGCTGGCACGTGCGGCCTGGACCGCTGCCTTAATCGCTTCCAGGACAGCCGGTGCTTGCTCGCGGCGTAAGGCATGGCGGGCTTCGATATTCAAACCTTGCTCGCGAGCTGCGGCATCGATGGCAAACAGGGCATTGATCTTCTGCACAATGGGCGTAGCCACAGGATCGCCGGGATTCAACTTCGCCACATTCGCGAAACCACGTCGGCAATGAGCCCAGCATCCGGCATGGACCAGTCCCGGCCCGCCCACTTTTTCGTAGGCCACATATCCATCCGTTTGCAAAATCCCGCCATATTTCCCAAGGAACTGTTTCGGCCCTTCTCGCCCTCGTCCCAATCGAAAGTCGAACACCACCGCTCCCCCCGGGCGACTGTACTGCCAAAGGTAAGCCTGATGATTGTGTCCCCGCCGGTCATGCATTTGCACGTCCACCGGTGTTTCATCGGCTTGCAGGTAACTTCCTCCCAACAACTCCTTCTTCATGGCCCCCACCACCGGCATCAGCATCTGCCCCACCTGCATCACCCAGCCATCCATCGTTGCCCGGCTCAACTCCAGACCGGTTTCTTGCTTCAGCCTCAGGCTTTGCCGGTACAGAGGAAGATGACTGCAGTACTTGTTAACCAGCGTCTCAATCACCACGCGATCGCTAACCAGTCCCTTTTCGATGATCCGCTTCGCGGCGGGCGCCGTCATCACACCGCCTCGTCCACAAGAACAGGCTCGCTTCTCTCGCTTGGTCACCTGTACGAAGTACTTGGCTGGCTCTACCTCCAACTGCTCACTGATCTCGTAACCGATAATCGTTTTCTCTTGGCCACAAACTCCGCACCTACACTGTTCTGTCGGACAAGCGATCACCTGTTCGACCCGTGGCAGGTGCGCTGGTAATGTCTGACGACCAGGATGTTTCTTGGGTTTCCCTTTCCGCTGAATCACCACGTCGCTGCTCTCGCCGTTCAGCGGGGGACGTTCACTCTCCGCTTCTACCTCCGCCTGGCTGACGCCGGGTTCTTCCTCCAACAACTCCAACTGCAAGTTCGAGAGTTTCTCACTGCCCGCCCCATACTTCTCGATTCGCCTCAGCCGCAGCTGTTCTTCCAATGCCGAGCGCTGCAGTTCCGACCACTGCAACTTCTGTTGCAGTTGCGTAATCAGCGCCTGCGCTTGCTCGAGCGTCGTTGGGAGCGAACTATAAGGATGGAACTCAGCACTCACGATGAGTGCTTAGTAACAGAAAACGTTTGTGGAAAGCAATGGTTTTATGCAGGATTCATGCGGGGCGCACTCACTTCATCAATTTCTTTCCGATACCACGGTCGTGGCTTGGCGGCTTGCAGATCCATGCCTCCGATCAACATCGTGAACTCTTCCGGCGTGAGGCTCACCTTGACTTCTCCCGGGCTCAGCTGCGGCCAACGAAAACACCCGCGCTGTAATCGCTTGCCACATACCCATAGTCCACTTCCGTCCCAGTAGATCAGTTTCAGCCGATTCCGCCGCGCATTACAAAACAAGAAAATATGTCCACTGAGCGGCTCGCACTGCAATCGATCGCGCACCAATCCGTATAAACCCTCAAATCCTTTTCGCATGTCGGTCGCACCCGGCGCCAGGTAGATGCGGGTCCCCCGCCCAATCCCAAACACCCTACATCCTCTCCAACACTTGCACTAGGCGCTGCAAGCTGGCCGCATCAAAGCCCGCTTCCACTACAATCCGTCGCCCACTCGCCACCATCACGCTCAGACCACAACCTCCACACGTTTTCGCACCACCCCTCTTGGCTGCCAACTCCACCGCCACCAGTCCATGGTTGCTCGCCGCGCTCGAGCCACGCCCCCGGCTCAGATAACGACCGAGTGTACTCAGTGTCAGACCTTGGCGTCGGCAAAACTCCTTTTGTGTCAGCTCGCCGCTCTTGAACTCGCTAACGATTTGCTGGATCTCGGCAGGCGTACGCCGGCGTCTCCTCCGCCGTACCTCTTGTTCTTCGCTCATGAAACTACTTCACCACAGAACCGCCGTACTGACTAGAATGCGGTTGCTGTGACGTT
>CAVRCR010000004.1:0-418651 GCA_963719615.1 uncultured Acidobacteriaceae bacterium | reverse complement strand
GTACATGCTGGCCCGAAACAGGCCGCGGCTGTCATAGCCTCAGGCGTGCGAAACCAGTAGCCGCGCCCGTCTTTCGGATCCCACACAACATTGTAAGGACCTTTCGCAGTGTTGTAACCCTGTTCGGTCAAACCTTCGAAAATCATTTCGGAAGCGATGCTGAAAGTTGCGCCGACCCAGACCTCGTGGAGCTGCTCGTTGTCATTCATGATTTCGCCCTTCGCGCTGATGCCGTTGAGTGCGCCCATGTGGCCGTTGCCAAATTTCATCACGTTGTTGTCATAGACCTTTTGCAACGCCTTGAGCCGCATTTCCTGCGGAACCAGGTCGCCGAGTCCCGTCATACTTGCGTACCACTGCCCGGCGAGTTGCTCGGCCATGATTGCGGTTTTATAGCTGCTGCCGGTGTCGTAATTGAAATAAGAACCGTTCCACAATTTTTTGATAAAGGCCGTTTGCGCTCTCTTGAACAATGCGTCGTATTGTTCCGCCGCGGAGCTATCACCGAGGATGCGTGACATTTCTGTCGTGGCGCGCAGGGCCGCCAGATACAAACTGCCGCAGTAAGCGCTCTCGCCGCGAGCTGTCCACTCGTCATACGTTTGATCGGGGAAGCCGCCATTTTCGATCAAGCCGTCGCCATCGGTATCATATTTCTTAAGATAGTCGATCGCCTGGCGTACGGATTTGTAGTTATATCGTAGAAAATCGACATCCTTACTGCCCGTGAAAACGTAATCGCGCCATACCAGCAGCACATATTTGCTGTTGAGATCGCGCCAATTCGTTACGTCTTGCCAGTCATATTGATTGACGTTGACGAGGGGATCCTCTTCCGGATTTCCAAGATCGTGCGGCGCCGCGCCGGGAGCTTTGCGCTGGATAGTTTCAAACTGATGCTCACGCTCCATCTTCCAGCGCCACTGCGCTCGCTGGTCATTTACTTCGGGAATGGTGCCTGAATACTGGCGCATCTCCTGCTTTTCGAGCTCCGGCCAGAATTTTATCAGTGGCCAGGAACCATAGAAGTGCACATCGAGGGTTCCGTAGAAGGGATAATCGAAACATTCCAGGTAGCTGAACGAGTCGGATTTTTCCGAGGCGGGATGATGCGGATTGGATGGACCGTTGAGTTCGTGGCCCCAGATGGTGCCGCCATCAGCCAGATAGTAAAGCTCGTTGAAAAGCTCCGCGCGATACCATGCGGGCTTGGATTCATCGGCGAGATACGGCTTCTGCCACGCGTCGATCTGGCGGCTCCAATCCTTGCCGTTCTCAAGTGCGATGCGAGCGATGCCCCAAGCATTTTTTCCTGACGCGTTGAAGAATTGGGTGTAGTGGCGCACCCATTTTCGTCCGCCGCCATATTGCACGATGGGAAAGTCCCATGATAGCGCCATGGGGATAAGCTTCTTTTCGCCCGGAGCGAGCGTGAAGCGTACGGCAATGGCAGCGGCCATCTGCTGGACGCTGCTGGCGACTTTAGGATTGAAGTTCGAAAGACGGCCTTCGGCGGAAAATCGCTTCCACACTTCTTCCGACGGCGCTCCAGGATCGAAGTCTGTTGTATAGGTGACTTCGACGCCCGAGCTCGCAAGGGTAGCGATCGCCATTTGACCGTCCCACTCTTCGGAGACGTCACCTTGTCTGAGCCGATCAAAAACGATGCCCTGCATCTCGCCACTTGAAAGTTTTTCTGTGCGAAAAATGTTTGTGTCGAGCTCATTCAGCGCGCCGCCGAAACCGTGCGTCTGATCGCGGAACCATCCAACCATGTTAGTCGACGAGAACATGATCGAGACTGTGACTGGTTTGTCGCTGGGGTTCGCGGCATACCAGTTGTAAACGGCGACGGGGTAGCTGGATCCTTGTAATTGTCAGGCAACACGGGCGAGAACTGCTCAAGAGTCAGCGTGATTGGCAATATCGGAGTTCGATAGTCAAACCAGGACTTTGGATACAGAGCTGCATAATCACCGCCACCCATTTATTTCCAATTCCATGCTGCGAGCGCCTCGCCCTGAGGCTTGCCCGTGGAAAGTACAACCGCGACAGGCTCTCCACCCTCTTTCTAGCAAAAACAGAGAATTGATTCGCCGGAACGTTTTCGTACTGTGACGCCGCCCCGGCCAGGGCCGCAAGCGCGACCCTGGGGCCACGGCGACACTCGCGGCCATCCCGTTCTCCGCTTGGCTCCTCCACCGGGAGCGCTAAAGCGCAGCGTCGCGCTCGCGACGCCGAATATCGAGGTTGGCGCAGGCAGGGACAGGCTGATCGCGGTCGCGGTCGGACCCCCGCTGGGGGTCCGCCGCTCGCACTCGGCTCGCGTAACGCTCCAAGTCGGGCCGGCTCGCCTCCGTGACGTCCCCTCTCAGCCTGTCCAGCCTGGCGCCAACGCACGGCTATCGGGCCGCTCGTTTGACGCTATTGCCTCGTCCCTAAAGCCGAAGACGCCCTGAAAGTAAAAACTTTGTGAACTTTTTGCAAACGGATGTGAAGACACCTTGGCTGGTGGTGCTGCCTCGCCCGATCGGTGGCAACGTTCGTCGCGGGGTGTCTGACGCCGAGGCGGCGACCGGCGCTTCTGGTGGTGGGAAACAGAATGAGCTGGCCGGGATACATCTTCGTGGGCGGATCGCCGAGCGATTTAAGGTGTTCCTGGATCTTTTCCGGGTGCAATTGAATGATCGAATCGCCGGACGGATCGCCCGTGGGGTTGCGGCGGCGCCAGTCGGCGACGGCATCGAGATAATCGCGCACCATGCTGGGCAGGTTGTCGCGGGCCGCGGCCTCGTCGAGCCACTCGTGCATGGCCTTCTGGTCGTAAGACTCGTCGCCGCGCAGCCAGGACGGCAGCAGCCGAATCAGGACAATCAGGAACAGTACCCACAACAGCAGCGGAGCGGCCAGGGCACGGACGTAACGCCAGACTTGCCTGCGTGTCACCATGATTGCCTCAAATCCCACGGGCTTGCCCCGTGGTTGGTTAGGTTCGTTGCTACAGAGCGGGAGAAAGAAAAAACCTTCTTTTTTCTTCCTCTTGCTGTAGCAACGAACGTGAGGCACCACGGGGCAAGCCCGTGGCATCCCAATCCCACGGGCTTGCCCCGTGGTTCGTTAGGCTTGCTGCTACGGAGAGGGAGAAAGAAAAAACAGCTTCTTTTCTCTCCCCCTCCTGTAGCAACGAACGTGAGGCACCACGGGGCAAGCCCGTGGCATCCCAATCCCACGGGCTTGCCCCGTGGTTCGTTAGGCTCGTTGCTACAGAGAGGCAAGAAAGAAAAAACTTCTTTTCTCTCTCGCTTCTGTAGCAACGAACGTGAAGCACCACGGGCCAGACCCGTGGCATCAGACCGTCTTAATCGTAATCCACCCCCAACGACGGCAACTCCGACCACGATCCGCCCGGTCCCGCCTCCTGCAACGCATACACATGGATCGTCGCTCGGGACAGCACAATCGTTTTCATGCCGCTTTGTGGGTTGGCTGGTTGGATCACCGGCTGCAACCAGACGACGAATTCGCCGGTGCCGTCGCGGCGATTGCCGTCCTCCGTGAAGAGGGTCGGCCCCTCGCTGCCGAAGGAGACGCGGCCATCGTGCCAGCGGGTTTGGCGCAGACGTTCGGCCAGTTCGGTGCCATTGGCCGGCATCCGATCGCCCTGGTTGGCCGCCTGCGCAGCGCCTCGACGATGTCCGCGTACAACAGCAGGTCTTCGGTGCCGGTGCCGGGGGCCGTGGCACTGGGAGGAGCAGCGTCCTCGCGGAGAAAGCCGGCCGCCGGATCGATCGGATTGCGATGGCAGAAAAAGACCAGCTGGAACGGCAAATCCTGGATCGGCCAACCCACCTTGCGATCGCGGTACACGGTGCTGAAGCTCAGCGCATCGCCCGTGACGACGATGAAGCGCCGAGCCTCGCCCGGAGCCGCGCACCAAACCCCGCAGAAAACGCCGGGCCGGCTGCGAACTCGGCGCCGCCAACACCAAGAGCGGCCGCTCCTGGCGCGGATGCTCCTTGCGCTTGGTCTGCATCAGCCATTCGGCATCCTGCGCCTCCCAGCGGTTGGGCTGATCGAACCCGCCCACGCTGCATGGGATGCGATGCAGCACGGGAAACTGGTAGGTCTCATCGCCCGTGCCGCCCGGCGGATCGAGCTGTGCCGACACCGCGGTGCCAAAGCGCGTTCGCAGGTCGTGTGAGTAGGCATCATCGCTCCATTCGGCCGCGTAGAACGGATGCTGTCCGGACGCAGATCGCTGCGTTTGGCGATAAACGCCGTCACAGTATCGGCCATGCGCTGATTGGTGAAGCAGAAGCGGAAAGTGCGCTCGCGATACAGCTCGTTGAGCTTTTCCTTGTCCGGCTTATCGGGGACCTGCACGCGATCCGCCGTCGCGGTCGTCAGCAGCAGCAGCGGTGCGTTGTCGCGTGGCGGCGTGCCGGCGTACTTTTGCAGGCTCAGGGCGATCTCCTTGGCTTGATCGCTGGAATTGCCGCCGATGATCGCCAACGGCGGCCGGCGCAACCGTCGAGCAGGGCCGACACCCATTGATCGGTCTTCTGATCGCTGGTCAATTTGTACCAGCGGAAAACGAGCTTCGCGGAGCCGTGCCGCACTGTCATCGACAATTCGGGATGGCCGGAGGTGTGGCGCGGAAAGGTACTCTCGCCCTGGCTGACCTCCAGATCGGGATAGGTGGCGCGCAGCCGATCGGCGGAACGACTGACCGCGGTGACAAAGCGTTCCCAGGCGGATTCATTGGTGGCCGGATAGAGCCAGACGATTTCGGATTCGTCATTCTTGAGCGGTGCGGGACGAATCTCCGATGAGCGCGGCCAGAGGACCAGGGCGATGGCGCCCACGGCCAGCACTACCGAGAGCAGCACCAACAGCGAGGGGCGGAAGAGCCATTTCATGAGGGGACCTCAGCATTTTCGCCGCTTGCGGCGTGGCACGGGTTGCTACGCCGCAAGCGGCTGGTGTTTCACTCTTCCTCGAAAAACTCCGGCGGGTCTTGCAATTCCTTGAACGCCGGATCATCGGCCAGATCGGCGAACTCCTTCAGCCAGTGCTGCGTCTCCTCGCGCGATACCTTCGTCGGTTTGACAGGCTGCTCCTCCGGCGCGGCGGCTGGCGGGCGGCGGCGGCGCTCCAACTCCTCCAGGAAGTCGCCGCAACTGCTGACGACGCAGTGTCGCCGCTTGGCCGCTTTCTGGAGACGATGATCGTCGGACACGACGGTGAGATGGCGCGGAGCCGATGCTTTGCGGATCAGGTCTTCGATGAGATCATCGGCGGCCGCCATGCCGATCGCAAAGAGGACGTGGATGCCGTGATGCACCATCTCGGCGGCGGCGCCGGGCGGTGGATGGGCGGCATCGAAAACGACGGTGACATTGGCCGATTCGGTGCCGAAGGAGCCGTGCAGGACGCCGAGGAGATTTTGACGCGCCTTCTCCAAACCGTCGCGCCCCATGCGCCGGCGAGCGACGCCCATTGCGTGCAGCAGGTTGTAGCCGTCAATGAGGTAAAGCATGATGCGATTCCGCAAGCCGCTTGCGGCTTAGCGTTCGCATCATCCCTCGATGATGCGAACGCTAAGCCGCAAGCGGCTTCGAGCTATCGACCGCCGAACGAGCCGAGCGGCTTCTCCTCGGCAGCGGTCTGGCCGTTGGTCGCCGGTCCATCATCGGGGAAATCCTTGAAATCGACCGCCACGCGCTTGCTGATGCCCGACTCCTGCATGGTGATGCCGTACAGCACGTCGGCAGACCGCCATCGTCCGCTTCGAGTGCGTGATGATGATGAACTGCGAGCGGTCGAGGAACTCGCGCAGCACTGCCGTGAAGCGGCCGATGTTCGCCTCGTCCAGGGCCGCGTCCACCTCGTCGAGGATGCAGAACGGACTCGGCTTGCTGCGGAAGATCGCCAGCAGCAGGGCCACGGCCGTCATCGTCTTCTCGCCGCCGCTCATCAGCGAGATGCTGCGCAGCTCCTTGCCCGGCGGCCGGGCGATGATCTCGATGCCGCTCTCCAGGATGTCGGTCTCGTCCTCCAGCACGATGTCGGCCATGCCGCCGCCGAACAGCTTGCGGAACAGCTCCTGGAAATGTGTGCGGATCGTGGCGAACGTCTCGGTGAACAGCCGGCGGCTGTCGTCGTTGATCTTGGCGATGATCTCCTCCAGCGAGCGCTTGGCCGAGGTCAGGTCGTCGTACTGGGCCTGCAGCGAGGCGGCCCGCGCTTCCAGCTCGGCCAGCTCCTGCAGGGCTTCCAGGTTGACGCTGCCCAGCCGGCTCAGCTTGCGGCGCAGCTCGGCGATCTCCTCGTTGGCCTGCGGCGGCATCGAGTGGCGCTGAACGAGCCGGAAGCGTCGAGCGACGGTCCTTCCGTCGCTGACGCTTCCGGCTCGTTCAGCCGCGTACTAGTTCCGCCAGATCGACCTGATAATCCTCGCGCAGGCGCTCGACCAGGTGTCGCGGCGGTGGCGCAGGTCGTTGACCTCCAGCTCGCGGGCGTGGGCTTGTTCCTGCTGCTCTTGCCACGCCGATCGTGCGCGCTTCGACTGCTCCAGCAAGCGTTCGCCGCTGCTTCGCGCTGCCGATCGCGTTCGCGCGGTCAGCTTCGGCCAAGCGGCGCTCGGCGGCTTCCTTGTCCAGATAGCAGCGCCAGGGCGGCCGAGGCCTGCAGCATGGTCAGCTGGCTTTCGGTCAGGCGAGCCCGGCCGGCGGCGAGGTGCTGCTGGCCTGGTCGCGTTCTTGGCGGCGCTGGGCCAGGTCGGCCTCGATCTGCTGGTGCTTCGCCCGCAGCGCCGTCAAGCGCTCCTCGACCTGGGCCAGCGCCACCTTGGCCGCCGCGCGTCGCTCCTGCAGCTGCTGGCGCCGCGCCTCGTGGTCGCGCATCTCGCGGTCGCCGGTCTGCAGGCGGGCGTGCAGTGCCTGCACCTGCGCCTCGGCCGCGCCGCCTGCGGCTTCGCGGCCTGCTGCCAGCGCGCTGTCGCTGTGCCTCGATCTCGCGTTCCAGCCGGCTGATCTCCGTGCGGCTGACGGCCACTTCCTCGTGCAGCGCCTCGCGGCGCTGGCGATGCTGGCCGAGCCGCGAGCGCAGGTCGGCGCCTGCTCGGCCAGCACGTCGATCTCCTGCTGCGAATCCTCCGCCTGCGCGTCCAGCGCGGCGACGCGCTCGCGCAGGTCGGCCAGGTCGCCGTCCGTCTCCGCGATGCGGCGGTCCAGGTCCGCCACTCTGCTCGCGCAGCTCGCGCAGCTCGCTCTTCCGCGACAGGATGCCGGTCTCGGCGTGGTGCGTGCCGACCGTCAGCGTGCCGTCCGGCTCCAGCAATTCGCCTTGCAGGGTGACGAAGCGGTAGCCGCTGGTGAGCGCGGCGATGGCGCGGGCCGTTCCAGGTCGCGCACGATCAGCGTCCGGCCCAGCAGCTGGGCCGGCAGGTCAGCCAGGTCGGGATCGTCGCAACTGACCAGGCTTTCGGCCAGGGCGACCACGCCGGGATGAGACGGCAGTCCCTCCGGCGATGCGGCCATGCGCACCTGGCCCAGCGGCGAGACGTCGATCAGGCGATTGGGATGGCTCGCGGCCGTGCTCGGCCGCCGGCGGCGGACAGTGGCAGGAAGCTGACCCGGCCGGAGAACGGCTGCGCCGTGCCGCTGAGCGCCTCGGCCAGTCGTGCCGGCATCGCGGACGAGGAAACGCTGCGCCCGTTCGCCCAGGGCCAGGTCGATGAGCGGAGCGTACTCGCGGCGCACCGTCAGGAAGTCGGCGACCATGCCGACGACGGTGCGCCACGGCCCCGGGTCGGCGCGCGCGACCAGACTCAAGACCTCGCGGACGCCGGTGCCCAGGCCCTCGTGGCTGCGCTCCAGCCCTCCAGCACCTCGATCCGGCTGGCCAGGCCGCTGCGTCCTCGCGCAGGTCGGCGGCGACGCTGGCCGTCTCGTCGCGCAGCTGCCGCAGCCGCTCGCGCTTCCTGGCGCTGGTCGGCCAGCGCCTGTTCGCGGCGGCGAGCCGGGCCTGGAGCGCCTCCTCGGCCTGCGTCAGCTCCGCAATTCCAGGTCGAGCGAGGCCAGGTTCTCGGCGGCCTGCTCGCTCTTCCGTTGCCGCCGCGCCCGCTCTTGCGCCAGGTTGTCCAGCTGGACCTTGTAGCTGACGGCGTCGTTCTGCAAGCGGCCGGCCTGGCGCATCTGCTTCGAGGAACTTCTCTTTTGTCCGCCTGGACTTGGTTCTGCAACACTCCCAGGCGCAGCACGACCCGTTGCAACTCCTCTTCCACCGTCCGCACGCTGCGACGCTGCTCCTCGCTTTGCGACTTCGGCGGCGCTCAGCTCCGCGGCCGCGTGCGAATCGGTTTCGGCCAGGATCGCGATGCGTCCGTCTAACTCCGCCAATTTCAGGCGGCTGCCGCTCAGTTCGCTTCCCAGCTCGTCGATCGCTTTCTGCTCGCGCTGGAGCGTCGTCTCCTCGGCCGCGATCTGCTGCCGGGCGTTGGCCAGCAGCGTTTCCTGCTCGCGCGCGCTGTCCTCACTGGTGCGCAGGGCCGCGTCCAGCCGGGCCATCTCCTGTTCCCAGGCTTCCGCCTGCGCCGCCTGCTCCGCCAGCCCCGCACGCAGCCCATCGAGCACCGCCGTCTCCGCCTGCAGCTGCTCGCGCGACCTCGTCGTACTCCTGCAGGCCCAGGCCGACGCGCAGTTCCTTGAGCCGCCCGGTGTATTCCTGATAGCGCTGGGCCTTGGCCGCCTGCAGCTTCACGCTGCGCAGCTGCTTTTCGACCTCGTCGATGATGTCGTTGAGCCGCTGCACGTTCTGATCGACGCGCTCCAGCCGGCGCAGCGTTTCGATCTTCTTGGCCTTGAAGCGGCTGATGCCGGCCGCTTCCTCGAAGATGGTGCGGCGCTCCCTCGTGGAGGCCTGCAGCAGCACATCGACGCGGCCCTGCTCGATGATGCAGTAGGCGTCGGCGCCGGCGCCGCTGCCGAGGAAGAGGTCCTTGATGTCCTTGAGCCGGCAGAGCTGGCCGTTGATGAGATATTCGCCCTCGCCGCAGCGGTAGACGCGGCGGCGTGATCTGCACTTCGTCGCGTCTCGGTGGCCAGGACGCGCGGCGTTGTCGAAGGTCATCGTCACTTCGGCCAGGCCGAGGCTGCGGCGGCTGGCGGAGCCGTTGAAGATGACGTCGGCCATCTCGCCGCCGCGCAGGCTTTGGCGCTCTGCTCGCCGAGGACCCACCGGACGCCGTCAACGATGTTGGTCTTGCCGGAGCCGTTGGGGCCGACAATGCCGGTGATGCCGGCGCGAAATCGAACTCCGTCTTGTCGGCGAAGCTCTTGAAGCCGATAAGTTGTAGCGTCTTGAGCATATCACGATCCGCGGCGGCGCTGTTTAGCGACGCTTCGCAGAAGCGTTCTGCGTAGCACGCTTCTGCGAAGCGTCGCTAAACCGTTATTCTATCCTATCGTCCGGCGGGGGTCGTGGTGTCGGCGTGCAATCGTTTACCGCCGTTGTCCTTCTCGAACAACGTCGGCGTCGCCCCCAGATCGAGGCGGCCACTCAGCACTTCCTCATCGTCTTCCAATCCTTCGCTGTGTCCCTTGCTGCGCTGACCGGCCCGTTTCAGGGCATACACCGAGGTTGCCTGCGGCAGGGCATCGACTTCTAGCGAGCAGCTGAGGCATTCACACTTTTTCGCCTGGTGCAACAGTTCGGTGATCGCCGCATAATCGCCGCCCATCTCGGCCACCTTGCGGATGACATCTTCCACCTTGAGCGACGAGTAATTGCTGCGCTTCTCGCGCGTCCGCGGACTGAATCGGCTAACCGTACATTCCGTGTCGCCGTCGTTGGCCGTCAGGTTGATCTCGCCGGCGCTGAGGCGCAGCGGCGGCTTGAAGTACGCCTCTTCGCCGAACAGCACGATTTCCGCTCGGCGACTGCTCGACACGTGGATCATGCTGCGCGAGTTGGGCGCCGTCGTGTGCAGCCAGAACGCTTCGTTGAGCAATTCGCCGCGAACGGCGTCGTCTTCCTTGTTCTGAGCGCGGAGAGCGCGGAACGCTCCGTAGCGCGTCTCCGGCACCGGCGAATTGAGTAGCTCGATGAGGGTCTGGTAGCTGGTCGCTTCGTTCAGCGAGGCCAGCGCCGTCAGGCAGAAGGCCCGCAGCGACGGCTCGTCCACCAGCTTCGCCAATTCGGTCGCGGCTTGCGGCTCGTTTTCGTAGGCCAGGCTCTCCGCACAGCAGAAACGCACCAACAGCGAATCGCTGTGCATACCATGCCGCAGAGCGATCTTGGCAGAGTCGCCCAGCGCCTCCAAACGCAGGACTGGCGGTGACAGCGGAGGCCGGATCGAGGACTTCATCCTCCAGCCGCTTGAGATAGGTGCGTCCGGCATCGGCCTTTTTCGAGGACCGCGTCTCGTTGTTGCGCAGCGGAATCAGTCCGACCACGCGCATGTAGTGCGGCAGGTTGAGCCGATACTGCGACGGAATGTTGAGGACAACCACGGTCCCATTCTTAGCCTCGGCCACCTTATCGCCCAGCGGGCCGCCCAGCGAGGCGCGAAACACATCGTTGATGCGGTCGGCGATCAGGCTGGTGTTCTTGGCCTGCTGGCGCGACTCATTCATAATCAGGAACAACGGCCGCGCCGCCTTGCAGGTGCCGCCGCCCCAGATAAAGCCTTCCTTGACACGCGCCGACTCATCGCCCAGTCCCATCCCCACGGTCAGCCGGCCTTCCGCTTTCGCCCAGATGTGACCGGGCAAGCTGCTCGAATTGCCCTGCGACAGCGTTGGCGCGACGAGGTTCGCCGGGGCAGTAGTCGCGCAGATCGCACGCCATCAGATAGCCGCCCTCCAGGCTCGTCGTTTTGCTGCCGGGCGGAAGTGTGATCTTAACATCGATCGGATCGCTCTTCTGAGCCCCCGGCGGCAGGAGGGCCGAGACAAGCACCATCGAGACATCCCGGCGGGCCAGCACTTCCTTGGCATTAACGCCGTCCATCCTCCCCAATTCGCGTTCGAGGACCTTGCGCTCATCGCCGGGAGGCGCGTCGCCGCCGGTGCCGGCCAAGCCCGTCACCAAACCGACGCCATAGACTGCCATCGAATCGACGCCGTCGAAGACGGCCCATTGATTGATGGTTTCAACGGAATAGTGGGCCGGTTCGCTGTCATCGTCGGCTTGCGAGCGCGTGGTCTGCGGGTTGCAGCCGACCAGGGCCAGCAGTCCGACGGCACCCAGCAACGGGAGCGACAGAGGCAGACGGCCAGCGCGGCGAATGGCTTTCATGGTTCCCCCCGAGGAACGCGGCCCACCGTCCGGCGCACACGTGGCCCGGCGGTGAAGTCTCTGGACACAGAGTTGGCTGATGGAGGGCGGACCATAGAGATGAGGCGATTTCGTGTCAAGATCGATTAGCGACGCTCGTAGGTACCGCGAGCCGAGCGGGACTGTTCTTCTGGTCCCGCTCGGCTCGCGGTACCTACTCGGCGGTTTCTCCGAGCTGAAGGACGACGGCTCGACGGCATGCGGCTGCTGGATTTACAGCGGCGTCTTTCCCGAGCCGGGCCGCAATCGGGCGTGCGATCGGCGCATCACCGCTAATCCGGTGCAGCCGGAATGGGGCTTCGCCCGGCCGCACAATCGCCGCATCATGTACAACCGCGCCAGTGCCGATCCCGAGGGCCGACCGTGGTCGGATCGCAAGCGATACATCTGGTGGGATGAGGAGCAGCGCCGCTGGGTCGGCGACGATCAGCCCGACTTCGCCGCGTCGGTGCTGGGATTGGCCAGCGGATTTGCGCTGCGTTGGTCGATCCTGCGGGCCGGTCGCGAATCGGCGGCCGACCCCGAGGCCGCACGCAAGGCGAGCCGGCGGGACTAACCGACTCTTCAGGTCGGTCTTAGCCAACTCCCGCGACCCAGGCGGTATCGACAGGTTGGTAACTGACCAACTCTTCCGGCTTGAACCAGAGCGGATCTCGGTCGCCGCGTTCTCGGGGCTATCGCTGCCGTGGACAAGGTTGTTCTGCTTACTGATGGCGAAGTCGCCGCGGATCGACCCCGGCAACGCTTCGACGCCATCGGTTTTGCCAATCAGGTTGCGTGCTACCGCCACGGCTTCGCGTCCCTCGAACACAACGGCGACAGTCGGCCCGGCCGTCAGAAACGACAAGAGCGATTCGTAAAACGACCTGTCCTTGTGGACGGCGTAGTGCTTCTCGGCCAACTCGCGACTGGCCTGGAGGAACTTGAGGCCGACCAAGCGCAGCCCCTTCTGCTCGAAGCGTGCAAGAGGGTGCCGACCAGCCGCCGATGGACGCAGTCCGGTTTCAGAAGGATCAGTGTGCGTTGCATAAGGTTTCGCTTATCGAAGGTAACGGAATAGCACGATGAGCATGGTGACGAGCAGGCCGATCGCGACGCCGCCGATCACATAGCTCCACAAATTATCGAGTTTGGGTCCAGGTCGGGGCGTTCGTTTCGTCTTGACGCTCCGAATGATCGAATCGGCCGTCTCAAACTCCAAACCCACTTCCGGCACGGTTTCGGCCGCGGGCGGCGCGACGGCCGGCACCGCATCTTCCCGCGCGTCCGGCGCGTCCGGCCCAACAGGAACGGCGACCGGCACGGCGACGGGCACGCCGCCCGGACGTTGAGGACCGACCCCAGAACCGCGGCCAATTCGGCCGGCGTCTGATAGCGTTGCTCGGCGACTTGGACATCAGCTTGCGCACCACGGCCGCGACGGCGGGCGGCACGTCGGGGCGGAGCGATTCCAACCGCGGCGGCTCTTCGAGGTAATGCTTGAGGAGTTTCTCCATCGCCGTGGCGGCGGCGAACGGCACCTCGCCGGTCAGGACAAAGTACAACGTGCAGCCCAGGCTGTACAAGTCCGAGCGCGTGTCGGCATCGTGAGCGCTGCGGGCCTGTTCCGGAGCGATAAAGTCGGGAGTGCCCAGGACCGAGTGGGTTCTGGGTCAGCGTGGCGCTGGCCTCCGCGCCTTCGGCGATTGCCACGAGGGCCAGCCCCATGTCGAGGATTTTGACCAGCGGCCCCGCCTCGCTCTGCGTTCCCGACAGCTGCACGATGAGGTTGGACGGCTTGATGTCGCGGTGAACGAGCCCCTTCTCGAAGGCGTGCTGCAATCCCAGCGCCGCCTGCCGAATGTAATCGATGGCGACAGGCACGGCCTGCGGTCCATTCTTGCGGACCAGTTTGCCCAGGTCGGAGCCGTCGATGTACTCCATCGCCAGAAAATGCGTGCCGTCGATCTCGCCGGCATCGAAGGCCGTGACGATGTTCGGATGCGACAGGACCGCGGCGGCCTGGACCTCGCGGTAAAAGCGGCGAACGGCCTCGCTGTTGCCGAGTTTGTCCTTGCGCATCACCTTGAGGGCCACCACGCGATTGAGTTTGCGATGGCGCGCCTTGAAGACCTGGCCCATGCCGCCTTCGCCCAGGCGTTCCAGCAACAGAAACGGCCCCAGACTCAGATCCTGTTCTCGACCGAGGAACAATTGATTGATTTGGTAAGGCGTCACCCAGTCGCGGCGCACCAATTCCCGAGCCAGCGACCGCACATCGGCAAAGCGCGGCAGCAGCTCGCGTGTCAGGGTATCCACCTGCCCGTTGGTGAGCAGGCACCCCGCACGGAGGGGTTCTGCAACAACTCAGGGATGGTCTGAATGGCCATCGGGGGCGATCTCTGGAGGGAATTACAGGCATGCCTTCACGAAGGACTATGATAGCGTGCCTGCTGCGCCGGTTCCAGGGAAAGGTTGCGGTCTACGCAAATTTTTCATACCCGAATGGAATCGTGGTGCGGAAGATAGCGGCCGATCGGTTCCGCGGACTCGCCTTTTCTTCGCGGCGCCTGCCATTACAATGGTCCTTCAATCGCCGTGACTGTCTGCCGGAGTCGTAATGGCCGTCAAGTACATCGTCCGCCACGGCGTCATGCGCTTCCTCGGCGACTTCGAGGCCGGCGAAGGCCGAACGCTACCTCCGCGGCGACGATGTCATCGTGCGCTCCGATCGGGGACTGGAGGTCGGCGCAGGTGCTGTGCGAGGCCAACCCGCGGGCCGTGCAGCTGTTGACCGAGCCGACGCACGGCCGCATCCTGCGCCGGCTGACCGACGAGGACCAGGCCGCACTGGATCGACTGCACGCCGTCGAGGCCGACGAATTGGCGACCTGCCAACGCTTCGTCAGCGAGCGCCATCTGCAGATGGAACTGGTGGACGTCGAGCACCTGTTCGGCGGCGAGCGGATCGTCTTCTACTTCCTGGCCGAGAAGCGCGTCGATTTCCGCGAGCTGGTCAAGGACCTGGCCCGCGAGTACCAGACGCGCATCGAGATGCGGCAGATCGGCGTCCGCGACGAGGCCAAGCTGCTGGCCGACTACGGCGACTGCGGCAAGCCGGTCTGCTGCAACACGCACATGACGCACGATGCCGCCGGTGTCGATGCGCATGGCCAAGCTGCAGAAATCGACGCTCGACCCGTCGAAGATCTCCGGCCGCTGCGGCCGGCTGAAGTGCTGCCTGCGCTTCGAGCAGGACGTCTACGAGGAGTTCCAGGAGGAGCTGCCGCCGGCCGGCACGCGCGTCGTGACCGCCAAGGGACAGGGCCGCGTGCTGGCCCAGGAAATCCTGGCCCGCAAGGTGCTGGTCGAGTTCGAGGACGGCCGGCGCATCCCGGTGGCCGCCGGCGAGATCCTGACCCGGTTGAAATGACATCGTTTAGCCGCGAGCTTTTGCGAGCGCTTGCACGCTCGCAAAAGCTCGCGGCTAAACACGGATTATCGTTCGATGAGCATCTATCACCCCACCATCGCCGACATCGTGCGCCGCGACCCGCGCTATGCCTACGAGGCCTACGAGTTCGTCTTCGCCGCCCTGGCCCACACGCAGAAGGCGCTCGGCCGCGTCCCGCGCGACGAGCCCGGCGAGGAGGCCGAGGCGGCCCACCACGTCAGCGGCCCCGAGCTGCTGCGCGGCGATCCGCGACCTCGCCCTGCGCGAGTTCGGCCTGATGGCCCGCACCGTCTTCCGCCGCTGGGGCATCAACCGCACCGACGACTTCGGCGAGATCATCTTCAACCTGATCGAAGCCAACCTGATGAGCAAGACGCCCGAGGACAACCGCGGCGATTTCCACGACGTTTACGACCTCGACGAGGAGCTGGTCAATGGCTACCGCATCCGCCTCGACGAGGCCAACTGACATGAACACACGCCGCGTCTGGCTGCTGGCGCTCGCCGCCGGGCTGTTCGCCGCCTGGATCGGCTACCTCGCCTATCTGGCAATCACCACGACGGCGCATCCCACCTACGTCCTGTCGCGGCCGCAGTTCCTCGTGGCGGATTACTGGATCGTCGCCGAGGTCAAGGACCTCGAACAGCCAATCAAGATCGCCGATGTGGTTTATGTCAGGCCGGCCGCGAAGGACAAGCAACCGCAGAAGGGCGAGGAAGTCAAGTTAAGCAATCTGTCGGAGTGCCGCGAATACTGGATTGGGTCGGGGAACTACATCCTTCCGCTGATGCGAACCGAGAAGGGCTATCGCGTCGCGCCGGTGCCGCACGGGCCGCCGGCCCTAACGCCGTCCGCATCTACCCCGATAACGAGGAAACGCGGGCGCAGCTCAATCAACTGCCCAAGGAGTAGGGCAGGCTGTGCCTGCCGAGAAGTGCGGCAGGCACAGCCTGCCCTACGGGGGCTGGAAAGCGATTAGCGGACCCCGAGCATCGCCAGCGACATAATCACCAGCAGCACCGCGAATGGCGCCAGCACCAAGGGCCGCATCTCGGTCTTGCCCCGTCCTAGCAGGGTGAACGCCGGGGCCAGCACGGCACTGCCCAGCGAGCCGATGGCAAACATCGCCCCAAACGCGGTGCCGTATTCATGGTTCGGCGCTTCGGACAGCACGACCGCCATCAATGTCGGAAAGATCGGCCCGAGCAGCAGTCCCAGCGCACCATTCCCCAGCCGGCCGAGCGCGGTCGAGCCGACCCGCCAAACTGCCCAGCACAGACGTCGCTAACAATGCCAGCAGAAAGAAGATCACCGGCGCCGCAGGCCGTATCGAAATACCGGGCATGGAACAGCAGCGCCGCCAACACCCGGCCCAGCAGAAACGCCAACCAGAAACACGACATCACCCAGGCGGCGCGCGCTCCTAGTAGCCCTGCTCGACGGCCAGATACGTTGTGCCCCAGGTGCTGATGGCGAATTCGAGCGGCACGTACAGCAGGAACGCCAGCCCCGCCAGCAGGATCGGCACGTTGGACAGCACGCCCACGACGTTCGGTCGCTCGGCTGTCTCGGCCCCCGGCTCCGGTTGATGACCGGACATAGCACCGAACAGGGCCGGCAGCAGACAGATCAGCGCCAGCAGGGCCAGCGCCTTGCGGAAGCTCGAGCGTGCGCAGCAACAGATCGGTCAACGTCGGCGTCATGAGAGCGCCGAGGGCGACAAAGACGAAGCCCAGGTTCACCGCTCCGATGACCGACGGATGCCGAAGTCGAAGGCCATCGGCATCATTACGACGGCTGGCGGTGCCGACGCAGGCCGCCCCGGCCGCCAGGACCAGTAGCCAGCCCAGCGGCGGCGGTGTCTGCGGCGCAGCGCCAGGCCGACGACGCCGACCAGCGGCCATCAATCCACCCAGGATGAGCATCAGGCCGCCAACCCAGGATGTCGCAGAGATAGCCGGCCGAGGAGAATCACTCGGGATCAGGGCGAAGTTGAGTGCCGCCAACAGACCGGCGATGCGGCCCTCGCCCATTCCCAGCCGCTCGCGCGAGCTTGAGCTTCAGCGCGCCGAGCAGCGCCAGGATCATGCCGAAGACGAAGGCGGCGATGCAAGTGACCACCGCCAGGGACGACAAACCGCCCATCGCGACCTCGTTTTCTGCGGCCCGTGCAGCCGCAGCGCCGCGCGAGGCATTGCCGTCCTAACCTACCGGAATTTGGCCGGATGCGAGCCAATTCCCCGCCGGCGCAGCCGGCCTTTCCAAATGCGACCGGCGTGTATTCAATAAGGAAGAGGATCGCGACGTCGGCGGCGTTCGCGCTCCCCATCGGGTAATACGTGACGCCGGCCCGGCATTTGTTCCGCCAGTCGGTCTGAGGGCGACGAAAAGTGACGGGTGAACTTTTCGCACTGGTCGGCTGTCCATACAAAACAGGACTCCCCGTCGCGGGGAGTCGTGCTGCCCGGGTGCGCGGAAAGTGTAGGGATTGTGTCGATTCAGCGGGGCATTTCCCCTTGCCCGGCCCAATTGTCTTCCTATACTTACTCTTTCCACGCGACAGGCCGCGCTAGCGTAGCTCAATGGCAGAGCACCGGTTTTGTAAACCGGAGGTTGTGGGTTCAAGTCCCACCGCTAGCTTCCCGTCGCAGGGAGGTGACGCAGCACGACGGGCAGGTGGCCGAGCGGCCAATGGCATCAGACTGTAAATCTGGCGGACTTCGTCCCTACGCAGGTTCGAATCCTCCCTGCCCACTGCGGAGATCCAGATGAGCAGTGGCTGCGGGTGTAGCTCAATGGTAGAGCACCTGCCTTCCAAGCAGGCTCGTTGTGGGTTCGATTCCCTTCACCCGCTCTTGTGAATCAGAACGGCATCGGCTACACTGCGATCGCTGCTGTAGCTCAGTGGTAGAGCGCTTCCTTGGTAAGGACGAGGTCCTGGGTTCAAATCCCAGCAGCAGCTCTCGAGGTTTTCTCGATTGGTCATCACCCTGATTCCGGCCCGATGGCTCGGAGCGACTTGCTTTGAAACTGCGGAGGAACGATGGCTAAGGAAGTCTTTGCGCGGACCAAGCCGCACGTCAACGTCGGCACCATCGGCCACATCGACCACGGCAAGACCACGCTGACCGCCGCGATCGTGGTGCGCCAGGCGTTCAAGAACAAGCTCGACCGAAGGTCAAGGACTACAAGGAAATCGCCAAGGGCGGCACCGAGCGCGACGACCTCAAGACCGTGACCATCGCCGTGGCCCACGTCGAGTACGAGACGCCCAACCGGCACTACGCCCACATCGACTGCCCCGGCCACGCCGACTACATCAAGAACATGATCACCGGCGCCGCCCAGATGGACGGCGCCATCCTCGTCGTCGCCGCCAACGACGGCCCCATGCCGCAGACCCGCGAGCACATCCTGCTCGCCCGCCAGGTCGGCGTGCCGCGCATCGTCGTCTTCCTCAACAAGGTCGACACGGTGGACGACCCCGAGCTGCTCGAGCTGGTCGAGATGGAGCTGCGCGAGCTGCTGACCAAGTACGAGTTCCCCGGCGACGAGATCCCGATCATCCGCGGCAACGCCCTGGCCGGCCATGCACTCGCGGCGGCAAGGACGACGCGGCCTGCAAGTGCATCGACGACCTGATGAACGCCCTGGACACCTACATCCCGACGCCGGAGCGCGCCGAGGACAAGCCGTTCCTGATGTGCATCGAGGACGTGTTCTCGATCAAGGGCCGCGGCACGGTCGGCACCGGCCGTATCGAGCGCGGCAAGGTGCAAGGTCGGCGACGAAGTCGAGATCGTCGGCCTGATGAAGGCAGCCGCGCAAGACGGTCGTCACCGGCGTCGAGATGTTCAACAAGACGCTGGACTACGGCATGGCCGGCGACAACGTCGGCGTGCTGCTGCGCGGCATCGAGCGCGACCGACCTGGAGCGCGGCCAGGTGCTGGCCAAGCCCGGCTCGATCACGCCGCACACCAAGTTCGAGGCCAGCGTCTACGTGCTGAGCAAGGAAGAAGGCGGCCGGCACACGCCGTTCTTCACCGGCTACCGGCCGCAGTTCTACTTCCGCACCACCGACGTGACCGGCACCGTGCACGCTGCCCGACGGCGTCGAGATGTGCATGCCCGGCGACAACGTCAAGATGACGGTCGAGCTGATCGCCGATTCGCCGATCGCCATGGACGAAGGCCTGCGCTTCGCCATCCGCGAGGGCGGCCGCACCGTCGGCTCCGGCGTCGTGACCAAGATTCTGGCAGTAAGCGAGCCGTGGCCAGCCGCGAGCGTTAGCGAGCGGATGCGTCTTCGCTGACGCTGCAGGCTCGGCTACGCATGGGAGTGATCATGCGTGAATACGTCTGGCTGGAATGCACCGTCTGCGGCGCCGCAACTACCGCACCCAGAAGGAAACGCGCGGCGCCGACCGGCTGGAGCTGAAGAAGTTCTGCCGCAAGGAACGCAAGCACACGCCGCACAAGGAATCGCGGAAGAAGTGAGCGATGAAGCCGGCGGCAGTGCCGAGTCCGTTCGGAGCGACGGCTTCGCGACGAATCGTGCGGACCATCGACGTCGCCGACGCTTAGGGGTGTAGCTCAATTGGTAGAGCAGCCGTCTCCAAAACGGCCGGTTGGGGGTTCGAGTCCCTCCGCCCCTGTTCCCCGAATCAGCGGCCGATGGCTCCCGCCTTGTCGAGGCGCCGGTCCGGGATGGTGGCGGGCGGCCGACTCCCATCGCTGTCGTCATCTAGCGACAGGAATTGCCATGGCCGTGGCCGTGAAGAACACCCGGAAACCTCCGCCGCGAGCCGTTCGACCGCCTGCCGGTCGTCAGCCTGGCCGGCGTCGTCTACGTCCTCGGCAGCCTGGCGATCGTCTTCGAGCTGCTGCCGTGGCCTGTGGTGGGATCGTTCTCGGCTTCCAGCGGCTCTCGCCTACCGGCAACCTCGCGCCGGCGCCGTCATTCTGCTGGTCCTGGTCAGGCTGGCCGCCGCCATCGGCCTGGTCGTCCTCGGCGCTGCGACTGCTCGGGCCGGAGCCGCCGGCACGGCGTCCGGGCGGGCATCTTCATCGGCCTCGTCGGCGCTGCTGGTCATCCTGCTGCTGACGCGCTGGGCCAGCCTGTGGCTTCGAGCACTGGGTCTACGACAAGCCGCGTATCAGCGAGACGTTCGGCATCGTCCTGACCGTGGTCTGATCGGCCTGGCGTCCTGCTGGCTGCTGGTGCGTGCGCTGATCTTCCTGAGGCCCGGCTTCGAAGCAGAACCTGATGCGGCTTGGAGGACCAGGGCTGGTTCAGCGACGTCCAGCTACAAGCGCAGCCAGGGGATGCGCGTCCGCCGCGGCACGATCGTCGGCATCCTGGCTCCTGGTCGGCTGCGGCATCTACACCCTGTGGACCACAGCACGCTGGCCGGCGCCGGCGACTGGAACGTCGGCGTCCCCTTCACCGGCGTGGCCGAGGTCACGGCGCTCAACGATGCCCGCGAGCTGTATCCGCCGGCACTGCGGCCCATCGAAACCGTGACGCTGCAGCTCGAGCGCCAACGACACCGAGGACTCGCTGGACGAACAGCTCCGCAAGGACAGCCGGCCGGAAGCCGAGCAAGCCGACCTCACTGTGATTAGCCGTCCGGCCGACTCGCCGTTGCTGAAAGCCGGCATTAACGGGCGACACCATCCTCAAAGCGAACGATCATGAGGTGCATACCGTCACCGGATTGATTGAGGCGCTCAGAGGTACCGGCGACCGCGATGCCAAGCTGGCAGTGCTGCGCGGGTCCGGGTTCGAGGTAGATCAGAAATCGTTTCGCGGATCAACGACGCGTCGAAGGGCGACGAGCAGAAGGGCTACCTGCGGATCACCGACAAGGGCAGTTCCGACTCTTTACCCCGGCCAGATGGTGAACAAGGAGGAGTACGAGAAGGAACGCCTGCGGATCGCCAATCTCAAGGACCAGCGCCAAGGAGCCGAGCTTCAAGACGCCCGACCCGGCGGCTGGCGACCATTCGCTACACGTCCGTGATCCGCTGCTGCCGCACGTGCAGTTCACGCTGCTCGTTCTGCTGGCGGCGTGCGCTGTGGTTGGCCTGGCGCGTGGTCAACGTGCCGTCGTTCGCCGACTTCCTGATCGCCACCGAGGCCGAGCTGAACAAGGTGTCGTGGACGACGCGGCGAGCGGCTGGTCCAGGACACCATCGTGGTGCTGATGACGGTGGTCCTGTTGGCGGTCTTCCTGTTCGCTGATGGATGTGGTCTGGGGTCAGCTGCTGAGCTGGAAGCTCGATCGGCGTCCTCAAGATTCAGCAGAGACCGGAGCCAGCACCGACCAAGAGTCGCCGGTCAAGCCAGTGGTAAATCCCGCCGATGCATTTCCGGTGACGCTGCCGAGGGTACGTCACATGACCTGACAACGACATCTCCGATGCCGCCGCCCTCGCCGTGTCGCCGGCCCGGATGCCGCGTCGATCCCGCCGCCGGCCGCCGACCGAGGAGGCTGCCGCTGGCCGCGACCGGCGAAGGCTGTCCCCGCGGCCGCCGGCCGAGGCGCGCTCCGGAGCCGCCGGCCGAGGCCGCCGCAGCCGCCGCCTGCGGAACGACCGACGTAAGCCGTCCGCGGACGCCGAGCCGTCGCCGAGAGGAGGAAGCCGAACCGGCCGGAGCCGCCGCCGAGCAACAAGCACTGGTACGTGGTCAAGGTGCAGAGCGGCCGCGAGGAGTCGATCAAGGAAGCCATCGAGCGCCGCGTCAAGATCGAGGGGCTGGAAGAGTTCTTCGGCCAGATCATCATCCCGGTCGAGCAGGTCACCGAGATGCGCAACGGCAAGCGCGTCGACAAGGAGCAGAAGCTCTATCCCGGCTACCTGATGGTCGAGGTGGAGTACAACGACCGCATCCTCTACCTGTTCCGCGAGACGTCGGGGTCGGCGATTTCGTCGGCGGCAGCGTCAACCGGCCGCCGCCGCCGATGTCGCAGCGCGAAGTCGAGCACGATGCTCGGCAAGCAGGGCGGCAAGCGAGCGACGGCCAAGGAGGTCGCCGACCAAGCCGCAGTTCGACCGCGGCGATCGCGTCAAGGTCAAGGACGGCACCTTCGCCGGCATGGAAGGCGAGGTCAAGGAGATCCTGGAGGCCAAGGGCCAGGTGCGCGTCGAGCTGACGATCTTCGGCCGGCCGGTGCCGGTCGAGCTGGAATACTGGCAAGTGGAGCAGGTGTAATGACAGCATCGGTTTGCCGCTTAGCCGCGAGCTTAGCGAGTGCGCAGGCCGCTAAGTCGCGGCTAAGCAATTGCATTCGGCGTAGGAAGGACAGACAACATGGCGAAGCAGGTAACGGCGCAGATCAAGCTTGCAAGTGCCCGGGCGGCAGGCGACGCCGGCGCCGCCGGTCGGCCCGGCCCTGGGCCAGCACGGCGTCAACATCGGCCAGTTCGTGTACGCAGTTCAACGACCGCACCAAGGACATGCGCGGCATCACCGTGCCGGTGGTGATCACGGTCTACTCGCGACCGCAGTTTCGACTTCATCGTCAAGAGCCCGCCGGCCGCGGTGCTGCTCAAGCAGGCGGCCGGCATTCCGATGGAGAAGAAGAAGGGCGGCGAGGTCATCCCCGCCGAAGAGAAGACCAAGGAGCAGCGGCAAGTACAAGGGCTTCAAGGTGACGCCGGCCCAGGTGCGCGACATCGCCAAGAGGAAGATCGCAGGACCTCAACGCCCGCGACCTCGACCACGCCGCCCGCATCGTCGAAGGGACCGCCCGCAGCATGGGCATTAGCGGTCGAAGGGTAAGACAATGGTGTCTCGGCACGTTGCGTCAGCCTGCCGGATCGTAAGCCGGACGACGTGACGCCTCGCACGATCGATTGTCGAACGAACGGAGATCACTCATGGCCAAGAAACACAGCACGCCGACGAAGCAACGGCAGCCGACCCGCACCGCGACGCCCACGGCCGAGGCCACGCCGCCGAGGCGAAGAAGCCAAGCGCCAAGGAGCCGAAGCCGCCGAGCCCAAGGCCGAAGCCGGCACGCCGCCGCCGGCCGAGACAGCCGCCGGCGCCGGCAAGCGCCGGCGCGCCGGCCGCCGCGCCCGGCGGCCGCCGCCGGCCGCGCCGCGCCGGCGGAGCAGTCGCCAAGAAGAAGGGCAAGCAGCCCGGCAAGCCGCCGCGCCGCGGCAAGAAGCTGCGCAACCAGCTCAAGAACCTGCAGCAGAAGCTCGCCAAGGAAGGCGCCGTCCCGCTCAAGCAGGCCATCGGCCTGCTCAAGCAGATGAAGCGCGCCAAGTTCGACGAGACCGTCGAAATCCACATGTCGCTGGGCATCGACACGACGCAGAGCGACCAGATGATCCGCGGCAGCGTGCCCCTGCCGCACGGCGTCGGCAAGTCGGTGCGCGTGCTGGTCTTCTGCCAGGGCGACAACGTCGCCAAGGCCAAGGAAGCCGGCGCCGACTTCGCCGGCAGCGACGACCTGATCAAGAAGATCCAGAAGCGAAGGCTGGCTCGACTTCGACGTGGCCCTGGCGACGCAGGACATGATGGGCAAGGTCAGCCGGCTGGGCAAGGTGCTCGGCCCGCGCGGCCTGATGCCGACGCCCAAGGCCGGCACGGTCATCACCGCCGGCCAGGACGTCGCCGCCGGCCGTCCGCGAGTTCAAGGCCGGCAAGGTCGAATACCGCACCGACAAGGGCGGCAACGTCCACGCCGGCGTCGGCAAGATGAGCTTCGACGAGGACAAGCTGGCGGCCAACGTCACCGCCTTCGTCGAGCAGATCCGCGCCGTCAAGCCGTCCGGCGTCAAGGGCAACTACGTCAAGTCGATCACGCTGTCCGGCGACCATGACGCCCGGGCATTCCGGTGACCGTGTAACGTCGTCGATCTGCCGCTTGCGGTTAGCCGTCCGACACGCTGACCGCGAGCGGCGAACCGTGATCGAGACAACGACGATGAGCAAAGTCATCAAGCAGATGGAAATGGACGCCCTGAAGCAGACCTTCGAGGACGTCCGCGACCTGGTGGTGCTGAGCGTCAAGGGGCTGACTGCCAGCGCCGACAACCAGCTGCGGCTGACGCTGCGCAAGAAGAAGCATCCGCCTGCAGGTGGTCAAGAACAGCCTGGCCCGGCGGGTCTTCGACGAGCTGGGCATGAAGATCGACGAGGACTCGCCGTACTGGGCAGGCCCGACCACGCTCGCCTGGGGCGCCGGCAGCATCGCCGAGCTGAGCCGGAGATCGAGAGCGAGCTGAAGAACCCAAGACAGCGCCGATGTACAAGGACAAGGTCAAGGTCAAGGGCGCCGTCGCCGAGGGGCAGGACGATCACCTTCGAGCAGGCCCTGAAGATGCCGACGCGCGAGGAGGCGATCGGCCGGATCGTCGGCGCTGATCCTCGGGCCCGGCGGCGGCCGATCGCCGGCTGCCTGACCGGCCCGGCGTCGCAGGTCGCCAGCCAGATCAAGACGATCAGCGAAAAGAAGGAAGACCGCGCCGAGCGCCGCGCCGGCCGCCGAAGCCGCCCGCCGAGCTGCACGGCGTGAACCCGCTGAGCCTGCGACTGCGCTCGTACGAATCAAGCTATTACGCACGCCGCTGCTCCGCTTCAAGCAGCACTGCATCAAGAAAGGATGAACCCATGGCTGAAGGTAATGGCCGACTTGTCCCCCGACATCACGGACCTCGGCGACAAGATCGCGGCCCTGACGATCGCCAAGGCCGTCCAGCTGAAGGACTACCTCAAGGAAAAGTACAAGATCGAGCCGGCCGCCGGCGGCGTGCGTGATGGCCGGCCGGCCGCGGCGGCCGCCGCGGCCGCCGAGAAGCCGCCGGAGAAGACCGAGTTCACGGTCTCCTCGACGGCTTGGCGACCCGGCCAAGAAGATCAACGTCATCAAGGTGGTCCGCGAGATCACCGGCCTGGGCCTCAAGGAAGCCAAGGACCTGGTCGAAGGCGCGCCCAAGCCGGTCAAGGAAAACATCTCCAAGGAAGAGGCCGAAAGCATCAAGAAGCAGCTCGAAGACGGCGGCGCCAAGGTGTCGCTCAAGTAACCGGCCGCGACGACTGTACAGACGCAGGGCGTCCGTTCACGTCGCGCCGGTCGAGGCGGCAGCGGACCGTTGCAGGAAGTTTTTCGCGTGCGGACAACGCCCGCTTGCAGTCTAGTGCCGTTGTGGCGATATGACACGCCTTGCTCACCACAGATGGACGCAGAGGTCGCCGTGCAGTCTTGTGCCCTGTGGGATCGATGCTCGGATCCGTCTCATCGGAGTTGAGGCGCGGCGGCGATCCCGGCGGGTGGTCACGGACGTCCTCCGCTCGCGGACCGGCAGGCAGTTCCGTTGTCCACAGCGGTGGAACGCAGCGTGCCACACATCAGCCAGCCTCCTCGCTCCTCGGCCGTCCCGGCCGCTGTCCTGCGCCGCGCCGGCGGCCATGCCCGGCGTGCCGTGCCATCGGCGGAACCGCCCGCCGACCGTTGGACGCATCCCGCACGCCAGTCCACTGGCCTGACGCCGCAGGCCCGCAGACGCGGCTCGCTGCCGTCGGCGCCGTGCCGTAGCGCCGTCGCCGGCGCGTGCCCTGCGTCGCTCGTTCGCTTTGGGAGGAGCACCGACCATGCCCATCCCGGCCCAACGCACCATTATCCCCGAGCAGGTCCGCAATTTCGGCCGCTTCGGCGATGCCGTCGAGGTGCCGCCGCTGACCGACTCCAGACCCGCTCCTACGACCGCTTCCTGCAGCTCGACACGCCGCCCGAAAAGCGCACGCCCGACCGGCCTGGAAGGCGTGCTGCGCGAAATCTTCCCCATCGAGAGCTACGACAAGACGCTGTCGCTGCAGTACATCAAGTACGAGCTGGGCAAGCCGCGCTACGGCCCCGACGAGTGCCGGCAGCTCCGCCTGACCTACGGCCGGCCCTTCCGCGTCTGGCTGCGCCTCAACAAGGAGCAGCCCGTCGAGGAGGAAGTCTACCTCGGCGACATGCCGATCATGATCGGCGGCGGCGAGTTCATCATCAACGGCGCCGAGCGCGTCGTCGTCAGCCAGCTGCACCGCTCGCCCGGCGTCGATTTCGTCGTCGAGACCGAGGCCGGCGAACGCAAGCTGCACTCGCTGCCGCATCATCCCCGAACGCGGCAGCTGGATCGAGATCAACGTCACCAAGAAGGACACGCTCGGCGTCCGCATCGACCAGTCCGGCAAGTTCTCGGCCATGACGCTGCTGCGCGCCATGGACCCGGCCTACTCGACCGACGCCGACATCCTCAAGGCGTTCTACCCGACCGAGGACGTGAAGCTGACGCCGGCCAACCGCGCGCCGAAGATCACGAAGGCGCCATCGCCGTCGGCGACGTCATCGATCCGGAAACCGGCGAGGTCTACCTCGAGAGCGGCGAGACGCTTCACCAAGGAGCAGCTCGACATCATCTACGCCAGCGCCGTCAAGGAAGTCGGCGATCCTGGCCAAGGTCAAGGACGACGCTGATCCTCGACGTCGCTCGAGGAAGACCCGACCAACACGCACGAGGAAGCGCTGCTGAAGATCTACCAGCGGCTGCGGCCCGGCAACCCGCCGCAGCTGGAAAAGGCCAAGGAGCTGTTCAAGGAGAAGTTCCAGGACCCCAACCGCTACCGGCTGGGCAAGGTCGGCCGCTTCCGCATCAACCGCAAGTTCGACCAGGACATCCCCGAAACGGAGATGACGCTGCGGGCGCTCGATTACCTCAACGCCATCCGCTACATCCTGCAAGCTGCGCGGCCGGCGAGGGCCACGTCGACGACATCGACCACCTCGGCAACCGCCGCGCTGCGGACCATCGACGAGCTGGCCGCCGACGAGCTGCGCAAGGGCTTCCTCAAGCTGCGCCGCACCGTGCAGGAACGCATGAGCATCCGCGACCAGCAGGACATGACGCCGCGGACGCTCATCAACCCCAAGAGCATCTCGGCGGCCATCGAGTACTTCTTCGGCCGCGGCGAGCTGTCGCCAGGTCGTGGACCAGACCAACCCGCTGTCCCAGTTGACGCACGAGCGGCGGCTGTCGGCCCTGGGACCGGGCGGCCTCAACCGCAAGCGGGCCGGCTTCGAGGTGCGCGACGTGCACATCTCGCACTACGGCCGCATCTGCCCGATCGAGACGCCGGAAGGCACCAACATCGGCCTGATCTCGCAGCCTGTCGATCTACGCCGGCGTGGACGAGTACGGCTTCCTGATCACGCCGTACCGCAAGGTCGCACAAGACGCAAGCTGACCGACGAGGTCAGCTGGCTGCGGGCCGACGAGGAATCGCAGGCGCTACCTGGCGCCGGCCGACGCCCCGACCGACGGCCAGAAGATCACCCAGGACCGCGTCATCGCCCGCTTCGGCGGCGACTTCGGCTACGTCGACGTCCGACCAGGTGCAGTACATCGACATCTCGCCCAAGCAGATGGTCGGCGTCTCGGCCGGGCTGATCCCGTTCCTGGAACACGACGACGCCAACCGGGCCCTGATGGGTTCCAACATGCAGCGCCAGGCGGTGCCGCTGCTGGTCACCGAGCCGCCGATCGTCTCCACCGGCCTGGAAAAGGACGTGGCCTAGCAACAGCGGCATGGTGGTCCGGGCCGAGAAGGGCGGCACCGTCACCTACGTCGATGCCCAGCGCATCAAGATCGACGAGCGCGAGTACGTCGCTGCGCAAGTTCGCCGGCCTGAACGAGCACACCTGCCTGAACCAGAAGCCGATCGTCAAGCTCGGCCAGAAGGTCAAGAAGGGGCAGGTCATCGCCGACGGGGCCGCCACCTACCAGGGCGAGCTGTCGCTGGGCCGCAACGTGCTGGTCGCGTTCATGGCCTGGGACGGCTACAACTTCGAGGACGCCATCATCATCAGCGAAAAGCTGGTGAAGAACGACACCTACACCTCGATCCACATCGAGGAGTTCGAGATCGAGATCCGCGAGACCAAGCTGGGCAAGGAGGAGTTCACCCGCGACATCCCCAACGTCTCGCCCAAGGCCCTGGCCAACCTCGACGAGTACGGCATCGTCCGCATCGGCACGTTCGTCATGCCCGGGCGACATCCTGGTCGGCAAGGTGTCGCCCAAGTCCAAGAGCGAGCTGACGCCGGAAGAGAAGCTGCTGCACGCCATCTTCGGCCGGGCCGGCGAGGACGTGAAGAACGACAGCCTCGAGGTGCCGTCCGGCGTCGAGGGCATCGTCATCGACACGCAGCGCTTCAGCCGCCGGGCCAGCATGACCGAGGAGGAGACGCAAGGCGTTCGACAAGGAGCAGAAGGAGACTGGAGAACCGCTTCAACAAGCATGATCGCCGACCAGTTCCGCGCGCTGATCGACGAGCTGGGCGAGCGTCCTGGACAAGAAGGAGCTCAAGGACCCGCTCAGCAACAAGCCGCTGGCCAGGACAAGGACGACAAGGTCGTGGTCGAGCAGGCCGCGGCCTTCAAGCTGGACCACCTCGACATCCGCACGCCGGAACGGCAGAAGCAGGCCGAGGAGATCTACGAGCAAGCACCAGGAACGGCTCGACTTCCTGCTCGACGAGAAGGAGCGCAAGCTCAACTCGCTGAAGCGCGGCGACGAGCTGCCCAGCGGCGTGCAGCAGATGGTCAAGGTCTACGTCGCCACCAAGCGGCAGATTTCGGTCGGCGACAAGATGGCCGGCCGGCACGGCAACAAGGGCGTGATCTCCAAGATCCTGCCCGAGGAGGACATGCCGTTCCTGGCCGACGGCACGCCGGTGGACATCCTGCTCAACCCGCTGGGCGTGCCCAGCCGCATGAACGTCGGCCAGATTCTGGAGACGCACCTGGGCTGGGCGGCGGCGAAGCTCGGCTTCAAGGCCATCACGCCGGTGTTCGACGGGGCCAGCGAGGAGGAGATCCGCAAGTGCCTCAAGGAGGCCGGCATCCCCGAGACGCGGCAAGAGCTACCTGTACGACGGCCGCACCGGCGAGCGCTTCGAGCAGCCGGTGACGGTCGGCTACATCTACATGCTGAAGCTGCACCACCTGGTCGACGACAAGGTCCATGCCCGGGCGACGGGGCCGTACTCGCTGATCACGCAGCAGCCGCTGGGCGGCAAGGCCCGCTTCGGCGGCCAGCGCTTCGGCGAAATGGAAGTGTGGGCCCTGGAAGCCTACGGCGCCGCGTACATCCTGCAGGAGCTGCTCACCGTCAAGTCGGACGACGTGGAAGGCCGGACCAAGATTTACGAGTCGATGGTCAAGGGCGAGAACACGCTGGAAGCCGGCACGCCCGCCAGCTTCGACGTGCTGACCAACGAGATCCGCGGCCTGGCGCTGAACATGCAGCTGGAGAAGAAGCGAATCTGACGCCTGATCGCCGTTTAGCCGCGAGCTAATGCGAGCGCTGCAGGCTCGCAGAAGCTCGCGGCTATACGGTCGATCTGGCTACTGCGAACTCACAGCGAGGGCTTACGCCAATGGAGAGCGATCCATGAGTACCGGCGAAACCAACTACGACCGCATCAACGACTACGGGGCGGTGCGCATCAGCCTGGCCAGCCCGCACGACATCCGCAGCTGGTCCTTCGGCGAGGTCAAGAAGCCCGAGACGATCAACTACCGCACCTACCGCCCCGAGAAGGACGGCCTGTTCTGCGAGCGCATCTTCGGCCCGGAGAAGGACTGGGAGTGCGCCTGCGGCAAGTACCGCGGCATGAAGTACAAGGGCATGATCTGCGACCGCTGCGGCGTCAAGGTCACGCACAGCCGCGTCCGCCGCAAGCGCATGGGCCACATCGAGCTGGCCGCCCCCGTCGTCCACATCTGGTTCTTCAAGGCCATGCCCAGCCGGCTCGGCACGCTGCTCGACATGAAGACCACCAGCCTGGAAAAGATCATCTACTTCCAGGACTACGTCGTCATCGATCCGGGCGACACGCCAGCTCAAGAAGCACCAGCTCCTCACCGAGGAAGACTATCCGCAAGGCCCGCGAGAGCTACGGCGACACCTTCGAGGCCGACATGGGCGCCGAGGCCGTCAAGAAGCTCCTCGAAGACCTCAACCTGGTCGACCTGTCGCGCGAGCTGCGCGACGAAGCTCGACGACCGAGAGCAAGCAAGGACAAGCCGTCCAAGCAGAAGCTGCGCGACCTGGTCAAGCGCCTCAAGGTCGTCGAGGCGCTGCGCGACAGCGGCCTGGGCGGCCCGCAGAACAAGCCCGAGTGGATGGTGCTGGAGTGCATCCCGGTCATCCCGCCGGACCTGCGGCCGCTGGTGCTGCTCGACACCGGCAACTTCGCCACCAGCGACCTGAACGACCTCTATCGCCGCATCATCAACCGCAACAACCGGCTCAAGAAGCTGGTCGACCTCAACGCCCCCGAAGTCATCATCCGCAACGAGAAGCGGATGTTGCAGCAGTCGGTCGATGCGCTGTTCGACAACAACCGCTGCAAGCGGCCGGTGCTCGGCTCGCAGCAACCGGCCGCTGAAGTCGCTGACCGACATGATCAAGGGCAAGCAGGGCCGCTTCCGCGAGAACCTGCTCGGCAAGCGCGTCGATTACTCGGCCCGCTCGGTCATCGTCGTCGGCCCCGAGCTGCGGCTGCACCAGTGCGGTCTGCCCAAGAAGATCGCCCTGGAGCTGTTCCAGCCGTTCATCATCCGCCGGCTCAAGGAGCTGGGCCACGCCGACACCATCAAGTCGGCCAAGAAGATGCTCGAACGCAAGGACGATCAGGTCTGGGACATCCTCGAAGAGGTCATCAAGAACCATCCGGTGCTGCTCAACCGGGCGCCGACGCTGCACCGCATGGGCATCCAGGCGTTCGAGCCGGTGCTGATCGAAGGCAACGCCATCCGCATCCACCCGCTGGTGTGCAAGGGCTTCAACGCCGACTTCGACGGCGACCAGATGGCCGTCCACCTGCCGCTGTCGATCGAGGCCCAGGTCGAGGCGACCGTGCTGATGATGTCCACCAACAACATCTTCAGCCCGGCCAACGGCCAGCCGATCATCAGCCCGTCGCAGGACATCGTCATGGGCTGCTACTACCTGACGGCGACCCGCGGCGAGCCGGGCGAGAGCGGCGAGGCCGGCGAGGGCATGATCTTCGCCAGCCCGCCGAGGTGTTCCTCGCCTTCGCCCAGAAGAAGCTCGGCGTCCACGCCCGCATCCAGGTCCGCCTGCCGATCGAGAAGAAGGTCATCAGCGAGGTCCGCGTCGACAAGGACAAGGTCAAGGTCGAGGAAGTGCCGCGCAAGCCCAACGGCCTGGTCACCACCACCGTCGGCCGGGTGCTGTTCAACGACATCCTCAAGCCGAAGATGGCGTTCTACGACCTGGCCGCTGTCCAGCAAGCACCTGAGCCGCATCATCGCCGACTGCTACCAGCTGCTGGGCCGGCGCGAGACCATCGACCTGCTCGACCGCATGAAGGAGACCGGCTTCCGCGAATCGACCCGCTCGCGGCCTGTGTTCGCCACCGACGACCTGCGCACGCCGGCCAACAAGGAGACAGGTCCTCAAGCGAGACGGAGAAGGAGGTCGATAAGGTTCCGCAAGCAGTACCAGCGCGGCATCATCACCGAGTCGGAGCGCTACAACAAGGTCATCGACCTGTGGACGCACGCCCGCGACGAGATCACCAAGCAGATGATGGACGACCTGCAAGAACGACCGCCGCGACGGGCGAGCCGTACCTGAACCCGATCTTCCTGATGGCCCACTCCGGCGCCCGCGGCGGCGTCGAGCAGATCCGCCAGCTGGCCGGCATGCGCGGCCTGATGGCCAAGCCGAACGGCCAGATCATCGAGACGCCCATCAAGGCCAACTTCCGCGAAGGCCTGAGCGTGCTGGAGTACTTCAGCTCCACGCACGGCGCCCGCAAGGGTCTGGCCGACACCGCCCTCAAGACGGCCGACTCCGGCTACCTGACGCGCAAGCTGGCCGACGTGGCCCAGAACGTCGTCATCACCATGCACGACTGCGGCACCACGCAGGGCATCACCAAGGGCGTCGTCTACAAGGGCGAGGAGATCGAGCGGCCGCTGGCCGAGTCGATCCGCGGCCGGGTCAGCCGCAACACCATCACCGATCCGATCACCGGACGAGGTGATCGTCGACGAAAACGAGATGATCACCTGGGAGGCGGCCCGCAAGATCGAGCGACTGGGCCTGGACAAGATCCTGGTCCGCAGCCCGATGACCTGCCAGGCGCCGCTGGGCGTCTGCCGGCTGTGCTACGGCATGGACCTGGCCACCGGCACCCTGGTCGAGGAAGGCATGGCGGTCGGCATCATCGCCGCCCAGTCGATCGGCGAGCCGGGCACGCAGCTGACGATGCGGACCTTCCACATCGGCGGCGTGGTCAAGCGCGAGCGTGCGGCGAGAGCGAGCATCAAGGCCAAGAAGGCCGGCATCGTCAAGTTCGAGCGCATCAACGCCGTGATCAACGACAAGGGCGAGCGCATCGCCCTGACGCGCAACGGCGAGGTCATCGATCATCGGGCCCAAGGAGCATCGCGCTGGAGACGTTACTCGGTGCCCAACGGCGCGATGCTGCTGGTCGAGGAAGGCCAGCACGGTGCAGCCCGGCCAGGTGCTGTGCAAGTGGGACCCGCACATCACGCCGATCCTCGCCGAAGCGCGGCGGCAAGATCCGCTTCGACGAGATCGTCGAGGGCGAAACGCTCCGCAAGGAGCGCGACGAGGCGACCGGCGCCGAGCGCTGGGTCATCATGGAGCACAAGGGCGACCTGCACCCGCAGATCGTCATCGAGGACGAGCGCGGCCAGAGCCTGGCCTTCTACTACATGCCGGAGAAGGCGCTACCTGGAAGTGCGCGAGGGCCAGAAGGTGTCGGCCGGCACGCTGCTGGCCAAGACGCCGCGCGAGGTCGGCGGCACCCAGGACATCACCGGCGGTCTGCCGCGCGTCACGGAAATCTTCGAGGCGCGCACGCCGCGCGACCCGGCCGTCATGGCCGAGGTCGCCGGCATCGTCCGCCTGGGCGAGAAGAAGCGCGGCAAGCGCACCATCTGCATCCAGCCGGTCGACGACGCCGGCAAGCCGATCGGCGAGGAGCGCGAGCACCAGGTGCCGCCCGGCAAGCACCTGCGCGTGCACACCGGCGACTACGTCAAGGAAGGCGACCGCGCTGGTGTTCGGCCCGCTGGTGCCGCACGACATCCTGCAGATCAGCGGCATCGAGGCGGTGCAGGACTACCTGGTGCCGGAGGTGCAGGCGGTCTACCGCAGCCAGCGCGTGGACATCGACGACAAGCACATCGAGATCATCGTGTCGCAGATGCTGCGCAAGGTGAAGGTCGAGACGATGGGCGACACCGGCCTGCTGCCCGGCTCGGTCATCGACAAGTTCGCCTTCCAGCGAGGTCAACGACCGGCTGAAGGAGTGCGTCAAGATCAAGGACCCCGGCGACTCGAAGTTCGAGGCCGGCAAGATCGTCAGCAAGGAGGCGTTCGAGGAGGAGCGTGCCCGGCCTGGAGGCCGAGGGCAAGAAGCTGCCGACCTTCGATGCCGCCGACGCCGGCGACGTGCAGCACGCAGCTGCTGGGCATCACCAAGGCGGCGGTGCAGTCGGACAGCTTCATCTCGGCGGCGTCGTTCCAGGAGACGACCAAGGTGCTGACCGAGGCGGCCCTGGCCGGCAAGGTCGATTACCTGGTCGGCCTGAAGGAGAACGTGATCCTGGGCCACCTGGTGCCGGCCGGCACCGGCTTCCACACGCACCAGGAGGCGGAGGTGAGGCTGAACGCTCCGGCGCCGGCTGAGGCACCGGCGAGCGACGACGGCCAAGCCGCGGAGACGCCGGTGATCCTTCAGACGGCCGCGCTCCGGAGGAATGAGCGCAAGGAACCTGTGTCTTTCGTTTCACCGCGGGCGGACGTGCCAGGCAGCGCGTCCGCCCGCGGTGTTGTTTGGGGCCGGTCGGCTTGTCACTATTGCTCGCCAGGGTTAGACTGGTCTGATAGACCGGTCTAAGTAGATGAGGACCGTGTTATGACAACAATCGGAGCTTATGAGGCGAAAACGCACTTGCCGCAGTTACTCGAACGGGTAGGCCGCGGGGAAAGTTTCCTGATTACCAAGCACGGTCAACCCGTCGCGCAGCTCAGCCCCCCGCAGGTCGAGGGCAAACTCGGCGCCCGCGAGGCCATGCGGCGGATGAAAGAACTGCGGAAGGGCAACACTCTGGGTCCCGACCTCTCGGTTCGCGACCTGATCGAAGAGGGTCGGCGATTGTAGAGACCACCGGCAGCGAAGGAGGCGCAATGGCGGGCAAGAAGAAGCGCAAGAAGCCAAGGGAGTTTGTCCTGGATGGCTCAGTAACAGTCAGTTGGGCCTTTGAGGACGAAAGCGATGCTTACGCGGACAGCGTCGGCGATGCCCTGCCGGACGCCAAGGCGTTCGTGCCGTCGTTGTGGCATCTGGAGGTCGGCAACGCCCTGCTGGTCGGCGAGCGGCGAGCGCGGATCGCCGAGGCCCAGGTGACGCAATTCCTGACGCTGCTGCAAAGTCAACCGATCACCGTCGATGAAGAGACGGCCGCACGGGTTTGGACAGAAACTCTGCACCTGGCTCGAACGCATCGACTGTCGGTGTACGATGCCAGCTATCTCGAACTCGCGATCCGGCGCGACTTGCCGCTGGCGACACTGGACGACGAGTTGCGAGCCGCCGCAGCGGCTTTGGGGGTTCCACTCTTCACTCCTTAGCCCGACCGGTCGAGTTGCGGTCTAGGTAACGTCGGCTCCAAACAGCATGCGGAATTATCGCGGATTTGCTTGACAGGGCACGAATCGGCCCTGATAATCAACCTGATGTGTGAGTGCTATCTCTAAACCTTCCACCCAGGAGATGTCTCATGCCGCGCTGCCGTATCCTCCTCACCATGTTGGTTTTCGCCGTCGTCAGCGGCGGTTGGCTGATGGGCGACGACCCCAAGAAACCGGCCGATCCCAAGACGGAGCCGGTCAAGGTGACACACTCGCTGCCGATGTACTGGAAGTCGCTTGGGCTGACCGACGAGCAGAAGAAAAAGGTTTACTCCATCGAGGATGAGTATAATCCGAAAATCGATGCCCTGAAAAAGCAGATCGAAGCTCTGCAAGCCGAGGAGAAATCCAAGAAGTACGCGGTCCTCAGCGACGACCAGAAAAAGCGGCTGAAGGAGATCCTCGAATCCAAGGCCGGCGGGGGCGAAGAGAAGAAAGAGGAAAAGAAGGAAGAGAAAAAGCCCTGATGCTGCGAACACAAGGGAACGACGAACCATCAAAGGGTCAGGAGTCGAAACGCGGCTCCTGACCCTTTCGTTTCTGAGGCGGCCCCGATGTTGGTACACTTCGGAGGGAGGCACCATGCAATCATCTCAGACAACGGAAACTTCGCAGACGACGACCGACAACGTCGCGCTGGCGAATCGCCTTTTTCGGGAGTTTTATGCAACCTGTTTCTGGCACATGAAGCCCGACCTCGTCGTAACAGCGGCCCTGATCCCCGTCATCGTGAAAGGTCTGCGCACCTATGGCGGCAAACGCGGGATGATGGCCGCCGCCGAGTTGACCGATTGAGCCCGGAGGCCAGCCGTGCCCCTTTCCCCATTCCAGCGCGAGGTCTTCCGGTTGCTGGCCGCCAACCGCAACCCGGAAAGCCATGTCGGGGGTGGATCGGCCATTAACCGTTCGGAGCAAAGCCCGCGCTACTCGTCCGACATTGACCTGTTTCATGACGTGGCCGAGAGTGTGGCTATCTGTGCCTTGGCCGACGGCGAGGTTCTGCAAACCAACGGCTTCGAGGTATCGTGGCTGCTGGAACAGCCGTTCTTGCGCCGCGCGAAGGTCAGCCGTGGGACCGACATGCTTCGCCTGGATTGGTGCTACGATTCCGCCTTTCGTTTTTTTCCCCGTCCAACCGGACCCCGAGTTCGGCTACTGCCTTCATCCGGCCGATCTGGCGACGAATAAAGTCCTCGCCTTGGCCGGACGTTCGGAGATAAGAGACTTTATTGACACGATTTATCTTCAACAAAGCTACTTGACTCTGGGTGCCCTCTGCTGGGCCGCTTGCGGCAAAGATCAGGGATTTACTCCCTGGTCGCTGCTCGATCAGGCGAAGCGAAACGTCAAGTTTCGCGAAGAAGACCTGGCCGGCGAAAACCTGGCCCAACCCGTGACACTTCCGGAACTGAAACAAGCCTGGCTTCAGGCGGTGGCGGAGGCGGAGGACGTGTTCGGGCGACTTCCCGCCACCGAAGCGGGTTGTCTATATCTTGATGAGTCTGGGAAGCCCGTCGCTCCCGACCCCGCTGCACAAGAGTTTGCGAGTCTCGTTCGTCGCTTTGGTTCAGCCCGAGGCGCTTGGCCCGAAACTTCGCGATGAAGTGCGAGTTACGGCGGACTGAGAGTCAACAGCGAAAACGATCACCGCCCATCCAACTCCTCCGCCGCTCGCCAGAACCGGCCACTTTTTCCACATCTACCCGCACGTTCGCCGCTTGCATCGCCGGTTGCGAGAATCGTCCGATTAGCGGCCGTAGTGCATCCAGTAATTCGGGTCGTTTCGCCGCTTCCGGCGACAACAGTAGCAGTGCGTCATACGGCGGCAAGGCTTCTTGCGGATCGCGGATCACCTCCAGATGGTAATACGGAATGCGGCCATCGCTGGTGTAGGCCACGATCGCGTCCACCTGCTCCTGGGCCACCGCGTCGTACATGAACGTCGGATCCATCGCTATCGGATCGACATCTTCTTCTTTCAATCCGTAGGCGTCCTTGACGCGCGTCCACTCCGGCCGCAGGAAGAATTGCGTATCGCCGCCGATTTTCAGTCGCTTCCCTTGCCTGGCGCGTTCACTGGCCAGCCGTGCCAGGTCCGCGATCGAATGGACATTCCATCGCTCCGCCCGGTCGCCGCGCAGAGCAAAGCCGTAGGCGTTCTCGAACCCGAGCGAGCCGAAACAGACGATGCCATCCTTCTCCGCCAGATAGCGCGTGATCTCATCGATGGTTGCCTGTCGATCGAGGAAGTCCTGACGCTTCATCACCAGCGTCCAGATGTTGCCGGAGTAATTGACCATGCAATCGATCTGGTCGTGGCGCAGCGCCTCGATCTGGATGCCCTCGCTCATGCCCTGGCGCTGATCGGGCCGGAAACCGGCCGCGCGCAGCTGCTGGGCCAGCACTTCGGAGAGGATGTGCTGCTCGGTGAACGGGCCGCTGGCGATCACGGCCGTCGGCCGCGCGTCGAAGCAGACGCACGAACGGCGACGGCCAGGCCGCCGCCGAAGACCAGCAGCAGACCGCCGCCGCCGACCCAGGCCAGGCGGCGGCTGCGGCGGCGGGCCGCCAGCTCCAGCAGGCGGACCAGCTGATCCAGGACCACGGCCAGCAGCGGCGGCGACAGACGCAGCCGAACACCGTGGCCAGGTGATTCAGACTTTCCAGGCCGCCGAAGATGTAATTGCCCAGGCTCGTGCCGCCGACCGGCGTGACCAGCGTGGCGGTGCCGACGACCAGGACCGTCGCGGTGCGGATGCCGCCGATGATCACCGGCAGCGGCCAGCGGCAACTGCACGCGGAACAGCATCTGCCGGTCGCTCATGCCCAGGCCGCGGGCCGCCTCGATCAGGGTCGGGTCGACGCCGCGGATGCCGATGACCGTGTTGGCCAGGATCGGCAGGATGCTGTAGAGGGTCAGGGCGAGGAAGGCCGGCCAGAAGCCGATCAGCCCGCCCAGGAGCGAGCGACCATCAGCACCAGCAGGGCCAGGCTCGGCACCGTCTGGATGACGCCGGCGACGCCGAGGGTCAGCTCCGCCAGCCTGCGGCCGGCGGCTGACCAGGATGCCCAGCGGCAGACTGACGCCAGGCCGACCGCCAGGGCCGCCAGCGACAGCAACATGTGGCCGCCCAGGTAGGCGGGCAGTTTCTCGAACAGTTCAGCGAGCTGATTCGTTCATCGTGCGGCCTCCCGAGGCCGGCCGCGATCAGAGCTCTCCAGCCTGCTCGGCCTGGCGGCGCGGCGTGGCCATCAGGGCGGCGACGAAAGTCATCGGCCGGGCTTGGTCAGCAACTCGTGCGGCGTGCCGACCTGCAGCAGCCGGCCGGCGTTCATGACCGCGATCAGGTCGGCCGACAGCAGCGCCTCGGTCATGTCGTGCGTCACCATGACCGCGGTCAGGCCGAGCCGCCGGCGCAGCTGCAGGAACTCGCCGCGCAGCTCGTCGCGCGTCACCGGGTCGAGGGCGCCGAACGGCTCGTCCAGCAGCATCACCTGCGGCCCGGCCGCCAGGGCCCGGGCGAAGCCGACGCGCTGCTGCTGCCCGCCGGACAGTTGCCGCGGCAGCCGGTCGCGGTACTCCTCGGGCGGCAGATGGACCATGTCGAGCAGCTCATCGACGCGCTGCGTCGATGCGTGTCGGCCGGCCAGCCGAGCAGCCGCGGCACCACGGCGACGTTCTCGGCGATGGTCAGGTGCGGAAACAGGCCGATGCCCTGGAAGACGTAGCCGATGCCGCGGCGCAGCGCCACCGGATCGACGGCGCGGACGTCCTCGGCCGTCGACCTCGATCCGGCCGGAGGTCGGCTCGATCAGGCGATTGATCATCTTCAGGGTGGTCGTCTTGCCGCAGCCGGAGCCGCCCAGCAGCACGAGCATCTGCCCGTCCGCGACGCGCAGGCTGACGTCGCGCACGGCGTAACGGCCGCCGTCGTACTGTTTGCTGACGCTTTCCAGTACGATCATTGGCTGTACCCTGGCTCCCGCGAATCTGTCGAGCCGTCTCACCGATCTGCGTCATCCCATCGCTCACCAGGTCGCGTACACTTCTTCAAATTGCTCATCACTCATGTCCAGGATAGAGACGTAGTCGAAGGATAGACCGGGATATTTCGATTGATAGCGCAGCAGGATCGACCGCACCAGGTCGAAGTGTCCTTCCTGCCATTGCTCCATAAGCGTAGGCAGAATCTCGAAAGTGTCCGCAAGGTCGAAGATGCGCGGATGGTCCCCAGCCAGTGCGCAATTCCTCGCATCCACCCAGGCGCGATGGAGGATGTAGTGCAGTTTCTTCTGGAGTATGACTTGTTCGGCGATCATCGAACGCTCCTTCCGGGGTCCAAGAGTACGTCCTTGAGGGGAATCGCGCTTGTCTGCCCGGCCGATCCGAGCAGTTCAATCTCAATGGGCGGCATGGCGTTTCTTCCCGTAGGCGTACTCATTCCCAGCGCCGCCCGCTGGTAACGTGGATCGGAAGCGCTGATCGAGCACTTGGGCGAGTGGAGTTGATCGGGCGAGACGTAGATGATTCGATGCGGCTTGCCCGGTTCGTGCAAGATCGCTCGAATGAGTTTCAGTCCGGCTTCCCGCGCAGCTACCGACCGTCGGACGCCCTCGGCGATGTAGTAGTGCGGGGTCATGAATCGGGTCCATCCTGAACCGGAGGCGGCTGACCCGCCGCGCCTTGGGGCGACTCATCGTATCGTAACCGGAGGGGCACGCAGCGCACAAGAGGCAGACAAGGCGTAGCGGCCGCCGTCGTACTGCTTGCTGACGTTTTCCAGCAGGATCATCGGTGCGAATCTCCGTTTGCGTTCGTGTTCGTCATCGTCGGCACCCACGAGACGGATGCGTGCGCCGGTACTGGCAGCCGCTTTGGTGGGGCGCCGGCAGCCCGAATCGCCTCGCTCGACCCTGGCTCAGGGAGGTCTCGCCCCGCTTTCAACCTGCTTTCAACCCCTCTTAAGCCTTCTTTAATCCCTTGAGCATGGTTGGAAAAACCTCCAACAGGAGGAAACAGAGGCAACAGAGCAAGGACCCCGGAGGCCGACTGAACCGGCCGCGCCACTTTTGCTTCTGATGCCTTTCTCTGTTGTCTCTGTTGCCTCCTGTTGGATTTCTTCCCAACGCTCGAACAATCGCCGCACTGCGTCCGGCCGGCGGCGCCTTTACCGCCATTCTTTACCGCCAAGTTACTGTTGGCGGTAAAGAATGGCGGTATAGCAACCTCTAGGGGGCAAGGACTTATTTCTTTACCGCCATACCGCCAAGTCTGTGCGCTCTAGCCGAGCCAAACCGTCCGTCCCGGACTGCTCGCCATTGGCGAGCGGTTGGCGAGCGCCTTGGCGAGCAGTATGTCCTTGTGAACAAAGGACTTGCGGGACGCTCGCCAGCTCGCCAAACATTTGCGCACACACGCTGAGTCCCCCCTGCGCCTCCCGCGCTGCCGGCCCCATCCGATAGGGTTTGATAAGAGTGTACCCGAACGGACGCCCGGCAGGGCAGACCAGTTGGCCCGCCGCGATGGCTGCGTCCGCGGGTCATCGAACTGTGCCCGATTTCCCAAGCGGCAACGAGAGAAAACATATAAAAACGAATCATATACCCACGTCCCCCAGCCGCGCGGTTGTCTGCCTTTCAGGGCACGAGCCAGGTTCGTTTCGTCACGCTCACCGATCCGCGTTCCATATCCGCACCGTCCCGTCAAGGGAGGCGCTGGCCAGGTGCTTCCCATCGGAGCTGAAGACCACGGCACACACCTGGCCGGTGTTCTCCTTAAGGGTCAGGACCTCTTGCCCATTCTCTGCGTTCCACACCCGCAACGTCCCATCAAGAGAGGCGCTGGCTAGGCGCTTGCCGTCGGGACTGTAGGCCACGGCAGTCACTGGACCCGTGTGCCCCTGGAGGGTCAGCAAATCCTTCCCCGTCTCCGCGTCCCACACCGTCAACCCTCTCAGCTGGTTTGGGCTGGGCTTGTCTGTGTTGCTGGGCGGCTTAGAGGCGCTGGCCAGGCGCTTGCCATCGGGGCTCAAAGCCACGGCGCGCACAATGCCCGCGGGCAACTTGACGATGTGGATCTGCCGCCCCGTCTCCGCGTCCCACAGCCGCACCGAAAGGTCCGAAGACTCGCTGGCCAGGCGCTTGCCGTCGGGGCTGTAGGCCACGGCGGTCACTGGACCCGTGTGCCCCTGGAGGGCGCGGACCGCCTGCCCCGTCTCCGCGTCCCACACCTTCACCTCTCCCGGCTTGTTTGGTTCAGTGCCTGATGCGCTGGCGAGGCGCTTGCCGTCGGGGCTGACGGCGGTTACACCGCCCAGCTGCCATTTCAGGGCGTGGACCTCCTGCCCCTTGGCCGCGTCCCAGTCCCACACCCGCACCGCCTTGTCCTCGCCGGCGCTGGCCAGGCGCTTCCCATCGGAGCTAAAGGCCACGGCATACACCTGACCTGTGTGCCCCTTGAGGGTGCGGATCTCCTGCCCGGTCTCTGCGTCCCACAGCCGCACCATCTTGTCATCCGAGGCGCTGGCCAGGCGCTTGCCGTCGGGGCTGAAGGCCACGGCGCGGCACAGAGCCCAAGTGCAACTCGAGGGTACGGACCTCCTTCCCCGTCGCCACCTCCCACAACCGCACCGTCTTGTCAGAAGAGGAGCGCTGGCCAGGCGCTTGCCGTCGGGGCTGAAGGCCACGGCATACACCCCGACCGTGTGCCCCGTGAGGGTGCGGACCTCCTGCCCCGTCTCCGCGTCCCATAGCCAAACGGTCCCAAACCGGTCGGCGCTGGCCAGGCGCTTGCCATCTGGACTGAAGCACACGCACTGGATCGGGCCGATGGGCCCTTTGAGGACGCGGACCTCCTGCCCCGTCTCCGCGTCCCATAGCCAAACGGTCCCAAACCGGTCGCCGCTGGCCAGACGCTTGCCATCGGGGCTGAAGGCCAGCGCGGTATTATCGCGGAGGTTCCTCGGGAGGGCGCGGACCTCCTGCCCCGTCTCCGTGTCCCATTGCCACACGGTCCCATACACGGAGGCGATGGCCAGGCGCTTGCCATCGGGGCTGAAGGCCACGGCACTCACCGCGCCGGTGTGTTCCTTGCGGACCTCCTGCCCCGTCTCCGCGTCCCATAGCCAGACGGTCCCGTCCAGAGAGACACTGACCAGGCGTTTGCCGTCGGGGCTGAAGGCCACGGCGGTCACAATGTTGGTGTGCCCTCCGAACACGCGGTGATTTTTCAGAAACTGCGTGGCCAGGTAGTGATACTCCCAGCCGCGGTAATCCCGGCGTGTCCTATCGAGGTAGTCCCACGCCAGGTCGATCCGGTTGTCGTTCCAGGCGGCCTCGGCCAGGGCCAGTTGGTTGGCGTACACCAACCATTCCGCCCGCGTCAACTGCTCGTCCTTCCCCTCTTTCTCCCGCAGCGCTTGTTGCTCATTGTCCCGAGCCGCTGCTGCGTTCTGGTCGGCCCGGTCGCGCTCCCCCCGTGCCCACACGGCCAGTACCGTCGCCACCGCCGTCCCCAGCAGCAAGGCCGCCACCAGCGCCGTCCCCACCGGGTTACGCCGGCACCAACGCCAAGTCCGCTCCACCCGGCCCACCGGCCGCGCCTGGATCGGCTCGCCGTTCTGAAAACGCCGCAGGTCCTCCGCCAGCGCCGCGGCGCTGGCGTAGCGTTTGCCCGGCTCCTTGCTGGAGGCACTTCAGACAGATCGTCTCCAGGTCGCGCGGCATCTTCGGCTGAACCTGCGACGGCGGCACCGGCTCTTCGGACAGCACTTGTCGGATCGTGTCCAGTACCGTCGCGGCGCGGAAGGGCGGCCGCCCCGTCAGGCACTCGTAAAGGATCGCCCCCAGGGCGTAGACATCGGTACGCGGGCCGATCTCCTGCGACCGGCCGCCGGCCTGCTCCGGCGCCATGTAGCTCGGGCGTGCCCACGACAGCCCCGGTGGCCGTCTGTCCGGCCTCATCGAGCTTCTTCGCCAGACCGAAGTCGGTGATCTTCGGCGTGCCGTCCTTCGTCAGCAGGACGTTCGCCGGCTTCAGATCGCGGTGGACGATACCCTCCTTGTGAGCGGCGTGCATGGCCCACGCCAGTGTTTCGGCCAGCCGTGCCGCCTCCTTCGCCGGCAGGGGAACGCCATTGAGTTTCTTCTCCAACGATCCGCCGGCGACAGAACTCCAGCGAGAAGAAGGGCCGACCGTCCTGCTCGCCGATTTCGTAAATCTGCACGATGTTGGGGTGCTGCAAGCGGGCGACCGCCTCCGCCTCGGTCTGAAAGCGGGCGCGCTCCGCCTGGCCGGCGTGTTCGGCGACCAGGATCATCTTCAAGGCGACCAGTCGGCCGAGCTTGACGTGCCGCGCCTTGTACACTACACCCATACCGCCGCGGCCCAATTCGCCGAGAACCTCATACCCGGCAACGGTGATCGCTTCCCAGACCGCGGCCGGAACCGCGCCGGACGGCGACAGCGTGGACGTTTCTGACTCGATGCCGGGCGGGTTGGGCGGTACGGTCGCGTATTCGTCGGTGGGAGGGCCGACCAGCGTTCGGCCGTCGCAGTCGGGACACTTGACCTTCTTGCCGACCCAATCGTCCTCGGCCAGAAGCGTCGCACCGCACTGGGAACAGGGCAACTCGATCATGGCGAACTCCTCGGCGAGGGCGCTCCGGTTGGAGTCCCGGCTTTAGCCGGTCGGGGGGCAGCGCCGGCTAAAGCCGGGACTCCAACCCAACAGCCTCACCCGGTCTGTGCCTGTCAAGGGACTTGCCGATTATGGCAATGTCCGAGCCACGCTGTCAACGACCCGCTTCAGATGTTCGCAGCCAGCACACTCACGTCTACTCGGAAATAGTCGGCCAGCTTGCGAATCATCTGCCGGCTAAAAGGCCTTTTCCCCGCGAGAACTTCCGAAATCGTGGATTTGGGGATCGCCGTCTCTCGACTGAGCTGAGCCTGCGTGATGCCGCGGGCTTCCATCAGATGACGGAGCATGTCGGCGTCCGATGCCGGTTCGATGGCGTAGTGTTCGTCCTCGTAGGCAGCCACGAGGTCGCTGAGAGCGTCGAGATACATCTCGGCTCCCGTCGTCGAGTTCCGCCCGGGCGAGCAGTCGATCCATCACCTGTTGCGCTTCCCGGAGATGGGTCTCGGACTCGGATCGAGGCCAACGGGAAAGCCAGCACCAGCTCCAGGTAGGAGTCGCGCATCCTTGCCCTTGAGTCGAAACTTCGTCTTGGCGGCCATCGATCACCGTCCTTTCTGTCGTCCCTTGGGCGGGTTCTTCTTCCGGGCCGGAGGAGGCGTGAAGCAACCGCATTCCTCTTGCCACTTGTCCTGGTCGTACTCGGTGTGGGTCATCACCTTGAGGACGAACACCTTCTGGCTGCGGTAGAGGATGCGGGTGACAAGGCGGTACTTGTTGCCGCCGATGTTGAAGACGACGCAGTTGCCGACGATGCTGGCAGTGGCGAAGTCGGCTTTCACGTCGCCCCAGGAATGCCAGGAAACTGTCCTGTTGTTGACATGCGTGTACCAAGCCCGTAGCGGCCCCTCGGCGTCCTCGTGGCCGGGCACCTGCCAGAACTGCTTCAGACGAGCCTTGGAGATGACCCGCATCCGGTTCCCCTCTTGGCATCCACAACCGAACGGCATTATAGTTCGCAAAATCCGAACAATCTAGAGGAATCGGCGCTTCTCGCTGTCAACGATCCGCTACGCCTGACGCAGTCGCCGTTCCCGTCGCCGCCGCCGCCACAGCCGGACGCTGACGATCCACGAGACGCTGAGATAATACACCGGAAATAGCAACGAAAACACGATCAACCAGCGCAGCGAATCGTCGGCCGATGAATCGACCGGCAGCTTGTACAACACCCAGCCTAGCAGTATCGCCCAGAGAACGCCGAAGACGTTGGTCGCCATGTTCAGACGGCCCTTCTGACTGGGATAAAGATAGCGCGAGGGGACAAATGTTAGCACGGCGAAGCCGGCGACAATCGTAATGGAGAGCCAACCGGGCAGCGGCATGACGTAGCGGTGCAACAGATACAGATACAGGGCGATCAGGTTCCAGTACGAGGGAAAGCCAAGGAAATAGCCGTCGTCGGTCTTGATCGACACCTGACAGAATCCGTAAGCGCTGGCGACCAGCGGCAAGAGCAGCCAAGTCTCCTGTCCGTCGGGGAGGATTCGCGCTCGCCAGACAAGGAGCAACGGCAGCGCGGTATAGGTCATGAAGTCGATGATGTCATCGAGTCGGCGGCCGTCGAAACTCGGCACCGCCTCACGGATGCGAACCGCCCGAGCAAGGACGCCGTCGGTCGCGTCGATGAGCGTGGCGGCGAGCATCAGGACAAAGGCCCAGCGAAACGCGGCGTCGCTGCCGTCAACGATGGCGATGGCGATGCCGGCCGCACAGACCAAACCCAGCGCGGTGTAAGCGTGGACGCACCAGCCCAGCACTCGCCGCAACTGCGAGACGTGGCGCCGCCCGGTGGGATGAGATGGCGGTTCGTGCGTCATCGGCGGATGGCCCCTCCCTACGCGATGAGTCTACAGGAACAGGCACCACGAAGGCGAGAAATATCACGCGCTGTGGGAATAAACCTCTCGGCCCAGCATCGTAAATAGGGATGTGCGGCGCAAGTTAACGCTGCGACACCGTTACTCTCCCGAGAGAGGCCGGAGTAGCGGGGCCGGGACAGAGAAGAAAAAAATCGCGAACAGCGCGAACCTCCGGCGAGACCAGGCGTCTATCAAATGTCCGAGCAATCGGACGAGCGAAATGAGTCGCAGCGGCGACTCGAACCTTGAGGCCATGATGAATTCGTGCGTGTGCGGTAACTGGGAACGGAAAGCCATCGGTAGTTTTACCGATTCGCAGGCGAAGAGCCTGCCCGTCCGTCCGCCGCGCTGTGACGCTTCTTGAGTCTTCCGCTTCCATAGCGAAAGGCCAGGCGTCACACAAGACGCCTGGCCTTTTTCGTTGGTATTTGCCGTTCTGGTGTAGGTGGTCGCACACCTGGTTGAAACCCAGAGGGACACGGCTCGACTCCGTGGGACGGCACTGAACGGACGGCCCGTTCGACTTCCGGCGAGGTTGGTGGTCTTTCAAGCCACCCAGAAGGGTTCGACTCCCTTACGGGCTACTGCTGGCCGAGGGGTAGGGCAGGCTCTGCCTGCCGCTCGCCTCGGGATCGGCAGGCAGAGCCTGCCCTACGGTCCGGTGTTGTAACAGAAGCATGGCGGTCTGATAAGCCGCCGGAGGCTGGTGCAATTCCGCCCCGGACTACTGAAAAATGAGCGGCGGGACGCTGACCCCAAAAGCGACGACCCGCCGCTGGAAGCTGAGGAGACGCGACATGGAACGCCATCTGCGAAAAAAACGCCACATCCCAGGGAATACGGGGTCGTGGCGTAATGGCAGCGTCCCAGACTTTTAATCTGGCGGGTGAGGGTTCGAATCCCTCCGACCCTATTCGATTGGCCTGTAGCTCAGCCGGGAGAGCAAGCGCCTCTTAAGCGCAAGGTCGAGGGTTCGATCCCCTCCGGGCCAACTGTCGGTTGTTCTTTGACAATTCAGCAGCGAACACATGCGTTTCGCGGCGGATCGCCCATCCGCCGCGAAACGACAATGCACCCATGATGTAATTTGGCAGCCTACTGCCTTGCCATGGCGGATGTGCGGGTTCAAATCCCGCTGGGTGCTATCGGCGACCGTGCCCAACAGCAGGAGCTTACATACTCTGAACAAGTATCCAAACGCTCTTCAGACTTGCACGGTAGCCAATTCGAGGTGTGGGAAAGGTGGGTGAATCCGCCTGCTCGGGAAGCAGGAGAGCGCTGGTTCGAGTCCAGCCACCTCGACTATAGTTAATTAGGGAGTGGCCGGAAAAGGTGCGGGCCTGGCTCTGGGACCAGGAGGATGCAGGTGCGAGTCCTGTCTCCCTAACTGATGTTCGAGGTGTACAGAGTCGTTGATTCCTGGGAGATCGGGAGGACTCCAAATCCTCCGGCCAATGCCTACGGGGTTCGATTCCTCACGGCTCTGCTGTATCGCGATGTGGGGTAGCTTGGAGTGCCCGCCACTTTCGGAAAGTGGAGAGCGCCGGTTCAAATCCAGCCATCGCGACTGTGATTCAGGGTAGCTCAATTGGTAGAGCAAACGGCCGTTAACCGTTGCGTTGGGGGTTCGACTCCCTCCCCTGAAGCTGCATGGAAGGGCAAGCCGAGATTGGACTGCCCAGACGGCAACCGTCTCGAAAACGGCCGAACCGGCGCAAGCCGGTCTTGTGGGTTCGAGTCCCACCCCTTCCGCTCTTGTGTCCTTGGCCGAGTGGTCAGGCAGCGGTCTTCCAAACCGCATACGCGGGTCCGATTCCCGCAGGACACGCTCGGGGATCGGCTAACGGTAGGCCAGCGGACTTTGAATCCGCGAATGAAGGTTCGATCCCTTCTCCCCGAACCTCAGGCGAAATCGCGTGTCTGAGAAATGGAAACTTACTCCGGGGTAGTTGATTGGCCGCAACGCCTCGCTCTGAACGAGGAGAGGTCGGTTCGATTCCGGCCCCCGGTGCTGGTAGAAGCCCAGGTACGCCAACGGCATGAGCGGTTCGGCTTAAACCCGAGTGTGTGTGGGTTCAAATCCCACCCTGGGTACTGGATGCGAAAGATAATTGGGTCGGTAGGCAACCGGACGACCACTCACGCTTAGAACGTGAGATGCTGCGGGTTCAACTCCCGCCTGACCCACTGTTAGACTGGGGCATAAGCTCAGATGGTAGAGCAACCGCCTGTCGAGCGGAAGGCTGAGGGGTTCAACTCCCCCATGCCCCGTTAGGATTCGCAGAGTACGCAAACCGGCAAAGCGGCCAAGCTCAAACGAAGGTGGCCGAAGCCGCCGCAACCCCGAAAACGCCTGGATTTCCGGGCGTTTCTTCATTCTAGCGTTTCCAGGATTCCCGTCAACTCTGCCCTTTTGGTCGATTATCTCTGCCCTGAACTCTGCCCTGGTCTGCTCTTGCCGGAGTGGTGTAACTGGCAACCACGCGCGGCTCAAACCCGCGTGCCCTGCGGGGCGTGAGGGTTCAACTCCCTCCTCCGGTATTCCCGCCTAAAATGACATCGGCGGCGTCGCCATCTCAAAGCCCGACACCGGGAGGTCAGAACGTGCCCGAGAACAAGAATCAGCATTTCGTACCGCGGTTCTACCTGCGGTTCTTCCGACACTGCGTCTCGGACAAGCTCATCGGCGCCTACCATCTTCCGGACGGCCCGTTCATCGAGAAGGCCAAGATCAAGGACCACGCCTGCGACGACTATTTTTACGGGCAGGACGGGCTGGAGGCGTGGCTGCAGAAGGCCGAAAGCATCACCCGCCCCATTCTCGCGGGTATACTCTCGACCGGGAAACTGCCCGCGTGGCAGTCGCAGGAACACAAGGATCTTCTTTCCTTCGTTATGCTCCAGAAGAGCCGGACGGCGGAAGCGGCGGCCGAGACGGACGAGGTACGGAAGAAAGTAATGCAAGCCCTGGCCAGTGAGGGCTGGAAGGACCTACCTGACCCGGCAAAGGACGCGGGCGCGATGGCTGGCTTTAAGTCCACGCCCCACATGCTCGTGCATATGGCCGCGAACCATGTCTGCGCGGCCCTCGACCTGCGCTACAAGCTCCTCGTCAACGACACCGGCCGCTCTCTCATCACGTCAGACCATCCGGTAGCCGCCTACAACCAGTATTACGAACGGAACAGTCATGGGTTCAGCGACACGGGCGTCCAGTCCCGCGGGCTGCAGGCTGTTCTTCCCCCTGAGCCTCACACGCCTTCTCATCTTCTTCGACAGCGACGTGTACCGGATCGGCGGCAGGGCCTACGATCTGGCCCCAGTGAAGGCAACGGCCGACGACGTAGAGGCGCTGAACGTGCTGCAGGTGGTCAACGCCGGGTCGAGCCTGTTCTTCAGCGACGCGGCCGACGAAGCGTACATCAAGCGCCTCGTGGCGAGCGCTGAGGCGTACATGAGCGCGGAGAGAACGATGGTAGATGTGATGCCCGCGGCGCAGTTCAGCCTGCCAGTCGGAAAGGTCATCGCTGGGCGGCGGCCGGACGTGCGCATCAACCTGGGTCTGAGCTTCGTGGGACGCCAACCTGTGCGCCGACAAGTACGCGCACCTCAGCGCGGGCCAACGGCTTCGGGACCACGCCCTCGTGGATCGGCTCTCGCGTTCAGCGTCCAGCGACCGCCGGCGGCGGCTGTGGTGAAGTACGGCTCGCGATTGAACAAGTGGACGGGTGTGGCTGCTTATCGGCGCAAGACTCCGCCGACCTGTAATGGTCGCCCGGATGTCGGAGGCGTGGCAAACATGAAAAGAGGCATTTGCCGCCTGTGCGGCCAGGAGACAGAAGAACTCACGAAGGACCACGTCCAGCCGCAGTGCGGCTTCAATGAGAAGGACAGGCTTTACGTCCGACTCGAGAGCATTCTTCCCGGCGGTAGCATTCGCAGGAACCAGCCCGCCATTGGCCCCCTGGTCCGGAACATCTACCGAGAGATTCAACCCGACCGTCCAATCGGGGGCGGCATCTACCGTTACACCCAATGCCAGACGTGCAACGGGGACCTGAGCAGGCACTACGACAGCCGGTTCGGCGAGTGGTGCCACACCGCCCTCGCGACTCTCAAGCCGGGGGAGATCATCCTCGCCCAGCGCGAGTACACGCAGCGGTGTCGCTGCCCGCTCTCGGTCCTGAAGCGCATTGTCGCCATGTTCTTCTCCATCAACGGGGACCACCTGGCGAGGCTCAACCCCGACCTGTCGCGCTTCGTCCGGGAGCCGCAGTCGAATGATCTGCCGAATCGCTATCGCTTCTTCGCGGCGTACAATAGACTTTTTCGGGAATAAGGAATAAAATGAACGCATGATCACATACGAAGCACTCCAGAGCCGACCGCCGACAGTTTCTGGCTCTCACGGGCCTGACGCTCTCGGAGTTCCAACGTCTGCTGACTGCCTTTCCCCAAGCGTATCAGCAACTCTACCCCGCAAACCAAACCGCCGAAGGCCAGCCTCGCCAGCGTGCTGTTGGCGGGGGTTGCAAGGGACGCTTGGAGCAACCCGAGGATAAGCTCTTGTTTCTTTTGGTCTACCTCAAGACCTATCCGCTGCAAGTCGTCATGGGCGAACTCTTTGACCTGAGTCAGCCCCAGGTGAATTATTGGATTCATCGGCTGTTGCCAGTCCTGCGCTCGGCCCTGGACGACTTGGGAGTCCTCCCCGAGCGGGACCCCAGGCACTTTGCCCAGGCCCAAGGCGCTTCCGGGAAAGCGCCTCGGCTGATCATCGACGCCACCGAGCGGCGGCGTCAGAGGCCGAAAAACCCTGAAAAACAGGCCCTTTTCTACAGCGGGCGCAAGAAGAAGCATTGCGACAAGAACGTGGTCATCGTCAACACCCGGGGGAAACGGATTGACTACCTGAGCCGAACGTACCCCGGCAAGACGCACGACAAAAAGATAGCCGATGAGGAAGGGATCTCCTACCCGCCGGGGGCCACCTTGTACAAGGATACCGGATTCCAAGGCTATGAGCCGGCGGTGAAGAAAACCTGCCAGGCGAAAAAAAAAGCCACCCCGAGGAGAACTCACAGAGGCTGAGAAGCGAACCAACCGGAAGTTGGCACAGATTCGGGTCAAAGTGGAACATGATCTCGCAGGGGTGAAACGCTCTCGCATCGTCAAGGATGTATTGCGCAATACCAAGGACGGCGTGTCGGATGCAGTCATGGAAGCGGCCTGTGGATTGCACAACGTCCGAGACGAGAACCGCAAGCGGCGGCTCAAAACCTAACGAAAACCTTATTCCCGATAATGTCTATTATCTCCGTTGCGAAGGGCGGGAAACTTTCGGTCACGATCCGGCGTCCTGCCGATACCACGCATGAAAATACCGTGAAGTTAATCTTTCGGACCAAGGGAAGCGTGCAGGACGTGTATCTCCATGTTCGGCACCTGGAAACGAATCTCGCAGCGATTGTGAGTGACATATCCCGGGTGGTGGGCAAGCAACTGCGGGGTGCCGTGGTGTATGACCGGACCAGCGAGCAAGATGGGGACGTTGAGGCACTAACAGAATCAGAGTTTACAGGAACCGAAGACAAATGAGAGAAAGAGCGAGATTCATGAAGGCGAATTGCATCTCGTCGGTCTTCTCGGTTACGAACCGCAGCTTCCGGAAGCCATGAATCCAAGAGATCAATCGCTCTACCACCCAGCGGTATTTTCCCAGGTGACTGCCATGCGCGGTGTAACGCTTGGCCAACTTCGGATCGATCCCCCGCGCCCGCAACTTTTCCCGGTGCGGCTCCGAATCGTAGGCGCGGTCCCCGTAGATCTTCTCCGGTTGATGTTCCGGCTCCCCCGTTGCCTCATCCCGCGGGCCGGCACAGTCCACCAGGGGCAACAGTTCCTTGATCTCCGGCGTGTTCGCGGGCGTCGTGATCTCCGCCAACGGGATGCCCTGGGCGTCCACCAGAACGTGCTGCTTGACGCCAGGGCGCCCGCGATCGGTCGGGTTTTTGCCGCTGCCCGCGACGCCGCCGAAGGCGCGAGCGAAGGTGCTGTCTACGGCAGCCCGTGACCAGTCGATCTTACCCGCGTCATCCAGGCGTGTGAGCAGCACCTGGAACAGCGTGGCCCAGACACCGGTTCGCTGCCAGTGTGCGAGGCGGCGCCAGCAAGTCATGCCGCAGCCACAGCCCATCTCGACGGGCAGGTCTTCCCAGGGGATACCGGTCTTGAGGACGAAGAGGATGCCGGTGAGGGTTTGGCGGTCGCCGATGGGTTGGCGTCCGGGGTAGCGGAAGCGGCGGGGTTTGGGGGGCGGCAAGAGTGGTTGGAGGATCGCCCACAGTTCGTCGGAGACAAGCGGTTTAGCCATGAGAACACCTCCTGGGGCGTTGGAATCGGCCCCAAGAATAGAGGTGCAAACGGCATACCCTGGCCTCATTCTGTTAGTGCCTCTTAGAAACCAATGGATTGCTGAGGTTGATTAGGCGACAACCTGGGTAGAAAGCTTCCCGATTTTTGTTGTGGACACCGATTCCTCACTTTTTCCTGGCTTTCTGCGCCTGGGTCTTGTTGGTCCGCATCTTCTTTTGCAAGTTGGGCAACTTGGTCGCCGGCTTTCTCGCCGACCGTTGGTTCGTTTTGGACATGGTTTGTCCTCCCTGTTGTGAAAAAACCGTATCGCTGCCGATCAGCGTAGCACCGAGACGAATCGGACGGCCATCGCCTCCTCCGGGCGGACATGCCAGATGGGATCGACTCCCGCTGGAAGAGGCTCTGCTTTCACGAACAGGCGTGGCGGTGCCGCCTTGAAGTACAGGCCCAGAGCCGGGCACAGCCAGCCCTCCATCGGTTCCCCGGCGATGATGCCACCGTACCAGTTGCCGAACAGTTGCGAGGCGCTGCCATCCCGGCCCGGTACAATCTGCGAATCGTCGCTCCGCAGCCAGGTCAACTCGGCGTCAGCACCGTCGAATGGTTCGTCGCTGAAGGACAGAGTGAATCCCTGGCCGGCGTGCGAGATGGCCTTGGCCTCGACCAGCCGGGAGATCATCTCCGTCATGCCCAGCACGAATGCCTCTTGCTTCAGGCCGGTGCGAGGGTCGTCAAAGACCCAGGTTTGACCGAGCAGGTACGGGTAGATGGTCAGGACGGGCACGGTCGGCTCCTCGTGGTGAGACTCTTCCCTCGTCAGCGGTTCTCATCATGGTCATTGTACGTCTCGGTGCCGGGACCAGTAGAATAGCTACGAAAGGTCAGCGTTAACGAACCAGGCGGCTTCTTAGCAAGATCATGCAGCGTGAGGGAGAAAACCGTGGGCAAGAAGGAAAGAAGAGCAGCAGAGGCGATGGAGGCTTCCGACCAGTCGCCGCAGGATGGCAAGCTGAAGCGCAAGGAGTACGAAGCCAAGCTGGACGAACTGCACATGGAACTGGTGAAAATGCAGTATTGGATCAAGGCAGCGGGCAAGAAACTCGTCGTGCTGTTCGAGGGCCGTGACGCCGCCGGCAAGGGCGGGGCCATCAAGTGCGTTGCCGAGCCGCTGAACCCCCGTGGCTGCCGCATCGTCGCCCTGGGCAAGCCCTCCGACACGGAGAGGACGCAGTGGTACTTCCAGCGCTACGTCGCCCATCTGCCCGCCGCCGGGGAGATCGTCCTGTTCGACCGGAGTTGGTACAACCGGGCGGGGGTGGAGCACGTCATGGGCTTCTGCACGCAGGAGGAGTACACCGAGTTCCTGCGCTCCTGCCCGGAGTTCGAGCGGATGCTGGTCCGCTCCGGCATCATCCTGCTGAAATACTGGTTCTCCGTCAGCGACGAGGAGCAGGAACGTCGCTTCCATGAGCGGGCCGGCAACCCCGCCCGCCGCTGGAAGCTGAGCGAGATGGACCTTCAGTCACGGGAGAAGTGGGTGGAGTTCTCCAAGGCCAAGGACGAGATGTTCCAGCACACCGACATCAAGCAAGCGCCGTGGTACACGTCGAGGCCGACGACAAGCGGCGTGCCCGGCTGAACTGCATCGCCCACATCCTGAGCATGGTTCCCTACGAGGACGCCACGCCGCCGCCGCTGAAGTTGCCGCCACGCAGGCCACCGGACGAGAGTTATGTGCGCCCGCCGAAGTCGGACCAGAACATCGTCCCGGACGTGGAGTTGTGACGGCGACCTGCCCCGCCGTCCTCAAAATGGGCCGTGGTGAAGGGCGATGAACTGCAGGGGATGATCTTCTTCCACGGCGGCGACGACTCGGAGTTCGTGGCGGGGCGTGCCGAAGGGGCTTAGTGGAAGGCACCCTCAGATGTTAGACAGCGATTGTCGATGAGGGCCGGCTCATGAAACTCGGCATTCTGGCCGACATCCACGAGGACGCACCGAAGCTGGCCCTGGCCCTGCGGCGCTTACGGCAGGAAGGGGTGCAGCAGGTCGTCGTGCTGGGCGACGTGGTGTTCGAGATGGGCAGTCGTCTGCACGAGACGATTGCTTTACTGGCCGGGGCCGGGGCGGTCGGCGTTTGGGGAAACCATGACCTCGGCCTGTGCCACGAACCCGACGAGCGAATCAAGGAACGGTACGCCGGCCCGGTGTTCGACTTCATGCGGACGCTGCATCCCCGGCTGGAGTTGGAAGGCTGTCTGTTCACCCACGGCCTGCCCTACTACGACCCCACGGACCCCATCGTGTATTACCTGGGCGAACGGCCCGAAACGGTCGAAGGGCTGGCACGCAGTTTTGCGGCGTCGGACCACCCCGTACTTTCGTCGGCCATTTTCACCGCTGGCTGGTCGCTTCGCCACGGGACCGCTCCCCTGGGACGGGAACGAGCCGATCCTGCCTGCGGCCGGACGAGCGCTACCTGGTGGTGATCGCCGCCGTGTGCGACGGGTGGTGTGCGGTCTTCGACACGGAAAACCGTGAGTTGACTCCCTTCCCACTTGCTGACGCAACAGGCGATACTTCGGTCAGTCCCACCCCATGAAGCCGCCCATGTCTGTCTCCGCACTGTTGCTACATCGGACGCCGAGGCCGGGGAGCCAAGATACAATACGTCGGATTCATGAGCGTTCCGCACGACCGGAGATTTTGGGCAACAAGGTGTTTCATGATGCGATGGGCATTCGTTCTGGTGGCGTCGTTCGTCCTGACTTGCTTGGCGCTTCGGCAGCTAGCCGGCAAGCGACTGGCCTCGATGGCGAGGGCCAAACGCCGATGGCGTGGCGGACGGCAGGAACCTCCCGATCCGCTGGAGCCAGACCGAGAACGTCCGCTGGTCGGTGAAGCTGCCGGGCTGGGGGACCAGTTCGCCCGTCGTCTACGGCGACCGGGTCTTCGTCACGTCGCACGTGACAAGACGGCAAGAAATCGCTGCTGACGCTCTGCTTTGATCGAAAGGACGGCAAGGAACTGTGGCGGCACGACTTCGGCTTCGGCGTGGACCAGCGAACCCACGAGAAATCGAACCTGGCCGTCAACACGCCCGCCGTCACCGAGGATGCCGTGTACGTCGCCTTCGGCAATGCCGACATCGCCCGCTACTCCCACGACGGCAAGCTGATCTGGGTCAACCGCTACCTGCCCCACTTCGGCGATCCCAAGATGGCCTGGGGCTACGCGCGTGAGTCCCCTGGTCCTGGACGACAGCGGTGCTGTTCCCCTGGAACCATCACAAAGGCCCGTGCTTCCTGATCGGCCTGGACAAGAAGACCGGCGAGATCGCCTGGAAGAAGGAGCGGCCCATCGGCACCGCCCATGCGACCCCGCTGCTGGTCGAGCATCACGGCCAGAAGGACATTCTCGTGCCGGGCCAGAACCGCCTCACCGCCTTCGACGCCAAGACGCACGCCGAATTGTGGCGCTACGGCGAGGGCGAGGGGCCGTACAACGGCGAGATCATCTCCAGCCCGGTCTACGGCGACGGCATGGTGTTCCTGCAACTGTGGCGGGAGAGTCAAGATTCACGCCATTCGGCTGACGGGCAAGGGCAAGCCGCCGGAGCCGGTGTGGGTCAGCAAGAAGCCGGGGCCGGTGGAACCGTCGCTGCTGTACTATCGGGGACTTGCTGTACGCCCTGATGGACAACGGCGTGCTGGTCTGTCTGGACGGCAAGACGGGCGAGGAACATGTACCGAGAGCGGCTGGGCGGCTGCTTGCAACTCGTCGCCGATTGCCAGCGACGGGCACATCTTCTTGAGCGACAACGACGGCACGACCTTCGTGGTCCAGGCCGGGAAGAGAGTTCAAGCTGCTGGCAACGAACAAGCTGGGCGAGCGGATCACGGCCTCGCCGGCCATCACGGGCAAGCGACTTGATTTACCGGACGGATTCGCACTTGTACTGCATCGGCAAGGATTGAATCGAGTGAAGCCGATGTGACCACTCGCCCATCGAGCGGAGGTTGAAACACCATGATCCTGCGTGGAAGAGTGTTGCTCCTCGTCGTCTTCCTTGCAGCCATCTCTTACGGCGCTGCCCCCGCCCAGGAGAAGCCCGTCGTCGGCCTGATCTCCGAAGGCGCAGAAGCCGATCAAGATGGACGGCAAGCTGACGGACTGGGACGGGGCCTTCGTCACGCCGGTCCACGTCGGCCATCCCGACTTCGCCAACCGGGGCGGGCAGTTCCTCTACCTGTGGGACGAGCAGAACCTCTACATCGGCCTGCGCTGCCTGGACCAGAAGCCGGCCCACGTCGGCACCGACAACCAAATCTGGAACGGCGATGCGGTCGAGTTCTACCTGGACACTCGCCGTGGCGACAAGCTCGGCGCTGCGGCAGTTCGGCCCCGGCACGCTGCACATGTTCTGGACGCCGTTCACGAAGACCGACGTCAAGCCCCGGCTCGCAGGTCCGGACTCTGCCGGCGTTCAAGGACTTCAAGCTGCAAGGGGCCGAGGTCGCCGCCGAGAAGACGCCGTGGGGCTGGACCGCCGAGTTCAAGCTGCCCTGGGCGAACTTCCCCGACTTCACGCCCAAGGCCGGGGAGATCATCGGCATCGACTGCGAACTGTGCAGCAGCGACGGCGGGCCACGGGTGGATCGCACCTTCGTCTATTCCGTCCCCGGCTGCCGTGGGCTCGCCCGTCTGCCTTCGGCCGGGTGCAACTGGTGGACAAGATCGAGCCGGCATGCGTTGAAGCCGTTGGGCCGGGCGTTGCTGCCGCTGGCCTGACGAAATCGGCCAACTACGACTGGCTGTACGGGACGGTCTGCATCTCACCGACCATCGAGAAGATCGTGGCCAAAATCGAAGGGAAGATCGTCGGAGGCGATGGCAAGGCAAGGAAAACGACGCTCGGCAGCCGGAAGACCCTGGACGGCGGTTTCGTCCTGTGGACGGGAAGTTGGGAATTGTTCGATTTGCCACCAGGCGTGTACACAGTGGAATTGACGGCGCTGGACAAGGAGGGGAAGGTCGTCACATCACGAACCGTAAAGGTGCAACACAACCATCTTGCACTGAGGCATCAAATGGATCGCAAGTTTACGATCTTGATAGAGGACGTTGGACAATACCTGAAGCAAGCAGATGCACCGAAACGCAAAGGCCCGATCAAATTCACATCCAAGGGCGAGCTTACCGAAAAGGGCAGCAAGCAGGTGATCGAAGCCACCTACCATTACAGCTTCAACGGTTTCGACCTCGGTTACGACCTTACCGGAGTGTTGAAAGCGGACAAACTCGAAAAGACGGAACTGACCGTCAGCGATTTCGCCGGCATGACCATCCGGTATACCGATGACTGGCTGGAGTCCAAAGGGTTGACTGACAAGGACGTGAAGGGCTTGATCGATCAATTGAGCGACCCGGCCAACAAGGTTCGAGCCGGGCCTGTGATCGTCCCCGGTGGGGAGCTATTGGAGTTTTCGCCGCCCATGAGGAAGCTGATGATCCTGGGTGACAAAGCTCGTGGACCGCTTCAAGCCCGTTTGGGGGATCGGAGTGTTCAGAACGAGGTTGCCTTGATCCTGGGGGCCATCGGTGACGAGACGACTGTGCCGGCACTGATCCAGGTTTATCCAGAGGGCGATTTTCGGAAGGCCAAACACGACAGCCCAGAGTACCTGAAGGGCGTTTGCATGACTTTCGCCCTGACCTACTTGACGGGCCAGCCGATTGGCCGAAGTCGATGGGGGGCCGATCTGCAACCGGAAAACAACAAACTCTGGAAGGAGTGGTGGGCCAAGGAAGGGAAGACATTCAAGGTGCCAGCAAAGAAACCCAATGCAAGCTGGGTTCCTTCATACCCGATTCTCACCGAGGAATGGGCTGCTCGTTGCCGGGAAGAATTTGCCGGGGGAGAACGGCGGGAGTAAAGGCCGCCGCTGAAAACAAACAAGAAGCCGGCTGACGTTGTGGGCGAGGCAGCTGCGCAAATTGGATCGACAAGAGATGAAATGAGCGGAGGCTATCGTGAAGGTCAGTGCCGTTGTCGAAACCGCCATCTACGTCGATGACCTCCAGGCTGCGGAAATCTTTTACGGGACGGTCCTGGGCCTGCGGGTGATGGGCAAGGAGCCGGGCCGTCACGTCTTCTTCCAGGTGGGAGAGGCCAGCGTCCTGCTCGCTTTCCTGGCCGAAACCACGTTGAAGGGCGACCAGTTGCCGCCGCACGGGGCCACCGGGCCAGGCCATTTTGCGCTGGGCATCGACGCCGAGGCATTCGACGCCTGGCGGAAACTCCTGCACGACCACGGCGTCAGCATCGAAAAAGAAGTTGAGTGGCCGAGGAGCGGCAAGTCTCTGTACTTTCGTGACCCTACCGGGAACCTTGTGGAACTGGTGACGCCGGGCGTGTGGGGTTTGCCAAGCGGGTGGTGAGCCATGCCGAACTTCATCTGCACAACTTGTGGGACGCAATACGCCGAATGCGACCAGCCGCCGGCCGCTTGCGCCATCTGCCAGGACGAGCGGCAGTACGTCAAGGCCACGGGCCAGCAGTGGACGACCCACGATAGGCTGCGCCTGACCCACCGCAACTCGATTAAGTTCGAGGAAGCGAGGCTGATTGGCGTCGGCACCGAGCCACACTTTGCCATCGGCCAGAGGGCTTTGTTCCTGCGCACGCCGAAGGCCAATATGTTGTGGGACTGCCTCTCGCTGTTGGATGGGGCCGTGGTCGAGGCGATCCAGGCGCTGGGCGGCATATCCGCCATCGCCATTTCTCATCCCCACTACTACGCCAGCATGGTCGAGTGGAGCCGGGCCTTCGGTGGCGTGCCGATCTACCTCCACGCCGCCGACCGCCAGTGGGTCATGCGGCCCGACCAGGCCATCGTCTTCTGGGAAGGCGAAACCAGGAGCCTGGCCGAAGGGTTGACGCTGGTGCGCTGCGGCGGTCACTTCGAGGGCGGCACCGTCCTGCATTGGGCAGGCGGGGCCAATGGTCGGGGTGTGCTACTCACAGGCGACATTATTCAAGTAGTCCCCGACCGCAAGCACGTCAGCTTCATGTACAGCTACCCCAACTACATCCCCCTCCCCGCCTCGGCTATCGAGCGGATCGTCAAGGCCGTTGAGCCGTTCAAATACGACCGGGTGTACGGGGCGTTTTGGGACATGGTGATCGACCGGGACGGCAAGGCGGTCGTGAATAAATCAGTGGAGAGGTATCTGCGGGCGATTGGGCGGTGATTCAAGGGACACGGCGTAGGATCAACCATGCGCTTGCACTGCGAGTTCAGCACCCCGGTCGCCCGCATGGACCTGGACGATTACATCCGGCATCTGGAGATCAGCGTCGGCTGCTACGACGAGGACGGCCTGCACGAGTACATCCTCGGCAAGCTGGCCGTCGATCAGATTTTGTGGGCAAACGCCCAAGTAGACGGCGTTTCCCTGTTTGACATCTGCGACAGCGACTCCCAGGGCTTGCATGAGGTCCACACGATCTTGACGAAAGGCAAGCAGGAATTTAGGCACGACTTGAAGATCAAGGAGGTCACGGATCACGTTATGTTCGTGTACGGAGCCGTGTTTCATCCCTCGATCCATGCGTACCGTCAAGGCATCCTCGATGCGGCGCTCAACCTGTTCGGGGAGGAATCGGTGGCCGTGATGTGGAAGGATACGAGCGGTCTGTCGGAGACGGAACTAGCCGACCTGGGCTTCTGCAAGATCGCTGGCAGCGAACTGATTTACCGCCATTCGGCCCTGCGGACGCCCTTCCATGATGCCCACCCGACCGGCCAGAACACCGACGACGCCGTGGCCGAGCCAGAAGATGAAGAGTGGGTCATGCAGGAATGGAAGAGATTTCAGGGAGTCATCCCATGACCACCATTTCCCCCGGTCCCTACCGACACTACAAGGGCAAGGAGTACACCGTTCTCGGCGTGGCTCGTCACAGCGAAACGCTGGAAGAACTCGTCCTCTACCGGCAGGAATACGGCGATCACAGCCTTTGGGTGCGCCCAAGCAGATGTTCTCGGAAACGGTGAACGTGGATGGGCAGGATGTGCCTCGTTTTCAGCCCTTGGGGTCAAGCAGTGAGCAAGCCGGCGAGAGCATCAAAAACGTCTTCGATCATCTGCCGCAGCAATTGCCCAAAGAGCTTGTCCAGACGCTCATCAGTGCCGGCGATGTGCGCATCGAGCGGATCATCTCTCACGGCCATGCCTCGCCCGCCGATTTCTGGTACGACCAAGCGCAGCACGAGTGGGTGATCGTGCTGAAAGGGGCGGCAAGGTTGCAGTTCGAGGATGGCATGGTCGAGATGAAGCCCGGCGACTTCATCAACATCCCGGCCTTCAAGAAGCACCGGGTCGATTGGACGACGCCGGATGAGCCGACCGTGTGGCTGGGGGTGAGGTATGGAGATCGGCAGTGAGTAATTCACGAACAGGATGAGGACGCCGTTAATGACCATCCTCATTATGTTCGCCGCTATGCCCACACACCCATTCAGGCGATGGACATAGCTTGGGGCTGCCTCTCGGAAGCGCCGATCCTGATTCATGCCGACCCCGACGAAAAGGAAAGTGTCCTGGTAACGTGCGATCTGCACAGTTTCCGGGTCGGCTTGTCACATTTCTCGGCAATCACTTGGAAATCACCTTCGAGCGAGTAGAGCGTTGCTCTGGCTTCCTCGGTGCGCCCTGCATCTTGAAGCAGGCGCACCAGCCCCAACCCCATTTCCGTTGTCTTGAGGCTGTCGCACATTTGGTGAGTAAACTGGTCGTGAATTGCGAGCATGGTTCGGTATCCTTCCCGTATGTGAGCGACGTACCGAGTACGTTGCGCTCACGCTACATCGGATGCCTCATCCATGAGCTAAATAGGAAAGCAGCGGTGCCGGAAAAGCGACGCACCCTGCGGCGAGTCCCTTCGTGGTTCGTGAGTATGCCCGAAAAGCGATAATCCAGCAATGCCAGTTTGCGTAGTGGCTGACCAAACTATCAGGCTTCTTCAGTTTCGCCGGGTTACTGATAAACTGGTTGCTTTTGGGGTTCTAGGCAACGCTCGAAGTTGGGGTCAGGCTTCCCTTTTGAGCATTCCTTCAAGCTCCTCGATCAGCGCCTCCTGCCCGACTTTGATCTTTCGTTTCGCCGCAACTACGTCGAAGAAGTCGGCTCGGTCAATAGCGGATTCAGGCAGAAGCGAAGCCTTTTCCTTGGCACCAATTTGCGGAGAATAACGACAAGACGATAGCCGATGACGCAAGGAAGCTGAAACCGCATGAGCAACACCTTCACCCCCGGCCCGACGCCGAACACCGTCCGTGCCGCCGATGGCACCGTCCTAATACTACAGCGCTCCGCGCAGCTGTAGGTTGATCGTAAATTCCGTACACTACCTCACGGGCTTCTCACCCGGAGGTTATCATGACACCTGAGCAGATCGAGCAGCTGGGGCCGGACTTCGCTCACTACTTGCAGCAGTTCCTCTTCTGCTGTGACTACACGCAGACCTTCGACCTGTTGGGCGTCTACTGCCGTGGACTGCTCTCCGACCTCGACCGCAAATCCTGCGAGCCCATCGCCCTCGCCGCTGGCATCGCCGTCCGCACTCTCCAGGAGTTCCTCCGCGATTACCGCTGGTCCTTCGCCGACGTCCGCGACGCTCTCCAACGCCACGTCGCCACCGCCCTCCTGGCCCACCCCGGCGACGGTCTGGGCACCATCGGCCTCATCGACGAGACCGCCACAAGAAAGAAGGGCACCCAGACCCCCGGCGTCCAGCGCCAGCACTGCGGCGAGTTGGGCAAGATCGACAACTGCATCGTCACCGTTCACCTCGGCGTCGCCCGCGGCCGCTACAAGACCCTCTGCGACGCCGACCTGTTCCTGCCGCGCTCCTGGGACGACGACCGCGACCGCTGTCGCCAGGCCGGCATCCCGGATGAGTTGCACTACCGCCCCAAGTGGCAGATCGCCCTGGAGCAGGTGGATCGCGCCTTGGCCAACGGCGTCACCTTCGACGGGTTGACGTTCGACGAGGGCTACGGCGACAAACCCGGTTTCCTGGCCGGTTTGGACGAGCGGCGCTTGCGTTACGTCGGCGAGGTGCCCCGGTCGTTGTCGTGCTTCACCACCCGGCCGCGCGCCGGGGCGTCGGGCCATCGGGCGGACAACCTCGTCCGCCACAGCCCGGTGTTCACCGGCCAGCGCTGTGCGCGGTGCGTCTGCCGCGGCAGACGTTGGGGGACCAGGAGTGGGAGGTGAAGGCGGCGCAGGTCTGGCTGTCGTGGGGAGGCCAGCCGACCGTCCGCACCTACTGGTTGGTGTGGGCGCGGAACGTGCGGACGGGGGAGGAGAAGTACTTCGTGTCCAACGCCCCGCGGCGGGCATCGCTACGGCGGTTGCTGCGCGTGGCGTTCACGCGCTGGAACGTGGAACACAGCTTCCGGTTGAGCAAGGGGGAGATCGGCTTTCGCCACTTCGAGGGGCGGAGCTACGTGGCGCTGCTGCGCCACCTGACGTTGTGCTGCGTGACGCTGACGTTCGTGGCCGGAGAGGCGGCCCGGTTGCGGGGGGAAAAACGCGGAGGTGACGGCGGAGCAAGTGTGTCGGGGGTTGGCGGTGGTGTGCGCGGCGTGGCTGGAGGTGCTGCGAGGGACGAGTCGGGTGGCGTATACGTCGGCAGTCATTTGCTATCACCAGCGGCGTAACCGGGCGGCGCGGGAATCGCGGCAGCGCTGGCAGCGCGGCCTGCCCGCGGAATATATGAGACCGGCGGCGCGTTCAACGCGCCCTTGGAGAACACAGCCAAGAAACCAAAGACGAACTCAGTAACACTTGGAGCGCTGTAGTACTAACCGCACCGGAGGGCTGGTGCTGCTGCCTCCTGGTGATGCCGCCCTAACTCGCCGGGTCAAGGAAGCCAGCGACCATTGGGTGGTGCAGGAAAAGAAGGGCCGGAAGACCTTCTCCACGAGGCGTTTGGGCACCGGCAGCGACAATTGAGCGTATTCGTGCCGAACTCGACGCCGAGCGGGCCACCGAGCGCTATGCCAAGCGGAGGAAAACCGACGCCCGCCGTCGGGATAAGGCCCAGGCCGAGTACGTCGAGGACTTCTTCAGGACCGTGGTGGCCTTCCTGGCGTTTCATCCAAAGTACGCCGATCTTGCCGACCGCCTGGCCCGTGCCGTCACCGGCCACGCCACGCCGGTCGGCAGCGGCACGGTCGCCCGGACGAAGCGCATCCCGGTCGGAATGCGGGCCGAGGCCGCCGTGATCGCCTGGATGCGCCACCAGACGACCGGCTACGACGGCATGATGATCCCCAGGGTCAAGGGGAAGCGGCGTGAGGTCCGGCGCACGTTGGCCTGGCGGTCGCAGGACTTGCTGGAGCGGTATCGGCGGGGGGAGCCGGTCCTTGAAACCTGCCCGCTGATGAAGGCTTTGGGCAACGGCGGGGATGGGACGTAGCTACCGCTTCTTCCCCTCCACGATGCTGATTTCGGTGCCCGTGGGCACGATCCGGGTCAGCTCGAAGCCGGCCCGCTCGAACAACGCCCGGTACTCGGCCTCGGTTCGTTCCTTGCCGCCGGGGATCAGCAGCATGACCAGATCGAGGAATTTGCCGTGGAACGGCTTGTTCCCCGGAGGGATGACGCTCTCGATGACGAGCAATTTGCCGGCGGGCCGCATCGCCCGCTGGCAGTTGCGGAGGATCGTCAGGCACTTCTCCTCGTCCCAATCGTGGATGATGTGCCGCAAGACGTAAGCGTCCGCCCCCTCCGGTACAGCGTGAAAAAAGCTGCCGGCGACCAACTGGCAACGATCCAGCAAGCCCGCCGCCTGAATCCTCTCCTGCGCTCGCTCGATGACATGAGGGAGGTCGAAGAGAATGCCCTTCATCCGGCCGTGCTTCTTGAGCATTTCGGTGATCTGCGAGCCGTTGCCGCCGCCGATGTCCGCCACGACACCGAACACCGAGAAATCGTAGGCGTTGAGAATGGCGTTCGATTCCCGACCATGAATTCCGACCATCGCCGCATCGAAGATGCGGGCCTTGTCGGGATGCTCGCCCAGGTAGTCGAAAATCGGCTTGCCGAACACCTTGTCGAAGGCCACCTGGCCGGTGCGAATGCTGTAGTCAATCTCGGCCCAGGCACGGAACTGCTCGTCGCCGGACATCAGCGCCAGCGCCCGTTTTGATCCGGCGACATCGCTGCGCAACGGCTCGGCCAGGGGCGTCAGCGAGAATCGACGTGAATCACCCTCGGCGAAGATGCCGACGCTCGCCAGCGCCCGGAGCAGCCGATACAGGGCGTCGGGGTTCGTGGAAGTGGCCGTGGCCAATTCTGCGACCGATTTCGGGCCGTCTTGGAGATGGTCGGCAATCCCGAACTTCGCCGCAGCGTAGATCGCCTGCGAAATCCAGTACCCGGTAATCATCTGGTCAAGCTGCTGGTGCGTTGATGTCTCGGCCATTTCGTCTTCCCCTCAGAGTTTGGCCATTGTAGCAGGCCGTGGAGAGAGGGGCATAATCGCTCCGACGACAAGGCGTTCAGCCAAGGTGCGGCTGAATCAGGCTCAAACCACAATTGTGTGAAGCTCCTCGATCAATGCCTCTTGCCCGGCTTGCCCTCGAAGAACGCCCTGGGCAGAACGATCTCGAAGTAGCCGTCCTTGAGCGGTAGCTCCTTGGCCGGTTTGCCGTCGCTGCCGACCATGCGGATCGCTGTCCAGAGGGGGCTTTTCTCGTCCAGGGGAGCGTCCTCCTTGCCATCCTTCCACAAACGCACCATCGGCTTGCCCTCCTGAATCGCCACCGCCGCATCGAGCGTGACCTTGCCGTTGGAGGCCCGAAAGCTCTCCAGACCCTTCAAGTGCAGCCGCAGCACCACGGCGTCCGGCCAGTTCTCACCTTCCCGCTCGATGACGGCCTGGCTGATGCCGAAGGAACTCTTGATGACGAACAGGGTCTTGCCCTTCTCGGCCTGGACCTCCACGGTGTCGTCCTTGCGCTTGGTAGTGATCTTGAACTTGGCAGGCGCAGCGCCTTCATCGGCCCAGGCCACGACCGGCAGCAAGCCCACGACGAACAGAAGTATCGACATTCTCATCGGTTGCTCCCCCTCATAGCTCGTCCTTCGCCCCGCTGCCAAACGGGTTTTCGTCGGCCCCGATGCGGTAGCCCATGCAGGGCGCAATCGGCGTGCCGTCGTTGCTGTCCTTGAAGCCCCGACACTGCTTGTGGAACGCTTTGACGACCTCCGGGGTGAAGATCGCCGGGGCCAGAAAACCCTTGTGGCCGTCGATCATCAGGTGGAAGTGGATATGGCAAGCGTCGCCGCTGGAAGCCGGCGTGTACAGGTAGGCGATCACGTCGCCCTTGCGCACCTTCTGGCCCTCCTTGACCAGCAGAAACTTCTTGTAGAAGCCCTCGGACGGCTCTGGGCACATCGGCTCGATGGAATAGCAGAACCGGCACGCCGCACCCGTCTTGTCCTTGGCAAAGACGAGATCGACGCCGTAGCGGTCGTTGCCGCCGTTGGCGAAGTGGGTGTCAATACGACCGACGACGCCATCGGCCACGGCGTAGATGGCCGGGTAGTTGCCGGGTTCGTCCTTGCCCTTGGGCCAGCGCTTCTTGCTGTTGTCGAAGTGGACGTGGCCACCGCCATGCGGGTGCGGAGAGTTCACGCCCAAGAGCGGATGGCCCCGGCTGACTTCTTTGATGTCCACCAGAAAGCGGTCGGACGGCTTCGTGAGGAAGGCCGAGATTTCCGGCAAGTCGGCTTTGGCCCCCGACTCCTCGCCAGGCTTGGCGGACCAGCTTGCGCAGCCAGGGCACACCAAGGCCAAGACCGTGAGGGCGCAGAACGTCAGGAGAAGCCACCATAGGCTGGTAAAGCGCCGAGGTCGGGCAGTGAATTCGTGCTGAGGTTTCATGCGGTCCCTCCCCTTGAGCAGCACCACCATTGTATCCCGGCAGCCGAATTGCGCCGCCCGGTCAACGCCACCGCACGCCGGGGCCAGGCAGTCGGGATAAAATTCCCCCGCACATAAGCATTTCGCCCGGAGGGAGTGGAGCAATGGCGACCTTCATCACGACCATGCACTTCACGGAGCAGGGCATCAAGGCCGTCCGGGACACTTGCGACCGGGCGGCGGCATTCAAGGCCACGGCCAAGAAGTTGGGCGTCAAGGTGACGGGCATTTACTGGACGCTGGGGGCCTTCGACGGCGTGATCGTCTGCGAGGCTCCGGACGAGGAGACGGCCACCGCCGCTCTGTTGTACCTGGGGACGCTGGGCAACATCAGGACGCAGACGGCCCGTGCCTACGACGCTGCCGAAATGCAGAAGATTCTCGGCCTGCTGCCCAAGTGAACTGGCGCAGCGGAGAATACCTCAGCGCCGATCCGCAAGTTACTCCTCGTCCGGCCACGTCTCGATGCCTGCGTTGCGTCCGCAGCGGCGGTGTTGAGATGACCTGTGAACGCTGACGGTGTCGGTGCTTTGGCCAGCCGCGGAACGACTCTTGGGGCAGCGAACGTCGGCGATTCTCAGGGAATCCTCCTTGTACTTTTTTCAAGCGACGAGACCTCGGTGGCCGTTTGCGGCTGCAAACATGGCATCGACTCGTTCACCGTCTGGCCGATCGGCACGGGCGAATCCTCGGGCGAGCGGCACAGTGGACCCGCCACCGGCTGCCCATCTTTCGCAACCGGCATTGCCACTCTTATCGACTTTCGCGATCACGGTAACTGACGAGCGCCTCCCCGGCCGCGGCATACCTGCTGCTTCCTCTATCGTCTGCGTGTCGGCGACAGAAACCGGCCCTCGCCCCGGACAGAGAAGGAGGACTCCTATGACACCGCGCCTGGCCTCACTGCTCGCCGCCATCGTCCTGGCGGCATCGGGCTGCTGCTGTCACCCCAGGCAGCCGTGCGCCGCGTCACCGGCCGCCATCATTCCGGCACCCCCGCCCGCTTGCTTGACGCCAGACCCCGCTCCGGTCCCACCGCCGCCTGGTGCGTCCGCCCTTCCGTCCTCACCCAGTGGGCCGGTCGTCTGAATTGCCAAGACCTTGACCTGGCTGGAAGGATGCGCGACAGGATTGTCGGTGACCGCGCAGTGAAGCCACGGCCGTAGTGATGGCATTTCTCACAGCTTTCACACAGGTTTCTACCGCGCTGGGCCACAGAGCTCTGGCACGAGAAGGGCATCGCATATCTCACCAGAGCAGGTGCCGGCCTGGCTCGCCCGCAGAGGACAACTCCTACAGTTCAGCTCAGGCGACACACCTCCTGGATTGAGCCCTGATCCGGTGGCGAATTAGAGAGTGGTTGAGGGAGTGGCGGCGGTCGTCAGCAGTCGCCCCGAGCCATCTTGCAAGTGATGTAGCCCCGCCCCTTGTCGGTCCTGAGAGCTTGTTTCTCGACACGCGCGTCCGGTCGCCCGCGCGGCCAGCAACAGCTTCGCCGGATCGCCGCGATGGTCTGAGCAGGATCAAACCGGACCGAAGTCGCCGTTCTCCTGGAACGCGCCCCCGGCCGCCATTCCGATTGGTTCAGTGCGTCGGCGTTTCGTCCCGGAGCAAGCAAGAGCGTGTCCCAACGCACACGTCCAAGGCATTTCCACTGTTACCTATCAGTCCAGGCCTGCGGGCGGGTCAGGCCCGATTCAAGAAGGCAACCCTCATTGGTAAGCTGGCCGGTTCGCGAAGCATGCTCCGAAAGGCTTGCGCCGTCCTCGCGTTCGTCTCGCTCTGCCTGACAGCATCGCTTGCTGACCGACCGGACGTCTGGTAAGTTTTTACGCGTGGCCGAATGAACTTCCGGTGCAAGGCGTACATGTAAAGAGTGAGGTGCGGCGGTGTCCGGCGTGGTCTTCATCTACCCCGCTAAGCCGACTGAACTGGCCGACACCGCGCGGAGCGCTGGAGGGGTTCGAGGCCACGATGCGGCGAGAGCCTGCCACTCTTGGGCGGACCCAGGCGCCGCCGGCTCGTTCATGGCGACGCCCTTGCTTCAGCAGATCGCCGATTGCGACTACCTAGTCGCCGACCTGACCCGCCTTACCTTCAACATCAGCTATGCGATCGGCTACGGCATCGGGCGGACCAAGCGCTTGATAGTGACGCGGGACGGGGCAGTTACGGGGGACGACCAACTCGCCCGCGAGGTGGGCCTGTTCGGGGCGCTGAACCTCAAGGAATACAAAACCAGCCGGCAGATGGCGGCAATCCTGGGTAACGCTTCCTCCGCCACGAGCGTCAGCACACCAGGTACGGAAATCAACCAGAAGGCTCCCGTCTACGCCATCCTGCCGGGCACGAAGACGGACCTGGAGGTGCATCTAATTTCGCGGGTTAAGAAGGCCCGGCTCTTTTTCCGGACCTTCGACCCCGAGGAGCAGGGCAGGTTGTCGATGTCTGAGGCGGTCAAGAACATTGCCGCTTCATACGGCGTCATCGTGCCTTTACTGCCGGCGAGCAGGCGGGACCACGAGGCCCATAACATCCGGGCGGCCTTCGCCGCCGGGCTCGCGGCGGCCCTTGAGAAGGACCTCCTCGTCCTCCAGTTCGGGAAGACGCCGGTCTCCGCGGAGTACGACGACTTGGTGCGCCGGACGACGACAACGGCGCAGATTAGCACCCAGATCGCCGAGTTCGCGCCCCTAATCACCGGGAGACTCCAGTCGGACGTCCGCCCCGTCGTCACCGAACCCAAAACATTCCTCGGCCGGTTGAACCTGGGCGCCACGGCGGCCGAGAACGAGATGGCGGATCTGGAAGGCTACTATCTGGAGACGGACGAGTACCGGAGGGCTGCCTTGGGCGAGGCGCAGATCGTAGCGGGGAGGAAGGGCTCCGGAAAGACGGCCCTCTTCGTGAAGTTGCGTAACAACCTGCGGCGCAACAGACAGACGGTCGTGCTGGACCTGAAGCCAGAGGGCTTCCAACTCCTCAAGTTTAAGGACATCGTCCTGACCTATCTGGAGCAGGGAACCCGTGAACACACGGTTACCGCTTTCTGGGAGTACCTACTGCTGCTCGAAATCTGCCACAAGATCCTGGAGAATGACAAAGATCAGCACGTCACAAACCACAAACTCACGGACCAGTACAGGGCGATGGCGGCGGAGTACAAGGGTGACGCCTACGTTTCGGAGGGGGATTTCGCGGAGCGGATGCTGAAATTGACCGAACGAATCACGCACGACTTCAAGGAGGTAATCGGCATCGGGGACCGCAAGACTCGCCTCACCAGCGGCGAGATCACGAACATCCTCTACAAGCATGACGTCAAGGGACTCCGGCAGAGGATCAAGTCGTACCTGGAGAACAAGTGCGCGGTGTGGATTCTGTTCGACAATGTCGATAAAGGGTGGCCGGCCCGGGGCCTCGGCAGCGACGACGTGCTCGTCTTGCGGTGTCTGGTGGAGGCGGTCAGCAAAATGGAGAAGTACCTCCGCAAAGGGGACACTGACTGCCACGGTGTCATCTTCCTGCGCAACGACGTGTACGAACTCCTAGTCGAGAACACCACCGACCGAGGAAAGACAAGCCGCGTGGTACTCGACTGGACGGACCCCGAACTCCTCCGTGAGTTGCTGCGCAGGCGTTTCGTGGCTAACGGCCTCAAGGACACGGACAAGTTCGAGGCGATCTGGTCCACCATCTGCGTTAGTCACGTTGATGGCGAGGAATCGTCCGCCTACCTCTTCGACCGGTCACTAATGCGGCCACGATCTTTGCTGGACCTCCTCTATCAGTGCCGCAGCCACGCCATCAACCTTGGGCACAGCAAGATCGAGGTGAACGACATCAAGCAGGGAGAGGCTTCCTACTCCAGCGACCTAGTCGCCGGCATCGGGTTCGAGATCCGCGACATTTGCCCGACCGCGACGGACTTTCTGTACGAGTTCATTGGCAGCCGCGCCTTCCTCACCCTGGGAGAACTCAAGGGCCTATTCGTCAGTGGGAACATTCCGGAGGACCAGCGCGACAATCTGCTCGACCTGCTGCTGTGGTATGGCTTCTTCGGCGTGGCGCGTGAGGACGGCGAGGTCGCCTACATCTATTCTGTCAAGTACGACCTCAAGAGGCTCAAGGCCCTGGTCAAGAAACAGCCCGAAAACCTAGTGGTCTACTACATCAACCCGGGCTTCTGGGCCGGGTTGGAAATCGTTTCAGGTTCCATAAGCCCCGTCCCGCCGGTGGCTGCCGACAGGAGGGCCATGCCATGCTCTCTTCGCTGACCGCGCTCGACTACTTGACCGTGGGACAAATCATTTCAAACCTGCGGAACCCCCGAAACGCGCGGTTCGACGATTATCAGACCGAAATCGCCAGGCTGAGCGACTGGCTACAGGTCTGCGATTTTCCCGCGACGAAGGCCGCAGCGGAGGGTCTGATACACGTTCCCACTGACGGTGTTGCTTTCTAGAACGAGAGGAGGTGAACGTCGATCCCGAGCAGGAAGGCGCCATGATCCGCATCCAGTTGCCGCCAAGCGAGGCTGACCGCCTGGAAGACCTGTTCCGCACCACCCAGGACCGCAAGTTGCGGGACCGCCTCCAGATCATCCTGATGGCCCATCGCGGTCGGCCCCGTCAAGACATCGCCAACGATCTGGGCATCCACCGCATCGGCGTCACCCGTTGGCTTAACGCCTACTGCGAACGTGGCCTCGACGGCTTGCTTCCCAGGACAGCCAAGGGCGGCACCCCCGGCATCCCCGCCGCGATGACCGACGAGATCCGCCGCTGGGTGATCGAGGGGCCGGCCAAGCAAGGACTGGACCGGGCCAACTGGACACACGAGGAGTTGGCGGACCACCTGAAAAAGACCCACGGCATCCAAACCTCCCGCTCGGCCATGCACCGCTTCTGTAAGAAGGTGGGCATCCGGCCATACCGCCCGACCTACCGCTACCTCCGAGGCGACGAGGACAAGCAAGCCCAGGCCAGGGAAGACCTCGCCGGGCTAAAAAAGGGGCGACAGCGGGCGAACTCGTCCTGCTGAGCCAGGACGAGGCACGCTTCCAGATGGTGCCGACGTTGACGGCGACGCTCGGGGTCAAAGGGCACCGGCCTGTGATCGGCACTCGGGACTGTAAGGACGTGCTGTACGTCTTTGCCGTACTCAACTTGGTCTCGGGGGCCGTTCACGCCAACACCTTGGAGAGCCTCCAGAAGGAGAACCGCAAGAGTACGGACAGCAAGACGTGCAGGATGCAGCGGGCGTTCGCGGACCACCTGCGGCACGTCGGCCGGATCTACCCCAAGGAGAAGAACAAACGCGTAGTGCTGACGATCGACAACGCCCCCTGGCATCGCGGGCCGTTGATCGACGAGGCGATGCAGCAGAACTCACACTTGGAGTTCTACCGGATGCCCAGCTACAGCCCGCAGTTGAACGTGATCGAGCGATTCTGGAAGAAGCTGAGGTGCAGGGCGACGCACAACCGACTATTCGACACGATCGCGGATTTCGAAGGGATCCGTTCGGAACAGCCTCCGGTACTTCCAGACCGTCCGGGTCAAGTTACTCACGCTCATCAACGGCCGCCTCAAGAAAGCCCCCAAATGACACAGCATCACCGGGAACGTGTATCAGGGCGGCGAAGATCCCTCACGAAGAGGGCATGATTACGGCCTCGGCCGCCCGAGAACTCGGCGCGATGGTGGACGCGATCCACCGGGCGCTGGAGCACGAAGCGAGGGCACGGCAGGTGATCGTTTTGGACACCGGCGGGGTGTCCAAGAAGCTGCGCGACCTCCCCTCGAAGATCAGCCTCAATGACACCCAGCGGCACCTCCTGGACCAAACGATTCGCTGCGTGGAGTGTTCTGCGTTCCGCGCCGCCGCGGTGATGGGTTGGAACGTAGCCTACGATTATCTGCGGCGATGGATGTGGGATGATGTGACCCGCCGCTCGGCCTTCAATAACAAGCTCTTGGCCGTCACCAACCGGGCTGGCACGATACTGTACCCTGCAGGTTTGGCGGCGTACGAGGAATTCTACACGATCAAGCCTGCCCTCGGGGAGCGAGACGTTCTGGACGTCATGAAGGATGCCGGCTTGCTGACAGGCGTTTATGAGAAGTTGGCTGGCTACCTGAAGGACCGAAACAGCTTCGCCCACGCAAACGACATGGTCCCGGGCATGTACCAGACAAACTATTACCTGGAGCAACTCGTCGATATCGTCACCAACGCGCCTTTCGTTTGACTCCATAAAGCCCCAGCCTCCTGCTGCGGTGAGCGTCCTATCTCGTGTTTCTCTTGCGCGTCTGCGTCGGGCGCCACCTTCAATTCCTTGATCGGGACCGGCGCCGCGCTGGCTAAGCCTGGGTCGATATCCTCTCACGCATCAGCTTCCCTGACACCACTCGGCCCACATCCTGCGGCAATTACCCTACGCCGGCTTCGGCATGCGTGTCGCTGCGGCGACCGTTGCGCGCTTCGGTTGCAAGGAACCGCCCCCAGCCAGCTTGTTCAGCACACCGAGGTGATCTCTCTGCCTGGTTCTCCCGGGTGCGCACGCTCTCCTGCCACAGCCACTGACCTGTCTGACTGTGCTGCGTTCTTCCTCGTTCTTCCCTGTTCCTCGCCTCGCGCCCTCTGGACCCACTGATTCTGATACCCTCTTTCGCTCCTTTATCCCTCTACCGTGGCTGCGGCTGCCGTTGCACACGCTTCCCGACGTCTTCTCGATACCTCCAGCCCCAACTGGCGTGCCTTCCGCCTCAACGCCTTGATCTGCTTCTCCTTCATCTGGGCCTCGTACTCCTCCTGACTCTGACGCACGTACGTCATCCCGTGCTTCAACGCCAGATAGACGATCCGTGCCAGCTTGTGCGCCGTCGCCGTCAAGGCCGCCTGAGCCCCCAGCCGCCCTTTCATCCGCCGCAGAAACCCTCCCAAGGCCCCCTGGCTGTGGTGCAGGCTCTGGGCCGCCAACCGCAACGCCTGCGCCGCACGATTCACCCCCCGACGCGTCCGACTGGACTTGACCCGGCCACCGGTCTTCTTCCAATTGGGACACAGCCCCAGCCAGCTACAGAACTTCTTCACCGTCGCAAACTGCGACACCCCCGGGCCGATCTCGCTGATCAAGGTCAACGCCGTCAACTCGCTGATCCCCTCGATCTCCGTCAGGTCCAGCCCCACCACGTAGTACAACGCCGTCCGGACGTCGAAACGCGGGCGAGTTCGACGCGGCGCTTCGGACGCGCCTTCGGCTTCAGCGGCGGCAAGGCCCGATCGCACTTCATCCGCCCCAACTGCAGGGCGATCTGCCCGTCCACCTTCTCCACCTGCCCCAGGGTGAACTGCCAGGCCTCGTAGGCCAGCTTCAACTCGAACAGGTGCTCCTCCCGGTACGACCCGGTCAAGGCCTGGGCGATCTCCGCCTCGCTGGCCTTACATTGCTTGTCTCGGTACTTGGCTAACTTCTCCGGTGCCCGTGTCCCACGCAGGATCGCCCGGATGATGGATCGCCCGGTGACACCCGTGATGTCGCTGAGGATTTCCGTCAGCTTCAGATTCATCTGCTCCAGGGCCTTCTGCATGTGCTGCACGTGCTGGCTGGCCTGGCGGATCAGGTTGGCCCGCTGCCGCAGGTAGGCCCGTAACTGGCAGGTCTTCTCGTCGGGCCGGAAGGCCGCAGCCAGCAGGCCGACGCTATGCAGCCGGTAGATCCACTGGCAGTCGCGGCGGTCCGTCTTGGGACGTCCCCGCAATTGGTGGCTGTAGCTGGGATCGACCAGGAGGACCTCAAACCCCTCGGCCTGGAGCAGCTCGTACAGGGGGATCCAGTAGATGCCGGTCGATTCCAGGGCGATCGTGTTGACCTGATGCTCACGCAGGAAGGCCGCAATGGCTTTCAGGCCAGCCGTATGGGCCGGAAACTCTCGAATCAAGCAGGAATCGGCTTCGGTGGTGAAGCCGACGCAGACCCAGTGGGAGCGTGAACCGATGTCGATGCCGGCGGCGTGAGGATGTTGCACGGGCAGAGCTTCGACCTGGGCGGCCTCCTTCTGACGAAGGGCTTCGCTCTTGACCTTGGCCCGGGTTTTGCGACGGTTGTAGGCTTGGCGGTGGGCCTGAGCCTGAGCTTGCTGGCCGCTGGGAGGAGAGAGGAGGCTGGTTGGCGTCTGGTCGTAGGTGCAGTCATGGGAGAACTCCGCGAAAAGAGGAGAGGAGAGGGGATCGGCGGGCATGCCCCGAGGCAGTGTGCGGGGGAGGTGGCAGTGAGATCACAAATCACTGTTGCAAACGGGAACCACGCGATCCCGGGAAGGAGTCACCGGATCGGGGTCACCAGTGATGAGGCCGAAAACGCTCCCCGGCTCAGAGTCACATACGGGGAAGACTCGAAGGAGTCTAAGCCACCATTGGAGCGCCGAGTCGAGACACACACCGCCAGGGCTCAGGATAGCTCGACCCCGGTTCCTTAGCGATGGCGTTCTCGCGCAGCGAGAATAAGGGGGTCCCATCGACAACCGCAGCCAGGACGATGTTCGTTGCGCGCTCCGGACGGACACACCTGCGTAAGTTCGCGTCATAGCGTGAGGCGCGGAGGACACATCGACCGGCGTATCGAACCGCCCTGGGACGCAGGGGCCAGCCGCTGATGAGGCCGACCGTTCACAGCGTACGCGACTCCCTGAACTCCACGCCTCGGGACAGGTCTCCACAGAAACACCCCATCCGCGGATCAGCCCGCTCAGACCAAGGAGGCGAACAGCCAGCGGGGTGACCGCACTCCTAAATTAAGTAGTATTTCCGGGCACAATTCGTGAGGGGCTTACCCGTCAGCCTCTTCCTCGGCACATCGCCAGGGCATTCGGTTCCCACTCCCGAATCGCCCCGGCGGTCCACGGGGCGCTTCCCTGCACACAGGAGGTTGTCCCGATGGCCACATCCAGCGTCCATCTTGCGCACCTGCACACCGCCTTCCTCACTCTCTTGCCGCGCATCGAACGCCACGCGCTGATCTACTTCCGGAACCTGCGCTGCCCAGGTCGGAAAGAGGACGCCGTTCAAGAAACCATCTCGCTGGCCTGGCTGTGGTTCGTCCGCTTGATGAAGCGCGGCAAAGATCCACGCACTTTCCCGGCCGTCTTTGCCAGTTATGCCGTCCGGGCCGTCAAGTGCGGCCGACGAGTCTGCGGTCAGGAGAAAGGCAAAGACGTGATGTCGCACCTGGCGCAGCAACGACACAAGTTTGCGGTCGAACAGCTGCCCTCCTCGCTCCTGTCCACGGTCGAGGAGCGCTACAGCCTCTCGCACGGTCAGCACAAACAGGACACCTACGAGGAGCGCCTGAAGGACAATACGCAGACGCCCGTTCTCGATCAAGTGGCCTTCCGCATCGACTTCCCCGCCTGGCTCACCACGCTGACGGCCCGCGAACGTCGTCTCGTTCACGAAATGGCCAACAACGAACGGACGCTGGACATCAGCAAACGCTTCGAGTTGTCGCCAGCCCGGATCAGTCAGATGCGGCGCGAACTGCACAACGACTGGAGTCGCTTCTGCGGCGAGTGAACGAAATTCAAGAGCGAGACAGTCTCTCGCGTCTCGCTGTACCTTCCCATCGCACATGTTTCCTCGCCGTTGCGTTCCTCATCCCCCTACCTGTTCCCGGAGAACGACGCCCCATGCTCCCGCAACCCGCGCCGGCTCCCTCTCCTCCCTCCTGCGATCTCATGGCCTTCCTCGCCCAACAGCACCGTCTGCCACGCCTCGGCGATCCCCAGCCGCCCTGGCGCTATCGCGGCTTCCTGCTGCCCTACGTCATCGGGATTCACGACAAGCATCCGGCTGTCCCTGACCGCTGGGGCTACTACTTCCGCACACTCGAAGCTGGTCGCCTGCTCGATGAGCCGATCCCACAGATTGCCTTTGGACCACCGGATCGAAAGGTCTTCTCGCTCTTGGAGCCGTGGTGTCGCCTCATCGGTCGGGATTGCGGCGGCTGGGACAGCTTCCGTACCTTGCTGGACTGGCTCTGCTGGGGTCTGGCACTCAGCAATCAGGAACCGCGCTGGTCCGATGAGACCAACGAGCGGTTGTACCGTCAGGTCAACCTCCAACCGCTGCTGGAGACGCCGCACGACTACCTCGGCAATTTCGTCTCCGAGCGCAAGGCCCAGGGCTGGAATCCCACCGCCTTCTTCCCCACGTCGCACCACGTCGTCGAACTGATGGTGCGGATGCTGATGCACGACACCGGCAATGAGGGACGAGATCCCCGCACACTTCGAGTCCTCGATCCGTGTGTGGGCTCAGGCCGGATGCTGTTGCATGCCAGCAATATGTCATTTTATGTGGTGGCCTCCATTATGTGGCGCATGGCCGTAGTTACCTCGGCAGCCGGGTCAGAGATACCGCCATGCGCCACATAACTGTGCTGCTCACAGGCTGTCGAGGAACTTCATCAAGCCGATATCCTCCCGCCAGGGCTTATGGGGTCCGGGATCTTCCACCTCGCAACCAGCCAGCGCCTTTGCCTTCATCTCCAGGTCCACTTCCGCATACACGTTGGTCGTCGCCAGTGATACGTGCCCCAGCCAGGCCCGGATCGTGTTGATGTCCACGCCCGCACGCAGAAGGTGCGTTGCCGTCGTATGCCGGATCGTGTGCGGGCTAACTCGCTTGCTCGCGCAGCGATGGCACCTGCTCCGCCGCCCGAGCCGCGTAGCGTTCGACCAGCGCATGCACGCCGAAGCGGGTCAGCGGCCGGCCCCGGCGATTCAGGAAGACGTGTTCGTTGGGAGCGCGACCGCTCACCAGAGGGGTCAGCCCCGCGACCGTCCGTTCCCACAGCGGGCAGCGACGCTCCTTGTTCCCCTTGCCTCGGATCAGCACCCACCAGGATCGCGGCTCGGGGTTCGCGGCAGGTGCAGGTCGCCGATCGCGCACATGGGCCGCCTCGTCCGCCCGGCTGCCGGTGTTGTACAGGAACAACAGCACCGCATGGTCCCGCCGGCCCTGTGCCGTGGTCACGTCCGGTGCCGCCAGCAGTGCATCCATCTCCGCCTTCTCCAGGTAACTGATCGGCTGCCGCGGGCGCCTTCTTGAAGGGAACCGACCGGACCTGTCCGCACCAAGCGACGTGTTCGGGGCTGTGCAGGCCGATGAAGTGTGCCAGCGACCGCATCGCCGCCAGTCGCTGATTCCTCGTCGCCGCGCCGCAGCCGCGCTTCTCCTCCAGTCCTCTCAGGAAACGCCGCACTTGCTCGGCCGACAGGTCGAGTACCGAGAGCCGATCGATCGCCCTTGCGAACCGCTCGGGCCAAGAATGGCAGCAGCAGGCGGAAGGTGTCGCGGTAGCTGCGCTGCGTGTTGCGGGCCAGGTTCCGTTCGCTCACGAGGTACTCCAGCAGGAAGCGACGGACCCAGCCGCCGAGTAAAGCCGTATCAGTCATGGTCATCCTCCTGGCAGGCGTAACGCTCGAAGCGGTTGCCGGCCTGCTGTAACAACTCCGGGGTCATGCTCAGGTACACCTGGGTCGAGGATAGACAGCAATGGCCCAGGTAGACGGAGAGGTGAGGTAACAGTTTTTGCACGTCCGCCCCTTGCCGATACCACTCTGTCAGGCGGTGGACGGCAAACGTATGCCGCAGGTCGTGCATCCGGGGCTGGAAGCGCGCCTTGTCCGGCCGTCGGATGCCGGCCCGAGCACCGCAGCCGTCGGAATGCTACTGCAAGGCCATCGTGGCGCAGCCGCCCACCGTCACGGCCAACGAAGAAGGAGGCCTGTGGGTCGCTCGTGGGGTGGCTGGATTGCCGCCAGGCCGCGTAGCTCTTCAAGGTCTGGGCGACTTGGGCGCCGAAGGGCACCAGCCGCGACTTGAAGAACTTACTATCGCGAACCGTGATCAGAGACGCGTGCAGATCGACGTCCCCGCGATTCAGGCTCAAGGCCTCGCTGACGCGCAGCCCCGCTCCGTACAGCAGGAGCAAGACCGCCCGCACAGTATGCGGCTCGGCCCGGCGGCGTGTGTCTCGGTCCTGCTCGACAAGCCTTCAGCAGGCGCCGCAGTTCCTCCCGAGAGTAGATGTGGGGGACGAAGCGTGGCGGTAGTTTGGGCACGGTACTCGGCAACGGCGACACGGTCGCGTAGCCCCGGCTGATAGCGTAGTGGTACAGGCCGCGGAGGGCGGTGTGCTTGGCGTGCCAGAAGTTGGTAATCAGGCCTGATCCTCGCAGGAAGGCGTTGACCTGCTCGGCGCCGACTTCGGCGACATCGGCCTCGGCGCCGACGGCGCGGCCGAAGGAGCGGAGAATGTTCGCCGTGGACCTGAACCGCTTCCCCAGCGCTTGGCGGTAGGCGACGTACCGCTCGATCAGTTGCTGTAGTCTCATAGGAGTCCTCCGATGCTGAAGTCGGCGACTTGGCGCAGGCTTGTCAGGTCCACCTTGGCATAGATGCGGGTGCTGTCCGGTTCACGATGCCCGAGTTGATCACCGATCTGTTTGAGGGTAAAGCCTTGTTCCAGCAGGTGCGTGGCGCAGGCGTGGCGCAGAGCGTGTGGCCCGTGATGGCGAAGCGGAACGCCCATGGCGCGCAGCCGCGGGGCGACGATGTTCCACAGAGACGCGGGTGCCAACGGGCGGAAAGGGGCGTTGAGTGCGAGGAACACTTCGCGGCAAAGCGAGCGCGGCCGGACCTCTCGGAGGTAGCGCAGGATGGCGTCACCGACGGGCCGGGACAGGGGGTAGGTCTGCGCCCGGGAAGATTTGGCACGCGTAAAGCTGATGCGTTCTTGTACCCAGTCCAGATCCTCCAGCCGCAGGCGAGCCGCTTCACTGGATCGGCAACCGTAGACGGCCAAGAGCAGCAAGATGGCGTGGTCGCGAATAGCCTTCGCGCCGTCGCCCTCCGTACTGGCCAGTAAGAGCTGGACCTCCTCCCAAGAGGGACCCAATGGGAGTGTGTCCAAGGTGAAGAGGCGTGGCCCCTGGATCGCTTCGGCCAACCCGTGCTGGCACCACCCCTGTACCGCGGCGTAGCGGAAGAAGGCACGCAAGTGAGAGGCGTAACCCCGCACGGTGATCCGGGCATATCGACCCTGCTCAAGCATCGGGATGAAGACCGCGTCCACCTGCGCCGGTGTAACCTCCTCCAAGCGGCAGGAGGCGCACAGACAGTCGAGGACCTCTTGCACGAAGCGGCAGCGCGAGCGGATGGTGCTGGGAGAGAGTCCCCGTTCCTGGCTCATGTAGTCAGTGAAGGCCGTGATACGATCCGCGCAAGGCGCGAGGAGCAGTGGCGCCTGCCAACGCCCCATGAACTGTAACCACTGGGTGGCGTAGTTGCGGAAGTGACGTCGGCCCCCGCGTTCTTGCCTGCTCCCCGGGAATTTGAGCGGTCGCTTGGCCCAGCGTTCCGCCTGGGTCTCGATCTCCGCTGGGGTAATCAGGTCGTCTGGCGGTCGGTCAGCCAGCCGTAGGTAGGTGGTGATGGTCAGCAGATACGCAGCGATGACCCCCAGTGTCGTCTTGGACATACCCGATTCGGCGCAGTGGGCGAGGAAGCGGCGACGTTCCTCAGCGAGGGGGCTGCGGGAGTGCCGCGCCAGGGCACGGGGGCGATTGTAGAGTCGCTCGAACATGGTCGAACCTCCAGTGGATAAGGGAAGGGCTCGACCAGAGGGTAGGCTCTTATGTGGTGTTCGGAAGGGGCCAAACGCCAAAAAGCCTGAAATGAGAAAGACTACGCCACATAATGGAGGCCACCACATAAAATGACTTATGTGGTCCACCACATAAGTCATTGTGCCTCTTCGGGCTAGAGATCGATCCGTTAGCGGCGGCCATGTGCAAGATCAACGGCGCTTTATACGCTCCCTGGCTGTCCTTTCCCCTGCCGGCCGCAATCACCAACACCTCTGTCGCGCCGCCCCCGGCGTCCTTACCTGTCCCCAATCCGCCACCCGAAGGCACGCCCGTTTACCGGATCGATGATCGGGGACAACCGCTGCTCTTCGAGCTATAACGGCGAAAAGACGGCGTGAGACGCGAGTCCCGTCCCACAACACGGGTCGAGCTGTTCGCTCTGGCCTGGACGGCCCGGAATGGCATCAACAGGTGTCGAGAGCTGATTCTGCAACTTGGAGCCCGCCATGCACCAATTGATCGCTCGTTTGCAAAAGGCCGGCCGACTCGTGGAGGCCGCGCAGATCATTCACCCCGACTTCGAGGATGACTACTACGAAGAACTGGCCCAGCGCCACGACCCCGACTTCTCGATCCACGACTACGCCGGGGAAGTTCTACGCGCCGGTCTGACCTGTGCGAAACAGGCAGAAGTGGAGGCACTTATCCTTTCGCGTTAACACCTGAGCCGCCTCGACGTGCGATAGCCCTTGTCAGGGCAGGTTTTGTACCCCGTCACAAGGAATACCCATGAACCAACGGATCATTCTCTTCCGAGACTCCCACGACGAGACGACGTTCGCCGTGGTCGAATTTGCGGGCTGCCCGGAGAACGACTTGCTCGCCCGGTTGCGGCGGGCCATCCGCTTGTGGGTTGAGACCGAGGAGGGGCACAATGCGCTCGACGCAGCGGCCGAGGACTTCAACATCGGCGACCTGGCTGAGTTTACGCCAGCCGGGACCGGGCCAGACGACACCCTGTCGCACTGCCTGGGTCGGGTGGGCATCACCTACCTGGATATTGACGTTTACAGCCAAGACGGGGTTGTCCAGGGCTGGACCTATGACACGCCTCTGGCGTGATGGGAGCAGGCCACGTCACCCCTGTCCAGCCGCCCGCGTGTCCGAGCGCCACGTTCGCCTCTCCGCTAACGGTATCCACGGCAACGATGCCTCGTCCCGCGTCACCGATCAACCGGCGTCAACCGGTCGGACACCCATGCGCTCCCGGACGGACGGGACCATGTCGGTGTCATGATGTTCCCTCCCTTCCTTGTTCACCCCATCAGCCATGACTCAACACACTGCCGACTGCCAGGCCCAGCAAGCCGCTCGGCTCGAAGCGATCCGCACCTGGGCAGCCGCCTGGCCCCAGGCCTGCGCCTGCTGCCGCGGCGCTGGCGGCCACCGCGAAGCGATGGGCACCGTGCCCTACGGCTGGACCTGGGTGTCTCTTCCCGATGGCTTCGAGCCCTGTCCCACGTGCGAAGGCCAACGACCCGCTGCGGGATAACTGTCCCCGAAACGATGTTCGAGAACCGCACACCTTGTTCGTCCTGCGGCTGGAACCACGGCCGAGGCACGGAAGATGTCTGTCCACCGCCCTACGAAGACTGCTCGTGCTGGATGCAAGATGAGAACCACCAGGAGGAACCCATGCCTGAGACTCTCGACCAACCTAGCGTGAACGGCGGCAATGATGGCGACCGAAAGGTCGCCGTCCACCTGCTGGGTTTTGGTCAACCCGGGGACCAGCGTATCGTGACCGTTCCTCGCGTCTCTGGCGGCTGCAATCTGCTGACGCTGCTCAACGCGGTCTTCCATTTCGGCCAGAACGACAACCAGCCGCAACCTCATCCTTCGGTGTCTGTCGGCGACGTGATCGAGCATGACAGACACCATTACCTGGTCTGCGGCACCGGCTTTCATCGCTTTGCCGATCGGGCCGCCTGGATGGCCTATCGCGATCTGAACCAGACGCAACGGCTTGCGATGGCCCTTCGTCAGCGGCCCACGGTCCCCACGGAGTCGTGAACACGATCTGGCTTCGATGACGCCCTGCGCCAGGGTATTCGAGTCGCCCGAAGGCGGACTGAAAAGCCGTATCGAAGCCATCATGCGGCGCCAGGGCGTTGACCCCGATGCCAGCGGCTGGCACAACTACGAAGTTCTCGAATTGGCTGCCGGAGAGGAGGGTTAGATGACACGCTATCGGTGCCCGAAGGGCTGCGACATCGACCGTGCCGCGGTCTGTGGCGGCGACCTGCCCTTTCACAACCACGGACTGACGACCGACGAGGCGATGGGGAATATCTACTTCTACGCCTCGCTCGGTCTGGAATACACAACGGAACAGATTACAGACACGCCGTTCCCGCTGAGTAGGCAAGACTGGTCTGACATGTACGCTCACGCAGACGGCGGTTGTTGCTCGGAGCCCCAGTGCCCACAATGCTGGGCCTACCTCGAAGAAGATGCGACACCAACGGTGGTCGTATCAAGGAGTTGAACATGCCTCGGTACGAGTTTCGCGTTCATCACCGCAACCCGATGGACCAGGAAGATATCGTCCTGGCCAGCATGATGGCCACGGGTGCCGACCACGACATTCTTTGTTTGGGCCTTTCCCGCCTCAACGTCGTGCGCGTCGAGGTCTGGAACGATGGCCGCTAGGAAACCATCGAACCGGAGGTCTGACACATGCATCGCTATTTCAAGGCGAACATGTACATCTCCCTCGACACCGACAACGCTGTTGACAATGACGGTGAGCCCATCGCCCAGACAACATCATCCACGATTCTCCCGACGCGTTGTACGACGCCGACAACAACCGGGTGACAGACGACACGATCGAGAATCCGGGCCAGAAGAAGTAAACCATATCAGCAGACATCAGCCCCCTGACCAACATACAGCAGGCCAGCATGACGCTAACGGCCGAGCAGCGGATCGCATTGCTCCGTGAAGTGTACGAGTTGGTGACGGGAAGCGTGGAGTCATTGGAACACGACGACCGCATTGGCCCCGACCTGGCGTATCTGCTCGGTGCCATCCTCAACGACACCGGCTGCGCCTGGCCCGAGGACCGCGCGATCATCTCGATCCTGCGCGAGCGCTTCCCGGATGGACACCCTGTGCATCGCTTCATCGAGGTCGAATCGGAAGGGCTTGAGACAACTGAAGTCCGCGTCACCGACCTGCCGGCGCCCCGCGAGCCGGTGATGAAGCGCGCCCACGAACTGACCCGTGAGCAGTTGGTCGCACTCATCAACGCGCGTGCAGAGCATTCTGTGGAGCGAGGCCGGCGCCTGGAATGCTGAGAAGACCTGGGACGCCGTGACAATCGAGTCCGTGGCCGCCACACTGGAGGATGCCGGTCTGCGACCCCAACCGCCGAGCAACTTACCGGTCATCTTTCTCGGTCGCTAAGGAATTGCTCGGGGGGCTGTAGGACAGCAACCTGATGCTCTGGGAGACGGCTGCGTCCCAGGCCGAAACGCGATGATGCAGCACCGCGCCTCAGCGGTTGTCCGAGCCTTGACCACCCTTCTGATCCTCATCTCCACAATCACAACACCTATGAACCTGCTCTTCGCCGACCTGCTCGCGCGACCGGCGTAGTTTTTTCCGTGTGCCCGACGAAGTCTTCCGGCCGGCCGGCTACGAGGTCGCTGACCTTGCCGATCCGCAAGCCAAATCCTTCGTCGAGAGGCACCACTACTCGGGCCGCTACGTGGCGGCCCGCTTCCGCTTTGGACTGTTCCGCCACGGCGCGCTGGTCGGCGTGGCGGTGTTCAGCCATCCGTGCAACGATCGTGTCCTGACCAACGTCTTCGGCGGCCGCCCCACCGACAGCGTGGAGCTGGGCCGTTTTGTCCTGCTGGACGAGGTGCCCTTCAACGGCGAAACCTGGATGCTCGCCCGCTGCTTGCACCAACTCCGTCAGCGTGGTCTACGCGGCGTGGTCTCCTTTTCCGACCCGGTGCCACGCAACACCACGGATGGTCGCTTGCTCTTTCCTGGCCACGTCGGCACCATCTACCAGGCCAGTAATGCAGCTTATCTCGGCCGCAGTGAAGCCCGAACACTCCGGCTGCTACCCGACGCCACCGTCTACAGTGCCCGCGCCCTGCAGAAGGTGCGCGGCCGCGAGCGGGGCTGGGAGTACGCCGCCGCGCAGCTGGTCCGGTACGGCGCCGAACCGCTGGGCTATGGGGAGGACAGCCGGGCCTGGCTGGCACGTTGGCTACCGCGGCTGACACGACCGCTGTACCATGCCAGCAACCATCGCTACGCCTGGGCGCTCTCCAGGGAGCGGCTGACCAGCACCGGACCTTACCCGAAGAAAACCATCCGTTGAGCCCCTGTACCATTTCGCTTCCACTGAACCTCCCACAACAGGAGATGCTGATGTTCCTGACGCCCCCAGTGCTGCCCGCGCTGCGCGACTACGACTGGATCGTTTTGAATTCTTCGGGGGGAAAGATTCGCAGGCGATGCTGGATTACGTCGTGGAGCTGGCCGACACGTATGTCATTCCGCGCGGGCGGCTGCTCGTCGTCCACGCCGACCTGGGTCGGGTCGAATGGCCCGGCACACGCCAACTGGCTGAGGACCAGACCTGCCACTACGGACTGGAGTTCGTCGTCGTGTCGCGCGCAGGGCGACCTGCTCGACCACATCGCTCAGCGTGGGATGTTCCCGTCCCCTTCCGCCAGGTTCTGCACGAGCGACATGAAACGCGGACCTGTCATGACGTTATTTACTCGGCTGGCTGCACGCACCCGTGAGCAGGGCATTCCGGTCTGCCGCATCCTCAACTGTCTGGGGATGCGTGCGGAAGAGAGTCCGGCCCGAGCCAAACGACCGCCCTTGGCAGCCAACGCTCTGGCCTCCAACGGCCGGCGCTGGGTGGACGACTGGCTGCCGTTGCACGCCTGGACCAAAGAGGAGGTCTGGCAGCGCATCCGGGCCAGCGGCGTGCCTTACCATCCGGCCTACGACCTGGGCATGCCGCGACTGTCTTGCTGCTTCTGCATCTTCTCGCCTCGCTCGGCGCTGCTGCTGGCCGGCCGGCACAATCCCGAGCTGCTCGATGAGTACGTGCGGGTGGAGCGCGCCATCGGCCACCGCTTCCGGCAGGACCTGTCGCTGGCCGAAGTGCAACAGGCGCTGGCTCGCGGCGAGCAACCCGGTCGTGTCCCGGACTGGCCGATGTGAAGCACACTGCCGGGACGCCTGGCCCTTCCGAAATACCTCTAAATCGAGTCGAAATACCGGGCAGATTCCGTGACGGTCGGCTGGCCTTCCGCCATCCTTTACCGTCGAAGCGTCGGCTCCAAATACCCATCTCTCATTCCCCACGGTCCCTGAACAAAGGAGGAACTTCATCGCATGAGCCACATTGTCACCCTGCATACGCGGCTGCACGATCCAACGGCCCTGACGGCTGCCTGTCAGCGGCTCAACCTGGCCGCTCCCGAGCCAGGGACGGCCGAGCTGTTCAGCGGCAACGCCACGGGGCTCATCGTGCGCCTGCCCGGCTGGACCTATCCCATCGTCATCGACACGCTCACGGGAACCGCGCGCTTCGACAACTTCGAAGGACGGTGGAAGGGGCAGACATGATACCTCCATTGTTAAGAGTGCCGGCTTTCGCGTCCGAGTGAAAGCTCGGTCGTTTCCTCCCGGCGTCTCGGATCACCAAGCCAAACAGGAGAACCCAATGTCCCATGTTGTCGTCATCGAAACCAGAGTTCGTGATGCGGCCGCACTAACAGCGGCGTGCCGCCGGCTCGGACTTGCGGAACCCATCCACAGTAATGTCCGACTCTTCAACGGGGAAGCGACCGGCTTGTCCGTTAAGCTCCCCGGCTGGCAATACCCCATTGTCATTGACACGCGTGTTGGGTCCATCAAGTATGACAATTACGAGGGCCGCTGGGGCAATCAAGTAGAACTTGAGCGACTCCTCCAAATGTACGCGGTCGAGAAAACAAAACTGGAGGCGAGGAAGCAGGGGCACTGCGTCAGCGAGCACGTCCGTCCGGACGGCAGCATTGTCCTCCAGATCGCCACCTAATCGACTCCGCCACCTCTGACGTGATGTGGTTGGGCGCATCACGTCAGAGGTGCGTACAGGATTCGGTCGCCCGCCGACGCCCTGGACCGGGCCACGCGTGTCCAGGGCACGGCGAAACTCTTCACCGGCGCGGTCGCTGTCATGAGCCATGGTCTGACCGTTTCTTCGGCGTTTTCAGATGGCTGCCCTGACGATTTTTGCCGGGCCGGCTCTTGGCAATCAGCGCACGAAGTCGCCGCAGTTCGTCCTTATCGGCCCAGAGAATCCAGCAGCCCTGCACCGGCGTTTGCCTGCCGTGCACCCAGCCACGGAGAGCCCACTCCTGTAGTTTGCTTCGGGTCGTTTTCAATTGGTCAGCCAGATCGGAGAGCCACCACTCGTGCCGGCCGAGCAGTTCATCGTGGGCGCGTTCGTTCGTAATGACTCCTCGACGTTGCAAGAGCTGGTTGACCATCGGGCCCTTGATCCGCCCTCGGCCTGTTGGAGTGTGGAACCCTTCCGCGTTCAGTTGCTCGGCAATCTGGGGTATGCTTTGCCCGCTCTCCCGCAACTCCTGAGCGCGGTCGAGTAGCGGCTCCAGGTCACGGAGGTGTTCGTACCTCCTCACAGGACGAACAATCTCATGCTGGCTCTCGTGTCCGCCCGCCCAGTGAATCGTCACCCCCGCGACCTCGCTGTCGGCACGCGCGGACACGGTCACCCGTTCCACCAGGCAGCGCACGATCTGCTTCCGATCGACGTTGGTCGTGCCCGGGGCATGCCACAAGGCAGGGATGTCGGATGTGAGGGCGGTAAGACGTGCCCGCTCCTCCGGGCTCAAGCTGACCGGCGTTTGCCGGAGGAAGCGGTCGTACTCTTCCTGGAGCTGCTTTTCCTGGGCGAGTGACTCTTCCCAGCGCTTTTCCAGAGTGGCCGCCACCAGGCGGTTTGCGGGATCGACCGCCTGGTAACGGCGCTCCGCTAACTCGACCTCGTAGCGCGCCCGCTGCCGCCGTTGCTGCCAGTGCTTGTCGAGGCGCTGGCGCTCCTGCTCGACGTCCGCATGGGTCTCTGGATGCTCAATTCCACGGCTGCCGGTTCGAGCGCGCGCAGGACCTGTTGCGCGACTAAACCGTCCACGGCCCGGGCGGCCAGCCCGGGACAACGCGGTTCGAGGCCCGTGAGTTCCCGCCGGTTGCAGTCGTACTGGGCCTTGCCATGGGCGTGATAGAGGGTGCGCATCCGCCGGCCGCAAGTGCCGCAGACCAGCAATCCCGACAGCAGGGCGACGCCAGAGCGCGGCGCACCCTGGCAATCGAATCGATTGCGGTTCTGCTCGATCCGCTCCCGATTCCGCAGGTAGTGTTCCCAGGTGATGTACGCGGGGAGACGATCTCGGTGCAACACCTTCCATTGCTCCATCGGCACCAACGGGCGGGAATGGCCCTTCGGAGAAAACGTTCGCTTGGGATCGGCAGGCCGACGACCGAAGCTGTACGCCCCCGCGTAAATCGGGTGACGCAGGATTTCTGCCAGCGTACAAATCGACGGCCGGCGCCAGTCCAGTTGTCCCTTCTTGGCCCCGGACTGGGGCCGGATCGGCAGCCGGATGTTGTTGCGGATCAGCCAATGGAACAGCCCGTAGATGGTGCCCAACTCGTCGAACTTGTCGAAGACCAACCGCATGACCTCCTGGGCCTGCTCATCAGGATCAAAGTCTACTTCTCCCGTCGGCAAAAGCACGTAACCCACCGGCACGCCGAAGAACAACTCGCCCCGTTGCGCCTTGCAGTCCCGGCCACGCTCCAGGCGGTTGCGCATGATGTGCAATTCCATTTCACTCATGATCCCCTTGAGGCCCAGCAGGAGCCGGTCATTGGGATCGTTGCCATCGTAGACGCCATCCTTGTCGGCGATGAGGGTGCCGAAGATGGCGCACATCTCGAAGAAGGCATGCCAGTCCTTGGACGAGCGGGCCAGGCGGCTCATCTCCAGCCCGAGGACCATGCCGACGTGGTTCAAGGTCACTTCGGTGATCAGGCGCTGGAAGCCGCTGCGCCCCTCGGCGGTCCGACCGCTCTTCCCCAGGTCCTCGTCGATGGTCAGGACGCGTTCGCGCGGCCAGCCGAAGGCCACTGCCTGGTCGGCAAAGGCGTACTGCCGCGCCGTGGACTCGCGGTGATCCAGGACCTGCTTCGGCGACGATTGCCGTACATAGACGACCGCGAGCTTTTCCAGGTGACCTGGCAGGACCTTGGAGGAACTCGCTCGGCTCAACGTGATGTTCGGGGGCGTGGGAGCCGGTTTGGTGGCGGCAGTTGGCTCAGCAGTCTTCATGATGCTCCTCCCCGGTGTTTCGAGGGAGGTGAAGTTGCTGCGCGACGATGCGACTGAGCACCTGCAGCGTTCGCCGACGATCCTCCGGGCGAAGGACTTCCCAGAGGCGATGGAGGGCTATCCTCTGGCTGCGACCCGGTTCCGGCGGAAAAAGGCTCCTGGCTGGCTGTCTCGCATGTGGTTCCTCCGTGGGAGCGGCGATGGGTTTCGTACCAAGCGGCGAGCTTCGACAAAGCAAAGACAGACAATACTGGGAAGTTGGGCGAGGGGCCAGTGGGGTTCAGTTGGTGGGCTTTGTGCTTGTTCCTTCTGGGGCGCGCAGAAGGAGTTGGATCGGCTCCTTCAAGCCTATGCCATCGAAAAGTGCCGGATCGAAGCGCGTCGTCGGGGCCATGCCGTGACGGAGCAGCAACTCGAAGATGGCTCCGTTCGTCTGCAAATTGTGGAGGGCGGCTGAGATGACGGCACCACGCCGACGTCTGGTGCGCGTCACCACGCCAATCCCGCAACCCAATCCCCGACAGATGGAACGGCTGCGGCGGCTGCGCGAGCGGCTGGCCAAGGAACGAGCCGACCTGTCGCGCTGGATGAGTCGTCTGCGTCGTGCGTTTCATCAGGTCGAAAAACGTCAGGCGGCGATCACCCGTGTCCAACGAGAAATCACCCAGTTGCAGGAGGACTCTTCCTGATGGCGCGCATCATCGAGGTCACGGTCTCGCCCCAGGGCGACACCACGATTCAGACCAAGGGCTACGCCGGCGCCGATTGCTTGCAGGCCAGCAAATTCCTGGAGCAGTCCCTCGGCGTGTCCGCCAACGACACCAAGACGGCCGAGTTCTACCAAGTTGCTGACGCCCAGCAGCAGGTTCAGCAGTAGCACTGCGCTCGAACCACTCCCTCTGGCCCGGAGGTGCGTAACGGTTACGCACTGACCGGGCCTTCTCAATTCGTTTCCTGGAAACCAATGGGAGGCCCACCACCCTATGACTCTGACCGAGCAATTGACCGACTACATCCGCGCGGCCTTCACCGGCCTCTACCTGGTAACCCACGAGCCCGATGAAGCCGAACGGGAGATCACCGCCCTGGCACGCCAGCAGGACTGGAAGCTCGCCTGCTGGGACATCGCCTCGGGACTGCGCCTGCCCGCACAGCCCGATACCTTCTGCGGCAACGCGGGACCGGCAGACGCAGCGTCCTTCTTCAAACTGAAGTAGGCCCTGCGCAGCGTTTCCGGATTGTAGATGTGGTGCAGGAGCGCGGTGAACCGCAACTTCTTATCCTTGCTTGCTGCTTGACGTACCCGCTCCAGCGCGCTGAGCGCGTCTTCCCGGCTCGGTGTCCGGGACGCGTTTTGTTGGGGCAGGTTCCCTTTGGCCAGGCCTCTTCCCTCCATCCCCTCCGCTGCCGGTTGTCCGGCGTTGTTCGGGGACTTCTCCGGTACAGTAGGTCTGTCCGACTTCCCAGGTCCGTTCGTCATCGGCGTGCGTCCTTAGACTTCCCGATGCGTCCCAGGGCTACTGCTTCCCTGGGCGAGCCTGGGATCTCCCGGTTCCCGTTCGAGGTGCTTCCGTACGTGCACGGGGTCTGTGACCGCGCGGGACTCCGTTGCACCTCGCGATATCGGTGCACCGGATGGGGCCTTCCGCGTCTCCTTACAGCGTCGGCGTCCCGGAGTGATGGTCTTACGCGGCTGAATACCCGGCCCGCACGTTCCCTTGTCAACGCTTCGACGCCGCCCTCGCGAGCGGCTCCGCATGACTCAGGGCCGATGTGGGTCGCTACTTCACATTCGTGTGACTCTTTCATTCACTACACCTCGCCGGTTTAACCGGCGCACAAGGAGAATCACAATGAAGAACCTCGTTCAAATCGAAGGCAACCTCGGACAAGATCCCGTCCACACTCAGCTCTCCAGTGGTAAACATGTCACGCGCCTCAGCATCGCTGTCAACAAGTCCTGGACGAAGGGCAAAGAGAAGAAGCAAACGACTGACTGGTTCCGCGTGGAATGCTGGGACAAGTTGGCTCAACCCGCCAGCCGCCTCAAGAAGGCCGATGCGGTCTTTGTCCAGGGCGAGCTCCGCACCAGTGAATATGTCAAGGACGGCGTGACCATCCCCGCGGTCTCGATCGTGGCCGGCCACCTGCGAAAGATCGATTTCTCCATCTTCTCGAAGGCGGGCACGCCCGAGCCTGCACCAAACGGCTCTGACGCAGGCGAACAGCAGCCATCGGAAGAGCCTGTTCCCTACTGAACCATCCCAACAGCGAAGGCCGCTCTCCAAGCGGCCTTCGCGTTTTCTGCTTTTGTCATCGTCTACTTATTACTCGCCTTGAGGTCCTCTAGCTGGGGCGTACGCTTCTGCGTGATGCCGTCCAGCTCATTACGGAAGGTTAGTTCGTGATTCAGGAGCAATCCCGCAATCGAGATCGCAGAATCACGTTCCAAATATCAACCTCTCAGTACCTATTCAGATTCGGATTAGTGGGTTCCGACAGTTACTGGTATAAGCTGTGCAAATGATGGTGAAGCCTTTGATCTTCGCTCTCTGGATTGTGTTTGCATTTGGCGGTCTGAGCGCACAGGGGGATACCTGGCAGCCATCGCCGGGACACACGCAGGTGCCAATATGGCCAGGGACCGTGCCTGATGCGCCAGCCTGTCACGGGGCCGGAAAACGTGGCGGCGGTGAAGAAGCTGGTTGCCGGCAGGCCGTGGATTTGGGTGAGCGACGTCTCACGTCCTACGATGACGGTCTATGCGCCGAAGGGAGAGAATACGGGCGTTGCGGTTGTCGTGTTTCCCGGCGGGGGCTTTGAGGGATTGGCCATCGATCTGGAAGGCACAGAGGTTTGCGACTGGCTGACGTCCAAGGGGATCACGTGTGTGCTGCTGAAATATCGCGCGCCGAGCCTGCCCTATGACTGGCACTGCAAGTGCCGGCCCGACGATCTTGCGAAGTCGACGCTGGCGCTGGAGGATGCGCAAAGGACGCTGGGGCTGGTGCGATTTCGCGCCGCGGAGTGGCACATCGATCCGCACAAGATTGGAGTGCTCGGGTTTTCAGCAGGCGGGTATCTAGTGGCGGAAATCAGCACGGACTTCGAGCGCCGTTTGTACGCGCCTGTCGATGCGGCTGACAAGGAAAGCTGCCGACCAGATTTTGCGGTGGGCATTTATCCGGGACATCTGTGGGTTGGCGGTGACGCTTACGGATTGAATGCGAATGTTCCCGTCACGCGGCAGACGCCGCCAACGTTTTTGCTGCAGGCAGAGGATGACAACGTGGACGGCGTAAAACAGTCGCTCGCGTACTACGTCGCCCTGAAAAACGCTGGCGTTCCCGTAGAGGTGCATCTGTACGCGCACGGGGGGCATGCGTTTGGGCTGCGGCGCACGAAGCTTCCGATAACGGGATGGCCTCAGTTGGTAGAGACATGGCTGAGGACGATCGGGATGATGTCGGAATAGCTTGCTTTATGCGAAGTCAACAGGATAAGCGCCTACAAACGCGCCTGCCGTCGCTGACTCCCTTGTCGTCGGCAAGCCTTACCTTGGGATTACTTTAGGTTTGCACGTGATCCGCCCAACGATTGTGGGTGAGCAATCGGACGCACCAAGATTGGACCATTGCAGCAACCAGCTCTCGGCTATTGCAATTCCTTCAGCATAGATGCTGCGTGTCCGTTTGCCGGGTCCAGTTTGACGGCGGTTTGATAAGTGCTGATCGCGAGGCTCTTTTGCCCATTCCTCCAATAAGCCTCGCCCAAACTGTCGAAGGCGTTGGAGGAGTTGGGATGCTCCTTGGTATTTAGTGAGAAGATCGCAACTGCATCGCTAACCCTCTTGTCTCCGTAAAGCAACTGATATCCGAGTGTATTCAGCTCGGACTCTCCCAAATCATAGTCAGCGCTTTTCTCATTCTTGAGAATGTCGTATTTCTGCAACGCAGCTTGAATTCCCGATTCGTGGATAACTCTGTACAGCGTCTCGGCGCCCGATTGCTTCGGCACAAGATACGGCTTATCAGCCAGGATGTTCTGAATCGCTGTATTTATGTCTTGTCGCTTACTGTTTCCCTTGTTGGTCAGCATGATGATCGTGACTCGATCTGCCAGCCGCCTGCCGATAAAGGCTCTAAAACCCGCTGAATTGCCGGTATGCCAAAGGTACTTGCTGCCGCCCACCTCCTCGACATTCCACCCGAAACCATAGCTCGACGTTGTTTCTTGGACTCTGCCTGGAGTAAACGCTTCGCTCAACGTAGACTGGTGCACGAGCCTGTCTGTGTATAAGGCTTGATCCCACTTGAATAGATCATCCACGGTCGAATAAATGCCGCCGTCTCCCGGGATTGCTGTTGGTCCGCCATCGTCGATCCCTCCAAATTGATCGTAGCCCACGGGGACTTGTGGGGTTTTCCTTTTCGGCGTGTCGTAGAGAAAAGTGCGGCTCATTCCTACGGGTTGGAAGATTTCTTGTTCCAGAAATTCGCCAAAATGCTTGCCGGAAACTCGTTCGACCACAATCGCCAATAACGCGTATCCTGGATTGCTGTATCGGTACTTCAAACCTGGGGCCGCAAAACTGCCTTCTTTGTTGAGCAGGGCTGCAATGAGTCCGCGTTGGTCAAGACCGGAATCGTCGATCCCCAAGTCGCCATAGTCTGGCATTCCAGAAGTGTGGGTCAATAGATGTCTCAGTGTGATTTTGCTGAAATGTACGGAGCGGGAAAATTCCGGGATGTATTTCGACACTGGATCGTCATAGGTGAGTTTCTTCCGCTCCTCCAAAATCATGATTGACATCGCTGTAAATTGTTTGGTGACCGAACCGATATTCGAGGGAGTCTCCGGAGTAAACTCTGACCCTGTTTGGAAGTTCGCTTTTCCGTACGCCTTGCGGTAAAGGATCGCGCCCTTTCTCGCAACCAGAATGGCGCCGTTGAACTGACTACGTTCGTACAAAATCCCCATCAGCTTGTTGATCTCGGAACTCTGATCAGAAGGTAGGCCGTAGGCGGTGGCACCCCATATCAGAAGGACACTCAGGACAAGACTCATCGTCTGCTGCGCAGGCCTTGACCAAATTGATTTCGATTGATTACGTATGAGGTTCATAGACGAACTCGACGCCGAAGGATCATTAGAAATCACTGCATATTCTATCAACTCGCGAATTCACTCGGTAGTTGGCGGTTGGTCGGCTTAACCGGCCAATCTCTGCCCAATCTCAGGTTGTGCGCAGTTTGCGTACTTCTGTAAGGATCTTGATGAGTCGGTTGGAGAGCCGGTCGAGACAAGAGCGGGAAGAGCCGTTTGGTAGCGGGCGGCGAAACATCTCCAACACATGTTGAGAGGCGAGCAAAGAATCGATGACGCCGTCGAGGCCGGCACGAAGAGGAACGGATGAGGCCTTTGGCAGCGGAACCAGATACTTTGGGTGGCTCGTGCTTGGTGGAACTCGCGCTGGAGATCGGTCAATGCCACATCCACATAGCGCATGGTCATCTCAGGGTCGGTGTGACCGAGTAACTTCATGAGGACAGGAAAGCTCACACCGGCTCGAAGCATCTCTGTGGCATAGGAGTGTCGAAGCTGATGGGGGACGATTTGGATGGAGAGGTTGATGGAATGACAGACCTGATGCAAGTAATCGCGGAGTTGACGAACGAGTGCGTCTTTGCTGCTTGGGCGGGCCAGGAGCCGTCCATCGGAGGGCAGAGGATCGAGGGAGCGAAAGAATCGAAGTCGTTGGACGAGTTCACACGTGGAAGCATCGACGGGGACCATGCGTTCTGTTTTGAGCTTGCCGAACGGGACATGAATCGCCCATTGCTTAGGCCCGGTGGACCGAAGGCAATCGGAGGACAGATCGGCACACTCTCCGATGCGCATGCCGGTGTAGCGAATCAGCAGCATGGCATTGCCACCGAGATCGTTACGGCGAAGGAACTCCTGTTGTAAAAGCTGGTCCTGTTCAGCGTTGAGCGGCCGAGGGAGTCTCTGCGGAGTGTGCGGAATGTCCTCGCGGCGAATCAGGCGAGCGAGTTCGGAACGTTCGTTCGACCAGGCCAGTTCGTTGAAGAGGCAGCGCAGAGCGATGAGCTGATTGATGCAAGACGCGGTCGACAGCGACGGCGTTTGCGAACGCAGTCGGGACATCCAGCCGAGGATATGAGGTTCGCGGCGCAGTTGATCCAGGCGATTGACCTGGGGATGATCGGCAGCGAGATAACCGAGAAATTTGCGCACCGTCCCGCGATAGTGACGAGTGGTATCAGGACTAAGTGCGATGCAGAGGGAATCGACCGAACGCTCGAAGGCGGGAGCCAGCGGATGTTGCAGTGGAGGACGGCGCACGCGGTTCACGAGGAGATCCTGGGAAGGGGGCGAATGCACTGCGCCACCGCGCGGGCATACTGCAGGTAGACATCTTGCGGGGTGACCTGCACATAGCGCAGCGTGGTCTCGATGTCGGCGTGACCCATCAGGTGCATGAGCGCAGGCAGGCTCATGCCGGCGCGCACCATATCCGAGGCAAAGGTGTGTCGAAAGCGGTGCGGGTTTGCCAGCTGAATACCGGTGGTGCGGCGATGGTAGCGGAACAGCGAGCGTAGTCCTGCGGGAGTCATGCGGGTACCGCGTGCGGGTCCTTTCAACACGACGAACAGCGCTGGCGAGCAGGGATTGGGACGTTCCAGTCGCAGATAGTGATCGATCAGTTGAGTGGTTTCCGGCGCCAGGGGGAGGAAGCGAAGCTTGTTGCCTTTACCGCTTACGCGGAGTTGGGCTTCGGACAGCAACACGTGGTCAGGATTCAGAGCCAATACTTCGGCGGATCGGAGTCCATGCATGAGCATCAAGCCCACGATGGCCAGGTCGCGCGCGGTGTGGAAACTGGACCAGAAGCGTGCCACTTCATTCACCGAGAGCGGCACGATGTTGAGCTTAGGCACCTTCACTCGTAGCCGGCTGACGGCTACTCGTGGGCGGCCCAGGCCCATCGGCTTACGCTGTAGAAAAGCCTGCTGAAAGCCGTGCGCGACCTGACAGGGAGCATCTGGAAACTCGTTGCGGATGGCTCGATCGGCGTCAGCGACGCGATCATTAATGGTGGAGGCAGAGGGCCGTGGTTGCAGGCTGGACTGGAAGCGCAAGTAATCCAGCAGGGTCGACTCGATGAGATCCGCCTTTGCGATGTCGCCGGTGTGATGCAGGCTCTCCCACCAGCGAACAAAGTGCAGCAGATTGTAAGCGTAGATGCGCAAACTGGTGTTGGCCAACCGGCGAACATACTCGCGGTCCAGGTAACGATTGACCCAACCGACTCCGAGGCCGGTGGTTTGCTCTACCACCTGAATCGGGCTGTGTGCGTTCGCTGCGGTCTGGTGGAAGATCACATGGAACTTCATGAGGAAGCGGCCTCCAGCAGCGACTGAAACTGTCGCGCGTTGCCACCCTGAACGAAGAAGGAGTTGGGATCATGTCCCTGGGGCAGGAAGACGCGGCGGGCAGCGATACCTTGCACACCAAGACGATGGGCCAGCTGCAGCGCCGCGTGTTGGCCGCTGTGATTGGCATCAACATCGAAGGTGAGATAAACCGTGCGTGGTCGGTCACACAGCTGTCGAAACTGGTCCGCGTTGAGATAGGTGCCTAACGAACAGGTGAGGTTGTGAAAACCCGCCTGCCACAACACCGCATAGTCGAACAGTCCCTCAACCAGAATCACCTCGGAGCATTGCCGCACCTGCTCCCAGGCATACAAGCCACCCTTGGAGCCTGGTAGAAAGCGATGGGCAAAGGCAGTACCAATACTGCGGCCGTAGAGGTTGACGATGTGTTCGCCATGGCATAAGGGGAAGACGATGCGCTGGTAGAAGGCATCGGAGCCCTGAGAGTTGAGCAGACCAAACTGCCGAAGCAGATCGAAGCCATAGCCTTGAGCGTTGAGATGACGGCGCAAGCTCCCGCCGGGGGCGTAGCCGATCTGGAGTTGTTGGATCAGGGCGGGATCTTGCAGTCCGCGTTGGTGGAGATAACGCATCGCTTCGGGGTAGTGATCGAGTTGCTCGCGATAGAAAGTGGTCGTCTGCTGGAGGACAGCGGAGACAGAGTCGTCTGTAGAAGTGGTCTGTTGCTCCAGGTAGGCGAGGCTTTGGCGGAAGGACAGGTGGCGGGACAACTGGACAAAGCGAATCAGGTCGCCGCCCCGGCCGCAGCCGTGGCAGTAGAAGAGATTTTTGCGGGCATTGACGTAGAACGAAGGCCGGGTTTCGGCGTGCAAGGGACAAAGCCCGACAAACTCGGAACTGCGACCGGCAGGCTGACTGGTCCAGTTCTGCTGCCGCAGATAATCAAGCAGCGGCAAGTGCTGTTTGAGTTTTTCGACATCCTCGCCCACAGCGTTGTTTGCCTCCGGAGCTGAGCGTAGGAGGAGGCTGTCCACATTCCCAGGCAAGGATGGTGGGTGGAAGAAATCTTTTTTAAAGACGTAAGGGCCAGAGCATGGGCAGAACCGGAGTCAGCCAAGACAACGGCTCAGCTGCGTGATTGGCCGGATCACCGCGCGCCACCCAGTGAGCGATGTGGGCGATGACTTGGCGGGCAAAGGACAGGGCCGGCTGAGAGAGGTCCAGGCCGCTCGACCAGCGGCGGAGGGTGGATGGATCGGGCAAGCGATTCGAGTCTTTCAGATTAGGCAATGCCTTCTCCCAAGGGCAGTTCTCTACAAAGCGCCGCCGCAATGCCTGACAGCGCGCCAGCAAGCTGTAATGCGTGTAAGGGAAAGAAAGCAGCGGCAGAAAAGTGAAGGTCTTTCCGCAATCCGGGCAGCGACCGCGACGGATCTCAATCCAGTCATGATACTCATCGTGCGCCTGCTTGCGGCGGCGGCCGTGGCCGATAATCGAACCCTGATCACAAACCGGGCATTGCGGCAGGCTGATCTTGTCGCAGTCTCCGGCCCAGTCGCTTTCGAGCTTGTGCGGCGAGGCAGAAAGTGGGATAAACAGAATCGTAACTCCCAGGGGCTCTGCCCCGGCGTTGACCCGCCAAGATCTCAGCCGGAAGCGGAGCCCCTCCTCCTCCTGAAGAGAATCCAACTGGAGGAGAATACCGCTTCCCACCTACAGCTTTGCAGGGGTGTGATTAGAAGATTGGCCGGTTAAGAACGGCAAACAGGAACCTATCCGTTGTTGTTAAGCACAATCTCCAAATTCTCGGCACAGCCTTTCGGCTGATCTTCCCACCATTCCACATTCGTTTCATGGCGAAGTCTAGAGCTCCGTTCGGCTCCTTCTGTCAATCCCGCTTGTGCAGCTCCGCGCGCCGCTTACCCCAAACCCACGCCGTGCTCGCTTCCGCGCCCCTTCCGCTCTAACCCGCTCCAGGGCTCCGCTTCGCTCCGGAGATTGACAGCGCCTCTCTCCACTCCACCCTCGCCATTTATGAAACGAATGTTTTTTTCTGGCCTACCCAGGCCCGAATTCTCAAAACCACAAAAGGAGCGAAATTCCAATGACCAGCACACGCAATCAGCCTCTCACTACCGATGACATCGCACGCCTTGCCCCTTCCGCCCTCGCACGGGAAGCCTCTGACGGCATGTCCCAGCGTTATACCTACATCCCGACAATCGACGTCATCGACGGCATGAGAGAAGCGGGATTCCTGCCTTTCCGCGCCACTCAATCCGGCACCCGCGACGCATCCCGAAGCGAGCACGCCAAACACATGATTCGCTTCCGGCACGCCGATTCCCTGCCCTCTGTGGCTGTCGGCGATTCGCTGGTCGAAGTCGTTCTCGTTAATTCACACGATGGCACCAGCTCCTACAAACTCATGGCCGGAATCTTCCGCCTTGTCTGCTGGAACGGAATGGTCGTTTCCGAATCCATGCAGGACAGCATTGCCGTGCGCCACAGCGGAGATGTCATTACCGAAGTCGTGAACGGCAGCCTGCGAATTGCTCAGAATGCGCCGAAGATTCTGGACACCGTCCAATCATGGAAAACCCTTCAGCTAACCAGCGGAGAGCAAACCGCACTTGCAGAATCCGCTCACGTAGTTCGCTTCGGAGATGCCGAAGGCAAAGTCGATACGCCCATCACCCCGGCTCAACTGCTCCAATCGCGCCGCCGCGATGATAACGGCGCTGATCTTTGGCGGACCTTCAACAGAATTCAGGAAAATGCCGTGAGGGGCGGATTGTCCGCTTGGGGACACGACGCCAACGGCCACCGCCGCCGTACCACCACACGCGAAGTGAAAGCGATCGATCAGGACGTAAAACTCAATCGCGCCCTGTGGCACCTCGCCGAGCGCATGGCCGGACTGAAATCGGCTTAGGCCCGCCAACCACCACCGCGAAAGTGGCGTCTGGGCGAGGACTCAGGGCCGGTACGCAACCCGGCAATCAAGTTCCGTGGCACGAAGACGGACGCGCGCAGTTGCAGCATTCCATGCCCGCACTCAACCAGGACACCAGCAACACAAACTCGCCAACCCCCGCCCTAGGGGGAATATCCATCCGTTTCTGCAAAACAAATCAAAAAGCGCGATCTGTACCTGGAGACGATGTAGACTTTTCTCACACCAGCATGCTGCGCAACAAAGTGCGTTTCTGCGACACATGTGACATGGAGATCCCTACAGGCGAGCCTTTTCGTAGACTCACATTGTCGCCTGACGCCGCCGCGACCATCGTTCTATCCCGCGGTGTAGGCACGTCTACGTCGGTAACGCACAACGACGACGGAACTGTGGCGATGGATGTTTGTATTGCGTGCACGATGAAGGTGGCAGCCTTCGCGCAGTCGGCGAGCGACTACATAAATTAGAAACCGCGCGCACTCGGTTCGGCCCGCACGATCAACGACACGATTGTCTATCTCTGCTATGTCCACTCAGAAATCATCGGTGGCTCCGTCGTCGGCTTTCGCTTCAATGCGCGCCCGCGCAGTTTCAATGGCCTGATGCAGCTTCTCCCGCAGGACCTCCGCCGGCGGCAAGACCGTGAGGTATTCGGCGACGTGGATGCCGGAGGTGCCAAGTTCCAGCAGTTCGATCTGTTCGGTGTTCTTGCCAGCGCAGAGAATGATACCGAGTGGTAGGTTCTCGTCGGGTTCGCGCTCGTTTTGAGCCAGCCAGCGAAGATAGAGTTCCATCTGGCCCTTGTATTCAGGCTTGAAACTGCCCTGCTTCAGTTCGACCACGACCAGCCGCCTGAGTTTGCGGTTGTAGAACAAGAGGTCGATGTAAAAGTCGTCTCCGTCGAGCTGGATGCGCTTTTGCCGAGCGACGAAGGAAAAGCCCGCGCCCAGCTCCAGCAGGAAGGTTTCGAGCTCCCGGAGGATGGCGTCTTCCAGGTCACGCTCCAGAAAGCGGTCGGTAAGCCCGAGAAAATCCAATACGTAGGGGTCTTTGAGCAGCAGAGCGGGAGTAAGGTCGCCTTTGCTGCGGAGGATTGCCAGTTCCTGGCGGATCAGTGCATCAGGCTGTTTGGAGAGCGCAGTGCGCTCATAGAGCATCGAGTCGATGCGCGCACGAAGGGTACGCACGCTCCAGCCTTCGATCCGGGCCATCTCCGCATAGAATTCCCGTTGGAAGGGCTGACTGAGGGGCAAAAGGGCGCTGAAGTGGGACCAACTCAATTGTCGTGACAGGGTCGCGACAATCTCCTGCTCGGGAAACCTCTCGGCAAACTGAACCATTCGGCGGAGGTTCTTCTCTGAATAACCCCGGCCGTAGTCCACCACCAATTGTCGTGACACCGTCACGACAATCTGTTCGCCGTAGGCGGCGCGCTCGCTGCCCAGCACTTCACGGTGGATGCGCTGACCAATACGCCAATAGAGGAGCGTGAGCCCCATATTCACAGCGACCGTGGTTTGGCGCCGCGCCTCGGCGATCAGTGCCCGAATGTCGGCCAACAGTTCGCCTGGAGGAAACGAAGTCGGTTCGAGCTCACTCATTGTCATTATTCTTTTGAAAAGGGTCCTTCCTCAAATATCATCGCCAGGACGGAGTGACTATGTCTATGCGGCCTGGCGCTGGTACCCGCCCAAATCCTTATCGATCGCGTCACAGTCAGTGTTCTCAATTCTGAACTCTTCACGCGAACACGCAAATCACGACAGAATGCTGCCGACGTCCACATCCTCAATAGATGTTCATTTGCATTCGATCTCGGAAACTAAGTCACCTTACGGTTCGCTTCAGTTTCGCATATTGCTCTCCAGAGAGTTCTAGCCAAATACCTCCCCGGCCTGCGTCTATCGCCTTCTGGATCGAATAACGGCCAGCCGGACTGAGATGAAACCCGCCGCGTTCCGCAATTTCGAAAAGCTTTTTCTGATCCCAAACCGTGACTCTGCGGGGAAGCTCCGTTTTCAGATCAGCTTCCAGAAACTGGCAAAACCAGCCCCGAGTCAGCGTGAACTGCATATAGACACGATGCTTCGAGGCGCGGTCTTTGCCGCATCGCCCACACAGTCGCTCACCTTGCAAGTAAGGCGGAGGGAGCATCGCGCCACACTCGCAGCAGATCTTACCCGACCGCCGCATCCGCGTCGTAGAAGCCCGCTCCCCACCCATGGCGGCATTGTATAATAGATATTCGCCCTTTGTTCGCCTTTGGAGATGGGCGATTCGCACATCCGCAATCGAACACCAGCCATCACGAATATGCCGAGGAACTGACGGAGGTTCGCCTTCCCCGATACGGAAGGCGTGGGAAGTTCCTAAATAAGGTTGATGCTCTGGAGGATATCGGGATATCGCCTGACGGGGGTTTACGCCCGAATTCACAACGCGGCGCCTATGTGTGAGCGTCAAGACGCCACCACTCTGTGACGCCAATCAACAGACCCTGTGGGTTGGATCACATCGGTTCGCGACGACTTGCCGCAGACTAACAAGTCCCCCTCTCCCTCCCCGAAGGGGCACATCTGGCCGATAATCTGGAGGCATTCCGTGAAACCAACCGCAATCCTGTTGGCGCTATTCGTCTCGTCGCTGTCATTCGCTCAATCCAGGCCATCCGTCTACCTCGAACCGCAGGAGGGGTTCGAAACCTACATCGCCGCTGCCATCCAAAAGAAGGGTGTCCCGGTAGATGTGGTCACCGATAAAACCAGGGCGGTGTACATCCTGCGGTCAGCGCCTGTTGAAGTGAAGTCGGAAAGCACCGGCGGAAAGATTGCGCGCTGCTTGTTCGCTTACTGCGCTGGCATCGAAGACAAGGGTAACGTCTCCGTGCAGTTGATCGAAGTCAACTCCACTAAAATGATCTGGGCGTACTCAGTCAATAAACAAAGAGGTGGCAGCAAGAATCAACAGTCGATGGCAGAGGCTATTGCGAAGCACGTCAAGGAATCCCTACCGACCCTCCCGGCTGTTTCCGCTGCTCCCGCTCCGGTGGCTGCGCCTGTCGCAGCTCCGGCTCCAACCGTAACGCCGGTCGCGTACCAGACGCAAGCCGAGCCTGCGCCGCAGACGATGCAGGTTGTTTCTCAAGACAACAGCTTGGGCGACGCTGCCCGCAACGCGACGCAGCACCAGCAGTGTCTGGAGCTGGCGAAGAACAATCCAGCTATCACGTGCAACTAAATCGACAAGATAGCGATCAGTCACGCACTGGAGCGAGAAGCTGAAGTGCCGAACGAAGGAACATGAAACTCAACAAGTTAATCGCTGCAGCAGGGCTTGGCCTGGCACTGTGTGTCCCGACTTTCGCCCAAATCTCTAACGACGAGATTACCCTTCGGAGTGGGAGCGGCGACTGTTCAGCATACATCTCCAGCGGCGATGACTCGACAATCTACCTCTGGAACGGTGAGCCTGTGGCGTACCTCGTATCCCAGGACATCTACGGATTCAACGGAAAGCACTTGGGCTGGTTCACCAAGGGCGTGGTGTACAACCACGACGGTGATGTAGTCGGTGCGGTCACATCCCGTCTCAAAACACCCCAACCCCTTTGCTCTCTCAAAAGCCTAAAGAGTCTCAGACCGTTGAAGTCGCTCAAAGAGTTGCGACCGCTAAAGCCACTCTTTCATTTATCTTGGGCGGATGACGACACGTTGAAACATTTCCTGCTGGCGGGCAAGGACGACAATTAAATGAAAATCAATTAAACCGAGAGGACCGCGACCAAGGCGTATCACTGCGCCAAGCTCGCCCTCCCATCAAACTCAAAACAGAATTCGGGGGGAGTTTTATGGCTTGGGAATTCGTGTCCGAATGGCATGAGCCGTTGCGTCAGGCCCTGGTCTCGCGCAAAGGGTCCGTGCTGACCAATCGTGAGTGGGACGATCTGATTATTGAAGTGCCGGGCATCGGAAGTAAAGCGCAGTACATCCATCCCTCGGACCACTGCGTGAACATGAACAACAAGGGCGCGTGTAACTGCGCCGAGACTGAACGGGCCCTGGTCAAGCGAGTCCGTCGTGGAACCTACCTCGTACTCTAATCCTGAATGTTCCTGGGGAAGGTGGAAGAACATCCAGGCGGCTGAATAATTCTCCACCACGCCGGTGGGCCCCTCTGGCAAGAACGTAAAGGATGTTACGGCGCTGGTGAACTGCAAGGCCCTCGACTGCTGGGTAGTGTGTCAGTTTGAATCTAGGGAAGGGGACTGAAGATCATATGCAGCAGGAAAGAGAGGAAGCCGATAGTCACAGTTTGAATAGCGACGCCGCCAAAGCTCTGCGTCGGGTACGTGTTAGGTTGACCAGCGTTCTCCTTGATCAGCGGCCTTCCCTCCCCACTCTCCGCCGGCGATGCTCCGTCTTTGTTTGAATGGTTCATAGGTAGTACGCCGCTGTGTGACTCCTCGTAGACGTACGCGCGGGCCTTGTGGCTCTGGCCTTCGCCCGCCGACCTCCGGCCTGGTTGAGCCGCAGGTGTCTCCGAGGTCTCCCGGTTCTCGTGCTTGAAGCTTCTAGGCGTGTCTGGGGTCTTCGACTACGCCGGACTGGGCGGGAACTCGCGCTATCGCTCCCGTTCATATTGCCTTCCGCGCATTACAAGGACGTCGGCGTCCGGATTGCATCTTTTCGGAGCTGAATACCCACCCCGCCTATCCTCTGTCTACGCTTCGCTGATTCCCTCACGGTAGCAGCGCAAGACTCGAGGCCGAGCGGATCGCTACTCCTTTCTCGTAAGGAACTTTCATCCTCTACTTCAAGCCGGTTTAGCCCGGCGCACTGAAATGGGGATTTTTCAACAGCTACCGCGTCACCAGACGAAAACCAAGTGAATATCAGCGTTTCGCGGGCCAGTCGCAACCTGCCACCATTGGACCAACATGCCAGCGAGTCGTGCGTTCACCTTCCAGAACTGTGCGGCTGCGTTCTTCCCGCGATTTATGGTCTAATGCCTCCACGGAATCTTCCGCAGGGAAACATGAAACATCTCCTACTTCTCCTCGTCTTGCTCTCCGTTGCGTCGTGGGCCGCCGAGCCTTGGCGCGTCGCTTCCACACAGATCGATGCCGTCTATCCTCAGGTCGAGACGCTCTATTTCGACCTGCACCGCAATCCGGAGCTCTCTTATCACGAAGAGAAGACTGCGGCCAAGATCGCCGACCAACTTCGCAAGCTCGGATATGACGTTACGACAGGAGCTGGCGGCACGGGTGTGGTCGGCGTTTTCAAGAATGGCTCCGGCCCGGTGGTGATGTTGCGCGCGGAACTCGATGCCTTGCCGGTCCAGGAGAAGACCGGGCTCGACTATGCCAGCCACGCGACCACGCATGACGATCGCGGCGTCGAGGTGCCGGTGATGCACGCTTGCGGCCACGATCTGCACATGGCGATCGGCATTGGCACTGCAGAACTATTGGTGCAGAATAGAGACCGCTGGCGTGGCACCTTTATCTATGTCGGACAGCCCGCCGAAGAGCGGATCGGCGGCGCGCGGGCCATGATGAAAGATGGATTGTTCAACCGTTTTCCCAAACCGGATTTCGTTTTTGCGATCCACGACACGAACAAGTTTGCAGCGGGACAAATCAGCTACACCTCCGGCTTCAGCGCCGCCAACTCGGATTCAGTCGACGTTACGATTTATGGCGTTGGAGGACATGGGGCACGACCGCAGTCGACCGTGGATCCGATCGTGATCGCCGCTCGCACTATCCTGGCCTGGCAGACGATTGTCGCCCGGGAAAACGACCCCCACGATCCGGCTGTGATCACCGTCGGATCCATACACGGGGGCACAAAGCACAACATCATCCCCGACGAAGTGCAGATGCAACTGACCGTGCGTTCTTACAAGGACGAGGTTCGGAACCACCTGATCTCGGCGATTGAGCGGATCGCGGTGGCAGAGGCGGAAGCCGCCGGCGCTCCCAAGAAACCGGTGGTGCGAGTCACCGAAAGTGTGGGTGCCCTGTACAACGATCCTCAACTTACGGTGCGCATAGTTGATCGCTTGAAGCAGGTCCTCGGCGACAGTAATTTGATTGCCGAAGAACCCATCATGGGCAGCGACGATTTTGCGGAGTATCGCTCAGTTGGAATACCGAGCCTTATGCTGGGTCTGGGATCGGCGAATCCTCGGGAATTTGCTGAAGCCAAGAAAAACGGCAAGGAACTCCCGAGCAATCATTCGCCCTACTTCGCGCCCGATCGCGAACCCAGCCTCAAGACCGGAATCGAAGTCGAGATGGTGGCGATTCTGGAATTGATGGGGAAGCCTTAGCCTGATGGGATAACTGTGTCCGGCTCCTTTCGACCGAGTCGACTTGCTGCGCTCAAGTAAACCAACGCTCGGAGGAACTTGTGTTTGCCTCACCGTGGATTGTGTGGCGGGCATCGCGTAAACTTCGCCTCGCGGCAGCATTGGTCGCCGGTTACTGCTTTTGTGGTGAACTCTCTGTTTTTTGTGTTCCACGCACCTCTGGTGTTTCCTCGTTTGGCCTACTTGCCGATAGGCCTCTTCTATCTCGCAGGTTCAGACAATGGACTTGAAGTCCTCGCAACGGCAATACGCACTGATCCTGAGATAATTGACGCAAACAGCGATAGCACGCAATATAAAAAGGCGCCCACTTTTGCGGTAGGTTGAGATTGTTCGCATCGCCAACCTAGCGAAAGGAGCGCCTTTATGAGTCAAGAGAAGTATATCGGGATGGACGTGCACCAGGCCACAATCTCGGTTGCGGTTATGGATAGTAAGGGCAAGCTGATCATGGAGTGCATTCTGGAAACCAAGGCAGCCACGATTCTGGAGTTCATCGAAGGAGTGCGCGGAACTCTAGCGGTGACCTTCGAGGAAGGAACCTGCGCTGCCTGGTTACACGATCTGCTAAAACCACATGTCAGCCGGCTGGTGGTCTGCGACCCGCGAAAGAATGCCCTGTTGAAGGATGGCAGCAAGAGTGACCAGATCGATGCGCGCAAGCTGGCGGAGCTATTACGCGGCAACCAACTCAGTTCGGTGTACCACGGAGACCATGGGTTGCGAACCCTGAAGGAGTTAGGTCGCAGCTATCTGACCATCACCAAGGATCTGACGCGAGTGATGAGTCGGATTAAAGCGTTGTATCGCAGCTGGGCGATTCCCTGCAGCGGCACAACCGTGTATGCGGCGCGGCATCGCAGTGAGTGGTTGGCCAAGATTTCCCAACCCGGAGTTCGCCTGCGGGCCGAACGGTTCTACCAGCAACTGGATATGCTGCGAGCTTTGCATCAAGAAGCGCGACGCGATTTCGTGGTAGAAAGCCACCGGCATCCGGCGGTGAAGTTATTGCGCCAGATTCCTTCCATCGGTCCCATTCGTGCTGCCTTGCTGGTGGCCCTGTTGCAAACGCCACACCGTTTCCGTACCAAACGGCAGCTGTGGGCGTACAGCGGGTTCGCAGTCGAAACTCATGACAGCGGCGAGTACCGCATTGTTCGTGGCAAGGTGCGTCGCAATCGGGAACGCATCAGCGTACGAGGGTTGAGTGACAACTATAATCGCGATCTCAAGAATCTGTTCAAAAGCACGGCGATATCAGCCAGCATTCGGCCGGGACCGCTCCGTGATTTCTACCTAGCCCTTCTGGCCAAAGGGATGCGGCCGACCATGGCACGTCTCACCTTGGCCAGGAAGATCGCTGCCATTACTTTAACCATCTGGAAGAAAGGGGTGGACTTCGACGCCAAACAGCTAGATCAGCAAGCAGCTTGAGCATCTCTGGAGGATCGGCTTTTCCATCTCTGGTCATTGCCGAGTGGTGGTCGGTCGGGTTCTGGAGACGCTCGATTCGAGGGCGAGTATCAGTCAATGAGCTGGGCCGCGTCTGCTTCGGCAGCGAGTCACCAATTTTCACGCTATGCCCCCTCGGATAATCAGAAATAGCGATAGGCCACGAGCCTCGGATAGAACCATGATTACCACGCAGACATCAATCTCGCTTGCGAAGTCTCTTAGACTCGATTGGCATTGTCGCTACCGGCAGAGAAAACCAAACGAAGGAAAAACCATCCAGAGCAAAATCCCTGACCAAAACAGGGGACGCTCGTACAGACAGTGGGCTGGATATCGAGACATAAATCCCCTCGTCCTCCGGTCAAGGGAGAAGTTTTTTCTTGACATCCCTTTTTATAGAGCTCATTGACCGCGTCTCCGTGGGCGTAGATCGAATGCAGCGCAACTTCGAGCCCATACGATGTAAGAAAGGTACCGATTCGATCCGGCAGGAAGTCGCAGATAGCCGACGTCGCCTCTCTGTCGACGCAATCGACCTCTACCAAGTCCACTGGCCTCCTGATCCCGACTTCGCCGAACTAAGATCGGTGTCCATAAATCTGTTGTTCTCGCCAACCGGCTAAACCTGTTCTCGGGATTGGACTGCGAAGGGATTCCTAGTACGCATATACCTTGAGGAAAACGAAAACCACGACGCCAGTGATCGAAACGCATAACCAAACAGGGAACGTCCAGCGTGCGATTCGGCGGTGCATCGCGAACCGGCCCGTCAGCGAGAAAAAGAACGTCGTCAGCACCATCGGCAACGCGACGATGGAAAGAATTACGTGGCTGGCCAAAATGGAAAGGTACAGTGTCCGAACCGGGCCATGGCCTGGGAAAATCGTGTCGCCGTGCAGTGCGTGGTTCACGATGTAGCTGACGAGAAAAACGGAAGAGAACGCGAAGGCCAACAGCATGCTCGTGCGATGGGCGTCCTTGTGATGATGTTTGATGAAATACAACCCCACGCAGAGCGCAATCGCGCACGATCCGTTCAGAAGCGCGTTGAGGGTCGGCAGAAACATCCAGCGTCCGGCGAAATCAGCGGAGGCATGATGCATATATAGGAGCCACAGGAGGAATGACACAGCGAGGCCGCTCACCACGAGGATCGCTCCAATTACAGAGCGCTGACTCATTTCAGCTTGTTCCACGCTGACAATTAAATCACAGAAATCCGTCCGGAAGTCCTATAGACAGGTCGCAAGAGCGTTAAGATGGTTTCGCCGCCATGTCTCGGTAGGAAGGGATGTGGATGTGGGTCCCGCTTCCACGGTCTTTGCGGGACATGGGAGTTGAATCAGCCACCCAGACCTCGTACCTTTCGATGGCCTAGCGCGGCGCCAGAGATCGTGAGGGCATATCGGAGCACCGCTCGGTCAGTTGCCATTCCGACTTCCGACTGGCATTCTCGCTGATTTGTGGAAAGGCGGATCTTCTGGAAAAAGCGGCCAAGGGCAGCCAACTGGGGCATTCCTTCGCGTATCAGTTCCCGAGGTCAGGCGAACGTCGCACTCAAGGACCGTATAATTCTTCGGTACGCCGGATCGCATTGTGTGCTCGTACGTCACCAGCGAACTGCGGAAATTTGGCTATTCATCAGACCACAAAAATCAACTCGAGTTCGGGGTAACGCCGAGTTCATCGGAGCAGTCTGTCCGCCCAGGATGTTACCTTGGTCATGCCCGCGCGTGAATCACTCCCATAAATTCTTTCCATTGGACTCGGGCTCCAACTTCGTTCATGCTGAACTTACTTCGCATCCTGCTCCGCCGCCGGTTTCCGCGAAGTAGATATTTGTCTGCCGCTCGTGCGGCGGGGCGAACTCCTAACCTCGTTGTTCTCCAAACGAAATCTGAACGTTGGTATCGAGATCGGATCCCTCGGTGCAGGAGGTTGACATGTTGACCAGTTCATCGAGACGGAGGCGGGAATTTCTGCTGATCAGCGACTTCGATCAGACGCTGAGTCACAATGATTCGGGCGTTGTGCTGAGTGAGATGCTCGGAATCTCACACTTCCGACAGCGAGTCGCCGGCCTATCGGACATTCATCTTGTGCAGCAAGGTGGAGAGCTCGCATATCTCCTGCTTCATGACCCAGAGTTTCGCTGTGTTCGCAAGGAGCACCTGATCGAGGTGGGCAAGCGAGTTTGTCTAAAGGCAAACGTTGAGTTGCTGTTGCGGTCTCTTGAGAATCTGGAGGCCTTTCACTTCTGTTGTCACGTACTCTCGTCTGCGCCAGAGGAAGTCATTCAGTCAGCATTGGCCGGCATCGTTCCCGAAAATCACATTCATGGAACGCAATTCCGCTACGCCTCGGATTCAGGCGAGATTCAGTCCATTGTTCGGGCGCCTGCGGGTTACGGTAAGGTTGCGGTGCTTGAAGAGCTGCGCAGCTGCGCGGGAGTGGGTCACGATCGTTTGGTGTATGTCGGCGACGGCAGTTCGGATGTCCACGTGATGCTGCACGTCAACCGGCTGGACGGATTGACGATCGCGGTCTCCGAGAACAAGCACCTCAATGAGATTGCAAAGCGCACTGTACTCAGCGACGATGCTCTCTGTGTGCTCGTGCCGATCCTGGAGGAGATCGCTGGGTACGATCCTGTACGGATTCGAACCGTGTTTGAGTCGCAGGGATTTGTTCTTCCGGAGTGGGGAAAAATCCGTACGGATTCGCTGACGATTGCTGCGAATGCTTGAGTCGGGATTCAGGAGGATTTCCGAGTGTGGCTTAACGTGATTGGCTGGACGGCGACAGCAGTCTTCTCGAGTTCGTACTTCTTCAAAGAGGCGGCAACGCTACGCAGAATTCAGGCTGCTGCTGCCTCCCTGTGGGTGCTATACGGCGTGGCAATCCATTCGGCACCGGTGGTCGTCGCCAACCTTATCGTCGGCATCGCTGCGATTTACACCTCGCTGCGTTTGATCTTGAACCGCCGAGTGAGGACGAATCCATGACTGACCTTTGACAGGGATGTCACGTTGCGTCGAGGGCTCTTGTCAGTAAAAATTTGATTGAAATCGATAGATTTCTTGCGCTGGACTCTTATCCCAGCAGTGCGACACTGTACAACTAAGTTCCACGAGGCACTTTGACCCGCCCCAAGCCTGGGCAGACAGCATACCGAGCGACTCCGTCGTCAATCTCACAACTCAAAGACAGTGTTGGTGGGTTCTAGTTCTTCATTTCCAAGCACGACGGGGGGCCAATGAGCTGGGGCAAGGCATATCTTTCGACTGTAATGGCTGCAATAGTGGCGGCTGCTCACCTGCTGGCAGCTCAAACAAATCCAGATCCACGGCTTGCCGAAGCATTCGCCCTGGAACGAGACGGGCAAACACAACAATCGATCGCAGCCGTTCAGGCCCTTCTCGATTCTCGTTCCTTGAGTGCGCCCGACACTGGCAAGGCATGGAACATTTTGGCGCTTGCCTATGAGGATCGGGGAGACTTCGCTGACGCGCGGCGGGCCTATGAACGCTCGATTCGCACACTGGAGAAATTGCCGAACCACATCAAGGATTACGCGATGGCCTTGGATGATCTTGGAGGCCTTTATCTGGCAATGGGGCACGCGGATCTCGCAGTCCGGATAAAAGAGAAGACTCTTCATCTCTACAAGGAGATCGGTGACCACGAAGGAACGGCGATCGCTTGCAGTGATCTGGCAGGCCTTGCCCTCAGTCAGCGGCGGATTCGAAAGGGCAGAAAATATTTAGAGCTGGCAAGGAGGGAAGAGACGTTAGCGAGGGCCCTGGATGACGACAACCTCGCCGCAATATCTTCCATGCAAGGTTGGCTCGCGCAACTGCAGGGCGATCTTTCAGGGTCGTTAACCAGCTACCAGCTTTCGCTGAGTCTGTGGCAACGGCAGCACGGGGAAGAACATGCATCCACCGGATGGGGCTACATTCTTGTCGGCAACATAAAGGCAGAAGAGGGACAAACGGCCAGCGCTCTGGCTGACACGAAGCGCGGTCTTGCCATCCTTGATCGCACACTCGGGCGACAGCATCCACGTTACTTGCAGGCTGACATCGCCTACTTGCGCTTGCTCGAACGGACGGAAGCGCACGCGGAGGCGGCTCGCCTGAAGACCACCGCGGAGCAGGAGCTGAGGATGTTCTATCGCGACCAGTGCTCAGACTGTACCATCAGCGCTGTAGCGTTCCACTGAAGTCTTCATGAGCGAGGCTAGTGTCCGTGTAATAGGCAATGCATTCAAAATTGAACCACAGGTCACTCGTGGGCGTAATGTCGCATCGGGGAAGGGCGCAGCGATTGTAGGCCGCTGCGAACAACCTGTTCGCATTTTGGATGGTCACCGACAAACCGATCCACGCGGTGGCCTTCATGCCTAAGCGAACCTAGTCGCAGGAACGGAAGGGCGCGATGTCGACGGCAAGGGCCGCGAGTGCACCGAAGCGCGGGCCGTCTGTGGGATTTGTTTAGGCAGGAACGACGGGATGCGCCCATCAGATATGTGAGGTCGGGATTACACCCCGTTGCGATCGCCTCTTCGGGTCATAACAAGGCATCTCCACCCGCGAGCTTCTGTTTGCCAGTCCCCGAGCGGCTTCCCTCAGCCATGTGTGCAGTAAAATAAGCGTAAGAGGACAGCGGAAAGCGAAAACGCATATCTAGCAACTGGCCCAACTGAGAGGTTGGAGCTCTTCCGTCAGACATTCACAGGTTCGCAGCGCGTCTTGAACTCACCTCTGAGGAAAGAAACTCTGCTGTTCGGGTCGGGATTTGCGATTAGGCTTCTGAAAGAACACAATACGTCGGGACACAGCGGGAAGAGATGCGCACTCGCCACACAACTCTAAGACCCAATCTAACCAGTGTGGCGTTCGCTGAAGAGTCGGGCGCTACCAACAATCGTTTGTGGCTGTCGTCAGGTTTTCGTAGATTCAACAACATCCCAGTGTTGCCCAAGACGTGTGGGATCCAGCCGCCCTCGCCCCTCAAGCATCTCTCCCGCTGCTGCTTTCCATTCTTCCACTCGAAATCGAGGAGCGGCAGACCTGAGATTCAAACTGCTTCGCGACCTCGTCAAAGTGTGTCCCGGCTGGAAATTCGAAGCTTAGGTTGCAGTCTCTGCATTGCAGGAACCGGCCCGCGCGAGACATTAGGATGGCGATACAGTGAGGAGGAGGCGTCGGCGGAGAACTGCTGGCTGGCATGGCATTTCAAACTCTCCACGTGCGAACCATCATACGCTCTTATTCTCTGCGACTCCGCATTCAAAGCCCCGATGCGAAGAAGCTCAACTGACGATTCCCTCTCGACTGCACTTGCTTCACCGGAACGAGCGGCTAGGCAGAGCGCACCTGCGAATGTCCCCGGACCTCGTCGCTTAACACGATGGCTTCAGCAATCTCCTTCATGGGTTTGCGTTTCTGGCGGCTCTGGCGTTGCAGGGCCAGATAGGCGTGCTCTTCGCTGAGACCCAGATCGCGCTGCAGAATGCCTTTGGCGCGTTCGACGATCTTTCTGGTCTGCAATTGCTCGGCGAGACTGGAGTTGGCTTCTTCCAGGCGCGCCAGCTCAAGTTCGGCACCCACCAGAAATCCTACGGTAGAGATCATCCGAATCTCGCGACGGCGGTATACATGGTGCTGGCAATGCTGGAGGTTAATGACGCCCACAACCCGGCCACGGCACATCAAGGGTACAGAGAGAAACGCCTCATAGCTGTCTTCCGGCAACTCGTGGAAGAATTGGAAACGCGGATCGTGCGCCGCCTTCTCTGGAATGGCAACGGGTTCGCGATGCTCGGCGACCCATCCGGTGATGCCCTCGCCGACGCGCAGTTTCAGGCGGCCCACGACTTCAGGATGCGGATTTTTCGAAGCCCGCAGGACGAGTTCGTCACCTTCAAGCACGTAGATCAGGCAGGAATTGCACTGGACCAGCGCAGTGGCAAATTCGACCACGCGGGTCAAAACTTCACGAAATCCGTCCGCTGTTCCCAGGCGGCCGCTGATTTCATAGAGTACATCTACCTGTGAATCCTCAGCAGTTGTAAAGAGGTTCATAGATTACATTATCGATCTTGCAGAGACTATGTCTAACTCCAAATTTCGATGACCGCGATAAGGGATTTCCGTTGCTCTCAACTGGTGCGGCGACGCAAATGTCCCGCAGGCGGTGCGCAAACGGTGCGATAATTTGCGCCATACCGGAAACAAGGGATGAGGTTTCAGCGAAACGAGATTCGTGTGGTTCTGTTTGATGTTGGAGGTGTGCTGTCCGCTCTTATTCTTCCCAGCGCAGGATCACACCCTCATCGCCCGCTGCCCAGCCGGACCGCGGCGACGTGAAAACCACGGAGTTCAAATCGACACTGACTCCGCTGACTTGCTTCCTCCAGGTATCGCCACGGTGGCGCGGAGGACGAGCGAGATTGGTATGATGGCACTGGGCGCGGATCGCAGCGGGGTGGTGGCGATGATCCTTCGCAGCGCGTTGTTGCAGACACTGCTCGGGCTTGCGATCGGAGTTCCTGTGGCGTTCTACGGAGTCACGCTGGTGAAGTCACAGCTATATGAGCTAACGACGGTGAGCAGCAGTGCGTTAGCGGTGGCTGTGGGGATACTGCTGGCGGCGGCCTGCGTGGCGGGAGTAATTCCGGCGCGGCGGGCGGCGTCAGTGGATCCGGTGCGGGCGCTAAGGTCAGAATAATGACATGGGTCGAGATATGTTCTTGGTTCCCTACTTCGTTAAAAGTCAGTTTCGGCAAAACCATGCGCTTCCACCCAGTGCTCTCAAGTAAGTAATGAGAGACGCGCTTGTCGTCATCTGGAATATGACCGTGAATAACTATTCTGGATTTTGATGCATTTCGAAACAGGACCAATGAGACAATGTCCTCGCAAGCGCGAGGACATTCTCTTCTATGGCTTACATCCAAGGTGAAGGCCGCGGTAAACACTACGCCGTTACAGAGGACGTATCCGCAAATAATCGCCTTATCCCACACTCCCACAACCGAACTCGCGGCTCGAGATCTCTATCTCTCTTGATTGGCAGGAAGCCCTCAGGCGAATCCTGTGCCGGGGTCACACCCCGCCCACTTACATTGAATACACTTCCTATCGTCAGTTTGATGAGGGTAAGATATTCGACTGCGGCACAAGAAGACGCACATGTCGCGATCGCCAGGCGTTCTTGAACGAGGATACCGGGTTTCCATGCGCGAAACTCTGAGGATGGGATACCGTGGCACAGGTCTTTATATCGTATTCCGCAAGGACAAGGAATTCGTCCAGAGACTCGTTGACACTCTTGTCGCGGAGAAACGCGAAGTCTGGCTTGACGACAGAAACATCGAGCCGACTGCGGAATGGCTGAAGGAAATCTTCAGCAACATCGAGGGCTCCGACAATTTCCTCTTCGTCATCAGCCCGGATTCGGTGATCTCAACCACTCCAGAAAAGAAATCGATCACGCCGCACTCAACAACAAGCGGATACCGATCGCAATCGCATAACTGGCGGTGGCGTGACCGCCGGAATTGATTTCGGGCTGGTAATCGCGTCGCGCCTTCGCCGTCGTCAGGCGGCGGAAGCATTGCAACTCTATAACGAATACGATCCACATCCACCTTTCGCAGCGGGGACGCCAGCCGTCGCCCCCTTGGCGACTAAGGATGCTGCCTATCGCGCGCTGGCCTCTGCGTACGACCAGGGTCGCGCGGCTGCTGCGCGTGCGCGCGAACGTCGACATCTGGGCTAAGACCTGGGGCCGATTTTCTCATCGGAAACTTTAAGACCCAGCGTTTCGATGTAGAACTTCTTTGCCGTCTCCAGATTCTCGCAGTAGAGTTCAACCCCGACGAATCACGCTTGGATCTGGTCCATATAATCCTCTCTGACTTCGAGTATAGTTCTGCAGTTGTAGTGATATCGCGTTATCATTAGTGACATGGCGTCCAAAATGCGAGATCAAAGGAACACCCGGCAACGGTCGGCGATTCGCCGCTCCTTCGAAGTGGCGAAGAGACCACTATCCGCGCAGCAGGTCCTGAAGGTCGCGAAAGCCGAGGTTCGCGGCTTGGGGATCGCAACGGTGTATCGCAACATCAAGGGACTTCTCGATGAGGGGTGGCTGGCGTCGCTTGAAGTTCCGGGCGCAGGTACGGTTTACGAGTGTGCAGGCAAGCCTCACCATCACCACTTTCATTGTGAGCGATGCAGCCATGTCTTCGATCTCAGCGGCTGCATGCCCGAAATTGACCGCATGGCCGGCCGTGGCTTCTCCGTGACACGGCACGAAGTTGTTCTTTACGGCTTCTGCAGCGATTGCCGGACCGCGCTGCGGTCCTGATTCTTCCCGATAGTCGACGTGGCGGTTGAGGTCGACTGTTTAGATGATAATGCATTATCGTTATCGTCTAATACGAAGGCGAGGAACACAGTCAATGCAGATCTACCTGATCGCGGGCGTGATTCTGACGACCACGGTCATCGCCGCCTTTTCAGTCTGGTTTGCGAGCGGAGTCAACTTTCAGCAACGCGTGCTGCCTTAGACGGCGGGCGTTCTTCTCGGTGTGAGTGTTTTCTGGATCCTTACAGAGATCGCCTTCGAGCGCGGATGGTGGATCGCTCTGGGCACCGTCCTGCCGATCGCGGTGGTGCTCGCCTTGATCGACCGCTACGCGTATCCGATTTGTCCGTTTTGTACCCAAAATCTTCATACCCACGGGCGGGCGGCCTGCAAGCCGTTTTCGCGACGAGCGGTGCGGATTGCTTGGCCATTGCTTGTCGTGGGGTGCGTCCACTGTTTTCTCGACGGATGGGCGATCGCTCTGGCTCCTGACATCGTTACCCGGGCCTCCGTTGCGCTCTCATGCGGTGTGATCGTGCACAAGCTTCCAGAGTCGGTTGCGATCGGCGTTGTTGCTGCGCGCCTTACCTCGAATCGCAACCGCGCCCTGGCAGTTGTGGGCCTGATTCAACTTTCGTTGCTAGCTGGTTCTCTGTTTTCGTACTTCTCGCCATATCGGAAAATCGCGTCGCTGGAGATGTCTCGGTACCTGCCTGCGCATGCCTGCTTCTCTTTGGTTTCCTCGCCCTGGAAGATGAGTGGAGGCTGAACGGCCGCATGGCCGCCATCCTCGCCTCGTTTCCGGGCCTGGCCGGCTGCGGGCTGCACTGGCAACACGGGTGTTCACGCGATGAATGCATTTCGTTCGCAGGAGGTACCGGCGCGTCGAATTCATGCGCATGGCCCCAAATGGCCATTGTCACACGCTCCTGTGATGTGCTAGCGTACGCCTCTAGTATGCGGCGATTGCTGGCCATTTTCGTCTTGGCGCTTAACGCCTGGGGCCTTCTGGCTCCATTTGCGTTGGCAGCTAGCGCTGACAGCACGCCCGCATGTTGCCGTCGGAACGGTAAACACCACTGTATGTCAGGGATGTCCGCCACGGCAGTGTCTAGCGAGGGCGTCCCAATCCTTCGGTCTCAGTTTTCTAAGTGCCCTTATGGCTCGGAGACTGCAAGGCCTGGCTTTGTGGCGAGAATAGCAATATCAGCCACTTCGACGGTGCATTCTCCGTCCGAGTTTTTCGTTGCACCGACCAAGTCCGCACAAGTAAGTTCTCACCCCGCAGGATCAATCTCTCCGCGTGGTCCTCCCGCCTAGCTCCTACCCCATTAGCAATTCTATTTACGAAGGCCTGGAAGTTCACCTGGGACTGTGCTGTCTCACACGTTGTGGGCGTGAGAACAACGGCACCATGAAGGCTTGTCTGGTCGTTTTTGGGGACTCAGTTCAGTCGGTATAGCAAGGAGTCTGGCGTGCACGAGGGTGTGTGATATCGTGCCACCCTTCTCCGCACCTAGCGAATTGATTCACTCCCTCACCTCAGACGTCGGCGAGCATGAAAAGGCGACGCCAATGAAGAAACATCAAATCTGGCTATCACTCGCACTATTCCTGGCGATTGGTGCGTTCACGACCTCGAACGCAGCGGTTGGTAACGACAAGGCAACCGCTCGACCTGCAGAGCACCAGCTTTCCACGACGCAGGGATCGCTCATACTCGCTGGGTTAGCAATCGCGAAGGGCGATCCGCAGGACAAAGTGATGCAGCAGTTATCCCGGCTCTACGAACTGCAAAAGCTCAGGAGTGCGCAAGGCGAAGAAGACTCCTGGCTGATCTCCGAAAAGGAGCAGCCTGATAACTATGTCGGAGTTGTGAGTTTCGACTCAGGCAGGGTCCGGCGGGTTGCTCGATTTCGTAAATGGACGCAAGACGACGACTCCGTCGAACTCGCTCAGCGTTTCTGCGATCTCCTGGAAAAACTGACGCACGAGCGGGGCAACCAGGCCCACATCACGGCACGACAGAACCAGAGCGGCGGAGTTTCGGTTCGCGGAGTCGAGATGGTGTTTGGAGACAAAAGAATTTCGTTCAACATCGTCAGCCGTGAGGACGGTGATGCGAAACAAACCGAAGTTCACTTGGATGAAGTGATTCAGTGAATTGGGGAATGGCCAGAGCATTTCCGGAACGTTGTGAAGAAGAATCAGCGATGGACGTGATGTGGAGAACGTGATGTGGAGAAAGCCACGAATGTGGGTGATTGCGATCTTGCTTGTGACCGTGTCGATGATGCTGTTTGCATTGCGGCTTAGTCAGAGTGGCCTAAGCGCTCGCACTCGCCCCCGCTGTTCGAAAGACTTGTGGGCAAAGCAAGTTCGCGTTTGGTTGGTTCCCGTGACGTCGCGGGAGGCGACAAATCCTCTCCCCATAAATGCGGAGATTTTGAAGCAAGGCATGGACCATTGGGCTGACCATTGCGCAACCTGTCATGCAAACGATGGGAGTGGCGAAACAGAAATGGGAAGGAACTTCTACCCGCCCGCGCCCGACATGCGCACCGTGGCGACACAGTCCCTCACCGACGGCGAGCTCTATTACGCCATTCGCAACGGTGTGCCTTTGACTGGAATGCCTGCCTGGGGTGATCCCAACTTGGGCGATTCCGATACTCAAACATGTCATTCATTCGCCATCTGCCTACTCTGGCACGGGATGAGATTGCAGCGATGGAAAAGCTCAACCCGAAGAGTGCAGGTGAACGAGAGGAAGAACACGCCGAAGAAGACTTCCTTAATGGCAAGTCCACCACAAAAACAGAACCCAACACCAGGAGGAACAATGAAACGTTCATTCATTGCAATTTGGATGTTGCTGATCTTGGCCGTGTCCGCATGGGCCCACGGTGACGAACAGCACGTTATGGGCACGGTCTTAAAGCATGACGGTATGAACATCACCGTCAAGACACAGGACGGAAACCTGAAAACCGTCATGGTTACGAGCGAGACCGAGTACTTGAAAGCAAACTCGGCGGCAAAGCTCGAAGACATCAAGGTTGGCGATCGAGTGGTAATTCATGTCAAGAAAATGGGTGACATGTTACACGCGACGGAAGTGAAGATCGGCGCAGCAGAAAACGCATCTGTTCATCAGCACTGAAGCTGGCGAGGGGGGAATGGGGGCGAGTCATGGGGAAACTCGAGTGGGGAACAATCGTGATTCTGTGCGCACTTGTTTCCGGATCCGTTCTTGCGGATGACGGGAGTCGGCGCTTAGTCGCAGCCGAAGAAATTCAAGTTAAGGAACATATAACTGGAACAATTAGCCGAATCGAAGGCAAGCGGCTCCGGATTTCGGAAGATCCCGATCCGATGGGATGTGCTACTTCTGGAATCAAGTTGGTGGACATCGTCGAACGCACCAAGCTGTTTCGTAGTGGCTCTGCCATTACTGATAGAGATTTACAACGCGGGGATCACATCATTGTCGATGCCACCGCTCACGGAGAGATTCTAGAGGCGATTGAAATCAGGGTTCAGGATTTGACTGCTCCCCATCACACTCACTGAAGACTACTGAATGCGACGCTGGATCGCCATTTCGTTACTCCTGCTGTTCTGCAGCGCCCTGGCTGCTCCGACGGCGGCCTTGCTATCGGAGACGCCGAAGGCTTGCTGTCGCCGAGGCAGCGGCCACAAGTGTGACTGCTGCAAACGGCAAAGGCTGGTCGATCAGCGAATAGGTTTCCGCGCGGCTCAAAGCTGTCCGTGCACGATCCAAGCCACAGCACCCAGTGCTCCCGGACATGTCAACTCCGAATCAACCCACAGGCTTAGCTTTCCCCCGGCACAGTTCATCGTTTCATTCGCTGTTTTCCACGGCCGCCCTTTCTTTCAGTTCTCGAATTCAGAACGAGGTCCTCCTTACTTCCAGCAAGTCCGCGCGTAAGTCAGAACCCAGGGAGTCGCCAAGAGAGCTCGACAGGAGCTCGCAAGATCCACCGACAAGCCGTTGCACCCTGGATTCATCAACGCAGAACCCAACTACATGGGGAGGATGACATGAGATTCACGTGTGCGGACGCCGTGCCCGGCGGTTCATCAGTCACTAAGGCTGACGAAATCGGGCACACACCACTGGCAGAAACAAATCGGGGAGTCGATGACTTCGGACAGCAACTCCGAGACTCGAGCCACTCGTTGCCTTGTCGAATGCGACCGGAGGACGTACAGAGCATCGCCATTGCACTCTGCAGATGCTTTGGGGATGTGATCGTTGAACTGCACGACCTGCTGGAGCAGTATGGGCCACCCTGGTACACCGAGCAACAACATGATCGTGCCGAACGGGCAATCCGGCTGATCAAGTGCCTCTCACACCGTTCCGGAGTTTGATTCCTTTGCTTGCCCAATGAAGTGATTTCTGCCGGTACCGCCCGGGTCACTTCGGCGAAGGCGACAGGGGCAGGTGTCTGGGGGGACACCTGCCCGGCTTTTAAAACATCCCTGGAACAACTCGACATGATCGAGAGATATTCACCCGAAGGAGAGGATGAGACATCGTGACGATTAAATTTGCGATGGTTGTATTGCTGGTTATTTTTGTGATCGCGGGACAGGCTAAAGCTCAGGACGCGGGCTATCGCGCAGATTCCCAGTCCCCCGTGGCGCACGCGAGTATCTCAGGAGCGGTGACAGACCAGGTAGGCGCTGTTCTCCCTGACGTCACCGTTACCTTGTTTGACGGTGCTGCGGTGCGGGTTCAACGGACAAGGACGGGTGGGGACGGTACCTTCGTCATCCGCGATGTTGCGCCTGGCGACTACAAAGTCGCCACCGTGAGGGCTGGATTCACTGCCGAGGATCAGTCGGTCACCGTTGGCACTGATCATCCCATAGCGATGTTGTCGATCCGCATGAAAGTTGCGGGCCCCGGTCAGCAGGTAACGGTGACTGCCGAGGTTGGTTCGTTTCGTCCGGACGAATCGTCCACGGCAACGAAGACGAATATTCCGCTGAACGAAATACCTCAGGGCATAGGAGTAACCAATCAAGCTGTCATTCAGAGTCAGCAGGACATCCGCTTCGCAGACGCTGCGGAAAACATCAGTGGAGTGAATCGGGACTTGCTTGCCGCCGGAGACGTCGGGAGCACATTGACCATTCGCGGCCTTCCTCTGGGCGTATTCAGCAACTATTACCGCGACAGCTTTCCGTTCGACGGAATGGCGCCGTCTGATACGACCGATGTAGATCGGGTCGAAATTCTCAAAGGACCATCATCGGTTCTGTACGGGCGCGCCGCATCAGGTGGCGTAGTCACTCTGATCACGAAGGAGCCACTGCCCGTAACGCACGGTACGGTTTCTTTCCAAGCAGATCGCTACGGTACGGTTCGGCCCACATTCGATGTCACCGGCCCTTTCGACAGCGAGGGGAAGCTACTGTATAGACTGAACGGAGAATTCGCAGACTCGTCAAACTTTCGAGATTACTACTATGATCATCGCCTCTTTCTCGCCCCGGCGGTGACGTGGAAACCCACGGAATCGACCACGGTCCGTCTCATGGCCGAATATCTGCACGCCGCCATCGTCAATGACTATGGCATTCCAGCGCTCGGCGATCGTCCAGCGCCCGTTCGAATCAGCAATTTCTATGGCGAGCCTTGGCAGAGGGGACTTTTTCAAAGCCGGGTCGGAGGTCTGGACGTCTCCCACAATCTCGGCCCGCGATGGGTAGTACGAAGTCGTTTTCGTGCAACGCTCGTTAACTGGGATGACCTTGATGTGAGCACTGGCTTCCTTGAAGTCGACAACCGAACGATCGCAAGATTCTCTGAGAACGCACATTACCCACTGCGCTTCTATGACTGGCAGACTGATCTGACCGGCATCTTCAAGACCGGAAGACTCGAACATAATGTTCTGATCGGATTCGAATATGGCTTCCAGCAAGTTGTACAGGATGCCATCTTCGACGACGCGCCGCCGATTGACCTGTATAACCCAATCCCATTCAGCTATACCGTCGACCCGATCCAACGACGCTGACGAACGAATTTTTAAACCCTACCTCTCCGGACTACTTTCCGCTTGATGGGACAACAAAGCTATTTACCCATGGCGGTTATGTTCAAGATCAATCACGCTCTTGCCAGGACTGAAAGTTCTGGCGGGAGTACGATTCGAAGGTTTCATTCAACGCTACGATGAAATTGTATACGGAACCCACAATCGCCAAGACAATGTCGCAACCCTTCCTCGAGTGGGAGTGACTTATCAACCCATTCAACCACTTACCTTCTATGCCAGCTATAGTCGTAGCTTTAGCCCGACCTTAGCCGCGCAATTCACGCCCGGCGGGCAACCCTTCAAGCCGGAATATGGCCATCAGTATGAAGTCGGGGTTCGCGGATCCGACACTTCACGGAAGGCTCGCCTCGACTTTGTCTTTTATCGCATTCGCGCGTCCGATCTGCTGATCACCAACCCAGGGAATCCACTGGCTTCGATCCAAATTGGAACAACCGAATCGAAAGGAATCGAACTTCGACACATCCGGACGCATTCTGTCCCGGTTGGGATGTGATTTTGCGTACGCGTTCAACCAGGCTCAAATCGTTGCCGACCCTGTCTATCCTATTGGCAATCATTTTTCAAAACGCACCCCGTCACAGCGGCAGCGTCTGGACCGTTTATGAATTGCAGCACGGTGCACTGCGCGGTCTGACCCTCGGCGGTGGCATCCATGCGCTAAGCTATCGCTTTGTCGACCCCTCCGATGATGTCGTTTTGCCCGGATATGGCCGCCTTGACGCGATGGTCGCATATCCGTTTGGACCACTGCGAAAAGAGCAAAAGATGTTCAAGTTCAGTGTCAACGTGCAGAACGTCGGTAATCGAACACTACTTCGAATCCGGCAACACGCCCACGTCGATTTTTCCAGGCTCGCCCGTCAATGTCTTGAGTCGCTTCGAGGTGCGATTCTGACTCGAAGAGCTTCCCAAGTCACAGCATTTGCCGAGACCGTATTCCTGCTCGGGGTTCTGGCGTTGACAGCATGCACACGCCAACCAAAAGTTGTTGTCACGCCGTTGCCCAATCCCGCCGCACCGGGAAGCATTACGCCAAACGAGACCGCCACATCAGACGGGTGGACCCTTCTCAGCTGGCTGGAGCCGGTCGGAGATCAGTTGGCGTTGCGCTTCGCCATTCGCAACGCGCAAGATTGGTCGGTGCCACAGACTGTGGTAGTCCGAAGGAATTTCGACAAATATGCGGAGGCGCCACCGTGGGTATTGGCCCTTCCCAATGGTTCGCTTCTTGCAGTGTGGTCCGAGCGACTTCCGCAAGGCAAGTCTAAGTGGGCGGGAAATTATCTGTACACATCGGCCTCCTCCGACCATGGAAAGACCTGGTCCCCGCCTGAAATTGTCCATTCCGACCGCACCAATGGAGAACATAGCTTCGCGTCATTGGCGGTGCAGGATGATGGTCATGCAGTGATCGTTTGGCTGGACTCACGGGACTACGACTCGAAGCACACCTATCGCCTGATGTCCGCAGTCATTGCCTCATCGGGCGAAATCAGCGGCGAGCAAAGCGTGGACGATGACGTCTGTACCTGCTGTCCCACGGCCCTGGTGAAGGCGGCAGGTGGATTTGTGGCTGCATATCGAAACCACACGGCGCAGGAAATCCGCGACATCTACACGGTCCGCGAAGAATCAGGGCACTGGCAAACAGGACACCCCGTCCATGACGACGGATGGCGCATCAACGGCTGCCCGGTAAATGGAGCGGCCTTGGCGCAGCGTGAAGGCGATGTGGTCGTGGCTTGGTACAGCGGCATGGAGGAAAAGGCTTCCGTTCAGGTTGCCTTCTCACCGGACGGTGGAACAACATTCGGCTCCGCCACGAAAATAGATTCTCGTCAGGACAACGAGCAGCCGATCGGCAGGCCAGCAGTCGCAATGATTGGGTCGGGTGATGCGTTGGTGGCCTGGATTCGGCGGCGGAGCGGTCAATCGCAGCTCGTCGTTTCCCAGGTGCGGACGCAGGGATCAGGTCAGCCCCAACTGATTGCCGAAGGTTCAACCGACAGCCTGGGGTATCCAAGGATGCAGCTCATCGGTTCAGAAGCACTGCTCTCGTGGGGCGGAGCAGGAGACTCCAAGCTGGTGAAGACGACTCTGATCGCATTGCGCTAGGACAATCGTGAAGAAAACCAAGTGATGGGCACGGTCATGAAGATCGAAGAAGGCTCCATCGTGATCAAGAGAAAATGGAGGTTAACTCGTGAAACGCATTCAGATTGTTTTGACGGCTGAAATCGTGCTCGTCCTCTGCGGGCTCGGTTGCAGCCATACCAAAACGTACGAACTGCAAGGTGAGGTAAAAGGAAAGGATCCGGCTAACAGCGGGATTACAGTTAAGCACGGAGACATTCCTGGATTCATGCCCGCCATGACCATGCCATATCAAGTGAAGGATCCCGCCGCCCTGCGAGATATCCAGCCAGGCGACAAGATTGCAGCGGATATTATCGTTAGTAGCAATGGCAGGGGATCTTGGTTGGAAAACATTCGCATCACCGATAAATCGGGTCGAAGCAAGATTGAACACGACATGGACCGAACTCATGGAGAGCATGCGACAAGCCAACCATGACGCTGAAGTCCACACACACAGGCGCTTCACGCAGCTAACTTTGTGCGCTCTGGCACGATATTGCCGCATCGGACCTGTGGCGTGGCCTCCCAACTTAAGTGGCCTCTTTCGGCGAAGACATTACCATCGGACTGACGGCTTGCCGAACTGGTGAAGCGGGACAATGGAGTGTCGGTCCGTTGTTAAATTCTCCTTGAATAGAGCCGAGAGGATCATACGAACAATCTGAAGGGATGGAACGCGTCATTGCTGGCGATTGCTGTGGTGGTACCGCTGGTATCCACAATTCTACTGGCACGGAAACGGGATCAACCTCCAACACTTTGGAGCGTGTACGAGAACTCCCTCAAACAGGCGAAGTACGTGGACCTCACCCACACGATCACTCCCTCCATCCCGGTGTGGCATGGTTTCGGTCCTTCCAGATTCATGCCCACCGTGGACCCGGGGACGAATATTCCTTACACCTACGAAAAGGACGGCTTCGAAGCCACTCATTACGATCTCTCGACCGATCAGCTGGGAACACAGCTTGATCCGCCGGCGCATTGGAATCCGAACTATCCGGCAATCGACGAACTGCCTCCCACATACGCGATCCGCCCCTTGGTGGTGATTCCGATCCAGGACAAAGCCGCCAAAGATCCCGGGTATCAAATGACCGTCGCCGATATTCAGGCTTGGGAGCAGAAATACGGGAGAATTCCTGAGGGTTCGGTCGTCTTCATCCGCTCCGACTGGCCCAAGGAATGGCCCAATCCTGAACTCGCCACCAGAAAGCAGTTTCCTGGCGTCACGCTCACAGCTCTGAAGTTTCTCCACCTGCAGCGGAAAATCCTTTTTCACGGGCACGAGGCGTTGGATACAGATACGACTCCGACGCTTGAAGGCGAAGCGTGGCTTCTGCGAAATGGCTACGCCCAGGCCGAGGGTGTCACGAATCTGGACAAAGTTCCGGAGACTGGAGCGCTAGTCGCCATCGGTTTTCCGAAATTCGAAGGCGGCACCGGCGGTTATGCCCGCTACATCGCCATCTGCCCTCCTGATTGGAAATATGGTGTGAGTGTGGGCGAAGTTCCGGAAGCGCCGATGCGCCCATATGAACGTGCCCTGCATTGGGACAAGAAAGCTGGCATGCGCATGCGATAGGAATCAAGACGCGAAGCCGTCCTCTTCAGGAGGGTCAGCGCCAACATCAAGATGGAGAGGATCACGACGATGGGCCAGGAACTAAACCGCGGCAACGCAAATGCCCCGTGAGGTCGATGTAGCAGTCTCACCGCGCGAGTGCCGTGTCAAAAAGCAGGACACAACGGATCGAAGGAGAACAACATAGTGGACAAAAAATCTGAGTACCCCGCGGTCCCACCCGATGTCAAACGCCATCTGACAATCGCGCACATCGATAAAGACGAGAGCCTGCGGCAAATTGGTCTAGTAGGCGACACTTACACCGTTACAATCGCCGGGGGATGCAACCGCCGGACGATTCTCGGTGATCGACATGCACATCCCGCCAGGCGGAGGCCCGCCTCCACACCGGCATGATTTCGAGGAGACTTTTATTCTGCTGGAAGGCGAGATCGAGGCGACTTTCCGCGGCAAAAAATCAATCGTACGAGCCGGCGATACCGTAAACATCCCAGCCAACGCCCCGCATCAGTTCCATAACGTATCGTCCCAGCCGACTCGGCTGCTTTGCATCTGTTCTCCTGCAGGGCAGGAGAATTTCTTTCTAGAAGTTGGAACACCGGTCGCCACCCGCACGACGCCTGCTCCTAAGCTAGATGAGAAGCAACAGGCTGAGTTTATTCAGAAGGTTAAAACCCTTGCCCCCAAGTATCGAACCGAACTGCTGAGAGAAGCATAGACGGCGTTTCTGAACCCACAAAAGCAAGGAACTCATAGCGATGAGGGGTGCACAAGTGACGGGCAATCCAGAAGTTGAAGCACGGGGGCCACGCTCGCCGGATTTCGGCTTCTCGGAAATTTCATACTCGTGGGAGCCGAATCTGGAAACAGTGTCCAAGGCGTCTTCAACCCGATGCTCGCGAAGCACTCGAGGCCTTGCTTATGGACTACATCTCGGTTGGGTCGACCACATGCAACGGAATCCCTAAGGCGACCAACAGTCAAGGCGGTGCCTTGACGACGTTTACGTGTGCAATCAGATTGAAGCTGAAAGAGGCCGGGCCGCAAGTCAATCTGGCCTCGATCTGGAAGTAGCGCTGTAACGACGTGCAATCGGTCCAAAAGCAGTCGATTCGATTGCCGTCAGCGAACCTTCCCCTTCAGATCATTTCCAGGACAAGAAGATTCCAGTCTATGAATCCCTTGTGACTCAGTGCTGCCCCGGTATCGGGATGGTAGTACTCATTCAGTGAGCCGTTTGCCTCAAGGTCCCTCGAGAGGAGAAGGAGAGTCTTGTCGGCCAGGGCATTTGCTTCTTTCTTGTATCCATATCGCCGCAAGCCCTTCCATACGAAGTAATTCACGATGATCCAGACTGGCCCAAGCCAGTTGCTCGGATTGGAACTAAACTCCAGAGAGTACATGGTCTCGCGGGCCGAGAGCGACCTAGCGCCCCATCGAGCGCGGAGGCGGTCGTCCGCGAGATAGTTTGTGCTAACCAGTTTCTCCGCGTTCTGTTGAGGCGCGATGCCGCACCAGAGCGGCAGGAAGCCGGTAAACAGCTGGATCCTCATCGGGAGGCATCTCCAACACATGTCCATCCCACGCGGCACAGTTGGGATCAGCTCACGGCGACGATCGACACATTGCACATCGACGGTGTAGTAGTAACTATCTCGGGGATCCCAGCAGAAGGTTTGGATCCGTTGCGCCAAGTCTTTCGCCTGGCTTGAAAGCCGATCATGATCCGCGGAGCGTCCGAGGCGTCGTGCGAGTTCTGCCGACGCTAAAAGATCCTGATAGAACAGGCAATTGAGAAGCAAGTTCGCCGAGGAAAAGAACGGTCGGCCGAACGTAGTCGGGTCATTGTCAGCACCGATTGCGACATCATCCCCCCACACCAGCAGGCCAATCGATGAACGGTTGTGCTTAGTCCAGGAATCGTAGAACCGCAGAATCAAGTCGAAATGTGGCTCCAACCAATTTGCGTCTCCGCGCTGATCGCAGGCGAGCAGCGCAAGCTGACCGAAAACAGGCTTGGCCTGGTTTCTCGCAGTCGAGTTCTTGCCCGGTGTTCGTAAGGGATCTGGGTCGTCCGGGGTCATCATGATCGGGATTTGCCCACCCTGTGAAGCGTGCTCGATAAAGTTCAGGAGACTTCCGGAGACGTGCTCGCACAGCTTCTGTCTGAGCTGATCGTCATGAAGCAATGTCGCAAGTCGAAAAAGTCCCTGGCTGGTCCAAAGTGTGTCCCAATCCCAGAGGTTAGTTGAATACTCTCTGCCAGGAAGGCTGGGCGCAACGCTGGGATGTTTCAGGATGCCAGCTGGATCGCGAAGTAGTTTCGGCGCGCTCTCCGCAAAATAGTGCAGCAATGCGTCAGAGGATCGCTCCCGCGCTTCTTGTGAGAGAATCGGTGATTCTGAGTCACCTTTCGAGTTCCCCGCAAAGACATTCGATGGCGCAAGTGAAAGTGCTCCCGAGGCCGCCAATCCAGCCAAAACCCTCCGTCTTGAAATGTGGTTCAGGTCTCTCATTCTGCTCCCGTTGCTCCAAACGATCCCTCCACGTGCTGCTGCAAAGCCGAACTAGGGGAGGCGAAGCATGTGAGTTGGGCAGTCGTGGTCATCTTCTATGGCCGAATAGCCTCTCGATTGCTGACGGGTGACTTCGCCGACTTAGGAGAGGATTCCGGCGCGCTCCAGGCGGCTGCTTTCGAGATCATGGGGGTAGCTAGTCCCACGCTGAAGCGCGGTCGAATTTTTCTCACGTACTCGTGGCTCATCGCCGGCTCACCATCACACTCGATCGCAATCACTGTCGCGGGGTCGTCGGGCGCCGTCGCCGGAAGGCCGGTAATCCTCAGTGACAAATCGTCCTGCGTGAAAGTCAGTGGTTTGTCGCCAACCAGAAGGCGCACGGACTTCACTTTCGTCCTCCAGCCACCCAGTGAGATCACGGAAGGCGGTTGATAGAAGGTGAGCCATTGCTCGGCGGACAAATCTCCGGGCCAGTTGATCACGTGCGCATACGCTGTGTGGCCACGCCGTGTGAAGTTGGCATAGACGTGCCAGTCGAAATCGTTGCGCTCGGTCCCATAGATCGCAACGCCGTTTTTCGAAGTCCATTTCCCTACCATCTGCAGAATTTCAATCGATTCTTGCGGTATCGAACCGTCGGGCTTAGGCCCGATATTCAGCAGATAGTTGCCGCTACCGCGAGCGCAGGTGATCAGATTGTTGACGATGGTCTTCGGCGTCTTCCAGTTATCGTCGGCTTTGTGGTATCCCCAACTGTCATTGAGTGTCATGCAGGTTTCCCAAGCACGTCCCTTATTACCCGCGAGGATCTCCTGTTCGGGCGTCGAAAAATCTCCCGGTAATCCGTTGCGGTTGTTCACAATGATGTTCGGCTGAAGCTGGAACACCATATTGTTCATTTTTTGCGACTCCCACTGATCGGGGGTCAACGGCCAATCCATGTCATACCAGAGAACGTCGATCTTCCCGTAGTTGGTGAGGAGTTCACGAATCAGCCCGTGCGTGTAAGCGACAAATCGCCGCCGTGCTGCTTCATCGGTCGCGCATCGCGCTCCATCCGGATGATGCCAGTCCATCAGCGAATAGTAGAATCCTACGCGCAATCCTTCTGCCCGCGTGGCGTCGACGAATTCGCGCACCAGATCGCGACCTGCTGCCTGCTTTGGTGCGCAGTAATCGGTGTGCTTTGTGTCGAAATTACAGAAGCCTTCATGATGCTTCGTCGTCATCACCATGTACTTCTGTCCCGCTTGCCTCGCCAATCTCGCCCAGTCGCGGGCGGCGTTTGGTTTTGGATTAAAGTGCTTCGCCAGAATTTCGTATTGCGGAATGGGTATGCCTTCCACCTCCATCGCCCATTCATGGCGGCCTATCACGCTATAGAGTCCCCAGTGGATGAACATGCCGAATTTTGCTTCCTGCCACCATTGAATTCGACGCTCATGCCCCGGAGGAGGTCCCGCTTGTTGCGCAGGTTTCTTTGTCACATCCTCCTGCGCGAGAGCAAAAGGCGCTGCCGTCGCCAATCCTGCTGTTGCCGCCATCATCTTCAAATAATCACGCCTCGAAGTTCTTCGGTTCATAATCTTCGCCTCTCAGCATGCATTGCGATGACGTGTCTATTCATTCGAGTTTTCTGAGATTCCTCGGGGTTTGTTGTTGGTCATCGTCTATGGCTGAGTACTCTCTCCCAATTGCTGGCGGGTGACTTCGCCGGCTTCGGAGAGGATTCCGGCGCGGGCGAGGCGGCTGTCTTCGAGAGCATGCAGGCGCTGGAACTCGGCTAGCGCCTTTTTCTGTCCTTGCTGGTCGCCAGTCATCCGGAGGGCACGTGCAAGGCGATACCAGGCGACTTCATCGTTGGGGTCGAGTTCGATAGCACGCTTGAGCTGGATGGCGGCGTCGCCGGGTTTCTGGTTTTGCAGGAGGACACCGGCTAGGCCGACACGTGCCTGCTCGAATTCTGGGCGACGCTCGATGAGGGACTCGAATTGCTGGTGAGCCTGTTCGAAATTGCCCAAGTCGTAGTCAATCTGCGCCAGCTCGTAGGCGGCGTTGCCGTTCATGGGATCGAGGGCGAGCTCGGCGCGGAACTGGTCCGCCGCCTGATCGCGGTCTTTGGAGTCGTGGAACTGCTCAAAGCGCGCCAGGTAGACGCGGCCCATGCGGTAATGGACTCCCGGCCGCCGGGGCTCAAGGCGCAGGACGCTTTCAAAGCTGGCTAACGCCAGGTCATACTGCTTTTCGCTTTCCTGCGCTTCGGCTTTGGCTTGAAGCATCCAGACGGAGTTTGGGGCTTTGTCGCGAAGCTTCTCCATGGTGAGGTAGGTGAAGTTCCCGTAGATTTTGCCGGTCTGGTAGAGAATTTCCCCATCGTCGGGATAGGCCTTGTTCAAGGCGAGCGAGGTTGCGACGGCATCGGCGTCGCGGTGGAGTGCGGTGTAGGCGCGGAGGAGCTCGAGGCCGCATTGGCGCTGAATTTGGGGCTCGGCTGAAGAGCGAAAGCCGGCTTCGAGGACGGGGAGGGCTTCGGCGGAACGACCAGATTCTTCGAGGCAGATGGCTAACAGAGTTTTTAGCTTGGCGAGTGATGGTTTCAGGCGTAAAGCGATCCGGAGGGCATCGATAGCGGCGTCGAATCTGCCTTCCTGGAAATACACAGCGCCGAGATTGGCGTGGACTTCGGCCACATTGGGCTGGAGACTTGCGAGTTCAGCGAACGCTGCTTCAGCCTGATCCAAGCGGCCCGAGGCGAGGGACTGCTGGCCTTGCTGGGCTAGTTGCTCTTCGCGGGATTGCGCTGCGCTGTTCGATTGCGCTCGCACAGGAACAGTCGCGGTTGCAATGAGGATGGACAAACCGAACATACAAGGGAGCAAACGCATAGCCGCCAGCATATGGTGAAAATTATCGGGTCCGCCATCGCCATGGGAGGCTTCGGCGAACCCGATGCGGGAGAGCGACATAGCCGCTAGAAGATGAACTTCCCGCCAATTTGGAGAATCCGGCCTGGAGCCGCGGCCGTAATTTGTCCCAGTGTTCCGGTACTCCATGTGTTCTGCACCGACGATCCGCCACCTCCAAAGCCCCCGTTGGGATCTGGGTTGAATTGAGGATGATTGAAGGCGTTGAAGGCTTCAAAGCGAAGCTGGAACTTGGCCCGCTCCGTGATGTCGACGTTCTTGTAGAGGCCGAGGACGAAGTTGTTAATGCCTGGCAGGTTGACAACGTTGCGCGCCGAGGTCCCAAACGTTCCCGCTGGAGGGGCAGTGAAGAGAGCCTGATTCTCGGCAATGACAGCACTGTTGAACGTCCATTTCAGCTTCTTGGGATCGCCGACTTGATTGCAACGGTTAATGCCAAAGCCAGTCGCTATATCCAACAGTCCGCCAATAAAGAAGCTTGGGTTGTTAGCTGCCGGGTTAGCATCGAAGCAGTGAATGTCCGTGGGAAAGCCCTGCTGGAAGGTAACGATTCCGCTGGTCTCCCATCCACCAATCACGGCGTTAACGACCGGGTTGATCTGACTGGCAAATCGCTTGCCGCGGCCTATGGGTAGTTGGTAGACGAAGCTGGTTACAAATCGCTGGCCGACATTGAAATCGGAGCGTCCGTAGTCCGCCTGAGGGTCGTGGTTATTTTGGAACCCATTCCATCCATTCGCTTCCGCGCCGGCGCTGGCGGCGCTGGACTTGTTGTCAAGGCTCTTGGACCAGGTATAGACGCTGGTGAGGGCGATCGGGCCGGAGCGATGCTCAAGCTTTACGTTCAGCGCGTTGTAATTGGAGTACCCGATCCAGGAACTGTCGATATAAGTGGCGAAGTTGGGATAGGGACGTCGGGCCGAGGGTTGGCAAGACGCCGGTACCGGATCAACGTAGCAGGTCGATGGGTTGATGAGCGGCAAGGCCTGATTGATGTTCTGGCGGGCCAACAACCGACTGCCTTTGTTGCCAACGTAATTCACCTCAAGCGTGGTGTTCCTGGCCAGTTGCCGTTCCACGGAGAGCGACCACTGTTCTACGAATGGATTCTTCGGCTTTTCGGAGATGATCACGGCAATGAAGGTATCCGAGGCCGGGGTGACCTCGCCAATGGTATTGAAGCTAGGCCAGAGCTGATCGGTCGTTTGGTAACTTGCTTGACCACTGACTTGCGACAGGTTTTGGCGGCTGACGTAGGGGTAAACATCGCCGGAGTCGTCTATTTCTCGCCCTTCGACGCCGTCCCAGAATAGTCCAAAGCCCGTGCGCACCACTGTCTTGTTGTTGACGCGATAGGCGCCGCCGATTCGCGGAGCAAAGTTGTTCAGTTCATTTTTGCCCGGACGGTTGGTCCCGCAGTAGCGATAGAAGCCATTGCCAGGCGGTGCGACACCGTCCGTGGTGAGTGCCGGGTCGGCAATGCACAAACCGCCCTGGGCATTGCTCGTATCCCGCCAGCTAAAGCGATTGTGGGCATCATAGGGGATGGGGCGAAGATCCCAGCGCAGGCCAAGATTGAGCGTCAGCTTGTCGGTAGCCTTCCAGTCGTCCTGCAGGAACGTGGCGAAGTACCTGAATTTGTAATCGTGCAGGTTGCCGGCGGAGTTCGGAAGGCCGAAAGGGCCGGGAAGGAAGCCGTTAGCACCGCCGTAGGTTCCGAGAAGGAAGTCTCCCACTTGGTTTCCCGTGGCGGTTCCGTCATTGAAAGTGTATTCGCCGAGGAAGTTGCTGGCGTTGTTTCGGTACAGGGTCCACCGCTTGTAGTCGGCGCCAACAGTGAAAGTATGTGCCCCACGGATGTAGGACAAATTATCGCTGAACTGCCACATCGGGTTGTCGCTGTAGGTGTAGGCGTTGTTCGCACCGCCGAACGTGCCTAGTTGCTCGCCATTCTGGCTTCCAAAGACGATCGTGGGATAAGAACGCTGCTGGGGTGTGAGATTCGTGAATACGCCGCTGAAGCCGAGCGCCGTTTGAAGCGAAGAGCTTATCGGAGATCCGTAATTGACCAGGTACGAGTCCATCACACCCATGATGAACTGGTTGACCATGTGGGGTCCGATGTTGAGGGTGTGCCCAACCGCCCAATTGACGTTGATTCCCGCAGTTCCGCTGCCACTGACCGCCCCCGATGCCCCTCCGGCTCCAAAAGGGGCATAGGTCGCGTAAGAGCCTCTGCCAAAAGCTCTGCCCCATTTGCCCATTTCCTCATCGATGCGATACGTCTGCTGATTGGCGGTCAGGGTGCTGGTCGAAGGAAAGCTAAAATTGAAAGCGTTTTTCGATCCGCAGCCTGCAGGGCAATTCGGAGCTGGGATGAAACCGTTGGAGATGGTCACATTCGCCAATCGCGAGAAACGCGAAGCCGGAATGATGGAAGCGTAGCCGTTGCCTCCCGGAAATGGCTGCCCTGTCGTAGGGTCTGTGACCGAGGTGGAGAAACCTCCCGCCAACTCGGCTGGTGTGGGTACGTTCGTGTAGCCCGCCGCCCCTCCCGCGCTGACGCGCTCGCCCTCGTAGTTAGCCATGAAGAAGGTCCTGTCCTTGCCGTTATAGAGCCATGGAACCCGGACCGGGCCGCCGACAACGAAGCCGAATTGGTTCTGCCGCAGCTTTGGGTTGCTGGTCGTTCTCTGGAAGTAGTTCCTGGCATCGAAGGCGTCATTGCGGTCGAACTCGAAGAGCGATCCATGAAAGTTGTTGGAGCCGCTCTTGCTCACGACACTGATCTGGTTGGCGCCCAGGCCGTACTGCGCTGAGTACGTTTCACTCAGAACCTTGAATTCTTGAATGGCGTCAATCGAAAGGACGTTAGACGGGACATTAACCGTCTGATCTGTGTTAAGGATGCCGTCGAGCAGGTAGCTGTTCGACTCCGGCCGAGACCCGTTGATGCTTACGGCGAAACCCGCGCCGGGGTGACCCGACTGTTCGCCGCCGGTCTCGACCGCGCCGGCCCCGATAAAGAGCAGATCGACGAAATTGCGCCCATTGAGCGGCAAGTCCGTCACCTGCTGCGCACTGACCAGTTGCGAAATCGCGGAAGTGTCGGTGTCGAGTTGAACAGCATCGGCGGTGACCGTAACCGTGTCGATCACGTTGCCGGGCTTAAGGGTTAGGTTGACGCGAGCCTGTTGAGCGACAACCAGAGTGACGCCTGTGACCTCCTCATTGGCGAAGCCGGGGGCCTCGACACGGACGGTGTACGCACCGGGGATGAGGCTGAGCACGGTGAAATCGCCGGACGAAGTGGTGGTCACTCTGGATTTCACTCCGGTGGCGGTGTTGGTAACCGTTACCGTGGCATTGGCGATCACGGCGTCACTGCTGTCTTTAACGGAGCCCAGGATCGACCCGGTGCCGCCAGTTTGGGCCACAAGCCTTCCGACGGCAAAAACGAGAAGAGCGGTCCAGACTATAATGGTCAACCGACTCACAATGCGATTCTGTGCTGCGGGGAATCTTTTCATCCTGGAAAAGTCCATAATCGCCTCCTGGGCAAACGCTGCCAGGTTTCTACCTTCTTCTCAGCTCATTGAGCTAAGTACCCACCCGATCTGCAGAAGCGTTTCCCAGTCGCAGATCAGCGTCGGATTCATACGGTCAAACCGCGAATGCGTCAAGATTGATACGGTAGCTCCAGCCTCTGATACCCGTGGGAGGGGTTGGCGGGTCGGGCAAATCGTTGCTAAAATAGCGCCCGGTTCTGTGAAGCAGTAGCAAGCCGTATCAAGGCGGTTGTTACGCTGAGGCTGGCCGAATCTTCCGGCCTCGGAACGAGACCATGTCGTCCACTGGGTTAGTGACAGATGCTTGGCACCCCAAAACCGAGAGCGAAAGACTGCTCGTGCGATCGCAACTCGAAAAGATCGTTAGTGACGGTAGATTTGCTGCCAGCAAGCGGTATCCGTGCCTGCTCCGCTACATCGTGGAACAGACTCTTGCGGAGAATGAAGATAACCTGAAAGAAAGAACGCTCGGGGTTGAGGTATTTCATCGACCGCCGGATTACGATACCAATCTCGATCCTGTCGTGCGTCTGTGTGCCGCGGAGGTCAGGAAGCGACTCGCCCAGTATTACCAGTCCGCTCCGCATGGAACCGAGCTAAAAATTGAATTGAATCCGGGATCCTATGTTCCTGTCTTCTCGCGGCACGCACCGGATGGGCCTACTCTTGAGTTGATCCCGGCAGATGTTTCCTGTAAACCAGAGCGGGTCAACCTGCCCAGGAGGACGAATCGAATCTATTGGGTGTGCGGTTTGATAACTTCTGGTGTGATAATCGTTGTGATATCGGTATTGGGCACTCGATACGCGAGGCCATTCGAGAAACACGAGTCCGCTGTTGAAGAAGTCTGGTCTCCGCTGCTCACCAGCAGCAAGCCTATCTTGTTTTGTGTGGGCGAAACCGAGTTGTTCGCCCCTCACGATTCCCCGCTGACTGACCTTCAGAAAGGCGCCGATGACGTCTCGTTTCTTCAGGCGCTCGCGGACAAAACCGACTTTGTTCCGTTTTCTGACGTGCAGATTCTTAGCAGGTTCGTTTCTCTGATCGGGGCTCGCGGACATGCTTTCAGGGTTCAGAATGTTCGGACGACCGTTTCCTCTCAGCTTCGGGAAGGGCCAGTTGTTCTGATTGGAGCGCTGAATAATGACTGGACACTGAACCGAACATCCTCCCTCAGGTTTCATCTGGAAGGGCCTGAAGGCCCAGATCAGGTTTACTGGATCGCCGACGCACAGCACCCCGACTCACGTGCCTGGCAAATCAGAGCAAAGGCTCCGAGAAGTCATATTGTCACAGACTATGCAATAGCCGCCCGCTTCATAGACAACAGCACCGGCCAGACAGTTCTGGTCGCGGCAGGAATTGCAGGCAGCGGAACCAGGGCTGCGGGTGAATTCCTGACCGACGAGCAAAGCCTGAAACAGTTGATCGATGGTGCTAGCGTTGACTGGGATCGAACTAATTTTGAAGTCGTCCTTAGCTCGCAAGTAGTGAATGGGATGCAAGGAAAACCCAAAGTGGAAGCTAAAGCATTCTGGTGAGCAGCCATCACGCGCGGCAGACCGCCTTGTTCAAACTGAACATGCGCGCCAGGCGTCGAACTAATAAGCGCTTATGCCCGATTCCCTATTCATCAGTTCGGATCGCGCCTTGTTCAAGCGGTGCCGGGCTCGGCAACATTGTCCCCGGAGTGTTCACGCCAGTTCTTGCGAAGCATTCGAAGCCGATTCAGCAATTCAAGGCGACCGCCAAACTCGGTGAATTCCTAGAAACTCGATTCTCACACTCGTTTTAGCCTAGCGGGCAGTGTCGGCCGGCCGCCCGCCCCAACTAGTGATCCGTGGTTTCTTCTGATGTAGATCAACATCCCGATGAGCATACCAACGGCAATGGCTATGGGGAGGTCGGTGACGATCAGGCGTTTTCGCTCAAATTTCGAGTTCTTCGATTCGCTTCACATCTGAAGAGTTTGAAACTGGTCGGAAGATGAGGTCGCGGTAGGGATAGCACTTGCGTGCTACCCCCCGCGCGGACCCGGACGGGCGCTCGTTAGCGCATCCGGTTCTTATCGCGGATGACTGGCGGCAAAGCGATCCGCGGGATAAGGATGGAGTACTTGCGGTTGAGGGAGCCATCGAGCAGCCAAAGCGAGCATACGTGTCCAGGAGAGCCGGCGTTTCTGACTTCGGCGGCGAAGTGTGTGCCACCAATACCCAGTTAGCCGACGCCGGAATACGCTGAGACTGTCGAGGTTTCCCGGTACCGCATAGTAGTTGAGGTGGCCCTGCACTATTGACTTGAGCCATTGGCCGGTTTGGCGCACCGGATCATGCATACGCTCGCGGAGCTGCTGCTTAAGCTCCCGAAGCTTCGCTCCCATGCGTTTGCGTATCGTCTTACGCCTCACCGTAAATCGCCCTAACCTATTCTTCCCGCTGATGTGCGGTCGAGTAGGCCGGCGGAGTTGCACCGCCAGCCTGTCACAGAACCGAGCGTGAAGCTCTCGCCTCACTCGGCTCCCATCAGGCAAACACACCAGTCATACCGATCTGCCAATGTACAAAGATATCCACGCGGTCCGTCGCTAGCCGTTGTAGGAACTGACTCGCTTGGACCTTGTGGCGTTTGAAGCGCTTGAACTTACGCATCGCCCATGCCACAAGCGTCTGATTGACGTATCGCAGCAAGGGATGGCGCAGAGAATTGCGTTGACAAGGATAGAGTTAGGGAATACTGTCGGCGCACACTCGCGGGTGCTGCGAGCGCAAGCCCAATATTCCAGGTTATCCCCAAGACAGAACGCCGTATCCCCTCACCATCCGCGAACCTGCGAGTGAGCGACGAGAACGACTTTCCAACGTATTGCGCCGAGCAGCCTGCCAGCGAGTCCAGGAGGACACAATGAAGAAACGGATAGCGTGCCTGCTTGTGTTTGTGTTGACAGTGATGCTTGTGCCGGCGGCCCTTCCCCAAATGGAATCGACGCCGATCGTGTACACCTACGTGAGCCAGTTCCAAATCCCGCGGGCGAATTGGGCGGCATACTCGGAGGACACCGAGAAGTCGTTCGTTCCGGTTGTGGAGAAGTCGTTAGCCGACGGGTCAATCCTTAGCTGGTCCACCTTTGAGCAAGTCGTACACACACCCGACGGATATACGCACGGCGCGGCGTGGTCGTCCAACAGCATCGCGGGGCTTATGAAGGTGCTCGACGAAGTTCGCAAGAACGGTCCGCGGCCCGGGCAAATCGCAGCCACCAAGCACGAAGACTTGTTGATGCAAACGAGGATGTACCATAGCGGCAGCGGAACAGAAGCGTACCTGCGCGTGGTCTGCTCAATGGCGAAGGCCGATAAGCCGGAAGGTTACACCGCAATGCTCAAGAAGCTGCTAGTGCCAACGTTTGAGGAACAGCTCAAGAAAGGCGTGGCTACGTACTACGGCGTCGACGAGCAGTACGTCAACACGTCGGCACCGTCGACGCGCTGCGTCGTCATCACCTACCCCAATGCCGAAAGCATGGACAATTGGGCGACAGCCATCAACACGACGATGGGTAAGTGGAGTCCGGCGGAACGCGCAGAATTCGCAGGTGCCACCGTGCCCGACAGCCGGCGCGACATCTTGGCGCGGATAACGCACTCCGGCCATAAATAGCTGATTCTTTATCGTCGCTCCAATCATGATTACACGGGCGGCCAACTGGAGTCTTTCCAATGCGTTTACTTCCGCATTCAAGGAACTGGGTCCCATCCCACAGTTCAAGGCCACGGCCACCTGGGCGAATTCCTGGAGGCCCGGTTCTCACAGTCGTTCTAGCATTCCAAGTCGCGGTCGTGGCTGGAGGCAGTCGTGACAGATAAGCCGCCCGAAAAGGCGGCTCGTTGAAACATCTCTAACGCTTCACTCGCTGATGACGTGATCAGCCCATTCCACCAGCGAAACATAGATCGGAACCGTTCCCCATTGCGCATTCCAATTGCTCAAGTCTGCGTCCGTGACCCCACGGGCCCGGAAGCAGGCTCCTCAAGAAAACACTGGGATGCGTTTGGCTACAACCTTCGCCATCGTGTCGGTGAGGGGAGGCCATCCAATGGGCTTCACCATATCAACGGTGGCCTTGCGCATTAGATAGGTCGCATCATGGGTGAGAAATATCTGCACCTCATGACCCGCCTCGGCCAGTGCGAGGCCGTGGGAGAAGGCAAACGACGCGCGTGTCGGCTCATCGGTCCCCCACGAGTTGTCATTAAAATGTGTAACTTTTTCTTAGGTGCCTGGGGCTGCTGACTCTGGGCCTCGCCGGTAGCAGCGGTGACGCCACCGGCGGCAAGTGCGCCAGCAGCCAATCGGGTTGATGTCTCAAGAAAGATTCGGCGGGTTGTCATACCCCAAGTCCTAATGGCGCGGAGTATACCTGACCCGGGGAAAGCGGTTCGTCCCCGCCCCGGCGGATTCTCCCTGAATGGGAAGGACAACGTTAGCCGAAGTTCGTCGCGGGACTTAGCAAACTCCAGAATTCTTGATGTCGGAAGTGGGACAAGCCTTGTCGTTGCCGTCGCAAGTTCAGAAAACGCGATGTAGTGCAGACCTACCCTCTTGAAGCCCAACGCGGCGGATCACACATTCGCAGGCAGATGTTCTTGCGGCCGCATTAGCGGAGCAAGGATGGTAAGGATCACACCTACTGGTCGTTGGTGGAGACGGTGCGAACCGTTGATGGACCGCGGCAGAGAACGCTCTGCTACTGTGGGGGCAGCTGAACGGCTCGGCGCAGGCCTGTTGCCCGAGTCGCGTGTAACTGGACAATGCGCGCACCAAAGTTGAGCCAGAACCCTTAAGAACCGGAGAATCTCGCTTCTTCCGCTTCGCAACGCGAAGTGTCACATGCACACACGTCCGCGGTTTATTCTCGCCACGTTCACACAGCCGCCATCTTCCATTCTCACTTCACCCTCTACTCCCGAACTGCCCCAAAACTCCGAAACCCCGTACCGACAGCGCAACGCCTCGGGAGCGTGACGGCTCTGTCCGGTCTTTAAGTACCATGCTTTTCCGGTCTTTGAGTCCACGAAATTTACATCGAACGGAGATCGTCCGGCCGTTAAGTACAGCTCGACAGCTGCAGCGGTCAATACCACCAACGGGCCAGGAGAACGGGGCAGGAGTACCAATGCGAGTACGGGCTTTTCTTCCTCTTCGATACGGTATGCGAGCGGGTCGTGGACGAGAGAGCAGCAAGCCCAGTTGATGTGCGGCCTGGCGAGCATTGCACTGCCGCGATTAGCTTGTCGGTGTGGTCAGTCTGAGTGCTTCACCCTCGCGCAATACGTTGCACATCCTTCTGCGCGCGTTCTCGTTACTTTTCAACTGCCAGCCATCGAAATTTGGAGTTAGACATAATCTCCGCAAGATCGATAATGCGCCCTATGGACTCCTTCATATCCGTTGAGGATTCAACGGTTGACGTGCTGCACGAAATCAGTATCCGCCTGGGAGCGGGTGACCGATTCCACGAAGTTCTGAGCCGCGTTGTTGAGTTTGCCACCGCGCTCGTGAAGTGCGATTCCTGTCTGATCTACGTGCTCGAAGGCGACGAACTCGTCCTGCGGGCCTCGAAGGACCCGCATCCCGAGGTTGTTGGCCGCCTGAAACTTCGTGTCGGACAAAGTATCGCGGCATGGCTGGCGGAACACTGTGAGCCGGTAGCTATCCCAGAGGGAGCAGCCCACGATCCGCACTTCCAATACTTCCACCAGTTGGCAGAAGACAGTTACGAGACATTTCTCTCCGTGCCTTTGATGTGTCGCGGACGCGTCGTTGGAGTCCTCAACCTGCTGCATCGCCAGCACCATGTTTACCGCCGACGCGAGATTCGTCTGATCTCCACTGTCGGATTTCTGCTGGGCGCGGAGATTGAGCTAGCGCGGCTGGAAGAGGTGAACCTGACCCTCGTACAAAAACTGGCGACGCGGAAAGTCGTAGAACGCGCCAAAGGCATTCTGCAGCGCGATCTGAGACTAAACGAGCAACAAGCCTACCTATTCCTGCAGCAACAGAGCTGCCGGGAACGAAAGGCAATGAGGGAGGTCGCCGAAGCCGTCCTGTTGGGTGAAGAGGTCCGAGGAAATTCGCACGTTAACCTATCTAGCGGCCGTCGGCCCGGACACTCCCTCCAGCATGACGAACCATTCAGACTGATGCCCCCAAATGCTGCAATTCGCGCATTAAGTCGCTAGTCTCCCGCAAACGCTCAAGCGGATTATCACAATTTCTGTGATAAGTTTGGCCGGTTCCTGGCGTAGGTAAAAGAACCTCAGGAGAGCATGCAAAGTTGTGGGGTGATCACGCTGAGGCCGCGAGCTGAAACCGATTCGCGATTGGCCGAAAACCCTGGTGCAACTGGCCGAGCGTCCTTTCGAGTTCCATCCCGTTTGGGGCTTCTTGGTGTTTCTCCTCTACCGCATGGGCCGGCTCCACTGCAAACCTGCGGCGTCGTAGTCGAGGAGGTCCCCTGGGCCGATGGTAAACATTCCCTCACCAAAACCTACGTAGTCTCAACGGCCCTCCGGCGTGTACCAGATCGGCGAACTGCAAGCACGTTCCTGAATCGTAGTCGGGAACTTCGCCGACAAATGCCGAGATCGCTACGCTCGCAGCGACGCGCGGGAAAACCGTGACAGCAAAGATACTGGTCTCATCGAAGATCGATGCGTGCGCCAACGGCGCGAATTCCATGGGTTTCTTCGATCTCATAACTCTCATCAGCCTGAACATTGTGAAACTCTTGCTTCGCTCCACTAGGCCATAAGATTTCGACCTTGCGGATCCGAGATTCGCTTCCCAATCCAAAGTGTAGCCGCAGGTCGTTCGACGAATTGTAGCCGCCCCCACCCCGCACTTCGTCAGTTTGAGTCATGTTCGATGTCTGCACACTGACTCGGGCTCCAATGGCAGAGCCGTTGCTCTTGGTTCCCAGCAAGCGAAACAGAACCCAGTGATTCGAACTACGAGTCTCATTGATGAATAAAGACGGTGTGCCAGCGGCGTTGAAGACGACTACATCGAGATTACCGTCATTGTTCAGGTCCCCAAAGGCTGTTCCCCGGCGCGACTGCAATGGACCGTCGTTGAGACCGGAACTCTGGGAAATGTCCGCGAACGTGCGATCTCCCAGGTTGCGGAACAGTTGCATGGGCTCTCGATATGTAGCTTCATTCTCAAGCTTGTCCATCAGGGACGAAAAGTTTCCATTCGCAATCAGAATCTCCGGCCATCCATCATTGTCGAAGTCCGCGAACCCCAGTCCCCACTTTACCGGGGCGGTGGTGGATTGAGCGATTTTGGCTGGAGAGGCCACGTCAACAAAATCCTTGCCCAAGTTGCGATAAAGGCTGACGGGTTGGCGACTGTACCGAGAAACCACCAGATCCAGCTTGCCGTCGCGGTCGAAATCGCCAAAGTCCGCGGCCATATTGCCAAAGACCTCACCGTGCGCACCCAGGGCTGTTCCGGAGAGAATACCGACTTCTTCGAATATGCCATTCCGATTGTTGTGGTAAAGCAAATTCGGGCCTGCGTCGTTGGTTACAAACAGATCCGGCCACCCGTCATTGTCATAGTCTCCCCAGATGACGCCCATGCCATGACGCTTGCCTGGGTTACTGACGCCCGCCTTTTGTGAAACTTCCTCAAATGTCCCGTCGCCGCGATTGTGAAAAAGGAGGTCGGTTTCGCCCTCCATTTCATCGGGCATTTCGAAAATCACGGACCGATAGCCAACCGCGTGAGAATCTGGTCTGGGCAAATGCTGGAGATCGGTGCGGACATAGCGGGCGACGAACAGATCGAGGTGCCCGTCCCGGTCATAGTCAGCCCACGCTGCCCCAGTGCTAAACCCGCCCCCTACGACCCCCGCCTTAGTCGTAACATCCTCGAAACGGCAGCCACCGAGGTTGTGATATAGAACGTTGTGCCCGTACCCCGTCACGTAGAGGTCAGGCAGACCATCGTTGTCGTAATCGCCAATGGCAACTGACATCCCCCAACCACGTGCGGTCAAGCCGGAGTTTTTGGTGACGTCGGTAAAGTGTAATTCTCCGGAGCGTCCGTCCTGACGGTAGAGGGTGACCATCAAATCACCGCCGTGGAGATACTGGTCAATCGTGGAGTCGTTCACGACAACGATGTCGAGTCTGCCATCGTTGTCGCAATCAAACAGGCCCACTCCGCCACCACCCATGGTCTCCACGATGTAATGCCGCTCCGAGGACGAGTTTGGCATCGTCATCAGACCTGCTTTGGAACTAATTTCGCGAAACTTTATCGAGGGACTTGAATGACTCCCGCCGGGTTGGGCCTCTTGATCAGAGTAGCCGGATCCCAAATGTTTCTCGGCCACCGAAGACAACCCGGCGTAGGCGAAGAAGCTGGCTACCAAGAGGATCGGAACAACCCCCAGAAGAGCCCGAACAACTCTGGGCCTCATTCCTTTCAAGGTGGAAGCAACGACTCTAAGGCGCGGCAGCATCAGTCGCTTACGCCCATAGTTCATGCCATACTATACTTTCATATCGAAGTGCAGCCGTGCTCGAATTTCTCATGAGTCAGGACGCATGAGGCGAATGCAACAGACCGATCCTTGGACGGCTGGCTGCCACAGAGTCTCCAAGCACTTGCTCTTTTTTCTTGCCTCTGTTCTGCTAGGCCCTATTCTTCTAAGCGCCCAAGCACCGAGTCTCGAATCTCTCTACAACCAGGCGGTAGCCGCCTACGATCACGGCGACGTTGAGGGCGCGATCAAGCTGTACGAAGAACTGCTCCGAAAAAACCCGGCGTCGCTCCAGGCGCGAACAAACTTAGGAGTGGCCCTCGCCCATGAAGGACGTTACGAAGACGCCATTCGTCAATACGGCGAAGGGTTGAAGCAAGATCCTAAGAATGGCATTGTGCGGCTGAATCTTGGTCTTGCCTGGTACAAGGAAGCAGCCTTTGCCAAGGCTGGCACCGAGTTTGAACGCGTATATAAGCAAGATCCCGGGAATCGCCAGGCTCTTTATTTGCAGGCCGATTGCTACTTGCGACTTGGCCGATACCGCGACGTAACGCGACTCCTGGAACCGGAGTACAGGGCCCATCCCCAAGATGCGGCAATCCAATACGCGCTCGGAACGGCACTCATCCAAGAAGGCCAGACAGACAGAGGCGCGGTTGTAATTGATCAGATTCTGAAGAACGGGAATTCTGCGGAGGCGGCCTTGCTCACCGGCGCATCTCAATATGCCTCCGGGAAGTACGACAGCGCGGTGGTTACGATCGGGAAAGCGCTCGACCTGAATCCAAACTTGCCGGGAGGCTGGACTCTGCTGGGACGGGCTTGGCTCAAGGTGGGGGACAACGAACGCGCCAAGACGGCGTTCCGTCAGGCCTTGGAAGCCGATCCGAACGATTTTGATGCAAATATCCATTTAGGTGGAATTCTGCGCCACGATGGCGACAACAGCGGTGCCGAGCCATATCTCAACCGCGCCTTGACACTGCGTCCCGATTCTGCGGCGGCGCGATTTCAAGTCGGCGCCATAGAAGCGGCAACGGACCACTTGGAAGAAGCCAGAAGAAAACTTGAACCGCTGGAACGGGAATGGCCGGACTTCATCGAGGTGCATGTTCAACTCGCGTCCCTGTATGCGCGGATGAACCGTCCTGCGGACAGTGCGCGCGAACGGGAGATCGTGCTCGCCCTTAACGCAAAAGCGCGCAGCAAAGGTCCGCAGCCTGAGCCGTAGGCCTATTCCGGTTCTTTGACTGATACGGTGCGATCACCTGCAACATTCTTGAGCACTTGCCGCTTGCCCGACGGCCACAGGATTTCTATTTCATCCGCCACTTTCGCCGTGCCCAAGCCAAAATGAACCGGGCCTGCGCTGGAGGAGGCATAGCCAGATGCCGTCGTCATGTGGTTAAACTGAATCAGCCCACCTGCTTTTACCTTGATCCGGGTCCCGATCCCATCACGATTGCTTTTGGTGCCCTGAAGCGCAAACTCCAGCCAGTGGTTATTGCCTGGGCTGTCGTTCATCCATATCTCTGCCGGCACACTCAAAGCAGTCACAACCAGATCGACTTTACCGTCATGATTGAAATCGCCGGTGGCAGCGCCGCGGTGGCGGCGCGGCGGCTGATCGGTGAAACCGGCGTCAGCCGTAAGGGCACGCAATTTCCCGTCGCCAAGATTCCGGAATACCGTGTTCGGCTGATCCACTTGAACGCGACTGCGCATGTTCGGAGATGCTACGTCTCCCCGGCAGATGAATATGTCCTTCCATCCGTCATTGTCGAAATCTGCGATGTTGACGCTATAGCCCGACATAGGATTGCTCAGGGCCGTCATGCCGCTGCGCGCCGTAATCTCGTTGAAGTGTCCTTTCCCATCGTTTTGATAGACGGGAAACGTTTCGTTCTGCAAAGCCGCTATCACAATATCGGGATACCCGTCATTATTCAGGTCCCGGAAGTCCGTGCCCATGCCTGAGATCAGGTTCCCGTGTTCGGGTAAGGCCACCCCCGCCTCAAACCCAACTTCATCGAATCGATTGTTACCTTTGTTGTGGAACAAGAAATTGAATAGCTTGTCATTGGAAACAAAAATGTCAGGCAGCCCATCACCATCGTAGTCGGCGATGGCTGCTCCCATGCCCTTTCCGGAATGTGCACGGATTCCCGCCTGTTCGGAGATGTCAACGAAGGTCCCGTCTCCTTTATTGCGAAACAATTGATTGGGGAGTTCCTTGTAGAACTTGGGATGACAATATTCGGGCTTGCCTTCGAATTTGCAGTCCGGTTCCTTAGTTCCGTCCCAGCTCATGTAGTTGACCACAAATAGGTCGAGCAACCCGTCGTTATTCACATCCACCCAGGCTCCGCCCACTGACCACAGTCGGCCGTACTGCTTATCCGGCTGCGCCAGTCCAGCCTTCTCTGTCACATCCCTAAAAGTCCCATCTCCATTATTGTGATAGAGCGTGTTTCGATACACTCCGGCAACGAAGATGTCGTCATATCCATCGTTGTCGTAATCTCCGATCGCCACACCCACGTCATAGCCTGTCCCTTTGAGTCCAGCTTTTTCTGTGACGTCAGTGAAGGTTCCGTCTCCGTTGTTGTGATAGAGGCGGTCCCAGTATTTGGGGGAATCCTTTTTCAGCGTTGAAATGTCTGCCCCATTGGTGAAGAAAATGTCAGGGTTGCCGTCACGGTCGTAATCGAACACGGCAACCCCCCCTGCCATGGTTTCAGGCGCATGTCGCTGCGGAGTTTCGCAGCTGTCGAGAGAAAACGGGATGGCGCGAAAGGAGAAGTGAATAGGAGAGGCGGCTGGCGCTTGGGGAAGCGCTCGCGTCGACAGAAGAGTCCCAGCGCCGCACAGAACCAGCGCGAGAATTCTAATGGGCGGGTGCTGAAGATTTGCCATCGTGGGTGGAATCGCTGTTTGGTGCCGGATGAGTGAGCTTCTCGATTTCCTCTTTTTCATGCTTCGCATCATCGGCGCGCCCGGCCGCGGTGTAAGCACGAAGCAGGTCCCAGTGTATCCGCGAGGTCAGTGGGTCAGCATCGCGGGCACTCTCCAATTCTTTGATGCCATCGGGAAGGCGCCCCGAGGCCACATATGCTTCTCCCAGCAACATGCGGGCTGAGGCACGTTTCGCATCGAGCTTGACGGCCTCCTGCGAGAGCCGGATTGCCTCATCGATCTTCTGCTGCTCCAAGTACTCGCCCGCCAGGCGAACTCTCGCCAGAACGTGGGACGGAGAAATCTCGAGCTCACGCTTCAACTCCCGAATTCCGTCGTCGGAGTGTAGAGGCATGAGGTAGGCTCCATACAGAAAGTGGACCCCAGGTTCGTCTGGATACGCGGCCAGCAACTTCTTGAATGAGGCGTCAGCATCCTCATAATGCTGCGTTTGTAGGGCGACCACTGCCCCACCCGCCAGCCGCACCAGATCGCGCCGATCGGCAGGAATCTCTCCTGGAAGAAGTGGTATTCTCAACCCTGCCAGACCTGCAGGCTCGACAAGCGATGCGGAGTTTTCATCTTGAGCGATGATCCTGACCAACATGTCCATACTATCGTCGTAGCGCTCAAGCCTATTGAGGAGTACCGCGACGAAATAAAAAACTGAATGAGCCATCTCCTTCCGATCGCCCAGGCCCAGAGCCATGGCTCGCTGCAAATGATCCAGTGCGCGCGGGTACTGTCGGGTCTGGAATTCGCTCAAACCGAGCATCGCCCAGCCAGGGCCCGCGTCGGGTTGCAGGGCTACGAAGCGCCGCAGCGTGTCTCGAGATTCGGCGTAACGCTCTTTCTCGTAGAGGAGAGTTCCCGAATACCACAACCCTTCCGGCCACTCCGGCTTGAGACCCAGCGCGCGCTGATAGAGTTGGATTGCATCCTGTCGGTTCTCCTCACGCGCCAGATCCGCATCCCGCGACAGTTGTTGAAAAGTAGCGCGGGAAGTTGTAGAGCCTTGTGCACTGACTGCCGCAGGTGGGCCTTCGCTCACGGCTGCCGCCAATGACAGCGCTAAAAAGCCAACCGCGATCATTTCGCCTCTCCCGAAGGCTTCACATCATGCCGAGTCTTGTCTTCTGGCGGAGCGAGTACGCCTTGCTTTGCTTTCAAGGTGAGGAAGGCATCCGCCTCCGCTTTCGCTTCCTGCGTTCGACCTAGCCTGCTGTACACCATAGCCAGGTGGCTGCGAATCATAGCCCCGTCAGGAGCCAGTTGTTTAGCGCGTCGCAACTCCTGCGCGCTCTCCTGGAACTTACCAGTCGCCATCAGAACCCGGCCCCAGAGATGATGGGCCTCGGGGTTGTTCGGCTCAATCTCGGTCGCGCCCCTGGCGAGCGAAGCAGCCTCAGTCAAATGATTACCGTCGAGGTCGATCTTGACGAGTCCGAGCATCGCCGGAACGTGCGTGGGAGAAACGCGAAGTTCCTCGCGAAATTCGCGCTCTGCCTCGTTACTCTTGTTTTCGAAGGTAAAGAGCGTGCCGCGGAAATAGTGCACATCCGCAGTCTCGTTGTACCGCGACTCCATGCGGGCTGCATATTCATCAGCGCGTGCAAAATCATGCTGCGCGTCCGCCGCATAAAAAGCAGCCTGTCCCGCCAACCAGACCAATTCGCGCCGTTCCGGCGGGTAATCCTTGGGGAGGCTCCGCATACGCAGAGATGCTAGCCCCATTGCCTCAGATATCGCGGAAGTATTGTCTACCTTTGAGGCCTCCGTGGACAAAAGATACAGTGCCTCGACAAATCGGCCTTCCCGCGTCAAAAGCAGGGCGAAATGGAAAACCGAGACGTCGATCAGTTGCGTCGATCCGCTCCATCCATTTCGCGCCCAGAGCCGAAACTGCCGCAGAGCGCGGTCGTATTCTTGCGTCTCATATTCGCAAAGCCCCAGGAAGGCATACCCCGGTCCCGGAGCAGGAGTGACCGATACAAAGCGGCGGAACGCGGTCTCCGCTTCCGGAAAGCGATCCTGATCGTACAGCAAACTCCCCAGAGCCCACCAACCTTCGCCCCAGCCGGGCCGCAGCTGTACACCTGCTCGATACAGAGTGATGGCGTCATTCAGGCGTTCCGCTTGGCGAGCGGCGTCCGCCTCTTTAGAAAGCTGCTCAAAGCTTTTTGACGGAACTGCCGAAAGGGCCGGGTTCAGAATGAGGAACAAAACCAGGAGCGAGAACACCGGCTGCATGAAGCAAGAATACATGGGGGTGGCTCGCGAGAGCCACCCCCATCGTAGCGGACTTAGAACGAGTATTTGACGCCCATTTCCAGGATGCGGTGGCCATAGTGGTAATTGGCATAACCGAATGCCTGGCAGTTTATTCCCGGACACGCATGCGCCGTATCCGTGGCGTTGGTCAAAACGCCATTGGAGAAGGCCATTTTCAGGTTGTTGTCACCGTTGTTAAATGACAACAAGTCATGGTTCAGGAAATTGAAGGCAGCAATCCGGAATTCAATATCCTGATGCTCCGTGATTTTGATGCTCTTCAACAATGTCAGATCGCTGTTCCAGAACATGGGACCGGCCATGTAAGGAATGCGGCCATCGCCGATTTGTCCTGGGCCCGGCAAAGAGAAGCAATTCGGATTAACGAATTGATTCTTGTTCAAGCCTTGGGTTGGATTGCAGGTGATGTTTGTGTAAAGGTTGACATCAGGTGTACCCAATAATGCGACTGATCCGGCAGTTCCTGTCAAGCCAAAATTGAGGCTAGTCGCTCCTGAATTGCCGCCAGCACCGCCGCCAGCGGCGGTCACCTGTCCGCCACTCTCGACTTGCGTGATGCCTGAAATCTGCCAGCCATTGGCAACACCGCGCAGGAGTGAGTTGCCGCCATGAAACTTCGGCAAATTAAGAACGTAAGCCGCGCTGAACACGTGTGCCCGATCCAGCGGCAAAACGGACCAGTATTCGCGCACACCCCAATCTGGTAGAGCGCCACTCAGACCGCCATTGTTAACTGCAATGCCATCGCCAATAGCTTTGGCCCACGTGTAATTTGCCTGCAACGTCAGCAAGCCTACGCTGCGGGTCAAGCTGGTTTGCAACGCGTCATACTGCGCCTTTCCGGCAGTAACGCTTTGCGTGATGTTTTGATAATTCGAGAACGGACGATAGGCCTGCTGACAGAATCCGTCTGACGGTCCGGATCCTTGCTTACAGGTGAATCCCGGAGCGTTTAGAGTGCCCAGGGGCACGGGATTGACGTTGACCGTCCCCTGCATGAAGTCGGTATGGTTACCGACGTAGGAGAGCTCAAGCCTAAACCTACTAGGCAGTTGCTGGTTAATGGTCAAACTGTAACTAGTGACAAGCGGCTGCTCGTCGTTCCTGGGATTCATCGTGCTGAAACTGGAGCCCGTGAAATTTGCTTTTTGTCCAAATACGACAGCTGGTGCGCAGTTCGCGGGAGCAGTTCCCACCGCGGTCGCGGTGCAATTGGTGGAGGCGTGCGTGTCAAGCATCTCCCAGGTAGCGCAATTCTGGACGTTGAATCCGCACGACCATCCCGCGGACCCCTGCGCTGTTTGTGCCGGCCCAGTATAAGAATTGCTCTGGACGGAGTCATAGGCGCGGAACTTGCCCCAGCCACCCCGGATGACTGTCTTACCCGTCCCGAACACGTCAATGGCTGCTCCCACCCGTGGCGAGAAGAAGAACAGGCGACTGGTCGTGCCCGAGAGAGGTATGCTGTTGTCAATCCCGTGCCACGCGATGCCGGAATCCTGCGTGCCGGCGCTGTACGCGGCCGGGTTAAACACTGCGATGCCCCACGGATTATTCGCGTACGGCTTGGCGTAATGCTCGAAACGCATTCCGTAGTCGACGCTGATGCGGCGCGTCAATCTCCAGTGATCCTGGGCGTAAAATGCCGAAATGTTCTGGGCCAGGTTGGTCGGCGGAGGCAGAGCCTGCTCGAAGTAGCCGTCATTGCCGATTCCCATCAGCATGTCGGCGTAGTTATTGCCGCTGATTTGATTCCATGGGTCATACGTGAATTCCCCCATGAACTGGCCCCAGTTGTCCTGCTTGTTGTAGGTATGCTCATAGAAGAAGCCGTACTTCATGGTGTGGGTGTTCCAGACCTTGGTGACGTCAGCAGCGGCGCTGGGAATCCCCTTCAAAGCAATCATCGTCGGGTGATAGTCATGGCCAATATCGCCGAGGCTGGGAATGCTTTGACTCCAGCTGAGAATCGCCGGCGCGTCGGGGTTGTTGAACACTCCCTTAAGCGGGAGATTCATGTCCGTGCGCAAGATCTTGCTCGGACTGGCTGGAGTACTCGGGAAGTTAACCTTGGTGTAACCGAAGCGCGCCTCGGTGGTCAACGTCGGCGAAAACACGTGCACGAAGTTGACGGCCGTAAAATCAGATCCGTTAGCGCCAATAGTAGCGCTGGGAGCGGGCACGACCCAGTCCCCAGGGTTATTCCATAAGCCCAAGGGCATGTTCGCGGTTTCGCGCTGGCGACTCCAGCTTACATACAGCTTGGTGTTATCGGTGATGTTCAGGTCGCCTCGGACAACGTTCTGCCAGGAGTTCTGTTGTTCGGTGACTACCGAAACGTAGTTATAGCCGTTCGCGTCGGGAGCCGCGCTGGTGGGCGCCGGGATGTAATCCTTCATCAGGAGCAGAGCATTCGGGTCAATACATTGAGAAGAGAGAATGCCCCCAGAGATTGAACAGCCATTCGCAGCCCGATCATCGAATCCGAAATACTTTCCCGTCGCCGGTTGAACCGGGACGGTATTCATAGCAAAGCGCCCGACTGACTTATACGCGCTTTGGCTTAGGGCGCTGAAGTCGCCATTCAGCATTGCAGCAGTCGGGACAAATGCACGATTGATCCCCCCATCAATCTTCTGATGATAGTTCTCGTAAGAATCGAAAAAGAACAGCTTCTTCCGAGACTTATTGATCCCCGTTCCCGGAATCAGTACCGGCCCACCTATGGCGAAGCCAGGATAGTAATAAGCGCTCGGTCCTTTCAATTGCCCCGGCGTGAAGCCATTGCTGGGATCGGACTCGATGCCTTTATTAAAGGCATCCTCGGCATTCATGGCGGAGTTGCGCGCGTAAAAGTGAGCATCACCATGGAAGGAATTACCGCCAGCCCGAGTAACCGTATTAACCACGATCGGGCCTTTCATGTTCTCGGCTGAGAAATTCGAGGTCAGCACCTTGACTTCCGAAATCATGTCAGGGTTGGGATTGACCGGGGTCGCCGCGCCAGCCGCACCGGGGTCGAAGACATTTTGCCCGTCCTGAGTGATAGCAATTCCCTGTCCACTTTGACCGTTTACGCTCACTCCGGATAATCCGCCAGCTTGATTGTTCACGGCAAAACCGTTGATGCCGACCACTTCGCCGCTGTACGCCAACTTGTTGACGCCGCCGTTAGCACTCAGAGCTGCGCCAGGCAGGATTTTCAGATACTCAGTCGCATTGCGGCCAACCAGCGACAGATCATTCAAATCCTTGGCCGAAATCAGATCGGACTTCTCTCCACTGTCGGTAATCGCGACCTCGCCAGCTGTGGCGCTTACCTCGATCGTTTCAGTTTCGGCTCCCACCTTCAGGCTGATGCTTAACGATTTGTCATCAGAACTGTTCAAAACGATTCCGGTAGCCTGATATTTTTCGAACCCTTTGGCTTCGGTGATTACGTTGTAAGTACCGGTAGGGAGCTGGGTGGCAGAGAAATATCCGGCACTGTTCGTGGTCAGTTGCCGAGCCACTTTGGTATTAGCGTTTAGGATCGTCACTTTCGCGCCTGAGACGACGGCACCGCTAGTGTCGGTGACGGTGCCCGACAGGTTGGCGAAAATGGATTGGGCCGACGACGCCGGCACCAGAACGAATATGATTGAGAACAATAAGGTGGCAGCTAAGAGCCAGGCAACGCGGCCCGCTCTAGTCGAGAATCCAGCATTTGAGGAAGTCATCAGAAGTGCCTCCAATGGGCAAGCGGCGCAGAAGCCTCAAGGGTGCAGTGGGCAAATCGCAAGAGTTCCGCGAAACCTTCCCTATTAAACATCGCGGTTAGCGTACGTCGTAGTACGAAACTAGTACCGACTCATCTTCTTACCTCCAAACGGCGAGGGTTGTCAATCAAAAAATCGTTATTTTATTGGATTGTAAACGTTATCTCACCGGCGCAGTAGTGAACAGGGATGCCAGCCGATTTGCACACGAATTCGTAATGGGCGGCCTCGTCAATGCGATCATGGTCACCGCATCACGGCTCGGCTACATCAAGCTGCGATTGCGCTCTCCTCTGGTGATTCCTTGCTCCGTTGTCACTGTGGGGAACCAGTCCGCTACTACGTGGACTTTCAATTCGCTAACGAAAGCAAAGAACCGCTTGACACGTGGCAAACCTACAAAGTGTTGCGCGTTGCTCGGTTATACCATCGGCGGCGGGACGGTTATGATCCCTTCTTATTCCTGTTGCAACATGAAGACAACCCACGTGACAAAAAGATATGGCCTGAATTCTGGGCACCCCGACCGCACAGGCAAGATACGGGGAGGGCAATTCCCACCTACTGTCTCCACAAGACTGGAAGGTGCTGTTTCTGGAGACGAGATTCTCGCAGTCGTTCTAACCCCAACGGCGGTACCGGCCGGGCCGCGGCTTCGATGATCGTCGTTTGCCTAACACTTGTGGCCATCATTTATCCGCTAGGGGTTCGTTGGCGCCGACTCCTAATCGTGCCAGGAATAAGGCACTTTCCCGGCTCGTATGCTCCCTCGCCGCTTACAGACTGGCTTCGTGACGTCCGATGCGGGACATCACGGTTCGAAAGTCGCCATCCGAGTGCAGGCTCTCGACGGCTTTGCGCAGAGCGGCGTTGACTGTCGGATCGCTCGAATAACGTTCGGCAGCGTCGAGAAGCACGCGGGCTTTGTCGCCGTCGGAAGAAATGCCGGTGGCCGATTGGATTGCCCAACGGCCAGCGAACTCGAAATCCCGGGCTTGTCGAGCACAACCATCAGAACCCGACTCCGGTCGCCATCGGAATTGATGCTATTGGCAGCGGCAAAGAAAGCGTCGCGGGCCGGCTCGACGTTTGTATCGACAAGTTCGATCAGGACGCGAGCCTTATCGCCAGCCGAAGAAATTCTCTGCGCGGAATTGGCGATGCCGGCGAGAGTGTCAGCTCCGATTCCTTGTTTCTGTGCGAGAGAGACGAGCACCTGCTGATGATCGCCGTCGCTCGAAATCGAATTCGCGGCTTCGAAGAACGCTTTACGGACAGACGCGTCTTCGTTGTAAGAAGCAACGGCCTCTTTGAGAACGCGAGCTTTATCTCCATCGGAGGAGATCCGCTGGGCGGAGAGCAGAGTGCGAGTCAAAGTGTTGTGGTCGTCGCCGTGCGAAAAGAGCATTTTCGAGAAAACGCGCGCATGGTCTCCGTCGGAGGAAATGGAATTGGCCGCCTCAAAATAAGCCATGTCCACGCCGCCTGTCGGGCGATAAGGAGTCACCATCTCGATGAGCACTTCCGCCTTTTCGCCATCCGACGAGATATGCCTCGCGGCTCTTGCGGCGCTCGCGAGCGTTTCTAAACTTCCGCCGTCTTTCTTGACGATGTCGGAGAGAACCCTGCGTTTGTCGCCGTCGGAATTGATGCTTTCGGCAGCGTCAAAAAGGTAGGAGCGCAGGTCGGTGGCGAAGTAATTCGCATCGACGGTGATAATGACTTGCGCCTTGTCGCCATCCGAAGATGCCTCGAATCAGCCTCGCAGCGTCTTTGAGGTCGGAGGGTTTCAGAGAGGCTTGCGAGAGTAGCTGCTCCAGATAGACTCGCTTCGATCCGTCGCTGTGGATGCGTCCAATTTCGGTCAGTACTGCTGGCGGACCGCCTTGTCGTAAGATCCGGGCGACGCGAGGTCCGGCTCCGATGCCGCTGTCGCGGATCACCTGCGGGAGCGCGCGGGCCGGCCAGGCGCGGCCCTCGTCGTCCAGGGGCTTGGTGCTCCAACCCACCGAGTAGGTCCGGGTGAGACTGCCCGCCGAATCCGCCTTCACTTCATAGACACGTTTAGAGAGCAAGCCGCCATCTTCTAGTCGGAAACGTCCGTTGGGAGAGAGAGATTTGACATCGGTGTCGTCATCGGTGAATTCGACCGTGCCGTCAACCGCTATGCTGACGGACGTCCACCCATTGCGCGTGGTGATGTGGACATGAGAGTCACCACTCTGCTGCGACGCTGCGGGGCGCCATCGGGGCGGGCGGCGACATGGGAGAGAGCGGGCTCGTCGGAGACGGTGGCGACAGCGGAGACGGCGGTGACATGGGCGAGAGGTCCGCCTGCGGTGCGAGTGGTGCGGACGGTGCAAGAGCAGCAATCGCGGATGGCGGAGCCGCGGGGACAAATGGGGCGCGAGGAGCCAAAGCCGCCACCGTCATCGTCATGGGAGCCTGTGGCGATTGCGGGGCTAATGGCGCTCCCGGTGCAATTGGTTTCGCCGGCTTGCTGGCGGGTGCGACGCTTTGGGCGAAAACAATCAACTGCGGCGCTCGGGCGCTCAGGCAGGTGAGCCCCACGACGACGGCCAAGGCTGAGGCCAGCGGCACGACGGTAAGCTTGGGAGCTGCGTTCTGCGTACGATCGAGCACCTGACGGACGCGGAAGAAGAGCTGCGAACGGTTCCCGGCTGCTCCGGCGGCAAGAACACCAGCGCGCTGCCATTGGGAAAGCTCGGCAACTTTCGTTAGGGCGGCGGCGTAGGGCCGTGGCGCCCCGGTTGCGGCGATGACCCAATCGTCGCACGCCATCTCCCGCGCAAGCGACATCTGGTAGCCAAGCCAATAAACGGCAGGTTGAATCGGGAGCACGACTTCAATCAATTTTTGCGCCAGGTTGCTCCAGTCGTCGCGGCGATGCAGGTGGGCGAGTTCGTGCAGGACAATCTGCTCCAGTTCGGAGTGTGAAAGTGTCTCGAGAAGCGTGCGCGGAATCACGATCGTCGGCCGGAAGAAGCCAAGCGACATCGGCCCACTGACCTGGCCCGAAACGAGCAGTTGCGGCTGACGGCGGATGCCGTGAATCGTGCACAAACGACTGAAGCGCAGCTGCCAATCTGTCGACGCCGGCTTTGCGCTTGATTTCAGGCTTCGCAAAACGCAATATCCCGCGGCCAACCGGGCAAGCAGCATTGCCAGTGCACGAAGGAACTTTGCCGAATGAACCTCGGCGCCGACCCTTTCCTTGCACAAAATATTTTCGGATTTCGTAACGAAACCATCATTTGGCTTGACATGTCTTAACAATCTGCTAAGTTGGCGCACAAAGCTTACTTAATGTTTAACGCGTTGGCTGTTCAGCAGAAGCCCAACCCGCAGCCAGAGAGTTGACCGGTTCGAGTGCAAGGCAATGTGGGGGCTTAGCACGAATATGCAACGCGTGTCTCTGACGATCATTCAGAAACGCGCGTTGGACGCTTCCTAATTCTCCGCGTTCTCTTTCTTCGGGGAAGCTAACCTCGTCACTATCGTCTGCAAACTGTGAGGCGGGGTTCTGTCCCGGCGTGTCCGCACGCCGCAGGGCCGGTCGCATTTTCACACCTCTGACTTTTGGGAGACACGTGATCTTCCGCCAAGAATTCACTACGGTCACACTGTCTCTCAGATGCGCCGCACGGCTCGCGATTTGATGACATTCGTCGACGCTCGAATGTTGATCATCGACGAACTGCACGCCTTGTTGGGGGGAAGCTATCGCCAGCAACGGATCTTGCTGAATGCGATTCGCTTTCTGGCCAACGATCTGAAGCTTACCCTGATCTGCGCGGGAACCGCTGATGCGAAACGAGCACTGGCAACCGACCGGCAGTTGGCCGACCGATTTCGGGCCATTGAATTGCCCGTATGGAATGATGACGCCAGTTTTCATCGCTTCCTGGTAAGTTTCGGCGCGGTTCTACCGTTGCAGAAGAAGTCCGACCTGCTGTTCACGCCTCTGAGAAGGTCCATCCTCAAACAGACGGACGGCGTCCTGGTCCGCATTGTGGACATTCTGAAGGAACTTGCGATCGAAGCAATTCAATCTGGTCGCGAGCGTATTGACCGGCAAAGCCTGCGAACTCTTCCTTCTCTGGCACCTCTGATTTCCATGGAAGCACCTCTCGAACCCAGCCAAAGCGCTCCATGAAGCCGTTGCCTTTAGTGTTGCGGCCGCTGACGGAAGAAACCCTGCATTCCTGGCTGAGCCGCGTGGCGGCCGTATATCGAATGTCGTTGGATCAACTTCTTCAGCCTTCGCTGTCACATCTGCACAGCTTGATGCTTGACGTTGACTCCAGCACCCTTCAATGCCTGGCCAATCTCACTCGAACGACTCCTGACTTCTTGTTTCGGCACACCGTCGGCTCTTGGACAACTGAAGAACGTTTGCAATGGCTCACGATTTGGCAGACCGAGCCCAGTTGGATGTTTCCGCACTACGAGTTCCGTTTCCAATTGACGACGAACTATTGCGAGGCTTGTCTGCTGGAGGATGCCACCACTACTGGCGTTGAATTCTTGCGGCTTCACTGGCTGCTGGCTCCCCAGACCATCTGTCCTCGTCATCTGACTTTCCTACGCGAAACATGCCGGTGCTGCAATCGTCAGGTTCAACCTCGCCACTGGCGCTCAAGAACGAAATTCTTTCTTGCCTGTGCTTGGAGCAGAAAGCCATTGGCGCAGGAACCGCGGGAACATCGAGACAGGCCCGAACAGGTCCGTCGATGTCTAGCGTCCTTCGAACAATCCCTGTTGGCTGTCATTCGGGGCCACACTACTGATGGAACATGGTTTGGCGGGCAATCTGCGCCGGACATTCTGCGAGTTATTTGCGACCTTCTTTGGTTGTTGACCAGGGCTGTCGGGAACGATTCGTACATTCAGCACTGTCTTGAAGGCTCCCACTTCCGCCCTCACCACCGATGGGAGCGCCCGCCCAAAGCCAAACCATGGCTCGGCGATCTTCGGATCCACGATCGCAGAAGTGTTCTGGCCACGCTGGCGCTACTGTTGGACTTTGGAGTAGGTCGAAAGATCTTGCATGATCCACGTCGCCTACTCATGCCGGGCATCGGAACCCTGGACCGCCTCCTGACTCAGGAGGACCAACAGGAACTCCGGCAAAAGATCGGCGTTTGGCACTCTGCATTCCAGTCTCTTGCCCTCAACCTCTTGGCTGGCTTGCAGTCCACTAATTACTGGCAAAAGCGGTCTACACATTCACGGTAAATGCGGAATGAAAATGCCAAAGTCTACGCATTAACGGAAAACGACAGCCACGTTGAGTTCGTGTCCGGCAAAGAATTCCCCCAGCACCGGTTGCGGCGGCTCCCCATCCAGGCCCACAACAAAGAAACTGTTCGTCGTGGCGAAGCCACTTGCCTGAAACAGAATTCGCGACCCGTCAGGTGGTGAGCAGCTTTCGGGGGAGGGTCGATCAAACCAAAGCGCCCCATTTATCTAACCAGAGTCGGGACGCTTTCGTTTATGTCCGTAGGAGTAGATATGAATTTGTTCAGCAAAGGGCCAAACCACCAAAGCATTCAACTCGGACTCACAACAGTTCTTGCGATGGCAGTTCTCATTGCCACCATTACCTTTTACAGAGTTTCCCGATATTTCCCGGGCTAATATCCCGCACTCACACGTTTAATTTCCAGTACCCTCTCAGGGAAGCCCTTTGGACTTTGCGCTCATTTAGCAGCAGGTGCAACGCCATGGCGACTGCAGAGGGGCGCTTTCTAAGCTGCTCCGCTAAGTCTCGCTCATTAACGGAAAACGACACACCAAGAAGGATGCGACGCAATCGAAGCGCCCGCCATGGCGTTGAACCTGCTGCTGGTCCCGAAGCCGGTATCTTTGTGTGGGCTATAGAAGCAACCGTCCCTGCACGCAGTACTCAGGTGCCCTCGGCTGCCGGGGTTCGCCGAATCGCAGTGTCATGAACAACCGGATCCAGATTCTGACTGTCCATAATCACCTCCCGGTTGACTCTCAGGTCCCAATTCCTTGACTAGCCGGAACAATCAGCGATTCACCTCCGGCCAGTCGAGTTGTTGTTTGAGCAAAGCACCCGTACCCGCAACACCTGTTTTCGAGACGGTAACAGCAATGGTTCTTGGGTTTACGAAAACTAGATAGAACGTCTCGGTGTCGCTGGGGAAGGAGGCTGAAGCCGTGCAGTCGGAATTGACGTGATAGCTGCCTGTATCGTCGTACGGAGAAATCAATCCGGCGAAGCTTAGCGAGACAGCTCTCGAAACGGTTCCTTCTCCATCAAAGGTGAACGTACCGGCAACCGAGACTAGTGAAAAGGCGTCGGTGGTCTGGGGAGGAGTCCGGAAAGTGGCAAGACCGTTGCCGATGATTACGTATGCGCCCCGAAGGGTGCGATTAGTACATTCGTCAGCGACATGCTGTTTGGTCAGAGTGGTGGCCCCTGAAGCACCCGTTGTAGAAGTCACAATGGCGACTGTCTCTGGGTCCACGACATAGAGGCTGTGAGTTTCAGGAATATCCGGAAAAGAGGTTGATCCGCTGCAATCCCCATTCATCGCATAGCTACCAGCGTCAGACACCGGGAAGACTTGCCCACCAAAGCTGACCAAGAGAAATCTCGACACGCTGCCGTTACCGTCAAAACGAAACGTGCCGCCGACGGCTATTGGAGAGAAAGCTCCTATTGCCTGGGGAGGTGTTAAAAACGTTCTGAAGCCGCTCAGCGTGAGGACGTAAGTGCCGTGCAAGCTCTGGTTGGTGCATGTCTCAGCACGTGCCAAGCTGGTAAAACAGCTAAGAAGTAGAGCCACTGCAACAACCATCTGGGTAGAGTGCACTACAACCAAGTGCCGCATCGTCGTTTTCATTTGGGTCTCCTTTTCGTAAACATTTCTAGGATGCTTCGACAGGAGCGCTAACCCGGGGCCAGCGTCTCCTGTTCAACTGGCTCTCCTGTCACCTAAAGCGAGAAAACCTCGGAAAAACTGCAATCTTCTGTTTAAATTTTTGACCTACGACAGGAACAGATATTCAACAAGTTGGTCAAACCGCTAACCCTTGCAGGCTTAAGAGCATAGCGACACCTTGGGGGGATGCGGGGGCGGCAATGGGATCTTGCAAAAAGGACTAAACTACTACTGCGTTCCTAAGATACGGCTTGTATGGACGTTCCATTATCACACGAAGTGACCCGCCTTCTGAAAGCATGGAGCGAGGGCGACCAGGCTGCGCTGCAAGAATTGATTCCGCTTGTCTACGACGAACTTCACCAGGTCGCGCACTACCACATGTCGGCGGAGCGGCATGACCATACTCTCCAGACTACCGCGCTGATTCACGAAGTCTACCTGCGGCTATTGAATATTCGCGACGTCGACTGGCAGAACCGTACTCACTTTTTGGCGATGTGTGCGAGATTGATGAGGAACACGCTAATAGATCTCGCCCGTGCCCGACTCTATAAAAAGAGGGGAGGGAACGTTCAACATGTCGTTTACGACGAAACCATTGTCGTCGGGCTGGGTCCGCGCACTGACATTCTCGCCCTCGACGATGCACTGAAGTCGCTGGCTACCTTCGACGAACGGAAGAGCAGAGTCGTGGAACTTCGATTTTTTGGCGGTCTAAGTGTTCAGGAGACTGCTCAAGTTCTGGAAGTCTCGCCCGAGACGGTGATGCGTGACTGGAAGCTCGCTAAGGTTTGGCTATTGCGTGAACTTGCGAGAAAGGCAGTCAGCACAAAGCATGGAGCCTGACCGCTGGAGACAAGTCGAGGAACTCTATCACGCCGCGCTGGAGAAGGATGAAAGCCAGCGCACTGCCTTTTTGCGGGAGGTCTGCGGCGATGACAAAATGCTTCGAAACGAAATCGAGTCGCTGCTGGCGCACGAGCGAGAGGCCGAACAATTCATCGAGTCTCCGGTGGTCGAGCTGGCGGGAGATGTTACAGGCGATGTGTTGCCCCATTCGCCGCAAACTGAGAGCACGATACTTCCGTCTGTCCCCGCGGCGTCATTGATCGGCGCCTCTTTCGGGCATTTTCAGATTCTGGCTAAGCTCGGTTCCGGCGGAATGGGGATTGTCTACCTGGCCAGAGATGAGGTCCTGGGGCGTCGAGTCGCTATTAAGCTACTTCACCCTTGGATGCTCCATGACGAAGCCGCCAAGAGCCGATTCCTGCGCGAAGCCCGCGCCGTCGCATCCCTTAATCACCCAAACATCGCGGTGCTATATGAGGTTGGAGAGGTCGACCGCCAGCGTTTCTTGGCAATGGAATACATTCCAGGCCGCACCCTGACGGAGGACCTTGCTGCGGGACCTATGCCACTGCAACGTTTACTCGAATACGGGCTGGCTCTCGCCACCGCTCTAGACCATGCGCATCGTCACGGAGTTCTGCACCGCGATCTCAAGCCCTCAAACGTGATCCTTCCAAGTGAGGGCGGACTCAAGTTACTGGATTTCGGCCTGGCTCGCTTTCAAGATACTGACGGGAAGACTTCTACAGAAGATCTGCTAACGCGCGCGGGATCGTTCTTGGGAACACTCCCGTATGCCCCACCTGAAGTGCTGAATGGACAGCCTGCGGACTTCCGCAGTGACATTTACAGTTTCGGAGTGATGCTTTATGAAATGGCTTGCGGGCAGTTGCCGTTTTGTGGTCTGCCTTCATCGTCCTTGGCGGTGGCAATCTTGCTGGGAAGGGCGCTTCCAGTTATTCAGCGCAATTCCGGCGTCCCAGTTGCTTTGAGCCAGACCATCGAACGGGCGATGGCATTGCGTCGTGAAGATCGCTTTGCAACGGCGAAAGAACTATTGGACGCGCTGCGGCGATTAACGACGGCCAGCGCTGAACCCTTGGCTGTAGCTCGGCCCTCGGCTCCAGTGGTGGCAATTGCAGAATTTCGAGACATCGGGGGAGAAGTTAATGTCGACTGGCTTGGCACCGGAATCGTTGAGACGTTGACCGCCGATTTGAAAAGAATAAAGGCTATCCAGGTCGTTAGTCGCGAACGAATGCGAGCGGCATCACAGCCGATGCAAAATTCCGCTGCGGAGGCGGATCTGGTGGATCTTGGCCGAAGACTTGGTGCCAAGTGGGTGGTTGCTGGAAGCTATCAGCGTGCGGCGGAACGTCTTCGCATCACTTTCCGCTTGTTCGATGTGACTGCTGGCGAAGTTGCTCACACCGGCAAGGTCGATGGCCTTTGGGAGGAGATATTCGAGTTACAAGACCGTGTCGTCAATGAGCTTGTGTCTGCATTAGAGGTAAACGTTGAGAGCTCCACGCTGGCACGGATTGTAACACCCGAGACATTGCAGCTGAATGCCTACGAACATTATGCGGAAGGCCGCAAGAAACTCCAGGAGATGGGAAGAACTTCGCTCGAAGAAGCGCGCCATAGATTCGAACAGGCATTATCTTTCGATCCCAGATACGCGATGGCTCATTCGGGACTAGGGGCCACGTACGCGATGCGATTCATACACCGGAACGACCCGGGCGACTTAGTCCATGCGCGAGGCCATCTGGAGCGGGCTCGCGAACTCGATCCCGAATTAGCTGACCCTTATCCATGGCTTTGTTATGTTTACATGCGGGGCGGGAAGTGGAGAGAGGCTTTTGATGCGGGACAACGCGCCATTGAACTTCTGCCCGACCTCGTGCACGCCCACTACTTTCTCGGTTTGGCATATTTTGCCTCATGTGAAGCGGATCCCGGCGCGTACCAGAGGGCAGTCACTCACCTGCTGGAGGCCAGCCGCGTTGATACTCGCTGGCAGGCGACTTGGTTTGTGCTCGCCCGGGTTGCTCTACTCAATGGCAACTACGAGCGGACCGAAAAGTTTGCCCAACGTCTGCTCGATTTCGCTGTGGACGATACGAGCGCGACCAGGTTCATCGGGGCCGAGACCATTCTTGGGAATGTGTCGCTTCGTCGCGGAAACCTTCAGGAAGCAGAGACGTGGTTCAAGCGGGAGATGGACCTGTTGTCGACGTCGGATCACATGTATCGAGATGGAATGCGGGTCGCGAGTGCGTGCGGTCTGGGCGACACCAATTTGCGCCGGGACAGAGTGTCCGCAGCATTGACCGATTACCGGAAAGCTTGGCACATCGTTCAAGAATACCCGAGAATCATTACTCGGGACCGGGCGAGTGCTCGCGCTCTGGCAGGTCTGGCCGCAGCTTACGCTGCGCAAGGAGACAGTGAGCACGCGGAGAAAAACCTGTCTCAGGCTGTAGAGAGCCTTGAGAAGTGCGCGGATGTACAAAGTGCAGGCGCAGATGCCAGTCTGCCGGAACTGTATCATGCGGTCGCAGTTGCCTACATGCGTTCCGAAAACCATGACGACGCTCTAAATATGTTAGTCAGAGCCGTACAGGCCGGATGGCGCGATGCTGGATGGCTTGAGCGCGATCTTGAATTTCGTCCGCTGATCAGCGACACACGATTCTCAGAGTTGGTGCGGCTTGTAGGTGAGTCGCAACCGCTGAGGTTCGAGTCTCCAGACTGATTATTGTCAATAAGGCTCGACCTGGCATGCGGTTGCATTGCAGCGTATGAGGTAAAGATTAAGGACACCGCCGGATCGGGAGATTGGTCATCTGTTGGCCTTGTGTCAGAGATGTTGACCGATGGCAGGAAAGCTCTTGAGAAGTGTACCAAGCAGGATGTTTCTTCGTCCCTTGAACGCGCGCAAGCCATCGCCGCCTTGAACTGTCAATTTGAGGGGCCAAGAGGAGCCATGTACCAACTGTCTCGAGTTCGAAACAGCGTTTGGGGATGCACTCAAAAACCAGAGAAGTCTACGTTTCCCAGGCGCACCGATTGGACCAAGATATTTCTTGCAGATGGTCGAAGACTTGTTTTGGTTACTCACCAGGAAGACGGTAGGATACGGGCGACTGTTTGTTCATCACCTTCATCGTACCGTCTTTCGCATTGCCCGCGGCTATACTACCCGCCTCAATTGCGCCCGTGGCCGGGAGATTTCGAGGCCCGAAACAGGCTAGGGCTGCTTTCTCACACTGCCGCTCTCGCCGGGGGTAGATCGATTCGCGAGCAGCTCCTCCTAGCCTCCGCTCGACGGTACTATGGCATGACAGAAGCTTTGACTTGGCTTTGCTCTTCCGACAGAAGCAACCTCCGACAGCGCGTCGAGGCATGGCCGCAAATCCAAAGAAACACCGTCTTTTCAGCGGACTGAAATAATTAAGGAACAATTCCTGCACTAATTAAAGATACATTCCCCCTGGAAATGCCGCCGCTGCATTCATTAAGGAAACACGACATCCGGACAGGTTAAGGACGAGGACCTGGCCCGGGTTTCCCCGCTCCTTCGGGCGCACGTGATTCCTAATGGAAGTTACGATCTGTCGATCCATTAACGCGGGGGGGGGAAATTGCGTGTAATACGATAGAGTAACAATCGGCAGCATTGTGGCCGCTACCCGCTCCTGGCGGACCTTGCGGAGTACGGCCGCGTTCCCAAGCCGTCCATCTTTCTTATCCCTCGACCAGGAACTTCTCGATGGGGTCGAGGGCCGTGATTGTCACCTGGACGTCGAGGGGACTGCCCCAATCGACGTGCAGGTAGAATTCGACGCCGCCGGCGCCGCCTTCCGGGTCGTGGGGGCCAATGTTGGTCACGTAGATATTGGCCTCGCCGAGGATCGGTCGGCCGGTGGCGTCAGTCGGGTCGGACCCGGCCTTCCATTCCGCCGCCGTGATGATCACGGCGGTGCGCTTCGTTATGGCGTCCCAGTTGTGGTTTTTCCGGAGCCGGCCTTGCTGATTCCGGTAGATGAGACGAATGGATCGTGACATCGTATGCTCCTTTTGAGTTCATTTCCCGATCGATCGGACTGCCTCCGTAGGGCTGATCCAGATGTGCTTGACGGAACGAATGGGGACAAGCTGCTCTCCAAAATCCCGAGTCTCCAACTGGTATTTGATGCTGTAGTTGAGACTCTGCGTGGAGGCCTTGTCGAGATACCAGCTGTAGATCCACGTATTGGGGCCGTGGAGCTTCAGTTCCTGTTGGAAAGCGCCGCCATATTTGGAGAAGTCCACGCCGCCGTCGCTGCCGGCCGCCCCTGCTGCGGCGTGACCGGCCACTCCGGCGAGGTCGAGCCGGCCGATGCGGCCCAATTCTTCGCGGAAGGCGGCGATGGCCATGAGATCGTCAACGGTGAAATCGCGATTCAGCTTGGATGCGATCTGCTCGACGCTTTCGGCCCGGGCCGTGTATCGGAGTGCCGCCACATCTTTGACGAGGAGCAGGGAGGCTCCTTTTTCGGCTTTCGTCCCGACTCCGGGAAGGACGGCCGCATAGAGCTTGGAGGGGTCGCCCCGAAATGTGGCCAGGTCTTCGGCAATGCCGCCCACCACGGCGAAACGATGCGAGACATCGACGTCTCCGTCGCTGAGGACAAGGCCGGTGGCGCCGAACAACAACGTGGTGGGCGACGAGGTGAGCGAAGAGACATAATCGAGCTGGCCACTGATGCGGACCGCTTCGGTAGAGTCGGCGCCGCTGATGGCGAGGGCGAAACCGGAGGAAGTTTCGGCTATGCCGGAGGCAAATCCCATGGCGCCGATGAAGCGGCAGCAAGAGGCCGCCGGAGCCGACCATTTTTACCCCGCCTGACGCCATATTTCCCATTCCGGCCGAGACGGCGGAGCGCCCTGCGCCACGCCATTAACCGCAAGGTCAGGCAAGGCACCCCACAGCAAGGGTCTCCTGACTGTCGTCTCCTTGGAGTCCGCAATACTGGCGTCAACCCGCGACTGCAGCCCCGACAACTTTTGGGCCGGGAGTACCTCGGCCGAATGTTTCATACGAATGATGGGAGACTTGATTCAACTCCTCACCCACCGGGAGTCGGGGCAAGGACCAATGGCTGCCAAGCAATTCGCTCCCGAGGAGTTCCGTAGCAATTGCGCACTACCTCGAGGTGTCGAGCAGCCCGCGCTTTTTACCCTCCATCACTCAGTCCGTCTGATGATCATGGCAGCTGCCGCGCGGTTTCTTCTCGGCCGCCAAGGTCAGACATTCTTCCCTTCAGCAACGCAGATCGCGTGCGAAAACCCTCCATCCTGTCGCCAATTGACTGACGGTGAACTCCGATTCGTGCAAGCTCGCATCGCAGAATGGCCCAAACAGCTCCAGTTCAGACTCTCAACCTTCTTCTCGGAGAGCTCCGGTTTGCCAGCGCGCTCCGCAGCGTCCGGTTTTTAAGTACAATTCTGTCCGGTTTTTAAGTACAAATCCGTCCGGTATTTAAGTACAACTCGAAATCGTTTTCCGGTCTTTAAGTACACGGAACTTACATCGAATGGAGTTCGTCCGGCTTTTAAGTACAGCTCGACACGCAACATCTCGCATGCAACACGTCCATGACTACACCTCCATCGACGTGTGATCCAGGACGCGCTGATAGGGTGAATCTCCCTCACGTGCTCTCCTCTCACGAAGAGGCTACAGTCCGTTGTGCCAAAGCGCGTCCCGGGTCAAACTCATCCTCGGGCTCTCAAGCACCAGTAAGGTCGAAGACCTCTGGACCACACGCCTCGGCACAGCATACTGCCAATGCTTCCCGTTTTCATTAATCGTTGTGGCGCTGAGCGCCATGTAGAACTCATCCCATCCTGAATACATCCCCGAGCTTGTAACCCTGTGGATCGCGGCCTTCACATCGTTGAATGAGTAATCACCTGTCGGTTTACACTCCTGCCAGTCTTGTGCCGGTGACGCAAGGCTCAGAAAAACTGCACCTGCTAATAGGCAATGGACTCTCATTCGGAACTCCGCGGTGAGCAGACCTATCGTAGCAAAGTAGTTCATCAGTTCATCACAACATGCTGCGGAACCTGCGCAAGTGTTGAAAACAGGCCTCTCAAAATCCCGCCCATGCACTCACCTTGCCTGCCCCGCACGGAGCAACGCGCCCACGCCCCGCTCCGCCCCAACTCAAAATCCCCACATCTCCACTCAGCGCCCCCCGCGCGCCCTGCGCACGACAATGAATGGACGACGATCTGGAGTTGAGTTGGGATGAGATGAGTTGACCTCACGCACAATAAAGATGATCTGATCTGAGTCCCCATCCAACACGATTTCAGATGAGAGGGGGTCTCTGGGACCATGTCTTTCCCTTCTCCCCTACCCTGTTTGTCGGGTTAGGAGACAGAGGCCCGCGAAAGTGCACCCCCCTCCCCCTGGCCCCCGCCGGGGGGTTGGTTTTAGGCCCGCATAGCGGAACCACCGTCAGGCTCGTGCAGCTTCAGCTAGCGAAGGATGTCGTAGCGCGGAGATGGAAAATCGACACAGAACTGGCACTCGGCATGACGAAAGGGAATGGATGCAAGAGAAGTACCGCTGCTTCGGCGCAGGAGCGTGTTCTCTCTTGACATCCCCTTTTATAGAACCCGCCTGGCCCGCCATCCCGTATGCTTGTTATTTCCCCACCAACATCTTGTCGTGCTTCGCGGCTGAATCCAGTCGGATCTTCAGGTGGCCTAGTGCGCCGTCGGTTCCGGTTTGCTGTTGCATGATCCAGATGTGTTTGACGAAGGCATCCACGTCTTTGTTGGACTCCAGATAGGCCGAGAATTCTTTTTTCCCGCCGTGGGAGTACGCGCTGACCATTTCTGATACCGACCGTAGCATGGGCTGGCGTTTCAGTAATACATCGGAGAGACCGATCTTGTGATCCCCCCATTCGGTGCCATCCACAAACTGCACCCAGAGGACATGACCTGGTTCCGACGCCTTTACAAAGTCGAACGCTTCAATCGTTCCGGCTGGTATGGCCTCAGGTTTGAAGTAATAGTCATGGGCAACGATCGTGACATGGGGGACTCAAACTCGATGACATAGGCAAGAATCTCTTTGGAGGCAACATTCTTGCCCTGCCATTTATATGCCGATACTTCGCTGAATGCGAATGGCTGGGTTTGCGCTGCCGCAGATCCTAGCAAAAGCAAAATCGTGCTGATAAGTTTCATGTCTTGCCTCCTTTCAGACGCAGTAAATGTCAGCCCAAAAGTCGGCGCTTACCCGGGTGGCACAATCGGGGGCTAAAACGATGGCTCAGGCCAGTAAGGTAGTGTTGCAACTTTCAAATGCAGACAGGTTTGTCGCCGAGCGTCTGCCAGTCGTGTGTTCTCAGGTTGCCAAATCGAAAAGGCTGTCGATGAACTGAATCTGGTGAAGAAGGTTGTCTCCTGCCACCCATCGAACTTGCCCCTTCCGGATCATATGAACCGCTTCGTAACCTTGTATCGTTCGCCGAGCCGCCTGGAATTCTCGGAAGCCCTGCTTGGCGTTCACTCGACGTTTGATGGCTCGATGATCCTGTTCGAGAATGTTGTTCAAGTACTGCACAGGTCGGTGCCGACAGCGCTTGCGCAGCGTCCCTTCCTTCTTACTGTCCGGGATCGCGGAGCCGTATATCGGCGCCAGATCAGTGTTGATCACTCGAGGTTGGGGATGGGATCGGTCGCCGAGCGCCTTGCGAAACAGCCGCTTGGCAGCATCGGCGTCACGGAACGCTGACAGCAAGAAATCAATGGTGGCGCCCTTGGAATCGATGGCCCGATACAAGCAGCACCAGCGCCCCTTCACGCGAACGTAGGTTTCGTCCACTCGCCAAGACTTGTTTGTCGGCTTGAGATGCCTTCGCAATCGCTGTTCCAACTCAGACCCGTAGTACTGCACCCAGCGCCAAACCGTTGTGTGATCGACATTGAGACCGCGCTCCTCCAGCAGCTCCTCAACATCGCGCAGAGACAGAGAATAGCGAAGATACCACCGGACCGCACAAAGTATGAGGCTGGATTCGGTCTGCCGCCATTTGAAGATCGCGGGTCGGGTTATCATTTCGCGATTCTTTCACGTCACCAGCCAGCAACCCTGAAAGTTGCAACACATCCTTCCGGCTGAAGGCGGAGTTGCAGTCCGACTCACGAGGGATGGTACATTCCCACAGGAATCGACAGATGGTAAACGCGTCTTCTATGTGGCCGGTACCGAGCAGGATGAGCTCTGGTCAGTCTCGGTCAATGGCGGCGATGAGCACCGCGAAGAAGGAATGCCCAAGTTCGTAAACGACCTGTCGTGGACTCCTGCTGAGAGCGGGATTTTGTTGGTTGATGGCCCCCCCTCTCACCTCTCTATTAAATATTTCAGCTTCTCCGATCGGCGTACCGAGGATATTTCCGAGCTGCGTGGGATCTCGTTTGTATGTTGTTCAATTAAAGTTTCTCGGGATAACGGTACACTTCTGTTCTCGGCGGTCGATCGTCTCGAATCTGACATCATGTTGGTGGAAAACTTCCACTAAGACACTAAGACTACAGAAGACCAAATTCAGTGCCTGTGGCTGGCGAATTGGTACCGGGGCCAGTGAAACGGCTTGATTCGCGAAACGCGCTACGAGGAAGAACTCCAACACGAATGATTTCATTCCAGGTCTTTTGCCCACAGTGACCTGGATATCCCAGGAAGTGAGCGTCTTCGAAAACCCAGACGGGACGAGACCTTTGAGTGTGACGCCGAGCGTGGTCGAGTCGTTTACCGCCGCGGCTTAGCGCTACTCTGAAGTCCGCAATCGCGGGAAAGAACGGAGGGCGACACGATGCCACCCTGTGCTGTAGAACTAACACGTTGGTCCGTTCGTCCTACCCTTTGTCAGTTGTGGGGACGACGTTGCTCGATATTTTCGCGAGCTGAATTTGCGGGAGCAGCAGCAGTTGTTGACCTTCTTTAATTCGTTGTAGTTTGGAGTTGAACTCGAGGCACGGAAGAAATCCGTGTCTCTTTCTGTTTGCCGGCGGTTCGACCGGGGGCTGTTTTTAGATATGAAAGCCTGCTTTGCGGATTAACTCTTGAAAGCGAGGGTCGGGGCGGAGAGGATCAAGGCGGGGTTCTACGGCCAGGACTAGTAACGCCCAGTCTTTTTCGTCGTAGGCTTTTTGCAGATCTTGCATGGCCTGATCTTTCTGGTTGAGCGCGATGTGAATGATGGCAAAGTTGTAGGCGGGAATGAAGGTTCGTTTGGATTTTTCCTGCAAGCGCTGCAGAAGTTTTTGGGCGTCGGACTGGCGGCCGTTTGTGGCCAGGCTGTAGGCAAGCTCGGTTAGACCTATAGTGCTGTCGGGCATGGCTTGCAAGACTTTCTTGGCTTCGGCGACGGCCTCGGGGTGCATTCCTTTTTGAGCGTAGACGCGCGCCAGCCAAAAATGAATCCGATAATAATCGGGATCGAGTTGCAGGCCTTGACGAGCTTGCTCGATGGCATGATCGTAGTCGCGGGCATAATAGAGCGTGCGCACCACTTCCGCATTATTGGGCAGCGAGAGCGGGTCGGTGCGCATGGCCTGATTAATCTGTTCCCAGGCTTCGTCATGCCGGCCGAGCGCTACCAGCAGCGCGGCATAGAGTCGGTGCTCGATGGAATAGCTGGGGTTCAATTCATTGGCACGCTTGTACTCGACCTCTGACCCGGCCCAGTCGTAAAGACCCATCTTGACGCCCGCGAGTGCGCTGTGGGATTCGGCCAAGTTTTCGCCCAACGCTACCGCTTTGCGTGCGGCGTCGAGGGCCTTGGATTCCCCGTCCGCCGTCGACAGCGAATCGGTGACGACCAGGAAGTGATAGCACTCCGCCAGGCCGGAATAAGCTTCGGCGAAGTTGGGGTCGAGATCGATAGCTTGCTGAAAATAGGTGATCGCCTTGCCATAGCCAAGGACCGTAAATTGGTTCTGGAAATAGAGTCCACGCAAGTAGGCCTCGTTGGCTTGCGGATCAACAGAGCTCGGGCTGGATGGACCAACACTGTAAGCCGGACTGAGTTTTATCTTGATCTGTTCCGCGACCGCCTTGGCCACTTCTTCCTGCAGAGCAATAGAGTTCCTGATCTGGCGATCATAGCTTTGCGCCCAAACATGTACCTGGCCGCGCGCGCGGATAAGCTGGACGGTGATGCGCATCTGGTTGCCGTCGCGGCGAATGCTGCTTTCGAGGATGTAATCCACGCCCAGTTCTCCCGCGATCTGTTGCGCGCTCTTGGAGGTGCGTTTGTAGGCCATGGAGGTGGTGCGCGCGATGACGCCCAACTGATCGGGGCTTAAGGATCCGAGTTGAGTAATGAGCTCCTCGGTGAGTCCGTCGCTGAAGTAGTCCTCGTTGGGATCTCCGCTAAGGTTCTCGAAGGGCAGGACGGCCAGCATGGTCTGATGCGGGGGCTGGGTGCTCATACTGCGGGAGCGCCTCCGCGCGGCGAAAAAGAAAAGAAGGATCACTAGTAGCGCAAGTGCCGAAATTAGAAAGATGGTGCGGCGAGGGTAAGTTGGAGCGGGTTCGGTGTATGGTGCCGGGACTTCCAGTGGGACTTCTTTTTCGGCTTGCGGAATCTGGGGGAGCGGTTCCGGATCAAGCCCGCCGACGAACCGGTAGCCGCGGCGGGGCAGAGTTTCGATGAATGCGGGAGTCGAGGCTGAATCGTTGAGGCAGCGACGGAGTCGTTCGACAGCCGCATTCAGCCCGTGATCGAAATCTACAAAAGTATCGACTGGCCAGAGCCTCTGGCGGAGTTGCTCGCGGGTCACGACTTCTCCCGGATGTTCCAGAAGCATGACTAGCACCCGGAACGACTGATCGCGCAGCTTCAGCTTGATACCGGAATTGTAGAGTTCTCTAGAACGGAGATCGGCAGTGTAGGGGCCAAACCGGATCAGATGTGCTACTGGAAGTTCTTGCGCCATCTCTTTCCACCGAGCCCAGGGAATGCGAGCGGCGTCGCCTGGGTGAGGAACATGCTACCAGAGCGCACCAAAGTCAGACGGAGTTTCTGCTGTGGACAAGCCGACCGCGCCGTAAGCCTTCGGTTTAGAAGCGTCTGCGTGGCGACCTCTAAATGAGCTAGTGGCGAGGTGGCGAGCATTGCGGACAAGCGGCGACATCGGGGATAGTCCCGCCTGCTCACCGGCTGTCGAAGAGGCGCAAGCGGCAATTTTTGGATTTGCGCCGAGGGGGCGACAGATCGGTGCTGCGCAATCAAGACGGGGTTCGCCCTTCGAGAGGAAAATGTCATGAGCAGAGATTGGCGTGTGGGAAAATTCTGTGCCTTGCTGGGGATTGGATTTTGCCTCGTGCAGGGATCGTGGGCGCAGTCAAAGAATGTGTTCGTTTTTGCAACCGGGTTGAACAACCCTCGCGGACTGAAGTTTGGTCCAGACGGAGATCTTTATGTGGCGGAGGGCGGCACGGGAGGGTCGCTTTCCACAGTTGGGGAGTGCCAGCAAGTGCCGTCGCCTGTGGGACCTTACAGCGGCGGTTTCACCGCGCGGATCTCGAAGTTCAACCGCCACGGTGTCCGCAGCACTGTGGCCGAGAATCTGCCTTCCAGCCAGACCAGCCCTGATCAGGGAAACCTGGTGAGCGGAGTGTCGGATGTCGAATTTATTGGAGATACCCTCTACGCCCTGCTGGCCGGAGCAGGTTGTTCGCACGGACTGGCAGGTACCGACAATGCAGTGCTTCGCATCCGCAAGGACGGAAACTGGGATGTCGTTGCCGACCTGAGCGTGTTTCAGAAGGCGCACCCGGTGGCTAATCCCGATCTGGAAGACTTTGAGCCAGACGGCACATGGTACAGCATGGTGGCCCTAGAGGGACGCTTGTATGCGGCCGAGCCAAATCATCAGGAGATCGACCGGATCAATCCCGAGAACGGACGAATTGAACGCGTGGTCGACGTATCAATTGAGCACCCGGTGTGGATTGGCCCAACCTCCATCGTCTCCCATCACGGCAAATTCGTCTTCGGTACCCTGGGAGGATTTCCCATCGTCCCAGGAACTGAGGACGTTTACAAGTTGAAACCGGATGGCGACTACCACAGTATCGCAAGCGGATTCACCGATGTGCAAGGCGTCGCCTATGATGAACGTGGCGGGCTCTACATTCTCGAATCCATGACCATGCCAGGCTTTCCCAGTCCCGCGCAGTTGGGGGCGGGCACTATTGTCCGCCTCGATCGCTGGGGAGGAGTGACGACGATTGCGACGGGTCTGAGTTTTCCTTCGGCCATGACGTTTGGGCCAGACGGGAAACTTTATGTCTCGAATCTTGGATTCGGTGCGCCTTCGGGAGCGGGGGAAATCCTGCAGGTGGATGTACCCTGCGACGAGTACTGAGGGTGTCGAGCTGTACTTAAAAGCCGGACGAACTCCGTTCGATGTAAATTGGGACCGTTTCGATGTTGGGGGCGGTCTGCCACTTGACGGGTAGATCGATCGCCGCAAGCATTTGATGGCATTGCAGATACCACTCTCGAGACTGATGCAGATGGTGACAACTGCGTGCTGGCACCCCCAACATCGAAACGGTCCCTACACAAACAATTGTACTAATTGACCGGATTGTTGTACTTAAAAAGGTTCTGTCTCAGGTTTGGTGCAGATTGATATGCAGGCAGGCGGCTAAGTTGTGGATTCTAAGTCGTTTCGCTTTAGTCGAGCAGGACTTGGAGAGGACTCGCCCACGACTTCTTTGAAAGGACTCCCATCCCAAACCGTTTCAGTTGCTTGCGGGGATCCGGAGCGTCGAGGGTTGCACCAAAGATGAGCCAGAACCCTTAACGACCGGAACAATTCGCCCCTTCCGCTGGTAGCGCTACCGGGAATCGCTATTCCAAGTTCTTAGAATACAGCAGGTTTGTATTCTGGAACCCGGAAACCCACCGGCAGCGCCCGTGTCCGGCAGTTCGAAGCGCCACAATCACTACCTGGCTGTTGTCTGACCTTGCTCTCGATAGCGCGTTTCTGGACAAACTGGACAAGCGAACGTCGGGTTTTTGTCGTCCTTCTGGATCAGGAGCAAGCGTTCCAAGGGTGGCCGACTACCTGCCAAGTGACCGGGGCGTACTGTATAGTGCAGACGGCTACGTCTTCAGTATCTCGATGCCTCGAGGACGAATCAGTTCTTGAAGAACTGAAGCAGCAATTGGCTCACCCTTTGGCGGCGCCGTGCAGCGAGCACCGAATGCGCCTCAGTGGTCCTTCGGTATCAGCACGTAGGCGCCTAACGAACCGTCGCCAAAGTATCCGGTCTGAACCGCAATCTGCCCCGACAGATTGACGTTTCCGATGTCAGTCAGATCGGGCGTGTTAGATGCAACGACAGTTTGCAGGTCTATCACTGTGCCCTTCTGCCACAGCACCACTGCTTGGGTGTCGTTGCCGTTTTCGTCCACTCCAAAGCTAAAACCCGTAATCTGGCCGAGGTCATTAATCCCGTTCCCAAAGCCGTCAGTATTGCCGGGCAGCAGCGGCAGAGCGTGCGGGCCGCGCCAGTCCCAGAAGGCGGCTAAGCCGTTAAGGTCGCCAGCATTTGTAGAGGAGCCGACCGCTTGTCCCCAGTTATTGACGCCGAATGCCTGGCTGTAATTTCCGCCCAGGCTTCCCAAGGCGACGACCGTGTAGCCGCTGCCATTCCAGTACCACAAGCATGCGGTTTCGCTTACGTCACCTGCCTGTATTTGGTACCCGGAAATCACTCCGAACTCGTTAATCCCAAACGCCAAGCCATCGCTCTCCCCTGGTAGCAGTGGAAGCGCATGGATCTTTCCGCCGTACCACACTACCGGTGCGTTGTGGCCATCGCTTAGGCTGTGGTTAAAGCCCACAGCAGTGCCCCAAGTATTGATGCCGAAAGCCGCCGAAATCGAGTTGGAATCGAGGGTCCCAAGGTCAATCGCCTCGCCCTCGTCCCACAAGATAGCCGTTCGCAGGCGTTGCCCGTTGCTATCGAAGTTGTTGGCTTCCCCTATGACTTGATCGCGGTCGTTGAGTCCGGTCGCGAATGCCCCCGGCCACCCCTTCAACAAAGGCAACGCCTTCAGTTTGCCGTTTTTCCATAGAAACGGCTGAGCTGTCAAAAAATAGTCGTGTACGTCGCCGGTGTAAACGAAGGAGAAGCCAACGACATGTCCGAGATTGTTGATGACGTTCACCTCTTCTGTTATGTCAGAGTTGGTTTTACCGGGCAACACTCCGATCGGCACCGTTTTGTACTTCACGCTGCTGCTATCGGCAGAGATGTTGCTTGCCGAACGTTGCATCGACCTCGCATCCGAAATTGCGCCTGTTCTCGGGCCGTCATCGCCTAACAAGTGCGACTTGCCCTGGCGCATCGGGCTCTGCTGCGCATTCGCTGTCGTAGCGACAATTGTGAGGAACACGGCAAGCGTCACAAGAACTTTGGGGATACTGCGCGTCCATCTGCGGGAATACATAGCTTGCTCCTTTTGCGAGCTTGTGTGAGATCCGGAGAATCGTTCTAACTGTGCGCCGCACTTTGCGGCACTAGCTGCACTTCGCGCAATGGCGAACGGGTGAAATTATGGTGACCGTGTGGTGACCAAGTGCAAGTCGTTTACTCTGCTTGGCTTGTGTCGTGATATTAAATTGGCATTAAGCCCATCGTGCTAGAATTCTTTCAACTGTGGGGGCGCCAGGATGGCGATTCCTTCGCGAGTCTCTCAACGGGTACGTTTCAGCGAGTTCGAGTTGGACTTGTCCACCCGGGAGCTGTGGACTAACGGCACGAAACAGACGCTCGCGCCCCAACCCTTCCAGGTACTTCAGGTTCTCATCGAGAACCACGGCCAACTCGTGAGCCGTGATGCCCTCGTCAGGCATCTCTGGCCGTCCGACACACTTGTCGATTACGAGCAAGGCTTGAAGAAAGCCGTGAACCGGCTGCGGGAAGCACTCAACGATTCTGCCGAGCAGCCACGCTTCATCGAGAACCTTCCGCGGCAAGGGTATCGATTCATCGCGAACCTGGAATTCGACACGGCGGTTCGTGGTCGATCTGCAAAGCCCATCGTTGTAATGCCGAAGCCCGCTCGAGAAGAGCCTGGCGCCGGCACTACCCGCCGCAAGTCCATCCCTTCCCAATTTCTCTGGGTGTCGGCTGTCGTCATCCTCGGCGTAGTGGGAATTTTGTTTTGGCGCAGCCGCGTGTCACACCGTATGCCGCCGCCCCCTGGCGAGCCGAAGGTCACTCAACTCACTGCGAACTCTTTCGAAAACCCCGTGACCAGCAGTGTTATCTCACCCGATGGGAAGTACCTCGCTTTCACCGACAACGAAACAAAGATGCGCGTCAGGCTCCTGGCCACAGGGGAGACGCAAAGCATTTCCGAGCCCGAGTCTCTGCAGGGCGGTGCGGTAGATTGGACCGTCGTCGCCTGGCTCCCCGATGGCACAAGGTTCATCGCGACGGCCCGTGTACGGGACGACTTGACCATGTTCCCTGATCGGCATCGGTTCCTGGTTTACAGTCGTCCCGACGGTCCGGTGGAGACTCCGGGAAGCCGGCCACCCAGCACCTGGATCGTCTCCGTATTAGGCAGAGCAGCCCAAAAGCTTCGCGATGACGCTTACTCCTTCTCCGTTTCTCCTGACGGGACATCAATTGCCTTTGGAACCAACCCGGGCCAGTTCGGAGATCGTGAGATCTGGCTTATGGATCTGCGAGGGCTACAAGCGCGAAAGCTCTTCGACGCTCCCGCGGAGGCAGCCGTTGGCGGCTTCCGTTGGTCGCAGGACGGACAACGAGCGGTCTATTTCCAGTACGGGGCGGATGGTGGAATACTGCTCAGCCGCAGCCTTCAGGGTGGACCCGCCATTCCACTAGTCCGCTTCCCCGACTGGACAAGCTTGACTGATTTTGTTTGGTTACCTGACGGACGATTGATTTACGCCAATGGCTGTAACTTCTGGGAGCTAGGAATAGACACGCGAAGTGGCAAGTCGGTCGGGTCGCCGCGGCAATTCACCAATTGGTTTGGACCTTGCGTCGGCCAGATGAGTGCGACATCAGACGGCTCGCGTCTCGCGTTTCAGCGATGGGCGCAGCAGACCACGGTAAGTGTCGCCGATCTCGACGAAAACAGTAACCTTATTTCTTCTCCAAGACACCTCACACTCAACGAATACGTCAATGCTGCGGAAACCTGGACACCCGACAGTAGAGCCCTCATCTTTCGCTCCTCGCGCAACGGTCACTTGAAACTCTTCCGGCAGGCGCTCGACTCAGACACGGAGGAGCCTCTCATTCTTGGGAAGGAAAATGTTGCGGGTTCCGCCTTCAGTCCCAAGGGCGAGTGGCTGTTCTATCTTGATTGCGGGCCGCAGGTGGAAGCGGCTTGCGAGGGCGTTGTCCCTATAATGGCTATCTCAACCAGCGGGGGGACGCCACACGAAGTGCTTGCGTCTAACACCTACCTGCAGCCGCGCTGCCCTCTCGCTGCGGGAAACTTTTGTGTCGTTGCCGAGCAGAGCGATGAAGGCCAGCCACTCATCTTCACGGGGTTTGACGCACTGCATGGCCGTGGTCCAGAACTCGCCAGGCTTCCGACAGAGGCCGGCGCTCAATATAATTGGGCCCTTTCTGCCGATGGCACCCGTCTCGCTATTTTCAAAGTGTGGGATTCGCGTATCCACGTAATTTCATTGACCGGTGGGGCCACGGAAATAGTGAACGTCAAGCATGACCCTCATTTAGTGCTTATTAGTTGGGCGTCAAACGGCAACGGCTGGTTTACGGCAACCAAGGAACGGTCCGGCATCGTCTTGTTATATGTAGATTTACAGGGCGAATCCCATCCCTTGTGGGAGCTCAAAGGCGGCATGCTTGTTCGTGGCCTGCCATCTCCCGATGGCCGCCACCTGGCCGTCGTGGCCACAGCTCGGAACAACAACGTCTGGCTCATGGAGAACTTCTAAACGCCCACGACCTCCCTACAACTTAATACGAGTCTTATATTGCGGACTCCGAGCGTTCTTTGTTTCGCGAAACTCACCCGATTGCCTAGTGGGCGGAGTTTCAAGAGCGGAAGGCTCCGCAGCGCCCACGAATAGTTCGGGGCCTTTTGGCTGTCGGTCCCGTGAGTTTTCTTATTCATGACAGTCCAGCGGACGACCTCTATGCAGATCGCGGGCTGCGGCAGCATGGCAATGGCAAGGATTGGAGCTGGATGACCCACGCAGTGCAGATTCGGATGCTGCAGTCGAAATATTGTCGGCTCGGATTCGTGAACCGTAATAACGCTGGCAAACCCATACACTCGCATAGCATACCTGACGGGCTGTCGTGTTTCCTTAATAACTGCACTGACGGCATTTCCAGGGGGAATTTATCTTTAATGGGTGCACAAAGTTTTCCCTTAATTAGGTTCTGGCTCAGGTTTGGTGCACCCTCCGGCGAGTCTCGGTAATCAAGATTGAATGGGTAAGAAGTTGTCGTACAAGGAATTGCTTTCGAATCTGAACGGTTTGACGGTGCGAAAGCTGGTGCCAGCAGGGCCGGGTTGGATTGTCGAAGCGGAGGGATCAAGTCACGCGCTGTGCCCTGATTGTGGAGTGACTTCCCATTCCCGCCATAGTCGCTACTGGCGTAAGCTTCAAGACCTCCCGCTGCAGGGAGCATCGGTTACACTCAAGCTCCAGATGGGTCGTTGGCGTTGCCGAAGTCGGCGGTGCTTGCGCCAGATTTTCACCGAGCGCGTCGACGGCGTCCTGCTCCCGCATTCCCAGCAGACAAATCGTTTGAGTGAAGTCCATCGGCTGGTGGGTCGCGAGCTGGGCGGTCGTTCTGGTCAGCGATTGCTGAATCGGCTCGGTATGCCGTCGACTCGGCACACGCTGCTTCGCCAGGTCATCAAAGCGGCAGGTGGTTCTGGTTTGCAACCCGCGATCCGAGTCGTGGGTGTAGACGACTGGGCGTGGCGTAAAGGCCAGTCGTTCGGTACCATCTTGGTCGATCTGGAGCGCAGTGAGGTAGTAGATTTATTGCCCGTTCGCTCGGCCAAGGTGCTCGGTGAGTGGCTGGCGCAACATCCCGAAGTGAAGGTGGTCAGCCGGGACCGTCAAGGTGTTTACGCCGAAGGAGTCCGTGCCGGCGCCCCCGGAGCCCGGCAGGTCGCCGACCGCTTTCACTTAACGCTGAATTTGAGGCAAGCGGTGGAGCGCGAACTCGCGGTCCGGCGATCATTCCTGCGCCTCACTCCTAAGAGCACACCCGTGGTTCCGACTGGTGGAGGCACGGAAACAGAGAACAAGGGGAGGCAGATCTCAATCCAATCCAGCGTACAGCAACGACACGCAGAAGTCGCCCGACTCCGGCGGCAGCAAAAGCTAGAGTTGTTTCAAACGATCCAGCGCATGAATAGCGCTGGCATGAAGGTGAGCCAAATCGTGCGCCATCTCGGCATCAATCGGCGGCGCATTGACCGATGGGTACGTCTGGACACGCTGCCCGAACGCAATCGGATGGAACCGCGACCAGGAATGGTCGAATGGTTCCGTGGCTACTTACAACAAGGCTGGGCCGCCGGTTGCCGGCATGGTCGCACGCTTCTGGCCGAGATCCGAAAACGCGGCTATGTGGGTGCCTTCTCGACGCTGGCTAAGTTTCTTTCACCTTGGCGCCAGCGGCCTGCGAAGACCACGACCGTGTCAACCGAAGCAGCGGCGCTGGAGGAAACACCAACCGCGCTGGCCCCCAGACAAGTTTCACCACAAGTGTCGGCTGCGCTGTTAAGCAAATTCCGCACCGATTTGACGCCTGAACAGGCAGAAATTGTGGACGCTTTCAAACAGCAGTGTCCCGGCTTCGCGGTGATGCGGAAATTGGTTTTGAACTTTCGCTCCCTCCTGCGTATGGGCAAGCTGGCTGCGCTGCGCCGGTGGATGAAGCGCGCGCAGAAAACTGGCATTCATGCGCTGACGCGTTTTGTACGAACTTTGCAACAAGACCTCCGCGCCGTCGAAGCAGCAGTAACGGAACCTTGGAGCAACGGACCGGTCGAGGGACACATTAACGTCTTAAAACGCTCAAGCGCCAAATGTACGGACGAGCGGGTGTCGAACTGCTTCGCGCACGCCTGCTGCCCGAGTCGCGTATAGCTAGAAAATGCGTGCACCAAAGTTGAGCCAGAACGTCTTTAACGGAAATAGTGGAATAGACTCGCCAAAATCCACTAATTAACGGAAAACGACAGCCACAGTCGGCAGACGAAGCCTTATACATGGTGTAACGATCTTTTCGGTTGGTATGCTTGCGCAGCAATCTCTTCTCGCCCGGACAGACATAGGTATCCGTATCCGGTTCATAACGGAAATCCAAACGACCGAAGAGTGTGCCACCGGCCTGATTGTTCACCGTGCGCATGACCGGAACGTACGGCACCATCCCTGCCGCTTCGCAGTGAGCGGCATGTTCTCCATTGGAGTAACCGGCGTCGGCGACTACATTGAAACTATCTACTTCCAGCGCTTTCTTTGCGGCCTCAGCCATGGGCTTCAGGCAACGGATGTCAGACGCCTCGAGTACTACAGCATGTGCCACGATCAATGCATGCTTCGCATCAACTGCAGTCTGGACGTTGTACGCCGGTAGCGCGGTTTGACGCACTAACATATAGCCAGCGTCGGGCTCAGGATGCTGCTTCAGCTTCTCTAACGCGGCTTGAACGGCAGAGGGATCGATGTTTACACGTTGTTCTTCGTCTGCTTTCTCAACACTGTCGAGGTAGCGTTGGAGAGCAATTCGCTCACGAGTACTATCGACACTCGCTACAGCGCGAAACTTCGAACCATCGATAGCGATCCATTCGCCTTGGATGAGTCCACAGCCGCGCGCAAAGCGGACTAGTTCTGCTCCCGCCGCAGTGACCGCATCTCGGTGCATCCGCGTGGCTCAAGGCCAACTACCCAGGCGTTCGGATCTTGGCACTCAATCCTCCGAGAGTTAGTGAACTTGCAGGTGCCGATTACAACGTGAAGCTGAATGGGCCTGAAACCTGGTTGCCCGTCATCGCAAAGGATCTTCGCGGGTCGCAGTCAAGCGGACCATCCTCCGTCCTTTGAGGCCTGGCTTTGAGGCCCTGACCCAAACTTGACTGGGCTCGCTCGTGGCGTTCACCGGTTCCGGTGGCGAACAAACGCAATTGCGGAATATTTTTCAGCTGCTCTTGCCATCCACATTGCAGATGCTTGGCAACTGCCTCATGTGGTTGCTCATCAAATGTTTGTGTTCAGACTCATTACCACGCTTGTGTTAGCAGTCAGTTCACCTGTTGCCTCTCTGAGTAGCTCGCAAACTTCTGATGCTCGACCGCCGGCGAACGACAACGAGTTGCAAGCCGAGAAAAATGATCACAGTCATTGGATACTGCGGCTGGAGACGCGAAAGTCTGGAAAAAACGAAGTGAGGGAAGTAGTAGAGACCGAGGACGGAGACCTGGATTGGCTGATTTCGGTGAACGTAAAACCTCTTCCGGAGGACCAGCGAAGCGAGCGACAGAGAGGTCTCCAACGTTTAATAAATAATCCCGCAGAGCTAAAACAATCACAGCGAGAAAAAGATGAGGACCAGGTGCGAAGTCTGCGGCTGCTGAAAACGCTGCCGGAGGCCTTGGACTTTGAATGTGGAGAACAGCGGGGAGAATTGGTCGAACTGAAATTCAAGCCCAATCCGCATTTCCGGCCTCCTTCCCATGAGGCTGCCGTCGTCCATGCGATGGAAGGCGTGTTGTGGGTCAATGGGAGGCAAAAACGCTTGGTGGAGATTTCTGGCCATTTGACGCGCCCACTGAAATTTGGTGGTGGCCTATTGGGGCATTTAGACGCAGGTGGACATTTTTATGTGAAGCAGGAAGAGGTTCAGCCCGGTTACTGGGAATTGGCCGTTCTGGATGTCGATATAAAGGGCAAGGCGCTTTTCTTCAAAACCATCGGCGTGCAAGAAGAAATAAAGCGCAGCATGTTCCGCAGAGTGCGGGATGACCTGACTGCCGCGCAGGGTGCCAGTCTGCTTAATCAACAGGTGCGGACAATTAGCGGTAGACTGCAGTCTACCCAGGATCGTCCAGTATCCATTGGTGTAACAGCCTCCCATCAGAATCGGCCAACCCAAATCAAATAGGCGAGACCGATGAGCGCGATGGCTATCAGAGCGTAAGGCCAAACCCACGCGATCCACTTGGACACGGGCCACATTGATCCTCGCGAGATGTTAACTTGCCTTGGAAGACTCTGCGACAGCAGGAATCAAGGGTTTCGGCGGGCACTGGTGCGATCGAGAATATGCGGCTGCCTGCTCCGTTGTCATTGTTTCAGAATCCAAGCCGCACTCATGGCAGCGATAGATAAACTTACCGTCCTCAATCTCCGTCAGGCTGAACATGGTTTGTTCTCCTACTTGCCGTGGACTGATGAATACAGTCTGAGACCATGTCCAGATCCTTGGAATGGCTCCAGTGTTCGGGGCACGAACGTAACCCGGCTCAGGTTACTTTGTGTCGATGTGGCTAGCCACCTCGACTGCTGTTTCGAGTTGCGTGTTTCTTCCCTGAATCAAGGCATCGCGTGAGAGTTCGATAGAAACTTCCGGCACGATGCCGTTGTTCTCCAACATTCGTCCTTGCCTCGTCAGGTAGGCAGCAACCGGTAGGCCGAGAATGCACCCGTGCCCAACCTTGAAAGCGCTGCCCGTCAACAAGCATCCTGGGGTGTTGGTTCCCACAATCGTTGCTAGGTTAACGTAGATTCTGGCGAGTGTGAAACAGCACGGAATCGCATTCGCCGATGATCTGGCTGAGTAGATCGCGTTGGCTCTTCATTCAAAGAACTCTACCAATCTTCAAACAAATTGATTCAGGGGCCATAGGTCCTGATTGGGCTTTAAGCATGGAGCCACGGGAGGTGGAACCCGTCGAGGAGACTGGAATGGACGAAATAATTGTTCTGAATGTCGGATCGATCTCCAGTTATTCGGGATCTGACCAGATTACCGGCGGAGGAAACCGATGCGGTCGGATTTTCCTACCCAACCTTACCGCTTTGCAAAGCACCCAATTGGGCAAGGGACTCGTCATGCGTGAGGTGTGCTTATGAACAAAACTATTTGTCAACTAATATTCGCCTTGCTGCTCTCCCCTCTGGCTTTGGCGCAAGACAACTCCGCAGCCCCGATTTACCCGGACACTCCTCATCCCCAACAGCAGCCTCCATCGGATCAGGACGCTGCCCCGCGACAGATGAATCAACACACGGAAATTAAAAATCAGGACATGCCGGTGTTTCGCGTGAACGTGTTCGCCCGCACCACGAAGGCGGTGAACTATCGTCATCGCGGCGGTTCCACGACCGTCGATTTCCGCGGCACTGACCTGATGCCGGCAGTCGGAGGCCATGCCAAAGTCGACGGGAAAGCCGGACGTCTTGCAATCAGCGCGGAACTCACCCATCTGCAGCCTGCCAGCGGCTTCGGAGGCCAGTATCTCACTTATGTACTGTGGGCGATTACCCCTGAAGGGCGCCCCGTCAACCTCGGGGAGATCCTTCCGAGCGAGGGCGGCAAAAGCAAGATCGATGTCACGACCGATCTGCAGGCTTTCGGATTAATCGTCACCGCGGAGCCTTACTATGCCGTCGTTCGCCCCAGCAATAAGGTCGTTGCGGAGAACATTCTTCGGCAGGAAACTAAAGGATTCGAAGAACCGATTGACGCCAAGTTTGACGTGCTTGAAGGCAGTCAGTACACGATCGACGTCCCTGCCGAGCAGCTTCCCGCCACTCATGCCGATCCCAATGCGCCTCTTGATTTACTCGAAGCGCGAAATGCGGTTGCCATCGCGAAAGCCGCTGGAGCCCAGCAGTATGCTCCTGACAGCCTGGCCAAAGCGGAAGACATGCTACAGCGCGCCGAAGACTACTTGCAGCGCAAGCAAGGCCGCACTCCCATCGGCACCGCGGCTCGCGGTGCATCCCAAATGGCGGAAGACGCTCGCGTTCTGACACTACGCCGCAAAGAGCAAGAACGCATTGATGCGGAACGTCGGGCCCACGAGGAGGCGCAAGCAAAAGCCGAGGCCGACGCTGAGGCTGCCCGCCGAAACGCAGAACAGGCCCAGGCACAGGCCGACGAAGATGCGCGGCGTCGTGCGCAAGCTGAGGCTGCGAATGCAGAAGCGCAGCAGCGCCAAGCCGCTGCTTTGGCGGCTCAACAGCAAGCGCAAGCCGAGGCCGACACCGCTCGCCAAACTACTCAGGATGCGCAACGGCAGGCAGCTGCCGCCGAACAAGCCCGACAACAAGCGGAGCAGCAAAAAGAGGAGATGCGAGCTCGCTTGCTCGCCCAACTCAATCAGGTACTTCAGACCAGAGACACCGCCCGCGGCCTCATCGTCAGCATGCCCGATGTACTGTTCGACTTCAACAAATACACGTTGAAACCGGAAGCCCGCGAACGTCTGGCACGGATTTCCGGAATCGTGCTCGCTTATCCGGACCTTCACTTGAACGTCGAGGGATACACCGACAGCATCGGTAGTGATGAATACAATCAGATTCTCTCGGAGAAACGGGCCGCTACAGTTCGCGATTATCTGATTAGTTCAGGAGTCTCGATCAATAACGTGGTCGCTCAAGGTTTCGGAAAAACGAATCCGGTTGCCGACAACAGTACTCCAGCCGGGCGCAAGCTCAATCGCCGTGTAGACATGGTGGTCTCAGGAGACGTGATTGGAAAACAGAACTTGGAATCTCCGTCGGTCCCCTCGACGCCTCCGCAGTAAGCACGCCAGACATCTCAGCCGGGCGAAGGCCTTCGTTTCATACAAAGGAATGTCTGGCTGCGTTCCTTTAGCCGTGAGACGTCTGTGTGAACGTGCGTGTCTAGCCGCCCACGTTACTATACATAAGCTCTCCGGCGCGTCGATGAGCGCGCGAGACATCGTACCCTGTCGCCAGAGTGAAACTGGGTATGTCGCTGTATGAAAAAGAGGCGGCCTGTCCCGCCTAAATTACCTACGTCTTTTCCCTCTTCGCGGAATCTATCTCCCTGCAAAAGCAGCAGTTATCGTCACGGTCTGCTGCGTGCTTCTTCACAAATGGCGCCGCTGAAACGAACTTCACGGCGCGCTTCCGAAACTAGAAGTCAACCGGAATCGATCGAGTACTGGCAACAGGTGTTATCGAATCGCAGTGGTCAAACTTAGGAGGATGCCGTGAATTGGGAACAAGTAAAAGGACGATGGAACCAGACAAAGGGAGCCGTCAAGAAACAGTGGGGCAAGCTCACCGACGAAGATCTGACGGTCATCGCTGGCCAGCGCGATCAGTTGGTGGGCAAAATCCAGGAAAAGTATGGCATTGCAAAGGAAGAAGCAGACAAGCAAGTGAAGACGTGGGAATCCATAAAGGCAAACGAGCCTGACGATGTCCAGGCAGAGGAGAAGCGTAAGGCCAGTTAGATGCTTTGTTCACTGATAACAATGGAGAGCCGAGCCTACTCCTCGGCTCTTCATATGCTGAAGTCATTGCTACCGCGATTGGAACTCACAACCCTGATTGAAAACCTGACCGTGCGAGGCAGCCCCTCCGATCGACGACGGTCGGGCCGGAGTGTCGCGCATGCGAGTCCGGAGATCCATGGAGTTCACTCCGCGAAACGCCAGGGAGTGGTTGGAGAAAATATGGCACCACTAAAGAGAGGGCGGTTCCTAGTCGGAACACTTATTGTTTACATCTTCTGCATATTGTCAGGCACTTCGTATGCCGGAAATGACGTCTTGGGAGAGATTGAGCTTTTAGCCGCGTCGAAAGTCGAGAAGACGTCGGGTGTCTGGATCGACGGACAGTATGTGGGCTACTTGAAGGAACTGAAAGGATCAAAGAAGATTCTGTTGCTCCCCGGGGAACACGAAATCGTCGTCAGGCAAGGAGGATACAAAGACTTCTCCGAAAAAGTCCTGGTTCAACCTGGGGTGAAGAAAGTCGTCCGTGTGGCGTTGGAGAAAGATCTCCGGGTGCAATTTCCCACGGTCACGGCGGAGGTCAAATTGTCGGTGACGCCGGAGAGAGCGGCCGTTTTTGTCGATGGCATCTTTGCGGGTCACGTAGCCGAATTCAGTGGTATTGGCAGAGCGCTGCTGGTCGCCCCCGGCCGACGGAAAATCACGATTAGCTTGACTGGATACCAGACCTTCGAGACGGAAGTCACTCTTGTAGCCAATCAGAAATTTAAGGTCCAGACAGAACTTACGAAGGGCGGCGCGCCGACAACCACTGTCCCGGATCAGAAGTAACGAATGCTTGGACCTGCCATCAAGGCCCTTCGAGTTAAGGAACGTCCGTCAAATCGCGATTGCCAGGTCAATGCCAAGGCTGTAAAGGGTTTTGCACTTGCGGATATGAATCGAATACGTTCGATACGGGAGCAGTGTCCCACGCTTTTCTTCACCAGTGGGCCTCGACTCAGTACCTCTAATGTAGCCGCTGGTCGCGGCACTCCGATTGGTATGCGCACGGATGACAATTAAAGTGAGACGCCTCTGCGGAGGTCATGAAGTGTTATCTTTCTGTGCATGGCGAAATCCCTTCCCGGCGCAGGCTCCCGTATGTCCGGAAACAGAGGCGAGGTCAAAGGGTCAAGCTGGAAAGATCTTGGTGGCGTAGCCAGTGGGTACCAACGATGATTGTTCCCGGAGGACGGACAGGGAGGTCGATATGGCTGTACATCGCAGTACTTTCTATCATCCTCTGTCTTGTGTTCCTTTTCTACGAGGCGAAAACCCATCCGGCGCAACCGACAACCCCGAAATCGGCTCCGTTGCACGACTCGCAATAGGTCAGGCAGACGGAGCGGCGGCATAGAACTAGCCCAGTGTTCTGAACGGCTTAGCGGTAGAACGAAACGGGTGAGTGCCCGCTAAAAACTGCCTGCCGTTTTGATTGAACCGGCAATCCAGCACTTTGCCATGCTCGGAATCGCCCTGAAGGGCCTACACGTTCTCGTACCCGCGGCTGAAGTTTTGCGCCAAACTGGCGCTAGATCCTTCGCTTATGGGAAACTTGGAGCATGAAAAAGCCAGAATTGACCGACGTCGGCTGGCTTGGGCCAAGGGACGAAATGGATCGTGCCAGTCACCGCTTCGGCAAGTGCTCTGAGTGTCAAGAGATCATCTGCGTTGAAAAAGCCGTGACCGAAGGACCGAGCACTCAGCAACAAACCAGCGAAATGCTCTACGAGTCGTTTCGGACACACGTTAAGCAGAAGCACTCCGAGGACTTCAACATAGCCGCTATTCCTGCCACAGAACGGCACGAGGCCTAGCAGCATTCAATGCACGGGGTGAACATCGGCGAAGGCAAACGTCAGCGTGAGCCTTGACGCTAAGTTGTGAGACATGCCGTCTTTTGAAACGTCCGGACACTACACTTTACTGATACTCGCTATTTTTGCTGCTCGTTGTCTTGCTTTTTCTTTCCAAACAGTCCCAGGAGTTGCTGAACTGGATTCTGTTGCTGCTGTGCCTGTTGCTGAGGTGCCTCAGCCGGATTCTTTGGACCCCCCAGCAAATTTTGTAACGTGCCGGCGACCGAAGCAGGGTTATTGATGCCTGGGATCAACCCTTTTAGCTTCATTTGCGCCAGTTGCTGGACATCTGGCTCAAACTTCGGTTTTGAGAACGTACCGGTAACCAAAGCTGGAATCACCAACTCTCCTTGATTATTTGCCAGCGCCGTCTTCATGAATCCACCCACACTTTGTCCTCCCACTTTCTGGCTTACAGCTTGCGACATCACGGCGGTGGCATGCATATTCAGGGCCTCAGTGGCCAAACTGGCCGTGCCAGCCAGGCCAATGTTCCCAATATCGAGTTGCGCCTGCAAATCGTTTGTCTGGGCAATTCCGTTCTTTACCGCGATGTTGCCCGTCATCTTCAGAATGTTTGTAATACCAGACGCAGCCTGAGAGCTCGCGCCCGAATTCAAAAAACCAGCAACCGAGGAGAGTTCATGCCCAATATCGGCCCCCGAATACTTGACGTTCGCGAAATTAAGATTCAACGTACCGTTCAGGGCCTTCATGATCTCGGTGCTAGTTATGGACTTGACAGGACCTGCTGCGTGCACGTCCAGCTTCAGCGTGCCTTCGCCGGTCACTTTGTCAAGAGCGGTCATGCCGTACGCTTTCGCCATCGCCAAAATCGCGGGCAGCTGAGCGTTCGGCGCCCGAAGCGTGGCGTCCACAAGGGGGGATGGGGACATGTAGTCGCGGATTGTGAGCTGAGAATTCACTGTGGTTCCACCCGAAACCACATTGAAGGGATTCGATCGAATTTCTCCTGGTGTTAGATTTAGTTTTATCGCCTCGATCTGTACGGGTTGGGGAATTTCTTTCCCGCTCATCTGAAGATTGCTAGCCGTCACCGTTCCGGTGAACGCCGGTTTGTCCGCGGCACCGCTTGCTTGAACGTTCACATTGACGGTCCCCGTTGCTGTAGTTCCTTGGGAGAGAGCCATCCCCGACGCAGCTGCGAATTTTGCCGCTTCCGCGACAGAGACGTTGTTTGCTCGCAGATTGAGATCGATTTGGGGCGATGCAGCCTTGGCATTGATCGTGCCACTCACTTCGAGTGGAGTCGATCCCATTTTTAGGATGAACTTCCGTACCGCAATCAAGTCCGACGACAAGTCGTCAGTTAAATCGTATTGCGCCGAGATTTGATAGCCAAGCTCCATCCCACGCACTTTTCCCTTCTGAATGTTCGTTTCGCCTTCGGCCGTCAGCTTGCCGGAATCGTTGGTAATTTTGATCTGTCCCGTTATCACACCGTCAGTTCCATTCAGTGCTGGGGAATTGAGGAACTTTGTTAAGTCAGTAATTTGAACTTGCCTTATATCCAACGTGCCATGGAACGGAGTTTTGGCGAGATCCTGTTCAGCAACAGGACCGCCTTGTCCCTGCAGTCTAAGCTCCTCTGTATCCGCACCGGCCATGTGAGTGGCGGCGTCGATTGTGAATGGCCCGTTGAGCGAGAAGTTTTTCAATCTCACGTCGATGTGATCGTACAGAGAAGGGGTCTTGCTTTGTATCTGGTCTAGGAGAGAAATTTGTCCATCCTTTATGGTCAGCTCCCCCAGCGAGAACTGCTGTTCGGGCGAAGAGGTCGGCTGAGTTGAATTGGGCGATGATCCTTCAGCGGCCCTTTCTGCCACTTGAGGCTGACTGCTCTTGGCCTGTTCCGACGTTGTCTGGGCCTGAGGATTGCCAATTTCGGGTGGATGTCCGATTGATGCGAAATTCCACGCGCCTGTCTCGCTCTTTATGAGATTTACCGTCGGTTGTTGCAAATCCAGGGAGCTGATTTCTATCTGTTTGTGCAGCAGAGGCAGCAGCTTGACGGCGACATCCAATTCTTTGGCTTTCACGAACGGCGCGTCGGGGCTAAAGTGTGGATCATCGGCAATCGCCAAATCTTGCACTCCGAAACGTGGAGGAAATACTCTCAGATGCATATCCCCGAGGTTGACCTGCCGGCCGAGTTTCTTCTCGAGTTCAGACTGAATCGTCCCGCGATACCGATTGACGTCGAAAGTGGCGGCGAAGATCAAAGCGCCCACGACAACAACCAGAACAATAATTCCTAGCGCGATCCGTATTTTCGGCACAAGAACTCCTTCCCAGTGGCTGCAATAGCATTTTGATGAAATCACAGTCAGAGGAGTTTGCTGGTTCTAAGTAGCTGCAACGAATGGAGTTGCTTCATAGCTTAAGCCATCCAAAACCCCTATCGTATCGGCCGCTCAGCGGACCATGATGGACTACAGTACACACACAAGATGGCTACTGGTTTCCATGAATTCCCTGAACACGTGAATCGTGCTGTGCTGAAGTATTGGAGTACGTTATTGACTTGCTCCCCGCGATTTTCCGTCGTCGCGGCACTTGAATTCTTGAGGAGTCACGCACATGAAAACGTTTCGAATATTCTCTACCTTGCTTGGGTTTGCGTTACTGATCACATCCCAACTTCCTTCTGCACGTGCTGATGAGTGGGATAAAACGACCAAGATAACTTTTACGGAGCCCGTTCAGGTACCAGGGAAAGTCCTGCCAGCAGGAACCTACGTTTTCAAACTGCTCGACAGCGCCTCCAATCGACATGTCGTACAGATCTTTAACGAAGACCACGCACAGTTGATCACTACTGTATTGGCGATTCCCAACCAGCGCTTGCAGCCAGCTGATAAGACAATTCTTACATACGATGAACGGCCCGCTGATCAGCCGATGGCCCTGGCGGCGTGGTTTTATCCTGGTGATAGCTTCGGGCAAGAGTTCGTCTACCCGAAATCCGAAGCAGAGCAGCTGTCCAAACTAAACAAAAAGGAGGTTCCGTCCACCGAGTCGGAAGAAGCGTACCCGAAGTTGCAGGAGCGAACTGAAACTGCCTCTCAGAACCAAACTCCACCTCAGACCCAAGCCCCCCAAGTCGGTCCAGAACCGACGAATCCCCCTGCGGCGGAGGTGCCAACTCCTGCGTCTCAGCCCGCGAATAACGAGGTTGCTACAACACACGAAACCCTTCTGCCCCCCACGGCAAGTCCGCTTCCCCTGATTGCATTTGCAGGTTTCGCGCTGTTAGCCACTGCTCTGGTACTACGCATAGCGCTTCGTGCCTAACTTCGTCCTAAAAGGCTCTGGTGTCCGGATCGGGACACCAGAAGCCTTAAGCGCAGTCAAGGCAGTGATTGACAAACCATGCTGAATCATCGTTCCTCCGTTTCAACACATCAAGCGCTACGGCGTCTGGAATACATTTGTTGGTCTGCGGGAACACTGGCTGTCGCATACATCGCATTGAGCCTATGGTTCTCGGTTAGGTTCCAAGAGACGGCTACCAGCAGGCTCCTGGCTATGCAACAACACCCCGCCCAACAGGTTGCGCTCCGTGAGGGAGATCTTTTTGGAAAAATCTCAATCCCTCGGATTGGTCTTTCGGCGATCATTGCGGAAGGCATCGACGATAGAACGCTGCGTCATGCAGTGGGGCATTTCCCAGAGAGCTCCTCCCCGGAACGACCTGGCACAGTCGCTCTCGCTGGCCATCGAGATACGTTTTTTCGCGCACTCGCGCGTATTCGAGTAAATGACTTGGTGACCCTGGAAACTTCCCATGGAAAATACGAGTATCAAGTTGTGCATACTGCAGCGGTAAGTCCCCAGCATGTCGAATTGGTGCAGAACTCCTCCGAATCAGATCTCACGCTGGTCACGTGTTTTCCGTTTCGGTATATCGGGCGAGCTCCCCAACGATTCATCGTCCAAGCCATTCGTATCCGCGCTCAATAGCCACTTCGGAGATTTGGTTTGCGGTGCCGGGAGGCATGATTCCGATCGGCACACTGGCTCACTCGACAAAGGCGTACAAGAGACCGTCGGTAGAACTAATGACGAGATCGGGAGCTATTTCAATCACGCTCCTAAGAAATCTATTCGCAACCGCGGTGCCTAAAGCGCGCTTCAGAAACGATTCTCATACGCACCAGGTTCTCTGTAAAGCTGCCCAGTAGAGTGTGATTACAATCACTGAAAAAATCTCTGAGCGAGACCATAGTCAACTCAATATTGTCACGGCGTCGGGCAAGCAACGAAGAAACGGAAGACAAAAAGCTATGAGAACCGAACACTCCTACCGAATTGCAACCTGGTGGACTTCTGGCCGTACTGGATTGGCCAAGTCCGATTCCGCTCCGAACGCCATCCACTTCACTGCTCCCTCGGATTTCGGTGGACTCGAAGGCCGCTGGACCCCCGAGGAACTCATGTTGGCAGCCATCGCCTCATGCTTTAGCGTTACGATGCGGGTCGTTGCGACCCGAGCGCACTTCGACTTCGTCGACTTGCAAGTCGAGGCGAAGGGCACCGTGCGCAAGGCGGACGCCGGGTATAGGTTTAGTGAGATCGTCGTCCACTCTCGGCTCACGGTCGCTTCTGACAGAGAGAGCGAACGTGGTCTCGATCTGCTCAGGCTGGCGGAGAGTCTCTGCCTCGTCTCTCGTGCTGTCAGTACCGGCCTGAGATTCGAGCACCACGTGGAAGCCACGGAAACCGTGGCGTCGGCCTGACCGGCTCCGGTCATGGCAGGAGGTGCTCAGAGTCAGACCAACTTGCAGACACTTGCAGAATCGAACGTACGGCTAGAGAGCCTCATAGCCCAACGAGGGCGGAAACCGACCTTATCAGGCGTGACGACTCTGCTCCGAAATCTGGCGCGCGCTGGATGAACGCGAACGGCTCTGCAAAGAGCGAGCACTTGACAATACAGCCACCCACTAGCCCGGCATTAATCAAAGCATATGAGCGACCTGCCTCGCTTGGCCCGAGCAACACGGTTGTCTTTCCAGCGTGCAGACACCGTAATCAAGCATAGAACCGACCCCAGACGTTCAACGACAATCTGACGACGAAAATCGTTTCGGTTGGATACGAAGGCCGCAAATTCTGAGCAAGTGCTTTTTCGCGAGGATTGTCAGTCATATCCCGACTGGATCTTATTTCGCGCACGTTTCACTGATCATGGTGATAGCAACCACATGCAGGTCGCGGTATTCCTCTTTGCTGGATGCCTGCTCCACTTGTCCTTCCTTGGTCGTTTTCTCATTGGCGTCTACAGCGGTTGTGCGCGCTGAGCCAGTGAGCTTAACCTGGCGACCGACAATTGGATCAAATCTAATGCTATTGCTTCGGAGTGACCAGATCCTGCCATCTTCACCGGCAAGCGAAAATGTTCCTGCCTTGTCGCCGTTTTGCAAACATCCTGTTACGCTTTCGCGAATGCGTTTCCCTTCCGCTACTGGTTTGCCTTGGGCAACCGATTGATTCTCTTCCGTTTTCGTTCCCCCGCTATATTTCGCTACCGTTCTAAGGAAAGGTTGACTCATGCTTGTGCGTCGCACCTTCCCTTCAAGGATGTCGTCAAAGGGCACGAATTTCCCATACATAATCCGGGTTTCGTCTTTATCTTGAGTTAGAACAGCGCCGTTTAAATCAATACCGGCAAACAGGCCACGGCTTCTGGAATACGTCAGTACTTGGGCTTTCATTTTCCAATCTGTGTCGGCGCCGGCATGACGGCCCACCGGACCCGCGGCCGCGGATGCATCTCCGCCGATCTTGAATTTGCTGGACAACAAATTGTGCATGCCGTCGTCGTTCATGACGAGCATGACAAGATCTACAGCTTGGCCGCCAAGTTGAAGGCCAAAACTCCCGCCGGTGATCGTAACGGGTGCAACGGCACTCCATCTTCCCTTATCTAATCGGCATGTAGCCACTCCCTTGCCGTGATTGCCACCAAATCCGACGGCGATTTTGACCATGGAGGGAATAATCGCGATGCACTTGGCGTCGCTCATAATCTTGTCAGGGATGCCCTTGTCCGGAGTACCCATGATTTCGTCGAGAACCTTGGCAGAATTATCGATCCTTTTCTCGATGTCAGATTCGTCTGTATCCGCGGCCCAGCTGGGAATGGCCAAAACGACCAAGCTACAAAGCCCGAGAACAATCGTGGCAGGCAGAACTGTGACATGCTTCATAAAAGCTCCGTTGACGCATGGCAGAAATCACGTCGACGGATTCTAGCTCTCACTCAGCGCGGCCGGAATAGGGTTCATGCAGTAAGCTAAAGAGAATCATCCTTTAGAACGGGGCCATTGATTGACGCGTCTGCTCGCGGGCACGTCGCCTGTATTTTCAACTCCTACGATCAGCTCTGCAATCCAAGCTAATAACACTTTAGCGGTGTAGGTCGTGGGCGAGTCAAGAGTACCGAGTTTAAGGTCGACATCGGATGGTCGTCCGTGGGTTGTTGCTATGCATGTGCGTCGTCCTTGCTCGTGGCCCGGATCAATCGCATTCTGAGGAGGTAGCACTCTTCGTGCACGGCCTTTCCGTTTTCATCCGTCTTGCTGCTGCCGAGCAGCACTAGATTGTCACAGAGAATGCACCGTGGAAGTTCGAATGCACCCTGCTCGAACTGCGGACCGGCTTGCTTGAGGCGTCCGATTTTCAACTCTAAGGCTGCGTTGATATCCTGAGCCATAGCCAGCAATTTATCCGCGTCTTGTTCGTTTGCGGCCTGTTCACAAAGTTCAAGCCAAAGTCCTTTGGTTTCCGCCCGCACGCTCTCCCTCCAAACTCGCAACAGTTGGACCTCAAGAATGTTATATGGACCGGCGGTCCGAACTGACCCCCACCGATGTGCCATTCGGTCCGTGCACCGGTTGGCCAAAGGAGACGCAAACTCTGTTCCACCGTGCGTTTTTGTACCTCAGAAATATTGCCAGTCCTTATAGACTGAAGCTATTGAATCTAAACAGAAATGGCCCTCTTCAGACCCTGGCTCCCTCGCCAATAAGGTGGCTTACGGGAACTGCTCCTTTCTATTACGGTGTCTGCCGGATGTCCTCCGACGGCTCAAAGCGTAAGCTTGATGCAACCCTTTGTGCGGCCCACCGGCCGATATTTTGCAGGTCCGCTACTGGCCTGCTGGAGGGTTCAGAGGCTGTAAATGTCTCACACTATCTTGATTGCGGATGACAGCCCATTCATTCGGGAGGCCTTGTGTAATGTCTTCGAGAGGGAAGAGGACTTCGACGTTTGCGGAGAGGCCGAAAACGGCAGGGAGGCGGTTGACAAAGCTCAGGAATTGCACCCTGACTTGATCCTGCTCGACCTTCCGATGCCGGTGATGAACGGGCTAAACGCGACACGTGTTCTCAAACGGGTGATGCCGGAAGTGCCAGTCATCATGTTCAGCGCGTACAGAGGTTCTTCCACCGAGAAAGAGGCCCGCTCCGCGGGCGCGTCCGCGCTGGTTCCAAAGTTTGAGCACATTTCTGTCTTACTCGGCAAAGCGCGCCGCACGCTAGAACACAAAACACAAACAGTTACGTGCGTTCCGGCCACTCTCCGTCAGCAGTCGTCGGTGGTAGAAAGTGTGCTGTTTACATTTTCGACAAACTGGAGGTTACGCAATGATGCATGATTTTGAACTTGCCAGAGGTGGAATCTGCTGGGATCCAACTGGGTTGCAGGTCAAAATAGAAGACGTTGATATCTACGATCACGTTCATTTCTCGGTCATCGGAAGAAGCGATTCGGGATCGGGAGACGGTGAGGCGGAATCGGGACAAATGTCTCATGTAGCTTTCGCCCATCGCTTTTCTAAGGTGCCATTAACTCGGCACTTGTCAACGTGAGAGACTGCTTGGAATGCCAACTACATCACGTTTGGCATTTGACTCCAACGAAATCGCAGCCGTAGTGTGATGCTTTCAACACGAATTGCCCTTCCGCCACCGCGCCGCGGCGGGTTCGTGGATGAGATCGTGCTGGTTTCGTCTGGAAAGGCGGACCACGTTTTGGCCTTGAGCTTTTGGAACAAGCGAGAGGATGCCGAGGAATATCAGCGTGAACAATACCAAAAGATCCATGACACGGTGCGGCACCTTCTTGAGACAGAACCGCAAATTCGCACCTTTGATGTACATACCTCAACCACGCACAAGATTGCCGCAAGTAGGGCCGCGTAAATAATCCTCGTTACCAGAGGCGGCGGGTCCAGAGTGTGGACCCGCCGGCCCTTCGCCAAATCCGCGCCTTTGCCTTCTCAGTCATCAGCAAGTTGATTTCTTCGAAATGCCATGGGCGAAAACTGCGGGCGTCCACTCCGACTTTCACGGACAGTGACATAGGCATCTCCGGCAATTGTCCATGTGAGTGCCCATACAGATACCACGATCCGTGACGGGAAATGGTTCCAAACGCGCAGGGCATAGTGACAAAGCACGATAGGTTGCGCATTTACGGAGATTTCCGCGCAGCGGCCACGCGGCGCGAGGTTTGCCGCCCCGGCAGGTGCACCGCACGAAGCGGCGACAAAACACATCGACCGCGCCAAAGACCGTCCGCAGCTGCCGGCTGCGTAGGTCCTTCATTCTCTGGTTCCGACCGCAATTCCGACACGCCTTCGCGCAAATGGGCCCGAACTTAGCGGATGTTCTGGGAGAGGTGGACGCTGGTACGGCGGCCGCGATTCGTGTCAAGCATTGGGCCCGCCCGGTGGTCGGGGCAAAGCGGAAAGGAACTTGTCTTGGCCGGGTCATTTCTGCATCCTGAGGTGGAGCGACAGGCAACGGAAGTAGGCCGATAGTCCAATGGTGTGTTGTTAGAACACCGATGTCAAGCGTGGCCCCAAGTTCCGTGCGCAGAGCAGTGGTTAACAGTGGGGTGACCCAACTGATTCCGTTTGGAAGAGTACCTTCGATTGCGCAGCTTGGCCGTTGCTTGCAGCTCAGAAAGCGAGCAACCAGGTGAACAAGACGCAAGGCGGTAATCTGCAATCGCAGAAAGGCAAACCAAAACGGGGGAGACGCAACAAGGGTATGTGTTTGGAAGACCGGCCGGTATTAGAGCCGAATGCAGCCGGTATCGACGTTGGCGCACGCGAAATGTTTGTGGCCGTGCCTCCCGGGCGGGACGAGAAACCGGTGCGGGTATTCGCCACCTTTACCGAAGATCTGGAGCGCTTAACCGATTGGCTCGAACAGTGCGGGGTGACCACGGTGGCACTGGAATCCACCGGAGTGTATTGGATTCCACTATTCGAGATTCTCGAACAACGAGGCATCCGCCCCTGTTTGGTGAATGCCCGCCACATGAAGAATGTACCCGGACGGCGCACCGACTGGCACGAGTGCCAATGGTTACAGTTCCTTCACTCCGTGGGACTACTGCGGGCTGCATTTCGGCCGGGGCAGGATGTCTGCGCCGTGCGGACCCTACTGCGGCACCGGAGCGAATTGCTAGCGGCGGCCAGCCAGCACGTGCAGCACATGCACAAGGCGCTGACGCAAATGAATCTGCAAATCCACCACGTCATCAATGACATTACCGGGTTGACGGGCCTGGCCATTGTGGACGCCATCCTGACTGGGCAACGGGACGGCGCCGAGCTCGCCAAGCTGCGGGATCCACACATCAAAGCCGACACCGAGACCATCCGGAAATCACTGGAAGGCAACTGGCGGCCCGAGCATCTGTTTACCCTCGGTCAATCGAGAGAGCTGTACCGGATCTATCAGCAACAGATCGTGAACTGTGATCTGGAAATCGAGAAGATCCTGCCGGAGTTCGAGCCTCGCACCGACCCCGCGCAACGACCGTTACCACCCGACCGGAAACGAAAACGGTCCGGAGGCAAAAGAAAGAAGAATGGCTTTTCGCACCCAGAATTCGATCTCCGCACCGAAACCTACAAACTCTTCGGAGTGGATGTGACTCAGATTCCAGGCCTACAGGAAAACGCGTTGCCACTGTTCAGTGAGGTCGGCCGCGACATGTCACCGTGGCCCACTGCAGCACACTTTGTTTCCTGGCTTGCACTCTGTCCCGACAACGACATCAGCGGCGGGAAACTGCTGTGGCGAGGAGCACGAAAGGTGAAAAACCGGGCCGGCCAGTTATTCCGCATGGCCGCCTTTTCCCTCCACCATAACCTGACGCCACTTGGCAACTACCTGCGTCGAATGAAAGCCAAGCTGGGCCCTGAAGCTGCCACCATGGCCACCGCCCACAAGATCGCAGTCATCTTTTACACCATGGTCAAAAAACAAGTCGAATATGACGAGACCATCTGGGACGCGAGAGACGCACAGCGGGAGAAAAGGTTGGGTGCAAAACTCAAACGGCAAGCCAAACAACTGGGCTACGAACTTGTCCCCATCGAACCCAAAGCTGCATAACGAACCGATTCAGCATACGGAAGTTCCTTGGAAGCTACCAAGGCTTCGTTATCAGATGTGGCACGGAAAGTGGGCGGCGGCGATCGAGCGCATGGGCGGCCTCTATCGTGGCGCCGGAGCTGTGATCGAATCGCTGCGAACCTTAGACGCCGAGCGAGTGGAACGGTTTCGGCAGCATCTGGTGAGTTTGCGAGATTACCTGAAGAACAACTGGAGGAGCTTGACGAACTACGGCCACGTGCATCGGCAAGGCCGCAGGATCTCGAGCGCTCCGGCCGAATCTGGAATGACTCACTTGGTCAATCAAAGAATGGGGAAGCGGCAGCCGATGTGCTGGTCGCTAGAAGGCGCTCATCTCTTACTTCAGGTGCGGTGCGCAATGCTGGATAATCAGCTCGATGCTCGGTTTCGAGAGTGGTATCCGCAATTCCGTCAGATGCCGGCGGCAGTCCAACTACCTCTCCTGTGATAGACCGCCCCCAACATCGAAACGGTCCCCACAATGGCTTTCCGGTGATTAAGTACACGAAATCTGCCTCGAAAAGTTCACGTCCGGTCGTTAAGTGCAGCTCGACAGCAACAATGCCAAATCTGAAAGATGCGCTGCAGCAGCTTCGCCAAGAGCGTAGCCGAGCGCAGGTGGAAGTTGAGAAGCTGAACGAAGCAATCTCCGTGATCGAGTCTCTCAACGGTTCAGGAGTATCACGCAAGGGAACGCGAGCGACTCGAATCGTGTCGGCCGCATCGCGGCGCAAAATGGCCCAGGCTCAAAAGGCGCGATGGGCGAGGCATCGAAAGGAATCGCAGCCGGCGACAAAGACTAGCTTAGCCCCAGTGAAACGTACCATGTCGGCGTCAGCCCGTAGGAAGATCGCGGCGGCACAGCGGGCAAGGTGGGCGAAAGTGAAGGCTCAACAGAAAAAGACCACATAGATGGTAGTTCGCTAACTAAAACTCAGCCTAGCGCAAAATGACCATCGGTCGAAACGTGCTAACGCCTGCTAACGACAATTATCGTGAGTAGCTCTGGAACTCATCGTTTCTGATGGCGTAAATTGTGTTGAGATGACGGACATCCAGAAGTTGCGACATATTTACGACGAAGAACTTGCACGCGGCCCCTTCCCATCGGGTGAGTGTTCGGCGGCTCGCATCGCGGGCAAAATGCACGGTGAACTGACACTATATCTCGCCGACATCGCAGGGTTGGCGTCGCGGGATGAACAATTGGTCTCGTTAGTAGAACCGCAGAAGAGCCGCTTTCGGCGACTTGCATCTCAGAGTCTTCACGAGCGATGTCCGGCTTTGCGAGGGAAAATCACACCTGGACGTACTCCGAAACTCCGAGCACTGATTGATGCGACGGAGCGGGCGCAGCAAATTATCGTCCAAGCCTTATCCTGACAATTTGCTGCAATCTCTCGATTACACTCAAATCCATTGTGCTCGGGACGGGCCCTCCTCGATGCCTCTCCAGTTTGACAAACGATTGGATGTGGACTCAATCGAAACAATTTGAAATTTGAGCGCTATGGCCTGATGCAAAGAAATGCCGCCCAGACATCGGGCGGCCTCTTTGATTCTTTGATCCGAGCGGGTCACGAAGCTTTTCGTTACCCGGAAGACCATATTACTCGCGACTGGAAATGGTTAATGGTTGCCAACAGGGTTCCGGAGCCAGGGTGTAGAAAGAATCCTGGCTGCATTGATGGTCGTGCATCCGGGCTCCCCCGGACCAGCCGAACATCCCCAATAGTTCTCGGTCACGTCGATGCTGCCAGTGCAGACAGAGGAACCGTCGAGGGCACAAACATCGCCGACGCCTATCTTGCCCCCCTTGAGATCGTTGAGATGAATGTCGACCTCGGCAGGCGTATTAACCGCTATGTCGATATCCTCATCGCGGATCACGTTATGGGAAATGACGGTGCCACGAACCGGCGAAGCGCCGTCTCCGCTATTGATATTGATTCCCACGCGGCCTGGGGTGGCCGTATCGAAAGTGTCGGCAAGGTTCCCGGCAATGAAATTGCCGATGATCTTGTTCCCGTTCATGTTATCTGCGGGAAGGCCAAAAGCTGGGCCCACGTGCGTGTGAAGGGCGACGCCTCCCAGTCCATTCCCGGTCAGCGTGTTCCCAATGATCAGGTTGTCCGAGACGCTCCCGCGGCCAGCACCATCGGAAAACATGCCCGCTCCGGAGCCCCCAATCTGCACGCCGTTGCCGGAAGAGACGTTTTCAGCCACGGTATTGTGATCAACCCCATGGTGCGGAGCGAAAGGTGGCGAAGTCTTGCCCGATGGCGGGTGCGAGGCGAGGACGATGCCACACTCCAGCGGATTGTTCTTGACGGTGTTGTGGATCAGTAGATTGTCATGGCTTTCCGCCGTCTCGTCGCTGATCAGGACGCCGTCGGCATTGCCGGTAATCAGGTTGCCGGATACGATCGAATTCGCTGTTCCGACCAGGTGAAGAGCGCCGCCGCAGTCGCCGGTTTCATCGGTTTCATAAATCCCATCGCCCGGCTGGCCAGGGCAACCGGCAAGTGCTCCCGTGAATTTCAAGCCTGGGGTTGTGTCATTGTCGATGATGCTGTTGTCGCGGATGGTGACATCTGAAGCGCTCACGACCAGAACACCTTCAAATAAAGCGTTCTGCACCGTGAGGCCGGTAAGGGTGACCTGATGGAGACCGGGGTGGTCGTACCCATCCACAAAGATGCCATGGGCAAGGTTGGCGGCATCGATAATGGACAGTTTGGCACCCGCACCTATGATCGCGAGTGGAATGCCAATAACCACCTCCTCCTTGTAGGTGCCAGCGGCGACATTGATGACGTCGTTGGCAGAGGCATGATTGACTGCCGCTTGGATGCTGGAGAAGCAGTCGTGGGAACCGGTTGGGTTGACGCAAAGGGTCCGGCTGCGGCGGTCTGACAGACAGCCGCGAGCACCACAGCGCAACAAACGAAAAGTCGAGTCGGTTGCATTTATGTTCTCCTCTCTAAGGCTGGAAGGATGTCCCCGAGGAAAACAATTGTCAATAGGCGTAGCCCGGGCAGGCGTTGTTGACGTAACAGTGCGCCGTGAAAGGCGCTGGACTTCAGCGGGTGTAACTCCCGCCGGGGTTTTGAGTTCCCATGGGCCTGCGGCCCACCCATGGAGATGAAAGCCGCGTTTCCAGACCGATTGATTCCAAATGGGTTAAGGCGCGACTTTCGACGGAGTGAAATGGCCTTCGTAAACTATCGAAAAAATAAGCCGGAGCGGATGTGTGAGTTGCACTCCGCCCCCGGCGTAGGTGAGGCGCCGCAGCAACTATTCCGGTCGTGAGGCTCCGAGGCCGGGGACGCGATACCGATACCCCAGTCGCTGCCGAAGCACCCTGCGAACATTTTCGGGTAGAACTACCGTCGGCCTTTCGCTGGTGCTGCCTTGCGCGGCAGTGCTGACGCTCTCCCCAGCGAATTTGCCGTTACTTGGAGTCAACAAGAAGGCATGTTGTTCACCAGTGCTGTTCTGAACACCTGTGCCGACGATCTGGCCGCGAGAATTGATGCCGACTGCCTCAAACAAGTACAGAGGTGAGGCAGCAGGAACAAGTGCGTTTAGATCGGTCATCACCCCATTTTCCCAGAGAAATGCGCGCCCCCCGCACGCACTGGCACCGCAGGACTGGCCAACCACCTGGCCTTTATCGTTAATTGCGTTGCCGAAGCTTACGACGTCTCCAGGAAGCGTGCCAAGGTCGGTGAACGCGCCGTCTTGCCAAAGGAAGGCGCGGCTGTCGCTTCCGATCCCGGTCACTTGAGCGCGGTTATTAATCGCGATCGGGTCGACGTTGCCGAGGTCAGTGAACTTGCCGTGCCGCCAGAGCAATCCGGAACCCGCACTGAAGCTGCAATCAACCGACACGCCGACGGCTTGGCCGTTGTCGTTGATCGCTTGGGCGAGCCCATCCGGGTAACCGGCGAGCGTTGGCAATGCATCGACCTCGCCTTTTTCCCAGATGGCAGGCTTGAACTGCAGGACTTGTGGCGGTACGCAGGTCGGGTCATGAACAGTATTCTCCGCCTGTCCGACCACTTGGCCTCGGCTGTTGATAGAGTTGGCCATGCCATTATTCCCACCGAGAGTGGGAAGCGGGGTCATTACGCCGTTTCGCCAAAGAACCGGTAGACATACAAGAGAATCTCCACAAGAATTCTCTCCCAGCGGGTCAGGAACGGAAGTCTCCGAGAAACCCGCAACCTCATCCCTCTCGTTTACGGAATTTGCCTGGCTGTAGGGTAGCGTGTCTGATCCTCCAAGTGTGCCGAGGTCGGTCATGACTCCATTTCGCCACAGGAATGCGTGCAGGGCGGTGTCGCCGGTCAGGGTGGCGAACCCAACCACCGAGCCTTTGTTGTTAATGCCGAAGGCGTGGCTAAACGACCCTCCCAGCGTGCCGAGGTCGGTTACGGTGTAGCGAATATTTTTTTGCGCCACCAGCTGAACTGGAATCGCCAGCGCCGCGAGTAAAGCCAGAGCGGTGGTACTCTTCAGTTTTGCGAATCTCATAGCCTTCTCCTTTTAGGTTTCTGCGAGCGGCTGCAAAGCTGGTCGCAAACGCGGACACGCCCACAGTGGTTCCACCCGGCGTAGCCCGAAAGCAAAGCGGTGTACCTCATGGACGCACTTCTTGCTGAACTCTTGCTTGCAAGCCCGATACGGCTTCGAAAGCCAGAGCCTAGGAAGGGAAAGAGAGAGTCGCTAGGAAGAGGCTACTCGCAACATCGCTGAAACAGTGCGCCTACAAGGAGCCTTTGTCAATGTGAATCGGCACGAATCGGCACGAAATGCATGTGGTCGTGGCGGGTATCGTCGCTGAATTTTGTCAACTGTCGTAATATCGCCATAAGCGGCCAATCGCTTCCCATTTTCATTCAGGTGGTCTGGAGTTTTCTTATCTCGGCAAGGATCTTGATGAGGCGGATGGAGAGCCTGAGGAGACGCTTGCGAGCATTGCCATCAGGGAGAGAACGGCGGAACATTTCCATGACGTGTTGAGCGGCGATTAAGGACTCGATGAGGCCGTCGAGGCCTGCACGTGCGGGTGCGGTAGATGTTTTAGGTTGGGGAGCCAGATGCCTGGGTTTGGAGCGAGCCAGTTGGAACTCGCGCTCGAGATCGGTGAGGGCGACATCGACGTAGCGCAAGGTCATGGCCGGATCGACGTGACCGAGCAACTTCATCAGGACGGGGAAGCTGACGCCGGAGCGAAGCATCTCTGTGGCGTAGGTATGCCGCCTATGTCTCCGGGTACATAGTCGACACTATCTACCCTTCCTGACTATGTCGAGTGATATGGAGGGACCTTGGCGATCGTTCAGCAATTGAGGCTCACAACGCAAATCGAGTCGATCAATCACCCGACATAGTTTTTCTTCGTTTTCTCCGCTTTACAGACTATTGAGGAACCCCAGCAGTTGGTCTCCAGGCCGATAGCGACCCGGTGTGCCGTGTGGCGGTGATGTTTTCGCAAGAGCCTTCTCCTTCATTGCGAGTGTGGCTTCGAGGTAAATCTGCGTGGTCTCCACAGACTCATGTCCGAGCCACAACGCAATAACAGAACGATCCACACCCGCTTGCAAAAGATCCATTGCCGTGGTGTGTCTCAAGCGGTGAACAGTGACGCGCTTTTCCTTCAACGAGGGACAGACTTTGGATGCCGCCATGCGATGCTTGGTCAGCAGGTACTGCACGCCGTGGACGCTGAGACGTTCACCCTGGGCGCTGGGGAAGAGCACGTCGCCCTCACCACGCTGCGGTTCTCGAAGCCAGGCTTTCAACACGGCGAGTGTGGATTGGGTGAGAGGTGTGCAGCGTTCTTTGCGGCCCTTGCCGATCACGCGCAGGTGAGCGCCGACCCCAACGATGAGATTCGCGCGTTTGAGCCCGGTCATTTCCGATAAGCGCAGGCCCGTCTGCACCGCCACGAGCAGAAAGGCGTGATCGCGCCGACCAGACCAAGTGAACTGATCCGGAGCGGCCAGCATGGCATCGACTTCGGGACGAGTGAGGAACTGGACCAAGGTGCGGGTGAAGCGCTTGCTGGGGATGGCGAGTACACGCTGGATCTGTGCAGAGTGTGCTGGTGCTTCAAACGCCGCGTATCGAAAGAAAGAGTGAATCGCCGTGAGGCGCAGATTACGACTGCGAACACTTACGCCTCGATGCTTTTCCAGTTCATCCAAAAAAGCCACGATCAAGGGGGCATCGATCTCCTCGAAGCTCAGGCGTGACGGCGGCTTGCGCAACCGCTGCTGAACGAACTTCAGGAACTGACGGAAGGAGTCGCGATAGGAACTGATGGTGTGGGAGCTCGCCTGACGCTGCTGCATCAAGCGCTGGGTAAAGAAACACTGCAAAAGCGGAGCCAGAGTGGTTGGGGTGATCATGGCCGATCCTCCCAGCGATGCTCGAGCCGGCGCATGGCTTCTCGCATCAGCTCAGGAGAGCTGCTTAAATACCACTGCGTGTCCGCAACGTGGACATGACCGAGGTAGGCGGACAGGATCGGTAGCAGGCATTCTGGATCTTGGTTGGACCGATACCACGCTACCAGTGTGTTGGTTGCGAATCGGTGGCGCTTATGCCGACGTCGGCATAGACGGCAGCATGCCGACTCCCCGATTATGCCGACTCTCTGTCAGATGTAACAGCTGGAGGGGCACGAGCCTTGTTTTGACTCGGCATAATCAGAGGTTCTCCAGGAAGCCCAACAGTTTGTCATTCGGCCGGTATCGTGTTGGTTTGACGCCGAGTGACTGCGTGCGCGACAGTGCATTCTCTTTCAAACGCATATCCGCGTGAAGATACATCTGAGTTGTCTCCACGGACTCGTGGCCCAACCAGAGGGCGATCACAGAGCGATCCACACCATGGTGCAGAAGGTCCATGGCTGTGGCGTGGCGACAGACATGCGGAGAGACTCTCTTCCGTCTGAGCGACGGGCAACTCCGCGCGGCCCGGTGGGTGTATTTTGTGAGAAGAAGCTCGATCGCATCGCGGCTGAGTCTGCCACCCCGGATGCTGGGAAAGACTGGATCTTCGGGCTGACCGTGGCGTTCCCGTAGCCAGGCGCGGACCATCTTTGCCGTTTCCTGGCGGAGTGGTGTGCAACGTTGTTTTCTGCCCTTTCCCAGGCAGCGCACGTGGGCCCCTGTGCCCAACACGACGTCTTGGCAAGACAGCCCAATAAGCTCGGAAACTCGCAGACCGGTCTGGACTGCGACCAGAAGGAGGGTTCGATCGCGACGCCCTATCCAAGTGGAACGATTCGGAACCGCGAGCAGCGCATCGATCTCTTCCCGACTGAGAAACTCGATCGGCCTGCGTGCGTAGCGTTTGTTGGGCACGGCCAGGATCCGCTGGCAATGCAGGGCGTGCGCAGGCTCCTCCAAAGCCACGTATCGGAAGAAAGAGTGGATGGCTCCCAGCCGGACGTTCCGCGTGCGAGCACTGTTTTTGCGAGTACATTCCAGGTCATCGAGGAAGAGACCAATGAACGGTGCATCGAGGTCTTCGATCCGAATCTGGGAGGGCCTTTTGCGGAGCCGATTCTTGGCAAACTGCAGAAGCAGACGGAAGCAGTCGCGATATCCGGCAATGGTATGCGGGCTCGCTTGTAGTTGGCGAAGCAGGCGATCGATGAAAAAGGATTGAAGGAGCGAAGGAAAGCTGGCGGTGATCATGGCTGCACCTGCCGATGGACCAGTCGGTCAGTAGCCAGCTGAAGAAGTTCGGGCACGGCTTCGAGATACCAATAGGTATCGTTCACGTGGACGTGTCCTAGATACGTGGACAACTTGGGGAGTTCTCGCTCGACGTCGAGTCCGGCACGATACCAGTGGATCAAGGTACGGGCGGCAAATCGATGGCGCATGTCCTGCAGCCGTGGACCGCGGCCGTGACCCTGGGCCGATGGGCGCAGGCCGACTCGTTGCGATAGTTTGGCGAAGGTATATCGCGCTATCCATTCTGTGATCCGATGCCCCTTCTCTGAGATGAAAAATGCAGGAGTAAGTGGTGCAGGGAAAAGGCGATCTCGGACTCTGACGTACTTTTTCAGAGCCTCCACCGTGGAAGCATGAACCGGCACATAACGCGATTTTCCAAACTTCGTTCGTCGGATATGAAGGATGCCGCGCTCGAGATCAACATGCATTCGGTCCAGACCGAGAGCCTCGTTTACCCGCATTCCGGTCGCTACCAGCAAACCGAAAAGGGTCGTATAGGTGCGGGCGCGCAGTCCGTTGGGAGAGGGGAGTTGTTGAGATGCGAGAAGGAGATTCTCAATCTCTGCGTCGCTATAGATGTGCGGGGGCTTGCGTCGGTAACGATGCGGGAGAAGTCCTACGGGGGGAATCTCGGTGCGCGGTTCGGTGGCGCTACGCCAGATGGCGAAGCGTCGTACGATGCCTAAACGTCCAGCCCAGGTAGAGGGTTGGGCCTTCGCGGGCTGTGTGGCCCAGCGAAGTGCCAGCTTCCTGGTGATGTAGGGGGCATGTTCGACTTGGAGAAACGCCACAAAATTCTTTAACAGACCTTCCGGTTCGCGAAGCCGGTACCCAAGGCAGCGGCGGACGCGTAGGTAGTCGTTCAATGCCTGTTCGAGTCGCTTCACTGCGCACCTTCCAACGGCCAGGAGTGAGCCAGTGAACGTAGGCCATCGAAATCGACCTTGGCGTAGATTTCCGTAGTGTTGGGAGCTCGATGCCGAAGAACTTCTCCGATTTCTGCCATTGTCGCCCCGGAACGCAACATGGAAGTCGCCAGGCTGTGACGAAGCAGGTGGGCTCCCTTGAACTCGGGGTGTAAGTGCGCGCGATCGAGTGCTCGGCGAACGATTGTTGTCAGTGTCGAGGGACCAGCGAAGCCCCGGCGTGGCGCCTTCATGCAAACGAACACTCGGCGTGTTTGACAGGGAGGGCGATCTCGACGCAGGTAGGAAGCCAAAGCTGCGCCTACATCCGCAGGAAGGGGCATCCGGTCGTGAAGCAGTCCCTTGCCCCGAACGAGGATTTCGCCGGCTCTCCAGTTGATGTCTTCGAACTGAAGAGCGACCACTTCCCCGGCACGAAGACCGAGACGGGCGAGTAGAAGAAGGATGGTATAGTCGCGGCGGCCGGTCGCTGTGCGACGGTCGCAGGCCTTGATCGTACGATCGATTTCCTCTGCAGTCAGGAACTTGGGTACTGTGGACAGACGCCAATCTGCCACCGTCGGTACCGAAGCGGCCAAGTCGGCTTGCAGTTCTTCTTTCTGAAACAGGAATCGGAAGAAAGAGCGGAACGCCGACGTCATCAGTTGTGCTGTTTTGATACCCATGCTGGAGCTGTGCCGCAAAACAAAATTTGAAATATCAGAAGCTTTCAGTGCTTGAAGACGGAACGGCCTTCCTCGGAAGCGCTGGAGGAGAAATTTATGAACGAAAGGCAAGTAACCACGGATCGTAACGGGGGCAAGCCCGCGCTCTGTGCGTAAATACGTTTCGTACCGGTTCAGAACGCCAGCCAACCGTGATCGGTCACAAGGCAGATTACGAGCTGGAACAACGTTGTGCCTTCGCAGATGATCGAGAAACTGCTGGAGGGTTCTTAAGTCGCCCCTGTGAACTCGGTGCTTGCGCTTGAGAAATGCCTCCACCAATCGCTCATCAAGATTCGTGACTGCGAGGCTGTTTCGTCTCAACCACTGTCCAACATTCGTTAGCAGTAGCAGTTTCAACCGCACTGTCTCAGCTGCGTAGCCTTGCTCTATCAGTGCGGTTGTGAATCTCCGAAGTTGGGCAACTAACGGGCTGGGAAGACCTTTGCCTCCTACTAAGTTCCGGACAGAACTCTCGACCATAATCTCCTCCTTGACTGGCTTCACAGCCAGTACGGAGAAGATAGCCGGATTATGCCGATTTCAGTTTGTCCGCAAAGTGCAGAACGTGGCGCGAAACCGAGAGGATCGGAGAACTACCCGGCCATAGTCGGCATAATCGGGGAGTCGGCATGCTGTCTCATGTCATGCAGACGTGGCCCGTGATGGTCGGATATGCCACGCAGACCGATCTGCCGGGACAAGGCATAGAAAGTTCGATGAATCTCTCCGCCATCCAAACGATTGCCCCAGTTGGAAACGAACAGATAGGAGGAGACTTCTCGTCCTGCCCAATGACGTTTGCGTCGTGCGAGGTAGTCAGCAAGTACTTTGCAAGTCGATGCGTGCAACGGCACGAGTCGAGACTTGCCAAACTTGGCGCTCCGGATCGTCAACACCGCCGCTTTAAGATCCAGGTCCTGAAGCTCGAGACTGCGCGCTTCGCCGAGACGTAGGCCGGAGACACTGAGTAGTCCGAATAGACAATGGTAAATCCAAGGTCGCAGTTTGCTGAGCTCACCGCGACAGGGCATGTCGAGAGCAGCGCGCAATAAGCTTCGAATTTCATCATCTGAGTACAGGTACGGCCGGGCCCGTTTCGGTTGAAATGGCAACAAGCCCTGGGGAGGAATCTGGGTTCGTGGATCGGTGGTACTGCGATGGCGCGCGAATCCGCGCACGAAGCTCAGCCGTTGCGCCCACTGGGCGGGTTGGACGTTTACCGGCTGTTGAGCCCAAGCGAGCGCCAATGCCTGGGTGATGTGGGAAGTACGGTGGCGCTCCATGAAGGTGACGAAATCAATCAATCCCTTGCCTGCGTCATGCAGCTTGAACCCCAGACTGCGGCGCAGACTCAGGTATTCTTGAACGGCCTGTCGAAGCGTGTTCATCGCACACCTCCCGGCCACGGCAAAGCCAGCGTACGCAATGCCTTGATGTCAACCTTGGTGTAGATCTTGGTGGTCTGTGGATGGCGATGGCCGAGTAACTCGCCAATCTCGCTCAGCGAAGCGCCTTGGCGCAACATCTCGGTGGCCAATCCATGGCGAAACTGGTGAGCCCCTGCGGTTGTAGCCTGGATGCCGGCACGCTGGAGCGCGTGCCGAATGATAGAGTCAATGCCACTCACCCCGCGAAAAGCGCAAACCGGAGCTCTCGCTCGTAAGAATACGCAGCGGCTGGTGCTATGGGGTCGTCCTCGCTGCAGGTAGGCAGCGATGGCTTTCCCGACCTCTGTGGTCAAGGGCAGTCGGTTGCGCTGACCACTCTTGCCGCGCACATTTAGTTGTCCCAAGTTCCAGTCAATGTCACCGAGTTCGAGAGATACCACTTCCCCTGCACGCAATCCCAATCGCGCTAGCATGAGCAAGATGGCATAGTCTCGCCGCCCAACTGCGGTGCGACGATCGATACTGGCCAGGAGTTGGCGTACGTGCTCCGTGGAAATCCCGCGCGGGATCGACGTCATCGACCAGTTGGCGACGATGGGAACGGCGGCGGCCAGATCCAGCGTCACTTCCCCCAGATATCGCGCGTACTGCAGGAATGAGCGTAATGCGGTGGTCATGAGCTTCGCCGTCTTTGTGTGCAGTCGTGGCGCTTGGCGCTGTACGAATCTCACAACATCGCTTGCACACAGACGCGAGAACGTGACTCGTCCGGAACCGAAACGGTCTTCGAGAAAACTGCGGATGAACGGAACGTAGTTGATGATTGTGGGACGGGCCAGTTCGCGCACTTCCAGCAAATACCGACCGTACAACTGGGCACAATGCTCAGCCGGAGTCGGTTGGCATGCCAATTTCTTTTCGCGGGGAATCACGCCCTCATCGCGCAAAAAGCCGATGAGACGCTTGAGGGCAGCGGCATCCCCCCGACCAGGTCGTACGCGTCGAGCGCGATATCGTAGATACCGTACCGCATGATCGGAGCAGAGGCTGCGCAGTCCGACCCCGTTCTGCTGAAGCCAACGGCTAAAACATGCAGCGAGCAAAATCTGTCGATGAATCGACCACAAACTGTATCCCTGCTTACTCACCGATTCCGCAAACGAGCCAACTTGTGCAGCGAGCGGCCCTTCCGGCACTCGCGATAGAACCACTTGGTTGTTGACGATGCACTTCATGGTGGACTCCTTCCCCGACTCTGCGGGCTAGTAGAAGGAGCTCAGAATATGTCTATACCGCCGCCCAGTAGACCCCCTGGAAATGGGGCCCTCGCAGATTTACAAGACATAGTCAGGAAGGGTAGATAGTGCCTGAACTGATGAGGGACGATATCTGTGGGGAGTCCGAGCGAGTGACAGACCTCATGCAGGTAATCGCGGAGTTGAACCAGGATAGCTACTTTGCTTCCGGTACGCGCCAGAAGCCGTCCATCGGCAGGCAGAGGATCCAGAGAGCGGAAGAAGCGCAGGCGATGTACAAGATCACGGACGAAGGCATCGACCGGGACCATGCGTTCGGTTTTGAGTTTGCCGAGGGGGACATGAATCGCCCATTGGTTTGGCCCCGTGGAGTGCAGACAGTCATAGGAGAGATCGCCGCATTCGCCGATACGCATGCCGGTGTAGCGGAGTAACAGGAAGACATTTCCGCCGAGATCGTTGCGGAGCATGAACTCCTGCTGCAAGAGTTGATCTTGCTCGGCGGTAAGTGGTCGTGGCAGAGTCTGGGGCGAGCGCGGAATATCCTCGCGCAACAGCAAGTGGGCCAGTTCCGCGAGATGGCTGGTGCGAACCAGCTCATGGAAGATGGTGCGCAGAGCAAAGAGGCGTCCGATGCAGGTTGCCGTGGCCAGGGGCGGAGTCTGCGCACGCAAATGGGACATCCATCCGAGGATGTGAGGATCGCGGCGCAGTTGGTCGAGACGAGTAACCTCCGGATATGTGGCGCCGAGATAGACGAGGAAGTTGCGTACCACCATGTTGTAACTACGCGTGCTGCCGGCGGTGAGTGCGATGCACAGAGACTCGACAGCATGCGCAAAGGCTGGCGCGAGGGGATGTTGGAGTGGAGGACGGCGCCAGCGCGTCACGCGATCCTCGGTTGAGGATGGATGCACTTTGTCGCCGCGCGGGCGTACTCGAGGTAGACATCCTGCGGCGAGACCTTCACGTAATGCATGGTGGTCTCGATGTCAGCATGCCCCATCAACTGCATCAGTGCGGGCAGGCTGATGCCGGCGCGCACCATATCGGAAGCAAAAGTGTGGCGGCTATGCCGAATTCGGCATAGGGGACATTCGCCCAAGCGCCACATAACTTCAGTCGTGGATGTGTCAGAGGAAGGTCAGGTTGCGCATTGCTGGCGGCGCTGACGAATCGCTAGTCTTCGGATACCGCAGGGCATTCGCGGCAGAGTTCCCAACATCCGGATTGCCGATAATGCGAGAGTTGGCAGTACACCGATTGCCGTCTGGCCGCACTTCTGCTATTTTGCTTAGATTTTCGCCGAACGCAATCACGACGCCCCGCAGTCCCCCGTAGCGCAGAACGTCGCAATGGCATTCTCGGTTGATCCTTCTTCGATCTTGCGATTCCTAGGCCCTCGAATCGGCGAGCCGAGGCGTCAGTGGTTGAAAAACCGCCTCTTCCCGATGCTGCTGGTGGCGATTATTCCCTGGTTTCCACCCGCACTGATCACTACGGTGTCGATTTCCAAACCGCTTGCCACCACGACGAAGTTTGCGACGACAGGCGGTCGGCCGTCGGTGAAGTTGAGTGTGAAGGAGCCGGTGCAATCGGAATTCACCGTATAAGTACCAGTCGCCGGCGTGTGGGTGAAATCGGCTACGACCACGCCACTAACCGTGATCGTGTCGATTTGGGTGAGCCCACCCTTTCCATCGAACTCGGTCATGGCCACGCCCACCTGTGGGCCCGTGGGTCCTTGGCCTCCCAATTTGTTGCCCTGGATAATGAATCCGTAGTTGCCGGCGATGAGCCTGTTATTGCAGGCAGCAGACTGACTCTGCGCGTATCCCGACCCCAAAGCCCCGAGCATTAGCAGAACCAACGTGGCCACATTTACGACTAGCTTTTTGTTCATAAAGCCTCCTCAATATTCACGAATTTCTTGTTTTCCTCAGCGCGCCCCTGCTTCAGCTGCGGAGCACTGACCGAAGTGTGTGTTGTCATAAGGCTCGGCTCGAACCCAGTCAATTGACCCGCTCTATATCCTCCCTGACTTGCTAAGAGAAAGTTGCCGAAGGAGTTATCGCGTTCCCTGAACCGAAGTCCTGGGGTAGAATCAGGTTCCTTCGGTGGAGGTTAATGGAAACGCCCGCCAGTTCTAGCCGCCGTGTGCGTAGCGGACTCTTCGAAATTGACTTCAGCTCCGGCGAAGTCCACAAAGAAGGGCGAAAAGTGCCGCTGCAGGAGCAGCCTTTTCGCGTTCTGGCGATCCTGCTGGAGAGCCCTGGAGAAGTGGTCACCCGTGAACAGTTGCAGGCGCGGTTGTGGTCGGCCGATACGTATGTGGGTTTTGATGAGGGACTTAACACGGCCATCCGGAAACTGCGGGTCGCCTTCGGCGACTCCGCGGAGAACCCACGGTTCATCGAAACAGTTTCCCGTCGGGGGTATCGCTTCATAGCGCCAGTCGAGGCGGAACTGATCCCCTCGCTTTCCCCTCCTGCAAGGACGGCTGCTGCCAAGTCGCGATTTGTTTCCCGCCGAATGCGCTGGATCGGGTTCGCCGCTATCGTTTTCGTAATCTTATCTCTCATAGTTTTCTTTCGAACCGCGGGACCACGCAAACCACGGCTCGGGAAGATCATGCTGGTCGTTCTTCCTCTGGAGAACTTCACCGGCGATTCCCAACAGGACTACTTGGCGGACGGAATCACAGAGGAAATCATCGCCCAATTGGGGAACCTTGACCCGCAACATCTCGGGGTGATTGCTCGCACGTCGGCGATGCGCTACAAATACACACAGAAGAGCGCTGCTCAAATCTCTCGCGAGGTCGGTGCCGATTACTTGCTCGAAGGGAGCATCCGCCACTCCGGGGACCGAATCCGCGTAACCGCCCAGCTGATTCAGTCATCCGACCAGTCGCACCTCTGGGCCGACAGCTACGATCGGGAACTCAGTGATGTCCTGAGGCTCGAGAGCGATATTGCCAGTTCGGTGGCGAGTGAAATCCGGCTTACGCTTTCGCAGCAGGTCCATCAACGCCTGGCTTCCGCGGGCCGAACGAATGTGGAGGCCCACGACGCATATCTGCGAGGCCTGCATGGCTGGAATCTGCGAACGCGGGATGGATTCCAGCAGGCAATCACGAATTTCACCCGCGCCACAGAACTAGATCCTGGCGATGCGCCCGCCTTTGCCGGTCTTGCGCGTGTCTACTCGCTTGCCCCGATTTTCGCAGGCGTGCCCGCCGGAGAGGCGGCCCCCAAAGCCCTGGAGGCTGCCAGTCGAGCCCTCAGCCTCGACGAAACGCTTGCCGATGCTCATTGCTCTCTGGGATTTGTCAAAGGGCACTACGAATTCGATTGGCCGGCAGCGGAGCGTGAGTTTCGTCGGGCGATCGAACTCGAACCGAACGATGCATATGCCCACCTCTTTTACTCCAATAGCTACCTTTCGCCATTGGGCCACCACGATGAGGCCATCGCGGAGATCAGAAAAGCCATGGAGTTGGATCCACTCTCCCCCCACATCCAATCCTTCGCAGGAGTAACCTTCAAGTGGGCGCGGCGTTACGATGATTCCCTCGCACAATTCCAAAAAGTGAACCAGATAGACCCCAACTTCCCCTTAAACCATGAGCGTTTGGCTCAGCTATTCGCGATTCTCGGAAGGTACGATGAGGCAATCAGCGAGGAAACAAAGGCGCGCCTCCTGGCCGGCGAGAAAGCGCAAGATGTACTTGAGAAAATGAAGACGCTGCAACGGGACCTCGCTACGATGGGCGAGCGCGGCTACTGGAAAGAGCAGCTCCAGTTCGCACGAGACCAGCAAAATCCTCCGGAAGCTTATGTCCGTCCTTACGGTCTCGCCATCATTTATGCCCACCTGGGAGAGAAAGCCAAAGCTTTCGAGAACCTGGAGAGCGCATTAGCCGAACGGGACCCGCAGATAACCGAGCTGGCCATTGAACCGCAGTTCGACGCGCTCCGATCGGATGCGCGCTTTGCCGACTTGGAGCGTCGCATCGGGCTTTTGCCTCGGTAGTGCGTCCCACTGTCTGGTGGAAATCGGCAAAGTTCTGCATCTCGATTCCTGCATTAATGTGAAAAGTGCCGATGAAAGCAGACGAGCACAATCCACAAGTCGCCGCCAGCGCCCGGATCACAGGCAAACCGGAGGATATGAACGCCTGATCTAGTCCGAGGGTAAGGCATGCGGGCTTCAAGGGTGTAGGGCAGCCCGGCGGAAGCGCTGGCCGATTACTGGATGGATTTTCTTTCGAAAGGAAAACCACCGTGTCTAGATCAATCCGCGCTGAACAACAAATCGAGTTCTCACCTTATTAGAACCCCGATTGAGGTAGGGGCACTCCGATCTATGGTTACGAGTCCCACCGACCATAAACCTGCCTCTCCTGGCATCTGAGGGCAAGAAAAAGTGGTTCTACGGTCGTGTCAGGGCAGAGATCCCGGCTTTTTCCTTTACGAAGCAGTCGAACCGCGATCTTTGTGTGCATCTTTTTGCATCGCGAGTTGAGGAGAAGTTTGTCGTTTTCCGTTATTGAGTAGACCGCGCAACTTGTAACGTATTGATTCTATTAGCCTCACATTTTCCATTAATGAGTAGACTTTACATTTAACTGATAGACTTTACCGTTAACTGGTAGACTACGTTTTTGTCCGTGCCAGGCGAATAAGTGGAGAAACTTTTGCAGGACCCAGCCGCCGCAGTAGCGATCGCCAAGCGCCGAGAAAGAGTTCTCTCCCATCTGGCCGAACAGCCGGAATGCTCGCGTGCGATGATCAAGAGGGCCTGCGCCGCCCTCGAATTGTCGCGCGGCATGGTGTTTCGTCTCCTTGCCCGGTATAAGCAAGACCCCAGGTTCGGCGTGTTGCTTCCCCGTCGGCAGGGACGAAAGCGTGGCTCACACGCCCTTCTAGAAGGGCAAGAGCACATGATCAGCCTCCAGATTCAGAAGGTCGCCCGGACGGGAGAGAATCCATCTCTAGCGGCACTCCATCGCAAGATCGCAGCCACCTGCGGAAAGCGCCGGCTCCCCATTCCTTCCTACGGGACCGTACTGCGACGGCTGCGAGCCTACGACGAGCACACTTCCCGAAGGAAGCTGGAGCGTCCGGCATGTTCTCAGTCTACTGTTCAACGGAAAAAGCGGTCTACACATTAACGGTAAATGCGGAATGAAAATGCCAAAGTCTACGCGTTAACGGAAAACGACAGCGGCCGTCGAACAGAGCTGGAGCAATGGTCCGGTGGAAGGTCACATCAATCGACTGAAGACACTGAAGCGCCAGATGTATGGCCGAGCCGCATTTGAACTGCTTCGCGCTCGCGTCTTGCCTCTCCCGCCTCCTATATTGGTGCACCAAGAGTGAGGAAGAACCTCAATAACTGAAAACGACAGCGACGGGACATTCTGGCGGTGGAGGCGGCCGTCACCGAAAAGTGGAGCAACGGGATTGTCGAGGGCCAGGTGAATCGGCTCAAAACATTGAAGCGGCAAATGTACGGTAGGGCCGGAGTAGAACTCCTACGTGCCAGGATGATTGCGTTCGCTCCGGAATCCATCGCCGTGCAACGAGAGTGAGGGAGAACCACGAGAATGAGGGAGAACCTGATCTGTTACATACTCTGCCCGGACTTTCCCGTGGCGGGCCTTAACGTAGATAGACATCAAACCGAATCGGGCGCGAGCGTAAGCACGGCGGCGAAGCCCTGCCAACCGGTACCTATTTGCGCGGGCCCGTCCCAGGTGCAGTCGGCCAAGGCTTCATTCCATGTGATATGGCGGTAATAAAGGAAGGCCCCATCTGGCTGGACGGCGTAGATGATCCCCTCCCCGGGGGAGAACACATTGGTGAAGTCCTGCCAGCCAGTGCCCACGCGGATCGGTCCGTCCCAGGCGAAGGAGCCGTCGGCGGCTCCGAGATGACGATACCAGAGCAGGTCGCCATTGGGCTGAATGCCGTAGATGATTCCACTCCCCGCCGAGAAGATCGTCGTAAAGCTGTCCCAGCCCGTCCCGACTGTGCGTGGACCGCTCCAGCTGGCGGGACCGACGTTTCCGTCGCGAAAGCCGGAGTGGCGGTACCACAGCATCGTCCCATTCGGATTGACGGCGTAAATTATGCCATTCCCGCCCGCGACGAGACTGGAAAAGTCCTGCCAGCCGTCACCCACCTGAATCGGGCCGAGCCATCCCGACGCGCCGGACTTGTAACCGAGATGCTGATACCAGAGCAAAACCCCGCCCTCTGTGACGGCGTAGAACCGATTTCCGCCGGCCCCGATGACGTGCCGGAACCCCTGCCAATCGCTGCCGACCGTCGTCGGAGAAGGCGACTTGGAGTGAGGATTTGTCCTCGATGCCCGTGTACCAGGCGACGGCGACTTGGTTCTGCCAGCGCGCTAGTGCAGCGCCGTTAACCGGGCAGGCGTTGATGTGCCATCTATCATCACTAAGGGATTTTCCTGTTTGCCATTTACCCGCTTCCTCCCGGACGGTGTAAATATCGCGAATCTCGTCGCTCGTGTGGTTACGATAAGCAGCCAGAAATCCTGTCGGGGTTTTTACCAGGCTGGTCGGGCAGCAGGTGCAAACATCGTCATCGACGGTTTGCTCATCGCTGACCGAGCCGGTGGATGCGATAGTTGCGGACATCAGCCGATAGGTGTGCTTCTTCGCATAGTTACGGGAATCGAGCCAGACGATGTTTGCGTGATTGTCATCATCGACGGCAAGCGAGGCGAAGCTATGTTCTCCATCGGTGCGGTCGGTATGCACGATAGCAGGCGTGGACCATGTCCTGCCTTGATCCGACGACGCGGATGAGTAAAGAAAGTTACCCGCCCACTTGCTCCCTTTAACCAAAGGAAGTCGTTCGGACCAGACGCTGATCAGACTTCGATTGGGCAACATCAGAACCCAGGGCGGCGCCTCCGGGTATTTGTCGAAATTCTTGCGGTTGACGATCGTCTGCGGAGGCGACCATTCACGAGAAGTGCGTATTGCAAAGCGCAATGCCATGTCTCCATTGGCTGGCTCGACCCAACTGAGAATTACTTGCCCGTCCGGCGCGGCCGTCTCATTCGGCGTGATACTGCCCTGCGCCGCCGGATTCGGCAATGGTACGACCGTGAGATTGCTGTTGTGTCGCGAGCACCCCGATAGCAGAAGGATTGCGCACAACATGGCGTTTTTGATGTGAGCGAGTTGGAAATAATATTTCACGTTAGAATCGCACCTCCAAACGGCTCCATACATCGACCGGCGACCCAGGGAAAATAACCGAGGGAGTGTTACCGGACTCGAAGTACTTCCGATCGGTGACGTTTTGCACATTGACACTGAGCTTGAACATCTTCTGTTCTTTTCGTGCCGGACCGAATGGATAGGCAGCCATTGCGTCGAGACGCCCATATCCGGGCAGAAGCACATCGCCCGCGGGATCGACAAAACGATAGCTTAGAGCTCGAACTCCACCGCCAAAGCTTAGACCGTGCAGCGGGCCGCGCTGCAGTTCGTAAACGGTCCAGATGCTGCCGCTATGGCGTGGCGCGTTCTGAAAGATATTTCCGACTTGATAGACGGGGTCGGCGACAATTCGTGCTTCATTGTAGGCATATGCAAAAGTCAGATCCCAGCCAGAACGAATGCGTCCCGCTGTTTCCACTTCTACCCCTTTGGATTCTGTCTCGCCGATTTGGATTGAGGCGAGCGGATTACCGGGATTCGTGATCAACAGATTCGAGGCGCGAATGCGATACAGCGCGACGGTCGACGACAGCCTGCCGTGAAACTGAGAGGTACGTACGCCAACTTCATACTGGTGGCCGTGTTCGGGAGCGAAGGGCAGCCCCCCAGGGGTGAATTGTGCGGCGAGTGTCGGGCTGAAACTGCGGCTCCAACTCGCGTAAAACGTAACTGGCTGAACTGGCTGATACGTGAACCCAATGCGCGGAAGCGTCGCCACGTTGTCCTGCCGATTGTGTGTGTGTAAATGATTTCGTCGTAACGTTGCGTGAAGCCTTCGAAGCGGGCCCCAGCCAACACCTTCAATCCAGGCAGCAGTGAAATCTGGTCCTGTATGTAGCCACCGTGAGTAAAAAGCTGGGTGGTACCATCGATGGGAAAGTAGTCCGGGGAAGAAGGATTAAAGAAGTAAGTCTCCATCGTAGCGGGATCGGGAAGTGTATAGCTGAACGGAATCGGATCATACAGATCGATTGGCGGGGCATCGCTGAAGATGGCATTTTGCACAACCGACTCTTTGCCGTATTCGAATCCAATCAGCACATTGTGTTCGATAGGTCCGGTCCTGAAAATGCCGGTCAGATCAGTCTGCCAGTCATAAAAGCGCAGCGGGTAATGGGCGTCTTCAGAAAATCTTGCGAGCGTTCGATTGTCGGCTTCGAGAAATCCTGTGCTGACGTCCAGGCAATCCCAATTCGTAAGCGTGGCTCGAAAACGGGACCGCACAGTCCAGCGCTGGCCGAAAGTATGGGAAACATCGACGCTACCCGTCTTATTCTGGAGCAGCGAATACTGCCACGGCTCTCCATAGAAGTTGCTGATCGGGACCGGAGCCGGACGATCTCCAAGCGCTGGGATGCCGTAGTCGGTTGTCGTCCTTCCATGTAAATACTCGACCAGGAAACGAATTGTCGTGCTCTTTTGTGGCGTCCAGGTCAGCGCCGGCGCCAGAAAATATCTGCGATCGTGGAAGTAATTGCGAAAGTTGGATGAATCGGCAAATTCGCCATTCAAACGATAGAAAAGTTTTTCAGAGTTTGCTAGGGGCCCTGTTACATCAAATGTAGGCCGCACGCTCCCATAGCGGTCGGCTTGCAAAGAGAATTCCGCATGCGTAGCAGGCAGCGGCTCCTTGGTAATCAGGTTGACGATGCCACCAGATGCGGCCCTGCCATAAAGCACGGAAGAGGGACCTTTCAGAATCTCTACGCGGTCAACATCGGTCGTGTCGGAAGGAACCATGCCGTCGAACGCAAATCCATCCCGGTAATAGTTGCTGAAAACACCGATCGGCAGCCCGCGAATCGTTAAGTCGCTTCCTATGTCGCCAGCAGCAAATACATCCCGATTCACTCCACTGATGTTCTCCGCCGCATCAGCGAAGCGGATGTCTTGCTGGCTCTGGATCAGCGCTTGATTGGCAACTCCAATACCTTGTGGTATTTCGTTCAGTGGAATGTTCGTCTTCGTCGCTGTCGACGATTCATCTGCACGAAACGAATCGACCTCAGCCATCACGGTCACCTGCTGGCCTGGCCCCGCCACCTTCATCCGGATCGAGAGCTCCTGTGCTGGTCGACCGGCGCTGACCGTGACGGGTTGGTTGGTTGCAGAAAACCCAGCCCTTTCCGTCGTGATCCTGTAATCGCCGAAAGCAACGTTCTGAAAACTAAAGGCTCCGTCCGAACCAGTCTTCATCTGCTGGACTCGGACCGCAGCTGTATTTAATAGGATCACCGTCACATCGGGAAGAACGGCACCTGATTCGTCGGCAGCCGTTCCAGCGACGCGTCCACTCGCCGACGGGGACGGTGAAAGAGTTCGGCCAGCTTTGTCCTGGGCTCGAACCAGCTCACACACGAATATAAGAATAACGAAAAACATTCCCAATGCCGACCTATTGATCACGCTGCCCCCAAGCAGATGTTCGTTTGCGACGTTTTTAGTCCTTGTCCCATTGCGGTTTTGGGTGCTGATCTCTGAACCTTTTCTGGGCTTTACTGAGAAGTCCTATCCCACAAATCACTGGCGCAATCCTACTGTGCCGACGCTCTCGCCCCATAGAGCGAGCTATGACAAAGGCAAAGGGGAAAAGTGAACGATGTAAGAAGGACTAAATGTGCAGGAATGCAGTGGGGGGGCCGCGTTGAGTGTTTCTCGAATGAGAGCAGGAGTCTACGACGAGGTAATCGGTTTGGACGGCCAGTATCTGGGATGGAGCGTGATGCGCAGTCGTCGGTGAAGCCTGTAAGGCGACAATCAGCGTGGTAATGGCAATCTGTGAGCGGTAAGGGCAACGAGAAGGAACATTGCGTAATGCCGGCTGTTGATCGTTGCCCGCGCCAGACGTTGCCGACATGCAGTGGTGCTTGCCATTGCGGCGACAGCACGATGCAGGAGCACCTGTTGTCACCGCTAAGGCAAGCGGTGCAACAAGACTGCAGACAAGCACGCCGAGTAGGAAACTGGACAGAACCCGCCGCATATCGATTCTGGGAAGCTAGCACATGACAACCCCATGTGACAACAGAGGCCTTCAAAGTCGACCAGTTTGAGGAACGATTGGGTGCCAATCGATGCGCGGGATAAATATCTAAGTTCCTGTTTGCGGACCAACCGGACAGAGCCCGAAAACATCCCGTCATGAAGCGTCGTGTGCCGCGGAAACTGCGTCGAGGCGACAGTTCTCAAGGTGGTCAGACCTGGGTCATGCCGCCATCGACGACCAGTTCGATGCCGGTGATATAGCTACTTTCGTCAGAAGCGAGAAACGACACCACTTTGGCAATTTCGTCCAAGGTTCCGGTGCGACCGAGGGGTATATTGCCCACGGTGCTGTCTGCGTACTGCTTGACTTGATCTTCCGTCATCCCCAGCGAATTGCGATAGCCCGGTGAAGGAATTACGCCAGGGCTAACAGCGTTCACGCGGATTTTGCGGTCTTTAAGATCCGTCGTGAAGGTACGCGCGAAAGAACGCACGGCGGCTTTGGATGCGCTGTAGACACTCATCGCGGCCGGTCCAGTACTAGAAACGATCGACGCATTAAGAATGACGGAGCTTCCATCCTTAAGGAGCGGAAGCGCCTTTTGCACGGTGAATAGCAGCCCCTTGACGTTCGCGTTGAAAATGTTGTCGAAGTGCTCTTCGGTGATTGCGGCGAGCGGGGCGAATTGTCCGGTGCCGGCGTTGGCGAATAGGATGTCGATGTGCCCCTTCTGCTGCTTCACGGTGGCGTACAAGCGATCGAGATCCGCAAGGTTTGAGACGTCGCCCTGCACTGCACTAATACTCTTACCGATCTCCTTCACTGCAGCGTCGAGTTCGCCTTGGCGGCGGCCCGTGATAAAGACGTACGCGCCCTCCGCAACGAAGCGTTGTGCCGTAGCAAGACCGATTCCGCTATTGCCTCCGGTGATGACTGCTACTTTTCCTTCCAGCTTACCCATGAGCTTTCTCCTATTTGATTTCCTATCTCTCATGCCATATTTCCTTACCGACTGGTACAGATGTCTCGCGCGACTGAATAGTTGCAATATTTGTACCGATAGGTATGGAAGAGGCATCATAGATAGGTATGGAACCGAACAAATCGCGAAAACGAAAGGGGCGTCCCCGCTCCTTCGATATCGACCGAGCGTTGGACCGCGCCCTGATGGTGTTCTGGCGAAAGGGATATGAGGGCGCGACTCTGTCGGACCTGACCAAAGCCGTGGGCGTCAATCGTCCGAGTCTGTATGCCGCCTTTGGCGACAAAGAAGCGCTGTTCCGCAAGGCGCTCGACCGGTACTTGAAAGGGCCGGCGGCCTACACCCAAGAGGCATTAAGGGAGCCGACCGCCCGCGCAGTCGTGAAACGATTGTTGCTGGGTGCTGGGGATTTGAACACAGCGCGGCGCAATCCCGGCGGGTGCCTCATGGTGCAAGGTGCGCTTGCATGCGGCGAGGCGGCCGATTCCATCCGGCGGGAACTGACCGCCGTCCGCGCGGCGGGTGAAGCTGCGATTCGTCGGCGTTTCGAGCATGCGAAATCAGAAGGTGACCTACCGGCCAATGTGAACCCTGCTGATCTTGCTCGCTACATCGCGATGGTCCTCTATGGAATGGCAGTTGAGGCAGCGGGCGGCGCAAGCCGAAGTAAATTACAGCGCGTAGTCGAGATGGCCCTGCGAACATTGCCGATGTGAGACCGCCCGTGGTCCACTCTTGTCGGAAGCGACACCCGCCGACGCTTGTTTGAATCGAGACCGAGCCTAGCGGAGAAGACACAACCCCATAGGCCGGATACCTTCCGGTAACCGACAAACCAACCGGAACGGACATGGTGCGCGCTCTGGAATCGGCAGGCTCTTTTTCTCTAAGCAAGCGAGTGTGGTCTAATTGGCGGACGTTAATCCAATTGTCAAAGGAGTCTGTATGTCTACTATTACCACCAAGGACGGCGTTGAGATATTTTACAAGGACTGGGGCTCGGGGCAGCCGATCGTGTTCAGCCATGGCTGGCCACTTTCGGCGGATGACTGGGACAACCAGATGATGTTCTTTCTGGGCAAGGGGTATCGCGTGATCGCGCACGACCGGCGCGGGCATGGGCGCTCGACGCAGGTGGCCGATGGGCACGATATGGACCATTATGCGGATGACTTGGCGGCGCTTACGTCGCATCTCGATTTGAAAGATGCGATCCACGTCGGGCACTCGACCGGCGGTGGTGAGGTAGTGCACTATCTGGCGCGGCGCGGGCAACAGGACGTATACAAGGCTGCAATTATCAGTGCGGTGCCGCCGCTGATGTTGAAGACGGATGCCAATCCTGAGGGCCTGCCGAAGTCGGTGTTTGACGATCTGCAGGCGCAGCTTGCGGCAAACCGGTCGAAGTTCTATCGCGATGTGCCGGAGGGGCCTTTCTATGGATTTAACCGGCCGGGAGTGAAATCCGTTGAGGCCACCATCGCAAATTGGTGGCGGCAGGGAATGATGGGCGGCGCCAAGGCGCACTATGACGGGATTGTGGCCTTCTCGCAAACGGATTTTACGGAGGACTTGAAGAAGATCATGATTCCGGTGCTGGTGATACATAGCGAGGACGACCAGATCGTTCCTTATGTGGCGGCGGGGCCGAAGTCGGCAAAGCTGCTGAAGAATGGGACGCTAATTACGTATAAGGATTTTCCCCATGGCATGCCCACAACACAGGCGGATAAGATCAACGCCGACCTGCTGGCATTCCTCAAAAGGTGACGATATCGCGTCTGGATAATCTCAAACGCCTTGGTACACAAGCGTAACAAAATCACTCGCGTTCTGGAACAAGTTGCCCCATACCGTGTCATATCGCGCTCCAGGCTTCGCGGCGACAACTTCAGGCAAGGACTTACCCTGTTTTTTGAGGGCAGCAACCTTATCGCGGATCTCAACCAACACGTCACGGAATAGAACCAGGTCGGCCTTATTTCCCACGGCTCCGTGCCCGGGGATGACAATCGTCTTATCGGTCACTTTTGCGATGTTCGCTTCTGCCGCGCGTATCTGGCCGTCGATGCTTCCTCCCGTCCAGTAGTCGATAAAGGGGTAATCGCGGTTCCAGAAGGTGTCTCCGGTGTGGAGAATGTCCGCCTCAGGAAAATGTACGGAGATATCGGAGTCGGTATGGGCGGGTAAGTAGTGCTTCAGCATGAGAGTGGTGTTGTTAATGTGCAGAGTGTGTTCGTCTCTGAAGACGATGGAAGGAATCGCACCCGTCGGCGCGGCTGGGAAAGTGTACTGAAAGTTTCCTCCGACGAACGTGGCCTCGGAAAGATGTTTGCGCGTGTTTTCGTGCGCCAGGATACTGGCTCCGGCTTCATGGACCCACTCGTTGCCGCCAGTATGGTCGAAATGCCAGTGGGTGTTGATCAGTTGTTTGATCGGATCTGCGTTGATGCTTGCAAGGGCTTTCGAGATGTTTGGACGTGCGGTGACGATCTCCGCATCCACCATCAGCTTTCCGTCAGGGCCAGTCAGAACGGCGATATTTCCACCAGCACCCAAAAGCACACTGATATTGCGTCGAAGGTTTTGAATCGTGACCTTTGCTGTTGCAGCTTCCTTGAACGCACCCGGAACGATGCTACTTGTCTGGGCGATCAGGCGTCTTGGAGCAAGGTAAGCTGCGGCGACCGTCAGGCCTCCGGCAGCGAGAAAATGACGACGTGAAATGTGGAGTGACGCTTTGGGAACCATCTTAAGATTCTCCTGTCGCTTTCGCCTTAAATCTTAGTCAACATCTTTGGCCTTTGCGCTCAAATCTAAAGCACAATCATTCCTCGATCCGTTGGCTTGCGGCGAAATTATGCCTCTTGTTCGCATTATTACTCGATCGAGGTCTGTTGTAACTCGGAGATTATAGCGGCTCTAAATCCGGGTGAGTGATAAATCTATGGCGCCGTATCGATAGTGCTCCACGCACAGAAGTTCGCGGTTGCTTCGATTCTGATTGCCCGTCCCCGCTCCTTCGATATCGACCGAGCGTTGGACCGCGCGCTAATGGTGTTCTAGCGAAAGGGATATGAGGGCACGTCTCTGTCGGACCTGACCAAAGCTGTGGGCGTCAATCGTCCGAGTCTGTATGCCGCCTTTGGCGACAAAGAAGCGCTGTTCCGCACGGCGCTCGACCGGTACTTGAAGGGGTCGGCGGCCTACGCGCAAGAAGCATTGAGGGAACCGACCGCCCGCGCAGTCGTGGAGCGATTGTTGCTGGGTGCTGCCAATTTGCAAGGTGCGCTTGCATGTGGCGAGGCGGCCGATTCCGTCGGGCAGGAACTGAGCGCCGTCCGCGCGGCGGGTGAAGCTGCGATTCGCCGGCGTTTCGAGCGTCCGAAATCAGAAGGCGACCTCCCGGCCAATGTGAACCCTGCTGATCTTGCACGTTACATCGCGACGCTCATCTATGGAATGGCGTTGAAGCAGCGGGCGGCGCAAGCCGAACTAAATTACAGCGCGCGTAGTCGAGATGGCGCTGCGAACGTTGCCGATGTGAGACAGCCCGTGGTCCACTTTTGTCGGAAGCGACATCGTGACCTCTTGCGACGAATGTGTTGTCTGATGAGAGATTGTAGTAACATCTGCAGCAAGACGGGGGGGATTTCCCAGTATTCACATGACACCAGAAGAGCGAGAGCGAATGAATTCGCTGTGCGTTTGGATTCAAGAGGACAAGGACTACCCAAGGTTCGAAGCATTGACTCGGGAGTTGAGTGAACTTGTAGGCCGCAAAGAGCGCCGCTTTCCGCAACATGGTGCTAGCGAGGGGCAACGAAAGAGGCCGTCGAAAACACTCCCGGCCGTGGTGCAGAAGGTTGTCAAACCTCTCTACCCGGAGCAAGTGGAAAGGGTCGAGATATTAATCCCAGCAGCCGACGACCTTTTTCGAGAAATTCGGGTTGAGAACATTTTTACCGACGTTAATGGCCAGCGAGTAGCACTGACAAATGGCACACGATTGGATGTCACCTTCGACGCTGAGTCGAGCGCACAGTCTATTTAAATAGACAAGCGAAGTCGGGCAAGGGTACTTCTGCCGACGTTCGTGCGGCAGACGAGTACTAGAAAATTCTTAACCGTCGTGGCATCGTCCTGTGTTCCATCGGCGCTGTGGCCCATCTGGGCCTCGCTGGCGATGTGCCTGCAGGACAACTCGACCAGGCTCGCGCTGCCTACAACGATTTCCTCACTCTGTGGAAAGACGCCGATTCCGATATTTCCGTCCTGAAACAGGCCAAAGCAGAGTACGCAAAGCTGCGATAAGAGCGGGTAGACGAAATAGTGTCTCCACATCGTGGAGCCGTTCACTGATGATTGGCGCAGACGACAGCTTTTGTGAACGCTCACCAACGATTCTAGGCGGATAACGGGCAGTGGGCAGTAATCCCACGTTAGGTTTGTCGACAAATGTGCCGAGATCCTCACCGGCGGCCTCGGACAAGTAATTCTCGCTAGCACAGGTTCTGGTGGGTTCAGCAGCACCGACATGACTTGCCCCGTATTGCCTCCCGACCTTCCGAAACAATGACGGGAGCGACCACAAAAGCTGCTACCGGGTCAGTCCAAGCTACGTGCCAAATCGCATTGACCCCGAGCCCGACCAGTGCAATCAGTGAGAGATACGCACACAAGGCTGATTGCGTGGAATCTGCCATTAGGGCCGCACTGTCTGTAGCGGAGGAGAGTCTCCGTTTCTCCTTAGCAATCCAGGGCATGGTTGCTGCGGCGGCCAGCAAAATGGCTATCCCGAGATAGGTGGGTTTGGGTTCACTGTATCCCAGCAGCGTTAGGGCAGCTGCCGCGACTACATAGGCCGCAAGGACCAAAAGCAATATTCCCGCGATTCGGGATGCACGCTTCTCAGCGTGCTCTTCGACGAGGTGAGCACGAAACCTCCACAGCACCACCGTTGCTGAGAGGAGTTCGACAGCACTGTCACCGCCGAAAGCGAGTAGGGCGGGACTCCGAGCGGCCCAAGCTGCCCATAAGGATACCGCTGCTTCGACGCTCATCCACGCAATCGTGATCGTCTGAATTCGTTGAATGGCGCGGATGGTGCGCTGCGTCGGAATTTGCCCTATCGAAGCCACTGAAAAGCATTATGCACGACATGTCGCCTTGGTGGCTGCGTGCGTTCCAGTCCTTGGCAGTTGGGTTCAGAACTGAGAACTCCAACACCCGCACAGGGGGAGGGAACCGCCGATGGCCAAGATGATTGATGACGGCAACCAGGAAGTAATCCCAAGGTAAGGTTTGCCGACCATCCGGGAGTAGACCGGTCAATCACCACGAGCGCGTTTCCCGGTACCGATCTGGTGAAATCTTCCACAAGCCGACTTCTGGACAACTTCAGGCTGCCGAAATCACGGAGGCGATCTAGTGTCCGCCTCCGGATGACTTCAGGTTTGCCCGTCGCTTAGGGGCAACCGCCAAAGGCTCTGTGTGGGAGCGCTTATGAGGCCATCGAAATGGTTCATCGTCCGCGGCTCGTCTTGTCAGGCGTTGCGAGCAATTGCTGTCGCAGGAAGGCGCCGACGTCGTCAAGCGCTTGTTGAGCAGCCCGCAGAATGAGGTTGGAGGGGAAGACGTGGACCATGCCCTCCCACGTATGGACCTGAACCGTTCCTCCCGCAGCCTCAAGCCTCTTACCGTAGCGAATTGAATCGTCGAGGAGAACTTCGTCTTCCCCCACGTGGATTCGGACCGGCGGAAGCCCAGCCAGGTCGGCATACAAGGGTGACGCCTGCGGGTCGCGTGGATCGTGCGTACCAAGATACAGCCGCGCCGTGGTTGCGAGCGAATCCTTGGTCATAAGCGGGTCCGCCTCCGCCCGCGTTTCCATGCTTTCGCCCGACAGTGCCAGGTCCGCCCAGGGGGACATCACGGCCGCGGCGACAGGACGCAGCCCGGATACGTCTCGTGCTTGGGCAACTAGTAAGGACAGAAGTGAAAGCGTGAGGCCGCCTCCGGCGGAGTCACCCACCAACGCGACTTTTCCGAAACCTTGATTAGACAGTCCTTCAAAAGAAGCCTGGGCATCGTCAACAGCTGCAGGAAACGGATGTTCGGGGGCTAAACCATACTCCGGGACGAACGCGGATACTCTTGCTCGCGCAGCAACTTGCCCCACAAAATGCTGATAGACTTGCGCCGAACCAACGACGTACGCGCCCCCGTGAAAGTAAAGCATGGCCGCATCGGCGGGCGCGCTGGTCGGCCGGCACCACCATCCGGGCACCCCGCCAACTTCCGCTTTCTCGTAAGATACGCCGTCGGCCGGTGGCGTCTGCTCCATCAATTCATCGAACGGTGCGCGCGCCGAAGGTCCGGTCACGCTCCCTTTTGTGGACGCAAGCATCGGGCGGAGCTTGGCCATGGTGATGGCATCTTGCGGATCGAGAAGGTGTTTCGTGATCATCGTCGGTTCCCTTTTCTTGATAGTCTTTTTCTTGACGTCTTGCCCCAGCGCTCGCAATGGGACGGCACCCTGTGGCTTCTACGCTTCTCTTAGAAGCTCGGTACGGTACTTGGGGGCGAGCGCTTTCACTTTCTCGATGAATGCCGCTTGTTCCTTTTCAGAGAGTCTGGGCGGAGGTGTCGTGCGAGTGGAGACCGGAACTCCCACCTCCAAAAAGAATTTCTCCTGCCCGGCAGGAGAGCAAATACAGAGCATGCGTACGGCCTCACCAGAAGTGTTGTGAAACTGATGAGGAGCGTTGGCAGGAACGTTCAGGGTTTCGCCAGCGCGGACGGTTGACTTCTTGCCCCGGAAGGTGGCTTCCATCTGGCCTTCGAGCAGGATAAAAGTTTCCTCGAAGTCATGCCGGTGTGGTGGCGGACCGCCGCCAGGCGGGATATGCATGTCGATGACGCAGAAGCGTCCTGCAGTCTGCTCGCCCGTCACGGTGATCGTGTAGGTATCCCCGACCAGCCCGATGTGGGGGAGGTTGTCGGGTTGAGCAACGGTTAGGCTGCGTTTTGGATCGTCCGGAGGGATGGGGGACACAGCAGATGACATTTCGTTCTCCTCAGGTTCTGTTTTTTGGGTTGTTTGATGCCGATTACGATTTCCACAGTGCGGCTGTTTCTGCGGCGAAGTCCTCGTAGCTGCGCGGCGCGTGCCCCAGGAGTTTCGTCAACTTCTCGACATCCTCCGGCTCCGCGACGAAACCACGTTCGAGATACCCTTGAAACATCATGCGGATGTCGAATGCAGACCACGACGGGGCCCGCTTCCTCATCTGCTCCTCGAATGCATCCATGTCGTGACCCGCGTAACGAATGTCATTGCCGAGCAATTGGCTCCAGATCGATGCCGCTTTCGGGCCACTGATAGCTTCCGGACCGTTAAGGTTGTGAGTCTTGCCGTAGTGTTCTTCCGAAGTCAAAACGATTGCCGTTGCCTCCGCAATGTCTCGGATGTCGACTACGGAGATGCCTACGTTGCCGAGAGGCATCGGGTAGACTCCAGCCATAAAGGTGTCTTTCAACGTCGCATCGTTCTGAATGAAGTAGTTTGGGCGCATAATCGTGAAGGGGACTTCGAACTCCCGTAGGGCGCTTTCAATCGCGAGCTTTGAGGCGAAGTGTGGAACATCCTTGAAGTGTTCCACGCGGAAAACCGAATGATAGACGATATGTTTCAGCTTCATCTTCTTGGCCAGATCGTAGGCGATAAGGGCTTGCGTCAGTTCATCGGGCGCGACGGCGTTCAAAAGGTAGAGCTTGTCCACTCCGTGCATTGCATTCTCTACAGAGACCGGGTCCAGCAAATCGCCGGTCGCGACCTCGACGCCCGGCGGCGTCGGAGTGCCGTCTTTCCGTACAAGCAGGCGAATGTCTGCCTTTCGCTTCTGCAGTTCCTTCACGACTTGCCCACCAACTTTGCCCGTGCCGCCAATTACCAGAATCTTCATTGCCCCTCCATAGTCTTTGCGCCGCCCAATCGGATTCTTCTCCCGCCCAGCGCAGCTTCATGAATAGATGTTTCCTGGCCTACTCTGATAGATCGATATGCGCAAGGTAGAATTGCGCCTGTGCAATACTTGATAGACTCAACGAATAGACACTGCGCGGCGGCTCTGCATGAAAGAATTGGACCTCAACGATGTACGTATGTTCGTGTCGGTCGCGCAGGTGGGCACGCTTACCGCTGCCGCAAAGGAGTTGCACTGTCCTGCTTCTACCCTGAGCCGGGCGTTGACTCGACTGGAAAAGCACCTCGGAGTTCTGCTGGTGCAGCGAGGTCCCAGAGGCCTCGTCCTGACCGACGCCGGGAAGGAATACCTGCAATCGTCCAGACGTGCGATGCAGAGCCTTCAGCACGGACGTGACGTTCTGGAAGACCGCCGCTCCAGCCCAAGCGGGCTGTTGAAGGTAGCTTGTCCGGTGACCATGGCGCGCGACACTCTCGCGCCCTTGCTGAAGGAATTTCTGGAACGCTATCCCGAGTTACGCGTTGAGATCGAACCATATGCGGCGAGTTGGGATCAGGAGCCGCGCGATGACGTAGACATCTTCTTTAAACTGCGGGCCCCGAAGGACTCTCTGAGACGCGTGCGTCCTTATCCTGGGACGATTCGAGGCCTTTTCGCCAGCCCAAAATATCTCAAAGTTGCCGGAACTCCATCGACCCCGGAGGACCTTACACTTCACAAATGCGTCGGCTCCGGTCTTTGGAAGTTGAGCAAGGGCAAGAAAGTGGTAACACCCGATATCCTCTTTCGAGTGGTCACAAGCGATCCGACGGTTGCTTTGAAACTCGCCCTGAGCGGTTTTGGCATCGTCATTCTTCCGTTGTGGGTGGCGAAAAATCCGGACGTTCGAAAAGGCTTGGCGCAGATTCTGCCGCAGTGGGTTCCCGAGCCGATTACCCTCTGTGCGCTGTTCTCTAGCCCATCACGGCTGACGCCGAAAGTTCAAGTCCTGCTGGACTTTCTCGACGAATACCTGGGAACCGATCGCGATCCCCGCATAAAGAACGATGTTGCTACAGGATATTTCTCGGACAAATCCCTTACGCCGACATCTGGTCCGTAACCCTAGAGTCGGGACCAGCAACCCAATCCAGTTCAAGGATGGTCAGCAGAGCTGAAGTAATCTCATTAGGGCACACACCCTCAGAGGCTATGCGTCCGTTAGGTCCCCGAAACGGGCTTGGGGGAGATTACTCCCCGCAACTCGGCATGCCATCACGTTTTCTCGCAGCAACGGCGTCTCGTCGGATGAAAGGTGCCATGCGCGTTTCCCAGTGCCTATCCTGGCTTCATCGTCCAAACCGACCTCAATGAGCGATTTGGCCCGTTCTCGCCATTCGAGCTTTCGCTCCCCAGAAGTTAAGGGACGACTTGTACGTTTAAGGCTTCGGATGAGTGACGGGCCGGACCCTCGTTGGGCGTCCGCGACGTGCCTGTAAAAACTGCCCGCCGAGCGTGTTCTTCATATCGACCACCTGTTTGCGCGCATGCTGCGTCTCAATACATACGAAGCAAAGACGAATGCCATGACGAGAATCGGATCAAATTTATCCCAAGTACTGCCACCGCCATTCAGTTGTGAGTAGAACGCGAGCAATAGAGTGATCGCGAAACCCGCATAAATCCACTCGGTCAATCGAGGCACATTAGGAATCAGAAGGCCCACTCCACCAAGGACGTGGGTTACGCCAATCAAAGGGACGATATAGAGTGGGTATCCGAGCTGCTGGTTGACGATCCTCCATTCGACCGGATCGTGAATTAGATACAACCTTCCGAAGTACATCCACATGAAGGCGACAAGGATGGTTGTTACCATTCCTGCTATTTGAGTTGCTCGACCTGCCCGCCCGGATTTATCTATTGTTTGTTCAGTTTTCATAGTAAAAAGAATCCTCTTCTTGCAGTCCCAATGGGATGGCCTTTCGCCTGCGCGGAACCGGACGGTCAGCCGTCCGGTCCGCCCGTCGCGCCCAAACAAAAACTTTCATGTTTGGGCTCAATTCGTCTCGATGCGAGAGGTGTTTGATGCTCGCGGAGGCCTTGCTATGTGGTCGTCACTGTCACGGCCTGACGCACATACCGGCTGCTTTCCAGTTGCTGCACCATGAAGGCTGCCAGATCGGCGCGCCCGATCTTGTGCGCCTTCTCGCCGCCCTCCGTGCTCAGCACCCTGGCAACGCCGGTCTTCTCGCCGTCGGTCAACATCGGCGGCCGCACGAGTGTCCAATCCAAGTTGCTGCCTTCGATCTCGGCCTCCATGCCCGCCTTGTCTACCAGCAGACCGCGCAGAAACGTCCTCATGAGCAGGTGTGATGGGTGGTTCGGCAGCTGCTACCAACCGCGTTCTACTTCATCCCGAGTGCCATGACAGGGTCCATCGTCAACGTCTTTCCGTTTCGAAACCGCGTCTCCTATAAAGAGGCGTTCGAAGGGCTTGAGCTGGGTGAAGGGAAACCTTCACGCCCAGTTCTGAGAGGGCCGGGCGGCCGCAAGGCCGCCTGGCTACTCGGTAGTCAGCCGAGCGTATTGTCAGTCTCTTGCCGACCGTGGCGGTTGGAGGATCGCAGGAGCTACTGCCTCGATGCGGGTTTTGAAAGCTCTACAAGCGAAAACGATAGTCACGCTATCCGCGTGAACCCGTCCTCGCTCCAGTCTTCGCTGCCCACGCCGTGGTGGACGAAGAACAATCCATCAGGATCGTACCTCTCCTTGATCCTCCGCAGCTTGGGATAATTCGCTCCCCAATACTCCTGCTGCCACGCTTTGTTGAAGAAGTTACTCTCTGAAACATACGAGCCGGAGTGCGGCGCGATCTTGCGCAGCTCGGCCGTAGCGAGATCAATGTTGCGCGCGTCTTTGTGAGCGGCGGCAAGATTCATGGCGGGCCGCGCCTCGCCTGGATACGCAGAACCCTCGCCGTCAGCAACGATGACCAGCGTAAACGCCTCGGTCACCTTGGGATTAGTCGCAGTGTCGTGCGTTGCGGCAATCGCTTCCGGTGCAGCGCCGCCAATCCCCTTGTTGAAGTGCAGCTGCACTTTCTTGTAGCGGCTCGCAGCAAAAAGTGCTTCGACCAGGCGATCAAATTGCGCGCCGCGCAAAAGTGACTCCGGCAGCCAGAGCGAATCGTACCCATGCAGGAAGGCTCCGACCTGGTCCTGGTCGCCCTGCCACCACCCGTGGTTTGCGGGCGCGCCCGGCCGCTCGTCACGGTTCATGGCGGGATTGCCTTCAATCTCCCACCAACTCCGAGCGTGACCGGCAACGGCGATGAGACCGTTCGCGGTAAGGTCCTTTGACGACTTCACCCAGTCGAAGAACGGCTGCCATATCTGCCTGACTTGATCGCGCGTGAAGCCTTGGCAGACCATTGAAATTTCGAGCGTGTTCTCGGGCGTGAAGCGCATCTGCTCGCCCCAGTGCTCGTTGAAAAGCTTGTCGCGATAGAACTCCATGGCTTTGCTGATGAGCTGGCGAAACGCCGCATCCGATTTCGCGCTAATCGTGCCGCCGGCGAAGCCAAAGAATTCGGGCAAGTCGTGAGTGCGGAGTGTGACACCGGTGACCACGCCCCAGCTTCCCCCGCCACCACCTTTGAGCGCCCAGAAAAGATCTGGATTACTGCAAGCACTGGCAACGCGCACCTGACCGTCGGCGGTGACGACTTCCGCTTCGAGCAATCCGGCGGCAGCAGTGCCGAAAGCTTTGGAGAGCGAGCCGAAGCCGCCGCTTTGGACGAGTCCCGCGACGCCGACCGATGTGCATCCACCGCCCTGTACGTAGCGACCCTCTTTTGTGGTGACCGCGTCGTACAGGTCAATCCACATGGCGCCTGATTCGGCACTCACAGCGGGCTGCGGCGCGAGTTTCTTCTCGCATCCGTGTGGCACGAACGCATCGTGCAGTGTGACCTTGTTCATGTGGTGCGTCCAGATGAGCAGTGAATTGGGAGCGTTTGATGTGCCAAGATAACTGTGCCCGGTTCCCTTGACGACGAGCCGCAGATTGTGCTCGCGGGCAAAGTTGACTCCAGCCGCAACGTCGCCCGTATTGCGTGCCGCAACAGCGTAAGCGCTGGGCGCGGGTGACCACGCATCCAGCCAGCCTGAAACTTCGGTTCCGGCAGGCTGGTCGCTGATGTAGAACGGATTGCGAAGGTTTTTCTTAACATCCGCGCAAGCTGATGAATTTTGATCTGCTGCGCAACTCGCAAACAGCGCTTGCGGTTTCAGTAGATTGCCGCCCACTGCCTGATTCAGCTTTTCCCATTCAGCTGCCGAGGGCCATGCCGCATCCGAAGGTCGCACGCGCCGTTGCAGCTTGCCTTTAGCTTCGAGTGCGACGACAGGATAGGGTAAAAGTGCCGCTGGAACTAGCGTGCCGGCGAGTTTGAGAAATCGTCTTCTGAGCATCTGCCCTCGCTTCAATGAAGACGAACAGAGTAGCAGAGAGATATCGCGAAAGGATAATCCGGGCCGAGATCCAGGCCCTCAGCGGGTGGCCAATTCCATACCTAGCTCGCCAGAGTCCACAACGGACCTGACATATCGAGCGGCGAACATCTCGTGCCCGGGCTAGTAGCCAAATTACGGGCTTAACCGGCCAATCTCTGCCCAATCTCAGGTTGTGCGCAGTTTGCGTACTTCTGTAAGGATCTTGATGAGTCGGTTGGAGAGCCGGTCGAGACAAGAGCGGGAAGAGCCGTTTGGTAGCGGGCGGCGAAACATCTCCAACACATGTTGAGAGGCGAGCAAAGAATCGATGACGCCGTCGAGGCCGGCACGAAGAGGAACGGATGAGGCCTTTGGCAGCGGAACCAGTCCGTCGGCACTTCCGCGGCAGACTCTTGCCGTTCCTCCTCCAAGCTGACTTTGCGGCTTTGCCGCCAGGCATCAATCTCGGAACTCAAGGCGTAAACGGAGCCACGCTTGTCGTGCAGATGCCGGTGGACAGGCATACCCTCTCGCTTCTCCCAGCGTTGAACGGTTGTCACATCGCGGTTGAGGTATGCCGCGATTTCCTTCCACGAGTCCAGCCGTTCTTCAGGCATAGTCCCGGCCGGGGGTGTGCCAGGAACCGGTTCGTCCGTGGGGTTCTTCGGCATAGTCCACATCGTGGCGCGGTTGCCTGATTGGTGATTGTACTCGCCGGAACCGGAACGGCAAAAGGCGGCATTTGACGGTAAATGCTTCATTCCACGCATTGCCGTTTGACGTTTGGGCCAGCATGCCCGATTGTGACCGAGTGCCTTGAGCGCGAAATAGTGAGTAGAACACAACTGAAAAGGAGTAGCTATGAAATGGCTCGCTGCGGGAATCTGTGTGGCGACCCTGTTTAGCATCGTCGCTAACACCAACGCGCAAACAACAAAAACCATCATGATGCGAGACGCCTGTGATCCGGACAGCTTCAACGCTGCCCTCGGGCCTGGACACTGCATAGCCGGTCACCACGGGAATACGCTATTCAGTGATTTTCTCGGTGAACTACAAACCGATCAAAACGCTGGGGCCTGGCGGTTTAATCCGATGTTGAATGCAACAGAGGGACAGTTCAAGTTGGTCCGCGTGGATCTGAACCCTGGAGACCAAACCACTATCCAGAACGTCGGTGGTGAAACTCATACCTTCACGCGAGTAGAGAACTTTGGCGGCGGATTTAAGGTCCGCCTGAACGGCCTGACGGGCAACTCCGACCCGGCTCCAGAGTGTGCTCAGGTGCTCCCGGACGGGACCCTCGGGCCTCAACCAGAGAGTGATACGAATCAGTTTGTCGAAGCGGGCAATACGGAACCTGGACCAACGGCTGGCACCGCCGCGCTGCCATTAGGAGTGTCCCGTTGGGAATGCTGTGTCCACCCCTGGATGCGGATGGTCGTAGTGGTGCACGAGAGAGACAACTGATTCACAACTGGGGAAAGGTATACCCCGCAAAAAAGCTGGCCACTTCTGGATCAATCCAGGTCCAGAGGTGGCCGATTTTTCCGTCTGTCCTCAATGAAAACCCGGTGTGACCGACCGACTCCCAAGGTTCCTGGTCAAAACCACTTCACTCCAGCCATGACCAGTCCGCTGCCGGTAAGTGCATAGAGGACTGCATTGAATCCGTGACTGTGTGCAAGGGTCAGAATCTTGATCGGCCAAGCTCGGTGCTGCTGACGACGGGACCCCTGCGCTCGAAAGCATTTTCGCAAGCTCCGCGCTAGGAGTGTGTCCGAGTATTCAACCGTGGACGGCTGATTTAGATTGAAACTCACAGGTTCGATATGCCAAGTTTCAGAGCATGGGAAAAACCTACCGCGCCTATCTGCCAGAGCAAGATTTTCTGTTACCGCCGAGCCTGGGCGACTGGCTGCCGGAAGATCATTTGGCGTATTTCGTCTCCGACGTGGTGGAGCAACTGGATCTGAACGCAATCGAGTCGGTATACGAGGAAGAAGAACGCGGTCAACCACCGTACCATCCGCGGATGATGACCAAGATCTTGATCTATGGGTACTGTGTGGGGGTGTTTTCCTCGCGGCGGATACAGAAGAAACTGAGCGAGGATATCGGGTTTCGGGTGTTGGCAGCGGGGAACCAACCGGATTTCCGAACGATCTCGGACTTTCGGAAGCAGCATCTGGCGGCGCTGCAAGGGTTGTTTGATCAAGTGTTGCAGATCGCGTTGCAGGCGGGAACGATGAAGCTGGGACGGGTGGTGTTGGATGGGAGCAAAGTGAAAGCCAACGCGAGCAAACACCAGGCGATGAGTTACGGGCGGATGAAGGACGAAGAGAAGCGATTAAAAGAAGAGGTGAAACGGTTACTGGAGCAGGCCGAGGCCACGGATGCAGAAGAGGATAGGCGCTACGGACGGGATCAGACAGGAGATGAACTACCAGCGGAGTTGGGGCGACGGGAGACGAGATTGAAGCGGATCCAGGAAGCCAAGCGGGCCCTGGAAGAGCGCGCGAAAGAGGAAGCCAAGAGCAAGGGCAAGCCGGAGGAGAAGGCCAAGCCCAAAGCCAAGATGCAATATAACTTCACCGATCCGGAGTCGCGCATCATGCCCGGGGCAGACGGATTTGTGCAAGCCTACAACACGCAAATTGCAGTGGAAGCGAATTTGCAGTGGATTGTGGGGCAGAGGGTAACCCAGGCCACCAATGATAAGCAACAGCTGGCGCCCACAGTGAAAGCGATTGAGGAGCAAGCGAGACAGAAGCCGCAGGAAGTCATGACCGACAGCGGGTATTGCTCGGAGGCCAATCTTAAGTATCTGGAGAAGAAAAAGATCGAAGGCTTCATTGCAACCGACAAGGAGTCTTATCGTGACCGTCAGCAGCCGGGCCCGCGGGGACCGCTACCGCAGGGAGCGACGCGGGTGGATCGCATGCGACGGAAACTGCAGACCAAGGTGGGAGCGGCGATCTACTCCAAGCGTAAAACAGTGGTGGAGCCAGTGTTTGGACAGATCAAACAAGCGCGCGGCTTCCGGCAATTTCTCTTGCGTGGTTTCCAGAAGGTGCAAGGCGAGTGGGCCCTGGTTTGTCTGACGCACAACATTCTGAAGTTACATCGGCTCTGCTATGGATCGAGCTAGAAACGACCAAGAAAGGCCACTCACAAAGGTGAGAAGTGCGATCGGGAAGCCCTTCTCCAAGCATTTGCTCCGAGCTTCATGGGGTGAACTCTGACGGGCTGTGTTCACAATTCGGTTCTCGGCTGCTGAAGCAGCTTTCAAAATGCAATTCTCGGACGGACTCCTAGTAGTACTCTTTGCCCGGCTTTTGGTACGACCGCTACGCTTCCTGGAACGGTAATCCCAATAGCAGATTCTCCATTTGGCCCCGCAGTCCTGTACTCGGGCCCGTTGGTGTCGTTCTCGCATCACGATTTCCTTTCCGTGATGCTTCGACCGTGATCTAGGACTAACACCAACAGGAATCATTGGCAAGGCCCACGATTTTCGAGAAATCGTTCCACTTCTGAGCGCTTGAAACGAACGAAACGCCCGAGCCGGATCGCTGGAAGCTCGCTGAGATGGGAATAGACCCAACTTCTCGGCACGGGCAGTATTGCTGCAACTTCGTCTGCCGTCAGAAGGCAGCCGTCTGCTGCTCCCATTCCTGCCAGATCGCTGGATAGAGGTGAGTGTTGGCTGGTTGACATGGCATACTCCATGACCGCCGCAGATGGGATCTGCGGCTACTGTTTGTGAAGTTTTATCCCGCTTTTCGTCTTCGGTCAAAAATGTTCTCGTTCCCAGGCCATGGAGGCTAGGGCCAGTTCTGATTGAAACTCGCAGTGTTTCGTTAGGAAGGTCTTCCCACTGCTGGACCTACGGAATGTAGGCAGGCTTTCTGGCTGCGCGAATGGCTCTTGGAACGACTGTCTCACCGATTCCGGTTTAGCTGAACGGGAGATCTGCCCGTGGAGGCTGAGGGCGACATCCATGAGATGGCAGCGTCTCAGGAAGGCTCAGTCGGGACCTTGTGACCGCGGAGGTCAGAAGCTATGCAAAAGGAAGTCCCTGGCAGTCCCCAGAACTTGCCCTCGTACTGGATCTGGCAACATGCGGGCAATTTCTACGGCCCCGGTCATCGTTGAAAAGATCGCAAAGAAAGCCCGCTCTTTATCCGCCATCCGCCGGCCAGGCATGAATGGCACCATTCGATTCTTATAGTTCACTAGCTCTGCCAACATCTGCGGCTTCATCCTCTTATCGACCCGAGCCAAGTCCGGACCGAGTGTCGCTAGGGGGCAGCCGTGTTCGGGATGTTCGCACATTTCCGGACGTAGGTAGGCCTTCACAATTGCCTTCCACGCCTCCCCAGGGGGCGACTGTTCGGCGGCATGAACCAGGCTGGCGATGATGTCTCGGAAACCCTCTTTCAGGGACTCAATGAGCAACTCGTCCTTGCTCGCGAAGTGTTTGTAAAACCCCCCGTGAGTCAGGCCGGCGTCGCGCATGACAGCGGCAACGGCAGCCCCGTTCAAGCCTTCGGCGCGGACGCGACGGGAGGCATCTTTCACGATCTTCTCGTGAGTTTCGATTTTGTGTTCGGGCCGATAACGCATGACAAATAGGATGCTGCGAATCATCCCAAGATGCAACACGCCCCGGGAGCGCCTGGACAGGCCGGGGAAAAGTTCGAATCCATAGGATTATCAACGTCATCTTATGAAATGCGACAGGAACTGGCAGAGCAGACAGGCACATGGATGTTCCTTGCGGGTTGCCTGAATTATTTAACGAAGCAAAGGAGGGCTTATGAATTCCGCTCGTTGGCGCATCGGTTTGTTGCTGTGTGTTCTGTTGCTCATCATTGTGGCCGTTGTCACTCTGCGCAGTCCCGACAAGCGCTCCGCGAAGCGGCACAGTCCGGAACTCGAATATCTGAAGGCCGTGAACAGCGTCGCACCACCAAAGGATCCGCAGCTGATGTTCATACTGATGGGCGAGTTTGCGAGTTCGAATCTTCAGGATCAGGGAGCAGAATTTTTCAGCGTGCGTCTCAAGGAATTCGAGCCACAGTTGACACCGGTTCAGAAGTCTTTGTATCTGGGAATCATCGGGCTGCTGCGCGCTCAAAATGCATCCCGAGTGCGGCTTCTGAATCGCTACGGCTATGTGCGAGACACGATTGCCACCCTCGATCAGGCAAAGCAGGTATCAGGCGGGCAGGTTTTCGTCGTGAACTGGATCGCCGGGATCGTGCGTACCGAACTACCTGGCTTTTTTCACGAACGAAAAGCCGCGCATGAGGAACTCACGTGGTGCGCAGAGCACGCTGACAAAGCGCCTCACTCGGCATGGTTGCGCGAAGTTTACTTTCATCTCGGCAAACTCGCCCTGAATGATGGCGACACCACAAAAGCAAATGAGTACCTTCGGAGCAGCGGCTATCCCGATTTCGATCACCCGATCACGCTGGCAACACCGTTCTCCGAAGACAGAGTCTCAGGTCACACATTTGCACCGCGACGCATCGTCGAGGTTGTGCCCGGTCGTGTCTACACGTTGACCGGCTTCGAATTCACGGAATACTACTTCGTGGTTTCCAAGGACGGGCACCAGCTAATCAGCATTGATGCCGGCACGCGCCCGGATTCCGCAAAGACTGCTTACGAAGCACTGCAGGCTTATGCGCCGGGACTGCCGCCACTCACAACCGTATTCATCACTCACGCACACTGGGACCACGTCGGCGGTCATTTCTACTTTCGCAGCCTAAGCGCTCATCCCAAGTTTTACGGACGAGCGAACTATCAGGAGGAGTTCGCAAGAGAATTCAACGGACCGGATGTCTTCGGAAAAGAGTTCTTCGGCGAGCGATTCAATACCGAGGATGTCCGGAGCTACAAACCAGACATCGCGATCGACAAGCGGACGGACCTGAATATCGGCGGAACGAAGTTCGAACTGATTCCAGTTCGAGGCGGTGAAACGCATGATGCGATGTTGATTTACCTTCCTGACGAAAAAGTAATGTTCATGGGAGATGTCATCATACCCTATCTCGGCGCGCCGTTTGCTGAGGAAGGTGATCTCCAAGGGCTATTCGATGCGATCGATGTCATCGTGAGCAGGAATCCCCAGTACCTGTTGCAAGGGCATGAGCCACTCACTCGGAACTTCACATCGCCGTTGATTCTCAGCCACCTGAAAACCGATTTGACATGGCTACAAGACCAGGTACTCGCGGCCATTCGTCGTGGTGACGAACGAGCGGCTATTCATGACGCGAACCTCATCCCCCCGGATTTCCTGGCCACACAGCCCGATGCGTACCAGCCTTACTACATTTTGCGCGAGCATGTGATCGACAGACTCTACGATCAAAACGTCGGATACTGGCAGGCAAACCTCGAGGGACTGGCTCATCCAAGCCGGACAGATCACGCGAATCTCCTCGTTGACTATCTGGGGGTCTCCGAAGGACAAGTTTTAAAAGCAGCGGAACGTCTCTCCGCAGATGGCAAGTACGCGATGGCAGCAGAGTTGTTAGAAACCGCGGAGCCAAAATTTCCCCATAGCGAGGCTCTGAAGAACGCAAAGCGGTTCGCCTATCTGAAGCTCATGGAAAAGAATCAGAACACGGACCCGTTCAAGTTCATCATCTACTCGGCAAAGGCCGGCGAACAGACTCCGCAGATCAATCCCAAAGATGTTAAGGAAACGGGAGGCTCCTCACGATGACTCGCGAGATCCCGTCCGCGCAAGCTTGGTTTGCAGGTGGCGAACGCATCGGCTACGACCCCAATGCGCGCGCAATCGTTTATACACCGGGAGGCGCACTCAGAGTGTTCCTGAGGCGGGAAGGAGATCTCGCTCACCCTGTCTCCTTCCTACCAGGATTTCCCGATGGCTCCTTTGGGTGGGCGAAGGTTCTGCCCTATCTGCCGAGTGGCGCCGATATGCCGAGGCTCTTCCTCGACTACGTCGGGATGGGCGATAGCGACAAGCCCAAGGACTACGCCTATTCAACCGCGGAGCGCACGGATCTTGTCGAAGCGATCTGGCGCGATTTCGGCGTCCAATCGACGACGCTGGTTGCCTTCGACTTTTCCTCGCTTGTCGTTCTTGAGCACTTGCGACGTCGGCTTGCGCGCGCTGGCCGCGGTGAACCCGCCGGCGGTCCCGAAATACGCGGTGTTTTCATCTTCAATGGCGGGCTCTTCGCGGACGGGCACAGCCACCCGTGGTACACCACGCCGATGTTGCGCCGTCTCCCGAACCGAGCCCGCCAGGGTGTTGGCCGCCCGTTGTGGCTGTTTAAGAGGATGCCAGGAATACGGAAGATGTGGTCCAAAGACTATCACGTAACAGATGCCGAACTCGGCGAGCTCTACAGCGCCATGGACCGGCACGATGGCCTCTTCTACCTAGCCGCAGCAGCCGGCTTCGTGGCGGATCATAAAGCGCAAGGCGACCGGCTCGACTTCGGTGACCTCTTCAAGGCTTATCGCGATCAGTTCCCGTTCTTGGTAGGCGGCAGCGACGAAGATCCCTTTGAACACCGGCAGGTGGACCTCGCGCAGGAACGGTTGGAAACGCTCGGTCTTCGGATCGAGCATTTGCCCGGCGGCCACCTCACCACGAATGAACAGCCGGAAGCCTTGGCGACTTTGATCGCGAAGTTCGAGCGAGGACTCGCAAGAAAACCGAGCGAGCAGGAGGCATGCCGACACGGCCGAACACATAGCACCGACGGGCGGCGCCAACAGGACCAAGTTCGCCCTTGACCGGTATTAGAGTACGATAGTGCTCTTTGGATCATGCGATATTCGCCAGAACACAAAGCGCAGAGCCACGAGAAGATTCTTTCCGTGGCCGCTCGCTCTTTCCGCGAACACGGCGGCGACACTAGCGGCATCGGGACGGTGATGAAGAAGGTAGGCCTGAAAAAAGGGGGTTTCTACCGGCATTTTAAGAGCAAGGACGACCTATTCGTCGAAGCGGTGGCACGGGCACTCGACGAGACGGGAAGGGGCATGGTGGAAGTTGCAAAGTCCGCGCCCGAAGGTCACGCTCTGCGGGCGATCATCGAGCGTTATCTAAGTACCGGGCATGCGAATTCGCCGGGAACAAAATCGCATCGCCCTTGCGCACGCCTGGGGCGGCGGCGAAATCGCTTCTGCCGACGGCATACGTTTAGTGGTACCGATCCGTACCGTTCACGCCGGTCCGAATCCGAAGTACTTCGGTCAGCTCCGGGGCATGACATGGTACAACTTGCTGTCGGATCAATTCACCGGATTGAACGCAATTCCTGTGCCCGGCACGTTGCGCGACAGCTTGGTCTTGCTCGCCGTGGTGCTCGAACAGCAGACCGAACTCAAGCCCGTGCGGATCATGACGGACACCGGTGCGTATAGCGATGTCATGTTCGGCTTGTTCCGACTCCTCGGCTATCGATTCTGCCCTTGCCTAGCCGACATTGGCGGTACGCGCTTCTGGCGCATCGATCCACAGGCCGACTACGGCAAACTCAACATCGTTTCACAGCGGCGGCTCAAGCTGCAGCGTATCGCACCACACTGGGACGACATGCTCAGACTCACCGCCTCGCTCCTGCAGGGACGAGTACCGGCCACAGGCATCATGCGGACGCTGCAGGTGGGCGACAACCCGACTCGATTGGCGCAGGGCATCGTGGAATTCGGGCGCATTGACAAAACCCTGCATTCGCTACGCTACATCGACGACAAAGATATGAGCCGGGGCACCCTGACGCAGCTCAATCGGACTGAAGGTCGGCACAGCGTCGCGCGCGTCGTTTTCAGCGGTAAACGGGGCGAACTGCGCCAGCCCTACCGCGAAGGGCAGGAAGATCAACTCGGCGCGCTCGGGCTCGTCGTCAATATGATTGTGCTCTGGAATACCATTTACATCGAGGCAGTCCTGGAGCAACTCCGAAAGGAAGGGTATCCACTGAACGAAGAGGATAAAGCGCGCCTTTCACCCCTGATCCACGAGCACATCAACATGCAGGGGCGGCATTCGTTCATGATGCCGGAGGCGGTGGTGAAAGGTGAACTGCGCCCTCTGCGAAACCCGGACGATGATCCGGACTAAACCAATTACTGCCCTCCGTCCATTTCATGGCGGCAAAACACACCTGGCCTACTCGCCATATCGTTCTGGCTTAACCCGGTTTTCCGTCCAATTGCTACTCAGACCCCTAATCATAGAGTTCTTGGATTTGCCGAGCATGGCGTCTGCCGGTACTCTCCAGAGCGTATCGTCCCAGCTCATCGATTTTCTTCAGACCTAATTGTTCCGCAACGTGCTGGACCACAGCCAAGGGTGCTTCGGCCGGCTTTGACAAGAAAGTGCCCAAGAAGCGCACGGTTACCAGTTGCAGCGCAAAACTCAAACGATTGCGCTCACTGCTCAACTTCCTGATGATCGACCAATCCCGGTCATCCAAGTAAAAATATCGGGCGAGCTGCTCGGGCGACGGATCTTCGTTGTATCGACCATACCGCGACTGCTGCGTCTTGCTGATGAAGTGGACAGGCATCGGGGTGTCTTTTCGGAAAACGGACGTCCGATGATGGCACAGCGAAGCGTTTCGGTGCCCCAATGTCCTTATTTAGGTGAGAATACGGAAGCCCATGACTGGATCATCGTTCAGCGGCTTTTGTGCCCGTGAGCGTTTTCGTTCCAATAGTGGCCAAACCCCATCAGCCTTGTAATGCCTATCACGGGCAAGAAGCGCGGCGAAGAAAACCAACAGGCAGCCGATGCAGCCGACAGCCACGACTCGCGCAAGAGCGAATGCTTTACCCGTTTCGTGTTCCGTCCGAACTGGTTTGTTCTGTCTCAGACCGAAGGCAACGACGTTGCCGCCGCGACCGCGCCGAACTGGAATGCAGAGCTGGCGCTTTCCACCCTTGGAATTACTCGCGTGGAGTTTACGACGATGAACGGCAACGCCCAGGGATACGCAGCACCCGGAAAGCAAATTGCCATCAATCCCGTTGCTGTCCTGCCTCACAAAACAATGTTCCATGAACTGGCGCACGTGGTTTTAGGCCACACAGAAGAAGGCCTGCTGTCCGACGACGAACAGACCCCGCGCAGCTTGCGCGAAGTCGAGGCGGAATCTGTTGCTCTGCTCTGCTGTGCATCGCTCGGATTGGAAGGCGAAGAATTTGCACGCGGCTATATTCAGAACTGGTTGGGTGTTGCTAGTATCCCGGAGAAATCGGCACAGAAGATTTTCGCCACCGCCGCCGCGATCCTTAAAGCCGGACAAGAGAAGCCGCAGCAGAAGGACACGGAGGATACTGCCACCTAATCATTAATAAAGGAGGGGCGCGCAGTAGCGGTCGCCCGGCAAGAACGGAGATCACAGCATGGAATGGTCCGGTTGGGCCAGCTCTCCAAGTGGCCCATTGTCTACCGAGTCGTTGCCATAGCCTCTCTATGCCGGCGGATTTTTGGCTATGATGGAGCACGGAACTATACCCTTGCCCTCCAAATCCAATCCGCCTGCTGCTCTTCAGTCAACGAAAAACGACGAAGTGACGTTCTCGGAGGTGGTCCGGCTGATCGCGGCCTCCCGCGAGAAGGTGGTCCAATCCGTCAACACTGCGCTGATTGATCTCTACTGGGAGCTAGGCGCGACAATCAGCCGCAAGATCGAATCTGCTGAATGGGGCGACGGCACGGTGGATCGACTCGCGGTCTACATCGCCAAAACGGAGCCCGGCCTTCGTGGCTTCAGTCGCGCTAATTTGTTCCGAATGAAGCAGTTCTACGAGACATACAGGGATGAGGCAATTGTCTCACCACTGGTGAGACAATTGCCGTGGTCGCATCACCTCGTCATTCTCGGGCAGAGTAAACGCCCGGAAGAACGCGAGTTCTACCTGCGACTAGCCATCCGGGAGAGGTATAGCAAGCGCGAGCTGGAGCGCCAGTTCGATGCCGCTTTGTTCGAGCGTGTTGTGCTCCATCCGCCAAAAGTCTCGCCAGCGGTGAGACAAATGCACCCGGAAGCCCTCAGCATCTTCCGGGATGCCTATACCGTGGAGTTTCTCGGTCTGCCGCCGACCCATGCGGAAGCCGACCTGCATCGTGGTCTGCTGGACAAGCTGAAGGACTTTTTGATCGAGCTGGGACGCGATTTCTGCTTCGTTGGATCGGAGTATCCCGTGCAAGTCGGTGGCCGAGATTTTGCGCTGGACCTGCTCTTCTTCCATCGCGGCCTCAACTGTCTCGTAGCCATAGAATTGAAGGTACGCCGGTTTGAGCCGGAGTATCTAGGCAAGCTCGGCTTCTATCTCGAAGCCTTGGACCGAGATGTGCGCAAGCCCCACGAGCAGGCAGCCATCGGCGTGCTGCTATGCGCCAGCAAGGATGATGAAGTGGTGGAGTACGCGCTCAGCCGCAGCCTATCTCCGGCCCTGATCGCCGAATACCAGACGCAGCTCCCCGACAAGACACTCACCCCCACTTACGTTCCACTCCCGTAAACGAAATGAATGGCTGCGCGATTCTTCTCGCCTGGAAGCATGGGCGTCTCGCCTCCGACTGCGTCTAGCGGTGTCCGTCTCTGCTTGCCTGCTCCAGTGCAATTTTCAAGGCATAGCAGACGTCGTGAATCGCCCTGCCGTCGGCATCGCATATGGCGGTCTCGACGGAGACGGGCTTGTCGCAAATTCGACACAGCAACAAGGGGGATTCTCCCTGGGAGGTTTTCTTCCGGAATATGTTCTTGCGAGATGGATTCATGGAATGCGGCACTTACGCCACGTTGGATGGGGCTTTCGGATAGCGAACTCTCCTTGCAGGCCGCTGTTGATTCAGGCTGACCTGCTTCTCGCTGAGGATGCAGATAATCTTGCGGCTAATCTCGATGAACTTCTGTGGGTCTTGTTCTATCTCTGCCAAAGCGCAGAGGCGCTCAAATTCGTTTCTTGTTTCATGGTCCATCGTAGACTCCTGCCCCGTCGGAATCGTTTGACTCCCGCCCCAACCGGAAATCGTATCGGTGCCGAGCATTTTGCATGGGGCGCGTGAGGATTGTCAATCGTGACTCTCTCGCCAACTCCGACCGGAGCTTGATAGGATGTGGGGCAAATGGGGTGTGCGGCGATATGAAATCTCCACAGCTGGACAAGTACGCAAGGGATTCCCGTGCCTGGACGGCCTGCGCGGAAATCAACTACACCGCTTCAGTACATCTTTTTAGCAGCGGCAACCTGTTTCTCCGTTTTACCGCCGCAACCCTGGGGCATCATGCCCTCGAGATGTATCTGAAATCCGCGCTCGTCTGCGAGGGCATGACCGTGTTCAATCCGGTCATCGTCAAATCCCTGGACCCCGGTGTGGCGCTCACGCGGTCGAACTGTGCCTGGGGGCATTGTCTCGTGGACCTGGCGACACGGTTGTCGGAGAAACGGCCCGATTTTAATCTGCGTGCAGAGATGAATATTCCTGAATGCCGAACGCTGCTAATGCCGATGACGCTGGAGGCCGGGTTTGCCCTGTTCGATCCGTTTTTTTCAGAACTGCGTTATCCTCAAGAACTCAAAAAAGTAGGAGGCGTGGGGCAAGATGAGAAATTTGTTCTCGATGAACTCGTTCTTCGGCTGCAACCGTTCCTGAACAAAGTGCCATGACGTTCCGCCGCCGGAGTCGGTCTTGTGTCGTGCCGCAAACAGGCGTAAAGTCGCGCTATCGCAAGCATCGCACCCAAATCGCTCTCGTTCTCGCCGCTTGGGATGGCTCCTTGGCAGCGATGGTATGAGAGGGTCAAGCCGCCGTCGCACGAGCCTCTGCCGCAACGGCGGCTTGTTTATCTGAACAGAGCCTTAAGACCGGTGACGGTTTATACTGCCTCGCATGACCCAGGAAAAAACCGAGCGGGCGAACTGCCATTTTGTGATTAAGCAAACCCCCGATGGCAAACCTCAAATCATTGTCGAGCGTTACCACCAAACAATCTCTGCGTTAAACAACACGGTGTTGGGGTTCGACCTGCTGGGCGGGACAACTCTGGAGCAAGCGAAGAAGGCTGTGGCATTCCTCAACGAAAACGTCCTGAACGTGTTCGTCACCCAAAAGTTGAACCATTAGGATTAAATTGCGCCAATGGCTATGAGAATTTCTCGTTCGAGGAGGAAGCGGCACATAGAAGCGGCAAGAAAGAAGCGCTGAACCGCACCCGCGCGACGTGGCGCTGAAGAAGTGGCGGCCCCATGCCTGACGAGATGATGATGCGTGACCTGGAGCAGATGGAGCGGAAAAACCGCAAACAGCATTCGCCGGCGTGACTGCCGGAAATTTCCGATTTCAGAGGTCGAAGCCATACTTGCGCTTTGACGGCGAGGGCAGGTTCTTCATCTGTTTTACGTCACGGGCGATGCGGTCAATGTCGTCCACAAGAATCTCTATGACCGACGCAGTGCGGTCGTGACCGCGCTCCAGTTTCTCGACGCGAATCAGTACATCTTTGTTCGTGGCCGTCAGCTCGCGCAGACGGATAAAGGTTTCCACGACCGAAATGCTCACCTGCACGGCGCGGGGGCTGTTCAGGACGGATGAGAGCATGACCACTCCATGCTCGGTGAAGGCAAGCGGCTGATATCTAATGTTTCTTTTTGATGCGGTCGCAATTTGCGACCGCATCGCGGCAACTTCTTTAGTAAACGATACGGGTCGCCTTCTTTGCTGAAGTGCATCTGCGGCTCGCTCTGCCCCGAGTTTCTTCGCCCCGGTTGCAACCCCAGATAGCAGCCCACGTCGCGGCTCTTGCGAAAACGATGCGGATCTTCCAGTGTGAGCAGGAACGTCAATGCGATGAGCGTGCCCACGCCCTTGATCTGTTTCAGCAGCGCCACCTGCGGGTAACTCTCTTGCGCCAGGGCTTCGATCCGGTTGTACTCGCAAATCCGCTCGCTCAGTTCTTCGATCGCTGACAGCAACGGCTCCAGTGCCCGTTGCAGTTCCGGACTCAAGCTCTCCGCTTTCTCCGGATTCAGGTTGCGCACGTTGCAGCCACGCAGCCGTTCCCCATAGCTCTTGGCCAAGCTGCGGGCGGTGTTCACCAGCGAGGTTCGCCCCGCACCAGCCCAGCACCTTATGCAGGCCAAGAGAAAGCGCAGCAGTCCTCCTGCCAGCCCGTTCTAACTTGACGTTAAATCAATTTCACTCATCATGGCCTTGCTCTGGGCACTTGAGTGTAATGGCCTTCTATGAGAAGGTCATAAAAATCAAGGCCGACGTGGCGGCCTTCCTTATTAATTACTTTCCATCTGCATAACCCTCCGGTGGTGACGTGGGGAGCTGTCAAGGGCGCCCCCGAACAGGGGCGTCATCTTGACCCTTAACAGCTCCCCACGTGACTGACAATCGAGCTGGGAACGAAGCGCAACGCAGTTCAGTTGGGCTTCGTTCCTTAAGTGGATTCGGTTTTCAGCTTTTCAGTTCGTATTGGCACGCCTTCTACAATGCCACCGAACTGTCTGCCTCTATCATTCCCGTTCGTTCACAGAAGTACATTGATCGGCGGTTCGTACCCTTGCGTTTCTTAAAGTCTTGCTTGCAACCACCACTCTTACCCGGCTTCTATCCGCACTCTCAAGGACCACAGTGGGCCCGGTGCACGTTGGGGTTCGATCTCAAACCATGCCCCATCACAACCGTGACGGGGCATGGCTGCTTGGGTGCTGCCATCTGTTTAGCGATCTCCAGGGATCTGGCCATTACCCGCAGTCACCCGGCTACAGCCATCGCGCCCTCCCATGCCTTAATATTGCTGATGAGTATGCCGCCGCTTTTTACTAGAAATGGTTTTTGCCAAGTGATCTCACCACCGATGAGAGCCGGCTTATGGAAGGTTCCTCGCCCAAACGACCGCACCGAAACTTGGGGATAGTTTCGATTTGGATCGACCACCGCCGGCCGCCTTTCTAGCGGGGCGACCCCATTCATCGGACGCCGCGGGACACCATCGATGATTTTGCGGTACGCTGACATCAACAATCCTGAAAGATCATTTTGTAATTCGCTATTGACGCCGGCGGCCTTACTTAGATGGAAACGGCAAAATGCTCCCTCCGGGTTTCTGGGTATACCTTGGGGCATGCCCGGCGTGGGGGGAGCGGGCGACGCTGGGGTGACGGTCATCACCCTTCAGCGTGATCCGCGGCACGTTTCGTACATTTCCTGTTGACATCCACACCTATGACCAGTATCTTTTCAAGCAATCAGCAGGTGGGATACGCCGATTAGAGCGACCGGATTCTCAGTTCCGCCAAATTCCCACACTTTGCTGCTTCCTCCTAGATATGTTGAAAAGCTTGGACGCGAATGCAGTGACTTTCGTGTGCAAACAATAGTTCTGCCCTTGTTTGAAGAGGTACTCGAACCGCTTAGGCTGCGTTCTTAACTTTTAAAAGGAGGACGCCATGTTCCGAGTGTCATCACTCTCTTCTCTTGTGATTGCGCTGTTAACCGTTCTTATGGGTATCCGCACAGATTGCGCAGCGCAAGCGTCTTATCCAAGCACGGGCAGAGCAAACTTCGGCGTGCAACTTCCAGGCGGACCGATAGACACTCTTGATCCGTCTACAGGCTTCATTTCAATCGCGATTCCTATCCGGTCAAAGGCTAGCATGTCGTACGACCTTTCCTTCACTTCTGGAATTTATGGATATTTGACATGGAGCTCAGTAACCAACACCTCTGTTCATTCCTCAAATAACCAAGGGCTCGGACAACCTAATTTCTACGACCTTGGCTATTGGGCTAGAAACTGGACGATAACAACACGAACTTGCAACTCGGATACCCATGACCATGTCTATTCAAGTTTTCTGATATATGACGCTGTTGGTACACCACATCCACTGAGTAGCAGTTTTACATTCGATGCAGACGGTTGTATCCCGGTACCTGCAAGTGCTGAAACAATCGATGAATCTGGGCTCTGGGTAGTGACCCACGGGTCTACTAGTGAGGATACCTGGACAATCTATGACAGATTTGGTAATGGCTCGACGGGTGGGCCCATAAATTTCAGCTTGGCAACTCCGTCGGGAGTCTCGGCGAGTGCTGCCTACAGTTCTGCTAACTATACTACGACATATACTGACCCTCTGGGAACGACGGGATCACAGTCGTACCTTGTGGTAACACCCGACGCGAGCACACCTCCTAACACCCTGTGGTATCAATATTCGTATAGCGACGAAGGTGGTAATACGCAACAATACCAAGCCAATTACAGCTTGTTCACTCTGGCAACCGCCTTTAAGTGCACTAACGTAAGCGACATTACGGGCAACCCAAATTTTCCCATCACCCTGCCGACGAGTGTCTCAATGCCAGGGGGTGGAAGCTACACATTCTCGTATGAAGTTCCCTATGGAATGGCGTCTCCTTATACGACAGGAAGAATAACGAAGATTACTTATCCGGACGGTGGATACACAACATACGCCTATTCGGGTACGAACGGCAATGGCGGAACAGGAGGAATCGATTGCAATTCGGGCGTGGTTCCAACAATAACTCGCACTGTAAATGACAATAACGGCCATCCTGCTCAGACGCGGTTCCTTAGCACTGCGGCTTCTGGCTCTTTCGGCTCGCCCGCTTATCCAATCATGGTACAACAGGCTGACCCGTCCGGAAACTACACGGTCTACACGATGTACGGCGAGTACCCATCCACGATTAAATATTACCAGGGTGCTGCCACGGGAACCCCGTTAAAGATTGTAAGCTATTGTTACTGGAATTCTCATGGCATCGAAAACTGCAATTCGAACCCGGCCGTTTATCCTCCGTTCACGGAAATCGACAGGTACACATCGCTTAACGCGTCAACAAGCAACGAAGTTAAGACAACGTTCGACAGCTATGGAGATGTCACGGGCGTATACGTGTTCGGCTACGGCGCAACAACTCCTACTCAACAGACGTTAATTACTTACGGCACATGGAATGGAACGGCTTGTGTGGCGTTGAGTGGCCAAACGGTTAGTCAGTACATCGTTGGGACCCCGTGCGACATCAAGGACGAAAACGGTTCTGGCACAATCGTAAAAGAGGCTCGCATCACCTACGATGGATACGGGAGGGCAACGGATCAATATAACTGGACGGGCACGACTTTCCTCCATAGCAGTGCGACGTACAATGGAAACGGCACCATAGCGACCTCAACAGACAAGAACGGCGCTTTTTCTACGTACTCCTACAACGGGACGGGTGGTTGCAACAATTTGCTTCCCACTTCGGTCAAGGTCACAGGATCAGGCCTGCCTTCCACGGGTTTGACCACTTCAATGCAGTGGAATTGCAACGGTGGCGTGCCGACATTGTTCACCGACGCAAACAACCAGATTTGGAATTATGGATACGTGAATCAAAACGGAACTCCTGATCCGTTCTGGCGACTTCTGTCTGTGACCGACCCGTTGAGCAACGTAACGTGGACCACGTATTCCTCCACCGGGACGCTTCCACAAACCGCAGAGACATACCTAAATTTTCCAGTTACGAGCCCGACTTCTACGGTCGACACTCTTTATACGCTGGATGGTCTGGGCCGCGTGATCGAGTCCGAAAAGCGAACAGCACCGGGCGCGACGACCTTCGATAACGTAATCTCCTACGTCTACACTTGGAACTCTACCGGTCCCGTCACGACGCAGACAATTCCCGGAGGTTCAGCAGTCACGACCACGCAGATGGATGCCATAGGCCGCGTTATAAGTGTCACTGACGGAGGGGCTGGTACCGTTACGTCAACGTATTCACAGAACGATGTTCTGAATGCGTTGGGTCCGGCTCCGACGAACGAGCACCTTAAGCAGGTTCAAAACCAATACGACGGCCTGGGACGTTTGCAGGAGTCCTGCATGATCGGCAACGGCTCAACGACTGCCTGCGGCCAGAACACAGGTACCTTGGATGGTGTGACAACTGCGAATTCGTACACCTACTCCCCTGGAAGCAGCACGACCACCGCGACGCGGGGGGTGCAGACCAGAACCACAATTTATGATGCGATGGGACGCATAACGCAAGTAACCATTCCAGAAACCGGCGTCACTCCTTGGACCTATTACTATGATTCTTATACGCCGTGCCCATCCGGCTACCAAGGAGTAAACGGTCAACTTGCGGCGGTCAAAGACCCGAATGCGAACTTGCTCTGTTATGCCTACGATGCCTTGAACCGAGTGACCGGGGTAAACGCCGACGGCACGACTTGCCGTCATTTCTACTACGACAACTCGACTGGCTACAGCGGCTCGATTCCTTCCGGCGTCAGCACGCCCACCTACTCAAGCCGACGAATGGTCGAGGCAGCGACCGATTCCTGTACCAGCGGAACTCTCATCACCGACGAGTGGTTTAGCTACGACAAAGACGGTAACGTTACAGACATGTGGGAAAAAACGCCACATTCGACGCAGTATTATCACAGCGTGGCAACGTTCCTCGGGAATGGGAAGGTGAAGACATTGCAACTGGCGAGCCCTTTGCTGTATACGATGACGTGGGGGCTTGATGGCGAAGGTCGCTGGAACACTTTGACTGACACGACAGCAGGTCAGAACATCGTTACAGCCACGATATTCAACCCCGCTGGACAACCGCTGAATGTTCAATTGACGGGGAGCACACCAGATCAAGATATCTATACGTATGACCCGAACACCGGAAGGATGAAGACGTTTGAATTCGAAATCGGTAATACGCCCAAGAACCTAACCGGAACGTTTACTTGGAACCCTAACGGTACCTTAGCACAATTGGCGATTGTCGATGGCTTTAATGCTGCTGGTACGCAGACCTGCAACTCCAATTCCAGTGGGTTACTGGGGGCTGGGTATGATGACCTAGGACGCTTGATCGAGTTCGATTGCGGCAGCGGCAACTGGGGTCAGCAGTACTCCTACGATCAGTACGATAACCTGACCAAGACGGTGCTCTCAGGCCGTACGGGAACCACCTGGAGTCCTGGATACCTATCTAACAATCAATGCATTGGTTGCACTTACGACTCCAACGGTAACGTAACGGGAGACGGAACCAATGTCTACGGGTGGAACGAGTTCTCAAAACTTAAATGGACAGCCACGAGTGGGACGCCGACATGTGGGAGCACCGGTAGATGTGCTACGTATGATGCCTTTGGGCGAATCGTCGAACAAAGCATTGGCAGTACATGGAGACAACGCTGGATCACTCCACTCGGTGAGACGGTGTACATGACGGGAACTTCACCCATATGGGCCTACTGGCCCGCTCCGGGTGGCGGAAGAGCTTTGATCTACGGGAACAGCTCCAATTTGGATTACCTGCACCCGGACTGGCTGGGTAACGCCAGGATTGATTCCTACCTGGGCAACCATACGGTCACGACCGACCAAGCCTATACTGCCTACGGTGAGCTGTACAACATCTTCGGTTCCAACGTTGGTCAGAACGAAGGCTTTGCTGGCATGACGGGTAATTTCGCACCCGGCGTTACCACGCCGATTATGTGGGACACACCGAATCGGGAACTGTCGATGGTTGGTCGCTGGCTGTCGCCTGATCCGGCTCGCGTGGGATGGAATCAGTATGCGTATGTAACGAACCCGAACAGCGCCACAGATCCTTCGGGTCTGGGCCCTTGCGCTGGTGGGGGCTATCCTATGAATGGCTTCGGTGCAGGAGATTCGTCGGAAACGATCTGCTCTGGTATCGCGGTAAACGCGGTAACCTTCCCTTCAGATTATGTGTGGATCAACGGAGAATGGGTGCCTCTGGACGGCTGGGCGTGGTGGGGTGGAGTGATCCCAAACAATCGAGGAAATAGTGGCGCTATCAGCGGCGCGAGCAGCATCTTTACAGGGCAAGATTTTCCGTGGGCGGTTCAGGGGGCAGATGCCGTTTTCCGGTCCATCTGGTCGGAGGTGCTGGGCTTGCCCAACGGCCTAAATTGTCCGCAATCGGGTGGCATTTTCTCTCCTCTGTGCGGGGGCGTCGGCGCGCTCATAGACGCGGAGCCCGCAAACAACGCGAGCCCGGACCCCACGCTCGACAACAGGGCCAATGCCCTCGCTCAAGCTCTTAGAAAGACGGGGGTGCAGACGCTCAACAGTCCGTGCACAATTGGCGGATTCTATTTGGGCTCGGCTGCCCTCGGGGCCGGTGGCGCGGCTGTCGCAAACGCTCCGGAGATTGTAGCAGTAGCATCAGAGAATTATCCGACATGGTTCAACAGATTCGTTTCGTGGCTGGCTGGCAAAGCGTCAAACCCTGGTCCTGTCGGCGCGACAGGCGCGGCGTTAGGTGCAGCTTACGCGGCGGGCAAGCAATTTTGCGGAAGTTTTTGAGGTTGCAATCGACGCTCGCGCAAGATTTATGCTGCCTCGGAAAACGTAATGTGTTGGAGTTACTGACATGGTTTTCAACCGAATAGCGTCAGCAGCGTGCCCGGCTTGCTCTGGCTCAGTCGAGATCTCTCGGTCCATTTTTCGCGACGATTTCCGATGCCCACATTGCGGTGTGGCGCTCGGCGTGTCGGCGCTGTACACGCGGTTGCTCGTCCTGTTCAGCATCTTGCTCGCGGTTGCTCTTGTTTGGGGAGTGGTCATTCGCGGTGTGCCCTCTTGCCTGGTTTGCCTACCGACGGGGTTCTTGGTGCTTGGGATACCTATCGGATTCCTGCTTTTGACTCTCTTGGTCCGTATTGCGCCGTTTCTCGTAAAGCCAACCCTCGTCCTGCGCCAGCACTATCACTTAACCAGTCTGAATCTCACGGCCAAGCCGAAGGATGACCCTCGGGCCTAATTTCGGTGGCGAGGTATGGGTGCTAGCCGCAAACAACGGGTACATGGTTGTCAATGGGCACTATGTCTTTCCCAGCAACATCGATAACAAGTACAACCTCATGGAGAAAGGGCAGAGCAATTTTCGCGACCTAAATCCGCTCTGCTCGACGCACGTCACAGTAGACCAAGCAACTGGCCAGACGCAGAGTCACATAGACCTATTTAATCCCTCAGTGCCTCTTCCGGCCTATTACCCGGTTGATGTGAGTGGTGCCTCGATTCCCTTGCATCTGGTCTTCGATGCGATTCCGGATGCAATTTATCGAGCGACAGGTATGTATCTCATTCCCGCCGGGAGGACCGCATGTCAATGACAATGGAAGCTCAAAAGACAACATGGTGGTCCAAGCGTAAGTTTGGTTGCATCTCGCTGGCGTTGTCGTTGGCGGAGACGCTCATCATATACGGTGCAGTGGTTCTGGTTCAGACATCGAGACAGCCACACGCTTCTCCCTTGATTCTGAGGATGGCTAGTACCACTTGGCTGGTAGGCGGGCTCGGCTCGCTAGGCTTCGCGGTTGCTGGCTTGGTTGCCGATTCTCATCGAATGGCGGCGTTTATCGCGCTGATCGTGACGATAGTGACCTTCTTGGTTTGCGGACTGCAAATGCTGGTGTGACCGGTGACGTACGATTGAAAGGTCCTACAACTACGATTGCACACGGCACATGGTAGCCGCAAACAATGCGACCATCGGACCAGCCGACCCAAAGTCAATTCCGAACGTGCCACCTGATCCTGCGTTCTGCGGGACCTATCGTGACGGAACTGGTTTCGGGAATATTATGTACGGCATTTGCATGCATTTCCCCAACTTCCCAAGTCAGAAGTGGAACCATTGTGTAAGAGGAAAGCTGATGAACCAGTACGTCAGAAATGGCAATCCGATAGACGTCAGCTGGTATCTGTTTGTTGACCACCCGGTTGATTTCCTGACCTGTCCGGTCAAATGAGGACGAGGAGGTTCGAGGTTCAATGACGCGCATCTTGTTTCGATTGCTTGCGATTACGGGAACGGCCTCGCTGATAACTACCGGCACATATTTTGGTCTGATTATCGCTTTGCTCCCCCTTCTTCAACGGCCAAATCCGCCACGGGTGGTGCAGGTAATTGTGCTGCCAGTGGTGGTACTCGCACCGGTAATAGTGGCAGCGTGGTGGATTTTCAAGAGACTTCGCTTAAACTATTCGCCACGCGCGGCACGCGCGACAGCAATTGTGTTTGGTCTGTTCACGCCTGTGTCATTGGGTGTGGCTCTCCCGCTTTCCCTGCTTGTAGGAGCCTACTCTGAGGGACTAGGCGGACATCCTGCTTTTGGGCTGGTGGGCGCAATCGTCGGGATTGTCATCATGACCGCGATGCTGGGCTTTGTCCCATGCGCGTTTGCCCTCTGGATCACTAACCGCGATCGGGGAACCCATCAGACACCATAGTGTTGTTCCCGCAAACAACGCGAGCCCGGACTCCACGCTCGACAACAGGGCCAATGCCCTCGCTCAGGCTCTTAGAAAGACGGCTTATCTGGCAGGAAGACTTGGGGAGCCGAAGCCGGGGATGGGTGTTGGGGATCAATGGAACGGAAAACCGGGTTAAGCTGATGCAGTGTTGTGAATTCGGGGCGTAAAACCCCGGCATTAGGCGATATCCTCCAGAGCATCGGCCGGATTGCGAAGGGATCGAAGTTGGCCCCGCACGACAGAATCTGGAACCGAGAAAGCATATCGTTCCAGGAGATTGATGTGTTCGAAGACCAGCGGCGAGAGCCGCGCAATGTCCTCAGGGTGGATGGCGTAGCCTTCACTGGCGAGCTGCTCTAACGCAGCATTAATATAGAGAGTGTTCCACAGAATAATGATGTTCACGACCAATCCCAGTGCCCCCATTTGATCCTCTTGACCCTCGCGATAACGCTGCCGCAGTTCTCCCCTCTTTCCGTGGAAGACGGCCCGCGCAAGTTTGTGCCGGTCTTCGCCCCGATTTAATTGAGTCAGGATGCGTCGGCGCTTGCTTTCATCGGCGATAAACGTCAAGGCGTGGATCGTTTTGTCAATGCGTCCGACTTCCGCCACAGCTTGAGCGAGTTTTGTGGGGCGATCATCAATCCGAAGAGTTTTCATGATCGAGGTTGCCTGTACCGTGCCGAGCTTTAGGGAACCGGCCAGCCGGAGCATGTCATCCCAATTCTACTCAATCAGCTTAGTGTTGATCCGATGACGGGCAACGCCATTCAGCAGGCCGTAGTCGGCGGAGGCGTCGACTCGCCAATAACGGGCACATCCTGGCGAGAAGGCGTTATGGAAGCGGGAATCTTCGCTGTCTTCACCAGGTTAGTTCGCTGTGTGAATGATGTCGCTTTGGTAGCCGCGTGAAGAGACCAGACAAGAAAAGTCCACAGGTTGGGGGAGTGAAATGGCCACAGAATTTTGTCAAAAATGCAAACAAGCTCATCCCGGTCGCCAGTGCGGAAGCTGTGCAACGGCCGCGCATGCGTTTTGTTCCTCTCAAGACCGATGAGCAGCTCGACTTACAGGCCTTGCATCGAGTACGCGAACGGCTTATGTCTCAACTGTCGCCGCGCGTCAGAAAACGCGGTTTTTTGATCACACGCCGGTTTGAGAGTGAACCCTCAGCATCATCGCCGAAGCGCAGCGGAGGCTTATCATCGAGGACATGCCGGAGATCTTGCTTCGTCCACGACGCTGCAATGTGTGTGAATCCATCTTCTGCGTCTGCTCTCATTGCGACCGCGGACAGCGCTACTGCAGCGATCTTTGCAGGAAGCAGGCGCGGCAGGAACAACGACGCGCTGCTAACCGGCGCCACCAGCAGACAGCGTTTGGTCGAGAAGCCCACAAGTTACGTCAGCGCGCCTATCGGCGGCGCCGATGCAGGCCTAGCGTGACGGATCAAGGTTATCGTTTGGTTAGCCTTGCGGGAAGTAAACGTCACAGTAATCTCACTCGGTGCGCGATTTGCGGTCAACCCAGCGAATGGGTCGAGCTGTATAAGCGGGTCAGGCACCGCGGCCTAACTCGACGGCCGCGAATCCAGTTCGGCGCTCGACCAAAAAACCGCGTTTCCTGATGCGCGCCAACACAACGGACGGCAGCTAACTCGTCCTGCTGGTGGACGTGCTTCTTTTCCGCTTCTTCGCTCAGAACGGGCACTTGGGTATAGACATTTCGCTCGGGAAGATAGTCCCACTGTCGGACTCCATCGGAGATCAGGACTGCTGCTCCGCCGAAGAACCGCCCTTCATAACGGTAACGCCCGCCCGGCATCACGATAGCTGTCATGAACGTCTTGCGCCAGTCTCGAAGGAGCTCACTGCTATTGTCTCCTCTTCGACCGCTTCGATGTGATAAGACTTCGCGTCGGCATAGCGTTGTCCGACCTCGCTCAACAGAGTGAGGGGATCTGTCGAGGACACAACTTGAGTAGATTGAAGGAGGATCAACCCCAGAGGCAGGGCTGCTAGAAAAAGCATAGGTCTCTCCCCAGGAGGTGATCGGTGAATTCTAACTCTCAGCGCTTCGATTGCGCCTTCCTTCGTCAGTTGACGAAACCAGGCGATTGCGCTTAAATTTCGACTTCTTTCGATTCCATTCACATCTGGAGAGTTTGAAACTGGTCGGAATATGAGCGCTAGCGAACAACCCAAGGGATCCTTTGCTTTTACGTGTTTAATTCTGGTCATCCCTGGCTTGAATCTGCAGTATCATTTAATCCCCAAAAGCGGGAGGGGAGGATCTCATGGACTTTCGATTGCGCATGATCCTCTGGATTCCGACGGTTGCGTATGCTGGCTTCTTATTGTTGGGTGGGAAAAACTTGGCCTCGCTGGGTCAAGTTGTCTTTGCAGTGTTTCTAGGGGCTCTGTTGGGATTTCTTCTCGCCACCATGTTCACAATCAGACAACTTCGACGAGTGAAACGATTTGCCCGTTTGCGAAACTATTCATCAGGCCGGTACACGTTTTGACCGCTGGTCATTGAGGTGAAGTCGAGGGGTGGCGCGACGGTTTAGGTGAAGTCTAGCCGAGACCGGCCCTTTCGTTTGCCGGTGCCTCAATAACCGCACCATGCCACGTTTCCACACCCCCGCTTATCGAACTGGACAGGCGCAGTTAACGCATCCAGCTCTCGGAGAAAGGTTCACGGTGTCGCCCATGGAAAACTGGTGGTCCGCGCTGTAAGGCGAACCAAGCCAAACTTCTGGTGCAGGGCTAGTAGGGGAAAACGCGCAGTCCCCCCGGCCCGCTCTTTGTGTTTGACACACAGCCACTGGCGAAGCCGCCGGCGCGTATGTTCCTCCACGGCTCGGTAGGCTTGACTGACCGGCCCCAGACAGAAGTAGTTCGCCCACCCATTAATCTTCCGGTTGAGCGCTGCTACCAGCGTTGTCGCATCCTGCTGGGTTTGACTCCGGCGGGTCATCTCGCTGATCGCCTGACACAGACGTTGCACTCGCTTCTTCGATGGAGTGGTGCCCCAATAGGCCCGCCCCGTCTTCGGCGAGTAGCATCGACCAAACGTATACCCGAGAAAATCGAACTTGCCTTCCGGCAGTCGACAGACCCGCGTCTTATTTTCGTTCACCGTCAACTTCAGCCGCGACATCATGTTCCGCATCAGGTCCAGTGCCTCATCGGCTCCGGCCCGACAGCAGATCACGAGATCATCGGCATAATTAATGATGTACGCTTTCAGGCGCTTCTCGTGCCCTGACTTCTTCCACCCGAGCACGAACCGACGCATGTATAAATTGCTGAGCAGCGGGCTGATCACTCCCCTTACACAAAAGGTAATTTCGAGTTTGAGAGGGTAGTGAGGGGTTGGCGGACGAGGTCCTCGGTGCTTGACATGCGTCGTAATGGAGAATATCTATATGACACATGGCGCGATCGACCAATGCGGACAAGGCTCGGCAGTTGAACGCCGCTTACCATCTGCGGCAACGCGGTATCCCATTGGCCGAAGCCGTGCGGCGCTTATCGCGCGAGTTCGACCTGTCCCGACGCCAGGCCTATCGCTACCTCGAGCAAGCGACCCATCTGGACCGGCCGGTCGAAGTCTCCGAGGTTACGGTGCCGATCACGCTCAAACTTCCGCCGAGAACGGCGCGTCTTCTTCGGGCGTATGCGAGAAGCAGTGGGCTGACGATCGGTGCCATCGTGGCACGCGCGTTGGACGCGTTTCTGAGTACTCTGAGAAGGCATGGCTGAGCCGCGCCCAACCCGCGGCCCGCTTCAAGTTCACGTTGACTATTTGTTTGATCGGCTGCACGACTCGAAGCTCGCCCAGGCCTACAGCATTCTTGTGCCCGTTCGGGAGCGCCCCGTCGGCGGCAGCGTGAAGGAGTTCGATCATGAGGATAGCGGCAATCTACGCACGGGTCTCGTCCGAGCAGCAGCGCGAAGCGAACACGATTGCGAGCCAGACGGCGTCGTTGATCGAGTTCGCCCAGGGACACGATCTGGAGGTGCCCAAAGAGTGGGTCTTCGAAGATGACGGCTATAGTGGAGCAACCCTGGAGCGGCCGGGCCTGGAACGTGTGCGAGACCTGGCCGCCGAAGGGCAGATCCAGGTAGTGTTGGCTTATGCACCGGACCGGCTGAGCCGTAAGTACGCGTACCAGATTCTGCTGATCGAGGAGTTGGCCCGCAACGGGGTGGAAAGGCTGTTTATCAAAGCGCCGCAGGGATGCAGCGCGGAAGATCAACTGCTGGTGCAGTTCCAGGGAATGATCGCGGAGTACGAAAGGGCTCAGATTCTGGAGCGATCACGCCGTGGTAAGCGACACCGGGCCCAGTCGGGTGAAGTGAGCGTGATGAGCGGCGCTCCCTATGGGTACCGTTATGTCCGCAAGACCGACGAGGCCCCCGCCGCGTATGCCGTGCACGAGGCCGAGGCCCGTGTGGTCGAGCGCATTTATGAGATGTACACGGTGGCAGGACTCAGCATTGGCGAGATCACACGCCGGATCAACGCCGAAGGCATCCCGACTCGCAAAGCAAGTGCCCGCTGGGAACGCTCGACTGTCTGGGCCGTGTTGCGTAACTCTGCGTATCGTGGTGTCGCCTGTTTCGGCAAGACCCGCGCTTCTGCACGGACGCGCGTTATCCGTCCGCTGCGTCGGCGGGGTGTGGTTACGCCCAGCACCACAGCCGGCCACGAGCGCCCGCGCGAAGAATGGATCGAGATCCCCGTGCCGCCACTGATCAGCGAAGATAGCTTCGCCCGTGCCCAGGAACTCCTTCAGGAGAACAAAATACGATCGCGCCGTCGAACCATCGAGCCCAGCATCGTGCAGGGACTGGTCAGCTGTCAGAAGTGCGGCTATGCCTTCTCGCGCACATCCACGCAAACCAGCGCACGCAAAATCCACTACTACAAATGCATTGGTTCCGATAGCTGGCGAAAACTGGGCGGTCCGGTTTGCGACAACGGCCGCTTTGTCCGCCAGGATCTGCTCGATCAGATCGTCTGGGCCGAAGTCATTCGACTGCTGCAAGACCCCACCCTGATCCGGCAGGAACTGGATCGTAGGCTTACGGCGGCGCGCTCCTCCGATCCGGCCAAAAAGCGCGAACAAAGCCTGCAACGGGAATTAGCGCATGTGGGCAAGGGCGTCGAACGGCTTCTCAGCGCCTACCAGGAAGCACTGATGTCGATTGAACAGTTGCGGGAGCGTATGCCTGCACTACGCCAGCGCGAACAGGCGCTCCGCGCTGAGTTGCAAGCCATGGCGGACCAGGCCAATGATCAAGCGGCCCTCCTTCGCTTGGCGGAGACTCTCACCGCGTTCCTCGCGCGGCTACACGGTGCTGCGGATACGCTGAGTATCACGGAACGCCAGCGCATCGTACGGCTCGTAGTGAAAGACGTCCTGGTCGGAGACGACACCATCACCATTCGCCATAGCATTCCAGTTCTCCAGGGTCCACTGCAAGGCGGTTCTCTACTTCCAAGCCAGACAACCGGCCCAGATTACCTTTTGTGTAAGGGGAGTGAACGGAGCCCCTTGTGGCGTGCCCCGACCTTCGTCCCGATTTCGCGTACTACGACGTTTGTTCCCGCGCTCGTCGGTTTCTTCCACCGGAGCTTCCAACCACATCTTGATTAGATGCAGCATCGCTCCATCAACCACCCGACGGGCTACCGACTGAAGTAGCTCGGAATGCGGAATACTATCGAAGTAGCTACTGAGATCTGCGTCAACAATTTCTTGATGGCCAGCATAGATCAGCTTGTGGACACGTTTGACGGCATCCAGCGCGCTGCGGTCGCGCCGATAGGCGTACTGTTCCGGCTGCAGATCGGTCTCGAAAATAGGTTCGAGAACCAAAACTGCTGCCATTTCCGCTACCCGATCGCGGATCGCGGGCACTCCTAACGGCCGCTGCTTCTTCCCGTCCGGCTTCGGTATAAACACCCGCCGCACGGACAGTGGTTGATAGGTTCGACTCTTCAGCTCTTGCGCCAGTTCGTCCAACCATCGCTCGACTCCGTACGCTTCGATGTCCTCGAACCTCTGTCCATCCACTCCTGCTGCTCCCCCATTGGCTTTGCAGCATTCATAGGCGTGGGCCAGAACGTCCTTTCGGTGCACCTTGTCGTACAGCGCATAGAAACGAAAGCTGGGCGATTCCTTCGCTTTCGCGTGCAACGCCGTCTGCAACTTCTGAACACTTGCGGGGGTTACTAGACTCATCGTCAATCCCTCAGTCTTCGTCGCTTCTTGCGTTTCCTTTCAACTGAGGCCCCTTCCCTCCACCGGCATTACTCGGTTTCAACGGTACTGCGGACCTCTCCGTCACCCCATCCGGCCCGGCCTGGCTCTCGCGAGTTGCCAGTTGATCCCGACCACGATCACCGCTGGGGCTTCCCGTGTTGCCTCTGATCCACTATGTCTGCATGCCGTCGCCACTACCCCGGCAGGATCAATGGAACCGATTCGCTCATTCCTGCCCCACCGACTTCGGCCTTCCCCACATTACAGTTGGGTCGGCTCCTGCATTACATTTTTCGAGGCCTGCTCAGCGTTCACTCGCGTTACAACCTACAGACTCGCCGAGTCGCCTTACGCGACCCTCTACACCGGAGGCTCCGGCGGCTTTGTTATCTCCACCGCCGCTCCGATTGCTACCGGGTGGAGCGATCCAGTTCCCGGGCGGGTTTATCTCCCGCTGTGGTTCAGTGCCTTTCACGGCGCACTGCTATAGAGATGTTACGACAGTTACGCCGGGAGTTTTGATCGCTGCCCGTACACTTGAGACGGCAGTCATCTCAAAATGCCTGATTCCTCGTCACGTCCATCCATACCGGCTGCAATTACCTTCGGGACTTTCTGCGCTGTGGTTCTTGCTGCAAGCGTCCTTCGTTTCGCTAGTCAGTTGAATGGCTGGCTTGGCATCGTTTTTGTTCTCCTCATCTTGGGAGCGCCGGTTTTTATTGCGGCAGGGGCAGCAGTCACGGTCTGGCGGCTGATGGTGAATCTTCTGCCTCACTCCCTTGGCGTTCCTGAGCGGATGCTATTCACATTAGGGACCTTCGTGACGTTCTGCGGGTGTAGTCCCTTGGCGATCAGTTTGGCCATCATGGAAATCACTCGCCGCGAAGGCACGCTAGGAGCTGCTGGTATGTGGGCGCTGACATCAATTGTGGTGGGAGCATTCTTGGCGATTTTTGGACTCGCCATTACGGTTTTGCGGTTCGCACTGCGTCGGCCAGCAGATGGGCGAAGATGCATTATGAAAAAGCGCCCCACTTCAGAAGGTCGAGGCCGGATGAGGCGCCGCCTCCGCTGTGCTGCGCTGTGCAGGGCTTCGCTCCGCTACGGCGGCGCTGGAGAGTAACTGCAGTAGTGTGTGCGGTGGGAAAGAACCACAGGAGAGCATAGGCAAATCAGCAGGAGAATGGCACTTTACCTTAGAGGGAAAGACAAGCGTTGGCACGTGATCTTCCCCCCCCAAGGAGGCAACTCAAATGAGTCACGACGTCAAATATATCGGAATGGACGTGCACAAGGAAGCCATTGTGATCGCCGTCCTGAATGAGAGCGGGAAGCAGGTGATCGAGTCGGTCATCGAAACCAAAGCCAGCAGCATTCTGCAGTTCGTCCACGGTCTACGGGGCGAGCTGCATGTGACCTGGGAAGAAGGCACCTGGGCGGCCTGGCTGTACGATCTGCTGCAGCCACAGGTGCAGCACATTGTGGTGTGCAATCCGCGCCGCAATGCCCTATTAAAGGTTTTTTTCCTTGACATCCTTTTTCATAGGATGAGGTGGGGCTGGACGTAAGTCACCACACCCGCATCTCTCAGAGGGGCGGGGAGAAGTTTTTTTCCTTGACATCCTTTTTCATAGGATAAGTGTAACGGCGGTTTGTACGAAGCCGCTGGCGCGGCGGACGCTACCGCGTGTTCGAGGATCGGCAGTTGGTAAGGGATTGAAGTAAGAAGTAAGTTGGGTCACAGAAAAAGGAGGTCCCTGTGACCCAACTACGCAAACAGATGCTGGAGGAAATCCAGCGTCGTAATTACTCCCATCGTACCGCAAGAACCTACGTTCGCATCGTCCGCGATTTTGCGGAATATTTTCACCAGCCACCGGACAAGCTCGGGCCCGAGCAAATTCGGCAGTATCAGGCTCATCTGTTTCAAGCCAAGAAGTTGGCTCCTGCCACGGTCAGTCAGTATGTGTCCGCGTTGCGCTTCTTGTTCGTAAAGACACTGCGTCGGCATTTTCTGGCTGAGTACATTCCATTTCCGAAGTCCCGCAAGCGACTGCCGACGGTGCTCAGCCCGGAGGAAGTGACCCGACTGATCGACGCGGCCTGCAATCTCTATCACCGCACGCTGCTCATGACCTTGTATTCCACCGCCGCACGCCGGGCCGAGCTCTGCCGGCTGAAGGTACAAGACATCGACAGTCAGCGCATGATGATCCGCATAAGAGAACCGCTCAGAAAGACTGGAGGGCTTTGGAGAGACTCGCTTCGTACGAGCTGTCTTGTATAGCCGGCTTTGGAGTGGAAAGACAAAAGCAAACGTCTGCCTCGGTGTTCGATGTCCTGATTCGCTTGAGAGGGCAATTCGTGGACTTTCGCAGAGAATTGGGCAGCTACATAATCGGTGAGTGCAAAGACTGGGAAAAACCCGTTGGAACCGAATCGATTGCGTACCTTGCACAAAATCTGACGTTTCATGAGTGCGCTGCAGGGATTCTTTTTTCTTGGAATGGTATTTCTGGTTCTGCGGATATGAGATTTGCCGCTCTGACTGTTCTTAGAGCCTACCATCACAGTGGGCGATTCATATTGGTACTCGATAGCGAGGATTTCGGGCACGCAGCTGTTGGAAGACCACTTCAGGAAATCCTTCGAGAAAAATACGAGGAAGTGCGATTCGACGTCCGCTAGCACCTTCCATTTGCCTTTTTGCGTGATTGATGAGCGTGATGGCGATGTTACGACAGTTGAGTTCGTTGCGTGGCCACTTTGCTACAACTACTTCAAAGTTGCCCCAAAGGCTTTAATCTCGCGGGTCACTTCGGCCTCATTTGAAAGGAAGACGAAGTGACTTGCACCCCATAACTCAACGACACGTGCACCTCCAGCGGCGCTTTCAATTCTCTTGATCCGCTTTTTGGCCATCGCCACATAGGTGCCGAAAACCGCTTCGACAATGATCCGTTGCGCAGGATCCGTGATTTCTTTCTCGCCTACTCGATATGTCGGAAGTTCAGGAAATCCGACCAACGCGAGGACTGGAGTACGAATTTGAGAATAGTCGTGTTTGTGGTCATCTGTCATGATCGCTTGGGGAACGAAACCAGGTGTAATGCGGTCGCCAACGGTTCCGTCGGGTTTTTCAGCAAAGTCATTGCGCCATTCTGCTTCAGGAATAGCAATCCCGTCGGTGCGCTTGCGCCAGTCCCGGTAGGCCGAAAATGACTTCATGTCTGCAAGAGAGGCGGGTGGTCGTGTCTTCATCTCTTCTGGCAGTTGTTTGGTGACCGTATCGTAATCGGTATAGTCATCCGATCCATCGTTCAGGGCATCTAGGTAAACGAGTCCGCCGATCCTCTGGTGATGTTGAATACCTAGGTGAGATAGTTCGTTCCCGGCAACGGAGTGGCCAGCCACGACAGGCGCGATCAACCCGAGAGCATCGAAGACACGCAGATCGTCCTCTGTGAGGCGTTCTTCGGTATAGCCCGACGCAGGTCGGCTGGACGCACCGTAACCACGGCGAGTAATTCCATAGACGTGGAACGACGAGGTTAACTGTTCCGCAAAGTCATCGAAAACATGCGCTGTGAATCCGAGGCCCGTTAGCAGTACGATAGGTCTGCCTGACCCACCCCAGTCAAGCACTTCTAGTCGGACGCCATCTTCGACGGTTACGAAACGCACGTCATGTCTTGACGGATCTCGCCAAGGCGGCGATTGCTGCGTCAGTCCAGTTGCGGTCAACACCAACCCCAAGGCAAATGAGCGAAACGGTCCGACCATCGAAAACGGTTTCGACTTCATGTTCCTCCCGTTGCAACGTGAAGCCAGCGCGAGTCATTTGATGCCAATGACTAAGTGGAGGTTTGAGGTTGAGAAGAAAAGAAATGCCGAAACGCTTTCGCTGAAGTTCAACCGTTGGCGAAATCAGGCCTTAGCACAAGCTTGCGCTTTCCGTTCGCCTTTCTGCTTGTCAACGAGCGCTATGGGGATGTTACGACAACTGACGTGTAGGCCATCGTACGGTGTCATCGCGTCAAAAATGCGTTCGAGTTGACATCGTAGCGCACGAGCTTAAGACCAGTACCCGCCTTCTTCCATGTGAATGCTTCCACGGCGTTCCCCTGATCAAAGGTGCTCTGGTAAGTGACCTTGATGAATGTGCCATTCGTATTGGCGTTCACAAGGATGTTTGTGCGGTTGAAACCACGCGATGGACCCAGCTTTGAATGAACACCTGCGAGGAATTTAACTAGCTCGTCACGGTTCTCCGAGTTCTGAAACGCTTCATCAGAGTCGCGCACAATGTCGCTGTATGCTTCCGAGTCTAATTGCGAATGGAAGTGACTCACCGCTTCATCGGAAAGGCGCGCACCGGCCTTCATACCGGACCCGCATTGCCACATGAAATAGCCGAAAAGAAAAACAACGGCAATAAGCGACCACTTCAGCGATATCCATTTGCGCTTGGACTGCGCAGATGGCGATTCCGCAACTGAGGTAACTAAGGGAGCAGGTGGTCGAACTGTTCCGCCACACTTCTTGCAGAAAATCTGGCCAACGTCAGCAGGAGCGCCGCATTGCGCACAGAGACTTTCGGAAGCGATATTTCCATCCTCCATCAGGTGCTTATCATACTGTACAGCGTGGCTGTTGTTAACAGGCCTCAGCACAAGCTTGCGCCGTCTGTTCGCCCACAACCGCAGGAAGTGCCGCTGCGTCGAGGGGTTTTGAGCGTACTGGCGAGTAGAGAGTTGGAAGCCACCCGGTCATTCCATTTCCAACATAAAGATCAGAGTAATTCCGACAAGGATCGCGGCTGTCCATCCTAAGACGTATATTCGTGGTTTCCCCTTTCCAAATATCGTCAATCCAACGCTGGCGAGCAGGGTGGCTCTGAAGATCGGCCCCAAGGTCTTCCATAGTCCCGGAGACGGGTCCAGTCCGTGAGGACTGCCTCCATTGTGGAACCAAGAAAAGACGAACCCAATTCCTGCCAGGGTCGCGCAACTTGCCGCAATCAATGATGCGGTCATGCTGTACTTTCTCCATCGTGACTCCGCTGCAACTTGTCCACTCTTGATCTTATTGCTCCACGCAAGCCAGAGCAGCACAGACGCTGGAAAAAACAGGACCGCAGAGACGATGTACATAAAACCACTCACTCCTGCTAAAAGGCCATGAGGTCTCATGATAAATGTTGAGATCAGGCCTTCTCACAAGCTTGCGCCGTCTCTTCGCCTCGGAGCAGGGATTTTGAGTGCAATGGGGAGTAGAGTCGAGAACAGGCGCAGTGACTGTAGTCTCCCGGTGGATAGTTGACTGGGCTTTCGCCGCGTCACCTCAGTCCGGTTTGGCTTGGTTTGTTTCCTGTTCCCGCTCATCGAACCGGACTGGCAGTTTTCCCGCATCCGGCTCTCGGAAAAGACTCACGCGTTCGCCCACGGATGGTTCGCGGTCCGGTGTGGTAACTGGACCAAGCCAAACACGGTGTGCAGAGACGCTTCCGGAAATCGTTTGTATGCCGGTCGCGGTTCTTTGTGTTTGTCGCATAACCACCGACGCAGCCTCCGGCGGGCGTGTAAGTCGACCGCACTGTAGGCTTTGCTGACTGGCCCCAGACAGAAGTAGTTGGCCCAACCGATCATCATCCGATTGAGCCTGTCCACGACTGTGTTCGAATCTTGCCAGACTTTGTCACGTCCGGTTTCGTCGCTGATATCTCGACAGATACGCTGCACTCGTTTCTTCGAGGGTACCGTACCTAAATAGACACGACCCCTCTTCATCGAGTAACACCGTCCGAACGTATACCCCAGAAAGTCGAACTTCTCTTCCGGCAGCTTGCAGACCCGCGTCTTCTTTTCGTTCACCGTTAACTTCAGCTTCGTCATCATGTTCCGCATCGTGGCTAAGGCCTCTTCGGCGTTGCCACGGCAGCAGATCACGAGGTCATCGGCATAGTTCACGATGTACGCTTTCCAACGCTGTTCGTGTCCCAGCTTCTTCCATCCGAGCACGAACCGGCGCATGTACAGATTGCTCAGCAACGGACTGATCGGAGAGCCCTGTGGACTCCCTCGACCTTCGTCCCGATTGCGCGTGCTTCGATGCTTATTTCCACGCTCGTCCGTCTCTTCGACCGGAGCTTCCAGCCACATCTTGATCAGATGAAGCATCGCCCCATCGACGACTCGGCGAGCTACCGACTTTAGAAGTTCGGAATGTGGAAGGGTATCAAAGTAGCTGCTGAGATCTGCGTCAACGATTTCTCCATGGCCAGTATTGATCAGCTTGTGGACGTGCTGTACTGCGTCCAGTGCGCTGCGGTCTCGCCGATAGGCGTACTGTTCCGACTGCAGATCGGACTCGAATATGGGTTCGAGAACCAACACTGCCGCCATTTCCGCTGCCCGATCGCGGATAGCGGGTACCCCTAACGGCCGCTGTTTCCCGTCCGCTTTGGGTATGTACACCCGCCGCACGGGAAGTGGTTGATAGGTTCGGCTTTTCAGCTCTTGCGCCAGTTCGTCCAACCATCGCTCTGTTCCATACGCCTCGATGTCCTCGAAGGTTTGGCCGTCGACTCCTGCTGCTCCGCCATTGGCTTTGCAGCGTTCATAGGCGAATGCCAAGACATCTTTCCGGTACACCTTGTCGTACAGCGCATGGAAACGAAAGTCGGGCGATTCCTTCGCTTTTGCATGCAACGCCGTCTGCAACTTCTGAACACTGAATGGAGTTGTTAGGCTCATCGCCAATCCCTCGGTCCTTTGTCGCTTCTTGCGTTCGTCTTTAACTGAGGCCCCTTCCCTCCACCGGCATTACCCGGCTTCATCGGTCGTACGAGCCTCTCCGCCACCCTATACGGCCCGGCCTGTCTCTCGCGAGTTGCCAGTTGATCGATACCACGATCACCGCTGGGGCTTCCCGTGTTGCCTCTGGTCTCCTATGCGCACATGCCATCGCCATTACCCCGGCAGGTTCAATGGAGCTTGTTCGCTCGTCTATCTCCATTGTCGGCGGCCTTCCCCGCGAAATAGTAAGGTCGGCTCCTGCAATCACTTTTTCGGGGCCTGCTCAGCGTTCACTCACGTTACGGCCTGCACGCTCGCGGAGTCGCCTAGCGACCCTTTCCATCGAAAGCTCCGACAGCTTCGTTGCCTCCGCTGCCGCTTCGATTGCTACCGGGTGGAACGAACCAGTTCCCGGGCGGGAGTTGCACCCGCTGGAGTCCAAGCGCCTTTCACGGCGCACTATTTCAACAGTTATTTTGGACGGAAGGTGATTTCTAACGTGATTTTGGTTGCTGCGAGTTTGCCGTCTTTGGTTGCGGGGGAAAATTTCCATTTCTTTACGGCATCCATGGCTGCCTGGTCGAACTAGGGACTAAGCGAAGACGACACTGCGATGTCGCTGGGTAAGCCGTCGGGGCCGACCACAGTCGCCAGTTGAACGGTGCCCGGGAGATGCACTTTGGCCTGTTTTCTCGGATATTTGGGATCGGGACTGTAAATCGGCCTCGGCTGCGTGGTGCAGGGTGGGTTGACAATGCCGTTGACCATGCCACCGCAGAACGGCACCTTCTCTGGTGGCACCGTGGGAGCAGAGCCTTGTGCGGCGGCCGTGCCCATAAGAACCAGGAGGAGTACTACTCGCGGTGTCATATCATTGAGGCTGGTAACGGCCTCAGGGTTCTGTATCGAATGCGGCGTTGACATGGCTCTCCCGCCAAAGCAGTCGTTGTGAATCTTACCGCACAATGGGGATTCTACCCGATAGTTGATGAAACCAGGCCATAGCACAAGCTTGCGCCTTCCATTCGCCCCCACACGATCATCCACCCCACACGTCTCATCATCCAAAATGTCTCCAGATGTTTATCATTTAATCAACAGAGGTGTGTCGTTTCATCGTCTCTGTCTCCTATCCCTTCTGTATGTTGACGGGGATATACCGTGAGGGAAAAATTGTCGACCCCCCTCCCCTGGCCGCCGGTTTTGGCTGGCCGCACCCGCCCGCCCGCGCGTGAAGGCAGGGTGCTGTTCTTAGCAAGTTAAAATGTCCGGTTTTCTTAGCACACGATATGTCCGGTTTCATAGTTAACCAGCAGCAGTCGGGGCTGGGGGAAAGTGGGAATCCCGCGCACTTTGCGGGATTTCCAAGCGGGGTGGGAAAGTCGGGTTTATGACTTTTCCACCCCGCGGCTTTTCCACAGCCCGTCGCGCCGGCATTTTTGTCGCACCTTGCGCCACCCCTTCGGCCGTGTAGCGTCCCAGCAAGTGCGGCCCGTGGGTGAGGCTGATAGTTCCATCCAAGTGCTGATGCACCGTGACCTGGCAGCCCGCCAGTGTGGCTCGCCAGCGCACGGCTTCGATTTGTAGGCTCAGATTCTGAAAGCTGACCGTATTGTCGCGGTTCACTGCCCGCTCGAACTGGAGAGAGAACACTAGACCGAGATCGCGTCTCCGACAGGCCAAAAAGGCATTCCCCCGCTGCGCCGCCGCGACTTGGAAACGCCGGTTGAACTCGGCGATATAGTGCTCACGTAGAAATACATTGGCGGCTTCTAGGCTGGCGATTTTATGCAGCCTTAATTCCTGTGGCAATCGTCCCTGCCAGGTGCCGAAGCTGCGCTCGCTGCGCCCCCGCGCTTGCGGCGAGTAGGCCGGGATCATCCCGATCCCCAGCTCGCGCAGCGCCCGTCCCACCTGGGTCAGCCGATGCCGATCCACTTTGCCGCCCACCTTCGGCGTGAGCCAGAAATGGCTGCCGCGATCGCTGTATAAGGCACAGAACACGCCCTTTCGCTCGATCACTTCACGCAATCCCACCATCACCGTCACCGTGGATTCCTCCTCCACCAGTTGCGCGTAATAGATCTCGCTGCTGGCGTCGTCCAAAATCACGATCAAGTCGTACCAGCGTTCGTCCTGAAACCACTGGTGGCGGCTGCCGTCGATGTGCAACAGCATCCCCGGCAACGGCCGCCGCGGGCGCCGTTTGCGATGCACCCCACGCTGCCGTCCCCGCGCCACCAGCCCCGCCCCCTGCAGCACGCCTTTCACCCAGCTGTAGCTGAGCCCGATCTGGTGCTCGCTGCCTAGCTTCTCGTGAAAATGCCGCAGATTAAAATCGAAATACTTTTCCCGATAGAGCTCTAACACCCGCTCCAACACCGCCATGGGTACCCGCTTCGGCGAAGGTTTGCCCCGCCTCCGGTCAAACAGCCCGCGAAAGCCGCCCTCCTGGTAACGTTCCCGCCACCGCCGCATGTGCCGGTCGCTGATGCCCATGATCTCCGCTGCCTGAAACCAAGTAATCTTCTTCGCCATGGCCTGCAACATCACTTCCTGTACTTTCATCGCCCGCTCCATCGCGGCCCTCAAGTAAGATTCCATGCTTCGCATGGTCTCCTATTCTCGCCGCCCGCAAAGCGGACATATCATGTGCTAACTGAACCGGACATATCATGTGCTAACGACACGTGAAGGCAGGGTGCGTGCGCTGGAGGTCAATATTTGCTAAACTCCTGCTGTTCATGCGTCCAAACACCACTAGCGCATGGTTCTTGTCCTTTCTCTTACCTTGCATTTCGTTGCCTTTTTTGGGGCAGTCGAAAGTCGCTGAGACGATCGTGAATCACGACACGACTGCGGGTCCCACATTTCACGTGGGTCGCGATGTCACCGCACCAAAGGCAATCTATGCCCCCGATGCGGAATTTTCGGAGGCCGCCCGAAAAGCGGGTTTCCAAGGAACCTGCGTGCTGTCGTTGATTGTAGATACCAACGGCCGACCTAGACACATCCGTTTGGTGCGTAAGTTGGGGATGCAATTGGATGAGAAGGCAATTCAGGCTTTGAGGGAGTGGACGTTCGAGCCTGCTCAAAAGGGAGGCAAGCCTGTCGAGGTCGCAATTGAAGTTGAGTTCAGCTTCCATTTAGGTCAAAACGGCGGAAGCAAGCAGATGTTTACTGCTGAGCAGTACGATCAAATGCGAGAGGCTCGTTCGCGGATACAAAGTCAGATCTATAGGACTTCCGGTGGCGATGAGCCTCTAGTTTGTCCCGCATCCTCGGCTCGAAAAGGACCAGTGGTCACCGTTGCTGAGTTGATTTTTGAAGGTGATCTTCGCATGCCGAACGCTGATCGAGACCGGATCGCAGTCTCTGTCCAACGAGGGAGCTACTCAGGCAGTCCGGACGAAGTCGCAACTGAAATCTCTGAAAGAGTGAAGCAGGGTTGGCAGAAATCAGGATACTTCACAGCGCGGGCACACACGGACGCAAGGTTGCTGACGAGCGGTCCAATTAGCGAACGGATTGCCGCTACTGTTCACGTGGACGAAGGCCAGCAATATCGATTGGAAGGAATCCGGTTCCATAACAACAAAGCGCTTACCAATGTGAAAGCCTTGCGCGATCTTTTTCCAATCAAGGATGGTGACATTTTGACCCGTGACACCATTGAACAGGGAATGCGGGACGTGCATCGTGTTTACGGGGAGTACGGCTACATCAACCTTGTGTCCGTCCCTACAACACAAATTCATGAAGAAGAGGCGACCGTTTCGTTAGATATAGATCTCAACGAAGGTAAGCCGTTTTACATCAGCCGTGTCGACGTAGTTGGCCTCGACGAGGCTGCATTCGAGAACTTACGACAGGACATGATCCTCAAGCCGGGTGACATTTACAACCAGCGCCTCATGGAACTGTTCCTGGAACGCTGCACCTCTCACTTCCCCGCGTATGCGTCATTCGAACCACGCTACCAGTTGCACACGGACGAAACGGCAGGAACGGTTGCGATGACATACGACTTCAGGCGCTGCCACACCGACTAGCTTTTCTCGCTCAGTGACCACACCGACAACATGTCAACTAGAATTCGAGCTGGCCAAGTGATCCTCCCCTTCGCGAAAGAGGCGAATTCCCTTCCCCCCGGCGGCGGCTCTCCGGCCACAGCTCGACCGGATAGGGCTGGACATCTTTCCGGTCATCATTATTAATGTCCATGATGGTCTCCCGATGAAGCCCGAAGGGCGCGCTCACGGTGCCCCCAAGGAGGTGGAAGCCAGGAAACGACCCAAGGAAACGTCGACGACGACGATTTGTCGGGTTTCTTCCCAGATATGGGGGTGAGGATGGCGGTTTTCCGGGATTTAGGGGCACACGTGTCGGGGACCGTTTCGATGTTGGGGGTGCGAGCGCGCCACAGTCAGAATCTAATGGTTAGTGGCTTTGGAGGCTACGACCATGGAGTTCATCGTGTGGGTGGAGACGCGCCTTGGCGGCAAGAGGCTGGAGATTCGGGAGGTCGCGAAGGTGGAACGCGAAGCGACTGGGATCGGTCCCGAGGAACTGGGCCTTACGCTCGCCGATGGTAAGACTGTGCTGAAGCAGGTTCAGGAACGCATCGTCCAGATCCAGATTGAAGCGCTATCGGCTGCGGCGAAGGCGTGTCGGAATTGCGGTCGAAACCAGCGGATGAAAGACTTACGCAAGCGACAGCTGAGAACGATCTTTGGCATAGTCGATGTAGTTTGTCAGCGCTTCATGCGGTGCACTTGCCGGGGTGGCAAACCGCGGGCTCTGTGGCCCCTTCGTTGGATGGACGTCAAGCGGACACTACCGGAGCTGAATTACCTGCTTGCGAAATGGGGTAGCACCTTACCCTATCGACGAACGGCTCAACTGTTGAGTGAGTTTCTGCCGCTATCCAACCGCAGAATTTCTCCGACGACGGTCTGGCGCCACACCCTCGCGGTCGGCGAGCAACTTGACCGGCGGGCGACGGAACCAGATGAATACGACTGGCCGGATTCGCGCCGCCTCCCTGTGCCGCCCGCTGAACATCTGACCGTCACCATTGATGGAACGTACGTTCGGGCGGATGCGAGTGGTTGGATGCGCCAGCACTACGTCGTCGCAGGTCGAATCGAGCGGGACGGGCATCTGGGCGGCCGTTTTGCCTGGGTGGCCCAAGACCCTACCAGTGCTGGGGAATTCATGAAGGCCGCACTGCAGGATCACGGCTGGACCGAACGATCCCGCGTGACGGTCCTCGCCGACGGAGCCGATGGTCTCAAAAGCTTGGTCCAGGGAGCGGTTCCGCAGGCTCCCCGAAATATCCTCGATTGGTTCCACATTAGTATGCGTCTTCGGCCGATAGAGCAAATGGGTCCGAACGTAGCGGAGGTTCTCGGAGAGGTTGACGCTGGTACGGCGGCCGCGATTCGCATCAAGCTACCGAGGCTTCGTTATCAGATGTGGCACGGAAAGTGGGCGGGCGCGATCGAGCGCATGCGCGGCCTCTTCCGTGGCGCCGGAGCTGTGATCGAATCGCTGCGGGCCTTGGACGCCGAGCGAGTGAGACGGTTGCGGCAGCATCTTGTGAATTTGCGAGATTACCTGAAGAACAACTGGGGCAGCTTGACGAACTACGGCCGCCTGCATCGGCACGGTCGCAGGATCTCGAGCGCTCCAGCCGAATCTGGAATGACTCACTTGGTCAATCAAAGGATGGGGAAGCGCCAGCCGATGTGCTGGTCGCTAGAGGGCGCTCATCTCTTACTTCAGGTTCGGTGCGCAATGCTGGATAATCGGCTCGATGATCGGTTTCGAGAATGGTATCCACAATTCCGTCAGATGCCGGCGCCAGTCGAACTGCCGATCCTATGACAGACCGCCCCCAACATAGAAACGGTCCCCGCAGATTTCGTGTACTTACTGACCGGACAGCCGTTGTGAATTGCATTTAACGACCGGACGAAATTGTACTTAATAACCGGATGGAGGGACCGTTTCGATGTTGGGGGCGGTCTGCCACTTGACGGGTAGATCGATCGCCGCAAGCATTTGATGGCATTGCAGATACACTCTCGAGACTGATGCAGATGGTGACAACTGCGTGCTGGCACCCCCAACATCGAAACGGTCCCGAGTTCAGTTCTTTCCTTAATCAGTTCAGTGGGCGAAAACCTTTGATTTGGCGACGATAAGGCGAACTGGAACAGATGCCGGAAGCTTGGAGTCGGCTCTGTTCGACCGACAGAGGGAACCTCCGACCCCGCGTCGCGGCATGGCCGCAGATCCAAAGAAACCCCGTATTTTCAGCGGGCTGAAATAATTAAGGCAGAATTCCTGCCCTAATTAAAGATAGATTCCCCCTGCAAATGCCGTCACTGCATTAAATAAGGAAACACGACAGTGTCCCTCGACCGGTCCGTTGCTCCAAGGTTCCGTTACTGCTGCTTCGACGGCGCGGAGGTCTTGTTGCAAAGTTCGTACAAAGCGCGTCAGCGCATGAATGCCAGTTTTCTGCGCGCGCTTCATCCACCGGCGCAGCGCAGCCAGCTTGCCCATACGCAGGAGGGAGCGAAAGTTCAAAACCAATTTCCGCATCACTGCGAAGCCGGGACACTCCTGTTTGAAAGCGTCCACAATTTCTGCCTGTTCAGGCGTCAAATCGGTGCGGAATTTGCTTAACAGCGCAGCCGACACTTGTGGTGAAACTTGTCTGGGGGCCAGCGCGGTTGGTGTTTCCTCCAGCGCCGCTGCTTCGGTTGACACGGTCGTGGTCTTCGCAGGCGGCTGACGCCAAGGTGAAAGAAACTTAGCCAGCGTCGAGAAGGCACCCACATAGCCGCGTTCTCGGATCTCGGCCAGAAGCGTGCGACCATGCCGGCAACCGGCGGCCCAGCGTTGTTGTAAGTAGCCACGGAACCATTCGACCATTCCTGGTCGCGGTTCCATCCGATTGCGTTCGGGCAGCGTGTCCAGACGTACCCATCGGTCAATGCGCCGCCGATTGATGCCGAGATGGCGCACGATTTGGCTCACCTTCATGCCAGCGCTATTCATGCGCTGGATCGTTTGAAACAACTCTAGCTTTTGCTGCCGCCGGAGTCGGGCGACTTCTGCGTCTCGTTGCTGCACGCTGGATTGGATTGAGATCTGCCTCCCCTTGTTCTCTGTTTCCGTGCCTCCACCAGTCGGAACCACGGGTGTGCTCTTGGGAGTGAGGCGCAGGAATGATCGCCGGACCGCGAGTTCGCGCTCCACCGCTTGCCTCAAATTCAGCGTTAAGTGAAAGCGGTCGGCGACCTGCCGGGCTCCGGGTGCGCCGACACGGACTCCTTCGGCGTAAACACCTTGACGGTCCCGGCTGACCACCTTCACTTCGGGATGTTGCGCCAGCCACTCACCGAGCACCTTGGCCGAGCGAGTGGGCAATAGATCTACTACCTCACTGCGCTCCAGATCGACCAAGATGGTACCGAACGACTGGCCTTTACGCCACGCCCAGTCGTCTACACCCACGACTCGGATCGCGGGTTACCAACCAGAACCACCTGCCGCTTTGATGACCTGGCGAAGCAGCGTGTGCCGAGTCGACGGCATACCGAGCCGATTCAGCAATCGCTGACCAGAACGACCGCCCAGCGCGCGACCCACCAGCCGATGGACTTCACTCAAACGATTTGTCTGCTGGGAATGCGGGAGCAGGACGCCGTCGACGCGCTCGGTGAAAATCTGGCGCAAGCACCGCCGACTTCGGCAACGCCAACGACCCATCTGGAGCTTGAGTGTAACCGATGCTCCCTGCAGCGGGAGGTCTCGAAGCTTACGCCAGTAGCGACTATGGCGGGAATGGGAAGTCACTCCACAATCAGGGCAGAGCGCGTGACTTGATCCCTCCGCTTCGACAATCCAACCCGGCCCTGCTGGCACCAGCTTTCGTACCGTCAAACCATTCAGATTAGAAAGCAATTCCTTGTACGACAACTTCTTACCCATTCAATCTTGATTACCGAGACTCGCCGGAGGGTGCACCAAACCTGAGCCAGAACCAACTGATGGGTTTGAGGCTCAGTGCAAGGATATCAAACTGTTTTGGCTCAGCGTGAAATGGAGAAGCGGCGTTCTCCGTTTCAGGCTAAACCAACACACCTCACTCTTGGTGCAGGCTGGACTGATTGCTAAGCTGACATGACAGGATGGTCATGTCGAAGAGAGTGGTTTCACTGCCATGCGATTTCGACTAGACTTTAGTCCGCAGTGGGATACTGGTCTCTGTGAGATTAAAGTCCTTTGTTCACATTTCCGATCTTCACTTTGGGTTGATAAAGCCGCCAAGCAAAGACGCCCCCACACCCCTGTTGTGGGCGACATGCGGCTTGTTCGACGGATTGCTAGGCCATTCTTATCGGTCGCTGGTGCACCTGGATCAATTCTTTGGTGACCTCCGCCAGTTGGAGCAGGCCGAGCTCATCGTAACGGGCGATCTCACAACTGTATGCCATGACAAGGAGTTCGCTACTGCAGTCAGGTTCTTGAGTTCCGAGCTGAAACCACCTGAGGGAGACCATGTCGGGCTCAACGTTCGCGACTGGAGCAAATTCGCCGTGCCAGGTAATCATGATCACTGGTGTGGAGCGAGGACAATGGTGGGTCGACCGGGCCCGGCACTGAATCGCCATTTTCGTAAACTGCCCTTCATGAGAGACCCAATCGAGTTGGCGACCGGCCAGACCCTTCGTTTTCTCGGTATCGATACGGACGGGGATGTCTGGCCTTTCGGTTCTGATCGTGTGTTGGCACGAGGATCGTTTTTGTCGCAGCTCACCACTCTCGAACAGAACTTGGATGTTCTCGGCGAACGAGAGATTAGAGTTCTGCTCCTTCACCATTCACGCGCAGCTCGGGGCGCGAAGCTTTCGATCAACAAATCGTCCCTCTCTGCGCTGGATGACTTCATCGTCAAGAATGGTATTTCGGTTCTGCTTTGTGGACACGTTCACCAGCCGCCGAAGGTGGACACTTTTGCCCTTCCAACCTTCAAAGCGCAGTTTTTTTGCACGGAAGCCCGGTGCGGCACAACGACTCAGCTAAGCACCATTCCTTACGCGTGGCGAAACTTACGCAGGGATGGAGCTAGTCCTGATTCTTGGCCAAACACGCTTTTAGTGCATCGCGTCGTGGGAACAGAAGATGACATTTGGTGGGAAACATCGGTATACGCAGAGAGGCTGCGAGGCTTTGAATTGATAACAGAATCCGAGGTTCCCGAGCTAGCACCCCAGGTGGTACACATTTGGCCCAGCTAGCGGAGTCGGGGTTACGTAGGGTGTAACACCTTAATTTTGTTAGGGATAGCTGGAGTCTATTTTTTTTTAGCCAATCATCAGGTCTGACCCCAATAACAATAGTAGGCGAGAAGAGAAACGGAAGATTATGGCACTTCCGAGTACGATGAGATCAAAGACTATCGACGCCCAGATCCCACCGATGGAAACTGCGTACCAGGAAATGCGGCCTGCATTGTTCGGTGCGCTAAGTAAGCTCGCAAAGCAGGGATTCGTGGCTTCACCCTCGGACAGCTTGGATCTGATCCATGATTTCTTTGCCGAAGCATGGCCAGGCGTGACCTCCAATTTCGATCCGAGCAAGGGCAACTTCCGAAGCTACGCTTACGGCGCTTTCATTCATTTTGTACGTCCTCGGATTGTACGACTCCAAAGACTTCAGAATTGTCTGGTCAGTCCTGAAGAACTCGCCAGATTCCATGATATGCACAGCCCGACTGAAGAAGTCGTCGCATTCTCGATTGACGAGAAAGCCCTTGTCAGAGCCTTTGGAGGACTCTCGGAATACGAGCGGAATGTTCTGAGGAGCTATATCAACGCGGAGCCGGTCTCGGAAAGACTACTGGCCAGGAAGTTCTTTCTGTCACGATACAAGCTGCGAGAACTGCTTATCGAGGCGCTGGGGCGACTTATTCTCGTTTTGGATGTGCCGTTTGACACGTCGCAACAAGACTGGATGGTCGCACGATTGTTGTGGCGCGACAGACGCTCCATTCCCGAAGCAGCGGCCATTCTTGGTCTCACGAAGCAGCAAGTCCGAAACGCTGCGGCACGTAACGCAGAGCGGATGGCCCGCGTACTCGAAGATTATCAAGTGAAAGGAAGCAGTTCAAGGAGGTCGTCCATGTCCGGTGAACAGAAACAACAGCCTGCTACGGCTAGTCAGCTACTGCGGGATGCACTCTTGTCCCCGGGGAATAATGACCTACTGAAGATGATTCACACGAGAGCCAGCGAGATTCTAGCGACACTGGATGATTCTAATTCTCCTGGGATTGAGGAAGCCGAAATTGCTGCAATCAATCCCGTGTGGATAGCCGAAGTGTACGAGGCCATCTCCGAAGGCGCGGGTAATGCCCTACAGCCATCTGAAGAACATCCAGACGTGGTTGCTGCCCTTGTTGCTCTCGGGGAGAAGGACGAAAGTGCAGTGGGTTCTGCGTTCAGGGAGACGTTGATTGCGGATCTTCCACCTTTTTTGTCTAATTTCGACGAATGGTTTGGAGCGGTGCCTCGGATTGCTGAAGATGAAATGAAGGACGCGCTGAACACTCCTGCAGTACGTTCGGGCGCACCAGAATCGCACAAGCTCGTGCTTTACGGGATTACGCCCATGACCGTTTTTTACACGACCGAAGCAATGTCTGGATTTGTCGAACGGCTCATGCGCAAGGGAGTTGTAAACAGCGATCGCATCTTTGTGCGGGATTCCCAGCTTTTTGCAATGAATGAATCGGGCGAGGAACTAGACCTCACAGAAAGAGTCATCGATGAGGTCGTTCGATTTGCTGACTGCCCCTCGCAAACGGCTATCCTACTCGTGAAGTGGCTGTTACAGGTTGCTTCTTACAAGCCTTACCTCTTCTCAGGCTTTCGATTCGAGCGGAAATCAAACACCCAACATTCGCTGGTCCGTACGAGCGAAACGATTGAGAACTTGTATCAACGCTGGAGCGTTGGGGATACTCCTGCAAGACAACTGGCTTACGCGGAATAACAGGGTTGCTTGCTGCCTGGTCGTCGTCTTTCCTTAAAGAGGGGGGTAGTGTTGCAACTTTCGGATCCAGACAAGTTTTTCGCCGAGCGTGTGTCGTTTGTTCTCATGGTGCTAAATCGAAAAGGCTGCCGATGAAACGAAATCTGGCGAAGAACATTCTCTCCGGCCACCCATCGAACTTGCCCCTTCCGGATCATGTGAATCGCTTCGTAGCCTTGAATCGTTCGCCGAGCCGCCTGAAATTCTCGAAAGCCTTGCTTGGCCTTTACTCGACGTTTGATGGGCTAACGGGAGGGAAGCTGAGATAACGCCCAACAAGGATTGCCTGAATTGAGTTACAGCCGCCTTCCGCGTGTCGTTTCAGGCAGCGTTCAGGAACGAGGGACTTTCCAAGTGGATTTCGAATACTCCGTACGGATTGATGTGGGTGTGGAACAACGGTGTCAAGGCACGCAGATCCTCCCGGCTCAGTCGCTCCCACAGACCATGCCGATCCAGCGTTCGCTCCACCAGAATCGTGTTGATCAACATCAGACAGTTCTGCAGCAATTGCAGTGAGAGGAGCGTAATCTCTTGCTGCTCGCGGCTGTTCGTTGCCAATTCTCCCCGCCGGCCATAACAGATGACGTCGCTGGCAGCATTCCAGTTCTCCACAACCTGCAGGCCATCGTTCACTTCGTACTGCGTTTCGCGCGAGGCCAAATAGTCGCACAGAAACATTGTCTTCTCCGCTTTCCCCACCTCGACGAGTGCCTTATACGTCGGGTGCGTCACATTGTAGGAGTTGAACCGCTTCAGAATCGCATCCGCCGTCGCGGTTCCATCCTTCAACCCGACTGCCGACTTCACCATTTCGTCGTATTGCTGTTCAATTACGTCCCAACTGTTGGCGCGCATCAGGAAACGCGGTTTTTTGGTCGAGCGCCGAACTGGATTCGCGGCCGTCGAGTTAGGCCGCGGTGCCTGACCCGCTTATACAGCTCGACCCATTCGCTGGGTTGACCGCAAATCGCGCACCGAGTGAGATTACTGTGACGTTTACTTCCCGCAAGGCTAACCAAACGATAACCTTGATCCGTCACGCTAGGCCTGCATCGGCGCCGCCGATAGGCGCGCTGACGTAACTTGTGGGCTTCTCGACCAAACGCTGTCTGCTGGTGGCGCCGGTTAGCAGCGCGTCGTTGTTCCTGCCGCGCCTGCTTCCTGCAAAGATCGCTGCAGTAGCGCTGTCCGCGGTCGCAATGAGAGCAGACGCAGAAGATGGATTCACACACATTGCAGCGTCGTGGACGAAGCAAGATCTCCGGCATGTCCTCGATGATAAGCCTCCGCTGCGCTTCGGCGATGATGCTGAGGGTTCACTCTCAAACCGGCGTGTGATCAAAAAACCGCGTTTTCTGACGCGCGGCCACACCCAACGGATCGGTCGCGTGAGAACGCCCGTCAGGTTCGGAAACTGCCCGGACATCTCTTTGTCCGGCAGATAGAGACGCTCGTACTTGATGCGCTTCAGACGCGGCATCAGTTTCACCAAGCTGAGCAGATGGCAGAATGCGAAAGCCACCTCGGACTGTCCATGAGAGTCCACGAAATTCTTCTCGACCCGCATCTCAGTATCGTGCCGGATCAAGCCTTCGATCATCGCAGCGACCTCGGAGTGGGAGAAGTTCCTCGCTTGCGCGTATATGCAAACTGCGTTGGTTTCCACATGTGTCGAGCTGTACTTAAACGCCGGTGTCGAGCTGTACTTAAGTCGAGCTGTACTTAAAAGGGTTCTTGCGCACTTTCGGTGCAACCTCACTCCCTTGAAGACCCGCAAGTAATTGAAAACGGTTCGGATGACCACTTCCCTTCCAACAAGTCGTGGGCGCGCTCTCCAATGCCCTGTTGGCTAAACAAGGAGCTGTAGATTCAATAAGGTAGCCGCCCGCCAGTCTATCGACCTGCACCGAAAGTGCGCAAGAACCCGTATATGCCCGTTGCAAATCAGATCTCCTCGAAGTCGACTTCCGGACAAACACTCCGCGATGAGGTCCTCGTGAAAGTGTTCTAAGCCTTACCATGCAGTTATCCAAGGCAAATGTGCCGTCGAAACACTGCGGGCACTGCCGTTGTTCCCGGCGATCGCCCGAATGGCACCAACTCGCACACTGTGCCTCTGGGACTGGTGTGAAACGAAACTGCTAATTCCTTCACTATAGATCATGAGTTTCCGTAGATCGTCGGTTTTCCGGTGGCGATTGATATTCACGATGAGTGACCGCGAGACATTGTTTCCTTGGTCTTTCCATGCGTATCTTCCGACCAACGGAATCGCCCCTGATCCGCAACTCTTGGGAAGTGGTTCACCATGCCTACGTCAGTTCGGCTTCGCGGCCTCTTTGTTCCAGCCAGTATTGGCTTGATCCTCATCGTCGCCGTAGGCTGGTACAACCTCTTCTGGCTTCCCTCCAAACACAGATATCTGGACGATCGAAACTTTCGCGTCCTGAGAACCCTGAGCGAGCAGATCCGCCTCGGCATCAACAATTTCGACAAGATGATGGATAACGCGGCGGACGCCGGCATCGGCAGGGACAAGTTGCAGGAGTACCTCAGTAATGTGGCGCCACAATTGGAAAAACCCGAGGACGAAGAGACGGACTCAATCATTGGCAAAGATGACTATGGCGACCCCCCGAGGATGGCAGTCGTAGCCGATGAGGGAACACACTTCCTGTACATAGCATTTAAACGTAGCGTACACACAAGGAATGGCCGCGCAGAACGAGAGCAGGTCAAATACGCGGTCCGAACCAATCTGGACAGGCTGATCAGCAACGTTTTGCCGCCGCCAAACCGTAGTCCGTTCAATATCGTGCTGGTGGCGCGGGAAGATGGAACAGTCATCTTTCAAAAATCGTCACCTGGCATCGAAGTGGCGCGAGTCGATGCGTTTGAGAATGAGCCTGCAGCCACGAATGAAAAAAAGGTTGAAGAGAAAAAAACGGGGAAGTCCGGAGTCGAAAAGAAAAAGCTGTCGGAGTCCAGCCGGTACTCGGAGGTCACGGTCGCGGGTGCTCGGTACCGCCTCTATTCTCAACCGTTGCAGCTGTCGTTCCCGCCCATCGATGCGCGGAAGAAGGGCGAAAAAAAAGACGCCGCCCCGGCGGCCGAAAAATGGATTCTTTGTGGTCTGGTCCGCGCCGACGCATTCCGATCGGAGAGCCAGTCGATCTCGTATACGTACACGCTGTGGCTTGCGTGTGCTGGTCATTGGAAGTTCGCTCCTTTTGTGTTGTGAGAATTCGGGCCTGGGTAGGCCAGAAAAAAACATTCGTTTCATAAATGGCGAGGGAGGAGTGGAGAGAGGCGCTGTCCATCCCCGGAGCGCAGCGGAGCCCTGGAGCGGGTTAGAGCGGTAGGGGCGCGGAAGCGAGCACGGCGCGGGTTAGGGGTAAGCGGCGCGCGGAGCTGCACAAGCGGGATTGACAGAAGGAGCCGAACGGAGCTCTAGACTTCGCCATGAAACGAATGTGGAATGGTGGAAAGATCAGCCCCGATGTCAGACGCGTAGGGAATTGAGACGCCGAGATTCAGTTGTTCAGGCCGACGAAACGTTAGTCTGACCCCTACGGTCGCTTGGGCTTTGTTTCTGGAACAGGATTGGTTGGACGTGGCGTCAGCGAAATCGGTGCTGGCACTCCAGAGGTGGCATTGTAAAGGTCGACGACTGCCTTCGAGATATCGGCGGAGGGGCTACCCCACACCAATGGCCATTCGGGCCAAGGTTTGGAGTCGTCTATGATGAAAGTGAGTCCGTTGTCTTTTGCGTACTTGTCAATTATCGGAATCAGTTTGTTCAAGATCTTCTGAATGAGTTCATTTTGCTGAGCTGCGAAATCAGCCTGGGCATCTTCTTCGGCTCGCCCGAGACTCTTCTGCTTGCTGTCAACCTGCTTGACTAAGGCCGCTCGCGCTTCGTCGTTGAGCTTGGGCCCCTGAGTGTCGAGCTGCTTCTTCAGTGCTTCGATTTCGTCGCTTAGCGTTTTGAGTTCGTTCTTCTTGGGTTCAAATCTCTTTTCCAGCGCCTGTAGTTCTTTCTGTCCTTCGTTGGTGCCAACAATCACGCCCTGAATGTTGATCATGCCTATTCGTGCAGGCCCAATGGCGTTAGTCGGCGGTGTCGTGATTTCGGTTTGCGCCACTGCCAATGCAGCCGGGATGACTACTGCTATGGCGAGGACTTGTGCGATCTTGTGGTTCATCGAGCGTCGAGCTTGAATTCGTTCAAAAATGGCCATCTTTGCTCCGGTACCTCTTGATATTGAGGCAAACGCTTAGACCTTGAGGACTCTGAGAGAACTCCCAACCGAATTTTGGACCAATCGATATTAGGTTCCGACATTCCCATCTGCGAACTACGCAAAAAGAATTGTCGGTCTGTCGTGTACAGGAACACTGGAGGTAGTGAATTCAGCGATGTGAGCCACGGCGCAACCGGACCAGTTTCGTGAGAAGTAGCAAGTGCCTTGAAGAGTCTTGGCTCTTTTATCTCAGCGGCTCTTGAAAAGAGGGAGGAATCTGGTTTGACTCCGCCCTGATCGCAATTCGCGGAATACCGCGCACTTGAAGGAGTCAGTCCCAGCGAAGTGGTGAACGCGAGCTCCGAGGATTGTACCCGCGCCACAGTAGGTCCAGCATTTTCAAAACGACGATGGTCCTTCGCTCGTCGTACCGCCAGTTTGGGTTCCAACAATCGTGATGAACGAACTCGCGCCGCCTTCGGTTCAAGAGGGATTTTGGCGGTCGCATTCGCCCCGACGGCGGAAGGGGACGTTGAGAACGCTGGTGTATGAATACGATTCGAGATTCCGGCGACAATGGCAAACATCAGCAGAGCTGCTGCGATATTCCCCTTCCAACCTAGCGAATGAAATAACTCACGAGGCAGCGAATCCGCAGACTTCTGCAAAGGAATGCCCTCAGCTCGTGCACGCGCGACAAAGCGGGCTGTCATCCCAGCGGGCAGCCTGTGCTTGTTGCTGCACTTCTCTCCGAACAGCAATAGCGCCTGTGCGCTTACTTGGGCGAATTCCGACAACCGGCGCTGGCAGTCAGCGCAATCTTCAACATGCCGCCTCAGTCCTGCTAGATCCGACGGATCGAGTTGTCCGACAGCCGCGAAGGCACACATAATCTCGAATTGTTCGTGCTGGCTCATGCTCTAGTCCGTTCAAGATGCTTTTTCTGCTTCTGGTCCTTCTCAGACGACTTGCTGCAAAGAACCGAGCGTAGTTTTTCTAGTCCACGATAGATGTTGTGGCGTACGACACGTATGGATTCGCCCGTCACCTCTGAGGTCTGTTCAGCAGTCAAGCCCTCGTAATAAGTTAGTTCGATAGCACGGCGTTGCCGGGGTTGAACTAGCTTTAGAACTTGATCAACAAGAATGACCACCTCGGACGCCGCCATTGGAAATGTGTGATTTGCGCCTTCGAAAAGCTCCCTCGGGAGCACGTCTTCTATGCTGTCGGAATCGTAATAGCCGCGTGCACGTAATCGTCGACGGCTGTTGAAGCTTCGGTGATAAGCAAACTGTAGCAGCCAAGACTTGAACGAGCCCTTCTGAGGGTCAAACTGCCTCGCAGCACGGAAAACATCGAGGAAAACCTGCTGGACGGCATCTTCGGCTTCTGCGTCATTGCGAAGAACTCGGTGTGCAATTCGAAATACCAATGGAGAATGACGTTCGAAGAGGACAGTCAAAGCGTCCGATTCACCTTCAATAAGCTCAGCGATGAGTTCTTCATCAGTTCGAAGACGCAGCCGCAATCGCTCCAACACGGAGGCGCCAGTGATGGGCAGCGGGAGGTCAGCAGCGCATTCTTTCCCGTTCGGCTCTGGGAGCGCCGGAAAGACGCTTAACAGGCGAGTGATCCGTGAAGACATCAAGCTTGTCCTTGAAGGCTGTTCCTTAGACTTAATGCGTCATCACTATTTAATTGATTTCATGTAGGGTAGAAATTGTTGCCCGCCCGTCACGATACGCTTTCTCCCGCTAAATAGGTATGCACCATTCTTGGCCAAGGTTCCCCATCGGTAGCAAAAAAATCCACTTCGTGCTGCCATGCGCGCGGGCGGCCCCAGGTCTACGGTTCCGGAGTGTCGGGAGGGGGTTTGGCAGGGTTGCCGTCCCTTCCTCGCCCCGTTGCGAGTTTGACGGGGTAAGAGAGAGGAGAGGGGTTAGTTCCCCACCCAGACACCCCGGTTTTGGCCGCCCCCGCCCGCCCGCGCGTGGGGTGCACGCGTGCTTGGCTGCGTCACAAGAGTGCGCGAGGGGGTGCGGGCGAGAAACAATCATTCACAGCCGTTGAGTATTGGGGTATGAATGTGGGTGCGTCAGTGCGTGTGCGATTTCCGCATCGTCCTCCACCCTGCTCTTAATGCCAGCCAAATTCCGATTGCGCCGGTAGCGATGATGGCCCACCAGAAGTAGATGTGACTGTTGTCAATGAACGTCTGGCTGTGGACATATCCCGGAATACCACTCACCAGGAGGACATTCAGAAGTGACTCGTGATCCTGTCCCGATGGGTTGGCTGGGTACGACCTGTAGTACGCGGCGTATGGATGGTAAGCGAACAACAGGCTGGTGCAAGTCAGAACCAGCAGCAGCGGCGCATAGGTCAGGTTAAGGCGGACAAATCTGGAACGGGTGCGCTTCACGGTAGACGTGAACAGGGCAACCGTTATCAAAAGGACGGAAGCGGCTGACAGGATCGCGCAGAGGTGTACGAGGAGGCCGCTTGCTAGAGAAAATGTCAGAAGCAGTCGCATCTCTGATTTGTCGTGCGCGCGCATTTCCTCGTTTTCCGCGTGCTGCAATTGCGCGGCGTACGCGACGCCTTGGGCCTCCTGCGCGCGCCCCAGCTTGAGCAAGACTGGCTGCAGGTGCTTGAAGGACCTTTCCTGCAAGTCCCTAGCAAAGAGGAGTTCGACTTCGGCCTCCGCTTTATGATCCAGGCACACACGCTGGCCGAATTGGGCGACGGCCCAATACTTGCTGGCTGCCTCTTCCCACTTCCCGGTACGCTCCGTCTCCTCGCCTTGGGCAAGGCGCAGGTCAGCATACTCACGCCAATTCGAGATTGAGGGAAGCACTTCGGCAGACAGGTAGTCCGTGGTGGCGAGTTGGGGTTCAATCACGCCCAGCCGTTGCATGACCTGAAGGTCAAGGTCCAGGCGCCGGGCGAAGTAAGTGTCGTAGACGGACGCCGCGAAAGCCCGACCCATCAGTTCAAGCCATCGGGGATCGCGCCCGCGAATACGAGCGATCTCTTCTTCCTTGGAACCCCGACCACGCCACTGCGGATCGTGTTCACCGGTCTGAGCAATTTCATCCGCTTCGGTAAGGTAAGGTACCGCGTTCTGTGGATCCCAGTCTTGCAGATGCTGGGTTAGCTCTTGGTGAGGCGATCCTCGGAACCGGGAATCACTTCTGCGCTGCGCAAGAAAGTAGTAAGTCCAGGTGAGGCCCGGATCTTTGGCGACAGCGTGCTCCGCCATGCGTACTGCCTCGTCAAACCGGGCGCCCTCGGGACTGGACAGCCGCATGGAGGCGACTGCCATGGCTGCGGCGTCGCCTCTATTCTCGGCTTCGCCGCCGATCTTCTCCCACATAGCGGTTTCATCCCTTGGGTTGAACTCATCCCGCCAGCTGGAGAATATGACACTCAGACCCTGACGCAGGTCCGGGACAAACAGTAGCGCGCCTGAAATCACCAGACACGCCAGGACAAGCTTCCACGGCAACGGCGGAGGAATCTGCGCCCCGGTGAGCACCGGTTCGCTTTTCGCTGCGGGGCGACGGAATACACGCGAGAAGAAAGAGCGAAATGCAATCATGAGTCCTCCTAATGTCCAGGAGAGCGCCGCGCTGAACTCGGTCACAGAGTTGGATTCCGCCAGAATGGCCTCGCCCCATGCGCGTTTCTCAGGGGGATACAGCCGAATCGCACAGGTCAGAATGCTCTGCATGATCCGGCTTGCAGCAGTGTCGGCCGTCAGCGATCTCCGAAAGCTGGATTCAGAGCGCGGGTGGGACGGGTACGGGGTGCTTCTTCGCGAGCCCAGCGCTGGCCCAGGCCGGTCAAGCGATACATGTGGCGAGGGGGACGGCCAGCTCCGGCCGTCTCTTCCCACCGCGTCTCCAGCAGCGATTTCTCGGCCAGGCGCATGAGAATGGGATACAGCGTTCCGGACTTCAGTCCGGTCTCACGAGACAGGTCGTAGCCGTATCGCCACTCGGCAGGACGGGCGAGCAAAGACGCAAGCAGCAATCGGGTCTGCGAGGATATGCGAGCCGGTCTCACCTCAATAGTCTATATATGTAGACATAATAGGTCAAGCCTGCTCTTACGAGAGGGGACGACAAACACAGTCGAGCCTACCTGTTTCGAAACTCGCCACCAACCGTGGAATTGCGTCTGTTACGAAATCCGGAGTTTTCTATGCGCGGGACCACGCCCGGCTACGCTCACTCTTGCGGGTCTTCGAAGCCTCAGGGGTCACCTCAAAAGCGGCCAAGGTGGTCACTTCAAAACCGGCCAACGGAAAGTGGCCTGGGACTAGGTTGTTTTACTCCGTCGCCTCCTGTGGAGGCAAGTCTGTTTTCGTGCGCCAACTCCGTGGACCGCATTTGAGTACATGACCGTGATGGAGGAGGCGATCGAGCATAGCGGTAACGGCGGCGCTGTCGCCGAGCAGTTTGCCCCAGTCGTCTACGGGTCGATTCGATGTCAGCAAAGTGCTGGCGCGCTCATAGCGCCGCATTACGATTTCCAGTAAGTCCTCGGCGGCAGTCATGGGTAACTTCCGCATACCGAGGTCGTCGATAATCAGAAGCGGAACGGAAACGAACAGTTCCATGGTTTCTTTGCGGGTTCCATCGATGGTGGCTTCGGCCAAGTCATCGAGCAGTTTGTGGGTTTCGCGATAGAGGACGCGATAACCCTGTTGGATAGCGGCTTGTCCGATGGCCTGTGCAAGATGACTTTTGCCGGTGCCAGGTGGACCTAAAAACAAACCGTCTTCATGGCGAGCGATGAAGGCACCGGTAGCGAGATCGAACACCAGACTGCGATTCATCTTGCGGTTGAAGTTGAAGTCGAAGTTATCGAGGGTCTTCTGAGGGTCTCGGAACTCGGCTTGTTTTTTTCTTCGCTCCAGCAGTCGCTCGCCACGACGAGTGAGTTCGTCGGAGACGAGGCAGGAGAGGAAATCGATGGGGGACATGGCTTCGGCCTGAGCTTGGCGAATACGAGTTTCGAGCACGGCGGCGATACCGCCCAGGCGTAGTTGTCCCAATGCACGGTTCAACTCAATGAGGTTCATCTTCTGGCTCCTTGGTTCTGAGGTTGATGAGATCGCGGTAGTGAACCAGTTCGCGAATGAGCGGGTCGACTTGCCGCAGGGTAAGTTGTGGGGCACGTTCGAGATAGCGACGAACGAAGCGGAGTTCATGCACGCCCATTTCCAGAGCAACCGCGCACGCCTCTTCGACCGCGGCGGTGCCGAACTTCTTGGCCAAGGAGAGGATGCCGAAGACGCGGCGAACCCCCGGTTCTCCGAGCTGGTTATAAATAAGGTTGCAGAGTGTGCCGATGTGAGTACCGGCTCGTCCGGCTCGCCACAGTAACTGGGAAACCTGAAGCGGCATCTGCTGGGGATGGTCTTCTTTTTTTATGCGATACCAGCCACGTTTCTGCCGCACGTGCTCTCGCAGCAGCAGTCCGTTTTGGGGATCGAGGATGCGAACATAAAGCTCATCCCACTGCACATTCACTTCTCGTCCGATCCAACCCGGTGGCAGGCCGTAGTAGGCGGCATCGACTTCGACGCAACCGTCCAGATTCACACCCCGCTTGCCATGCTGGTAGTAGCGAAAAGGTTCCAGGGGAAGCGGCAGCAAGCTGGGTTTTTCTTCAGCAAACATGGCGGCGACCTGTCGTTTCGTGGTGCCATGAATGCGGGTATCGGCACAGCTTGTCTCCCAACGATCCAGATAGGCTTGGGCCTCCTCCAGGCTCTCAAAACGTTTCCCCTGAAGCGCTCGTTGGGCGTGGCCGACACCCGATTCAACTTTTCCCTTTCGATCTGGATCCTTGATCCGACAGGGCAGGGCGACCGCGCCATAGTGCGCCAGCACGTCACGATAGAGAGGATTCAGAGTGGGATCATAGATATCCGGGACGAGCACGCCCTCGCGCAAGTTATCCAGGACGACGACCCGCGTAGCCCCACCCAATCGACGGAATGCTTTCTCATGTAACTCGGCCCAGATGCGCGAACTGGAACGGAAGGTCAGAAAGCGTGCCGCCTTGCGGCTGCAGCCCAGCACCATTACGAACAATCGCGTGCGTCGATATTTTCTGGTCTGCGAATCCCGGACCATGGCGCCGGTGCCGTAGTCCACTTGCGACTCTTCTCCTGGTCCCGTCACGATCACCGCGCGGGGCTGCAGTGGCTGGTTTCCGCGCAACTTGCGCACGTAGCGCTTGACCGTCTGATAGCCTCCGTCGAACCCATTTTCGGCTACCAGGTCTTGCCAGATTGCGGTGGCATCCCGACCGCGGCTCAGCCCCAACTCGATGGCTTCACGAAACGGCTCGCAGGCACTGGCGGATCGAATCCGCTTAGGAGTTTCTACTTCCAAGCCTGTCGACTCCCCGCCAAACCCGGTGGTCACCGCATTGGCCGGTTTTGAAGTTGCTTTTGCTTTTTCCTTCGTAGAAAGATTTTCGGGGTTGGGGTTGGGGTTGATCGTGGGAGTCGGTTTTACCACGTCCGACCCGGTGGTCACCTGGTTCTCGTTGGCCGGTTTTGCCGGCGGTCGCCGTCCCCATGCCCCCGGCGGCCGCACCCCGATGCCGGCCGCTTTCAGATAGGCTCCGGCCGTCTCCCGACGCACCCCGGTCTCTTGCTCGATGCGCCGCAGTGGCCATCCGAGTCGTCCCAGGGCTATGACTTGTTGTTTTTTCGCTTCGCTCAAGACGTTGCTCATATCGACGAAGGCTACATGCCTCACGCCGAAATCAACGTCCCGGGCCTCATTCTCGTTGGCCGGTTTTCAAGTGACCCTCATTGGCCGGTTTTGGGTGACCCCTGAGGAAGGGACCAAGCTGAGGCTTAGGAGCCAGTTAGGCGACAAACATGATCTAGTCCGAACGATGAATATTCCTGTTTCCGTAATTGATTCCTACTTGTACTTCTTTTCCTCAGATTGTCGTGTTTGTCTGGAACCTAGCTTATTAGTCTCGGCAACGAGAGATGAAGACAGTTCATTCTCAGAATGTTTGCGTGTTTCCGGCTTCATGTTAAAGCTCGGCGGCCAACGCGGAATTTAGGAGGTGAGGTTATGTTCATTCATCGGCGCAATGTCTTGAAATCGGTATTGGGTTTACCGCTCGCCATCTCCGGCCTTGCCAAAGCTTCTGGGACTAAACGATCTAGTACGCCGATGTGTGGCACTCCCGTGCTCGGGTTGGTTCGGCGACTAAATACATTTCAACACCGCTTCAACTTTGAGAATAACGCCTTTGCGGAGCACCCAGACTTAATTGCGGCCCTCCGGGTTTGGTTCCCAAGTGACAGCCAAGACGAAGCGCCACTCAGAAGATTTTTTTCCGAGGAAGCTGCGCCAGGGTGGTCTCTTCGGTTGCTCTTATCGATTAATCGCGATGCCTATTTGCTGGCTCTGAGTACGGCGGAGCCAGCGCAACCGAACATTTTTGCCAGCGATGAGCGCGGCATCATTTACTTCGGTGTTCTACAGCATCCTTTGCCCGAGTCATACGCTCCTCTGAATCAAGCCTACCCAGAGTTGAGTCCTCTGCAAGCACCCAATCCCACAACTGACCAGAAGATTCTCCGCTGGGCTCGGCAGGTGGCGTTCGCCGGATTGGGAACAGAAAATCCAGATAGCTGCTCCTGTAGAGGCTCTTGTTTCATACATGCCCAGCCTGCTTGCTGCAATACCGGCTTTCAATCGTGTCCTTGGTGCTGCTATGGGTATTGCACAACATGCGATTTATACTGCCTTAACGATTGTGGTGCCCCTTGCTTTTTTTGTTGAAGCCCTGCACGAGGTTTCGTACGTAGTGTCAAGTGAGGGAGGTGCAATGTGCTCAGTCGACGTTCGCTCGCAGCGTTTGCCTTCTATCTTCTTGCCGGAGCTCCACTCGTGTTTGCCCAAGGTGCTGGCCCCCTTTCGGAGGCAGAACTTGCTGGGCTCGTTCGCACTGTTAATACCGCAGAGATGACTTGGAAGTCCCAAAATGGAACCTACGCAGATCTGCAAGAGCTCGCCAAAAATAAGTTGTTTGCAGACCGCAAGATCTCGCTCAGCAGTAAAGACCCTGATACAGCGACAATTCAGGACTACCAAATGAGGATAGTCGTTGCCTCAGATCGTCAGAAATATATGATGGAGCTTACAAGGGCAAATGGTTGTGGTCCCGCGATGTTCAGCAGCGAGACCGCTATAATTTATCGAGCGAAGGCGTTGGGTTGTGAATAGGCGCGGAATGAACTTCGACAAAGCAGAAGGAGGGAATCGTGGTGCATCTCTGGGAAATAGCTTTTGTGTCATGTCGCCTGGTCATCGGCATCCTCCTGCTGGTCAGTTCGGTCGCAAAACTTCTTGAAGTGCGCAATTTCCAGGCAAGCCTCGCTGCGCATCGTATTCTTCCTGTCCGCACTCTACCAGCGTTCGCGTTCTCAATCCCTGTCGTGGAGTTCATAACTGGTTGGCTGTTGTTGTTCAATATCGCGAGCCCTGTGCCTGAACTCGCGGCGGCCTCCCTTTTTGTCTGTTTCGGGCTTTTCATTGCTAGTAGTCTCCTCAAGGGGACACGCGATGTACCGTGCGGCTGCTTCGGAAAACGCTCTCGACTGATTTCTTGGAAATCAGTATTGCAAAATTTGGCTTTTGCTGGTGTAGCCATTGTGGGTTTGGCGCACAACTCGTAAGATAATTGCACGGCGACACCCCGCCGAATTTCGCTCTCGAAGAGCAAAGAGTTGGTTCACTTCGACTTTCCTGTGCAGTCGCGAATAAACTTGCGGAGGATTTTGGTTTTTCCATGCCCGCACCGCCATAGATCAATAAGGCCGGCATGCGGTCGTGAGGAGGGGGGCGCGGAAGCGAGCACGGCGCGGGGTAGGGTTATGCGTCGCGCGGAGCTGCACAAGCGGGATTGACAGAAGGAGCCGAACGGAGCTCTAGACTTCGCCATGAAACGAATGTGGAATGGTCGAAAGATCAGCCGAAAGGCTGCACCAAGAATTTGGAGAATGTGCTTATTGATGGGCTAAAGCACGGAGCCAATCAGAAGCTCAACTGCTCAACTGGTCGCTTACGTTCCTGAATAAGACAATAAGAGGACGTTCATGGCTGACCCGCGAATTCCGCATGCGGAGAACTTCAAATGTGCGTTCAACGCTCCAATTTTCAGAAATGCTCAGATGACTTTTCAACATGCCGAGAATTGGATAATTCGGTTTGAATGCGGCTGCGCATTTCGACGGGCAGATTCTTAAGGTCAGTCTCGATTGAAGCCAAATAACGATTCCCATTCCCTTCGTTCGAGATAGTGTCGACAATCGTTTCAAGGTCGCCCGTGGGAATCGCTGCACGAACCAAGTCAGTGGGAGGCCAATCGGAATTCATAAACGCCTTCACCAAATCTCGCCTTGCAGTCTTACAGCGATCCCAGTCGGTAAAAAAGAAGGACAGTAGACTCGGCGTTTCTTTGCCCGCTTTTAGCTCGTTGTAAACGATTGGAAACGTTGCAACGATCAACGGACTGACTGGCCTGTTCTTCGCCTTTAGGGCGAAAGATAGTGCACCACTCGCGGCTTTGAGTTGCGAATCGACGTTGACGCTGCCTGAATCCATCAACATCTGAGACCATGCGGTGATTCCTTCTCTCGTGAGGCTGCCGGCTCCCCGCTTCAGTAATCGATCCGTCAGATCAGCGATACTGATGAGTATTCCGCGTCTGATGTCAGACGTAGCTCGACTGAGAATTATCAAATTGTGACTCAGCCGCACTGGGGAAGCATGCGGAGAAGTCGCCATCTCAATGAGCTGATGAGGAGTGATATCACCCTCTGCAGTACTTATAACTTGATCGATCAGTTGGTCTTCAGCCACACCTGCATCCCGAAACGCTCTGGACAACAGTTTAAAGACCAGATCTCCTCGTGTTCGGCGGTCGACTAAGGGAAGGACTCGTTGTCCGTCCGCCAGAAGACGATCGGTGGGCAACGCGCCACAAATCAGAATCTGTGTTAAGGGTCTGACTGAGTCAGGTAGGTTCGCTGCTAGCAAGGATTCTAAGGAAGCCGAGAGATCCGTCGTTTGTGCCAAAGATTGCATCTCTCTATCGCTGGCAACCGAGAGAGCAGCGAGGAGCAGATCAATTCTTCTCTTTTCAGAAATATTCGCGTCGTGAATTACTTTGGATTCGAGGCGATCGTCGCGCTTTGGTTCAGGAGAGCATCCAACTGGCCGCGAGTGTACAGTGTCCCATACATAACTACCGCTGAGATCCTCTTTGTGTTCGAGATGTTTATCACGGGATTCGCATCCAGCAGGACGAGATGCGCTTTCATGCCTGGTGTAATTGTGCCCACGTCCTTCATACCGAAGAACTGTGCGGGATTTGTGGTCGCCGTCCGCAACGCTTCGAGCGGCGTCAATCCAGCCTCGACAAGCAGTCCAAGCTCATCATGCAAACTGAATCCTGGGTACGTCCATGGTGCGACCACGTCGGTTCCAGCGAGCAACTGAACTTCTAGTTGTTGGGCGAGCTTTATCCCTTTCAATGTCTGCAGGTAGTTACGTTTTTGATACGCGATATAGGCGGGGGTTCTGTACTTCGAAAACATGTCATTCTCTGGTTTCCATGCCTCCAGTTCGGCTTTAGTCATGTATCTGTTCCGCGGATCCGCTCGCTTGCTGATTTCATCCACAAACACCCGAGTTTCTTGCACTACCAACGTTGGAGTCAGATAAGTGCCGTTCTTAACGAACGTTTTGTAAAGCCCGCTCAGGCGTTCGAGGCTCAGCAGATCGAGCATCACATTCCCGTCTTTCGCAATGTTTTCGGGGATGAGCGAAAAGTTGCCCGTACGCCGAGCTTCTTCCATTATGGCGGGCCAGCGGTCCTTTTGTTTGGTCGCCTCATCCTCGTTGGTTGCTCCACCGCTTAGGTACGCGCCGTGCTCAAGACTACGCTGTCCGGCATTTGAGGCCTCGACCACGCGGATTGCCCCGGGAACATGCCCCACAAAAGGCAGGCCAACCTTTTTCGATTCCTCAGCGATCGCAAAGTATGCGTCTCTCGGAACACCGTCATACACTTTGACAAAATCGGCGCCCATCGCCTTTAGGGACTGCACAGCTTGTCTCCCCTCGGCGGCGTTGTGTACTGGTATCGCGTGCTCCGGATGAGCTGGTTCCGGACCGTCAATCAGCGGACCGGCAGCGACAATCTGCGGTCCAAGCATCTTGCCGGAAGCTGTTTCTTCCCTCCATCGGAAGACATCTTTGGCTACGCCTGCCATATTCCGGACGCCCAAGACGCCGTTCGCAATAAACATCGGAAAATCGCGTTCAGCATTTTCAGTATGAACGTGCATGTCCCATAAGGCTGGGATTAAGAACTTACCGGAGGCGTCCACAATCAAGGCTCCGGTTGGGATCTTCACGGTTGTGCTAGGACCGACCTGGACGATCCTGTCGTTTGCAATCAAGACAGTTCTGTCCGGATACGGAGATGAGTCGGACGGGTTGATAACTGTCACATGAGTCAACGCAAGTGGACGCCGTCCATTGTGCGCCCAGACCGTTGTAGAGAGCAGTAGTAGGACTAGAACTAGTGATTGAAGCGCATGACGAGCAGAGAAAGGCATTGCTTTCATTAGACACCATCTTCGTCGTCTTTGTTCCTCTGGCTACCTTGGAATTCTCAGGCCGATACGCGCGGATGGTGCCGCATGCCGCGCGACCGGTGGGCCCAAAAGGGGGTAGCACAAGGGAAGCTGCGATCTGATCTAACAGAGGCGGACCGACTGGCCTGGTGTCGGCTCGAACGAGACCGCCGGCGGTTTTCTTGATACGATCAACTCCCCAGCCGCGTGCCTGGGCTCCGGTCCGCCGGGGCGCCGAAACTCTCGGTTCTGGTTCTGTTTGGGAATTGCGCGCCGAGATCGAGATGGCGAGGTCTCCCCCCTGTCCAAAGCATATCCACAGTTTCGGGCCTCCTATTCTCATGAGGATCTCGTTGAGCACTTTCTTTTGACACCAGCCGAACTGCAGCTTGTACTCGGCTGCCGGGGCGATGCCAATCGTTGCGGGATGGCGCTGCTGCTCAAGACGCTCTCCCATCTTGGCTACATACCGGACCCGATGCCGCGCATTCCGGCGGAAGTTCGCTCATTTGTCACAGGTCAACTCGGGCTACTGTGGGATTCCTCGGACGGGGTATTCATGGGAGGGCGGAACCCACGCGATTATCATCTGGCGCAGATTCGTCAGCATACCGGATGGCGCTTTTCGACAGCGCGAGACAAGGCCGAATTGGAGCAGTGGCTTCGTACCCAGCGTGCGATGGACGTGCACACCGCGGATGCATTGTTTGACGCCGCAGTGTGAAGGGCTACGGGACTTGCGGGTCGAATTGCCGGCGGAGGGCGAACTGCAACGGGTTGTTAACTCTGCCCTGAACGGATTCTTCCACGATATTCAACAGCGCATTTCGGAATCGCTCTCGGCAGAGGTCCGCACCCGTATTGACGACCTCCTTGTTGTGCCCGACGAGGCAGTGGTGTCGGGTTTCGAGGAATTGAAGAGTGATCCTGGCAAGCCGGGTGTTGATAATCTTCAGATCGAAGTGCGAAAGCTCACGATCATTCGCGCGATAGGCGTATCCGCGGAGCCATTCGCCGGAATGCCGTGGAAATTGCTCCAAATGCTGAAGCGACGCGCTTCGAACGAGACCGCCAGCGAGATGCGGGAGCATCCTGCCTTCATTCGCAACGCCTTGATGGCATGCTTTCTCTGCGTGCGCGTGACGGAGGTCACGGACGATGTCACACGCATGGCAATCGATCTTATTCATCGAATCGACACGCGTTCGGAAAAGCAGATCCATCGTGAGTTCCTCGCTGATCTCAAGCGCGTAGATGGAAAGATGCAGATACTGTCGCGCGTCGCCGAGGCGGTCGTTGAGAAACCGGACGGCGTTGTACGGGAGGTTATCTTTCCCCAAGTCAAAGAGGAAACCTTCCACAATCTCCTGACGGAGTTCCGAGCGAGCGGACCGGAACTACGTTTACTCCGCCAGACCGTCATGCACCGCAAATTTGCGCGACACTACCGGCGGATGTTGCCGGTGTTGCTGGAAAGCTTGCGCTTCCGCAGCGACAATCGTTTTCAGCCTGTGATCGAAGCGCTAGCTACGATTCAGCGCAATCTGACGATGCACCAGGAGCACTTTTCAGAACGGGTACCAATTGAAGGCGTGGTGAGTCCTCGTTGGAAAGAGAAGGTGTTTGAGCAAGTCGGGGGCGAAACGAAGGTCAACCACCACTACTACGAATTGTGTGTCCTTGAAAAACTGGAGCGCGCCCTGAAATGCAAAGAGGTGTGGGTCGAAGGATCCTACGCCTTCCGCAACCCAAATGATGACCTTCCCGGAGATTGGAACGATGAGCAACGTCGTGCTCTGCACTACCGTGATTTGGGGACTCCCTTGGATGTCCAGTCATTTGTGCGCTTGCTTCGAGCACGTATGAGCACTGGGCTCCAGGAATTCAACTGGGTTCTGCCGGAACTGGGTCACCTCCGAGTTTTCCGCTCCAATAAGAAAGAGGACCGCGGCCTATGGGCGCTGGCGAGGTTGGAACCCCAGCCTGAGCCCCAGAGCCTCGGCATCATCAAGGAGAAGATCGGCGTCCGGTATGGGATGCTCGACCTGCTCGAAGTTTTCGTTGAGGCCGACCGTCTCGTCGGCTTTACCCGGTTCTTTACGCATTCGGGCACAAAGGAGGTTCGCTCGCGCGAGGCGCTGCGACCGCTATTGATTCTGGACCTGTTTGGTGAAGCGACCAATATGGGCATCAAGCGGGTGGCGAACGCCAATGACCGCTACAGCTACGACGAGCTACTTTATGTCCGCAAGACCTATTTTTCCCCGGAAGCTCTGCGAAACGCGAACGGTGCGGTGGTAAATAAGCTGCTGGCGTTGCGGAATCCGCGTTTGTGGGGTGAAGGTGCGAGCAGCTGCGCTTCCCACGGGTCGCGCTTTGAAAGCTGGAAGCAAAATCTCATGACCGAATGGCGCTCGCGCTATAAAGGATACGGCGTAATGGTCTACTGGCATGTTGAGACCAACGCCGTTTCCATCTACTCCCAAACCAAGAGTTTCTCCACTTCCGAAGTTGCGGCGATGATCGAGGGTCTGGTCCGGCACGACACCGAAATGCGCGTGGACAAGAACTTTGTCGATTCGCACGGCCAGTCGGAGGTAGCGTTTGCCTTTTGTCACTTGCTCGGAAACGTCCGTCTGATGCCGCGGCTGAAGCGCATCAAATACGAACGCTTGTATTTTCCAGACAAGGCAACTGCTGGAGATTACCCCAATCTCGCCGGCACACTCGCACGCCCTATTCGGTGGGAACTTATCGAGCAGCAATATGACGAGATGGTCAAGGCAGCGGTGGCTGTGAAACTCGGCACTGCCACGGCGGAAGCCATTCTCAAGCGGTACAACTCCTACAACGTGACGCACCCGACGTATAAGGCGCTGGCTGAAGTTGGGAAAGCGGAGAAGACGATCTACCTTTGCGACTACCTCCCTTCACCAGAGGTTCAGCGGGAGGTTCACGAGGGGCTCAACGTCGTCGAAAATTGGAACGCCACCAATGATTTCATTTGCTATGGCCGCCAGGCCGAACTGGCCACGAACAACCGGGAACAGCAGGAGATCGTCACCCTGTCATTGCAGCTTCTCCAGAACTGCCTCATGCTCGTCAACACCCTGTTGGTCGAACGGACGATTGAACGCGAAGGCATGTGGGAGAGACTGACCGCCGAGGACCGCAGAGCCCTGACGCCATTGTTCCACGGACACATCAATCCCTATGGACAATTTGCACTTGACCTTGCGCGACCCTCCTTTCTGGAGGCCGCATGATTGCGCGACCACGCCTCCAGCGGTCTATGCCGACGAATGAGCCTTATCGATCTGACGATCTCGGACAGACGTATTACGTTCTGGCTGGCTATGCGAATTGGGGAATGGGGGGCAGCCCCGTCCTTGTTAGATCAGATCGCAGCTTCCCTTGTGCTACCCCCTGTAGGCCCCCGCTTCCTGGGCTCGCGCACCCCCGAATCTAACAATCCCGCGCATGAAAGAATGGAATTGTCGCAATAAGTATGGTAGAGCATGACGAGAAGCTTTTCCCGTGAGCCGGAAATCTTGCGCGGTTCCTGAATTCGTAACGTGAGCTGCTTATCTGGTCGGACGCGAGCATCGTCGGAAAACAGGGTACAGGCGACCTGCGAATCGGGAAAATGCTGAACAACATGACGATATCGAGTCCTCAACATGTGAACAGATGCTTATCTTCTGTTCGGATTTTGGAACAAAGAATAAGTTTTATGAAAAAGAGCCCAGGCAAGTTGTAGAAAGTCCGCATCGAACTTGGATATACCTGAGGCGAGGGTCCATGATTCCTGATCCTGTCCGCGCTAAGGGCCCTGCGACACCGCTCAGAAGACGTCCGCTTCACCTCCTTTTGGTTTGCACATGCATTTTGTTCCTGGGCTCCGATAGTCGGGTTAAAACGTCATCCTCTTATCATCCTGATGGGATCGAAGGTGTTTGGACTGACGCCTGTCCCTGCACGATCCCGTGCACGTGCTGGGGAACATCTAAGTCGGAGGCCAAACGATGCATTAACGTTCAGAGTTTCCACGTCGATCGCGGCCACTATCATGGCATCGACTTAACTGATGCTACTTTGATTCTGGTCAGCACTCCAGAAGAAGATTTCGACTCACCGATTCCAAGGGTTTTATATGTCGCAAAGCGCTACGACAGGACTGATGCGGCCGCGGCTTTGACGCGGGTTTTCAGCGACATTCTAAACCTTCGCCCGCGCGACGGCATTCGATTTGTCGAAATGAAAACGATTATCGCATCCGATCATCAGGTTGTGTCGATCCCGAATATTCTCACCTACGCTGTCACGCAACATGCCGGAGTTGTGGAGCCAGATTCTATCGTGACGGATTACCTGTATTCTTGGCTACGGACTCCCGAGCAGTGGCATGCGAAAGCGGTTAGTTATCTTCCTGCACATGTTCGTTATCAGGGAACCAATGCTCTCTACGGACGCTTCGTTCTTAGCGTCAAGAAGGAAGAGATGAAATGATTAAGACTATGCGCTTTACGGTATACGTGTCTTTGATAATAGTCGCTAGTTACGTAGTAACGGAGATATATGAGTTCGGGACCAAGCTGGCAATTGTACGATCCGTCTCCTCGCCCGACCTAGCTCCTCTCGCACTAATTAGAAAAACTCTGTATATAAAATTCACCGTCGCCCAACCTCATCAATCCTTGTTTAAACTAGGAGTGGTCTCTCTATTCCACTTGCCAACCGTGGCGGCTTGTGGTTCGAACGAATGCGACGGTACTGAGAACAAGGCGAGTACTCAATGTCAGGATGATCCGCCAGGCAATCCATGCGTGGCCTGGATATGCAAGTACACAGGAAACTTTCGCAAGATGTGTACAGGTCCGTATAATAATACGCCACACTGTACCTCGTGTCGATATGACCACAACGTAGGCTGCGTACCTCCGCCTCCGTTATGATCACAACTTAGGCTGCAAGCCTACTCTTCAGTAATTCCGAGACGAGTTTGCGGGTGGGCCATAGACCCGACAGGAGAGTTTATGCACAGACCGAGCCATATAGTTCTCATGAGTGTCTTTATCATCATGGTCACCGTATTAGTCAGAGGTGACGAGTACTCGATAAAGACGAACGCCGGTCCTTTCTTTTGCAAATGGGATACAGTGCAGCAAGTCCTTCTCTGCATCAGAGATGCTGATGGTACCGAAGATGTAGGTGCTGAGGTATACGATTCCACCGGGCATGAACTCTTTCGCGTGTACCCCTTGAGGGACTTTCCTGGCGCAGAGTCCCTCAGTATTTGGGACGCCACGGCGACTCCAGATGGGGTTGCGATAGCTGGAGTTTTGATTTTGTCGGAGAAAAACGGAAGGCAAGTGACCCTCACTTATGGAAAGCAAGGACAATTGCTGAAGTTGTGGAACGTGGCCCCCTACCATCAACACCTAATTGCGTCGGACGCAACCGGCAACATTTATGCATTTGGAGATCGCGTTGATATTGGGAATGGAGCCAAGGCCCCTGACTACCCTCTGATCGAGAAGTACACGCCAGACGGGAAAGTAAATGCGGAATTCTTATTTCGCAAGACGTTTAACACAGACGTAACGGATGCGATCCCGAACGCTGGTATGAACAAAATGCAGATCATCGGTGGACAGCTTGTATTACTGCTCACTTCCGCAAAGCAAGTGTTGTGGTTCAATTCAAATGGAACACAAGATCGACAAGTGAGCCTTGAAAAGGTATTGAATGACGTCTCGGTGGCTTATAGTGGTTCTCCGGTAGAGGTAATGGGTTTTGCGGTTTTGGGTAGTGGCGGATATGTGGTAGAGCTTCGAGTTTTACCGAAGGATGCAGCAAAGGCCCCTCCGGTTTTGCTTGTCCGAGTCTCTAACGATGGGACGAGCTTCGAGCTCATCACCAGTGCGCGTACTCAGGCAGAGGTCGGGTATTTGGAGGGCGAAACGAATACTGGTAAGCTTGTGTTTCTGAAGGGATCCGGGGACAACGAAACGCTTCTCTTCGCTGACCATTCGCAGATTGTGCAGTCACACTAAAAGGTATCTTAAGGGTTGCAAAAGCAAACCATACGCCCGCAGAGTTTCCCAATGCCGCGCGTGCGGACGGCGTCGGCCCCGCGCTACGTCGGACTCGAAACGCCGACCAGTCCCGCCAGCGCCAGCCAGTGCCTTGGGTGTGGTCGGCGAATACCCGAACGGATCTGAGCGGCATAGGGTTTCGACACGTTCATCACTTCCGAAATCTCCCGAATTTTGTGCTCGCGGAGCTGAGGCTGAATTTCCTGGCAGTAACACTCCTCCGTTAGCCAGCTTGGCAGTCTGGACGGATCCCACCACGTGTTCGCGACGGCGTGATCACTCTGGGTCGTAAGCGTCCGGTTGTGAGTAAGCGTCCGGTTGTGTCCGGTTGTGACCGTCTGGACATCTCTGTAGGTGAGAGCGATGCTCACGAAGTGGACAGCTCGAGATTGTGTCCACTTGGTGTCGAGCTGCACTTAAAAGCCGGCCGAACTCCGTTCGATGTAAATTCCGTGTACTTAAAGACCGGAAAACGATTTCGAGGGACCGTTTCGATGTTGGGGGTGCGAGCGTGGTCAGAATCTAATGGTTAGGGGCTTTGGAGGCTACGACCATGGAGTTCATCGTGTGGGTGGAGACGCGTGTTGCCGGTAAGAGGCTGGAGATTCGTAAGCGTCCGGTTGTGACCGTCTCGACAACCTCATAAGTGAGAGCCATGCTCACGAAGTGGACACGTCGGATAAGTGTCCACTTGGAGCGGAGATGGACACTTCCCAGCAAACTGCAGCTACTGCCCGAGACAGAGCGGGCTCAGTGGCAACGCAGCGGCAGCGACGAAGCATCGCGGAGAAGCGACGGATTGTGGAAGAGACATTGGCGCCGGGCGCGTCGGTGGCGCGAGTAGCGCGGGCACACGGGATCAACGCCAATCAGGTGTTTGGCTGGCGCCGCCTGTACTTAGCCGGACGACTGGGGGAGCAGAAGCCAGGGATCAAGTTGCTGCCGGTTCGGGTGAGCGAGAGCAAGTCGGTGCCGGTCGTGGTCGAGCATCGCGTCACGGATGTTTCCCAACCCCAGTCGGGCACGATTCACATCGAGCTGCGTCAGGCGCAGGTGCGCATCGAAGGCAGCGCCGATCCCGCCTTGATACGCGTGTTGCTGGAGTGCCTGCGCGCATGATGGGGTTGCCGGCGAACACGCGGATCTGGATTGCGGCGGGCGTGACCGACTTGCGGCGCGGCTTCACGGGACTGAGCGCGCTGGTGCAGACGAAGCTGGAACAGAGTCCGTTCTCCGGGCACGTGTTCGTGTTTCGGGGGCGGCGCGGCGATCTGATCAAAGTGCTCTGGTTCGATGGCGACGGGTTGTGCTTGTTCGCGAAGCGGCTGGAGCGCGGGCGCTTCGTCTGGCCGCAGGCCGCGTCTGGCACGGTTTCGCTGACGCGAGCGCAGTTATCGATGCTTTTGGAAGGGATTGATTGGCGGCGGCCGGAGCGAACGTGGGAGCCGCAGTTGTCGGTGTAACCCATAAGATTCTTTCCACAACTTTTTCGTGCACGCGCCGGATGAAAACGCGTGCGTTCATGCGATACTTCGCGCATGGCGGTGACCGCGCTTCCCGATCTGAACGTGCTTCCGGCCGAGGCGCTGCGCGCACTGATCCTGGCACAACACGAGCAGTTAGTTTCCGCCGAAGACAAGCTCACCACCACACAAGAGCAGTTACTCTCGCGCGAGCGGGAAATCGAACATCTGAAGTTGCTGCTGGTCAAGCTGCACCGCATGCAGTTTGGGCGGAAGTCGGAGAAGCTGGCGCGGCAGATCGAGCAGTTGGAGTTGCGGCTGGAGGAGCTGGAATCCAACCGCAGCGAGAAAGAGTCCACGTCGCCCGAACCGGCTTTGGCCCCGGCTGGTTCGACTGCCCGTGCAGCGAAGCCCGTGCGCCGCGCTCTCCCCAATCATCTCCCGCGGCAAACGCGCCGGCACGAGCCGAAAGAAACGGTGTGTCCGCAGTGCCAGGGCGAGTTACGCAAGTTGGGCGAAGATGTTTCGGAGATGCTGGAGTACGTGCCCGCCAGTTTCGTGGTGATTCGTCATGTTCGCACCAAGCTGAGCTGCACGAAATGCGACTGCATTGTGCAGGCGGAAGCGCCGAGCCGACCGATTGCGCGCGGCATGGCGGGGCCGGGGTTGCTGGCGCACGTTCTCGCTAGTAAGTACTGCGATCATCTTCCGCTGTATCGGCAAAGCGAGATGTATGCGCGTCAGGATGTGGAACTGGAACGCTCGACGCTGGCGGATTGGGTGGGCGGAAGTGCACAGTTGCTGGAACCGCTGGTGGAAGCACTGCGCCGCTACGTGACGGCCGCGAGTAAGTTGCACGCCGACGACACGCCGGTGCCGGTGTTGGCGCCGGGTCAGGGTAAGACCAAGACGGGGCGGTTGTGGACGTATGTTCGCGATGATCGTCCTGCGGGCGACCGCGCCGCGCCCGCCGTATGGTTCGCCTACTCGCCCGATCGCAAAGGCGAGCATCCCGCACAGCATCTGGAAACGTTTCGCGGCACGCTGCAGGCGGATGCCTATGCGGGATTCAATCAGCTCTATGCCGATGGGCGCATCGAACCCGCTGCGTGCTGGGCGCACGTGCGGCGTCACTTTTACGATCTGGAACAAGCGCACAGTTCACCGGTGGCACGGGAGGCGTTGCAGCGCATCGGCGTGCTGTATGGAATCGAAGAACCGATTCGCGGTCGACCGCCGGACGAACGCCGAGCCGTCCGCCAGGCGCAGGCCAAGCCACTGCTGGATTCTCTGCGACAGTGGCTGGAGGCGACCCTGTCGAAGCTCTCACGCAAGTCGGAGACGACGGTGGCGATTCGCTACGCGCTTTCGCGCTGGGACGCATTGACGCACTATATAGAGGATGGACACATCGAGATCGACAACAACGCCGCCGAACGCTCTTTGCGTGGCGTGGCCCTGGGCCGGAAGAACTACTTGTTTGCCGGATCAGACGCGGGTGGAGAACGCGCCGCTGCGATCTACAGCCTGATCGGTTCGGCGAAACTCAATGGCCTCGATCCCGAAGCCTACCTGCGCCAGGTGCTGACGTGTATCGCCGACCATCCCATCAACCGCATCGAGGAACTGCTTCCATGGAATCTCGTCGCCGGCATCCCGCCCGCGGTCGCCGAAGATAACCTCCATCTCGGCGGGACCGTAGTTGCCGACTCAGTCAATCCACTTCGACTCACACGTGATGCTTGGAGAAGTGTCGCGGATCGGGCGCGGGCTAAAGCCATCGAAGTCGAGGTCACATGTTCTGACCCTGCCCAACATCGAAACAGGGTAGAAACAAGGAGCGCCGATATCAAGGGATTGAGACTACCGACTTGGCAAGAAGTCGTTTCTCGGGAATACGAACCTTGGGAGCGCGACCATATCGTCATCGACACCGCGAGCCGGAGCGTGGCTGAAAGTGTCAGGGACCTTCGAGAACGATTGCCGGAGCAACAACCGAGTTGATTATTCGCATTCTTTCTACTCGCATGAATCTTGGACGCCGCGCCTTGGGCGCACCATTAGTCAGTGCGCATACCAATCGGAGTGCGGCGACCAGCCGCCACACTTGAGGCACTGGGTTTCAGTCCATTGGTGTAGGCAGGCTGGGCAGACACCTCCGGTATCGAAGGTATTCCACTGACCTCCGCATGTGCAGAACCATTTATCATCCTTGCGCGGCGACCAGCCGCAGAGCGGGCATCGAATGCGTGGGCCAGACGAGTCTTGATTCTTTTCCTCCTTAAGTTCTCGATCCAACACGACGGATTTCGATGCGTCGGTCACAACTGAAGCTCTTCTCACATGGTTGATCCACGTACTACTTGTCGCTGCCTAATCAGGAGCACAGCTACCCATGCACCGAAAACTACATCAGATGCCAAGCAAAAACGCGGCCACCATTGCGGAACACCGGGGTTGTCGATGAAGAAGTGACGCACGAAGTCAAAGACGCCGTGACCAATAAGAGCAGCGACCACTAGCCAATAGTTCCCCTTAAAGCCGAGAACGGCAAACAACACGAAAACGCCTGCAACGATGCTTTCAATGATTAGCGTGCGCGTAGAAGCTCCCATCACAGCGAACAAGGCATAGTAGGACGCGATAACGATTAGTACCGTTGGATAGAATGCACGCTCACGGTCAAAACCGATGACAGCAGCAAAAGCAGCCACAGCCAAAGTTAGGATCACACCGATCAGGTATTCCATTTCCGGTCCTCCAGTGGGCAGTTTCCCTCGTTGTGCATGACACGGATTGACACAAGAACAGCCGATCCTGAGTCTTTGGCCCGAGCGAACCACTTTCCGGTGCGGGAGTTGCACCCGCCGAAGTCCAGCGCCTTTCACGGCGCACTGTTTCGTCCGACACGAATCCGAAGTCCACTTCTGCGCAGGGATTGGTTACGTCAGGCTTTGGGACTATCGCCCGGTTTCGCCAAGCTCTTGATGAAGTCGTTCATCTCTCGCAATACCTCGGACTCGTTCGAGTGGAAAACATCATGACTCGCACTCTCCAATCGGACCACCCGGGCCGATGGCACGCCTGCTTGAAATGCTGCCGCTTGATCGCGTTTCATCTGGTTTCTTTTTTCTACGTCCGCACGGCCGGGCGAGCCCTCTGAACCGCTAACGGCCTCAAGCGCGTAGATGGCGAGAACAGGCGGGCGAATGTCTGTGTATCGTTGTGACCCTCTGTTCATTGCCGCGATGATCGGGGGAATAGGAGGCTTCTCCTTGGTTGGGGCTGGAGGTTGCGCGGGCGCATCCTTGAATCGCTCTTGAATCTGCCGCAACGTTCTTTCCAATTCAGGAAGACTCGTCTGCAATAACTCGTCGATTAAGGGCTTGGGGTTTGGGGGTCTCTTGCCTAGGTCCAACTGCTCAAGCCTTCTTCGCACCTCATTCACTTCAATGTCCAAAAATCCCTTCGAGCGGTCGTAATACGCATACTGGTAGGCCGCATCGAGGTAGATCAACCCAGCAACCTTCTCGGGGTGACGAGCGCCTACCGAACTCAGTTCTTACCCGCCAAGGGAGTGCCCCGCCAAGATCGGATGGTCAAGCTTAAGATCGTCAATAACTGCTAACACGTCATCGCCGAGACGGTCTGCGGTATAGTTCGCGTCGGTTGGTGGAGGGGCGCTGAATGCACCGCACCCGCGCCGAGTAATGCCGTATACGTGGTAAGAAACGGTCAGTTTCGGTGCGAACTGATCAAATTCGTGCGCGGTGCTGTTGCCGCCGTGCAGAAGAATTACCGGACGGCCTGATCCACCCCAGTCGAGCACTTCCAACTTGACATCGTCCTGCACAGTCACGAACCGAATGCTGTGTGGCGTCGTATCACGATTGTCCGGTATGTCCTGCGCAACTAGAGGGCGTGCGATAGTCAGCAGAGAAGCTAGGCCGACGATGATCGTTGATCGGGTCATACGAAATCACTCCGCGTCCAGTATAGGACGACCCGTGGTATCTGACGAAGACAGGTGTCACTCTATCGCAGGCCCGCCCAGCAGGAATCGGGCGCAGGCTGGAGGGCAGTGGCGGGAGTTGCACCCGCTGAAGTCCAGCGCCTTTCACGGCGCAATGTAACGTCGTTCACCGTGGGGCGCAAGCGGAGCATCCAGTCCCCAACAGATGCCGAGCGGGTGTCCAGGCAATCCGACAGGCGATCCGGCGTATGGTTGTCAATAACCCTCACCCTCACCTAGAGCAACCGCGACTCAGCAGTATGCGCCCCGGCGTGTTTCGGCACAAGGCTGAGTCTCATTTGTGCGAAAGAAATCGGGAAGAGGGTACGTATAAGAGCAGATAAACGGAGGCGCAGATGATCGGAGCGCTGAAGCAGTTGGAGGCCGAACGCAGGGGGAGGATGTGGCGAGAGAAGTGGGCGTATCGAAGCACACAATCTATGTCTGGGAGGCAAAGTACGGTGGCATGGATGTGAGCCAGGCTGGAAGCGAAGCAGTTGCGTGACGAAAACACGAAGCTGCGGAAGCTGGTGGGAGGACTTGAGTCTGGACAAAGAAGCTGAAACGCCCGGATTCTGCCAACCTTCGCCAACAAGGGCCGTCGATTTTACTAATTAGTTACTACGGAGGGCGGGCTTTTTATCTCCTACCTCCTATCCCTTCTGATCATTGACAGCTAGATCAAAGGGCGCTTGTGTAGGCGAAAGCCAGGGCGAATAGCTTTGCGGTGTCAAAGTCACAAACTGATACCAGTGATACCGTTTTCAGCGGAACTGTGGCGAATTGGAGAAACTGTAGAAACTGGAGCAGACGATCGACTTCGCTTGTAACTGGTTAAGACACGAGGTATTATCGCCGAAGTGTAGGCATCACAGCTAGTATGCGGGATGAGAGTAATAGAATCCCTCCCTCTCCTCTTGCTTACACTCACTGGGAATAGACCTGTAAATTTATCCGGCCGATTGGGAACAAACGAAGGTTTATGCGCCATATGGAACACCCCATTCTGATCGTACGTACAACTTGACATCGAGCCTTCATTCAAACACCAGCGCGTCGTTAACTGCATTCTTCAGATCCTGTTCGGAACCCAGATACCGTTCCGTTGTCAAAATCGATTCATGCCCCAGCAGAAACTGAATTTGTTCCAGTTCCCCGCCCTTCGCGCGGCAGAGCTTCGCCGCCGTCCGCCGCAGATCGTGCGGCGCCAGCTCCCCGATCCCTACCTGTGCCGCGTATTCACGCACGAGCTGCCACACCGCGCGCTCCGTCAACGCATCCTCCCCCACGCGGCCGTTCGCCGACACGCGCCGGAAGATCGGGCCTTTCTCAATTCCCGCCGTATCGAGCCACCCATCGATGGCTTGCTTCACCCACAGCGGCACGGCCACTGATCGCGTCTTGTTTCCCTTCCCCTTGAAATCCAGAAACACCCAGCGGCCGTCGCGCATGGCGAGATGCTCGCAGTTCATCCGCGACAATTCCCCGCGGCGCAGGGCGCACGTCACCAGCACCGCCAGCAGCGCCCGATCCCGCATTCCGCGAATGCTGTGCGGATTCGGCGCCTGCAATAATGTCCGGGCTTCTTCCCACGCCAGCCATCGCCCCAGCCGTCTGCCCTTGGCACTCACGCCGGCGATCGTGACAATCGCCTGCGCCGTTTCGCTGTCCACATAACCACACCGCTGGGCTTCGGTCGCCAGTTTGCGGATCGCCGCCAGTCGTTGATTGACGGTCGACGGCGAGAACTTCATTTCCCCAAGCCAGGTAACGTAGCCTTGCACCGACTCGCGCGAGATCGCGCGGCCCGCGGCCCAGACAAAGAATTGTTCGAGGGCGTAGAGATAGGCTTGCCGGGTGTGCGGCGAGCGCACGGCATTGCCGACGAGCTGCTTCGCCCACTCGACCCGGTCCACGCCGGCCTCAGGCACCACCAGCACGAGGTCAGTGGCCAAGTGGTCCTCCCCTTCGCGAGCGAGGCGAGTTCCCTTCCCCCCGGAGGCCGCGACACGCCCCTTCTTTGCGAAGTCGCTCGCCGAGGAGCTTCACCTGGTATTCCTCCCAGTTCGATAAGGCCACCTCGATCTTTGCCAGTTTCCCTCTTCTCAGAACCGCGGCCACCTGATAGGGATAGAGCAGATCGCCCGAGCTGGAGCGGCCAACCACCGGACGGGTCTCCAGCCTCACCTTGACCGAGTGGGGCTCGACCGGATAAGGCTGGACATCTTTCCGATCATCATCCATGATGGTCTCCGGATGGAGCCCGAAGGTTGCGCCAATGGTACCAGCCAGGGGCGTGGAAAGCAGGAAACGCCCCCTTGCGGGTTGACGTCGACGACGTTTTTCTGGGTTTTTCCCCCACGCTTGGGGGTGGGGATGACGGTTTCCTGGATTTAAGCGCATACGGAAAAGATACGTGCAAAATGTCCAAAAACAAGGTAGTACACCATAAGAGGCATTATAGGAAGTTACTCCCTCAACTACAGTGCTCGATGAGGCACTAACATCTTCAAAGTTCGCAAAAACTCCTTATTCGCTAGGCCGAACGCCGGGAGCGAGTGAGCAGCGGCAACCTACAGCTTCATTACCAGCAAAGCTGAACGATCGTGATCCAGAAACCCTCGAACGAACGTGTTGTCTCGGATCACGCCGTCAATCGACAAATCGACAATTGGACGCCCAAGTCAAGGATTCGGCTGATTGCATGCACTAAAGAGTGCAACTTTAGTCGAGGCTGCGGGTTCTAACCAAGTGCCGCTACGTCCCATTCCTGTGTGAGTAAGAAGTACGTCCGCAGATGAGTCTCGACTTGGCGAGCGTTGCTGTCTCAAAGCCGATGAGATGGGCCCTCGCCCTTATCCTAACGACCCTTCTCTCGTCCTCTTATTACGCCTACAGTCGCTATCACGGTTCCCCCGCCTTCAATACTGGGGATCCTCCGCATGCTGTCAACGACCCTGAGACCTCCAGAGACGCAAAAGCGCTTCTCACGGAGGCAACCCACCTGTATTGGTTGAACAATGGCCCGAAAGCGGCTCCGCTCTTCGCGAGAGCTGAAGAGCTGTTCGCCGCTGAGGGGGATGCTCGAAACGAGCTTTACGCCAAGGTGGGACGCCTCAGGTCGGACGCCGAAACAATATCGTTTGTGGAGCTTTCGCGCATTCTGAATGAGCAACTCCAGAATCCGATCGTCCAAAACGATTCAAGGCTGCGCCTGTGGTGCCTGATCGCCAAGGGGTACACCGACATTGAAATCGACTACCGAGCCTCAAAACGCGACTGGCTCGAAGCGCAGGACATCGCAAAGAGCCTGGGCGAAAGCCAATGGGTCACGCGGGCATCTGGCGAGTTGGGCCTCATTGCATTTCTAGAAGGGAACCCAGGACGAGCGGCCAGACTTCTTGGCGGTGCTCTCCTGTCGACCATGACGTATGGCGACACCGCCGGCCAGGTACGCTTTCTAGAATTACTCGGAAGAGGCTTTGAAGAAGTCAATCGCCACGCGGAGGCGCTGAAATTCTTCGAAAGGGCCATCACTCTTGCGGAGGCTGATCCTGACTGCGGACTTCCATTCATGGGCTATGAGGGAAAAGCCCAGGCCCTAGTCTCGCTTGGCAGAACCGAAGAAGCGAGGTCCGTGCTTGAGAGTGCGCTCGCCAAAGCGCGGTCGCAAGAGAAGCGCGGCCACGAGGCGGAATTGCTTGTTCGTCTGGGAAGGCTGGCGGCACAAGCGGGAAACCGACAACAAGCTCTGGCGTATTTGGAAGATGCTGGCAAATTTGCAACCAGAGTCCAGTACTACAGAATTGAAGCCGACGCCATGTACGAACTCGCGCAACTCTATCGCGATGCCGGAGATCTTGCCACGGCGGAGGCGCGTGCCACTCAGGGCGTGACCGCAAGCCAGCAGATTGGTGATCGTTATTATGTACCTCGTAACTTGACAATGCTCGCTGACCTAAGAGCGCGTCGAGGCGGCTACGCCGAAGCAAGGGTTCTCTACGAACAGGCAGAAGACGTGATTGAGGGAATGCTTATCAGCGTCGATGAGCCATATTGGAACAGTTCAGTTGTTGCGGCCCAGAGCCAGACCTACTTACAGCATTTCGAGCTCGTAACTCGCGGCGGAGATATACCCGAAGCGTTCCGCGTCTTGGAGCGCGTCCGAGGACGAACTCTCGCTTGGGCTCTCGAAGATCGGAAGGCGTTCCCGGCCTCGGAATCAGAACAGACCGTGTCATTGGAAGCCGATGTGGCTGGACTGCAAGCTCGATTGATGCAGAGCGCCAACGCCACCGAACGCGAGCAACTCCTGGACAAACTGGTCGAGTACGAGCGGCGTCTCGGCCTGGCGTGGACAAAAGGTGATGAGGCGAACACTCGACTACCCACACAGCCCGCACCTTTGAAAATCGTGCAAGATGACCTGAAGCAGGATGAATTGCTCCTGGAGTACGTTCTTGATGACCCCAACTCCTACTGCATTTCGATAACACGTCAAGGCGCTTTCGTGCGGATGCTTCCGACCAGGCGCAAGGAGATAGAAACGTTGGCGCAGCAGTATATCAATGAGATCCGTGGCAAAGCGTCGGGAGCGGAGGTATCGAAACGACTCTACGAAGGGCTGTTAAAACCGATTCCCGAAATGTCAAACGCTGACAGGATTCTCGTCGTACCAGACGGCATATTGCACCTGCTGCCATTTGAGGCCCTTCAAGACAACCGGGGCCAATACCTTCTGAAATCGCACATTGTTAGCTACGTGCCATCCGGTACCATTTTGGACACGCTTCGCCGTGGCCAAAAGCACGTACCTGCGCCGAAGCCACTCTTGGCCGTGGGAGATGTCGCCTATGAAAACCAGGGCGGCGCAGGCAAAAGGTTTCCGACTCCAGCCTCCGTGCGCGGACGTATCGAACGCGGCATCGCGGACTTGTCAGGCATCGCCCTCAGTGACCTTCCGCAGACGCGGGAAGAGGTCGAGAAAATCGGTAAAATTGTAGGACCGAATGCGGTCGTCCTGGTGGCCAAGGATGCGACCGAGACTGCCTTCAAGAAGGAACCGCTCGATCAGTTTCGTGTTTTGCATTTGGCAGTTCACGGTTTCGCTGACACGCAGTATCCGGAGCGATCAGCACTTGTCCTGGGGACCGATCCAAAATCCGGCGATGACGGTTTACTGCAGGTGCGCGAGATCATCCGGCTACGTCTGAACGCAGAACTAACGACACTATCCGGATGCGATACGGGAGTGGGAAAATTGCAGGGGCAAGAAGGCATCAGCAATTTGGTGGAAGCATTCCTTGTAGCCGGGTCGAAATCAGTTGTTGCGAGCCTGTGGAGCGCTGATGACACGTCCGCCAGCGCACTGATGGAACGTTTCTATCAGCGATTGGCCGAGGGTCAAAGCGCCAGTTCGGCTCTGAGGAATGCCAAGCTCGATCTGCTGGCGAAATACGGAGATCAATTGAGCCCGTTCTATTGGGCAGCGTTCATCACCGTTGGAGAGACTGCAACCCCGATTGGAATCAAACAGCAATGAATTTGACTCTTAACGAGCGCACGAAGATTTTCGACAAGGTTTGCCGCCTTGTAGCAACGAAACACTTCGATCCCGGAATGAACGGCGTGGATTGGAATGCTTTGGCTCGCGAGCGCCGAGATCAGATCCTGGCCTGTACCGACCCGGAGGCCTTCGAGAAAGAGGTCCACAAGTTAGTCGCGGAGCTCAAGACCAGTCACACCGGCTTTCGCCATGCGGGGATGCGCAATATTCCCGCGCGCCACGCCATCAATGCCACGCTGCAGAGGATCGGCGTAAACGGAAACGAGCGCTGGATGTTCCAAGACGTACATCAAGGTGGACCGGCTTTCGCCGCGGGAATACGCCCAGGTGATCTCCTCCTCGAATGCGGTGGTCGAGAGGTTCGCCCCCCCCATGACCTGGCGTTCTCAGTCGGCAAATCCGCGACTCTTCTTGTTGAAAAGCTCCACGGCGAAGTGCAGAAGGTCAACGTTCACTTTCCGATGCCCAAGTCCCAGAAGCATCCGGTTACGGCGCCGCAGGCCGTGACGACCGAAAGGCTCAGCGACGAAATTGGATTGGTGAGGGTCGCGATGTTTCCCGGCGCCATTGGAATCGACGTAGCAAAGGACATCGATCGCGGCATCGCCGCACTCGACGGATGCAGGCGACTCATTGTCGATCTGCGCGGCAATACTGGCGGAGGAATCGGCGGACTACGCCTGATGAGCTATCTGACACCCGGAAAACTCGAGGTTGGCTACAGCCTCACGCGGAAACGTCGCGAGCGCGGTTATCGTCGCGAGGAACTGACCCGGTTCGGACGGATTCCTTCCCACAAGGCGACTCTCGTCTGGTTAGCGGCCCGATATGCTTTCGTTGAAAAGTCTATCCTCGTGGTCACCGAAGGACTCGGCCAGCGACGATTCCACGGTCGAGTCGTGCTGCTAGTGAACGAGCACACTGCGAGTGCCGGAGAAATGGTCTCAGCATTTGCCGAAGAGAACAATCTGGCAACCATAGTGGGAACGAAGACACCTGGTCGTCTACTGAGCGGCAGCGCGTACAAGGTTGGCCACGGATACATTCTTGGTCTGCCCGTTGCCGCCTACCTAACCTGGCAGGGTCGGATGCTAGAAAACAAGGGCATTATCCCAACATTTTCTGCTGAACTCTCGCGGGACGCCTTGAGGGCAGGAAGAGATAGCCAGCTCGAATGTGCAGTTGAGGTGGCAAAAACTCTGTAGTGAGCAGAGCAGACCCACCAGATTCGCGACCGGGTTGGATAGGAAACCCACGAGCCGTTAGTGAAGTTCTCACAAAATGCTGCGAGGGCGGCATTCACCGACCTGACGTTGGAGCCTTGTGGGGATGCTTAGCTTTCGGAACGGTCGATGCGACGGCGGGTTTCACGACAACGGTCTGCACATTGGTCACGGATGGTACGAAAGGCGTCTTCCCTTTAGGCACCGACGATCCAAGAAAACCAAACAGCACCAGTCCGCTCAGCAAGCCCCACACGATAACGACTGGTTTCCACGGAACGATAATCCGCATGGCTGTACCTCCGGGTACAAAGGGCTGTTTTCGACTTGCCACCATTGTAACGCCATTGCCGTTCTCGTACAGGCTCGTAGAATAGCCTCGACGAGTATGTTTTACTTCGAGGATCCCCAGCCGCTTTTGTTTTGGGGAACTGCGGGCACAAAACATTGCAAGGCGGCTCATTTCGGTGCTGTGGCCGCCAATTATGATGACGATCGCGGAACGAAAAGATTTCGGCTTCGCATTTGCGAAGCGGTCACATGTAGCGACGAGGAGGCTGGAAGTCGCACTCACCATCAAGCATCGTTCAAGACGAGGGAGAGAAGAACATGGTCTTGTCACTAGATGACGCCATCCCATAATGAGCACGTGGAAGGAGGACTCTGCTCATATCCTCGCAGTCTCTGAAAGTCCTTTCCAGCAATCGCGTCGGGGTGTCCTTGAGCGAGGCATCGATTGGTCCATAGCCCTGCAGGGGAAAGTGTCGCAGGTCTCAGTTGTTGGCGCGCATCAGGAAACGCGGTTTTTTGGTCGAGCGCCGAACTGGATTCGCGGCCGTCGAGTTAGGCCGCGGTGCCTGACCCGCTTATACAGCTCGACCCATTCGCTGGGTTGACCGCAAATCGCGCACCGAGTGAGATTACTGTGACGTTTACTTCCCGCAAGGCTAACCAAACGATAACCTTGATCCGTCACGCTAGGCCTGCATCGGCGCCGCCGATAGGCGCGCTGACGTAACTTGTGGGCTTCTCGACCAAACGCTGTCTGCTGGTGGCGCCGGTTAGCAGCGCGTCGTTGTTCCTGCCGCGCCTGCTTCCTGCAAAGATCGCTGCAGTAGCGCTGTCCGCGGTCGCAATGAGAGCAGACGCAGAAGATGGATTCACACACATTGCAGCGTCGTGGACGAAGCAAGATCTCCGGCATGTCCTCGATGATAAGCCTCCGCTGCGCTTCGGCGATGATGCTGAGGGTTCACTCTCAAACCGGCGTGTGATCAAAAAACCGCGTTTTCTGACGCGCGGCGACACTCAGTTAATCCTAATGAGGAAGGGAAAAGCCGGGACGGTTGTGTTGGAGGGGCCCAGCGGTACGTTGTTGCTCTCCATTGGCGGTTGTGTATTTGTGTTCGAAGAACCACGGGAAGCCAAACCGGTCGTACGAGAAGAAGCTGAGTCTACCACCATCTCAGCGCTTTCTGTGTTTTTTCAGTCTAACGAGGTTTTTGTATTCTATGAATTACGGGACCCCTCACTGAAGGCGAGCATTCCAGGGTGGAGTACCATTTGAACCAACTTCTAGCCCGGCGCGAAACACTGCAGTTCGCAAAACGATGCCAAGGCCGTGCCAGCGTTTCCGTTGGGGCGTTTTCTTCTTTATTCTTCTTAGCGGTACCAAAGACTCTCTGGTCTACCTGTTACCGACCTGATGGGCCGTTTCTGCCCAAACTGCTCCATAAACTCATAAACTAAAACCTATACTTACCAGGACGCTTAAGTATTGATTTTCGGCCTGTTAGAGTTAGGGTGTCCCACCGCGCTCCTTGACGGTCGTTTGAGAATCACGGAACATGGGCAGAAAATTTTGTCCATTCCCGACCACGCTGTCGGAGGGCAAGGAAATAATTGCCACGATGGATCCTCGCACAGTCGATATCAGCTCGCAGAATCATGACGTGGTCCTCGAATTGCGCTGCTCCGGTCGCACGCACGACCTCGTCCCCCGCTTCGTTCAGTAGCGCGATTTCGTAGCTGCCTTCTTTGCTCCCGATGGGAAGGTCCAAAACTAGGTGTCTGACAGTCCGAACGATTTCCAGCGGTGGCAGGGCCGCCTCAATCGGTTCGGTCCCGCGAGTTACTGAGCGCTCACGCAAATCTAAGAGTGCCGTGTCGATCGTTGGAACCGAGGAGCGCGTTCGTTGAAACAGCCATCCGGCCACCACGACAATCAGAACCACAGCGGCGGTCACCAAGACGCGAGTGCGTCGCCGCCGTGAGACTTGCCTCCGAAACGCGTTGAATTCTCGGAAACAGGGACTGCACGAGCTGAAGTGGTCCAACCAAGGCGCTACTTGCGACATTGACAATTTGTGTGAAGCAATTGCCTTGAGGGTTGAGGAGTCAGGGCAGCCAATGCGCTCCGGATTTGGAAACTCGCTTGCTAACCCCGAAGATAGCAGATCCAAGAAACGCTTTTCTTCTTCGGTAAAATGATCTCGTTCGAACAGAACTCGCCTCTCGCCAACCCTACTTTAAACCGAACGGCCAAGTTTACCGCGACCCGCGTACTGAGCGTACCCACCCTGACCGAGCCGCCTCGAATCTCTCGCATCATTGCTGAATCGGACGCGTAGTCGGCCGATCGCGTAACGGAATCGAAGTTTAGCTTGGGGCTCGGTCAACTCCAGATATTTCGCGATTTCCTTCCAGGAGAGGCCATACCGGCGTGCCATCCAGACCCTACGTGTCCACTCATCCATGCTCTGGACGGCTTGCTTGATCTGAATTGTACGATCCAATTCCGCTACTCCCGCTGAATCAAAGGCCGGTCGCAACCGGTCAAGATCGCGGCTCAGAGGAAGACATTTCTCGCGCCTTCTGCGTTCCTTCCTCAGGGCGCGATTAAAGCGATGGTTGAAGGTTCCGAAGAGATAGGCCTCAAGGTTCAGCGACTGCCAGTTTTTGGCTTCTGAGCGCTGCATGGTTTTCGCGACAGATCGCAGTAGTGCCTCCCAAACGTCGGTGGCCAAAACAATCGCATCATCGAACCCATCATCTGCTAGCTCTTTTCGGGCGTGCGACTGAACCCGCGGCCAAAGACGATGCGCAACGATTGCCAATTCACTGACGTGATCCTGGCTAGGTCGTCCAGTATTCGAAAGGAAAGCAGAAAGGACCCATTCAGGGCTCAACTCGCGGCTGGACATCGGATAGGCCCTCACTTCGCACTATGAATACCGGAGGCCAGAGGATTAGCAAGAGCGTGACACCGGACACGGACCCATGTCAAGACCTCGGAAATGTGGTGTCGTTAGCAGATGATATGTCCGGTTGAGATAGCAAGTGATATGTCCGCTTTGCAGGCGGCGAGGGTAGGAGACCATGGAAGGCATGGTGTCTTACACGCAGGCCGCAGTGGAGCGGGCAATGAAGGTACAGGAAGTGATATTACGTGCCATGGCGAAGAAGATCACGTGGTGGCAGGCGGCCGAGATCATAGGGATCAGCGATCGGCAGATGCGGCGGTGGCATGAACGCTATGAAGAGTTCGGGTTCCGGGGTTTGTTTGACCGGCGGCGGGGAAAGCCGTCGCCCAAGAAAGTGCCGATGGCGGTGGTGGAGAAAGTGTTGGGGTTGTATCGGGAGAAGTATTTCGATCTGAACGTGCGGCACTTTCACGAGAAGCTGCAGGCGGAGCACCAGGTGGAGATCAGTTACAGCTGGGTGAAAGGGCTGCTGCAAGGGGCAGGGATGGTGGCCAAGGGGCGGAAGCGCGGGGTGCATCGCAAGTTGCGTCCGCGACGTCCGTTGCCCGGGATGTTGTTGCACATCGACGGCAGCGAGCATCGCTGGTTTCAGGATGAGCGGTGGTACGACTTGCTGGTGATACTGGACGACGCCAACAGCGAGATCTATTACGCGCAGTTGGTGGAAGAAGAAGGGACGGCGACGGTACTGGCGGGACTGAGAGAAGTGGTGGAACAAAAAGGAGTGTTCTGCGCCCTGTACAGCGATCGCGGCAGTCATTTCTGGCTGACGCCAAAGGCGGGAGCAGCGGTGGATCGCCATCGCCTGACGCAAGTGGGACGGGCGATGGGGGAGTTGGGAGTGCGGATGATTCCCGCCTACTCGCCGCAAGCGCGTGGGCGGAGCGAACGTAGCTTTGGCACCTGGCAGGGCCGGTTGCCGCAGGAACTGCGGCTGGCGGAATGCCGGACGGTAGAGGCGGCGAATGCCTTTTTGCGCGAGCATTACATTGGCGAGTTCAACCGTCACTTCCAAGTCGAAGCCGCGCAGGCGGGCAGCGCCTTTGTGCCCTATCGGGGTAAGAACCTGGAGCGCATCTTTTCGCTCCAGTTCGAGCGCACCGTGAACCCGGACAACACGGTGAGATTTCTTAACCTGATTCTGCAGATCGAACCGGTGCGTTGGCGGGGAACGCTGGCCGGTTGCACCGTCACCTTGCACCAACACCTGGATCGAACCCTGAGTCTCAGCTATGGGCCGCATTCTCTCGGTCGCTATGACGAGCGCGGCGGCGTGCTGCTCAACCCGAAACTGGCGGCCGGAAAGGCCGTGGAAAAGACGCGGGGTGGAAAAGTCAAAAAGCCGACTTTCCCACCCCGCTTGGAAATCCCGCAAAGTGCGCGGGATTCCCACTTTTCCACCGCCTCGGCGGCTGCGGGAGATTAACCAAAACCGGACATTTCACTTGCTACGAAAAGCGGACGTTTTAACTTGCTAACAACAGACCTCGGAAATGTGGCCCACAGTACCCTGGCCAACGTCCTCAAAAAATATTCGGATTCCGTTTGATACTTTTCCCCCTCTGCAGGTTCCTTAACTAGATATAGGGCAGAAACCAATTTCGGCCGCTTGGCGAAAGGAGCGCGGAGTAGTGTTCCCCAACGTAGAAGTGCGTCACTTACGCGCAGTGGTTGTGTTGGCGGAAGAATTGAACTTCACGCGGGCGGCCCATAGATTGCACATCACGCAATCCACGCTCAGCCGACAGATCACCGAGATCGAAGAAAACTGTGGATTTCGCCTGTTCACTCGCGACAACCGACGAACCGTCGGGGTGGAACTCACAGACGCAGGTCGAGTCTTTGTTGATGGAGCTTGTTCCTCGCTCTCGAATATCGAGCAGGCGGTTCAGCGCGCACGTACAGCACAGGACGGAGGAGGCGACGTTTTGCTGATTGGATACTCCCCCTGTGTCGATGAAGCGTGGGTTTCCGCCATTTTAGCAATTCGTCTCCCGCGATATCCCAAGCTCCGGGTGCAACTGTCGAGTCAGTTCTCAATCGAGTTGTTTCGGAGTGTCCTGACACGCGACCTGAATCTAGCTCTCGTGACGGCACCTCCACAGGATCGTGAGATAACCGCCGTGCCATTCACTGCGACGCCGCTCTACGCGGTCTTGCCATCGACCCATTCGGCGGTCCAAAACGAACGCATTAGTCTCCAAGATCTGGCAAACGATGAATGGATTCTGTTCGCTCGCCGAGTTCAGCCCATCGTTTATGACGCAATCATCGATGCGGCGCAACGTAGGGGAATCTGTCCAAAGCACGCGCACGAGGTTATTACAGAACAACAGGCGGTTCACTTGGTATCTGCGCATGTCGGCGTGGCTATTCTCACCAGACCTGCCGCTCTTGGTTATAGTGTAAAGGACATAGTAGTAAGGCCGGTATCCGATACTTCATTGTTTTTCAAAACCTGTCTGATCTTGAGATGCGACGACGATTCAAAATTGGCGAACGAGTTCGCTCGGTCTTTCCTCCGCCGATGCGGCCCTCGCTCCGTCACATCAATGCAAATGGAACTGTCGCTGACCGCCTGAGTTGTCAGCCGGAGAGATCCTTGTGCGATAGAACACTTGCACCTTCACCCTTCACCAGCAATACAGCCGCCTCTGATGAACCAGCTTCACCAATGTTCGGAGGCGCGGGATGGATCGGCGAACAGGTGAACACTGGGTCAACTCGCTCCACGAATGTCGCCAGGAAGTTCCGTTTATTTTCCAGTGGGATCGATGCCGTGCGTGCACCGTTGTCCATTGCAACTTGAAGCGACTCGGCCAACGACCGCAACGGTTTGATATTTCCCTGGATGCTCAAGTCACCGAGGATCACGACCAGGGCAGCCAGAAGAGTACAACCGAGAAGTGTACGAGCCCGAAAGGCAGAGATTCCAGGAATGGAAAAGTTGTACCTATGTTGTACCTATGAATGCTCAAAAACGCCCAAAAATGCCCCAAATCGCGGTCACCACGATTTTGTAAGTGGCTCCAAACATAGATATTTATAGGGCTTAACAACGATAGCGAATGGGTTAAAAGGGCATTGCTCTACCACCTGAGCTACGCGCCCATCCCATCCAACTCGCCGCCCAAACTGTTGAACTACAACACTTTAGCGATCCTTTAAAAGGCGCGCACGGTCGGTCTTGGGAGACCCTCCGTTAACTGTTCACTCGGTGCGCCGCCGCTTGAAACTATACCATTCTCGCTCTCGGACCCGCCACCCCGCCCGCTGCTCGTCCGCCTCATTAATTCTCGAACGCTCTACACAAATGAAAACCAGAGCGTGGGACTCTTATTCCGTCGGACAACAAATAAGACAGGTCCCGGAATAAAACGCGGACTGGACGGTTATCCACAATGAGCGTCGGAATAACGCTGGGCGATTCGACGGTGCGGGAACTAAAGGCCCACACCTCCGAAGCTCTGCGACGTATGCAAGGTTGAGCGAAATCCAGGAACGACTCATACATGATAAATCCTTTCGATCTCAAGACAGTACTTCTGGCGAAGCACGCTCAACATGTCGTGCTGATCCATTTTCCAATCGCACTCTTTATCACTGCAGTGGCTTTCGATCTGATAGCACACTGGATGAAGCGACAAGGCCCGGCAGACACCGCCTACTACAACCTGCTGGCGGCATCGATTTCAACATTTCCAGTTCTCGCCACCGGCATTCTCGCGTGGCAGTTCCAACTCGAGGGGCAAAAACTGAAAGGCATTCTATTGCTGCACCTGTCACTCGCCTGCGTCTCGAGTGTGATGATCTGGCTGGTCTGGTGGCTGCATTTCCGCGCGCGACGCCGGGCCGGAACCTTGCCAAGCTACCGTTTGGGGATTGAACTTCTGGGCGTCGGGATCATTGCACTCACCGGTCACCTGGGCGGCTTTCTTAGCGGCGTAAACACACCCGGCTAGCCGTGCTGATGAGTTCCACCCTCGCAACATATAAATTTTTCCTGCTGCCTTCGAAATAGCCGGGAATAAAACCGACACGCACCAGTTATCACCTCAGAACGGTGCAAACCGCGGAGAACAAAACAAAATGACAGACAAAAGGCAAGAACTTATCGATCAGAAGTTGCAGGACCTTAACAACGACGGCGTTGACCGTCGCGGCTTTCTGAAGTGCATGGCTTGGGCCGGTACAGGATTGGTCTGGACCATGAGCGGCGGCATTCCTGTGTCTCGGGCCTTCGCCAAAGGCATGCATCAAAATGCCGGCAAAGGCGGAGACTTCAGCTTTGTACAGATCAGCGACAGCCACATGGGATTCAACAAGCCTGCGAATCCGGATGTGGCAGCGACCCTGCAGGTCGCGGTGGACAAGATCAATGGGCTGGCGACGCCACCAGAGTTTCTGCTGCATACAGGCGACATCAGCCATCTCTCGAAACCGGAGCAGTTCGACACCGTCGATCAGATTTTGAAAAGCGCAAGCGCGAAAGACGTATTCTTCGTGCCCGGCGAACACGACGTGCTCGACGATAACGGCAAATCGTACCTCGAACGGTACGGAAAGAACGCCAAGGGGGCGGGCTGGTACAGCTTCGACAAGAAGGGCGTGCATTTCATCGGGCTGGTAAACGTGCTGAATTTGAAGTCTGGTGGGCTTGGCTCGCTGGGCGGTGAGCAACTCGAATGGATGGAAAAAGATGTCAAAGGTCTGAAACACAGCACGCCGATCGTGGTATTCGCGCACATACCGCTGTGGGCAGTGTACCCGGAGTGGGGCTGGGGCACCGACGACAGCGCTCAAGCACTGGCCTACCTGAAGAAGTTCGGCTCCGTGACGGTGCTGAACGGGCACATTCACCAGATCATGCAAAAGGTGGAAGGCAACGTGACCTTCCATACCGCGACCTCGACGGCATTTCCACAACCGCAGCCAGGCAAGGCCGATTCTCCCGGACCGATGAAAGTGCCGGCAGAGCAACTGCGCAGTCTGTTGGGAATTACCGATGTGAATTACGTCCTGGGCCAGCATTCCCTGGCGTTAGTTGACTCAACCCTTGGATAGATTGCCACAGGGCCAACAAGATCAAGAGCTAGAAAGGAACAGAAAAATGACGAAGAGAAATATGTGGTTTGCAGTTTTGGCCGTGCCAATGATGATTGCGATGCTGCTGTTCGCGGGATCGTCGAGCCTTAAGGCGAATGACCAGCCCGAAACGGCAAACGCGGAAGTGAAAATCGACAATTTCAGTTTTGGCCCGCAGACGCTCACGATTCCTGTCGGAGCGACGGTTACATGGACAAACCGTGACGACATCCCCCACACGGTGGTCAGCACAGACGGTGTCTTCAAGTCCAAGGTACGGGATACGGACGAAAAGTTCTCCTTCACGTTTGACAAGGCGGGAGCGTATCCCTACTACTGCTCGATCCACCCGAAAATGACTGGCAAGATTGTGGTGCAGTGAGACACGGCAGCTTCGCCAACTGTTGACCGAGTACGTCAGCAGGGACAACGAGCCAGGACGGCTGCACAGCATCACTCGCCTTCCAATTGAGAAGCATAGACACTGGTAAGGAGCTGATGATGGCGGCCTTTTTGCCAATTCAGGGATTCCTCGGCACAGGCGCCACGTTTGAGGCGGATCTAAACCTCGTGTTGCAGTTCCTCATGGGAGGGGCGTTAGTCGCGGGGGCTCTTCTCGCGAGACGAAAACGCTACGCAGCTCATGGAATTTGCCAAACGACCGTGCTGCTTTTGAATCTTGGGATGGTCGGGTTAGTGATGTGGCCTTCGTTCCACCAGCAAGTTACTCCAGCGCTTCCTAAGGGCGTCCATAAGTGGTATTACGCGGCGGCCACCATCCATGCGATTTTTGGATCAATGGCTGAGCTGCTGGGACTCTATATCGTCATCGTCGCAGGCACGCGCGTTCTTCCCCAGTCATTACGCTTCAAAAATTGGAAGCGCTGGATGCGGGCGGAACTGATGCTCTGGTCTGTTGTCGTGCTAACCGGTGTGGGGACTTACTACACGTGGTATATCGCGCCATTCCGGTGATGCACGCGAGGTTGTTCGCACCCGACCAAACGCGTCATGGAACCGCAGAGGCGGTGGCCCGCTCCGCCGTCTGGGTTCTCGTCGAGACGTCGAGACGGACCCCGCACAGTTCACCGATCAGGCTCCCCGCCCAGCGATAAATATTTTGTTCTCTGACCTGCTTGCGCAGCCGTTGCATACGGGCGGTCCTTTCTTCCGTATGCATCTCCAGCGCCGCCCTGATGGTATCCGCCGTATGCTCGGTGTCATACGGATTCACCAGCACCGCATCCAGCAACTCGCGCGCCGCACCCGTAAAGCGGCTCAGGATCAGCACTCCCTGTTCGTCATGACGGGCGGCGATGAACTCCTTGGCTACCAGATTCATCCCGTCGTGCAAAGCAGTCACCAAGCACAGGTCGGCCGCCCGGTAGTAGCGCGAGATTTCCTTATGGCTGCAGTGTCTCTTGATAAAAACGATGGGCCTCCAGTTTCCCGTCTGGAAGCGCCAATTGATGCGCTCCGCTTCTGCCTCCACATCGGCCAGCAAGTCGTGGTAGCGCTTGATATGGGTTCGGCTCGGCGAGCCGATCTGCACAAAAGTAAATTTCCCCTGATAGGTCGGGTTCTTCTCCAGCATCCGCTCGATCGCGAGAAAACGTTCCAGTATTCCCTTGGTGTAGTCGACGCGATCGACTCCGACCCCAAGAAATAGAGCCTCAACTCCCAACTCCCGCAGCAACGCCACCCGGTCCTCATAGGGAGAATCCTCGGCTCCCGCACCCGGCGGATCAGGAAATTCCACGCTGATCGGAAACGGTTTCACCATCGTGGAATGCCCCTCACGGTTTACCGTGAAGTGCTCCCAGTCAATGCGTGACTCCAGTGTGCGGTCGACCGTCTGCAAAAAATTGGTGCAGTGCGATTGAATGTGAAACCCGATCAGGTCCGCGCCCAACAGCCCATCCAGCAATTCCCGCTGCCATGGACAAATTCCAAAACTCTCAGAACTCGGCCACGGAATGTGCCAAAAAATGGCGACCCGCGCATCAGGCCGCTGTTTTTTGATCAACGCCGGCAATAAGGCAAAGTGATAGTCCTGCACCAGAAGCACAGGCCGCTCGGTGTTTGCCATTTCTTCCAACACCGCTTCCGCGAATTTCATATTGGCCTGGCGGTAGTGCTCAAAATCGGCGTCGCGAAAGATCGGCCGGGTGTGCGCGATATGGCAAAGCGGCCAGATTCCTTCGTTCGAAAAACCGTAGTAGTAGCCTTCCTCTTCCTCTTTTGTCAGCCAGACCCGGCGTAGTGTGTACTTGGGCTCCTCTGGCGGAACTCGCAGGCGGTCATGCCCATCCACCGTCTCACGGTCGGCGTCCCCACTGCCGTGCGCGATCCAGGTGCCGTCACAAGCACACAAGATTGGTTGCAGCGCGGTGACCAGGCCGCTCGCAGGAACCATGGCTTCCACCGACTTGCCGCGATGCACATGGCTGTAGGGCTCACGGTTGGAGACCACAAAAAGCTGGCTGGCGCCCAATTTGCTGCGCACATGTACCGACAGCCGGTCCGCGGTCCAATACGATTCTGAAGCCTCGCGCAGCTTGGCCTCTCTTTCCGCCGCCAGACGCGCCGCAGCCAGGCTCTCGGCAATGCTCGCCATCTCGCGAGTGAGAGGTCGCAGCAAGTCCGACTCCGACATGGCGGCCGAAGGCGGCGCGACTTTGCCCGCCCGTAAGGCTCGCATCCACTGCGCTGCCCGCGCGATGGGCCCGGCTATGCTCCACCGGACAATCAGCACCGTGATCAGCACAATCAGAAACACTTGCACCAGCACACGCAAGAATGTATCGCGCCACACGCGAGCGATTTGCGCATCAATGTAGCTGGCGTCATGCACAATGACCAACTCACCCGCCAATTCCCCGCCCTGGTGCAGGGGCAACACGTAAACGTGCAGGCGGCCCTTGGTGGTGCGCACAAATACACTCTGTATCTGGTTCTGAGCAATCCCCTGGGCTAGTGCAGGTGGTTGCGCTTGCAGCCGCTGCGCCAACCCGGCTGACTGTGCGATAGGCTGCAGCTTTGTATCTAGGATCGCCACTCCTGCCAGGCGCTCTCGATTGCTGAATTGCTCAACAATCCCCTGAAGTTTCTTGACCGATCCATTTTCCAGATGGGGACCGACGTTCCCCGCGAGACTTTCGGCCAGCACCGCCGCACGGTGCTCCAGGTCGCCCCGCAGGCTCCGCTTCTCCTCCAGCACCTGGTTGTAAGAGGAGAGAAGCGATACCAGGGTAATGGCGAGGATTAAGGACAGGATTAGGCGAACGCTGAGTAGTCGCACGTCATTGCTCTCCGGTCGTCTTTATCGAAACGGGCTCTTCCCCAACTGCATTGGGCGAGCTCCCGATTCACCAGGAACTGACCTTGGTGCCGAGGCTGCCGCGAGGATCTCCTGGCGCCGGGTGTCGTGCTGAGCCTAAACCGCAGTTTGTTGTCCGCAGGGTATTAATACCAACGTCCACAACTAGGGAGTAAGTGTATCAGGCCGCCGCACCCTTGCAGACTGAAAACTCCGAAAAGTTACAGAATCAGAAGTGCACCAAAAAGTCGCTGCTCGAAACCTCCCGCTGGCGGCAAAACGGACGATCGCCACGCGCACTGCTATCCTATTTACGCTGACCCCCCACGGCCAGCCTCTACTCGGAGGAATACGTTTGACCCTGAAGCGCGAACCCGGTTGGTACAAAGACGCAATTATCTATCAGGTTCATGTGCGCGCCTTCTCCGATAGCAACGGCGACGGTATCGGCGATTTTCAGGGCCTAGCCCAGAGACTCGATTACGTGCAGGAACTCGGCGTCAATGCCATCTGGTTGATGCCCTTTTTCCCCTCTCCCTTGCGCGACGACGGCTACGACATCTCCGACTACAAATCAGTCCACCCCAGCTACGGAACCCTGGAAGATTTCAAGAACTTCCTCTCCATCGCTCATGACCGTGGCATCCGCGTGATCATCGAGTTGATCGTCAACCACACCTCCGATCAGCACCCCTGGTTCCTTGAATCCAGGAGTTCTCTCGACAACCCAAAACGTCATTGGTACGTGTGGAGCGACACCGACACCGCCTATCGCGGAACGCGAATCATCTTTCTTGATACCGAGATGTCGAACTGGGCCTGGGATCCGGTCTCCAAGTCCTACTATTGGCATCGCTTCTTCAGTCATCAGCCCGACCTGAATTACGACAACCCCGCGGTTCGCGAGGAGATGTGGAACGTGATGAAATTCTGGCTGGAAATCGGAGTCGACGGTTTCCGCCTGGACGCGGTCCCCTACCTGATCGAGCGCGAAGGGACCAATTGCGAGAACCTTCCCGAAACCCACGAGGTGATCCGCGAACTGCGCCAGAAAGTCGACGAACAATTCCCCGGCACCATGCTGCTGGCCGAGGCCAACCAGTGGCCCGCCGATCTTCGTCCTTACTTCGGCAATGGCGACGAATTCCACATGGCCTTCCACTTCCCGCTGATGCCTCGCATGTTCATGGGCCTGCGCCTGGAAGACCGCAAGCCAATCACAGAAATTCTGCAACAGACGCCCGAGATCCCTCCCTCCTGTCAGTGGTGCCTCTTCCTCCGCAACCATGACGAATTGACTCTGGAAATGGTCACCGACATGGAACGCGATTACATGTATGACATCTATGCCCGCGATAAAACCATGCGCCTGAATCTGGGCATCCGCCGGCGCCTCGCGCCTCTGCTCGACAGTGATCGTCGGCGCGTCGAATTGATGAATGGCATGCTGATGTCTCTGCCCGGCACTCCCATCATTTATTACGGAGATGAGATCGGCATGGGCGACAATATCCACCTCGGCGATCGCAACGGGGTACGCACTCCCATGCAGTGGAGCGGGGGCTGGAATGGAGGTTTCTCAGCGGCTGATCCCGAGGCGCTTTACTCACCACCGATTCTCAACCCGGTATTTGGCTACCAGGCGGTAAACGTTTTGTCCCAAAGACGCAACGAAAATTCGCTGCTCTCCTGGATGAAGCGCATCATCGCCATTCGCCGTTCCAGTCCCGTTTTCGGCGCAGGCTCGATCGAGTTTCTGTTTCCCGCCAATCACCGCGTATTGGCCTACGTCCGGCAATTGGGCAAGGAGACGATCTTGGTGGTCAACAATCTGTCCAGTGCCGCGCAAGCCGTCGAACTCGATCTGCATCGCTACAAAGGAAATATTCTGATTGAGATGTTCGGGCGAAATATTTTCCCCCGCGTCGGTGATCTGCCGTACCTTTTAACCATGGGCCCATACCAGTTTTACTGGTTCCGCCTGCGCCGGATCTGAAATCACCCAGGTCGCTCAGAAAAGTGGAAGGGGCGATGGTTCAGCCGCTAAAGCCTGCCCTGAGCGAAGTCGAAGGGCGGCGAAAGCATAAAGCCCACGGCGCAAGCCGCGGGTGAAAATGTGGAAGATGAACAAGCCCCGAAGGGGCGAAAGAAAAGCTGCCAACAGCTGCGCTGAAACCCGCTACTGGAGGATGATTTGGCGGAAGAAACACTTTTGACCGATGATTTCCTTCGCCAACTCATCAACGTCGGCGAAGTCGACATCCTGGTCGGCCTCCCCACCCATAACAATGCCAAAACCATCGAGCCCGTCGTCCGCGCCATTCAGGCCGGCATTCTCAAGTGCTTTCCCCGCGAACGGGTCGTAATCATTAACGCCGATGGCGGATCGCAAGATGGCACTCCCGATTTGGTGACCGGCGCCTCCATCGATGACGTGTGGCGAGCCTCCAAGGTATACACGCTCCGTACTCTACACGCCATCAGCACTCAGTATGCGCGTACTCCGGAGCCCGGCACCGCCCTCCGGACCATTCTCGCCGCCGCCGACCTGCTGCGCGCCCAAACCTGTGTGGTCGTCTCACCCGATTCCGCGACCATAGAACCGGACTGGCTCCAGCGCCTGGCCCGACCTGTCTACGACGACCACTTCGACCTGGTTTCGCCCGTTTATCGCCGGCAGAAATTCGAAGGCGTCCTCATGCGGAATCTGCTCTATCCCATGACACGCGCCGTTTACGGATCCAGAGTGCGCGAGCCCTACGCCTCGGAATTCGCCATCTCCGGCCGCCTGGCCACCGATTTCCTGACCAACGACGTGTGGAACGACGAGTGGGGCAGAACCGGTGCCGAAATCTGCCTCACCATCGCCGCTATCACCGGAAAATATCGGGTTTGCCAGTCTTTCCTCGGTACAAAGGCTCAAGATCGAAGTGCTAGCGATCTGGTTGCCGCCATGCGCCGCACTGTGGGCGCCCTGTTCTTTTCGCTCGATCGTACTTTTCCGCTTTGGAGCACCATCGCCGCCTCTGAAACTGTGCCTACTCTCGGCACGCAATCAGACCTTGCGCTGGAGCCGGTTAAATTAGACCGCGAGCGCCTGCGCGAGATGTTCGCGACCGGCGTCGGTCAACTGGAACCTGTTTTCCGGTCCATCCTCTCGCCATCCACCCTTTCCGAGCTGCAAACCATCGCCGCTCTCGATAGCAACGACTTTCATTACCCCGCGGACTTGTGGGCCAGGACCGTCTTCGAGTTCGCGGCTTCCTATCACAAATCCGTTATCAGTCGTGACCACATCGTGCAGGCCCTGGTTCCGCTCTATCGCGGGCGGGCTCTAGCCTTTTTGCTCGAAAATCAAGATGACCATGATGAAAACATGGAGACCAGTGTGGAATCTCTATGTGGCGAGTTCGAACGACTAAAGCCCTACCTGCTCGAAGTCTGGGCAGATAGAAAGTGAGGCGCCAATGCGGGAAATCATCATCACGGAATTGACCAATGCCTTGCAGGAACTGGCCCGAGGCTTTGCCCACTATCTGCCACGTGCCGTCGTCATGCTGATCATTGCCTTCATCGGATGGGTGATTGCCTACCTGTTGAAGGTCATCGTGCGCGGCATCCTGCGCGTGACAAAATTTTCCAAGCTCTCCGAGAGCGCAGGCGCCACCGCACTCCTGAACCAGGCAGCATTACCCTCCTCCACCGAATTGCTCAGCCGGTTTGTCTTCTGGGTTGCCTGGGTCGGCTTCATCCTCCTGGGCGTGAGCGTACTCGGCATCGTGGGTTTGGAGGAATATACCTCGCGATTCTTCCTCTTCCTGCCTCGCCTGTGTGTGGCCCTGGTGATTCTCTTTCTCGGTTCTTTGGCCGCCAGCTTTTTCTCCCGCGCCGCTCTGCTGGCCGCGGTCAATGCAAACTTCAGATCGTCGCGACTGTTGAGTGCTTCAGTCCGGATCATCATCAGCATCTTCGCTCTCTCCATGATGTTCGAAGTCCTGGGAGTTGCCGAGCAGACGATGCTCATGGCCTTCGGGACCGTGTTCGGAGCGGTCATGCTCGGCATGGCCATTGCCTTCGGCCTCGGAGGCAAAGACCTGGCCCGCGAGTTCCTCGAGAGAAGGCTCGCCACCGGCAAAAAAGAAGAAAAGGAAGATGAACTGTCGCCTCTGTAGATGGAATGAGACGGCTGGCCTCGCGGAACAGCTAAGCTGTCCGCACGCACTCAAAGGTGCAAAGGAGACCAGCCAATGAAGAAGCATAGCAAAGTGCAGAAGGTAACGAACAAGCCGAGTCGGACCGTGGGAATCGATCTCGGAGACCGTTGCAGCAGTTATTGCATTCTCAATCACGAGGGAGAAGTGGTGGAGACTGGGCGCATCAAGACGCAGGACAGTGCCTTCCAGCAGCATTTCGAAGGTGAGGAGGGGATGCGGATGGCGATGGAATGCGGTACGCACTCGCCGTGGATCAGCCGCTTGCTGAAGGAACTGGGACATGAAGTGCTGGTGGGCAATGCGCGCAAGTTGAAATCGATCACAGGGAGCGAATCGAAGAATGACGACCGGGATGCCGAGCAGTTGGCGCGACTGGCGCATTTCGATCCGCGGCTGCTGTTCGCGGTACGGCATCGCAGCGCCGAGCGACAGCAAGATCTGACTTTGATTCAGGCGCGAGCCACGCTGGTGCGGGCGCGGACGATGATCATCAACACGGCACGGGGCTTGGTCAAGAGCAGCGGAGGGCGGCTGCCGACCTGCAGCAGCGAGAGTTTCGCCACTCAGGTCCAGCCGAGGTTGCCAGCGGAACTGGCGGGGATGATCGGTCCGTTGCTGGAACAGGTGGCTAGTTTGAACGCGCAGATTGCTCGCATGGATCAGCAGGTGGAAGCGTTGGCGAAGAAGTATCCTGAGATTCGGATCCTGCGGAGCGCGCCCGGAGTGGGGCCGCTGGTGGCGGCGACCTATGGGTTGACTCTGGACGGAGCGCAAGCCGTGGCCCACAGTCGCTCGGCAGGAGCCTTTCTGGGATTGAGGCCGCGGCAGAAGCAATCGGGCGAATACGATCCTCAATGCCGCATTACCAAGACGGGGAACACCTATTTGCGGTGTTTACTGATGCAGTCGGCGCATTACCTGCTGGGGCGCTTCGGACCGGATTCGGCGCTGCGTCGTTGGGGATTAAAACTGGCAGCCAGTGGCGGCAAACGTGGGAAAAAGCGCGCTCTGGTGGCCGTGGCTCGTAAGCTGGCAGTGATCCTGCATTGCATGTGGCGCACGAACCAGGTCTATCAAGCCTTTCCGCAGTCGGTGGCACAAGGCTCAGCCGTTCCGGTTTAAAGTACGCTAGTCGTCAGCAGAAAGATTTTGAAACCAGGAGGAGAGCGGTTTTGCAAGTTGCGTTTGTCAATCTCGTGTTGCGGTGACTGCGCTCAGCGGCTGGGTCCTCAGAGACCGCGCTTTAGACAGCAGCGCCCATTTCATCGGTATCGGACACCAACATGCACCAGCCAACAGGCTCACCAAGAGTGCGAATAGAAGCCCGAGATGAATCGATCGAGAAAAAGACAAAAGCAACGGCAACACCCAAAACCCTCTGACAAGAGGAAAAACAACTTCAAAACCAATAGCCAAACCAAATTTATCTTGACACCATCAGCCGTCTCATAGAAGACGCTGCGAAAGCCAAAATTACGTGTCTAGCCGCGAAGCGGCGCAAGAATAACCCCCAGGCCGTAAGCCCTGGGCCGAAAGTGGAAAATGAAAAAGCCCCGAAGGGGCGGAGGAAAAGCTGCGACACAGATTCCGTAGGGACGACACCGGACTCCCGCCGATGCGGTCAACGGATTCCCCCACCTGTTCCCACCAATTTCCAAAACTGAGCACTTTTGAACAGACTCGCGCTCTGCCTCGCATGTAAGATTCCTGCTCAATTGCAGCTGTGCCGGACGCGTGGGCGTTCGCGGCCGAACAAGTGAATCAGCGTCCTTCCGTTGAATTGGGATTGCGCAGATGGACAAACCAATCAACGCGGCAACGACCGCGGAACAAACTGCAGAGATCGAGTTAAAAGCGATCGAAGTCTTTGCCGATCTGTGCGAACTGCTGGATGAGTACGCCCCTTCATGGTATTCCGAGGACGTTCATGACCGCGCGCAACACGCACTACACTTGCTGGAGGAAATGCGCCGGTTAGGCAGGATCAGATCAGGCCTTGCCGGTCCCGCATCCCGAAAACCTCCTTGCCGCTCCCTGGCCCGCGGAGGGATGAGCGGGAACACACACTCCCGTCAGCTAATCGTGCAGAACGACGTTGAGAAGTGAACTGTTAACGGCCAGCCCACCGTTGTAATCAATGAATCCCAATTCCCGGAAGCGGTTCATAAAAAAGCTCACCCGCGATCGAGTGGTGCCCACCATCTCTGCCAGCGTTTCCTGACTGATCTTTGGAACCACGGTCTCCGGCACCCCTTCCTTGCCAAAATGAGCGAGCGACAGCAGCACACGGGCCAGTCTCTTCTCGCTGGAATTGAACAACTGGTCTACCAGGTCCTCTTCATAACGGATATTGCGGGCCAGCAAGTACGCCACAAACAGACCGGAAAACTCGTGCTCCCGATGCAGCGCCTGCATCATGACATCCTTCTCAATTCGCACCACTGCGCAATCCGTCAACGCGGTCGCGGAGCACATGCGGAGAGTTTGGCCCGCCAGCGAGCCCCTCGCCGAAGAAACTCCGTTCACTCAATATTCCGATCGTGGCTTCCTTGCCGGTCTTGGAGACCACGCTGAGTTTGACCTTGCCCGTCTGGAGATAAAATACTGCGTCCGCGGCGGCGCCTTGCTGAAAGATGGCTCTCTTCTTCGCAAAGAGGAGGGCTTTCCCGCCCTCGCAGATGCTGGCAAGGAACGCGTCTGGCGTGAACGTTTGCTGGCTCTTGGAGGCTTTGCGCGAGGTTGCGGAACGCCGCGTTTTTCGCTTCGGTCGTGCAATTCTGCCTGAGCTCTTGGACTCACGACGCGGAGACATAAGAGTCAACTCAGGTTTTCGACGAAATTATAACCCCAGCGCCTGGCGAAGGCCACACTCAATCCTCTGCCTGCACCGCATCAACACGGGCCGTGGACCCTCTCTGAATTTCTAGGTCGTGCTGGGTTCTCCCGGGTCGTGGCCTGCCGTTCGCGGAACGAACGGTTCGAGCAAGGACTTGAACTGCGGGCTCAATCGCAGTTCCTCACTTTCTTGCCCCAACAGCCCCCGAGGATCGCTCGCCGTCTTCAGCGCATATCGTAGGTAAGACAGCCGCATCAGCCAAAGCGCATGCTTGAGGTCGTTTTCGCTCCGAATGCGAAACGTGATCCAACCGGAATCGGGAACCCAGTGATGCGCTTCCGCCAGACCTTCCGCCAAGAGCTCATCACGAACTGCGCGCGGAAACGGTACATCGACGATTCCGCCAACGTGGACATGTCCGACTTCTGCGCTTCCGAAGACGAATTCCCTGCCGCCAAAACGATGCGGATGTACCGACACATCCGCCCATGCGGATACTTCAGCTTCGAGTTTTTTCAGGTATTCCGTCACCCTCTTTTCGATGCGGCAGAATGGCCCCTCGATTCAGCGACCACACTCCGGCGCTCTGTGAACGCCGGGTCTTCAGCGTCGGTCCTCGGCTTCTTCCCGCTTATTTCCCCACCTCCGGCTGGGTCACCATGATTGCCGGAACTTCCTTATCCTTCACCAGATTGTTGTAGGCCGCCAAGTCGGTCGCCACAATCGCCTTCCACTTCGCCAACTGTTCATCGACGTCTTTGCTGACCATGTCGAACACTTCGTACGACTGCTTGGTCGGAGCCGTGTCTGCGCTCTCCACAACGCCGCTCAGCGCGACCAGGTGATTATTCAGCCGCACCGGAAAATTGAGGACATCCTGCCCGCTCTTGGCCTTGGTCTGGATCAGCGCCTCCTCCACTTCGGTCATCTTCTTGTCCAGCGCCTTACCCGCATCGGCAATCGCCTTCTCCCGCGGATCATTCTTGAGCCGCTTGTTCAGCGCCGTCATCTGATCACGCAGATCGCGAATCTGAATGATGGCATCGTCGGTCTCCGTGAGCTTATCCCGGATCTTCAGCAGCAGATCGAATTGTTTGGCGAGATCGTCCTGACTCACCTTCAGCCGCGGGTCGGTTTTGATCTCCACCGGCGCCGTATAACTCTTCCCCAGCACCGTTAGCCGCACCTGATATGTGCCCGGCAGCGCTTCGGGCCCGTCCGTGCTGCCGCCCCAAAGCGGTGCGTGCGACACTTTGGTCGCTCCTTCATAGTGCAGGTCCCACACGAAGCGATTCAGACCGGCCGCCGCTGGCAGGTCGCCGTCGCCGCGGCCGCGTGTGAAGAAGCTTTCCTCCTCCCCGGCCGGCTCCTCTTTCTTGGGATACTTCCGGATCACCTTCCCGGAAGAATCGAGAATCTCTAGCGTAATCTTCGGAGCCTCCTCTTTTTTCTCTTCGCCCTTCCCTGCTTCCGCCTTCGCCTGCGTCGCATCGGCGCCGGCTCCCGAACCTTCCTTCTTGTCTTTCTTGATTGAAGTCTTCAGCCAATAATCAATAACCGCGCCCCCCGGAGGATTCTTGCCCGCATTGCCTCCCGCTCCAAGAGCGGCAAGAAATGACCCTCGAAACACCGTATGATTCGCCGCCGCCGGGTTGAACAAATGCGCGTCCCGCTGCGGGATCGCCTCCTCGTACTGCTCCAGCGGCGTAATGTCGTCCAGCACCCAGAAACTGCGCCCATGGGTCGCCACCACCAAGTCATTATTCTTGACGACAAGGTCGTTGACCGGCACCACCGGCAAATTGATCTGCATCGCCTGCCAGTGCCCGCCGTCATCGAACGAAACATACACACCCTGCTCCGTCCCTGCGAAAAGCAGTCCCGGACGCCGCGGATCGACCCGCACCGCATGTACGTAATCGTTCGCCGGAAGTCCCGTCACCAGCTTCGTCCAGTTCTTTCCGAAGTCGGTCGTCTTAAACACGTAAGGCGCGAAGTCATCCGACTTGTGCCGTTCGACCGCGATATACGCCGTCCCCGCATCGTGCGATGAAGCCTCGATCATGCTCACAGTGCCCCACTCCGGCATCGGCTTGGGCGTAACGTTCTCCCACTTCTGCCCGCCGTCGCGGGTAAGCTGCACGAGTCCGTCGTCCGTCCCAGCCCAGATCAAGTCCTTCTGCACGGGCGATTCGACCACCGAGAAAATCGTGTCGTAGACTTCGACGCCCGTGTTGTCTTTGGTAATCGGCCCTCCCGAAGCCGCCTGTTTCGATTTATCGTTGCGCGTCAGGTCCGGACTGATAATCGTCCAACTCATCCCGCCATCGGTCGTCTTGAACAGCACTTCCCCCGCAAAGTACAGGGTCTTGGGATCGTGCGGCGAAAACACAATCGGCTCCGTCCACTGAAAGCGATGTTTCACGTCCGCCGCCGCCCACCCGATCGGATTCACCGGCCACGGATTGATCGATTGCTCTTCATGCGTATGCTGATCGTGACGCGTGATTTCCCCGCCGTACGAACCGGCATACACAATCAGCGGGTCCATAGGATCTGGCGCGATGTACCCGCTCTCGCCCCCGCCCACGTCGTACCAGTCCGGCCGGTCGATTGTGCCGTTCGCGCTCGCGCTCGCGATCGCAACCGTAGAGTTGTCCTGCTGAGCGCCATACATGTAATAAGGGAATTGGTTGTCGGTCGTCACGTGGTAGAACTGCGCCGTGGGCTGGTTGTAAACGGTGCTCCAACTCTCGCCGCCATTGGTCGAGATCGTCGCCCCGCCATCATTCCCATTCATCAGCCGCTTCGGATTCGTAGGATCGATCCACAGCGCGTGATTATCCCCATGCGGGCGCGAATCTGGTTGAAGGTCTTGCCCCCATCATTCGAGCGATACGCGCCCGTGTTCAGGATGTACACCGTTTCCGCCGACTTCGGGTCGGCAAAAATGTGCGAATAGTACCAAGCCCGCTGGCGGAACCGATGATCGTCGGTCATGAGCCGCCAGGAATCGCCGCCATCATCAGACCGATAGATCCCGCCCTTCTCGGCTTCCACCACTGCCCACACGCGGTTAGGATTCGCGCCTGATACCGTGACTCCAATTCTCCCCAGAATCCCTTCCGGCAGCCCGTGACCCTTTAGTTCCTTCCACGTAGTCCCGCCGTCGATCGACCGGTAGAGCCCGCTCCCGGACCCGCCGCTATCCATGCTCCACGGCGTCCGCCGCGCCTGCCACAGCGCTGCGAAAAGAATATTGGCGTTGCTGGGATCGAACGTAATATCGATGCCCCCACTCTTCGCGTCCTTATAAAGAACCTTCTCCCAGGTCTTGCCCCCATCCAGCGTGCGAAAAATCCCGCGCTCTTCATTGTCCGCAAACGGATGCCCCAAAGCTGCCACAAACACCACGTCGGGATTCTTGGGATGAATGATCAGCCGCCCGATGGCGTGCGTGTCGCTCAGTCCCACCGCCTTCCAAGTCTTCCCAGCGTCGATCGACTTGTACACTCCGTTCCCGCCAACAATATTGCCGCGGATGCAAGCCTCTCCCGTCCCCACGTAAATCACATTGGGGTCCGACTCCGAAACCGCAATCGCTCCGATCGACGGCGAAGCGTCCTTGGTCTTATCGAAAAGAGGCTTCCAGTTGAGACCGCCATCCGTGGTCTTCCACACACCGCCCGCCGTCGAGCCAAAATAATAGACGTCATCCTGCCCCACCACGCCCGCCACCGCGACTACTCGCCCGCCTCGAAACGGCCCGACCAACCGGTACTGCATCCCCCGAAACGGACCCTGCCACTCGTTCTCATCCTTGTCGGCGTCAGCACTGGTTGAGGCTGCAGCACCCGCGGCCTCCCCCGCCTTCTGCGGCTCTGCCTGCTTCTGCGCCGCCTCAGAGTTCGGTTTCGTCTGTTGTTTCTGCGCCCACACTAAGCTGGTAAGGCACACGACAAGAACAACGAGTCTGGTAGTTCGCAAGGTCATTCCCTCCGGAGTACAACACAATAAGCCCACCCGCCCCCAATCCTCAACAGGATCTGTGGAAAAGCGGCGCTTCAGGGCTGCATTACCGACATCGAATCAATGCGGGCCTTGGCCCCAGTGGCCGTCTTTCGCGTGTCGGCGGACGCTTGTAAAGCCGGTTCACTCGCGCCCCCGACACCCGCCCCCACTCCACTTTGTCATTCCGACCCTGACCGAAGGGAAGGGGAGGAGTCTGCTTTTCCCCGCGTGCTCCACGTTGCCCCTAGGTCACAACCCCACGTGGGATTCCACAAGCCGAATCGACCACCACCCCGAGATTCTTGCGCCTGGAGAAATTCCCTCCAGGCTCTATAATTCCCCTTCGCCAAAAATAAGACACATTCCAGGAGGCCTCCCACCTTGAAGCCGATCCGCTCCCTCATCCCCTGCATCGTACTTCTACTCGCCCCACTGACCTGGTCCCAAGCCGCAAAGGACCACCTCTCAGGCTTCACCGCCCAATCCTCCAAGCCCGAGCGCGACTGGGAGAAGAAGTTTCAAGACGCCATCGTCCCCGACAACCTGCGCGAGAACAACCGCCGCATGAGCGCTCGCCCTCATCATGTGGGCTCGCCCTACGACAAAGACAACGCCGACTGGATCCTCTCCCAATTCAAAGCCTGGGGATTCGACGCTCACATCGAAACCTTCCAGGTCCTCTTCCCCACTCCGAAAGAGAGAGTCGTCGAACTAGTAGAGCCAACTAAATTCCGCGCCAAACTCCAGGAACCAGCCGTCCCAGGCGATTCCACCTCGAGCCAGACCTCCGAGCAGTTACCGACCTACAACGCGTATTCGATTGATGGCGACGTAACCGCACCGTTGGTCTACGTGAACTATGGCCTCCGCGAAGACTACGAACAACTCGACCGCCTCGGAATTTCCGTCAAGGGAGCCATCGTCATCGCCCGCTACGGAGAATCCTGGCGCGGCATCAAGCCCAAAGTCGCCGCCGAGCACGGCGCCATCGGCTGCATCATTTATTCCGACCCCAAAGACGACGGCTACTTTAACGGCGACGATTATCCCAGAGGCGGCTGGCGCCCCAAAGATGGCGTCCAGCGCGGCAGCGTCATGGATACCGACTACCCCGGCGACCCGCTCACTCCTGGAGTCGGAGCCACCACCGATGCCAAGCGCCTCCCCATCAGCCAAGCCCCGACCATCACCAAGATTCCAGTGCTCCCGATTTCCTACGCCGACGCCCTGCCTCTTCTCTCCGCCCTCAACGGACCCGTAGCTCCGGAAAAATGGCGCGGCGCGCTCTCCATCACCTACCATATCGGCCCTGGTCCGGCCAAAGTCCATCTTAAGGTCGCGTCGAACTGGGATCTCAAGCCCGTCAACGATGTCATCGCAACCATGCACGGCACAGACGCCTCCGATCAGTGGGTCATTCGCGGCAATCACTACGATGCCTGGGTGAACGGCGCCGACGATCCACTCTCCGGCATGTCCGCCGTCCTCGAAGAAGCTCGCATTCTCGGCGACCTTCACAACCAAGGATGGAACCCCAAGCGCACCATCATCTACTGCGCATGGGATGGAGAAGAACCCGGACTCCTCGGCTCAACTGAGTGGGTCGAAACTCACGGCGACGATCTGCAAAAGCACGCCGTCGCCTATATCAATTCCGACAGCAACGGCCGTGGCTTTTTTCGCGCCGCCGGCTCGCACGACCTCGAGAAGCTCATCAACGACGTGATTCGCGAACTCAAAGATCCAGAGAAAAATATCCCCGTCTGGCAAAGGGCTCGTCTCGCTCGCATCGCCAACGCCAAGAACCAGGAAGAACGCGCTGAGATTCGCAAACGCGCCGAACTAACCATCGGCGCCCTCGGGGACGGCTCCGACTACGCCTCCTTCCTCGATCACGCCGGCATCTCCGCCCTGAACATCGGCTACGGCGGCGAGAACGACGCCGATGCCTACCATTCCATCTACGACGATTTCTCCTGGTACACTAAATTCATCGACACGGATTTCTCCTACGGCCGCGTCCTGGCACAAACCGGCGGCACCACGGTCATGCGCCTCGCAGATGCCGACCTGATCCCCTTCGAATACTCCGGAATGGGCGAGACCATCTCCAAGTACGTCTCCGAACTGGAGAAGCTTCTCAAGGACAAGCAGGACGAAATCAAAGAACGCAACCTGGAGTTGAAAGAAGGAGTCTTCAGCGCCATAGCAGATCCCCGCAAGACTTCCGCCCCTCCGCCCCACGAAACCGATCCGCCCTACATGAACTTCGCCCCGCTGAAAAATGCAGTCGAGTCAATCAAACAAAGCGCCGATCGCTACCAGGCCGCCGTCGCCAAGCTACAATCCGAAGCTGCCCCCGCTCTCTCCCCGCAAGTTCTGGATGCGGTGAACACCGATCTTCTGAAAATCCAGCGCACCTTCCTGACCGACCGCGGACTCCCCGAGCGCCCGTGGTTCAAGCATCAGGTCTACGCCCCCGGCGCCTATACCGGCTACGGCGCCAAACCCATCGCCGCCGTCCGTGAATACATGGACGCCAAAAAATGGACGGAAGCCGAAGCCCAGGTTCCGGTCGTGGCCAAAGTTCTGGAAGATGTGGCAGCCGCAATCGCAAAAGCCGCTACCGAACTGGAAGCCCCGGCGGGACACTGAGAGCGTGGGTGTGAACCAAAGCCCCAGGGGGAGACCGGTGAACCAAAACCCTCGAAGATCCAGCCGCGCAGCGGCGGCATGAGAAAGCCCGGCACCGAAGTGCCGAGTGAGATCGGAAAAAATAGGCGAGTCCTGTAGAGCCTGCCCTGAGCTAGCCGAACGGGACGACACGGGTTCTCACGTATCCTCACTGAGCCCCCGCGGCCAACACAAAGGCCGCCCGCAGGCGGCCTCTGTCACCTCCGTTTTAGGTCTTCCCTACGGCTTGAACACAATCGATCCAAACGTTCCCGCAAAATTGTTGTGCGGTCCCGCCGCAAAGTACAACGCGTTCGCAGGTCCGTTTTTCCCCGTCCCATCCCCGAACGCGATCCCCCAAAGCTGATCGATCCTGATCACATTGCCGGCTGTGTCTTTCATTCTGCCCACAAACTGTCCTTTGAGGTTGAAACCGCTGATCGTTCCCTGATTGGTATTGTTTGAAACCAGAATAGTGTTGCTCAGCGGCCCAAAGTTCTTAGGCGCAAGAGTAATTCCCCAGGGTTGGTTCAGCGGCCCGTTCGAGATTAACGGCATCCCTTGATTCACCGGCGTCCCGTCCTCTTCAAATACCACGACGTAGCCACCGCCGCCCCCGGCAACGCTGGCATACGTCACATACACCTGTCCGTTGATGTCCTGGATACCGAATGGCGCGAACCCCGCCGGTACTTTCGAAGCCGTCAACTGCATCACCAGGTTGAAAGTCCCGTCGTACACATCCACCGTGTTAGTCCCAATGTCGGCGGCGTACAAGTGGTTCTTCGTAGCATTGTTGCTGATCGCCAAACCGGTGTAGGACGCGCCTTTGGGCGCATTCACCAGCGGCGCCACGATCGCCTGGTTAAAGTTGGTTTGTGGCGCCCAGCCTGTGATGGATCCGTCCAGCGTGGCGAACAGGAAGAAGGTCGGCCATCCTCCGAGCTGGAAATCGGAAGATGAATTGAACACAATCCCGGTCGGTGATCCTGGCCCATTCTCCCCCGCCGTCGGGATTAAAACCTTCAGGTGTTGATTCAGAACCCCTCCGCCATCGTACAAGGTCGACCACCCAGACCCGTTATCACTGACCCACCAGGGCGAGCCCGGTCCATGGACCAGCCCCCACCCATTCACCAGCAGCGGGTCGTCGTGGCGGGCTTGCTTTACTTGGTTCGAAGAGAGATTGGTGAGTTGATACTGTGCCATCGCCGCGCTGGAAACAAACACCAGCGCGAGTCCCACGGCAAGGGCGAGCGTACTCATGCGACGCAGCATGTGGAATCTCCTTTTGAATTGCTAGTTCAGGGATAGGGAAGGGCCGCACGTCAGAATTCATCGCAGGCAGACCACAATTCCTCTGACTAGACCCACCGATGCTAGGCCGCACCCCGCCTCGGCTTGTCAGCACAATGTCACAAATTTGCTAAATCTTTGTCCCGCTCGGATAAGCACATCATCGATTCGGCTCCTTAAAGGAGTACTTATCATTCCGAGGGCAGCCGGAGCGAATGCGACGGCAACCGAGGAATCTGCTGTTCCTGTCCCTGCTCCCGAGTTGGCTCCCGTCTGCGATAAAATCAACTATCCATGAGAAACTCCTTGCGCCCTTCCCTGCTCCCGATCGCTCTGGCTTTCTGCTCCGCCGTGGCCACCGCCCAACTCGACCAGCCCCTCAGCAACGAAAAAATCATCGCCGGACTCAAAGAGGCCCTCCAGGTCAGCGCCGCCAAGGCCATCGCTCTCACCGGCAAGCACGACGGATTTCTCAAGAACGAAGACATCCGCATTCTCCTGCCTCCCAAGATCCAGGCCCTCGGCAAAGGGATGCGCCTGCTGGGCCAGGGCGAAAAGGTCGACGACCTGGAAATCGGCATGAACCGGGCCGCCGAGCAGGCCACCCCCCAGGCCAAGCCCATCTTTCTCGCCGCCCTCAAAAAGATGACCTTCGACGACGCCCGCCGCATCCTCACCGGAAATGAAACCGCCGCCACCGACTACTTCCGCAGCACCAGTTCTTCCGATCTCGCCGCCGCCTTCACTCCCATCGTCCATCGCTCCCTGGAGCGTGTCGGCGTCGTCCGGCAGTACGACAGCGTCATCAAAGAAGCCCCCGGCGGCAGCGTTCTGGCCGGCGAGTTCGACCTCGACAAATACGTCGTCGACAAAACTCTCGACGGACTCTTCTTGGTTCTCGGAATCGAAGAAAGCAAAATCCGCAAAAATCCCGCCGCCCAAACCACAGAGTTACTGAAGGAAGTCTTCGGGGCAAAATAGCCCCCTTGACCGCAACGATCCCCGGCCGCGAAAGCCTGCCCTGAGCGCAGTCGAAGGGCTGCGAAAGAATGAATCCCACACCTTGCCTAAGCTTGTCGAAGGGGCGTAAGCCGTGGGAAGGCAGCAAGTCGAAAGAAGCAAGCCCCGTAGGGGCGAAAGAAGAACTGCGCCACAACCTCCGGCGGACCGGACCCCTCGATTGCTGGCCATAACGAATCTCGGTGGAAGAGTGATCCTTTCACCGCTCCACAACGAGCTCAATGCGTGTAAACGGCTGGTTTGGACAACTATGGTGCAGAAGCTCGCGCCGCGCGGGTTTAGCAGTCACAATCCCCGGCGTTTCCAACCTGTGCAATTTTGACCAGACATCCAATCGGCTGCCCTTGTAAATTACTCGAAATTTTGAGGAGTTTCTTATGAAGCGAACGGCACCGATGGTTGTGGTGGTTCTGGCGCTTTCGACGATGTCGTTGGCCGATAGCTCAATCGACTTTACCAATCGCGGTGGCACCCTGGGTGGCAGCAGGGCAGGAATGAGCCTGGGCGGCTCCCAGTTGGTTGTGGTCCAGGGGCCGCACGGCGAAGAAATCTTCAACAATGGCGGCACCTTTGTGATCACCGGAGATGAACAGCGAGGGATTTACAACGGGACGATTTTCCATGCGAGTTTCGTGGGGCCCGTCGCCGGCAGATGGTATAACGGCGAGATCGTTACCGCAAAAATCGAAGAGCTGACGGTCAAGGCCGGCTCCTTTGGCGGCTCGATTGGGTTGTTGAGTGGCCAGGGGCAAACGCAATGCAAGACTGTCGTGCCGGAACAGGGGACGCTCGGCCTGCTGGCCATAGGACTGGGACTAGTGGGTCTAGCGGGCGTGGTGCGCCTGAAGGCGAAGGCCTGAATTCCGTTTTAACACTTGATTAGAAGAGAGGCCACCTTGGGTGGGGCCTTTTGTTTCTCCCCGAAGAGTCCATTTCCGAACCCCGTAATCTGCGCGGGGGGATTCACCGTTGACCCTACGTTGCTCTCCGGTTGTTGCCCTGTCAATCTGCAAAGAGTTGCCGTCGTATAACAGGGGCCCGGCAGGCTACCGTGGCCCATCTTTGGACAGGAATTTAGTCATAGGGCGATTGCTCGGTGCGGTTCGGCACGTGTTAGCGCTTGAGCAGTTCTGCGCGTGTCCGGTCCATTGAGGAAGGGGTCACGATTAAGTTCGAGCCTGTGCGACGGAGGAGGTTCTCTGTGACACCTGCCCGAGCACGAGCTACTTTTGCCGCTTAAGGGTGTTCCAAAATCCTGTACGCGGAGCAGGGTTTATCGAGGAAAACAGTCCGTCCGTTCCGGTCGCCTGTTCTGAACCCTCCTCCAATGCGTCCTCTGGTGATCTAGCATGCTCTTTAGTCAGTTCCTCGAAAAGTAATTCGTCCGAAAGTAGAGGGGCGACGATCCGCAGGCTCTCGATTTCGTGACGGACACGGGCAAGATCTGTTTCTTTCTGCTGCAAAACTTCGTCAGCATTCTTCATCGGCTCTCCTTGGGATGGTATATTCGGCGCGCGTAAGTGGACCTCTCCATCGATGCTGGAAGCTTGTTGTGTCGGTAGGTCAGAAAGCACGTCCGGCAACGCACGGAACGTCGAGTTGCAGCGCGACAGAAATTTTTCATCTCATCTTTGCACGGATCATCGAAGGAACTGCAGCGCCAAGAGGAGTCGCATCTAATTGCAGAGAGATTCGCTCACGATGCGCACCGCATTTTGGCTTGGGGGCGGCGCGCCAAGGCACAGGAATATTATTCTCTCGTTTCATGATTTTAAACTTACTCTTCGCCATGCTCCAAGTCTTCCACAGAGCGGGACTCGATTGCGTTCTGTTTCCCGCATGGCGATCCGAGAAGGCGACGGTAAAGCCGCCTCCTCGTGCCAAGTGACTTAGAGTGTCCTCTACGCTAGTACGGCGTGCTTTTGGAAGGTCGAGCTGACAACGTCAAAGGTGTGCACCTGGGGCGTTCCGTCGATGAATCTTGCCAGGGTCTTCAACACTGTCGGGTAAGTATTGGTGTTGTAAGTATCAGCATCGTTCTTGTTTTCCCACAGACTGATTGTGGTCACATCAACCCCGCCGGGGCCTGCCAGAGTGATTTCATCCTTGAAGCCATTCTGTTTACGAAGCAAGGGGAGGACGTCTTTGTCAAAAGCGCGCGTGTAATCGGAGAGCATATTGGATTTCAGATGGATAGAGATATTGCGTGCAAACATTATCAACCTCCTAAGGTTGTAGTCGCTAAGAGGAGAGAACTTCAGATGGCTGACTTAGTTTCAGGGAACCTGAAAGAGGAGAAGATGCTCGCTCGGTTTAACTGTTGCATTTGAGTGGCCCTCGGCGTAGCTGCGCAACTTGTTGAATCGATACGGCGGAAACCAGAGCCTGATGGTTCCCTTGAGTACTTTTGACGGAAAGCAGGCACAAACGGAGCCATGGGCCGTGATTCGCGTGGATTGTTGGCCAGAAATCGCGATTGCACTCAATGACCCTTGGTGGCAGCTGTCATTCTCCCCGGAAAGTGTGCAGTATTGACCAGTACTAGAACCGCGCAGCGGGTATGCTGCTCTTAGTTTCAATAGACCGAACACGGTCATGGGTTAGCGACGGTACGTCATTCGACCCTTACGATCGGTGCCCACTCCGGCTGGACTCAACCTTTGGGTCCGGCCTCTTTTCTTGCCCACGCACTCGGCTTGTTCATTCCTCCTGTCAGTTGGTGAAATATCGCGCACTCGCTGACCAGCCTTTTGATTCGAAGCCGTCGAACTGCCCGTAGCCGCAGCTCACAACGCTTTAGCCCCAGTGGGGGCTTGTCGACAGACTTCCTCCCAGTCGTTGCTGCGCCCCTGACTGGTCGCGGCGGCCGGTGCTTCTGCAGCAGCGGTCCCAGTGATCTCTCTTTCTCCAACACGAAAAGGGCCGCCTCTTCGGCGACCCTCTGCGATGGGGGGACTCGTCAACTACCGGGGAGTAGCCACGAATCCGCTATTGGTGGGCAAAGTCCCGTAGAAACCCACCAACACTCCGTTATCGTTGATCCCGTTGACCACAGTCTCGATGCCACTCGGATCGTCGATCGACTGCCATTTCTTCGTGCTCACCATGTAGACAAATCCGTGGGTATTGCCCGAACTGTCGGTGTACGAGCCAACCACTTGGCCCTTATTGTTCAGGCCCAGCGCTCGCGTCGCCGTGGCTCCCGGAAAATCGAACTGCGTTACCCGTCCCCAAACCTGCAGCCAGCCATGCATTTTCCCGGACCCATCGATGGTGAATCCGCAAACGTCCCCCAGATTATTGATCCCCGTCGCTTGCGCGCTCGCCGAGTCCGGAAACGTGAACGTTTCAAACACCCCGCCGCCTTCGTCATAGATATATGCGTGGTCCGTTCCCGAGCCGTCCGTTTCAGTGTTGTAATGCCCCGCCGCTTGCGCGAAGTCGTTCTGGCTCAACAGTCGGTTAAACGGCGTCCCGTGAAGCGTCACCAAAGTGTGGACTCCCGCCTTGGCGGTGAAGCCCAGCGTCCTCCCGCTCGTCGTAACATAAGCGCCGGACATCCGGCCCAGATTGTTGATCCCGGTGACCCGCGTCTGCGCCGACCCGGAAAGTTCTCGTCGATGAAGATCTTAGTCCACACGTCGTAGATGAATCCCTTGTTAGGTTTCACTCCGTGGTAGCCAGCGATGATTCCGCCATTGTTGATCCCCAACAGCTGCGTGAAGCTGTCCCCGGGATACTCGATCATTTCGAAGCTGTAGTCGGCCTGCTCGGGCGCTGAATTCGACAGGCAAGGCGGCAGGGCCAAATCGAGACCCGGGGCGATGCGATCCAAGTTCATGGTGTTCCTCTTTTATGACCGCGAAGGTCGGATTTCCATTGCTGAATCAGGAGCCGAGATCCTTGATCTCCGAACTCCGTTCTGAATCGGCGGTTGGACGGAGCAGTTTTTCCCGCTCACTTGTAAGAGCGACGTTCTTGAGGGAATTCCCTCAAGGCAAATGAGAATTCTGGAAAGGTACTGGTTTGCTTGTCCGGATTTCGTAACAAAACTCAGACAGTTGTCGCGCTAAGCTATTATTATGTGATCCGTATATGCTCACGCGACTCAAGCAGACCTCCCCCGCCTGCCGTCGAGGGAGGAAACTATGGCTGATGATTCTGACGCCAGTTCGCCTTCTGAAGGCCGAAAGTCCAGTTCTCAGTCCGAGAAGCCCAGCGTAAAACCCAAGACCTCCTGGGTTCTTCCCGTCATCACTGTCGCCGTTCTGGCCTCCGCCTTCTGCGTCTATTACTTCGTCTACGTCGCGGCGCAGCGCGAATATCTGATCAACCGAAATTTTCGATCTCTTGCGGTGCTGGGCGACCAGGTCCAGGCGCTGGTCTCCATTCATGGCAGCATTCTTGAGTTCAGCGCCGATTTGGCGAACCGGAAGCACGAGGATTTGAAGCAGTTTGTCGTGCCCCGGATTGAGGACTTATCGAAAGAGAAAGCCGAGATGGAAAGCGAGGCGCTGAAGGACTATTTGAAGTACCTGGCGCCAAGTTTCGAGTTGCCAGAGGACGAGGAAACGCCCGTCAAGCCGCTCAAGTCCGGATCGAGACTAAAGGTGCAGCGACGCAACGGACGCTGGGAGTTAGTCTTAGCCGCGCGGAGACATGAAGACTCAAAGAAAGAACGCGTCGGTCGAAAAGATTACGTCGGTTCACTGGAACTCAGCGGCGTGCTAACGCCTCTCGTCGGCTCCCTGCCCTTTGATGACATCCTTTTGGTTTCAAAAGACGGAACCATTGTCTATCAGAGCAATATGGCCGGCCCGCAGTTCACCACTCTCACCGATCTCCTCGAAGCCCAACCCGAGGTTCCAACCGCCAACCCGCCAAGCAGTGCCGGAGAGACCAAAGAAGAGACGAACTCAGACGAAGGCGGCGCAGACACAGAAAAGCCCTCGGGCAAACCCGGGGAGCGGCACTCACCGCCGGCGTCCGGACGCGGCGAGGGCGCCGGGCACGGTGCCGTCCGTCGGAACTCGGATCAGGCGTGGCGGAAAAACCCCATTCACTTAACCGATGTCCTGCTCGCCGGTACCCGTTACAAGCTTTTCCTTCAACCAGTGCTGCTCGACGTCTTCAACGACGAAGCAACCCAGGAAGAACCAGCACAAGAGTGGGTCCTTTGCGGGCTCCGATCCTCCAAAACTTTGGAGTGGGAGGCCCTGTCCATTTCTTCCACATCCATGGTCTGGTTGATGGCCCTGTTTCTTGCCATTCTGATGAGCGGCCCAATTCTGAAGGTTCTTTTCCTCAACCGGCGGGAGCGATTACGCCTCCGCGAATTTGGCTTCCTGGCGCTCTTTCTTGTTCTGCTGACCAGCGTCTTCACTCTATCCGGGCTCAACGCCGTGGGCTTTCCCCTTAACGATGACACCGAACAGCAGTTACAGCATCTTGGCGACTCTCTGTCGAACAACATCCATGAAGAACTAAGCGAGATGCGCGGACAACTGATTGAGTGGTGTAACGTGTCAAACCCTGGGTCCAATCTCAAGGACGATCTCAAGTTAATCGAGAACGGCAGACCTGAAGTCATTAGGAGAAGGCCCACAGCTGCCGGCCAGCCTCTCCAAGAAGCCGAGATCACCCCCGCAGCGAACAAGTACCATTACGTGAACAACGCGTTCTGGACGAATGATGACGGCATGCAAATCGTCAAGTGGAGTACCAGCGGATATCTCACCCCGATGATTGATCTGTCTCGGACGCGTATCAACACGCAACCGAAATCAACCTACCTCGATAACCAGGCCCCGGCCTTTCACTTCGACTCGACTCTGCCTCCCAACAAGCTCGAATACCTCGCCGCCATGACCATGACTACCGCGGAGTGCAATCCAGGACTCCGCAAATCCGATATCCGAGCGGACGTGAAAGGGGGCTCCGCGTTTCTGACGGCCGAACCCCTTTCCCTGATTGACCCCATTCTGCCCTTCGGTTACGGATTCGCGCTCTTCGACCAGACTGGCCTCGTCTTGTTCCATGCCGATAAGACCAAGAACCTGCACGAGAATTTCCTTCAGGAGACGGATTGGAACAAGCAACTCTATGCCCAGGCCTTCGGCCATTCGACTCGCCGCTCCCTGACCATCAAATATCTTGGGAGCGATTACCAGGCGCGCGTGATGCCGGTGACGCGCGTATCTCAGGCGCCATGGACCCTTATTGTCTACAGGGATCTGACCCACGTGCGCACCCTCAACCTGCAGGCCGTGACGATGGTGGCAACCTTGCTGTTGGCGATTTTGGCGGTACCCTCCATAGCCATTGTGATTTGGTGCGCCATCCGCCGGCCCGGTTTTGCACCCGAGTGGTTATGGCCCAATCGCGCCCGCATGAGCACTTATGTATATCTGATTGTTACTTACATCCTCCTGATCATCTTGTTTCTGTTTTTGGGTTTCACCGGTCCCAGCGAGCAAAACCTGATCGCTTGCGCCGCCGTCCCTTACGCCGCTTTTCTACTGACAGTCTGGAGCATTCGGGCATACGCGCCAATACAACCCAGAGGGCTGACACCGAGTCCGCAGGGGCCCCGCTCCGTGCTCGCCAACGTCGCCATGTCGATCGTCCTGGCTGTCTTGCTGCTGGCGATTTGGTGGCGGCCTTATTTGCGCGCATTTACCATTATCATTTTCTTCCTGATCATCGCGGCTCTGCCTCTGCTCGATCGCCCGCCTCGCTATCTCGCCCTTTGGTTAAGGCGCTTCTATCGACATAAAGTTGAAGATTATCTTTCCTCGCGCCCTGAAATGGCTCCATCCGTCTGGAGGCGCTGTTACGTCCTGAGCGCGGTCTTGCTGCTCTTTTTGGTTGGGGTACTGACGCCCTTGGCGCTGTTTCGCGTCAGCCTGAACGTCGAACGGCGACTAGGGATCAAACAAGCGCAACTGCATCTGGCTTCCGCCTTGAATCGACGCCTGATGTCAACGATCGAGCGGTGCAAAGATCTTCCCGGCATCGATCAACTCGGCACCGACGCGTGTGAGGAATTCAAGAAGATCGACAGCCCCGCATGGAAGATGATTGTGCTCGATCCTTTGTTCGACCGCAAACTTCCCGTTCAAGGGCATTTGGACGATCAGCAAAGCCGGGACCTTTACGCAAGATGGTTCCACAATCTCATCTATGCTTTTCACCACGACTACAACCAGACGGCGGCGGAGATGTTAGGCGTGCTTTCCGACCGTGTCCATTCCAAGACCGACAATGTGCCTGACTGGTTCTGGAACCATGATGGATCGACGGTGACGCTTCGCTGGCATGGCGTCCATTTGCCAACACCAACAGGTGAACCGCCGCAGCCAGGGGAACTCGAACAAGACTTCGTGATCACTTCGACCATCCAGTCCTCCTCCCTTCTCCAGATCATGTCCGGGGCAACGGTAGCGATTGTCGTAATCGTGGCGATAGGCTTCATCGTCTGGGCCCTCGCCCGCCGCATTTTTCTTTTTCATGTCGCCCCGTTGAAAATTACCGGCGCGCTGAAAGCGGCCGAATTAATTCGCGAGGGTCACAATGTCCTCATTCTTGTGCCACCCGTTTCGGACTGGCAGCTCGAGACTCAAAAATCAACCTTGGACCTGAGGGAAATCGCCGCCACTCCAAAATGGGCTGAAGAGTTCGACCTGGACAAGGTGCCCGCGAATGTTCTGATCGAAATCCTCCATTTCGAACACAGTTGGAACGATCCTGAACTCGACAATCAAAAGTCCATTCTCCTCCAGCGCCTTGAGAAAAAAGAGAACACCCAACTCGCCGTCATTATGACCGTCGCCGCCTCGTCAGAGGATTACGGCCGCATGTTCCCCACTCTCGAACTCGTTGATCTTCGCGAAGAGCCTTTCCACTGGCTGAAGCAGTACGAGGGTCCGGCGCGCGACTTTATCTGGAAAGAGTGCGGCCCCATGGCTGCCCTCTGGCCTATCGGAGCGCAACTTGCCGAAGACATCCGGAGGGAAAACATTTTCTCCGAGGAAACGGTTGTCTCCGAGATCCTGGAGCGGGCGGATGGATATTACCGCCTGGTTTGGAAGGAATGTTCAGAAGAACAGAAATTCGTTCTCACTCAACTTGCCGAGGATGGACTGCTGAATCCAACCAATGGAAGGGCCATTCGCCAGTTGGTGCGCCAAGGTCTCATCACCACAGACCCGCAGTTTCGCCTCATGAACGAGAGCTTCCGTCGCTTCCTCCGTTCCGCGCCGTCCGTGGGTTTGAAACAGCAGTGGGTACGTGAATCGCGGCTGAGCGGCTGGGGAAAAATGCACGGCGCGTTCCTCACTACCATGATTCTGCTCGGCGCCTTCTTGCTCACCACCCAAAACGCGCTGTGGCAATCCTCTGCCGCCTACGTCACGACGGCTCTGGGCGCACTCGGCACGTTAGCCAAGCTGTTCAACATGTATCGCGGCGGCGCATCCACAGAGAAAGCTGGTTGACCAGTTTGCACCGGCACGAATTAGGCTACCTCATGCTTCGCGATGTTCGAAGCATGGGCACCACGGGCGATGGCAGGTAACTTGTCTCACCCCCGGTCCCCGGGACTTCTGACCCACGCTGTCGCACCAAGATCGCGTGCCCGCTCGTCGCGTCACTCCCCACGTTTTGGGCAGTGGGACAAGAGTTGGGAAACGCTGGATCGTGAGAGAACAAAACCCCACCCGGGATGCTTCCCGGGTGGGTCCTCTGCTATTCGACAATGAGCGGCCTCATCATGTCGTGTTCTTCGTGCTCGAGAATGTGGCAGTGCCACACGTACTCTTTCCCCCCTGTTCTCGGGCTAACCGCATTACGCATCGCCGCCGTCGGCAGCTCCGGCAGGTTGAACTGCATGATCACAGTCGTGATTTCCCCCGGGTTCATCCGCACCGTATCCTTCCATCCGATTTCATTCGGATCAGGCGGCATTGGTTGCCCGGCATAGTTCCAGCTTCCTGGGTCTCCGGCGAAGGCTTGCCGCTGAATCAGTTGCACATTCACCAGATGAAAGTGGATCGGGTGTGTGTCGCCGGTGAGGTTCATGATCTGCCAGACTTCGATCGATCCGGCTTTGGGGTTCTCGGTGCAGTCTGCCATATATGGTAGACCCCAAGTCGGGAGCCCCTGGTTGTTTGAGCCATTCTGGTCAAAGGTCCCCATGGTTTGGATCAAACGCCCGAACTCGTCAAAGTCCTCATTCAGGGTCAACATCCGGCTCGGTACCCCCTTGAACGGAAATGCCGGAACTGACGGGTCGCCATTGTTGAACAACAGCCCAGGCTGATTTCCGGTGAGGAAATTAGTCTTGAGCTGCATATTAATTTGCGCCAGCCACGCTGGAGTCGCGACCGTGTCTCCGCTTCCGGCGCTGACCACAATTTTCAGCAATGTGCGCGTGTTCGGCCCGCGACCGAGCGCGGTAGTCGTAGCGCCGCCCGTGGAGGTCTGGTCCGCATCTCCGGTGAAGTAGTCATTCCTCGAATCACCACCGGGGAATGGGCCCGGGGCATCGTTATACAGAATGAAACTGGAGCCCGCAGGCACGCCGTTGAAGTCGATGACCACATCGGCGCGCTCGGCCGGAGCAAGCAGCAGGTTGAATGGACCGTCTGCAACAGCGGTAGTCTCATCGGTCGGATTGACCAGCGGAATCGGTTGTTTGTTGTCATGAATAGCGACCGCCGGCAGAAATCCCCCTTCGGTGCCTACCTGGTACATGATCGGTCCCGGCCTGTCGACCCTCGCCTCGCCCGGATCCGAGGCGCTTTCCGCGTACAGGTTCAGGTGATAGAAGCGCGCCTGCGAGCCATTGAGCAATCGGAAACGTGCCCGCTTTGGCGGCACGCTGACCTTCGGATACAAACCGCCGTTGATCACGATGGTGTCAAAGAATGCTTCTGGGATGGCGCTCACCGGCGGAAGCGGCTTTGTCCCTTGGGAAGGCGGATCAACGGTCGGTCCCCAGTCCCATCGCCCCCTCGGATTTGGGGCGCGGCGAAAGTCGTTGACCTCATAGTCGTGCGGGTACCACAAATCCCCGGGGTCGCCCCATCGCCAGCCTGGGTCCTGCTTTAAGATATTTCTCGCGACGAATCCCTTGTCCTGGATCACGAGCGGAATTCCCACCAGATCCGGCAGCAATCCCGAGCTCACCAACCCCGTCTCAAAATCATCCGTAATGATGTAGGCCGAAGCGATTCCGGAATAAGCATTGAGCCGCGTAATCCCGATCGCATGATCGTGATACCACACCAACCGCGCACTCTGATTATTGGGATAATAGTAAGTTCCCGTGCCTGGCAGCGCCGGGAAACCGGGCACGTTCATGAAGCTCGAGCCGTGCCGCCCCGTCGGAGTAAACCACTGGAACGGAGTTCCGTCGCTGAACCACGGTGTCGCCCCCCCGTGCAAGTGGGTCGCGATCCGGTTCGTCGGCAAATCGCCAACCATCAGGCCGTTCGGTCCCGCCATGATCGAGGGATCGACCGGCAGAATGTGCCGCGCAGGTAGTAAGTTTGTGACGGTTAACAAAATAGGAGTGCCACGTTTTGCCACGATCGCCCCGCCAAGATACTTCTGATCAAAGGTAGATAAGTCCGTATATCCGAAGAAGTCAGTCTTCCCGGGCAAATCTGGATGCATCAACTCGCTGAACTGTCCAACACCAACACTGTAGAAATCCGTCGACTTGCCTGCGAAGTTTATGGAACGTTTGGTGGCCAGCGGAATGTACTGGCCGATTTCATTCTTGCCTGCAGGTCCGAGCCCGGGCAGTGAGGTGACGAACTTGCGGAGATTGGTGGGACTTTGGGCGAACGCCCATGCGCGTCCCTTTCCGAAAGTCGGGTACAAGGCCACTCCTGCGCCGGCCATAGCTGCCTTCTTTAGAAAATCCCGTCTATTGTTTGGCATTTTGTCTCCTGGGAGCATCGAGTAAAACGAATAGAACTATCCCTTCTCTGCGCAACGCAACCTTGCGCGAGGCGACGAAAGAGTTAGGAATGCGCAGCAAGGAGGGCGCGACGAAGTGGCACTCCGTGCTGCGGGCGGATCATGAAGCGCGCGGAGTGTGCAGGACGTGCGTGCAGCTCCACATTGCACAAGCCGCGTATAGCTCTAGAGGTTCTGACAAAAAGGTACAGATATCCTCCAGTACATACAGAGAGCAGGGGGATTGCCAGGGGCCGGGTCTTGGCGCCGCACCAGCAAGGTGCCTTTTGGGGGGACTGCTACAGCGCTATCACTGCTTGTACAAGGGTCTGTACGTCGAGAACTGTGATGGTCGTTACCGATACCAGTGATGAGAATCACCTGGCTTCGACCAGAGGTCTGACCCCACCCTTCACCGGAAAATGAGACGGTTCAAGCCTGTAGCGTGACCATGGCAGCACTGCCCGCCGGAACGCGAACTTGTAGCGTTCGGCGAGACGTACTCAGCGCTTCTGGAAGGTTCCGCTTCCATAGGCCGGCGGGAGATATACTTGCGCCGCCTAATGTGACGCCCGATTTGCTATCCAGCCTAAGCCCTGAAAGACGGACAACCGATCCAGTCCTATAAGATGCAGATGCGCCCGCGTCCATAACAACGACGGCGTCGGATGACGGTTCCTTGTTAATCACGGTGAGAACGGTGCGATCCTTGGTCGGCTGCGTCGCGTATACAGAGATGTTCCTGTTTCCCGCGTCGATGCTGCTCCCGATGATCCGACCGCCACCAGCCTGGGCAAACGCGAGCATCCCATAGTATTCCGGAGCTGCCCAGTAGTGTCCTTGCTCATCGTCGCCGATTGGCGAGTAGGAACTAATGAATCCGCGCTGGTTCACTCCGGTCTCCATATTCACTCCAGCGCAACCTGCAGAAGCCAGAATGAACATGAAGTCAAGCACCCAGAGCGCCGCGCCAAAAGTGTCGCTCACTCCAGGTCTGCCGCCGCCCGAGAATGAGTTTGTCTCACAAATGCGGTAGGGTACGCCCGAAGACTCCGACGCCGCCCTGAGTTTCGCAAGAATCGGAGCGAGCTTAGGATCAGTGTGGAGAAGTTTGTCGAGGGTGCTGGTGGGATTCTGGCCCTCACGATAGTAGTGGTGCGTCAGTAGCTTGATATCCCTTCCTTCGTCGGTGGCAAACCTCGCAACCCACTCGGTCGCTCCAGCCACATCAGGTCCGGCGAAGGCAATGTTCGGGATGGCTTTCCGCAGCGCGTCCCGAAATGTGCGGTACTCACGAATGTAGTCGTCATAACCATAGCCTGCGTGGCGATGACCCTGGTGGGGAAACAAATCGGGCTCGTTGCCGATTTCAAAAGCGAGCAGATGTTTCTTCGCCGCCGAGGTTACCGCCTTGGCCTCGTCAATCGCGTTTTCCGCCCCGCCATTGCCGAGATTGAGCCCCCAAATCAGCGTCCACCCGGTTGCATCGAGAAAAGAGCCAAGCTCCTGCAGTACCGCGTCGTTGACCACCGATCCTGCTTTTCCCTCCGGCGACGAAATCGGCTTTCCCGTTGCGGAATAAGAGGAATAGTCCGAAGTGTTTCCGCCAACGCGTATGACTCCACGCGCTCCCAACGTCCTGACGAGTTGCCCGTAGACTGAATCTTGAGCGCTGAGCAGGCCTGGACGCGCCACGGAAGAAATCTCATAGCCGAGCCCCATGAAGTCCGGTGGAATAACAGCAAGGGTCCGAGCCGGTTCAAGCGTGACGCGCACCTCGGCTTCGTCTGCTGCAGCCCGGAGAGTGCCGTCGAAACCCGACTCGCCGATTGCAGCCGCGACCAAACCCACCGCTCGCATCAAAAAAGTGCGCCGATTCATTGTCATTGCCAACGATGAAAGATACCAGATCGGCCAAACAAACCTGCATCGAGGAATGTTGTCAATGAATGAGAAGAGCGTACAATTACCGCGTCCTCAAAGCCAACAAGGTGGAAAACTGCGCGGACATGTCGAAGCTACTGGGCGATAGCCATGAATAAGCGAACCTTCCTCAAGCTCTTTGCCGCAGTGGCCGCAAGCCCTGTCATTTCTCCTCTGCTGATTTGGGCTTCCAAGAGCAAACTGACAAACTGGGCCGGCAATCTCCAATACAGCACCGACCGACTGTACTCCGCCAATTCGCTTGACGAGGTACGAAGTTACGTCAAGAAAGAAAGCAAACTAAAAGTGCTGGGCACCCGCCACTGCTTCAACAACATTGCAGACAGCACGCATAGCTTTCTGTCCTTGAAGCCGATGGACAAGGTGGTTGAATTGGATTCGCAGGCCCACACCGTAACCGTCGAAGCGGGCATGTCCTACGGACGGCTTTGTCCGTACCTGCACGAAAAGGGCTTCGCGTTGCACAATTTGGCCTCGTTACCCCACATCTCCATAGCCGGGGCGTGCAGCACCGCAACCCACGGTTCGGGAGAAAAGAACGGCAATCTCTCGACCGCCGTTTCAGCCCTTGAAATCGTGAACGCGTCGGGCGAGGTGGTTAAGCTGTCACGCGCGCATGACGGCGAAGCGTTTCGGGGAGCCGTTGTGGGCCTTGGCGCGCTGGGCGCAATCACCAAGGTCACCCTCGATATCCAGCCCACCTACACGATGCGGCAGTACGTATATGAAAACCTGCCACTCTCCGCTATGAAAGACCACTTCGACGCCATCGAATCCAGCGCCTATAGCGTGAGCCTTTTTACCGACTGGCAAAACCAGCGCATCAACGAAGTCTGGATCAAAAGCCGCGATGAGCAAGGCCAAGCCTTCGACGCCACCCCGGAATTCTTCGGGGCGAAACGAGCGACCAGGAATCTCCACCCGATTGCAGAACTTTCCGCCGAGAATTGCACGGAGCAAATGGGTGTGCCAGGCCCGTGGTACGAACGTCTCCCGCATTTTCGCATGGGCTTCACACCAAGCGCCGGCAAGGAGTTGCAGTCAGAGTACTTCGTCCCGCGTGAGCACGCCGTCGAGGCAATCCTCGCGGTTGAACGACTGCGCCACCAGGTAAGTCCGCACTTGCTGATCTCGGAAATCCGCGCTATTGCCGCCGACAATCTATGGATGAGTCCGTGCTACGAGCAACCCTGTGTAACCATCCACTTCACCTGGAAACAAGAGTGGCCCGCGGTCAGCAAGCTGTTGCCCGTAATCGAAAAAGAATTAGCACCATTTCACGCCCGCCCCCATTGGGGAAAGTTGTTTACCACCCCGCCCAGCGAGCTGAAATCCATCTACAAAAGGTTGCCCGACTTTATTCAAGTGAGCCAGACCTACGATCCGCACGGCAAATTCCGCAATCAATTCCTGGACACGAACATCTTCAGCTAGGCCAACGTCTGACCCGCCGTTGCACCGCGACGAATTGGGCTGCCCCACGCTTCGCGATTTTCGAAGCGTGGGCACCACGGACGATGGCATGAGGGGGCGCCACCTGCGCCGATGTCGATGGGCGTGTCGATTCTGACCGGTCCCGCTGTTCTTGTTGACACACTCCTCCTCTTGTTCTAAGTTGTTGCTGCCCATCGGGCGACGATGATCCCGTCGAGGGGTCGGGATTCAGAAATCCTCGCTCGCTGCTTCCCCATTCAACTGAATACGCGTAAACCTGCGGCACGAATTCGTGTCCGCAGTTTTACCCGCGAGGAAACTCTCACTCCTCCGACTCCGCGGCGTGCGCCCCCGTATGTCAGAGCCGGACTTGCAAAATTCACGGACCTCAAATTCTACGAAAGGAACCTCACTACCATGGACCTGAACCAAGCGATCCTCTACGCACAGCTGGTGAATGCGGCCTACGACGTCGACCCGGCCAATCTGGCCAATTCCGCAGGCAAGATCATTCCTGCGGGAACCGCTGCCGCCACCTACGAAGTTGTCACCACCATTTATGCCAACGACCTTGCCACCGACATGCATCCGGAGCAGGGCAACACCCGGGTTTCGATTGGCCTCGTCGCCCAAGCCACCGTCGGCGGCGAAGTCGTCGTCGCCATCCGCGGAACTGAAGGCATTCAGGAATGGATTCACGATGCTCAATTCCTTCCTGTCAACTGCCCCTTCATGCCGGCCGCCGGCAACACCGAAGACGGCTTCACCGCCATATACTCGTCAATGACGACAGGCGCCGATGCACCGTCGCCAAGCGTCGCGAAGGTTTTATCAACTCTGCCCTTCAAAAGGCCTGTCACCTCGGTCACCATTTGCGGACACAGCCTGGGAGGCGCACTCGCCACGCTCCTCGCGCTCGACGTGGCCGTCAATACCCCCTTCTTCCCCGCCGTGTTCACCTACGCCAGCCCGCGCACCGGCGACTCCCAGTTTGTTGCCGTATACAACCACGCGGTCCCCAACACCACACGCATCGCCAACCGCGTTGATCTCGTTCCCAAACTCCCACTGCCCCCGCTCTACGAGCATGTCCTGGGCCTCTACGATCTGAGTTCCGTCACGCTCGCGCCGCCCGCATTCCTGATCAAGCCCGACATCGCCTCTCAGCACGTCCTGACCAGCTATCTTTTCCTCCTGTCCCGACTCACAGGAGGCCCGATCCTGCCCCTGAACCCAGGATGCGCCCCCTGACAGCTCGCCGCGCAATTGCGGATCGAATCAGGGCCGATCGTTTCAGGGGCGAGTCGTGTCTGGGCACGCATTCATGCGTGCCGTAACGCCGTAAAATCGATCGCGCCTTAGGCGCTGGTTTTGAATTTCCAATTCACCACGCTCTGCTAAGGAGTCTGTGTCGAAGCTCGCTGCTGCGGAAAAATGGCCTTCGCGATCGTCCCCAGCCGCAAAGCGGCGCCAGGATAAAGCCCAGAGCCTGCCCTGAGCTTGTCGAAGGGGCGTAAGAAAGGACCCCAACCCCAAACAACACGGGCCGCCCGAAGGCGGCCCGTGTTGCTTTCAAGCCAAGAGCTAATAGCCAAGAGCCAAAAGCTAATCCCCCGCCACCGGCTCCGCAATCTCCGGCTTCAGCGCCTGGGCTCCGTTCCCATTCCCATTCGGCTTCGCCAGCGCGCCCAGCGGAATAAACCCATCCTGCGACTGCACCGGCTTCTCCTTCAACACGACTTCCCGATACAGCGACGCCATGCGCGCGTTGTACGCCGCATCATTCTTCTCCGGCCCACGCGCCTCGGCATTCTGCTTCTGCTTCGCATCCCGCGCCCGCACCTTCTCCTCGCGCGCGTTCTTCGCGATGCCCAGCTTATCCAGGTCGTGCTGCAGTTCATTGGTCACGATTTCTTCGCGCAGCTTCAGATAATCGCTGGCGTTCTCTTCCATCTTCACTTTCTTGCCGCCGGCAAAAATCTCATGCCGCCCGTGCTCCTCGTACCACTTGGTGAGCGTGGCCGTCATGTGCATCTTCTCGATGATGTTCCGCCATCCCACGCCAGTGTTGTACGCGCAGAACGAAATCTCCCCTTCCTGCGTCGCGTACGGAATAATGCACTGCTCCGTCCGCCGGAAATCGTAATTAAATAGATCCTGGAACCACATTCCCGCGATGAACAGGAAGTTCCAGCGATCGTTGGTCCGCCGCTTCATCACGTCGTCGATCGTGCGGTCCGCTCCTACCTTGCCGTAGTTCGTTCCGGTTACGTTGTAGTTCTTGTCGAATTTCTTCAACAGGTCCATCAGCTTGAAATGCGTCGGCGCCTGGTACGGATCGTAATTCTTCATCAGGCACAGCGCCATCCCAAACGCAGTCAAAAACTTCCCGCGTGCCGCATCGTTCACCTTGGCAATGTCTTTCGCCAACTGATCCCCATGCAAAAACGCGGTAACCGGCACCGCTTCCTTCGTTTCCTTGTCAATCATCACCGCCATGCCAGTCCCACAGTTAGGGTGACAACCGCAACTTAGTTGGCCCCAGTCGTTTTTTACGTCGTTGGCGTGCATCAGGTCGGCCCAATCGCTGAAGGTTCCCATGAACGAAATCGGGAACCAGTCGCGCGATGGCTCACCCAACCCGGTCTGATTCTTCACATCGTGCGCCAGGTGCGACAGCGTATAGCGCTGCGCCTGCCGCCGATCGTCGGTGACCGCTTCGTCGCGGCCGGTAAAGCTGACCGGCTGGAAGCTGAGGAAACTGATCGTCTTCGGATTGTCCAGCGCGAACTTGATGATGCGTCCGACCTGCTCGTTGTTAATCCCATTGACGATCGTCACCACAGGAACGATTTCCACTCCTGCTTTGTGCAGGTTCTCGATCGCCTTCAGTTTCACGTCAAACAGATTGCCGACCAGTCGATGCGCATTGGCCGCATTGCCGATGCCGTCAAATTGCAGATAGGCGTAGCGCATGCCGGCCTCGACCGCCTGCTGGCAGAATTCAAAGCTCTTCGCAAACTCGATGCCGTTAGTCGCAGCCTGCACCGAGTTGTATCCAACTTTCCGCGCGTAGCGCACCGCATCCAAAAAGTACGGCGACAAAGTCGGCTCGCCACCGGAGAACTGCACGCTCATCTGCCGCCGCGGCTTGATGGTGATGGCGTTGTCGAGCATCGTCTTGATTTCTTCCCAGGTCAGCTCATGCACGAACCCGACCTGGTTCGCGTCCATGAAGCACGGATCGCACATCATGTTGCAGCGGTTCGTCAGATCGATGGTCAGCACCGACCCGCGCCCGTACTTCACCGTCGACGACCCGTGATGATGCAACTTCTCGTCGTTATGCGCCACGATGTCGCGGCCCGGGAACACGTCCTCAAGATGCTTCGAGAAGTTGGTGTCGATCGACATCACGTCTTCGAAGTGCCCGTGCTTGGGGCAATCCTTCACCATCAGGATCTTGCCGTCGCGCTCAATGATCTGCGCCTTGATCTCGCCGACCTTCTCATTCATCAGCACTTCGTGCGGCAGGTGCCCGTCGAGGATCTGCTGCCGGATCTCCGGCACACACTTCGGACACAGTGAGTCCGTCGTCCGCGGCCAACCCAGCGGAGGCTTCGACTTCTCGTAAGACTTGAGCAGCGGCTTGTCCGACCACTTCGGCGTAGGCGACGGATTGGGCTTGACCCGGTTCAGACGATCGAACACGACCCAAGCTCCCTTGGCGGCGGCAACGGCTGCTTTCTCGACGTACTTGATCGGCTTGCGCATATTAGCTTCTAGCTCCTAGCTTTTAGCTTCTAGCCAAAACCTCTGGCCCTCTGGTAAGTGCTCTCCCCAAGACTGCTCAACCCACTAAGTATTGTTCTAGGCCTGGGCCTCGAAGCCTGGGTCCTACACTTATCCCTGGGTATTGATCTGCAGCTATACTATTGGATCGCCAAGGAATGCCGCATCCACATCCCAACGAATGGTGCAAATTCGGGGTTTAGCGGTGCTATGGCGGATTAGACGGAGCTAACCTATTGAAAGCAAAGGGGGCCCTCTGGATCAGACAGTCCCTTCGGGCAAGCTCAGGGCAGGCCCTGTCGACGCTTTTGCAGTTATTCTTGTCGTTGATCCAGGTGCCTGCATATTCCATCGACAGAATATTCCTTTTGTGGAATACTCGTCTCATGGCTTGGGAGGTCGAATTCACCGACGAGTTCGACGAATGGTGGAGCTCGCTGAATGAAGCAGAGCAGGAGGATATTGAATACCGTAATGCTTCTCCGGGGGCTCGGCCCGACGTTAGGCCGTCCGCACGCTGATCTGGTGACGACCTTGGCCTATCCGAACATGAAGGAATTGCGCACGCAACATGACGGGAAGCCGTATCGCACGCTCTTTGTTTTCGATCCAAGGCGGGTTGCAATCCTGCTGATTGGAGGCGACAAGACGCGAAACGATCGATGGGTACACGGAGTTCGTGCCACGGGCCGACAAGATTTACGCCGAGCATCTGCGGCAGCTTGAGAAAGAGGATCGAGAGAAGCGGTAAAGACCAGAGGGGGACACGATGCCTAGGAATTTTCGTGAACTGGAAGCCAAGATGTCGCCGGAAGCACGGGCGCGGGCTGAGGCCAAAGCAAAGAGGATGCTCGCCGAAATGCCGCTGGATGAACTGCGCGAAGCGCGGGCCATGACTCAGATGCATCTGGCGAAAATCCTGGGGGTGAATCAGGCCGCTGTGTCAAAGCTGGAGCGGCGCACGGATATGTACGTGAGCACCCTTCAGGATTTCGTGAAAGCCATGGGTGGAGAGCTGAAAATCACCGCCCGCTTCCCCGAAGGAACCGTGGAGATCACCCAATTCGAGGCGGTCAAGAAGACAGATGGAGACCAGTGAAAGGTCGAGGCCCGCGGCACGTCACAGGCCGCGAAGGGCGAGGCGGTCCGCAAAACATTTTCCCGAAAGTGTGCAATTCTGACCAGCCGCGCGATTGGGGAAAATTGTATTGTGCGATCTACTCTGATGCGGCAGTCTCCTGACAAGGCGGACAGCCCTTTAGGGGGCGGTCATGGGTTAGTGCCTGGTAGCTGACATTCGGACCCTCACGACCGCTGCTTCCCAATCTCAGTTATCTTGGGCTGAAATAAGTGATCATACCGTCACTGGCAGGTGGCTCTTGATGCTCGGCGAATTTCTTGTTCAGCCAAACGCCCCGAGAATCCACTGCCGGATGACCGCGCTCCCGCTCGTTGACTTCCCTACTGTCGTCAGGCAACGATTCTCTCAAAACATCCCTAGGACCAGGTGAGGGCCCCTTATGATTCGTCGGCACAAGCTTTCAACCGCAGCCACGTCGATCCTTTCAGGCGCGCTCCTGAGCGCAGTCCTTTTCTTCAGCGCAGCGCCACGACTTCACGCCGAAGACATCGACCGGTGTCAACGCCGGGTCGCTCACGCGGAGCATGAACTCCACGAGGCGATCGAGAAACATGGACACAACAGCAAGCAGGCAAATCACGAGCGCCGCGAACTGCACGAGGCGCGAGAGCGTTGCTGGCGCGAGCAACATCGCTGGTGGGATGAACACGACCACCGCTGGCACACCGACCACGATTGGAACGAACACGACCACGACTAACAGCTTCCCCGGCAGCCCGGTGAGGACTGGGCGAGGCTACGGCCTTGCCCAGTCCTGCCAAGCCAGACCTTTGACCCGGGAAAACTCCGACACGTTGGCCGTCACCAGCGTGACTTGATGGCGCAGCGCCTGCCCCGCCATCAAGACGTCATAGGCTCCGATAGGTTTGCCTGAAGCTTCCAGCGCGGCGCCCACCGAGCCTGCGACGCGGGTGTCGGCGTCTTCGAATGGAAGCACCAGAATTGGGCCGGCCAAAAAGGTCTCGAGTCGCTTGCGGTTGAAATCCTGACGCGTGCTTTTAGCTACGCCGTACCAGAGCTCGAACACTGCAACGGACGACACCAGAACATGGCCGCCTGCAGCGGTCGCCTTTTGCAATCGCGTCCGGACCGTCGCTGGATCGCCGTTAATCAGGGCGATGCAGGCGTTGGTGTCGAGCAGGTAGTCCACTAGAAAATCTTCCGTCTAGGTGTGGCGGGCTGGCAGCGTCCGCGGGTCATAAACGGCTCGGAGTTGAACTGGTCGAGTTCCTCAAACCAGCGGGCGGTGTCGGGGATGAGCGGCTCCAGCAGAACTCCTTGCGGGACGCGGCGGATGCGCACGCGGTCTCCCTCGAAACGGAACTCCTTGGGCAGACGGACGGCTTGGCTGCGGCCGTTCTGGAAGAGTTTGGCGATGTCGGGCTTGGGCATGGTACCCTCACATTTGATATATACTATCAGTATATATCAAGGCCAGAAACGTGCCAACATCCCGGGCGGGGATGCAGACTTCGACGGGGATGATGTACCAGATGTCGAGGGGAACGACGTGGGCGGCGATGAAGTCGACGTCGGCGCGGGTGTAGACGGCGCGTCCTTTGCCGACGGTGTAGGTGGCGCGGGTTTCGTAGGCGCGCATGCGGATCGACTCGGTGCATTTGACTTGAATGCGGTGGAGTCCGGTGCCGTTGTCGAGGATGAAGTCGTAACGGCGGCTGTCGCCCCAGGGCTTGGCGACGCCGAATCCGAGGCTGGCGGCGCGGTTGAGGAAGGCGGCTTCGGAGCGCTCGCCGGTGATCTTTGTATTTTTGCGGGGAGCTTTCTTGGGCGGGCGCGGCTTGCTTGGTTTGCGCCGGGGATTATTGCTGAACATCTTGGGACTCCTCACTGCTTTTTTTTTGCAGCACGAAAATGGCGGAGCCGGAGCTCCGCCAAGTGTCGCCGAAATTTAGTTATCTCCAGTTTATTTTATGGCCGAGAGTCCCTGGTGAAAGCGGCAATTCACGTATTGATCGCGGGGCTTTTTCCGAAATGGAATCTTGAGTTCCTGAGAAGGCGATGAGATCAAATTCCCCGCCCTGTCCCGCCAAAAACGGCGAGACAAGGACGGGGCACCCCTTGACTCTGGGTCCGTGTTGCGGACTAAATAGCGGCGATTCCGTTGAAACCTGCGGCTGCCGTGAGGCCTCCGGCTTCAGGGAGAGGGTTGAGGGTTCCATCGGCGTTGATGGCGAAAATGCCGACTGTGCCAGTGCCCGAATCCAGCGTGTAGAGGAACTTGCCGTCGACAGTGACGGCGATGTCCAGATTTGTGCTTCCGGCGGGAAGCGTCGCCAGGATCGTCCCGGAGATCGGCGTCAGGGCACCGTTAGAGGCGATGGAGAATCCGGAGATCGTGCCTGTTCCTGGATTCGAGGTGTAGACGTAATGTCCGTCGGGTGTAACTACATGCCAGCAAGTAGCTGCGGCCAGAGTGGGAACACTTGCGCTGACCACGGAGAGAGTTCCATTGGGCAGCACAGTATAGGACGAGAGCGCGGAAGCGTTGTGTCCGCCCGCAGGTCCGGTCTCGGTGGCGATCGCCGTGCCGTTGGGCGCGAACAGCACGCCGAACAGTCCGGGACCGGCACTGGGATTCGCGACAATCGGCGCGAGCGTGCCGTCGGCTTGAACGTGAAACGCATCGATGGTGTTGGTGAGCTTTTCAGTGACCAGAAGAGTCTGGCCATCGGGGCTGAACGACAACGACGCCGCGCCGGAATTGCCTGTGGTCAGAAAGGTGGTGGAGTCGGGGATTTGGTCGAGGTCTCCGCCGCGATGGAGACGGAAACCGGTTACGTTGCTGGCGCCGCCGGCGTTCACGACGTAGACAAGGTTGCCATGCTGGGCTACGGCGACGGGCTCGCTGCCGCCGCAAGGAGTCTTGTTCACCAGTTCCAGCTTGGAACCGAATACGCGGAACACGGAAATTTCGCCGCTGCCGGCGTTGACGGCTAGCAACAATGAGCGATCTTCGGTCAGAGTGAGTGATCCCTGCGAGCCTAGCGGATCAGTGACGCCACCGCTGCCACGGCCTCCAGTGGAGAAAGTACGGCTCTCAGTTAACGAGCCATCGGCGTGGCGCTTGTAGGCAATGATTTCGTTTTTGGCGGCAGCATTCGTCATGACGAATACCGCGCCGGCTCGATCGTCTTGAGCGTGGCTTAGGACTGGCAGTGAAGTGAAGGCCAGAGCAAGAATCAGCAGCGTGCGACTCATCCTGATCATGTACAGCTCCTTGAGGTTGATGTTTTGCGGTCGTGAGACGACCGGAGAGGGGATGAAGGGCGGCGATGGAAGTTACTGGCGTGCGGGAATGAATTGTCAAAAATTACGCGGCGTAACTTTTGCGGGCGGAGATCATCAGACTGCACGGAGCGTGTCTGCGGAGAGTTTTCGTGATGCTGGAGACCGTGGCGTACAAAACCTGCCCACTTGGGTCAGAAGACCAGACCTACGCCTCCAGTAATCATGTCGGTGCGCCAGTTGTAGAAGTTGCTGGGATTGCCGAGAGCCGGAGTGAATTTAAAGTAACGCGTTTCGTAGGTGCCTTTGGCATACCACTTGCCGAAGTTGTAGCCCAGGCTGCCGCGCACAAAGTAGGCATGGTCGAAGGCGGGATTGGGGAGTGGGGTTGGTCCGGAGGCGGGGGAGCGCCAGCGCGGGCGGAATTCGGGCGCACCCTGGGCTTGCACGAAGAAGTGCTTTTCGGGGCCGAACATATATTCGAGGACGAGAGGAATCTCGAGGAGTTCCATATTGTTGCGGTTGAAGATCTGGTTGTCGACCGTGCTCGGAGGAACGAGAAGTTTGTGGACCTGGCCGCGGAGTCCGGCGGAGAAGGACTTGTTGAAGCGGAACATGACGCCCCCGAAAAGGGAGAACTCGTTGGCATGATCCCTGGTATCGGAAGGAAAGCGAACTTCGCCTCCGGCAACGATGCTCGGCGAGCCTTCTTTCTCTTTGCCTTGCCGCACCACGACCAGGCCGTTGACGTCGCCGACCGCGGCGGTGGAGCGGGGCAACGCGCCAAATCTGTCAGAGGTCTGGCCGAAATCAATCCCCAGGTTCCCTCTTTGGCCTTGGCCATAGGCAGGGACGATGGCGAGGAGAATCAGGCAGAAGCGAATCATCGTTGTCTTAACAGTCAGTGTCTTGCCAATCAGGGTCGTGCAGAGCTTCATCAGTACATTCCTCTCCTGTGGCAGTTTACACTGCCGAAAATGCCGCCAGAGATCGAGCGGGTGTGAGGTTGCCTAGAAAGTATCTTTAGCTGAGATGCGCCCGAGGGGGGACGAGAGGGCTGAACTGGTCACAAAGAAAGCGACTGCACTCGTTCTCTCCTAGCGGTTCCAGCGCTTGGCGTCGTACTGGAAGTCGACGAGGGCGTCGCGATAGTCGATTTTTATGTCGAGGAAACGAAGCATGACGAAGCCGAGGAAACCGGACACTTCGGTGCCCACGCCGTCACTGAGGGATTTGGTGTCGAAGGAAGTCATGTCCTGATTTTCCTGGCGAATGTGGCCGAACGTGAGCACTGCTTTATTGGCGCTGTAGACCTTGTCAACGTTGCCACTGATGCCCTTGACGATCCTGTCGGAATCTCCGTGAACCTTGGTGACTTCGCGGGCTGCGGCGGGTGAGATGAAATTGAAAACTGACCCGGTGTCCATGATGAAGAGTTTGGCCGGAACGTCGCCGATGGTGGTGGGAACGAGTAGATCGTGGCCGAAGCGAAGGATGCGGGTGTAGGACTGCATCTCGGGCGCAATGTAGCGATCCTGCGGGCCTGAAGATGGATGCGGCTGTGGGGCCGTTCCGGCGGCCGGTGATTTGGCGTTCGCGGCGGCGTCATCGTCGGAGTCGTCGTCTTCACTTTTAAGCTGGAGTTTCTGTTCAGACTCGCCCGGGCGTCGGGGAAGTTCGCCCAGTTTCAGTTTTTCGTTGGGAAAATCGATGTTCACGAGAAAGTCTTCGAACACATCGGCGCCAATCAGACCTTCCTCACCAACGATGGAGCGGCTTTCCATGACTTCGATCGGGCAATCACGGAACTCGAGGTCTCCAACCTTGATGGAGTCGGCGATGCCGATGTAGGCATTCCTGCGGCCCTTGCTGCCGATGCCCCACACCTTCGTCTCGGTGATCTTAGTGATGCCGGCGTGTTCCGCGATCGACCGCTTGACCAAAATACCGCTGGCCCCGGTATCGAGCATGAGCGAACTCTTGTGTCCATTCAGGATGACGGAAAGACCATAGCCGCGCAGATGCTGAGGATCAATCATGAGACGATTGAGAGGCGTCTCGGTCGTAGCCACTTTACTCACCAGTCGACAAGTGCTTCTCTTCTGTTTGGCACATTCTCTAAGATACTCAAGATAACTCGCGCTGTCGGCGCGCTGATCGGCGTCCCAATTGTTTTCGCCCGCAAGGGAGTCCTCAAGGTATTTGATGCGTTCGGCGCGGGAAAGCGTGCCGACCCATGCCTGCTGGATATCAGGATCCTCAGGGTCGAGTTGGTACGCTCTGTCGATCAACTGCTTCGCGCTTTTGTACATGGCGATGGCGTTGCGCACTCTGGCCAGGCCCAGGTAGGCACGGGCTTCGGGATAGGAATTGACGACTTGCACCCACTCGCGTTCGGCATCAGTGATTCTGCCCTGACGAAACCATACTTCGGCGCGGGCGGAGCGCAGGCGCGGATGGTCCAGGTGTGCCATGCCCTCATCGGCGGCCTTTGCGGTCTCATCGACCTTTTTCTGCTTGAGGTAGACGCGCACCACGCCGGCATAGGCGTCAGGCGACTGCGGATGATCCTTCAGAACCCTCCTGGTACTTGGTCAGGGCGGAGTCGAACTTACCCTTGCGGTAGAGCAGGAGCGCCGCCTCCAGCGGGCTGGACGGAATGGTTGACGCAGTGGCGCTAGTGGAGGAATTGGGCAGGGGAGCCTCGGCGGCTTTTGTCGTCGGCGATGAGGGTCCGGTCGCTGGCCCGGCGACAGGAGATTGAGGTGGAGCGGATTGGGCCGTTGATTGCGCGAGACCTGATTGAGGAAGACCATAAAGCAACAGCAGCCCGATCGCCAGGCTGTACGCGAGGACTCGGAACATGCGCGACCTACCTCGCTCCGGCCGGAGAGACTAGGGGGAGTCTGGCACGGACCAGCGATTTTCACACGGCACGCAGCGCGGGCAAAGAAAAAAATCTGCCGCGCTGTTCCAGCGTATGGTTGTACAATTAGCTGTAGCTTCCCCCAAAATAGAGCACCAGTCCTTGGTGACAGAGATCGCCGGCGGGACATCACAGATAGGCGACCAACTTTCCGGGCAAGGTGGATGATTTCCGTTGCGGCCAATCATTTCTGTGCATTCGGTTGCGGCTTTGGTGATTCTGGCCGTTGTTTTTTCGGCGAGCCGCAGCGCCATCGCGGCGGGCGGTGCGGCGGCGGACGTCAAGTCGGTGGCGGCAGCAGTCGATGCCCACTACAACCATCTGCGGACGCTTGAGGCGCAGTTTACTGAGGTGTACCGCGGGTCCGGAATGGATCGGACCGAGTCCGGGACGCTGTGGCTGAAAAAACCTGGCAAGATGCGGTGGGAGTACCGTTCTCCCAGGGAGAAGCTGTTTGTCTCCGACGGCCGGGATGCGTGGTTTTACGTTCCCGACGACCGGCAGGCGCGGAAGACGGCGGCAAAGAAGCTGGAAGATGTGAGATCCCCGCTGGCGTTCCTACTGGGTAAGACCAAGCTGGAGAAGGAATTACGAGGATTGTCGCTGGCTCCAGATGTGACGCCGCTGGCTGCGGGGGACGTGGTTCTGCGGGGAGCGCCGCAGGGGTTGGCGGATCGGATTAACGAGATTGTGCTGGAGGTTACGCCGGACCACCAGATTGCGAGAATTTTCATCCAGGATGCGGATGGGTCGGCGACGGAATATCGCTTTACAGAGCAGAAGGAAGATGTGGCGGTAGCGGATGCGCGGTTTGAGTTCAAGCCTCCGGCGGGGACTGAGACGGTGGAGGGGGGACTGGGGCCGTAGGACAGCGTCAAAAAGCAGATTCCTCCCCTTCCCTTCGGTCAGGGTCGGAATGACAAGATCAAAGACGTTGTGGTTACCTGCGTACTCAGCAGAGTAGGTTGGGCGTCTGTTAGCGGCTTAGAATGAAGGAATAGGAATGTTAGACTTAGGCGGTAAAGCGTCTCAGGAAAGTCGTAGAAAAAGCGGGAAATGGCGGAATTTGTAGTCAAAATCGCAGACGAGCGCGGGCGGGTGCTGCAGCACGTCGAGCAGGGGTATTCCGAGGCGGAGGTACGCGACCGCTTCGCGCAGCAGGGATACCTTGTTTATTGGGTCAAGCCGCAGGGGGTGATGACAGGCGGAATCTCGTTCCGGCGGCGGCGGAAGCTGAAACAGGCCTCCTTCCTGGTGTTCAACCAGCAATTTCTGACGCTGGTCCGGGCCGGGTTGCCGATCTTGAACGCGCTCGAACTACTGATCAAGCGGCAGAAAGACGCGCAACTGAAGCAGATTCTGGAGAACGTGCGCGACCGGGTGAAGGGCGGCGAGTTGCTGTCGGACGCGTTTGCGGCGCAGGGGATTGTTCCGAAGATCTACACCACGACGCTGCTGGCGGGGGAAAAGAGCGGTGCCATTGACGAGGTCCTGACGCGCTACATCAGCTTCCAACGGATGGCGATGACGTTCCGCAAGAAGCTGTTTGTGTCGCTGATTTATCCGACGCTGCTGGTTTCGGTGGTGACGATCATGGTGCTGTTTCTGTTCACCTATGTCGTGCCGAAGTTCGCCGAACTGTTCAACAGCCTGGACGCAAAGCTGCCTTCGATCACCGTATTCATGCTGGCGGTGGGACAGGACGCGCAGAAGTATGCGCCCTATGTGCTGGTCGGGTTGATCGTGGCGGGTTTTGTGTTTTGGCGATGGAAGGACACCGACGGCGGCGCCGACCAGATTGACCGTGTGATCTTGAGCCTGCCGCTGCTGGGAGGAATCCGGCTGAAGCATCAGGTGGCAAGTTTTTCGCGCATGCTTTCAACGCTGCTGCAAGGTGGGTTGCCGCTGGTGCCGGCGATGGAAACGGCGGGCTCCTCGATGAGCAGCCGGCGCATCTTAAAAGGTGTAATGCGCGCCGGGGTGAGGGTGCGCGAAGGTCAGGGATTGGCGGGCAGCCTGGAAGAACAGAAAATTTTTCCAGATCTGGCCGTAGAGATGATCGAGGTCGGCGAGTCGACCGGAGCGCTGCCGGCGATGTTGAACTCGGTGGCCGAGTTTTACGAGGAAGATGTGCAGACGGCGCTGGGCGCGGCGATGGCGCTGATCGAGCCGCTGATCCTGATTATCATGGCGGTTTTTGTCGGCGGAGTGTTGATCTCGCTGTATTTGCCGATCTTCACGTTGGGAGTACGGTAGAGGCGGGAAAAAACAGATTCCTCCCTCCGGTCGGAATGACAAGAGGTTTGGTTGTGGTCGGAATGACACGAGTAGTGGTGATGGAATCACAAGGGTCGAGAAAAACAAGTTGCGGTGGGGATAAGTGAATGGCGATGGCAGAAAAGAAAACACTCTTCGCGAATGGCGTGGCCAGCGGGCCGATCAGCCCCACGGGCAATCCGATCACGGACCTGGAGCGAGCGCAGGATATAGCGCGGCGCTATCGCTGCGAATTTATCGACCTCACCGATTTTGAACTGCATCACGAGCTCTTCAAAAAGATCCCGGTCGAGCTGATGTTCCGCTACAACTTCGTGCCCCTGGAAGAGACGGTCGACGGCAGGCTGGCGATCGCGATTGCCGATCCCAGCCAGCTGATGATGATCGACGAGATCAGTCTGCTGCTAAAGCAGCGCATCATCACCAAAGTTTCGACCCTCAAACAGATTTCGGACATTCTGAAGAAGACCGAGCAGTCGCAGCGCGTTCTGGAGGAGGCTAGCGAAGGCTTCCAGATTATCCGCGAAGACGAGAATACTGGCGCCGAAGAGACGCTGAGCATCGACAAATTGACGGCGACCGGCGATACCAGCCCGATCATCCGGCTGGTTGACACCACGATTTTTACGGCGCTGCAACGGCGGGCTTCCGATATTCACATCGAGACGCGGGACGATTCGGTGGTCATCAAGTTTCGTATCGACGGCGTGCTGACCCAGGCCATGCCACCCATCGGCAAAGAGCACCACTCGACCGTGATTTCGCGTATCAAGGTCATGAGCGAGCTCGACATTTCCGAGCGGCGCGTGCCGCAGGACGGGCGTTTCCGGGTGAAGTACAACGGGCGCGCCATCGACTTCCGCGTGTCGATCATGCCCTCGATTCACGGCGAAGATGCAGTCCTGCGGGTACTGGATAAAGAGTCGATGAGCGAGAAGTTTCGCACGCTGACTCTGGATGTAGTTGGGTTTGACGAAGAAGATCTGCGCAAGTTCCGACGCTACATTAAAGAGCCTTACGGCATGGTGCTGGTAACGGGGCCGACGGGCAGCGGCAAGACGACCACGCTGTATGCCGCGGTCAACGAGATCAAGACCGACGAGGACAAGATCATTACGATTGAGGACCCGGTCGAGTATCAACTACGTGGCATCACGCAGATTCCGGTGAACGAGAAAAAAGGATTGACGTTCGCCCGCGGGTTGCGGTCGATTCTGCGTCACGACCCGGACAAAATCATGGTCGGCGAAATCCGCGACACGGAAACGGCGCAGATCGCGATTCAATCGGCCCTGACCGGACACCTGGTGTTTACCACTGTTCACGCCAACAACGTGGTCGACGTGATCGGTCGGTTCCTCAATATGGGCGTCGAGCCGTACAACTTCGTTTCCGCGTTGAACTGCATTCTGGCCCAGAGGCTGGTGCGGTTGATTTGCGACTCGTGCCGGACCGAGGTGCACTACGCGCCGGAGGTTCTGGAGGCGAGCGGGCTTGATCCGGTGCAGTGGGGCAAGGTTCCGCTGTACGAAGGGCCCGGGTGCATTGAGTGCGCGGGCACAGGATTTCGAGGACGAACTGCCATTCACGAGTTGCTGGATTTGAGCGACCGGATTCGCGAAATGATTCTGGGAAAGAAGCCGACGTCGGAGATCCGGCGTGCGGCGCGGGAAGAAGGCATGCGCTTTTTGCGCGAGTCGGCGCTGGACAAAGTGCGGCTGGGCATGACCACGTTGAAGGAGATCAACAAGGTTACGTTCATCGAGGCGATGCGGTAGAGCAAGGTTTCAAAGTTTCAGAGTTGCAAGGTTTCTAGGTTCGATGTTTCTGGGTACTCGAGGTCGTTTAAGATACTCACTTACAGGGGGCCTGCGAGGTTTTGAAATTGAAACTTTGAAACCTTGAAACCTGTTCTAGTAGGAAGAGAATGAGTTCGAATTCGAACATACCGAAACCGAAGCTGGCTTGCGAAATTGCGGCGGACCGCGTGTTGGCGGGGCGGCTCTCAGAGAGTGGGAGCGGGCTGGAGATCTGCGCTGCACATGCCCTGGCGCCGGGGAGCGTCGTCCCGGACCTGGTAGAGAACAATGTCCGCCAGCGGGAGGCGGTTCGCGCCGGGATCGCGGAAGCGCTGGGAACGGTGGCAGGACGATCGAAAGATGTGATCGCGGTTGTGCCCGACGCGGCGGTGCGAGTGATGCTGGTGGAATTCGACACGCTGCCTTCCGATGCGGAAGAAGCGTTGGGCGTGGTGCGGTTCCGTTTGAAGAAGTCGCTGCCGTTTGACGTGGAGAAGGCGAAGGTTTCCTTCCATGCGCAGAAGATCAAGGATGAGGTGAAGGTGGTGGCGGCGGTGGGACTAGCCAGCGTGATCGAAGACTACGAATCGATTTTCCACGCAGCCGGATACAGCCCGGGCGTGGTGCTTCCGTCGATGCTGGCGGCGCTGGGCGCAGCCGATGCGAAGCGGCCGACGCTGGTGGTGAAAGTCGATGCCCACACGACCAGCATCGCGATCCTGAATGAAGATCAGCTGCAGCTGTTCCGAACGCTCGAGAACGCGCGGGGGGTTACGATCAGCGGGGAGCAACTGGCGGAGGAGGTTTATCCGTCGGTGGTGTTTTTTCAGGATACGTACCATCTGAATATTGAGCGAATTTACGTGGCGGGATTGTCGGAAGCGGGCGGAGCGGCTCCGGCACTGCGAGCGCAAACGGGGGCCGAGGTGCAGGAGTTGGTGGCTTCCGCGCAATTAGGGTCGAGCACGGGTGGGCCGGTGCCGCGGTGGAGAATGGCAGGGGTGGTGGGAGCGCTGATCTCTTGATAAGGAAGCGCGCCAAACCCGCGAGTTAGCGTTTTCGCCAAGAACGCGAAAACGTTCGCGCGGCGCGCCCAGATCCCTCGGCAGGCAAAAAGCGCCTGCCTCCGGATGACAGACTTAATTTATGCGACTTGATATCAATCTGGCGAGCCAGCCGTACGAGGATGCGCGGCAGTTCTGGATGCGCTGGGGTACGGCGCTGGGCGCGGCGGCCGTGATCACCCTGGTGCTGCTGACGATGACGATCACGGGCTGGGTGAACGCGCGCCGGGATCACCGCGCGATGGCGGAGAAACGGGCCATGATCGCCGATCGCGATCAGCTTCGCGCCAATGCGGAAAGAATTCTTAACTCCCCGGAAAACCGCAGCACGCGCGATGAGTCGCAAGTGCTGAACCAGTTGATCGAGCGCAAGGCGTTCTCGTGGACGCTGGTGCTGGAAAACCTGGAGAGGGTGATGCCGGCGCGAGTGCATCTGGTGTCGATCAATCCGGAACTGGATGATGACAACCAACTGGCGCTGAAGATGTCGGTGGCGGGCGAGTCGCGGGACCGGGCGATTGAACTGGCGCGGCGGATGGAAGAATCGCAGCGCTTCGCACAGACCCACATTGTTTCGGAGCACTCCACCCAGTCGACCACGGGAGACACCGAGCAGACCGAACTGGAGGCGATCTACACTCCGGAGATTGGACCGGCCGCGAAGAAAGTGGAAGCGACCCCTCCGACACAGAAAAAGAGTGAGACCGGAACGGGAATAATGAAGACCGGCGCGAAGCCGACGGCGGCGAAGGGAGCCAAGCACTGATGCCGGATCTGCGGCAAACCCGGAAGAACATCAAGATCGCTCTTGGGGTCATGGCGGGCGTGGATCTGCTGGCGCTGATCGTGTACATCTCGCCGCTGGTGGGGTCGGCGGAGGGGCGGCGGCAGGAGATCAACCAGCTTCAGGTCGAGTTAACCACCAAAACGCGACAGGTGGCGCCGCTGAAAGATCTGCCGCAGAAGGTGCACCTGGCGAGCCAGCAGATCACGGACTTCTACAAGAGGCGCATCCCAGAGCAGTACTCGCAGCTTTACGCAGAGCTTGGAAAGCTGACAGCGGCAAATGGAGTTTCGATCGACCAGGTGAAATACAAGCCGAGCGAGGAGCGGCTGGGCAAGCTCCAGCCGGTGGAGATGGAAGCAGATCTGGTGGGAAACTACACCGCGCTGGCGAAGTTCATCAATGCGCTGGAACGCGACGACATGTTTTTCATCATCAATAGCGTGACCTTGGGCGGCGAGCCGCAGGGTGCGGTCAAACTGCGGGTGAAACTTGAGGCGTATTTGAAGGCGGGATCGTAGTGAAGCTGGGACTGGACAACAAGAAGAAGACGACGTGGGCGATCGTGCTGGGCGTGCTGGCGTTGCTGCTGGTAGCCTACGAGTTTCTCCCCATGATGATGGACTCGTCGGCGCCGGGTTCGAGCGCGCAGGCGGCGCCACCGGTCGCGCCCCGAGTGACGGCGCGGGCGGGCGGGCGGGCCGGAAAGAAACAGCGGCCGGAGAGTCTGGACCCGACCCTGAAGCTGGATTTGCTGGCGACCGCCGAGCAGACGCAGTATGAAGGAAATGGACGGAACATTTTCGTTTCGCAGGCGGAGCCGGTGGCAATTCCTAATCCGGTCGCGGCAGCCGTGACCGACCAGAAGGAAGTGGAATACGTGCCACCAGTGGTTCCGCCGCCGCCACCGATTCCGCTCAAATTTTTCGGGTTCGCCAGCAAGCCGGGAGAGCCCAAAAAAATATTCCTTTCTCAGGGCGAGGACGTTTGGGTGGCGGGCGAGGGTGAGATCGTGAACCGGCGGTACAAGGTGATCCGGATCTCGCCGACCTCGGTGGAGATGCAGGACGTGGTGAACAGTGGGCCGCCGCAGAATATTCCGCTGACCCAGGGATGAGGCGGGTTCAAAGGTTTCAAAGTTTCCGGAGTCGTCTGGATCCTCATTTTCTTTCCATGAAGTTGCCCTTGCAGACACGGCGTGGTTCCCGGAGAGATGAGCGCGGTTACGTTCTACTTGCACTGCTGCTGACGATGGGGCTGCTGGTCATTTTTGCGGCAGCGATTATGCCCACCATCAAATTCCAGATCGAACGCGATCGCGAAGAGGAACTGATTCATCGCGGAACGCAGTACTCGCGCGCGATTCGCGGGTACTACAAGAAATTTGGGCGCTATCCGGTGAAGATCGAGGATCTGGAGAGCACCAACAACATGAGATTTCTGCGCAAGCGCTACAAGGATCCGACGAATTGCGCTGGCGGGACCTGCCAGGACTTCAAACTGCTGCATTTTGGGGAAGTGCGACTGATAGGCGCAATGACGGGAATTCCCGGCGCGCAGGTAGCCGGAAGTCCGGGCGCCATCCTGCCGACAGCAGCCAACGGGCAGGCTAATGCGGTTAGTGGCAACGCCGCGATCGCGGGGCAGGTTGCTGCGATGGCGGCGAGCGGTGGTTTCGGGGCAAACAACAATTCGTCGTTCCCGAACAATCAAGGCGCCGGGCAGACGGGATCGGATTCGTCTACGACCGGTGGGGACGGATCGAGCGCATCGGGTTCGTCCGGTCCGGACAACAGCGGCGCCACTTCCGGCGGCGACACTACAGCCGGAAATACGGGCAGTACCGGTGGTCCGGGTGCGGGCCAGGTTTTTGGGGGCGGGCCGATCGTGGGCGTGGTCAGCACCAACAAGAAGGACACGATCCGCGAATTCAATCACAAGAAAAAATATAACGAGTGGCAATTTATTTATGATCCGGGGACTGATCGCGGAGGGCTGCTGACGACGCCGAACCAGCCTCCGCTGACGCCCTTTGGACAGCAGCCAGGCCAGCAGAATGTCAATGGGCAGAACGGTGGAGCGACGCCGACGGGATTGCAGAACAATCCGAATTCGCCTGGGAATGAGCAGCCGCCTGCGGCTCCCAACGATCCGAACAATCCTCCAGAACAGAAGTAGGGGAAATATCAGAGTGAATTGAAAACGGCCTCATTGGGATGAGGCCGTTTCTCATGCGAACTTCGCAGAACTGATTGGCAGCCGTGCTTCGCACGGGTGGACTGTCCCCAACATAACACCTTTACACGCTGAAGGAACTGCCGCAGCCGCACGTGCTCTTCACGTTCGGGTTTTCGAACTTGAAGCCGGCGCCCTCGAGAGTTTCGACGTAGTCGACGATGCAACCGTTCAGATACATGACCGAAGTGGCGTCCACAAAGACCTTGAGGCCGTCCATATCGAAGGTCTTGTCCATCATGCCGGCACCGTTCTCAAACTGCATCGAATAAGAGAAGCCGGAGCACCCGCCACCGACCACGCCGATGCGCAGCCCGGCGGGAACGGGGTTCTGCTGACCCATAATGTCCTTTACCTTGGCAACGGCACTGGCGGTAAGGGTAATGGGGGCAACCTTTTTGGTAACGTCCGGGACGGTAGTTGTGGCCATTCGTATCTCCTTGGCTTTAAAGCTGCTTGATTATAGCAGAACAGATTTCCACTATCTCACGTATTAGATGCGAGTGGGGGCCGGAAGTCGCCAGGTTTCCCTTTCATGAAACAGCCCGAAGAGCGCGGAGATTTCTTCGCGCCGGGGTTGCCAAACAGGGCTATAATCATCCCGCTAAGGTCTTTCTTCCGGCGCTGTGTGCGGAGTTTTTGGCCCCTTAGCCGGTAAGAAGAAAGGCTGCTGCAGCGGGTTGGAATCTGCCGAGGTGGCTTATGGCGCTGACTGTGGTGTCGGTTGTTTTCGGGGTTTTCGCCGTTGGTCTGATCGTCCTCCTGATTTACAAGAGCACGCTGACAATGCACGAGGACGACCAGTTGTTTCTGGATGACGCCAATTCGCATATGCAAGAGGAGCAAACCGAACTGCTGACCAAGGTCAATCGGTTGACGCTCCCCGTGCGTGTCTTCAGCGTCGGCTCAGGAGTATTTCTGCTGGTGCTGGTGGCGATGTTGATCTATCAGAAATTGAACGAAGTCCAGTAGCATCATTCGCCAGGGCTTGCGCCATTCAGCCACAGTGGCGCGGTACTGTGCGAAGCGGCCGCGATTCAAGAGAGCTGCGAGCCTTTGTTGCGTCAAACCGGACCCGTTGGTATCTCCGGCGAGTGTCGTCCATTTCTTCCGCCCCGTCGGGGCGATTGTTTATCCTTCCGCTCTTAAGCCACGGTTTGCGCGGTGGGCTTTTCTTGCGCCGCTTCGCGGCTTGTAATTCCAGTTGCGGCGCAGCTGAAACCGCTCCCTCCAAAAGCGCTTCTCTTGTTCGGTCGGCGAATTGGGCGATAGCAACGGACGGCCTTGCGGGCTCCGTCCGTTGTCGCCGGCGATGGAAGCGCTACTGTTGGCAGGAGTCGGAGACCATGCGAATGTCGGTGACTTTCAGGTGTCCGTGCTCGGCGTTGTTTTTCTTCATGCCAGAATCGTGGGCCATGTTTTTCTCGTCTTCTTTCATATTATGCATCTTGGCATGAGAGACCACGCCTTTGGCTTCGATGGTGTGGTTCACCTGACTGGCCAGATCGACGGAGTTGTTGGCATGCACTTCCCAGGTGCTGCCGTCGCTGCCGGTCAACAAGTATTCGTTCCCGCTTCCGGCCTTGGTGAGGCACCCGGTAATGCTCCTGACCTCGCTCTTGGATTTGGCGTCAGAGTCGGAGTCCTGCGCGACCGCCCACGCCGTAGTCAGACCAGCAAGAACTAAACACAACAGCAAGCGACTTAGTTTTGTCATCGAGAAATCTCCTTTATTAGTTGCCCCACAATGCTGAGGCATACAGCGACCTGTGCTTTCAGGAGATAAGTTGCCCTTTTGCAGGAGAGGGTTGTCGCCAGCGCAGAACTGCTGAGAGAGGGCTTGGAATCGGGGCGGTAACTGTCGCTGAAGTGACCGTTCGTAATTTGAAAGCATCGGGCGCTGCAATCAGAATGGATTTGCCCACCACTTCGTAGTCCAGCGGTAGCCTCCTGCCCGGAAGCAACCCGCGTGGACCTGTCGATCCATTCTGGCCGGAACGGAATGCGAAATCCATGTCTCGAGTAAAACCTACGATTCTCTGTATTGACGACCATTGGAATGGGCTGATCCGCCGCAAGATGTTTCTGGAACAGAACGGGTATCAGGTTCTGGAAGCGACGAATGGTCCGGAGGGACTGGAGTTATTCGCCTCGCAGCCGGTGGACGCAGTGATTCTCGATTACCAAATTCCTGGGATGAGCGGCGATGTGGTGGCGGCAAAAATGAAATCCATCAGCCCGCAAGTTCCAATTCTTCTACTATCTGCATACGGGCCACTGCCGAAGGCAAAACTTAAGGCAGTGAACGCTTTTCTATCGAAAATGCAGCCTCCGATGATTCTGTTATCCACGCTTCAGCAAATGCTGGACGGGGCTCCCAAACCATTTTTCTATCGCTGGCTTTACGATTGGAAGCAGCGAGCGCAGGGAGTAAGACCATGAAATTCTTGAGATTTCTTTTGGGAAGAGGCTGCTCGCACCGGTTCTCCTGGCCGCGGGCCGATGCCAATGGCCACTACTATCAGGTTTGTCCGGATTGTGGGACCGCTTACGAATACGACTGGAAATTGATGCGGCGTACTGAGCGTTTGCTGGTGGCAGCGGTGCGGCCGACTCACTAGGGCACGGAGCTGGGGACGAAATGGAACAGATATCAGGACAAGTGTGTCACTTCGGAAGCACGCGACGATGGCCGCGACATCAGGTCGATCTGCCGGTTCGGATCATCGCGCTCAATGGGATTCTCACCACGCCAGTGGCTGCTCGTGGCAGCGAAATAAGCCGGGCGGGTATGGCGCTGCGCGCTCCGGTTGCGGTCAGGCCGGGCGATCTGATGGGGCTTCAGTTTCCAACCTCGACTCCGGCGCGCGTCAACGCGGTAGTGCGTAATCGTACCGGGGAATGTTTGGGCCTGGAATTCTTGAGCCAACTTCCTCCGGACACCGAAGCGGGGGATCAATCCGGGGTGACCTCTGCTTCCCTTCCCCAAGGCTCGCCCGAGCCAGCGAGATCAGGGTGCGATTACTGCAACCCGCAGGCTCTATTCGCAGGTCTGCGGCGGAAGCGGGAAGAACTGAAGCAGGTGCAAAGGGAGATCGAAGCCCTGAGACTGGCCATTGTGTTGCTCCTCGCCGACTAGATCAAATTTCCGCCGAATGCGGGTATTCGCCCAGCATGCGTGTTTTTCAGGGATGCTTGCCGCGAATGTTGGCCGGTTGACGTCCGGCGCTTAGCTGCGCTCTTTGACCTCCCTCCCTGCACGCCCCACGTTGCCCAGTTCTGTGCCATTGGCAACCGGACTGGCAGCGTGCAAGCGCACCGGGCCTTCACTTGGTATCTCAACTATCCATTTTGTTCCGTCAACAAGGTCAATACTGTGTAAGCCCAGAAGCTTCTGGATACGCGATACCCACTGTGCCACGCTGTATCCAATCTGGATAACCGGGACTTTCGTCGAAAACGGATTGCGGGCGTGGAGAATCTCAGAGGGTTTGTCGTAGAGCACGACAAAGTCATCTTTCGTCAGGAAACCATCAGCAATTTGCTGGAAATTTTTCACGCCATTGGGGAGCACCTGCGGCGGGTCCAGCGGCACTGGATAGAAATTGGAATTCAGTTTCTCCACCGTTTCGAACATGGCCTTTGCTTTCCAATGGGTCCGAAAAGTTCGCGTAGGCAGCAGAGTATTTTGTCCTATTAGCCGTCAGCGACCCAAACGCAATCAACTCCAGGGTCTTTCGGAACTGGACAAAAATTAGTTCGATGTCCAATGCCTCCTGACCAGTTGTGACTGGCCCAGCCAGGACAGACTGAACGAGGTTGATTCTGTTCCTCACTTCAGCCATACAGTTACCGTATGTCTCGATATCGGTGTTCATTCGCCGAAGACTGCTTCTCCTCCGATTATACGACATTCGCTTTTGTTTCACCCTATGGTAAGCTCTCTAATCGCCAGGACGCAGAACACAGAGAATCGTCGGGACTGTACGGGCACAGCACGCGCTGCGTTTCCCGCGAAGCGCCAGCCCCCAACGGCCGCTTTGTTGAAGTGCTCTCTTTATCGCTGTAAGCTACTGAATTATGAGCGTGCGAAAGTGGCGGAATTGGCAGACGCACCAGACTTAGGATTAGGGTGTTCCTGCCTTGCAAGCAACGTGCCAAACCTTTAGAATCAGCGTTAATCCAGCGTTTCGACCCATCCCAGACTTCACCATTCGCTGTAGATGCATGAGGTACTGTATGCAGTTTTGTATGCAGCGCAACTTCACACATCGAAAATGTGTGATGACCAGCGTCACAGACAAGCCTTCTGCATTCTCGATATTGTGGATTCAGTGCGGAAGGCTGGGCGAGTGGACGATGCCAGCCGTTTTGAAAGCGGCCAGACCTTAAACGGGTCTCGAAGGTTCGCGAATCCTTCGCCTTCCGCCATCTTGAAACGTGAAGGGAATATTACTTTGATCATCGAAGCATCACAGCATCATCCCGCGAAGATAATCCCATTCCCCATTTCCACCATCTGCCCAACCTGCCACCGACCATGCTCCGATAATGAACTGTCCGGCTGCATGACCTGTGGAGCGAAGTACTGCAAGCATGACAAGTGGACATGCGAGTGCGATACAGAATCCAAGCTGTTCTCAATCCTTCCGCACTTTATTCAAGACGCACTTAGCTAAGACGATCACCCGCGCCCCCACGCGGCACGTAATCACGTAACACACCCTCCAGTTGGATCACGGACAGGTTTAGTTTTGGACTGTGGGCTTCTGGGTTTTTGCTCGCGCGTTGTTCCAGTGAGAGATCAGCCCGGTAACAACCAATAGAGCAATCGCAGAAAGAGCAAACCAGCCCCACACTTGTCGCATTTGCGGGTCTTTGTCCATCCAGTGATGCGCCGCACTATAGGCAAGAGCCGTACTGACTAGGCCTTGAAACCTCTTCATAACCAAGGACTCCTTTTGGTGTGGAGTCTTACTCTGCCTCTACCGCATTTTGCAAGCAACGTTACGGGAGTAATGAAGCCTGTGCATGGGCGGAGGGAGTATAGAATTCTTGGCAGGAGCGAACCCCGATGGCAACCTTGAGCAATTGCACGAACTGCCACAGCACTCAATTCGATGAAGTAGAAACCAGCATACCCGTATCAGCGCAAGCCGGAGTAACGAAATCAAGTAGCAACCTGAGACTTTGGCTGCGAGTATGTCACCAGTGTTCCCAAGTGACTATTTGGGCAAAACCAGCTGCACGCTGAAAGATGGGTGTATACCGTACACCCTGAATTCCGACCAACCAACGCTTGAACCCCTAAGCACAGAGACCAGGGACACCCAGAGGGCACGGCAGTGGGTTCCCAGCGGTCATACGTTGCAAAATGCATCGCGACATGGGTACGAACTCGTACCGTACATGCCGACGTGGCACGTCGCTTTGCTTAGCAAAGTCCTTTATTCTCAATATGCGACATGTCGCTATGCATCTACTACGGGTGTAGTAGGGGGCATCCGCACGGCAATTCTTTGCATTTGCGTTGCCTACACCTCTACTGCGCCGGTAATTCTGGTCAGGCCCATGCGCGCGTGCGCTGGAAACCCCATGGTTCCTGCCTGTATTGATATCAAACTGGTACTTCCCCCGGCATCCGACCCGAACTTCGGGTTGCATCCCGCTGGCTGTACTACCGGACAAGTTGTCCGTACTCCCTACGCAGTTCAAGCGTTGGTTGCTCGAATCCTAGGGTGTACGTTATACATCAAAGTCCTTTGCATTGTAGACTACTTCGGATTTTCGCATTAGAGCCCGCCAGATCGAATAATTCCTATCTACCCTGCCCCAGATACCAGAGACAGCACAAAGCCCCTAGCAATCCAACGCTAGGGGCCTTTACGTATTGCAGTGCGGTATTAGCTGGTGCGCTTCTCTAAGTCCTTCAGCTTGGCTTCATGCACGTAGCGGTAGAGGGTCTGCCGACTGATCTTGTACTCCTCTGCCAGATCACCCTTGGACGTGGCACCTAGGGTCACCCTGCTTACCAGTTCCTCTGCCTGCGCAGCGGTAAGCGACGGCGCACGTCCTTTGTACAGTCCCTTCGCTTTGCGCAGCGCGATACCTTCTGCCTGTCGCTGTCTGATCATTGCTCTTTCGAATTCTGCGCAACTGCCCATGATCTGCAGTTGCAATGTAGCCATGGGATTGTCTGTGCCATCGAATACTAAGTGTTCTTTGTTGAACTCCACAGCGACGCCCCGCGTGTTCAATTCCTTGACCATGGTGCACAGGTCAACTAAGTTTCGAGCTAACCTATCCATGCTGTGAACCACTAGGACATCCCCGGCGCGGCAGAACTGCAGGCAGGCTTTTAGCTGTGGCCGCTCCGTGTCCTTCCCGCTGCAGTGATCCTCGAAGCACCTGTCAAGCTGTACGTCGTGCAACTGCCGTTCGGTGTTCTGGTCCAGACTGCTTACGCGCCGGTATCCCACTCGCTGACCCGTCATTGGTCCCGTCATCTGTGGCAGACTCCCTTTCTGCTAATTTGACTTTAGACCCTTTTGAGAAAATGTCAAGAAAATAAAATCAACCCAATTGTTACATAGAAACAAAGCACTTGCGGACCCTCAGAAAGTTTTGCACAGGGTAACATACGGGTGTACCCCAATTTGACACGTTTGAGCGCTGCGCCTGCACTTGCAAGAGGATGGAGACACACTCCGCATCTGCTTTGGGTATCCTTCGGGGTACCCTTTGCTGTGGGATGTACAGTTAGGGTCTAGACCATGGTATGGCGAAGGGTGTGCGGGAGGGTATGCGCCCATGGCTCACATTTTCTTAGCAAGCCCTAGGGTGTCTACAGAAAGAAACGGCCCTGATTCCTCCCCCAAAGAATCAAGGCCAATCGACAGCCAGATACGATCTGCGATCTTCAGACTGAGCTTGCGGCAGGCACTAGAACACGTAAGTAAGGTGCATGTCAACGGAAAAGGTGTGCATTTGGTTCTGAGGAGTCCTCAGAACCATTCAGAATTCCTTCATCCACCGGGGATACCAGATCTTCACCGCATCTTCCATCGTTTGCCCGACCTTTCGCTCGACATCCGCACGCACGAGCGTAGCCTTCTCGCAGCTGCACGTACACAATGCACCGTCGCATTTGTCCGGCATTCGTGGTGCATTCTGCCATGGAGTCGGCGCAGTGGTCGTCTACCAAGGACTCCTTGATAGACGCCTAGAATTTTATTTCGCACCTCGATTTGCTTTGTTTACAGTTACATCAGAGGAACTTGTGATTACGGTCACTGAACAATGGCGAACAAGGTGCTATACTGTAAGTATGAGGTTGGAACTCGCCTTCCTTCCGTCATTCCTAGCATCCTAGCAAGCCCAGATTAGTACCACGATACCTCGTCCCCGTCCCGTCCCATTTCAATCCAGCGAGGCGCATTCAAGTTCCCGCGTTCAAACTCCGCGCGGTACCGAGCCCGTTTTCGGTAAACGGGTGAACTCTGTTACTCGGCTGTGTGTCTGCAAATTTGCGCGGGACGGGGAGAGGGAAAGACACTTCAATGAAAGGCAGTACATGACCACAACCATCGGAGCACCAAAAACAATTGACTCTGCGCTGCGCAGAGCCTTTAGCGAAGCATCAATCCGCGTTCACCCAGACACCCGAATGACAGACGTCCTCGCGGCATTCGAAGCAATGGGCATCACGACTGAAATTCAGGACGGCGTTTTGGTTTTGCGCCAGGATCAAACGAGCTTCAACACATCGCTTGCTCTGCGATCCTTCGCCAACCGTCCCGAGAATGCGAAGTTTTTTGTTCTCGAAACCAGCGACCCGAAGACGTGGACAGCCGCAAAAAAAGTAGAGTATCTGCGGACACACACTGCCGACGAGTTCGGTCGGCTGTGCTCACAACCTGTGATCGAAGCAGGCGTCAAGGTTTTGGATGTGAACATGTCCCGATCTGATTACGAAAATTTAACCCGCAAGGAGCGCGTCGCATTTATCAGCGAATTCGGAGCGGATTCGGTCAGCCGTATTTTCAGGAAAGCGAAGTAGATGAGACGCAGCGAACGACGCGAAGATGCCAGAGCGCTGTTAGAAAGCCGCTGGGCACAGATTTTTAGATTTGACCTAGACGCGGAAACGTGGAACCAACTGCTAGACCAGTACATGCCGGGCACGCTGCTGGAAGCGCTGAAACTCTCGAAAGACTGTGTAGACCCGAATCCAGAACGAGCGTACGCATACTTTCTGCGCAAACTTCAGCACGCAAGCGAACGATACGAACCTCGCAGCATCAACTAAACAAAGTTTCCCTTCCGCAACGATCTGCCTTTCTCCATGCGGAAGGATGGGGCAGCTTGTGTACAAGTCACGGGCTGCCCTTCGTGCGGAGAAGGCAAAACAACATAGGAGAAAAGCACAATGTCAGATCAACCTGAAATTCAAGATTCACCAGCAGTTCCACAGGGAGCGCAGCAACCCCTAGAGCGCCGCGGCAACGAACAAAGCGTAACTTTCCGCAGTTTCCCACCCGCGCCAGAAGTGCAAGGCAGCAGCGCTCGATTGATCTCACCGAACCTCGCAAACGGTGCAGCGTCACGACCAGTCGAATCGGTCAATTCGATGTTCTGCTCCGCGCCAGTCGCCGTCAGCGTTCGACCCGTTGACAGAAAAACAGTCGAAGGCTCGACACCCGGAGATTTCCGCGCGAAGGGTGTACAGCCGGTTATGCCCGCCAACCCAGCACCGCGCCAGCCGGTAGGACAAGCCAACTTGAACAGCCGGATTCCAGCAGCGCCAGCGACCAGCTTTCCCGATGAGTCCGACCTTGGAAGCTAAGCCAAAGGTTTTGGTTGCGGTTTTCTGCGGTTCTGAGCGCACTCACTGGCTGTGTCCCGGCCTTGTTCGTTCACTGCTCCAAATGCAGACTGACGCACGTTTCTCGGTTGAGGTGGAAATGATTTATGCACTCACCCCGACCGATTTCGCACGGAACACAGCGGTATCGTTGGCGCGCACCCGCAAAGCAGACTGGCTGTTAATGTTCGACAACGATACCGGACCAAACGCAGACCCACTGACGGTAATTGCCACAGCACCCGCAAACGCGGACGTTGTAGCAATGCCCTATGGCTCATGCTTCGGTGACAAGTATACGATTTGGACCGACATAATTCCCGGAGTCACTTCGGGAGAGTTTTTCGGCGTGCGTTCTGTGGGTACCGGAGCCATGGCGCTCCACTGTTCGGTGTGGCAGAAGATTCCACGGGGACCATGGTTCAAAATTGTTTCAGACGAAGCGGACGAGCTATATAAACCGCTTTTCTCAGAGGACGCTTACTTTTGCAATCTGGCGCGTGCGGCCGGCCTTTCGATCTGGATGCATGGCCGCGCAGTCGCATCGCATATGCACACGGTTGACGTAACCGGACTCGTACCCCGCAAATAACAAAGTTCCCTGCGCTTGAAAACACGCGGGCGCTCTGCGTCTCTCTCCGAGCGCAGGCACAACCAAGCAGCGGACCCTTGGGCCTTCCATCCCATCCTGCCGCTGCTTGGTGATATTTATGCAACCAAATTATCTTTTGTTGACAGTCGCAATGCACCAAGCATTGCGCACATCGCCAGACCCCGCACGTTTGGCCGAAACAGTTTCACGAAAACAATTCCTACCGACAGAGGAAACCCATGGGACTCTCGAACGAATCCGCCCCGAATTTGAAAACGACTGAAGACTTTGTCTTCACCTTGGACACGCTGAGGGCCGCACGGCTTGCACAGCAACTCATCCAACGCGCACACAACCCGACGCCGAAGGAACCGCTTGATGCAGCACGGGCAGTCCACATTCGTAGACAACAAGACCTTGCGCAGTTTGGTCCCCGTCCGCACGTCCCCCAGGACGTTAGCGACCACAATCAAGCCGTCTGCGATCTGAGGAAACCATGACCATCTCAGAAGTAGCGCGATTGGAAGGTATCAGCGACAGGCAAGCGCAACGGTACTGCCGCGAAGGATTCAAGGGCATTGTGCTCAAGGCTGTGCGGCTGGGCAAAAGTCTCCACATCATCCCAGACGATTACAAACTGTGGCGAGAGCAATGCGGATTCGATGCAACCCCCCCGGAATCCGGGGTGGTTCCTCCGGCATCCTCAACTAACTTAGTTGAGCATCCGGCATCTGCACCGCCTGACGGTGCACATCCCGCATTCCGACCGTGGCCGCTCTGCGCCGATCCAAACGGAGTCCCTACAAACGTTCCCGACCCACACTCTTGCACCATGCCACACCCCGAAGCATGCCGGATTCACGATGAAGAACTACGACAGAGGATGTACGGAGGTTCCAATGATGACGACCTGTGAAGAACCCAAAGTGAGCCGACTGCTGTACGACATACGCGAAGCTTGTTATCTGCTCAGTTGCAGCCGCACTTCCCTTTGGTCATACGTGAAATCTGGGCAGTTGCAGCCGACAAAGCTAGGGCGCTCCGTGCGCTTCTCGCCAGAGCAAATTCTCCGATTCGTGGCTAGCAGGCAAGCGCAATGACCGGCGCAATGGTTGGGCTTGTGGCGTCGCTGGCGGTGCTCTGGGCGGGATTTGTTCTCGCAGCGACGCGGAGATAATCACGACATTTTGTGCAGGACAAATGTACCGCACGGTGCAGGACAAATTTCATGCACCGTTCCGACACCAGTGACCGCACAAATAACTTGTGCGCGACAGGGTGTCCGCACGGAATCCGCTAACCCTTTATTTTCTGTATGGTTGGGGAGGGGTGCAGTAAAGCCTAGCTTTCCTTCTGCCATCAAATAGGTCACTACGGTTTCTCGGGTGGCGACCTTCGGGATTATGTCTCTTGTTTTTAGGGTCGGATGTTGAAGGGTCTTTTGCAACGGTAAAGATCATTGTTGCTTAGGTCACTATGGTCTGAGATGTCGATTTACCAACGGTAACGCAACACCTTACCTGTGGAGTATCTAGGCTAGGCAAAAATTTCAAATATGGAGGTAGTGCAGTGCGCAAGCAAGAGGTAAAAGGAAAGGTACTCGACAGGTTCCCGTCGGTGTACCCGAAGTCTGTAGTCAGCGTGATGGTCAAGATCATCGAGCTAATCAAGCTGGACGACTGGAAAAGGGACAGCATCGAAGGCAAGTACAGCCAACCCAGGGACAAAACGAAATTGGCGTTCCTTGTGAACTACAACCGCAGAAGCGTAGAACGTGCGCTAGAGATTCTCCTGCATGACGGATTCATAGAAGAATCACCAGACACCTCGGACAGCTACAGTGTCAACACCTCCCGTTTGTTTGATCTGCCTTCCAAGTTTGTGAGCAAGAAAGCAGCCGCAGAAGCAGCACGGCTTAAGAACAGTCAGCGTATGCGGGTAGACCGTTTAGAGAAAATGATCGCCGCCATCAAGGAACAGAATAACCCGAAGGGAAAGCAATGACCGCTACGAAAGAACTGAAAGAACGAGCAGATGCGCTTGGGGTGCTTTGTTGCACCTTATTCGGAACCGACATGACACCCTTCCGCTTAGAGTACTGGGCGACATGCTTCCGCGTTGAGGTGATTCTCTATGCACTGGTCGAAGCCGAATTAAAGCAACGTCGCACTGAGGGAATGACTCCGCTACAGGTTGCGACGTTTGCAGAGAAGGTTATGCTCAACAGGTCCGGCCATCAGAAGCGCAAAACAGCGTAGCAGCAAGGGCAATGGTGCCGGGTACAGGAATCGAACCTGCAAGCCCTTTCGGGCACATGGTCCTAAGCCATGCGTGTCTGCCAGTTCCACCAACCCGGCACTAGATCTCCTTTACTTTATCAGAGGGAACCCGCACAGGGGCTTTCTTGTTATTCAACACATCCAGCAACCGAATCGCAGACTGCTTTGCCTCTCGGTTGGGGTGAACGTACCTCTGCGATATCGTGATACTGCTGTGGCCAGCCAACCGCATGATCGTGTACGCATCTGCTCCTGCCTCACCTAACCGAGTGCAAAATGTGTGCCGCGTGCTGTGCAGCACCATGTCTTGATCCTGATTCATCGCGTCACGAATGACCCGGAACACCTCGCTTGGGTAGTGCCGCGTCATGCGCTTTTTCCCACCCTTGCCGGTGAATACCCACTCTCCGCTACGGGACTTCGCCAGACACGCTGCAAGGGCGCCAGCCGCACGTTCGGTTAACGGTACTTCCCTCTTGCTGTACTTGCTCTTCCCTTTCACCACTCGCACAGCAACCGCTATGCCGTCATCGAACGTGACGTGATCCCGTTTCAACATGCACGCTTCGCTGATTCGTAACCCCGTATCGACTAGGAACGGCAGGAGGTAATGCACGATGCTACCGGGATACGCCTCCGCAATCCACTTGACCATTTGGGTCAGCGTGGGTTCGTCAATGACTGCTTCCCGTTCGTGCTCACCCGGTAGTAGCTTGATCGCAGGAACATCCCGAATCAATCGCCACTGCTTAGCAATATGCAGAGCACGGCGCAACGTGCGCAGCGAGTGATTCACTGTGACGGCCGCAACTTTCTCTTTCATTCGCCACTGTATGAAATTCTCAACTAGGGCAGAGTCGATGCCGCCAAGCTTGCATTGTGCCAGCGGAACGAATCGCTTTAGCACCGACAGGTTTTGCTTGTAGAATTCATACGTGCGCGGTGCCGTATTAGCCTTTAGGTGTGGCAGCAGCCGCTCCTCAAACTTTTCAAGAGTAGGAGCACGGCGAGATTCGACAATGCCGAATTCACCCTTAACAAGACTTGACCTGAACACCGATTCAAGCTGGGCCGCCTCTGTTTTACTGTGAGTACGGAGTGACCGTTGGTACAGCACTCCGCTGAACATCAATCGGGTTTGCCAAACACCACCACGTTTGATAAGCATGGATCATTGTATGCACTTCTGTATGCACCATGTCAATGATGTGCGTCACAGCCGCGTAAATACTGGTGTTTCAGCATTTCGCACAGAGACTTAGGATCTGGCGGGTAAAACCGTGGGGGTTCGAGTCCCCCCTTTCGCACCAGTAACTTACCAGCGATTTCGTTTTCCTCTTGCGCCTCTGGTTGCGGCTGGGTTACGGATTGTTGCGCCATTTTCAGCGCGTCCAGCCGATCGATAAAGCGCACATTCCTCCCGAGAGCAAGTGAACGTACTTGTCCGTACGGGGCGCTCCTTCCCATTCCACCTCCTAGCTCCTTGAACTTCGAAAAGGTAAAACGGAGAACAGGCTGTCCGGAATCGGGCCAGGAAACGATCTGGAAGGGTTGATCTTTGGCAACTGCCAACAAACGGGCAACAGCCAGTAAGAGAATGGAGGCTGCGACACGTCCCATATTTCCTCCGGCATATCGCGATGGGGATACGCCATTTCACTGCATTATTAATAGTCTGAAAACTGCGGGAATTGTACAACGGCTCTCCTCGCTCCGAGAGGGCCTTTTCTGACACAACTGAAGCAAACAGATGTCTGAGTAAGTTTGTCAAGCATTTTTCGACCAGCTCCCTTTTCAGGTTCACTTAGAATCCACAATAGCTTTCACAGGCTCGGTGCTGCGAACCGGTCGGCCTGTATCTCTGCCTCGGTTCGCTTGGTATTGCGCACCACTAGTCTTCGATTACGGAGGAATCAGCACCAAGAGAATTGTCCATGGTGTCGAAGCATCGGCGCTCCGACAACACGGCGTTTGGTAGTTCGAACAATCCAGACCGCATTGCGAGCTGATTTGGCTGCGACGACGCTTCCCGCTGCTCGAGCAAGTACTTGGTAGCAGGCTGCGACACGACGGCAGACTCTTTGTCGTCTTCTGGTCTTATTGCGCTCTTTGTTAACATGTACTGCCCTTAACGTTGGCGCTCGGGATGAATATTCTTGTTCGGAGGGTTTCATCGATGTTGGGTATAGGTGCGTGTAGCCTAAGAATGACGTTGCTGATTTCTGTGCTGCTGCTAATAGGTGTTTCTCCAGCGTCAGCGCAGTCAGCCAAATCAACGTCTCGGCCTGCGCCGGCGCGCGGCAAGCTGCTTTTTGTACGCAATTGCTCCTTCTGTCACGGGCGCGATGCTGCTGGCGGCGAATCCGGTCCCGACCTAACACGTTCTCGTCTGGTGGCGCGGGACGTCAGGGGAGACAAAATTCGAGCGGTGGTCCACGACGGGCGTGTCGAGAAAGGCATGCCGCCATTCCCCGGACTTACCATCCCTCAGGTCAACGATGTTATTGCGTTCATTCGCGACCAAACCAAGCAATTGAATTCCAAGCCGGGCGGCCGCCGCGGCGTCGACGTTGCCGATTTGCAAACTGGCAACATTGAGCAAGGCAAAGCGTATTTCAATGGTCCTGGAAAATGCTCATCTTGCCATTCCCCCACCGGCGATCTGGCGGGAATCGCCACGCGGCGCGAAGGCCTGGAACTCGAAATGCAGATGCTCTATCCCCAGAATGCGAAGGCAAAGCTCACAGTCATCACCAAAGCCGGCGAAACTTTCACAGGAACACTCACCTATAAAGATGAATTCCACATAGCAATGACTGATTCCGAAGGATGGTCCAGGTCCTGGCCGATCCGCGCAGTCGATTACAAAATCGACTCACCCTCGGACGCTCATATTGAGCAATTCGAAAAATACACCGACGACGATATCCATAACCTGATGGCCTACCTGCAAACGCTGCGATAGGAAATATGAAATCTCTTTTAACGAAAAAGATATTCTGTGCCGCCGCCTTGCTGTTCTTTTTCCCGGGCCGGCTTGGGTCACAGGGGCTCGATCCCGCCATCATTGCAAACCCGCCGGTCGACTCCTGGCCGAGCTACCACGGCGACTATTCCGGCCGACGACACAGTCGTCTGACCCAGATCACTCCCCAGAACGTTGCATCTCTCGCGCTCGCGTGGGCGTTTCAAACCAACCAGGATGCACTCATCAAGTCCTCCCCGCTGTTGGTCGAGGGCGTGCTGTATTTCACTGTGCCGGACAACGTCTGGGCGGTCGACGCCCGTACCGGCCACCAGATCTGGCACTACACATACAAGCCAAACGCAGGTATGCACCTTGGGCATCGTGGAGTCGCCATGTACAAACAGTGGCTCTACTTCTCCACTCCCGATGCACACCTGATTTCGCTCGAAGCAAAGAATGGCAAAGTCCGTTGGGATGTAGAAGTCGGCGACATCAAAAAAGGATATTGGACAACTATGGCGCCGTTGGTGGTGCGCGATCATGTGATCCTGGGTGTGGGCGGGGATTTGGACAATATAGGCGCGTACATGCGGTCAATTGATCCCGAGACCGGCAAGACGCAATGGCAATGGAACACGACTCCTCCCGCCGGTACCCCGAATGCGACCACGGGTGGCACAATCTGGTTGACCGGAACTTACGATCCCGATCTGAATCTGCTATACACCGGTACGGGCAATCCGACGCCGGTGTTGAACGGCAAGACGCGTCCCGGGGAGCAACCTCTATACGTGCACCATCGCAGCCCTGAACCCCGATACCGGAAAGCTTATCTGGGCCTTCCAGCCTTCTCCGCATGACACGCACGATTGGGACGCCATCGAAGTTCCAGTGATGGTCGACGCCGACTTCCATGGAGAACCTCGCAAGTTGCTGATGCAGGCCTCTCGCAACGGCTACTTCTTCGTGCTCGATCGCACCAACGGCAAAAGCCTTCTCACCGCGCCGTTTGGCCCGGTGAACTGGACGTTGGGCATCGATAAAGAGGGCCGCCCGATTCCGAATCCGGACAAAGAACCGGCGCCTGACGGACGCCTGATCGCGCCCGATGAAGGCGGCATGACCAACTTCCGCTCTCCAAGTTTCGATCTCAAGAACGGATTGTTTATCGTTTCCGCGCGCGAAAGTTACTCCCTCTATTTTGCCAAGCCCGCCGACGGTGCCTATGGCTGGGCTGGCGCGGACTACGGACTCTGGGGCAAAGGTATCATCAAAGCCATCGACTACCAGACTGGAAAAATTCGCTGGAGCCACGATATTGGGGAAGGCGCTTCTGCCGGCGTGTTGACAACGGATTCAGGCGTCACGTTCACCGGCGACTCCAGCGACAATGCTCTTGCCCTCGATACCAGCGATGGCACAACTCTGTGGCACGCCGGCACCGGGGGCCAGATCGCGAGTTCTCCGATCACGTATGAACTAGACCATCGGCAATATGTTCTGACCAGTGGTGGCGGGGTTCTGTTTGCCTGGAGTCTGCCGGAGGGTAATAAGTAGAAGACGATCTTGCCCGCTGGTGTGATCCCGACGGGCTAATCTTTGGAGTCACAACTCAAAGAAGCACGACCTGCAAAAAGCTCGGAGTTCGCCGACGCTTCGAGATTCCCGCAGCGCTCTGCTCGGCGCGAGCCTGGGAAATTGCCCAGACGGCACAGAGGATGATTACCCGGAGAAAGATACGCGATTTCCTGAGTAAGAAGGAGAGCCAATATGCCACTGCTTGAGATCAACCAAATCCGCTACATCAACGCTTCGGTTCGCCCGGATGAATCCACCGCGACGCTCGTTGACCAGTACGCCGCTTTCATCCACGCCTCCGCAGATGATGTGGTGGACAAAGCGCTCAACTGTGTCTTCTCGAAAGACCGCGATTTCCAGGAGTTTCTGAAGACGCCAAGAGCCAATCATGTTGCCTCTGCGTTGCGTGTCCGTAGAGGCGCCAGCAAGGATGGGACAGAGGAGCCGATGAGGAAGGTTCTAGCAGGGCTGGAACCGGCGGCTTCCGTGCGCGTATCGAGGGCATGATTGGGCAGTCAATTTCGGGGTTGTGCACAGACGATGCTTCGCATCGTGGTTAATTTTGACACTCCAGCCCTCGGAGGGCTGACATTCGCTAGCGATCGTTTGCGATCGCTAGCGCATTGAAATGGTGGCCGTTACGGAATCGTTGTTCACAAGCGTTAGCAAACGCTAGAGCATTGAAATTGTTCGAGGTGAAATCGACGAACGTCGCGGGGACATCGTCCTCAATCCGCCCGACGCTCGAATGCCTTATTGGAATGCATCAGCGGAGTTGCGCCGCAAAGCCGAAGCCAAAGCCCTGGCCGTCTCGCTATATCAGCCGGAGGGCGTGACAAACAGGTTCTTTGTGGAAGCCCCACAAAAGATTTTCGCGCACCTGATGACGTATCTGCCGACTCCGTCCCAACCCGTCGCGTGGATGTCCGATCCGGACGAGATCGACCGTCGCGTCAAAGGAACCGAATATTGGATGCTGATTGACCCGAAGGCTCCGCACCAGCGCACCGGTGTGCTCAGTTCGCTCAACATGAGCGCGAACAGCTTCCGGTTGTTGCCTAGCCAGGCTGATGTTGGTTCCACGTGGACGGCGACGAATTGGTCCGAGACCCGTCAAGGCTGGGTCTTCATTCTCGTACTCACGAAAAGCGACATCATTGCACAGTCTTGGCGCAGAGGAAGGCGCGGATTTGCGACAGGGTCAGATGGATCCCGGTCATGACCGGCCTGTCATTTGGACAACCCTGCATGTCCGCGGGACAGGAGAGGATATCCTTCCAGGGGCACGAGGGCGACGTCTGGGGGTCGCTCTTCCCTTCGTCGCCCAGTGCGACGCTGGCGGTTCTTGAACAGAGCAACCAATTCTTGCTCCTATGAAATAGACTAGGCGCACGGAGCCCTCGCACATACCAGCCAGCTGGACATGCGTGCATGCCGTTCCTCTGTGTAGCCGGATCACCGTCGACCTTACTCTCTTCTGAGCTAGTGTCATTTGATACCTGGCGACACAAGAACACGTTCTCATCGATCTCGACACCTAACACCGCATAGCCCTGCTTACAAGCATGCATGCCGCTCTCCTCATGATGATTGCTACCCCAAGCCTCGTCGAGATATGTATCTCGTTTCGCCAGTGCTTGTTTGACCGCCAAGTCCATTGTGCGATAGCCGGCTGGAATCTCGAACAGGTTCGGGGATTGCAGACCTTCTCGGACATTCTGCAGCTCGAGGTGAGTGCTTCCGACCTCCATCTTGAGAAGAATACGCAATTGCTGATCCACCCACAGGAATCCGCTCTCCGTACCGCCGATCTGATACTTAGTCGTGCTCCGTCCAATGATCGCCTCAGCGCCAATCTTTTTGCAGGTCATCTGCGTCCGATGTTTCGCCGCGATTCTCAGCCAGCCCCCGCAGGCATCCTCGACGCTGACGGGCCGGAACAGCTGCCACAACATCGGATTCGCGAAGCCGACTTTGCTGGCACCTATATCCATGTACAAGCGCTGGGCGGGAAAAACAACCACGGCGGTCTGTTGTGCGAAATCTGTGAGCACGATCCCGGAGGGCTCCGGCGAGCCCGGGTCGTCGTACGTCTCCAGACGCATTTTGTCGTTCTGTCCAAACACTCGGTTGCGCTTGGGAGTTCCGGAACGGGCGCTGGAATCCACCCAGTCGGCGGAGAACCCCTGAGCGTGAGCCAAGCTTCCAATTGCGAGGATCGTGAACACCAACGCGGTCTGCTGCATCGAACGCATTCTGTCTTTCTTCCACATCTGCTGCTCCATCGCGAAAGGTCATTCAGGCTGCGAGCTTCCAGGGTTACCCGAAGCCTGACTCTTCGTAATTTTCTACCGAAATCCCATTGCCGTTGCGCGTCAGCAACTCCTCGATGTCCCAACGGTGTGCGGAGCACGAAACGATGCCGCGGCCTTACCGGCGCTTCTGGAACACGATCGACTTTTAGCCCTTCGGCTTACCCAGAAAGGTCAACCAAGCTGGGGGCTCAGGTGCCATCAAGGCTGTGGCGGCCAAGTTACGAATCGTCGCTGCTCGCTTGTGGCAACTATTTCTTGTCATCGTGATCACCGAATGTGGCCGTGATGCCGACAAAGCCCCCCAAGCCCTACTTTACCTTCCCACTTTCGGTTGTTGCCGCGACCTGGAGAATCAACTTCGAAAATAACGCCACCCTGCCCGGTAGCCCTATTCCCTCGCATCGTTCCAGATCGGTCCCCTACGCTGCAAAGGGCAAAGTTATCAGGTCTCCGTCATCCGTCATGAGCGAATCGAAAATGTCCTGGTCGTCAGTTCGATCCATGGTGCCCATGAAACTGAAAGATGATTTCGTGACGAATCCTTTGAGTTGCATCTGGAGTGTGTCTTGACCGGTCCCGTCGGCGGCGTTGTATACAAGTCGCGAATTCTCAAAGATTTTGAAAGTCAGATTGACGAAGCCGGTGAGAGCAGTCGATCCTTCTATCTTAAAGGACAGCACCCTGCCCTTACCGGGCACGAGCAAGTCAGGGTCCAAGTTTGAGGCAGCGGCTGGGGCTGGGCCAAATGCGCGTAGTCTACCTCCACCGACGACACTGACCGCGGTGATTTTCTGGTAGACAATTCCCAACCCGCTACCTGCACCACCGTCGAAGGGGTCCCAAGCGACGATAAAGTTTGCGATTCCCAGTGGGATACCAAATACTCCGATACCTCCTTCGCCCAAAAAAAAAGAAAGGTGTGGCATAGTTCCTCCTTAACTTCTCTCGTTGCGTTAGAACTCTGGGCACAATAGCGCTACGGCCCGGTTTTAGTGCTTAGGGACACTGAATAAGCTCTCAAGAGACGCTGAAGACGCGTATCTCGAAGTTCTGCAATCACTTGAAGGACTGTTGATGATTTCGTAAAGGGTTGTTCGTACCCTTGTTGGCCCCGAGTTTCTCTGGGATGGTTCGAAGTACTAGCCAGGCAATCCGACGTTCGTTTCTTGGGCCATGTTTCCCAGTCTGTTCAGGGGTTAATGAGCGAAATGGAGAGGCCGCTCTCTCGCCTGGAGTTAGTCCGCTGCTACCAAAAAATGAAAAACTGAAAAAGTCATCCATTGTGTCACCTCCATGGATTCAGTGCGCAGGTAGGTAACCGTTCAACGTATCTCCTGGAACTTCACGGAGGTGGGGTCGTCGGGATCGACGAGGCCACGCCCTGGCAGGTACTTCACCGAGAACCGGAATTGATCGACAACAACGGTGTAGATGTGGTTCTCGGGATCGAATGCTTTCCAAGTGCCGGCCGATCCGTTAGAGGCTTGCACGGTTCCATCCGCAAGAAATTTAGTTGCGCCATAATCGTTAACTTTGGCTACGAAGGTGCGGATGATCGGCTCGTGAGTGTTCGCAGCTTCAAATTGGACGGCTCCGGTTGCTTGTAACTCGTAGTCTCCGACAGAACGGAGCAGCCCACCGGAGGGTGGTGCAACACTGATAATGGTTTTTCGTTTTTGGTCCAGCTTCCCAGTAAACGTGGTCTCGCCCAGTGCGCCGTTCTCTGAGATCACAACCTTGCTCACGTGCCAAGTTCTCTTCTCGTCGTAGAGAGTAATCGTCAGCGGTTCACGCACCATTGGCCCCATCGTGGACTTGAAGCGAGCGAGGACCTGAACCTCGCCCGGGCCTGACCGGAAAGACCAGTACTGCGGACCCACCATGCTGTCCGCCACTCCCCTATTTACGCCAGACTGGAGTGGTGCTGGGGCTTCAGGCTTCAGGGATTGTGCGGTAGCACAGCTTAACGCCATGCAACAAATTGAAAACAACGTGCCTCGCTTATTCATAATGCAGATTCTCCATTGTCGTCAGTCTTCATCAACCCTATGGGTCGGCTCGAGAAACTTGGAATGCTCTACCTCATACGGACAGCGAGAATGGCACCGAGACCCGTGCTGCTTAGCATCTCGCCCACTAGGTCTGCCGCGACCTCTTGGCGCAGACTCGTCAAGGCAAACTCCTTTACTTAGCTTGTTTTCCTTCGACATCACCTCTGCCGGTTGCCCTGCGGATCGATTCGCGGAGCGAATTCAGGCAGACCAGTGACATCCCTGCGGCGCTGGTGGACAAATGCCATCCCTGAACCCGCGGACAATCGTGAACCATGGGTTCAGCCCGTCCTGTAAGGAAGGCGGCCCCTTCAATTCCCACCATCTCGACTTCGTCGGCACACTCCCGGCACCACCCGCGAACGCACTCACCCTGACGGGTGATGGTCACGGTATGCGTTTCCAACGTAACTTCTATCCTTGTTCGCTTACTCACAGCCGCCTCCGCCCGTTGCCCGTTTCTGTCCTCTGTGATAAATTGCGTCCCACATCGCGCCTCGTCTTCGAGCCACCGATCGTGCGTGAACAGCATGCGCTGATGGAGGTTCAATAGTCTTCAAGAGGGTCTTCAATAGTTCTCAAGCTTTCTCAAGCGGTAGCTATGACGCAGCAATCCAAGCACTTGTACATGTTCGGTCCTTACCGGATCGACCCGACCAAGCGTGTGCTGCTCCGGGGAGAGGACGCGGTTCAACTTCCCTCAAAGGTGTTTGAGATCCTTCTGGTGCTGGTTGAACATAGCGAGGAAGTGGTTTCCAAAGACGATCTATTGAAGACGGTCTGGCCGGATAGTTTCGTCGAGGAGTCCAACCTCAGCCAAAGCATTTTCCTATTGCGCAAAGCGCTGGGCGAGACCGCTCAAGACCACCGCTATATCGTGACAATTCCGGGCCGAGGGTATCGTTTCGCTGAAAGGGTCGAGGAGATCTCCGAGGAAACCGCTGACCTGGTCGTGGAAAGACACTCGCGGGCGCAGGTCACCGTTCAAGAGACCGAGTCGGCGCCGTATGCGAGCGGTGCCTGGATTCTCAGAAGATTTCGCCGATGGCGATGGAACTGGATGCTGCCGATAGGAGTGGGCGTCACCCTGCTGATCGCAGGTGTCGCGCTGTTTCTGCACACGCGCCGGGCCATCGCGCTAGGTGATGCGGATATGGTCCTGGTGTCCGACTTTGTGAATACCACCGGAGAGCCCGTATTTGACGGTTCGCTGAAGCAGGCATTGACCGTAAAACTGTCGGAATCACCGTATTTCAACGTTGTATCTGATTCCACGACGCGACAAGCGCTAGGCTTGATGGCCCGATCGCCTGATGAGCGTGTCGTGCCGCCGGTCGCACGCGAGGTGTGCCAGCGTGCAGGAGCTAAGGTGGTAGTCGGCGGTTCCATCGTCCGCCTCGGCAACAAATATGCTCTCGATCTGGATGCTGTCAATTGCCTCACAGGAGACAATGTCGCTCATGAGGATGTGCTGGCTCTAAACCGGGAACAGGTCTTAAAGAAACTGGGCGAATTGATCCCGCCCGTGCGGCGCAAGTTGGGCGAGTCCGTCAGTTCTATTCAGAAGTTCGATACTCCCATCGAACAAGCTACCACAAGGTCACTCTCGGCTCTGAAGGCTTACACGTCAGGGGACGAGAAGCGGGCCCAGGGGAAGGAAACCCAGAGTGTTCCTTCTTATAACATGGCGATCGAACTGGATCCCGACTTTGCCATGGCCTATGCCCGGCTGGCCACGATTTACGGCAATCTCGATGAGCGCGATGTTGCTGCCGATTACATCCGGAAGGCCTTTGAACGGCGAGAGCACGTGAGCGAGAAGGAGAAATTTTATATTCAGGCACGCTACTACGCCGATGCTACTAGGGAGACCGAGAAGGCGATCGAAACCTGGAAACTGTGGAGCGAAGCCTACCCGTCAGACTTTAATCCCCTCAACAGCCTAAGTAGCGCGTACGTGGAGATCGGCCAGCCCGAAAAGGCAATCGAAGCCGGCCAACAGGCTTTAAGATTGAACGCCAATCATGCCCTTCCGTACGCGTCTCTAGGCCGGGCTTATGAGCGAGCCACACGCTTTGCTGAGGCCAAAGCCATTTGCGAAAAAGCCATCGCGGAAAAAGTGGAGAGTTCCTGGACCCACCAGCAGCTTTACAGAATCGCATTCGTCGAAGGCGATGAACCCGCCCTGCGGCTGCAGATCGACTGGTTCAAGGGCAAGCCGCAGGAAAGCGTAAATCTCTATTATCAGGCAAAGGCGGCGCTGAGCCTGGGGCAACTTCGCCGGTCCCGAGAACTGTTTGCACGCGCCCGTGCGATCGCCATGCAGCATGGACTCAAGGAGCAGGCAGTCTCAATTATTAACGGCCAGGCACAGTTTGACGCCGACACCAAGATTGACAAGGACGCACGCGCCATGGCGAATCTGTCTCTCCACATGCTGCCAAATTCCCCGCGTCATAACGCTTTTGCCGCACTGGCGCTTGCTCGAACGGGTGATTCGGTGGGAGCCAAAGCCCAGCTAAACAGACTGAGCAAATTGCAGTGGCTGGGTACCGACTTATACAACGTTGTCTTTCCTTCCATACGAGCTGCCCTCCAGTTAGATCGGAAAAACGCGGCAGCCTCTGTCGAGGAGCTTCGGCCCACCATTCCTTATGATCTTGGTACTGCTTCGAGCGGCCTCACTCTCTACTATCGTGGCTTGGCTTACCTGGAATTGAAGTCAGGAAAAGAGGCTGCAACCGAGTTTCAGAAGATTTTGGACAACCGTGGCGTGGTGACCACAGACAGCTATTGGCCGCTTGCCCACCTAGGACTGGCAAGGGCATATGCACAAACCGGAGATACTGGTAAGAGCCTCGCCGAATATCGCGAATTCTTGACTCTCTGGAAAAATGCTGACTCTGATTTGCGAATGCTCAAGCAAGCCAAGCATGAATATGCAAAACTCGGCGGCAGAACTTAGGGAGAGCCGAGACGGTGAGGATGAGAATGGCATCTTCTCTGGTTATTATGGGATTGCTAAATTTGAATGACAGGACTCAGTCGTGCCCGTCTAACTGTCCACAGAATATGTCAATAATGGGGTTTGGGGAGCAACGGAACAGAAAACCGGCTTAGTGAATTGCGGCTTTTGGTCCTCGGGCGTATCGGCGTATCTGCACTTCTCAGAGGCCGTAGTTGGCCATGCGCCACGGAATCCGGGAGCGCAAACGGGTACCGGCCAAGGAAGTTGATGTGATCGAAGAGAGGCGGCGAAACTCTTGCCACATCTTCAGCATTCAGGGGGATATCCTTCGCTTTCGAAATGCTCCAGCACCGCATTCATGTTGGTCGTGTTCCACAATGCGATGACGTTGATACGAGTCCCAGCGCGCCGAGCTGGTCTTCTTTTAGCTCCGAGAATTCCTGTTGGTCTTGCTCGCTTCTCTTGCAGGTTTTGTTGTCCGGCAACAGGGGCAAGTACAGCGAAACTCCGGTTTGTCGGGACAGACCACGTGCCACACTTCGTGCATACGTGTTTGTTTTCCGAGTCGCTAATCATATGCCTGAAGCCAAAACCAGCAACAATGCAATAGGGGCAACATAGTTCTTGGGTCATACAGCAATGCGCCAATCCCGGTTGTGCCTGCCTCAGGGACGTCCCACAGTCCGGGCAGTTGATTCGCGACAGCCGCTCTGTAAATCAGCCTGGCGGGGGTTTTAGGGGGGCTCCTCATCTAAAAGCAACTTTGCAACCAGCAATCCTCGTGGACGGGCTGTCCGCGTTCATCAAATTTGCAGCCTCCAAGCTCCACGGACTTGCCGCAAATCCAATAGGTGGGGGTCGCTCTAAGGCTCTAAGAAGGAGTGCCATAGGGTCTCCAGCGCATCGTTATCAGTTGCACAAGAGACCCAAGTCCGGAGGGGCACAGCCGGGGGATTTGTAATTGATCAACCAAGCCTAGGCTCCGCTAGGCTCCGACCGGCAATTTTGCAACCGTGTCTAGCGGGTCCTAGCCGTTTCACTTGCATCTCGAACTCCGTCGGAAGCGTACCCCAGTTCGGATTTCCGCGCCGACGCTTCTTGCGCCCAAGCGTCACTCTGTTCCGCCCGCAAGCCACCCAAGCACGCGCGCACACAGTCAAGTTCACCCGCTCACCCCTGCTTTTTGGGGCGACGTCTCAAGATGAGATTCACGTAGCGCCGCAGAGCCATCCCAGCGCCGGCCATCACTTTGCGGTCACTTTTCCGGTTGCGCCTGGGTTGCGGATTTTGTCGGACTTTTCTCTAAATTGCAGCGCTAAGTCCCTGATATTCTTTAGAATCAATGCCGGAAATCGGACTTAGGATCTGGCGGGTAAAACCGTGGGGGTTCGAGTCCCCCTTTCGCACCATCATTCGTTGCTGGCCTCGGGCTTCCGTAGTTATCGGTTGTAGCCGATTTTGTGCTCATTGGGGTGGAGAGGCCTTGCCCAGATCCGCAGCAGAATCTTGTAGGGACGCTGCGGAAATGGGGTCGACAACTTACAAAGGCGAGCGGCCCGATACGCCCGGGCCGCCGGACAGCCGAGGGCGGCTGTCCCCACACAGGCTGGAGGAAGGGGATGACGCGTAGGGCAGAGGCCGCTTTGGTGGTACTGGGTTTTTTGCTGGGGGTGCCTTCCCTTTTGGCGCATCATGGGCTGGCGCAGTTTGATACGACGCGTGTGGTGAGCTTGCAGGGGACGGTTACGGATTTCCAGTGGATCCAACCGCACGCGGTGATTCACGCGGATCTGAAGGATGACAAGGGCAAGATTGCGAATTGGGCGCTGGAGTTGGGGAGCCCGATCATGCTGGGGCGGCACGGATGGAGTCCGGATTCGCTGAAGCGCGGAGATCAGGTGACGGTTTTTGGGTTTCGGGCGAAGGACGGGTCCGCTTATATGTCTGTGGGAAGGATCGAGCTTGCCGATGGTAAGTCGCTGCCGGGGGCTCCCTAGAGATGCCCGACCTGCTGCCGTTCTGCAAGTGGCTGGAACAGAGTTGGGTGGGCGGTGGTGTGCGGGAATCGCTGTGGCTGTTTCCTTTGATTGAGACCGTGCATTTGCTGGGGATGGCAGCGTTGGTGGGTACTGTCAGCGTTTTCGATTTACGGCTGTTGGGCTGGATAATGCGGGGGGAGCGGGTTTCGGAGCTAGGGGCGCGGTTGCTTCCCTGGGCCTGGGCGGGATTTGTGGTGCAGGTGATTACGGGAGTGATCTTGTTTTCGTCGGAGGCGGTGAAGGTTTACGGCAATCCCGCGTTTCGAGTGAAGATGGTCTTGATACTTCTGGCGGGGGTGCATGCCCTGATTTTCCATTGGGGCGTGGAGAGAGATGTGGCGGCGTGGGACGCCAGTGCGGTCTTACCTGCGAAGGCCAGGGCCGCGGGGGCTATTTCGATTCTGTTGTGGATTGGGATTGTGGCGGCGGGGCGATTTATCGGGTTCGTGTAGCTCTCCACTAGGAAGAAGCCTTGACCACGAAGGACACTAAGGACCACTCAAGGAATCGCGAACTGCACGGGGGAAATCTTGAGGCGATTTCATTTTTGGGTGGCCGAACTTTGACGTCTGTAGACGCGGACGTAGTCGACTAGCATCGTCTGCGGGAAGGGGCTTGATGAGTCGGGGTTGCCGGGCCAATCGCCTCCGACGGCGACGTTCAGCAGCAAAAAGAAGGGATGGTCGTAGACCCACTTCGTTCCTGGCGGGAGGTCGGCGGGAGTGCGAGTGGCGTAGAGATGATCGTCGACGTAGAAGCGGATGACCTTGGGCTCCCATTCGACTGCGAAGAGGTGAAAGTCATCGGCGAAACTCTGGCCGGTGGGGAGCCTATAGGGAGCGGTGATGCCTTTGTCGCCGGAGTATCCGGGGCCGTGAATGGTGCCGTGAACCATAGCTGGCTCTTTGCCAATGTTCTCCATGACATCGATTTCGCCGTCGGTGGGCCAGCCGGCCTTGTCGATCTGGTCGCCCATCATCCAGAAGGCAGGCCAGATTCCCTGTCCGCGCGGAATTTTGATGCGGGCTTCGAAGCGGCCGTACTCCTGGGAAAACTTGCCTTGAGTCTTCAAGCGTGCTGAAGTGTAGTTTCTGGTGACGCCGTCGGAGCCGGTGTACTTTTCCGCGAGCACTTTGATGAGTAGGCTGCCATCCTCCTGATAGGCGTTCTGCGGACGGGCGGTGTAGTACTCCAGTTCGTGGTTGCCCCAGCCGTTTCCACCGGTTTCGGTGACCCACTTGGAGGAATCAACGAGCGAGCCGTTGGGGGCGTTGAATTCGTCGCTCCAGGCCAGAGACCAGGGGGAAGATGTGGGTTGCTGGGCGGTTTGGGCGGGAGCTAAGGAAAACGCAAACAGCACGATCGCGAGAAGAGCGGGGCAGCTGGATTTCGAGGTCATTGGGGTTTCCGAGAACAACTGTACACCTTGAGGAAACCGTCAAGCTTCGCTAGACGAGACAGGCCCCTTCGACTCGCGAAAATCCCCACTTCTCGCGGAAAGGACACGCGAGAAATGGGGCACCCGCATTTTTATCCTCCCTCCACATGATCCACTCGATCGCCGACCCTGGCTGCCCCGAGATCGTTTCTTTGTTTCCGCTAGCGGAGGCCGAAATTGTTCGCGGCTAAGTCTACGATTGTCTGTGCGATTGTCAGCGAGGCGGTGGCGGCTGGTGAGGGGACGTTCAGCACGTGTAGGACTTTATCGGAGGGGACGAACTGGAAGTCGTCGACCAGCGCGCCGTCGGGCTTAAGGGCCTGGGCGCGGACGCCCGAGCCTCCGGGAACGAGGTCGGGCGCGGCGATCTCGGGGAGCAGGCGCTGCAGGGCCTTGACGAAGGCGGGCTTCGACAACGAGCGGTGCCATTCGTGGACACCGTTGCGCCAGTGCTGGCGCGCCATGCGCCAAAAACCGGGAAAGGCGATAGATGCAGCGAGGTCGCGCAGGCTGATGTCGGTATGACGGTAGCCTTCACGAGCAAGTGCAAGGACGGCGTTGGGGCCGGCGTCGACTCGACCCGTAATGCGACGGGTGAAGTGCACTCCGAGGAAAGGAAAGCGCGGATCGGGAACGGGATAGATCAGGGCTCGGACGAGGGCGGCGCGCTCGGGTACGAGGTCATAGTATTCGCCGCGGAAGGGGACGATCATTACTCCTGGGGCGTCGCCGGCCATGCGGGCGATGCGGTCGCTGAAAAGGCCGGCACAGTTGATGAGCGCGGCGGTAGAAAATGCTCCGCGTGAGGTCTCGACTACGATTTCGTCGGACGAGCGGCGGATGTTCGTGACGGCGGCAGAAGTGAGAACGGTACCGCCGCGGGCAGAAATCAGCTCTGCATATTTCTCGCAGACGACGGCATAGTCGGTAATGCCAGTAGAGGGCACGACCAGGGCTTGGAGACCCGCGGCGTGCGGCTCGATCTCGCGGAGTTCGTCGGCGCCGATGAGGCAGAGTCCGGTCAGACCGTTGGCTTCTCCGCGCTGGCGGATGTTTTCGAGGCGGGGGAGTTCGTCGGGGTGGGTGGCGACGATGACTTTGCCGCAGACGTTGTGGGGGATGGCATGTTCGTGGCAGAACTCGACCATGGCCGCGGCGCCGGTCACGCAGAGGCGGGCTTTCAGCGAGCCGGGCTTGTAGTAGACGCCGGAGTGGATGACACCGCTGTTGTGTCCGCTCTGGTGGCGGGCAACGCGGTCTTCTTTTTCGAGAAGCAGGAGACGGAGATTTGGGAAGCGGCGGGTGATCTCGAGGGCGACGGCGAGGCCCACCACGCCGCCGCCGATGATGATTACGTTGTGACGGGAATCGATCATTGAGCTTCGGGCGGAATAATTGAGGGGAATCGGGCCCGTCCCGCAGTCCGTCTCGTGGCGTTTCGTTCGCCCCCTTCCGGCCGTGCTCTGTCGAAGATCCTCAGTCTTTGCTGTTCTGGTGGCTTTCGTCACGCCCCCTTTCCGAGCGTCACCGCGCCAAGAACTAGTCTACGACGAGAGTAACTTGGGTGCTGTGGGCGTTACCAGACGATGTGCCAGTGACGGTGACACTGTAGTTGCCCGGCGGGGTGCCCTGGTGACCGCCGCCGCCACCCCCGCCGCTGCTGACGCCGCCGCAGGAGAGCAAAGTCAGGAACAGAAACAGCATTGCGATTGATCCAAGCAATCGACCTCTGCGTCGTGTGCCACTTCCGGCTACCGCGACCGAACCAATGACGATTCCTGGTAAGAGCGACCAGATGGCGTAGACCTGCTCGAGCGGCGTAAGGCGGCGGTGGTCGCGCTGGTGCTGATGGTCATCACCACGGAAGCTGGAGAGTTGCCCGGCGTGACTGGCGAGGCAGGATTAAAGGAACACTGCGCCAGAGCAGGCAAGGAGGAGCAAGTACCGGTCACGGCGGCATTGAAGGAAGAGCCGACTGGCTGAATGGTGAGGTTGTAGGGACCGCTCGTTTGGCCCGCATGCACGGTCTCGCTGGGCGTGGTGGAGCTGATCACGAAGTCCGGGATCACGGTGAGCGGCAACTGGAGAGTGTGGCTCGGCTGTCCGGAAGCGTCAGCGATCGTGGAGATTCACCGTGTACGCCGCGGGCGCCCTGGTGTTGGGCACGTTCAGAGCTACGGTCAGCGCAAGAACTGTATTCGCGCTGATCGCCAGCGGATTGGATGGCGTGACTGCACACTGTGCGCCTGCGATCGCGCTGGCATCACAACTTGTATTGACCGTGCCGCTGTAGTTGGGGGTGACGGAAACTTTGGCCGTCTGCGACGATCCGGCATCAACGTTCGCCGGGAAGAGCTGAGTAACTTTGAGCTGAAAGTCGCCGCTCGAAATGATGCTCGTGACTTCTAGCGAAACTGTTGTTGAGTGGGTGAGCGACCCCGAGGTTCCGGTAACCGTGACGGGGTAAGTGCCCGGGCTAGTGGAAGCGCTGGTGGAAATCGTCATCACGACGGAGACGGAATCGTTCCCGGGAGTTATTGGGGTTGCGGGATTGAAAGAACATTGAGTCCCCGAGGGAAGTCCGGCGGAGCAGGACAGGGCTCAGGGCCGAGGGGTATCCACCCACCGGAGGATGTTGCGGCCGCTCTGTCGGGGCGCAGGGCGAGGGCCGCGGCGCGCTGGGTACGGAGCTTTTGCTTCGCGCCCTGGCCCAGGGCGATCCTGTCAACCCGCAGATCAGAATAAATACGATGAATACAAAGACACGAATGAAACTGCGACAATGACGACTTGGCATGGAGGAGCGCTCACATTGCCAGTATGGGAACGGCGCGAAGGCGAAGCAATGCAAAAGCTGGATTTCGGCCGACAAGCGGCCCAGTTTGGGAAAAAGCCGCGGGGCCCGCTCGGGGCCACAAGCGGGCAGCTGCGGCTTGTACAATCGGCTTTCTGTGGTCAGGTCGAGAACAGTCGAAATGAGCAAGTTTGCTTTATGCGTAGTGATCATGATCGCTCTGCTTTTGAGCACACCATTCACCGCGGCTCAAGACGCAGCGAATTCACGGGAGTTGGTGGTAGCAGCGGCGGCCGATCTGAGTGCTGCATTGAAAGAGGTGGCCGACGGCTACGAGAAGCAGACCGGCGTAAAGGTGAGACTTTCATTCGGAGCATCTGGGGCGCTTACGCAGCAGATTCAAAACGGGGCGCCGTTTGATATTTTTTTCTCGGCCGACATGGATTATCCGCGGCAACTCATTTCTGCGGGCGCCGCAGACGGGACGAGTTTGAATCAGTATGCGGTGGGCAAGCTGGTGCTTTGGGTGCCAGCGGATTCGGCGCTCGATGTGGAGCACAAGGGGATGGGTGTGCTGCTTGATCCGGCGGTGAAGAAGATTGCAATCGCCAATCCGCAACATGCTCCGTATGGACGGGCCGCGGTTGCGGCCTTGAAGCATGCCGGATTGTACGAGCGGCTATCGGACCGGTTAGTGCTGGGGGAAAATGTGTCGCAAGCGGCGCAGTTCGCGGAGTCCGGAAATGCGCAGGTTGGGTTCGTGGCGCTGGCGCACGCCATTGCTCCAGCGATGCGAGGTAAAGGCAAATACTGGGAAGTTCCGGCGGAGTATTACCCGGCTCTGGCGCAGGGAGTGGTGGTATTGGCGCATTCGCAGCATAAGACGCTGGCGGCGGAGTTTTTGACGTACATGAGGACGAAAGAAGCGGCGGAGTTGCTGCGGAGGTATGGGTTCGCGCTGCCGGAGAAATGAACTTTTGAGGGCACATAGTTTTGTTTGAGAAGGCGGAGCGGCGGGCGGGATGCGCGCCGGACAGCCGCCGGGACGGCGGCGCTACTTATGGCGATTGACTGGCAGGCATTCTGGCTGACGCTGCAATTGGCGGTGGTGGTGTCGGCTGCGCTGCTGGTGCTGGGGCTGCCCATCGCTTATTGGATCGCGTTTTCCAGCTGGCGCTGGAAGTTTCTGGTGGAGGCGATGGTGGCGCTGCCTATTGTGCTTCCGCCGACGGTGCTGGGATTTTATGTGCTGGTGGCGCTGGGGCCGCACAGCCCGCTGGGACGCTGGTGGATCGCGATCACCGGACACACGCTGGCTTTCACCTTCAGCGGACTGGTGATTGGCTCGATCCTTTATAGCCTGCCGTTTGCGGTGCAGCCGTTTGCCGCGTCGTTCGCGGGCGTGGATCGCCGGCTGATTGCGGCTTCTGCGACGCTGGGAGCTTCCCCGCTGCGGACTTTTTTTCGCGTGATCGTCCGCTGTCGGTGCCGGGGCTTGTTACGGGGGGAGCCCTGAGCTTTGCCCACACCATGGGAGAATTTGGCGTTGTGCTGATGGTGGGGGGAAATATTCCAGGGGTCACGCGGACGGTTTCCATTGACATCTTCGACCGAGTGCAGGCGTCGGACTATCGGGCGCGAATCAGACTGCGCTGCTGTTGCTGGTGCTCTGCTTTGGGCTGCTAGCCGTGGTGTACGGTTTGAATCGGCAAGTGCTGGATGGTCGGATCCCGTAAAATGGAGCGACACGCAGCATCGCCGATTCCACCGCCACTGTCGCTCGCGTCGGCTTCCCGCCGCGGATGCCAACCGCCGCAGACCCGTTGCTCGAGGTCCGCTTCCGAAAGCGGTTCCCAGCACAGATACATGAATTTGTGCTGGAAGTTGAGTTTCACGGCCGCGGCCGGGTTCACCATTCTGTTCGGCCCATCGGGGCGGGTAAGACGACTCTGCTCGACTGCGTTGCCGGGTTGGTCGAGGCCTGACTCGGGACGTATTGCGGTTGGCGAGCCGCGTCCTGGTTCGACGCCGCGGGGCGAACGAATCTTCCGGCGCGAAGCGGCGCGCTGGGATATGTGTTTCAGGACCTCGCTCTGTTCCCACATCTGACGGTCGAGCAGAACGTGCAGTACGGGCTGGCGCATTTGCCGGAGGCAGAGCGACGGGAGCGCGTGGCGGCGATTCTGGGGCTTTTCGTGTTGTCTCATCTGGCGCAGCGCAATGTGCGGGAAATCTCCGGTGGAGAGAGTCAGCGGGTGGCGCTGGCGCGGACGCTGGTGACCGATCCTGAGGTGTTGTTGCTGGATGAGCCGCTGGCGGCGCTGGACGCGGCCGACGAAGGCGAAATCATTGACGATCTTCGGGAGTGGAACCGGATCCACCGCATTCCGATTCTTTATGTGACGCACAGCCGGGAGGAGGTCTTCGCTCTGGGCGAACGCGTGCTGGTGCTGGACGCGGGACGCATCGTCGCGCAAGGCACGCCGCATGAGGTCGTGACGGCTCCGCTGCAGGAGACGGTGGCGCAACTGGTTGGCTTCGAGAATACCTTCGATGCGACGTCGAGGCGGTGCATCCGGAGCGCGGGACGATGAGAGTGGCTCTGGCGACGAAGGGGCAGACGGGGCCGCTGCTGCTGGAAACTCCGCTGGTGCGGGCGGGAGTGGGATCGTCGCTGCGGGTGGGGATTCGGGCGGGAGACATTCTGCTGGCGACTTCCCTGCCCCAGTGGCTTGAGTGCACGGAATGTGATTCCGGGACGGATCCTATCATTACAGCAACGCGACGTGATCGTTTCTGCGCGCGTGTTTTGCGCCTGGAGATGGAAGTCCACCTCACGCTGGCGGCGCGCGATTCGCTGCAGCTCGCGCCGGGGAGCGAGGTGTGGCTGGTGATCAAGACGCATTCATGCCATTTGATGCAGAGGTAGCGAAGTGCGGCACGAATGAGATCGCGGCGACGGGTTCCTGCTAGCCGGGCCGCTGAAATCCCCGGAAGATCCCATCTGCGTCCACGGATTTAGCGAATTTGTCGAAATTCATGTTGCTGATGGACAGATTGTTCTCGATGCCCTGAATCTGCGACGGAATCGCGCGAAAATATCGGCCACGGTTTTCGGTCAGGTCGACAAACAGGATTGCGCTCTCCGGGTGGGCAATTGCAATCTCGTCAACAACGAAGAGAATCGAATGCTTGTACTCGGGCGGTACCCTGGTGATCAGTTCTTCTACGGTGTGATTGCGAAACTCGGCGTCATCAAGGAAGTCGAGATATGCCTTAAACGTATACTCGCCTTCATGAACGGGAGCACGAACGGCCTGGCAGATGGACTCCCAAGCGGGCCGATTCCCAAATTCAGTCCGAATTACGAGGGGATTGGTAGTCCTAGGAAGCTGCTTCATACGGGCCGAGAATTGCGATAACAGCTCATACTAGAGCGCGCCTTGTGATGGCGCATAGTGCGTGCCCTCAGCGGCTTCTATGAGACGGCTGATGGTGTCAAGATAAATTTGGTTTGGCTATTGGTTTTGAAGTTGTTTTTCCTCTTGTCAGAGGGTTTTGGGTGTTGCCGTTGCTTTTGTCTTTTTCTCGATCGATTCATCTCGGGCTTCTATTCGCACTCTTGGTGAGCCTGTTGGCTGGTGCATGTTGGTGTCCGATACCGATGAAATGGGCGCTGCTGTCTAAAGCGCGGTCTCTGAGGACCCAGCCGCTGAGCGCAGTCACCGCAACACGAGATTGACAAACGCAACTTGCAAAACCGCTCTCCTCCTGGTTTCAAAATCTTTCTGCTGACGACTAGCGTACTTTAAACCGGAACGGCTGAGCCTTGTGCCACCGACTGCGGAAAGGCTTGATAGACCTGGTTCGTGCGCCACATGCAATGCAGGATCACTGCCAGCTTACGAGCCACGGCCACCAGAGCGCGCTTTTTCCCACGTTTGCCGCCACTGGCTGCCAGTTTTAATCCCCAACGACGCAGCGCCGAATCCGGTCCGAAGCGCCCCAGCAGGTAATGCGCCGACTGCATCAGTAAACACCGCAAATAGGTGTTCCCCGTCTTGGTAATGCGGCATTGAGGATCGTATTCGCCCGATTGCTTCTGCCGCGGCCTCAATCCCAGAAAGGCTCCTGCCGAGCGACTGTGGGCCACGGCTTGCGCTCCGTCCAGAGTCAACCCATAGGTCGCCGCCACCAGCGGCCCCACTCCGGGCGCGCTCCGCAGGATCCGAATCTCAGGATACTTCTTCGCCAACGCTTCCACCTGCTGATCCATGCGAGCAATCTGCGCGTTCAAACTAGCCACCTGTTCCAGCAACGGACCGATCATCCCCGCCAGTTCCGCTGGCAACCTCGGCTGGACCTGAGTGGCGAAACTCTCGCTGCTGCAGGTCGGCAGCCGCCCTCCGCTGCTCTTGACCAAGCCCCGTGCCGTGTTGATGATCATCGTCCGCGCCCGCACCAGCGTGGCTCGCGCCTGAATCAAAGTCAGATCTTGCTGTCGCTCGGCGCTGCGATGCCGTACCGCGAACAGCAGCCGCGGATCGAAATGCGCCAGTCGCGCCAACTGCTCGGCATCCCGGTCGTCATTCTTCGATTCGCTCCCTGTGATCGATTTCAACTTGCGCGCATTGCCCACCAGCACTTCATGTCCCTGTTCCTTCAGCAAGCGGCTGATCCACGGCGAGTGCGTACCGCATTCCATCGCCATCCGCATCCGCTCCTGCTCCTCACCTTCGAAATGCTGCTGGAAGGCACTGTCCTGCGTCTTGATGCGCCCAGTCTCCACCACTTCTCCCTCGTGATTGAGCGTGATTGAGAATGCAATAACTGCTGCAACGGTCTCCGAGATCGATTCCCACGGTCCGACTCGGCTTGTTCGTTACCTTCTGCACTTTGCTATGCTTCTTCATTGGCTGGTCTCCTTTGCACCTTTGAGTGCGTGCGGACAGCTTAGCTGTTCCGCGAGGCCAGCCGTCTCATTCCATCTATAGCCGAAGCTCACTACGTGTCTTAGCGGCACGGCTGAAGCCGTGCCCTTCCCGTTCCAACCACCGGTGGGCTTTGCTTCTGCGTTCTCTGCATTCAGCATTTCCGCTTGCTCCATCTCGATTACCGCGGCCCACTGGCCTTTGCGCTCCTCTGAAAACACGATGTGGCCACCCAGTATTTGGGCAGCGGCTGGTGGGGGTAGGTCGCGATGGTAGCCGAAGAAGCGGCGCTTGAGGTCCGTCCAGGTCTTCCAGCGATCGAACAGCGGTCGCGGGGGCTCGTACTTGGTCGAGAAGACGAGCGCGACTTCGAAATTCTGGCGGAATTCGGCGGCCGAGAGGACTTCGTCGAGGGAGAAGTCTTCGATGCGCACGACTTGGACGGGACGCGTGGTGTAGCCGAGCCAGGGACGAGTCAGTTCGTCAGAGACGGGCCAGGCGGTCAGAGCGCGCGACATGGGGTAGCGGGCTTCGAGGAAGCGCTCGGCATTCTGGTGCAGGACAATGTAGTCCCGGTAAGCGAGATTGTCCTCAGGGGAGAATCCGTAGGGAGGGTTCCAGAACCAGGCGGCCACGAATGCGAGCGCCACTACGGCAACGGCGGCGGGCCAGTAGCGGAGACGGCGGCGTAGTGTCGAGACGGCGAGGATGATTACCAGCGGCACAGCGGGGAGCATGTAGCGAGCGAGGACGGCGCCGCCGATCAGGGCCATGGCGATTACGTACGCGGCTACGACGACGAGAAAGATCATTTGTACCGGAATTGCGATGCGCGGGCGCTCGACACCGTCATCTTTCAGCGGGGGCAGGAGCATCGTGATGAGCATGGCCGTCGTCAGCAGCCACAGGTGCAGGTAGCCGAAGGCTTGCCACAGGCGCAAGGCGAGCGCTAGCAGGAACCGCAACGGGTTGAGGGTGGCGGCGACGTTGTAGCGGAAGAACTCTGGATTGCCGAAGATGTATCCGGTGCGGGAATAATGGTAGGCGTACCAGAGGGCGAGCGGCAGGAGGGGAATCAAGAGCGGGAGAATGCGGACCACCGGGACCGAAGCCCTTCCTGATCCAAGATCACTTACGCGTCCCTGAAGGGCCGCTCTTCCACCTTGCGGACTTTCGCAATCCTGGGACACTCTTCCAGTTGACTGACTCACCTGGTCCTGTAGGAGAGCTTTTCCACGTCGCAGTACGACCAAGCGGAGGAGTTCCCAAGCGACCAAAGCTAGGGGGGCGAGGATTGCCGTCTCTTTAGCGAGGGCGGCCATGGAGAACCAGCTCGCGACGGCGGTTGGGCGCTCTTCCAGATAGGCATACAGGGCCCAGAAGGTGAGGCCGGCTGCGGCCAGATCCACCTGGGCGAGCGAACTCTGTGCGAAGAAGACGGGGTACAGCGCGGTGCACAGAGTCGACGCGATCGCTACCTCGGCGTTGGCGGCGCGGTGGGCCAGGCGGAAGAGTCCCAACAACGAGAACGCTGCTACGACCAGCATCGTCGAGCGGGTCACCAGCGGCGCATAGCCTACCAGTTTCCACCACAAGGCGATCCAAGCCAACGCCAATGGAGGATGTGCGTTGGAGACTGTCGAGTGAGGGATCAGACTGCCGCTGAGAAAGATGTCGCGGGCAGCGGGGATGTAGTAGCCAGCTTCGTCCCAGAAATATGGAAGCTGCAGTAGGGGGGCGTGGAGTAGAAAGATCGTGACGAAGATGACAGCGAACACCAGGGCCGGGTGCGGGCTGGAGGATCGCATGGGAGAGGCTATTCTACCTGTCGGGATAATGGCGTGCGTCGGGGTGTCGGCCCAGCAGTTGAACTGCGTTCGCAAGAGCAGCAGCAACACCAAGATCAACAGCAACGGCGGCGGACAGGACTGTCCGCCCCAAATTCGTTCAGTGGACGGGGCCTTGCGGGCCCATGCGGGGATCTAGTTTGATCTCGCCGAAGGCGCTTTCGTAGCCGGCCACGTTTTGCTGCAGAAGTCCGAGTAAGGCTTTCGCCTGCTGCGGGCTGAGGTAGATGCCCTGGAAATTCTGGATCTCGACCTGGGTCTCGGTCTGCTGCTGCAGCGTCCCGAAGACCAGGAAAAAATCCCAAATGTTGACGCGCATCTGCACGCTGTTGGCGTAGTTCTCGCGATATTCGCGGGCGTTGACTAGCTTCACGTTGGGTTGGGTTGGAAGGCTCATAGGGTGGAAGTGTAAACGAGTTTCTGGCTGGGAGGGGAAAGGCGCAGGGTTGCAACGAACAACCGAGGTGCTGCGGCAACGGTGCAGGTGACAAAAACTGTCACGGGAGTGATGGTTTGCGGCTGGTAACAGCGTCGGAGCGCAGATGCAAAACTGGGGTTCCCATCGTGATTATTGCTGAAAATAAAGCACTTGCTCTGTCCGATATGGTTACTTCGGGAAGTACCGAGTGGTGCGTAAAGTGCGATAGAGTTAAATGATCTTCCGCGGACTGCGGAAGCAGGGCTTACTCTATGATCCCCAATAACGATCAAGCGATGGAAGAGATCGTACTGCCTGAACATTTGCTCCCCCTGGGATCGGTGCTCGGGCAGGGAGTTTCGGCACTCGACCTGTGTATGGTCTTAGCCAAGATTTTTCGGGTGCAATACAGCGAAGTGGCGTTGCTGCGGCTGGAAAAAGGGCTGCTGCGGTTCATATTTCCTGAATACCTTCGGACCACGGGCGCGATTCCGCTGTCGAGCAAAGCGGTGGCCGCGCATACGGCGCTTAGCAAGAAGGCCGAGATTTTTAATAACTTCGCCCGGGTGAAGCACGCCAGCATCTTTGAAACGATTAAACCCGGGGTGGACAGTTCGTCCGAGGAACCGGCTGCGCCGGCACCCATTCAGAAACTGATGTCAGTGCCGATCATGGATCAGGGATCGAATGTGGTGGGTGTGATTCAGATTTCGCGTAAGGGACTGGACCCGAAGTTCGCACAGGATTTCAGCCGCGAAGATCTGCATGATTTGGAGCTAGCGGCGGGGTTGCTGGCGACGGCGCCGGCGCTGCTGGCGAACTAAAACCTTCGTACCTTTTCTGTCGCCCCTTTGAGGCTTGTTCTTCGTCCGCAAACTCACCCAAGGCTTGCGCGGTGGGCTTTATTCCTTCGCCGCTTCGCGGCTGGGGATTTGTCGCAACCTCCACTCTTCTCTGCGCGCTCAAACAACGACACAGACTCCGCCGGGACGAGATGTGCCTGCGTTCGCGGCGGTTTTCATTTCTTCAGCGGAAGCCGTAGATCCGCTCCTGTCATTTCTTTCGGTTCGTCGAGGCCGAGCATGGCCAAAATTGTGGGAGAGATATCACGCAGGGATCCGTCGGGCTTCAGCGTGAACTCCTTCGCATTCTCGGAGACCACGATGAATGGCACGGGATTGGTGGTGTGGGCGGTGTGCGGGCCGCCAGTTGCGGGATCGATCATCATCTCGGCATTGCCGTGGTCGGCGGTGATTAGCATCGCTCCAGCTTTGGCGCGGACCGCGGTTTCTACGCGAGCCAGGCAGGCGTCAACGGTTTCGACGGCTTTCACCGTGGGCTCGATCTTACCGGAGTGGCCGACCATGTCGGCGTTGGCGAAGTTCACGATCATTACGTCGAATGAGCCTTCTTCGGTGGCCTTCACCACGGCGTCGGCAATGCCGGCGGCGCTCATCTCGGGTTTCAGGTCGTAAGTGGCGACCTTCTGCGAAGGCACCAGAACGCGATCTTCGCCCGGGAATGGCGTCTCCACACCACCGTTGAAGAAGTAGGTAACGTGGGCGTACTTTTCCGTTTCCGCCACGCGCAGATTGCGCATTTTCTGATTGCCCATCACGTTGGCCAGGATATTGGCCATCGACTCCGGCGGAATGACCACGGGCAGGCTGAAATTCTTGTCGTACTGAGTCATGCAGACGTAGCGGAGATTCTTCGGGACACGGTCCCGGGGGATGGTGGCATCGAGATCAGCGGCGCCGGGAAGATCGCTGCCACCCTTGTCGTTCAGGCCGCTGTTGCGGGTGAGGGCGCGGGTGATCTGGCGAACGCGGTCGGCGCGGAAGTTGAAGCAGATGCAGGCGTCGTCGTCACGAATGGTGGCCAGGGCCTGGCCGCGAGTGTCGGTGCAGACGAAGGGAATCGATAAATTCGTCGGTGACTCCCTTGTTGTAGGAATCTTTCATGCCCTGCACGGGATCGGCGTGCTTGCCGCCCTCGGCGTCGGCGAAAACCATGGCGTTGTAGGCTTTGGCGATGCGCTCCCAGCGGCGGTCGCGGTCCATGGCGTAGTAACGGCCGTTGACGGTGGCGATTTTGCCGCAGTTGTACTCGCGCATCTTCTGCTGAAGTTGTTCGAGATAGCCGGCGCCGTTGGTGGGGAGGGTGTCGCGGCCGTCCATGAAGGCGTGGACGAAGACGCGCTCGAGGCCATTCTGCTTGGCCATTTTCAGCAGCGCGTAGAGATGCGCTTGCTGCGAGTGCACGCCGCCGTCGGAGACAAGGCCGAACAGATGCAGGCGGCGCTCGCCGGTGCGGGCGTGTTTCATGGCGTCGAGCAGAACGGGATGCTGAGAACAGTTCGCCGTTCTGGATCATCAGGTCGATGCGGGTGATGTCCATGTGCACGATGCGGCCGGCGCCGATGTTGAGGTGGCCGACCTCGCTGTTGCCCATCTGGCCTTCGGGCAGGCCGACGAACGGGCCGCTGGTGTGGATGAGCGTGTTGGGATACTCGCGCAGCAGGCGGTCGTAGGTGGGCTTGCGGGCGAGTGCGATGGCGTTGGCTTTGGTTTCGGCGCGGTAGCCCCAGCCGTCGAGGATGATGAGGATCAGAGGTTTAGGACGTGTCATTTTTCGAAGGGTTCCTTGTGAAGATGAATGCTATCGACGTCAAGATTGCTAACAACGTCAGAAAGTGCGGCACCCTATTCAAACTGCAAAACCACAATCTCGGGATTCGAACCCAGCCGCAGCGGCGGTCCCCATGTTCCTGCTCCGCTCGACGTGAAAACCTGCATCTTTCCGATCCGGCTGAGTCCGTACACGAACTGGCGATAGATTTTCCGGGCAAACCAACTCCAGGGCACGAATTGGCCCAAGTGCGTGTGCCCGGACAATTGCAACGAAACGCCCGCTGCCTCGGCAATGGCCGGATGGTCTGGCGCATGAACCAGCAGAATGCTGGCACGCTCCCGATCCAGGCGAAGGCTCTTCAACGCCGACTCCAGATGCTCGCCCCGCGTCGCGTTCCGGTAGGGCACGCCGACAATCTGCAGTCCGTCGGCCTCCACTTTCTCATTGTTCAGCACCCGCACGCCCGCCGCTTCCACCGCTTTCAGATATCTGCTGTCGTCTCCAAACTGCTCGTGATTGCCGGCGACGAAATACACACCATGCGGCGCGGTCAACTGGTTGAGCGGTTCCGCCGCCCGGTCCGCGTCGATCGCGGTGCCATCATACAAGTCCCCAGCGATAAAGACCGCATCCGGTGCTTCACTCAGGATCATTGCGACCATGCGGCGCAGAAAACTGCCGTTTCGCACGTGACCCAGATGCAAGTCGCTGATGAGCGCCGCCTTCCGCCCGCGCCAGGCATCCGGCAGGTTCGCGAGACGCACGGTCGTGCGAGTGATCCGCGTCCAACTCGCATTGACGACTCCTGCGATGCCAGCCACCAAGGCCAGCGCAAAAAGCCATTCCACCAGGCGATGGAAGTTCACATGCTGCCCGGCAACCGTCGCGACTCCCAGGATCGCCCACGAAAAAACTGCAGCGACGAAAAGAAACGTCAGCAGGCCCAACCAGATCGCCGCCGCCCGATAGAACACCCGCAGAACGGGATTCGTGTAACGAAACGCCAGTAGCGAAGCGGAAACAAAGCTGACCGAAAGGACACCGACAATGAGTTTGATCGAGAGGGCGCGCTCCGCCGCGCCCGCCGAAAAGCTCCAGGTCTCATAGAGCAAAAGGTGCGTCAGGAAAAGAACTGTTTGAATGACCACGATGAAGCCGACTAAACCGCGTCTATGGCGCATGAACGATTAGATTCTTCAGAGTGCCATTCCGATTGAAATCTACACGACACACCCTTTATCCCTTGTAATTCAGCGCCTTGAGACCCAGGAACCTGGCCGCTCCGCCTAACTCTTCTTCGATCCGCAGAAGTTGGTTGTATTTGGCGATGCGGTCGGTGCGGGAGGCGGAGCCGGTTTTGATCTGGCCTGCGCCGGTCGCGACAGCCAGGTCCGCGATAAAGGTGTCTTCGGTTTCGCCGGAGCGATGCGAGATCACCGACGTGTATCCATTGCGGCGGGCCAGGTCGATCGCGTCCAGAGTCTCGCTGACGGTGCCGATCTGGTTGACCTTCACTAGAATCGAATTGGCAACGCCCTTGTCGATTCCCTCCTGCAGGAACTGGATATTGGTCACGAAGATGTCGTCGCCCACTAACTGAATCTTGCCACCGAGTTCTTTCGTCAGATTCGCCCAGCCGTCCCAGTCGTTCTCGGCCAGGCCGTCTTCGAGCGAGACGATGGGATAGTCGTTTACCCACTTTGCCCAGTACTTCACCATCTCGTCAGAACTCTTGGCGGACTTGTCGGATTTCTTGAAGACGTACTTTCCGTCCTGGAAAAACTCGCTGGCGGCGGGGTCCAGGGCAATGGCGATTTCTTCTCCGGGCTTGTAGCCGGCCTTGCTGATGGCTTCCAGCACAACTTCGATGGCCTCGACGTTCGACTTAACTGACGGGGCGAATCCGCCTTCGTCGCCGACTGCGGTGTTGTAGCCGCGCTTTTTCAGAACGCCTTTCAGGGTATGGAAGACTTCGACGCCCCAGCGCAGCGCTTCGGAAAAGGAAGGGGCGCCGACGGGCATCACCATGAATTCCTGGAAATCGACGTTGTTGTCGGCGTGGGCCCCGCCGTTCAGGATATTCATCATCGGGGTGGGCAAAGTGTTGGCACCGGCGCCGCCGAGGTAACGGTAAAGCGGAGTCTTGTAGCTGTCGGCCGAGGCGCGCGCTGCGGCCATCGACACGGCTAGAATCGCATTTGCGCCCAGGCGGCCTTTGTTGTCGGTGTCGTCTAGTTCGATCATTTTACTGTCGAGGCCGCGCTGGTCGAAGGCGTCGAAATCTGCCAAGGCTTGGGCGATCTCGCCGTTCACATTCTCGACGGCTTTGAGGACGCCTTTGCCGACGAAGCGGTTGGTGTCGTCGTCGCGGAGTTCGACGGCTTCGTGCTCGCCGGTCGACGCGCCGCTGGGGACGATGGCGCGGCCGAATCGAGCCGTCGCCCAGAAGTACTTCTGCTTCTACGGTAGGATTGCCGCGGGAGTCCAGAACTTCTCGTGCATGAATGCCTGCAATGTTTGACATAGGTAAGTCCATTTCCTTGGATTCAGCAATTAAGACAAGGCGGCCTCGGTAGTCGCGACCTCGGGGAAGTTAACTATTCACCGAGGTCCGGCGTCCCGTGAGGTGGCCTGTGCCCGTATAAGTCTTGCCCATGCTGTTGTGCGAGACCAACGATTATATCGGATGGACATCAACGCTATGTGATGCGGCGCACAGCTGTTCGTGACGATTTCCCCCTCCGGGAATGTCCGGGAGGTCGAGTACGCAGGCCCTTGCCTCTTGTGGTTCCCCTGTCCGACGCGTATTGTCGCGACTTCCCGGCTGGACTAGAGTTATTACGTTTGGGATCTTTTGGAGGTACCCCATGAAGAAATGGATGCTACTGCCTTGCCTGCTGCTGGCAACGATGCTGGTTGCCCAGACCGGGGCGCCTGTACCGGCGGGGACGGCCTTGATGGTCCGGTTGGATACGACTCTCGCCACCTTCAGCAACCGGGCGGGAGATCCTTTCCGGGGAAGCATCACGCAGGCGGTTGTGATCAACGGGCAGGCCGTAATTCCGGCGGGGGCGACGGTCGAAGGGCGGGTCACCAAGGTGAGCGAACCACGCCGCATTTCGGGAAGGCCGACGATCACCATTCTTCCTGAGGCCGTGATTATGCCTACCGGCGAGCGTTACTTTCTCGACGCGAGTCTGACGGACACCAACATCCCGGGAACCGATGTGAACGGGGAAGGTCAGTTCAAGGGAACAGGCCACGACCGGCGTGACGTTGTCGAAACCGGCGGCGGCACAGCGGGCGGAATGCTCATTGGCGGACTAATTGGCGGAGGGCCGGGAATCCTCATTGGCGGTGCGGTGGGCGCGACCTCGACGACCGCGCACTGGCTGGCCAAGCATCGTTCGGCGACGTTGCCTGCAGGGACGCAACTCACGCTGGAATTGAATCGGCCGCTGACGATGACGACTGCGGCCCCGGCATCGGGGGGCGGCAGCAAGTAAAGGAACTATCCATCCTCTAATCGGGATAGGGGGGACGATCACTCGTCCTCCCCTCCCACACCACCGTACATGCGGGTCCGCATACGGCGGTTTGGCGGGTTGAGCTAGATGTGAGTAGCCGGGCTTTCGATAGAACGCGTCGCCAGAGAACGATTCGGTCCCTGCGTAGACGCCCCTTGGAGCTTCACTCCGCCTGGAATCCGGAAGGCCAAGCTATTGGATTTTCGGCCGCAGGTCGTTCCTGAGATCGCGCGATGTACTCGCCACTCCCTTCCGTTCGGGCCTTCGATCACCGTTCCCGGCTTGGCCTAGCTGTTTCTCCGCCTTTCGGCATGGGAGTGCCTCAATATCCTCGCCGACTGCGTGACCTACTTTGCCCTCTGCTGACTTCTGCGGCACGGTCAGGATGAATCTCTTCATCCTCAGTCACGATTTCGTGACATGCCGCAGATCTCCCGAGGTAAGTTCGACCGCCTTCGATGCACAACCGCCGGATTTACCACCAGTGAGCTTGATGGATATGGGCTTTGCAGTCATTGGCCCGCTCGCCCGCCACCGTAGGCCTCGTATCCGGTTCTTGTTCATCGGCTCGCATCTTTGCTCCGCGCTTCTTTCCGGCCCCGCCTCGCGGCGAGTGTGATTTCACCGTTGCGCTTCGCTATCACTTCACGTCCATCACGTTGTGAAGAGGACTTGCACCTCCAAGCTGTCGAGCATGCTCGGCACACCAAAACGAAGCCGGGAGCAGTGTCGCTCCCGGCTTTAATCTTGCACCGGCTCGATCCTGTTCTTAGCAAGTTAAAATGTCCGGTTTTCTAAGCACACGATATGTCCGGTTTCATAGTTAACCAGCAGCAGTCGGGGCTGGGGGAAAGTGGGAATCCCGCGCACTTTGCGGGATTTCCAAGCGGGGTGGGAAAGTCGGGTTTATGACTTTTCCACCCCGCGGCTTTTCCACAGCCCGTCGCGCCGGCATTTTTGTCGCACCTTGCGCCACCCCTTCGGCCGTGTAGCGTCCCAGCAAGTGCGGCCCGTGGGTGAGGCTGATAGTTCCATCCAAGTGCTGATGCACCGTGACCTGGCAGCCCGCCAGTGTGGCTCGCCAGCGCACGGCTTCGATTTGTAGGCTCAGATTCTGAAAGCTGACCGTATTGTCGCGGTTCACTGCCCGCTCGAACTGGAGAGAGAACACTAGACCGAGATCGCGTCTCCGACAGGCCAAAAAAGCATTCCCCCGCTGCGCCGCCGCGACTTGGAAATGCCGGTTGAACTCGGCGATATAGTGTTCGCGTAGAAATACATTGGCGGCTTCTAGGCTGGCGATTTTATGCAGCCTTAATTCCTGTGGCAATCGTCCCTGCCAGGTGCCGAAGCTGCGCTCGCTGCGCCCCCGCGCTTGCGGCGAGTAGGCCGGGATCATCCGGATCCCCAGCTCGCGCAGCGCCCGTCCCACCTGGGTCAGCCGATGCCGATCCACTTTGCCGCCCACCTTCGGCGTGAGCCAGAAATGGCTGCCGCGATCGCTGTATAAGGCGCAGAACACGCCCTTCCGCTCGATCACTTCCCGCAATCCCACCATCACCGTCACCGTGGATTCCTCCTCCACCAGTTGCGCGTAATAGATCTCGCTGCTGGCGTCGTCCAAAATCACGATCAAGTCGTACCAGCGTTCGTCCTGAAACCACTGGTGGCGGCTGCCGTCGATGTGCAACAGCATCCCCGGCAACGGCCGCCGCGGGCGCCGTTTGCGATGCACCCCACGCTGCCGTCCCCGCGCCACCAGCCCGGCCCCCTGCAGCACGCCTTTCACCCAGCTATAGCTGAGCCCGATCTGGTGCTCGCTGCCCAGCTTCTCGTGAAAATGCCGCAGATTAAAATCGAAATACTTCTCCCGATAGAGCTCTAACACCCGCTCCAACACCGCCATGGGCACCCGCTTCGGCGAAGGTTTGCCCCGCCTCCGGTCAAACAGCCCGCGAAAGCCGCCCTCCTGGTAACGTTCCCGCCACCGCCGCATGTGCCGGTCGCTGATGCCCATGATCTCCGCTGCCTGAAACCAAGTAATCTTCTTCGCCATGGCCTGCAACATCACTTCCTGTACTTTCATCGCCCGCTCCATCGCGGCCCTCAAGTAAGATTCCATGCTTCGCATGGTCTCCTATTCTCGCCGCCCGCAAAGCGGACATATCATGTGCTAACTCAACCGGACATATCATGTGCTAACGACAC
>CAVRCR010000003.1:0-31043 GCA_963719615.1 uncultured Acidobacteriaceae bacterium | reverse complement strand
AGCGAAGTGAGACGTTCAACGAGTGCGCGGATGCTGTAGATGCCGGGACCCGTGTCGAACAACAGCGCTTGCTTCGACCCTAAGATCAGATAACTGACATTTCTCTGCCAGTATTTCGGCTCGGAGAGCGCGTAAGTACGGGCATCGATCTTGATGACGTTATACCAGTCCTGGGGCGCAGCGTTGCCCTCTCGCGCGGGCGGCGCCGATAGAGCGCTACCGACCTGAGCGAATGCGAGAAGCGCGGCTGCAGCGGTCAAACTGACACGCATAGGCAAGTCCTTCCGATCGTTCAAACTGATCGGCCACACAGGCTCGAGAGCCTCCGCCATGATCCGGCTCCGTCAGTTGCACAACGCTGCGACCTGAGCGGCCGTCAGCATGTTCTGTGGCACGAGCCGCGCGGCGAATTCTCGCAGCGGCGAATGAACGACCGCCGCAGCGGCCATCTGTCGGCGCGCCGCATGCATCTCACCGGCGCGAGCCAGGAGAACCGCCAGCCAGAAGGCTGCTTCCTGATTGTCGCCGAGGAGCCGCTGACCCGACCTCAAGGTGTCCACAGCGGTGGACCACTTGATCGTGGCGTTGAACGGCCCCACGAACAGGCCCGGTGTCGTGAGCAGAGCGAGCAGTTCCTTGTAGAAGCTGTCTAGGGTGAGTAGGCGCCGCAACTCGATCAAGGGCTCGGCGCTGTCGTCGACGCGGAGGTCAACCTGGGGGACGATGCCCTCGATATCGATCTCGCCCGCTTCAGGATCTGCCGCGGATTTCACGACAACGATGGCGGCGGACTGCCGGCCGCGGATATCCCCGCCCGCTTGCTCGCCGGCTTCGAGGGCGGTCAGGAGACGTGACGCAAGCGATCCCGTGGCGGCCTCGAACGCATCAGTCATGCGGTCCCAGGTCCCCTCGCGCGCGAGCATGTTACCCAACGCCACGACGTCCCGGCGCGATCGATGACCGGCCGCCGAGATACACTTGTTCCGGTATGGGCTGCCGGCACATCGCGCACGCTCATCACGGCAACCTGTCGTACCGCAGCCAGGGTGTCTCGTTTGAGCAGCTGAGTCAGTGCGGCTTGCGCGGAAACCCCTTGCCGGAGTAAGCGTAGCCCGAGCCGCCCGTATGCGGTCTCGGCCATTGCCATCGTCGCGATCACGCCCGTGCCGGCTTCCGGCCAAAGCACGACCGCGCCCGCGTTGAAAAAGTGGGTCTGCACGGCGCCACCCACCTCACCTGCGATTGTATCGCGCGCCACAATTGCGTAAGTCATTGTGTGATTACTCCGCTGATGAATCTTGCCAATCGGTCGGCGACGAGCGACGGCGCCTGCATCATCGGGAGATGGCCGACTCCCGGCAGGATCTCGAACGGTGCGCCGAGCGCCGCGGCCATCCGCTCCCCGCTCTCCGGCGGACAGCTCTCGTCGAACTCGCCGGTGAGAACGAGCGCCGGACAGCGCACGCTGCTCGCATAGCGGCGCGCGTCCTCGGCGAAGGCGTTCCAGGTGATGTCCTTGATCAGCTCGCCGCGGCGTGTATCAAGTCCACCTGCCGCCGCGCGTCGGCCGCGATCGAGGGCGGAAGGCCGTGTGATACCTCTTGCTCGAGAAACGCGTCGAAGAGCTCGGCCGTCGCTCCCACCTCGCGCCAGCGCTCGAGCCGTGCCAGCGCGTCCGGGTCGGCCGGCTCGAGCGAAGCACCCACCGCCACGAGCGACTTGACGGTCCCCGGCAGGGCCGCCGCGACGGCGCACGCGATGCTTCCACCGAGCGAGGCGCCGACGATGTGGATCTCGCGTAGCCCTAGGGCGTCGATGACGGCCCGAACGTCTGCGGCGTAAGCGTCGATGCCAAAAGGGCCGTTCATGTGCGAGCGCCCGTGCCCGCGGCTATCGATGAGCACACGGTCGAAATCGCTCAGCCGGCTCGCCACGGGTGTCCAGCAGCACGCGGTCAGATTCGCGGGGTGCAGGAGGAGGACGTGACTTTTGCTGCCGGAGGCCGAGTCTCGATCGATGACGATGACCGAGACGCATCCCGCAGCACCCCGAACTGCGATGGCGGGCGGAATGGCGCAAGGCTCAAGCACGACCCGCGCCGAAGGTCTGCAAGGGCTCGCCCCAGGGATTTGAGCCGAGGCCGCCACGCGACTCTGCGGTGTCGTTAAAGCCGGGTCGCAAGGCATCGGTCGGCGGCAGAGGCGAGCAGTGGAAATGCCACATCTTCCAGATCGGGCGGCCTTCGCCGTCATCACGCTTGTAGATTTCCGTGGACCGCCCTCGGTCCGTCATCGACTCTCCGGGTTGCGGCAGTGTTTGAACCTCGTCGATCAGAGCATTCTGCTGCGCCGGCATGTTCGTCCGGATCTCGAACTCATTGGCGATGTAGGCAATATCTCCAATCACTTCGAACTTCATGATACGTACGTCCGGCGGATCCATCGTCATCCCAGACTCCTTGTAGTACTCCCATAACCGCACTTTCTCCTCGATGCCAAAATACGGATGCCAGTTATAATTGAACATGAGGTAATTCGGCCCGACTGGAAAGCATGTCTTCATCAAGGGAATGTCCCAGCGCTCGTTCGCGCGCCACCAATTCCTGTGGACAGTCAGGATCTTCTGACGATCATCGCTGATGCTGCTCATCGCCCTATCTCCCACAGATGTTCATCGTACGCTAGCAGGGGCGCCCCACGAACACGATTCAGCCAAAAGAGGGTATCGAATGTCCGGATACCCCCCTACGGACGTGTTGCAGTCCGCACCGCGCAAATCAAACTGGCGCGGTCGTACTCGGCATCGGCCGTAGCGGGGAGTTCCATGCATAACGGTCGGTCCGTTCAGGTCGGGGTTTCGTTCGCGAGCACAATCCCGGTCGCGCAACTGATCAATGCCTATCAACTCGCCGAGCAATGCGGCTTCGATGAGCTTTGGGTACACGAGGATTACTTCTACCACGGTGGGTTTGCCGCGGCGGCCACCGCGCTCAAGGCGACCGAGCACATCAAGGTTGGCATCGGTATCGTGTCCGCTCTAGTGCGCCACCCGGCGGTGACGGCGATGGAGATCGCGACGCTCGCAGGTGCTCACCCGGGCCGAGTTCGCGTGGGGATCGGGCATGGCGTACCCGAATGGATGAGGCAGCTCGGATTGCAGCCGAAATCGCCTCTGCGCGCCTTGCGGGAAGTCACCACTAGCGTGCAAGGCCTGTTGCGCGGAGAGACGCTCACGCAAACCGGATTGTTCCATTTCGACGCTGTACGGCTCGCGTATCCAAGCGTGGATGTCCCGCTCTATACGGGCGTCATCGGCCCGAAATCACTGAGCCTGTCGGGCGAGATCGCAGACGGTACGGTGATCACCGTGATGGCGGGCCCCAAGTACGTCGAGCGAGCGCGACAGATCACGGCCGAAGCGGCCGCGCGCTCGGGACGAACTCGCCAGCACGTCTTGCCGACGCTCAGCTACTGTTTCATCGGGCGCCGCGGCGCCGACGCGCGGCGCACAGCGCGCGCGGCCGTCGCCCAGATGCTCGCTCAGGCGGGACCGGACCTCTTGACCAATGTCTACGGCATCGATGAGCCGCTTCGCGGCATGATCGCACGGGGAGGCGCTGCCGTTGTCGAGGCGGAGATGCCGGACGAATGGATCGAGTGGTTCGCAGCTGCCGGCGAGCCGGATCAGTGTCTGGAAAGAATCCACGCCTTGCGGCGCGCGGGCTCCACGTCCGTCATTTTGGCACTGACCGATCCCGCCACAATCCGCTCCAGCATGGATCTGCTGGCCGAAGACGTGCTTCCAAGGGTGTAAAAGTTGAGCCGGTCAAAAACTGTAGCGCAGCCTTATTCCCAACGTTCGAGGCCTCGACAGCCAGTTGACGTCCTGCCGGGGTCCGACGGCAGCGGGCGGAATCACCGTCGTCACACCGCGCGTATTCGACAAGTTGTCGACGTATAGAATCGCTCTCCAGCCCTCGTGCTCGAGCCCCACATTGGCGTTAGACATCCAAAAACCCGGGACCGTCGCCGATCCGCCGAGCGACCCGGGCAACGCGACCGGCACTTCGCCCCGGTAGGCGGTATCGGCATGCGCGATCACCGTATATTGCGCATTCACAGGCCTCCGAAAGTCCATCCCGAGGCTTGCCTGGTTGCGGGGAACCCCGGGGAGGCGCGTTCCATCGGCTCCGAAGGTCGTACCGGCAACCACGAAGGCGGAAGTAAGCTTCGCGTCGGTGTAGGTATAGGCGGCCGAAAAACTCAGGTCACTCGATACCTCTGACTTGAGTGACAGCTCGGTCCCGCGCGAGCGGGCGGTATCGCCGTTGACCGCCGCGTAGAAAGCACCGAGCGGCGTCAGGATATTGAGTTGCGGCTTGTTCCAATTCTCTTGAAAGAGGTCGGCGGTGAATTGGAACGTGCGTATCGGACTGCCCTTCACGCCCAACTCGTAGTTGCGTACGGTGTCAGGTCCGAACGCGACGAATCCGGCGTTCTGCGCAAACTGGCCAGCCGTCGGCACGCCGTTGGCGCCGCCGCGCCGATATCCTTCGGAGGCGGTCGCATAGAGCATCGTGTCCGGGGTGATGTGATAGGAGGCGTTGAATTTGCCGAGCACTCGACGGTGTGTGGTGTCATCGCTCCCGAGCGTCGTGCCTTCCGGATCGGTGCCATCGTTCGAGCAGAACGCCCCGCAGATCGGGAGCTTTGTGATCGTCGAGATGTCGAGCTGCTGGTCGAAGCCCCGCACACCGCCCGTCACTTGCAGGCGATCCGTCACGTTATAGGTCAACTCGCCGAAGATCGCGGCATCCCGAAAATGCATCCACCGATCGTACTCGAAAGCGGTACTCGTCGTGATCGGTACTCCATAGAGTGCTGTGGCGAACGTGCTCCAGCCGAGAACGTCATCCTGCTGGCTGAAGAATTGCTTCTGGTCCTGATAGAACGCACCGAGAACCCAGTTGAAAGGCCCGGCCGTGGTCGACACCCAGCGGACCTCCTCGGTGAAGGTGTGCTCGGTTGTATCACGGTAGCTCGGCACGGCGAGGCGCGGAAACCCCGCATAGAGCACCCCGAGATTGGTCTGATATCCCCCGCTCAAGTCCGACACCGCATCGCTGTCGTTGACGAGGTAGGAGCTCGACGAGGTCACGGTCGAGAAGCCAAAGTCGCCGGAGAGCTCGAGCGCCGTGAGATCGATGTGGCGATGATAAGGCTCGCGCAGGAAAATACCGGTTTGATACTCGCCATAGTTGGGCGGCACAGCGGCGTCGAACCCATCGTTCAAGAATCCCGGCGTCACGGTGGAGGAAAAAGCCGTCGGCACCTGCCCGATGCCTTCGGTATCGGCGGACTCGCCCGCGGCCGACTCGTCCTGATAGTGAAACGAGAGCAGGACCCTGAACGGACCGGTTGTGTATTTCAGCGCCGCATGGAGATAAGTCTGCTCGGAATTATCGACATCCTTTTGTGAGTAAGTGACCGGAAGGCTGGTCGTGATGGCACTGGGGGTGCGAAGAATGGGAACTCCCGATGCATTGAGAACGAACAAGTTCTTCGCGTCGACGAAGCCGTTCTCGAACGTGTGGCCGCCTGAGATGCGCAGCGCGAGCGTATCGGCGAGTGGAATATTGATGACGCCGTCGAGCGTGTAATTCTCGCCATCCGCATGATTCGTATGGCTTGTATCCACCTGAATCTGCCCCGAGAAGGCGCTCGGATCCGGCTCGTTGTAGATGAAGCGGATCGTTCCCCCGACCGATCCATTGCCATAGAGCGTTCCTTGCGGCCCGCGCAGCACCTCGACGCGAGCGATATCGGTAAGATGCAGATTGGCAAACACGGGGGTGTCATCGATATAGACAGACACCGGCGCCACCGTTAGCGACGGCGTGTCGCTGATGCTCGTCCGGTCGGTATTGAGGCCTCGCAGGATGAAGCCGTTCTGGGAACCTCCTTCGCGGATCCCGCCGCCGTTGTAGACGAGTCCCGGCACGATTTGTTGGAGCTTCGAGAAGTCGACCACACCGGCGGCGTCAAGTTGCTGCTCGGTCGTCGCGGAGATGTTGTAGGGAATGTTGAGCACGGACTCTGCGCGCCGCGTAGCGGTCACGATGATTTCCTCGAGGTCCGTTGACGGTGCGCTCCGCGAGCCCGTGGGGCTTTGCGCCCCCGCTGACGCATTGTCGGCGCGAGCGTCCAAGGCGTGACCGGCCCCCGTACCGAAGAGCGCGGATGCGATGGCTGCGCGTAGCAGCCTGTTGTGTTTAGGCGGGATCCCCAACCGTGTGTCTCCCCTGAGCCGTCAGAATGACGGCCTGCGTCGGATGACGACGCTACCTGACCTCCGTCCCGTTGAGCCACTCGTCTATCGGGGGGTAGCGGGGTCCGCGTGGGCGGCGGTATTGCGCTTGCAGAGTCCGACGAGCAGTGCTAGGCCGGCGATTTCGTAAACCGCCGACCAAGCCCCGACCTCGATGTAGCTCCCCTCGTAGGCGAGGAGCCCCGCGATGATGGGACCACCGATCCCTCCGATGCCCTGAAACACGGGCGCCAGAACTATGAGTCGACCGGAGTGGTCGGCGGCCGATAGTGCACCATACTGAAACGAGAGGCTGAAGTTCAGCAGAAACTGAAAGAGGGCGCCGGCGAGGAGGTAGGTCGGGGAATTCCGCGCGTAAATTGCCACAGCGAACGTGACGATCAACAGCATGGTGGAGAGCGCGAGAGGCCGAATGCGCCCGTATCGCCGAGCCGCCGGCGCCGAAAGCAACGATCCAGGCGCACCAATGAGGAGCGCCAGCGCGATCATGTTGCCCACCGACTGCTCGGCGAAGCCCGCGCCGCGCCCGATGCGTTCGAAGAACGCCCAAACGGCAGTGGGGCCGGCGTTGAGGAGTAGCATGCCGGCAAGGCCCATCCAAATATGGGATGTCGCAGGCCTATGCTCCGCAAGGCTTTGAGCTTCGTGCTTCCCGCCGGCTTGAGGGAACCAGGCAAGCAGTCCCAGGGAGCATGCAAAGACGCTCGCAATCAAGACGAATAGGCTCCGCGGCCCAAATCGATCTTGGAGCGCCGTTGCGCCGAGACCCACCAGCCCACTGGCGATGATTTGCAGGAAGAACGCGTAGCCGAAATTGCGGTCCGGGTCCGACGTGTCGCTCAACGAGCAAATGGGCGGTGCATAGGCAATCGCGAGAGCCGAGCTGCCAAATGCGATGCTGGCCACGAGGGTCGCAAAGCCGCGCGCCGCTGCCGCAAGGAGATAGCCGAGAGCGGCGAGTAGTAGTCCCCAAAAGACCAGGCGGCGCCACGGATACCTGCGCACCCACATCACAGACACCCCCATCAGGGCGATCGGGCCGCCCAATACGGCTGCGGCCACGAATCCGAGCTGCCGAGAATCTGGCGTGACGGCGAGCGCGACCGCCCCGACCAGGTATGGCATCAACATGGCGGGTAACAAACAGATACTCGTCAACAGCGCGGCGGCCATGACACGGGAGAGCCGGTCGATCTCCGGGCGCTCAGCCGTCACCGACGACCTCCGTTGGAGGACGAGCCGGACCAACCCGACGTGCTATGACCGATACATCACCGCAGCGCACTCCGTCGATTGCACCCTGGAATACGACCGAATGCTACGCGATGGCCGCTCGTCCGGGGCAAGCATGTGCCACCCGTCGAAAAGAGGGTATTGGGGGCAGGCGGGCCATCCGATCGAACAGCGACGGGTACCATCGCGGGAGCGAACTCTGCAGGGCGGCGCGCAATGACCATCACGATTCTCGAGAACGGGCGACTCTTCGATGGCTTCAACGATCATCTGGTCGAGCCCTGCCACGTCCTCGTCGAGGAGGACCGGATCCGAGAGGTTGCCCTCAAGCCCATCTCAATCGGGAGCGCCCGGCGCATCGATTGCCGCGGTCAAACCGTGATGCCGGGGCTGATCGATGCGCACGTACACGCCTGCCTACCGGCCTCGGACTTCGATGCGGTGGCGCGGATGCCGGCGTCGCTCCTGAGTCAATATGCCGGCGTCGCCTTGGCGGGGTATCTCAGGCGCGGATTCACCACGGTTCGCGACGCCTGCGGTGCCGATTACGGCCTCGTCATGGCACTCGAGCGTAACCTCTTGCCGGGACCGCGCCTTCTGATCAGCGGCAAGGCGATCTCTCAGACCGGGGGTCACGGCGACGCACGTCCCGTCGATCAGCTCGACATCTGCCCGTGCGCCCTTTGCAGTCCGCTTACGGTGATCGCGGACGGCGAGGACGAGGTTCGACGTGCGGTGCGTGAAGAGCTCCGCAAGGGGGCCGCTCAGATCAAGATCTTCGCATCCGGCGGGGTGACGTCGCCACCGATCCGATCTGGATGCGACAATTCACGCCGGAGGAGATTCGCGTCGCCGTTTACGAAGCCTCTACCCGCCGCACGTATGTGATGGCACATTGTCATACAGCAGACTCGGCGCGCGCCTGCATCGCCGCCGGTGTGCGCAGCATCGAGCACGGCTCTGACCTCGACGAGGAGACGGCGAAGATGATTGCCGCCGCGGGCGGCTTCGTCGTGCCGACGCTGGTGGTCGCTGACACGGCGTTGCGCTACGGCGCGGCAATGGGGCTCAAGGCGGCGAATCTTGCGAAACTTGAGGGAATCACCAAAAAGATGTATCGCTCTATCGAAGTGTGCGCACGCCATGGCGTCAATCTCGGCTTCGGGACAGATCTGCCGGGTAATTTCGGCGACCGCCAAAACGAGGAGTTTCGTCTGCGAGCGACGGTGCAGCCCTCGATCGATGTGCTGCGGTCGGCAACGACCGTGAACGCCGCGCTCCTCGGATTGGACGGCGAGATCGGATGCGTCCGGGCGGGCGCGCATGCGGACCTTCTCGTCGTGAACACCGACCCGACTCGCGATATCTCCATCTTGGCGGAACCTGCGGCGAGCATCAGTCTCATCATGGCAAGGGGATCGCTCGTCAAGAACATCCTATCCCCCTGAGCTTCGATGGCAACTCATCCGACATCGCTCGTGTTATCCAAGTTGAGGCCTCCGGGGATCTCCGTCCATTCTCTGCGACGGGAGGCGCTCATCGAGGAGTTGATCGGTAGCTCTAGCAAGGCGATTCTCATCGAGGCGCCCGCCGGCAACGGCAAGACGACGCTCATGGAACAAGTGTACGGCGAGCTGCGTCTGCGCAAGGTGTCGATCGCATGGCTGACCCTCGACGCGAACGACAATGCCGCGGACGAGTTCGTCCAGTACCTGGTGAGGACCCTTTTGCTAACCGAGCCCTTGGATGCGAACGCGGAGGCGGCCATTCTGGGCGTCCTGCAGGGGCGCTCACCTCGGACGTCTCTGGCGACCCTCTTGGCCGAAGCGGCGACCGGCGGTCGACGAGGCGTGATCTTTCTCGACGATATTCATCTGATCACCTGCCATGCGTGCCTGGCGCTGATCAGAATGCTCCTCGATGATGCGGCCAACGACTTGCGTTTCGTGATGGCAAGTCGCCGCTGGCCGCCGCTGGATGCGGAAAAACTCCGTCTTCAAGGAACGCTTGATCTGGTCCCCGCCGAGAAGCTTAACTTTACGCCGGCGGAAGCGGCGGTCTTTCTTGGCCGGGACCCTACCGACGATTCTCTGAAGAAGTGTCTACGACCATACGCGCGGTTGGCCCGTGGCAGTCAAACTCCTGGGCGCGGCGCTTGCCCGATACCCCGCGAACGCGCGGGTACCTATGACCGCTATGGCGGATTTGCCGGACATGGCGGCCTACCTCAGCGAGCAGGTAATGTCGGATTTGCCGCCGGCCATGGAGCGCTTCCTCATGGTGACGAGCCTGTCGGAGCACAGCACCGGAGATCTTGCCAATCGACTCTGCGATCGTGCCGACGGCGAGCACACCTTGCGGCAACTCGAGAGAGAGGGCTTCTTCATCACGCAAGTGGTGGTGGTCGGTGGGAGACGAGCGCAGCGGGTCATCGAGGCTCGTGGCGACTACCTTGCGGTCTGTCCGTACGCTCCGCGGGTTCCCTACGAAGCCTGGATTTTGCCGCGTTATCACGACTCATCCTTCGAACGGGCGGGACTCAATCGGCCGGGATTGCGCACGAATCTGGCTGCTCTTCTGCGCCGCACCTTGCAACGTGTGCGCTCCATCACCGAGGATTTTCATCTCGTGTTGCATACCTCGCCCAGCACCCTGCATCCTTCGAAGAATCTTGGCTATTGGAAAACGATTGACGATGACTACCATTGGCACATCGAAATCCTCCCCGTCGTAGGCTCCCGGGCTCGCTCCTACACTTTCAAAGAGGTGTACTATTCGCCGGTCAGCTCCGAGACCGCGGTGAAACAATTGCGGTCGGCGAAAATCGATGGCTGAGCCACTCGCAAGGGGCATTACGGGTCTCGTCCCGATGGTGCACGTCGCTGACGTGCAAAGCACAGTCGACTTCTACAAACTGATGGGACTCGAAGTCCGTGGCAGTGTGCGCAACTCCGCCGGGGATCTGCAGTGGGTTTACATGGCCTGCGAACGTGCCGAAGTGATGTTTACGCGCTGCGGACGAGCCGGTAATCGCCAGCAAGCAGGCCGTACTGTTCTATCTCTACTCGCCAGATCTGATTCCACTCCGTGAGCATCTGCTGGCCAGCGGCGTGAAAGTATCCACGATCAGATATCCCGAGTACATGCCCAAAGGAGAGATTCGTGTAGACTATCCCGACGGCTATTGCCTTCTCATCGGCCAAGCAGGCTAAAACGCCGCTCCTTCGAACCGTTCCTTTTCGACCACACCCACTCCAAACTGAAACGTTCACCGATCCGGCCGCACTATGCGAATGTAAGGTGGCCACCCCGGAGGCTGCCAGCGCGCGGCCGAATCACCAAGACGGCCCGCAGCAGGAGGGTTTATGGCCGCATCACTTGCTCCGCCCATGGGCCTCGCGCCTTCAGCTTCTGAGGAAATGGCTGGCGTCGCGAGCCGACTCGATTGGAAGACCGCGTATCCGCCAGAGGCGTGGCGGCGAATCCGCGGGGAAGGCATTTATCTAGGTTGTGTGCTGTCGTTCGCAGTAGTCGTGACGACAATCTTGTTGCGCATGGACCTCACGAAGCACGTGGTGGCCCAACGATTTCTGTGCTGTGCCCTGGGAGGCATTGCCGGCAGCTGGATTTATGCGATGAAGTGGTATGTCCGCGCCATCACCAATCATATTTGGCGCCATGACCTCGTCGTCTGGCGGGTGACCTCGCCTTTTATGGGCATATTCCTTTCAGTCTCGGCCTATGCCGTGGTCCAGGCGGGTCTTCTTGGAATAACCTTTGAGGCCAGTTCCGGTACCGATCCCAGACTTTACGCCTACGCGGTCGGTTTTCTGGTTGGAATGTGTTCCGATGTGGTGATGGGAAAGCTCACCGAAGTTGCCGAAACTGTCTTCGGCAAGACTACATCGCGGCATCTCCAGAAACACTAGCTCGCACGGGCCGTCTCAAGAAATGCATTGCGTCTCCCAGAGACGGCACTCGTCCTCCCCAATTGGCCTCCTGCTACAATCCCTGCCGTCAGGAGACCTTTCCCTTGAAGCCAGTGCTCTGCTGTGCCCTGCTCCTTTCTGTGTGCCTCGCCCAAACCACAGCGCCAAGTACGCCAGCCGGCAAACAAAAGGTGCTTTGGCACAAACTCGCGTCCAGCATCAGCGACGTCGACGACCATCTCGACGGCGTCATGGGAGTCGCCATCGAGGACCTTACGTCGGGCGATCACTTTTTCCTGCGCGAGGACGAAGTCTTCGCCCAGGCCAGCTCCATCAAGATCACAGTGCTAGCCAATCTCTATTCAGCAGGCGGAACAAGGCAAACTCAAGCTTACGGATCTCTACACGGTGCAGTTGTCCGACTTGGTTCCCGACAGCGACATCATGGGAGGACTCACGCCAGGTGTCACTCGACTTACCCTGCGCGATCTCGCCACCATGATGGTCGCGGTAAGCGACAACTCGGCTACCAATGTTCTCATTGACCGCGTGGGCATGCCCAACGTCAACGCCATGCTCGATTCGCTCAGCCTCGCCCACACGCGCCTGCGGCGCAAAATGATGGACCTCGAGGCGGCCAAGCAGGGGCGCGAAAATGTTTCCACGCCGCGCGAGATGATGACCCTGCTCGCGGCCATCTACCACGGCAAGCTTCTGAACAAGGAGTCGACCTCGGACTTCTTCACAGTCCTGAGCACCAACAAAGATTCCTGGATTCCCCGCGACCTGCCAGCGGGCCTGAAGATCGCCAACAAGCCGGGCTCGCTGGAAGCGGTGCGCAACGACTCCGGTATCGTGTTCGTCGAAGGCCGGCCTTACGTGATTTGCGTGATGACGTCTTTCCTCCGCAACGAACGCGACGGGGAGGAGGCGATCAGCAAAGTATCGCTCGTAGCATGGCGCATGTTCGACCGCCTCAGCCGCGCGACAGAATATGGTCGAGTGGTGTCCGCAGGAAACGGCAGCCGGTAGATTCGTTCCGGAGATTTCCTACATCGCGCCTGCTCCGCTGCTCCTCGGCGCAACCTGCTGTCGCAGAAACTGCAGCGCGGCCTTCGCTTCCAGAGGCTGGGAGAAGTAGTATCCCTGGCCGAATTCGCATCCCAGTTCGCCGCAGTCGCTCGAGCTGGCGGGCGGTTTCGATGCCTTCGGCGATCACTCGCAGATTCATTTTGTGGGCCAATGTAATGATCACTTCTACCATGTCACAGGCTCCACGATCAGTCTGCATCTCGCGCACCAGGGAGCGGTCGATTTTTAGCGCGTCGACAGGGAACTGCCGCCGCCCGCTGAGCGATGAGCTTCCAATGCCGAAGTCATCCAGGATCACGCCAATCCCCATGTGTTTGAGGTGGGAGAGCACGGTGATCGTGAGTCGGGGATCGGCCGCAGCTACGCTCTCGGTCATTTCCAGTTGCAACCGCGCGGGATCGACACCTGTTTCCCGCAGTCAGATGCATCAAATGGGCGCAGGAAGGGCGCGGGTTCGAAACGAAGGAACGAAGGGGGAGCGACGTTCAGTGGTCCGAGTGCCGCGGCTTCAGTGTTGAGCGTGCTTGCATCAAGATCAGGCCACCTTCCGTTGTTCAGCCGTTCAATCAGGTTCTGAAGTGCGGTGACCGTTTCTGCGGGAGTGAACGTGCAGTGCCCCGCCCGATGAACAAAGGTCCGGCGCAACAATCTCTGGTCGCCAGCCTCGTCGACGACATCTTTGTAGGCGCTTTCATTCTGGTTCGATACCAGGCCATCCCCAGTGGTGTGCAGGGTCAGCACTGGAAAGTTGATGCGGCCGTTAAAGATAATGTTCTGCTCCAGGTAATCGACTGAATCTGGATTGGCAGAGATTCTGGCAGCATCGTTCAATGCATCGAGGTCGGCATCCAGGTTCAGGCCAGCCTGCTTGTATAGCGCACGCACCTCCTCACGGTCTACGGAGCGGTCAAGCTGTTTTCTGTAATCAACCCCTGTGTTCCATGAGGGATTACCACCGGCGCGGAATTCGAGTTCGGCGCGAAGCGCGAAGACGAAAGGAAAATCCACCTCAGACGCCCAAAGAAACTGGTTAACCTCTCGTGAAGCGAAATCCTTCGGAGCCGGCTCGGGCGAAGCCGGATTGAACCATCCCGGAGTGTCTCCCAGCGCGGCCGACAGTGCGAACCGCGCTTTGCCCTGGGGCGTGGCTTGGGCCGAGGCCAAAAGGACCTCCGCCAATGCGAGATTGGTGTTCGGGTCGGTGATGTTGACTACTTGCAACGAAGTCCCGGAAGCCAGACAGCGTTTTGAACGCAAACTCGGAATCCAGCGCCTGGTTCCAGGTACCTACACCCCCCGAAAGCACTCCGCACATGGGCAGGGCGGCGTCAAAGCGGTCAGGAAATCGCTGGATGAGGCCGGCAGTGATAATTCCTCCCAGCGAGTGCCCCCACGCGATCGTGCGGCTCGGAGTACCAACCAGCGCTGCAAAAGTATCCAGAACCGCAATTTGGTCCAGCAGGGCCTCCTGAATCGCCCAGCCAGTGTGGGCATAAGAAGAACCAGCCAAGGCAAATCCGTTGCCAAGCAGGAAGGCGCCCGTAGCTGGATCGCCCACGTCTTGTGCGGGATTCGGCGAACCTGGAACAACGTAGCCGTGACTGTATAGCAGGAGCGTTCCATTCCACGGGGAAGGCACGTCGATGAGAAAGGTCGCACCGTCCGGCAAAGTTCCCGTGTGTGTGGTAACTGCTGCAACAGCGCTTGAGGCGAAGTAAAACAGCAGAAGCGTTAGGGCAGAAATTGAGAATGCACGTTTTGTCATGCGGCTCATAAAAGGAACCCCCCACTTTTGAATCCGGAATTCTCTTCTGACATCGAAAACGGCGGCGATTGCACACTCGTCTCGATTCCTTGCGACACTCTTGAAGCTGGCACGATTTTCATATGGAACGCTCCCGACGCTCGCTATCCGCACCAGCACCCTGGGCAAATTGCTTGCTGGTTTTCTAGCAGCCGCAAGCCCGCAGCAGGCGATTTAACCGCTAACCTCAGCCCCAAACATAGCGGTCACTGGCAAGCAGGCGGCTGGCAATATTCCGCCGCCGGCTGATCGCATCTACTGGATCGTAGTTGGCAAAGCTCCGCAAAGCCGACATGTTCCGCCGCAAAGCATCGCCGTCGAGGCATGCGCCCAAAACATTCCGGCAGGAGATCTCGACTCGATCCATCGCTTCACGCAAGAAGATGGCGGACACATCGGCGGCGTCCTTGCCTCTTCCAGAAGCCGCGGATTTGCGACTTCGAAGCAGGGTCGATTCCATCGCCAGGACCTCTGTGACGATGTCTGAAATGCTCATCAGGACTTCCTCTTCCTCTTGCACCTCCATCCCGAATTTTTGCTGGGCAATCCCGATGGCCAGCAGTGCAATCGTCTTCGCGTTTTGCACCAGCCGCATCTCTTCATTCCCATCCCCAGGTTCGGGTGCCTTCGTGAATTTCCCGCTCAGGACCGCCTGAATGGCGGAAAGCAGCGCCAGTTGACCCCGGGCGGCACGTTTCAGCAGCATCCCCGGTATGAGCAGACGGTTGATCTCGTTGGTGCCCTCAAAGAGACGGTTGACGCGCGAATCGCGATAGGCACGTTCGACCAGGTAGTCCTGATGATAGCCATAGCCACCGTGGATCTGCACTCCTTCATCCACTACATAGTCCAGCATTTCAGAGGCGTAGACTTTAATCATTGAGCACTCGGCGGCGTACTCCTCAACCGCTTTGAGTTCCGTTCGTGTCGTATCGGGTTTATCCTGGGGGGCCGCTCTTAGCTGACTTTCGATTAGTCCCACCACCCGCCACACCATCGATTCCACGACGTAAATGCGAATGGCCATCTCCGCCAGCTTGTGCTGGATGGCGCCGAATTCAGCGATCGGGGAACCGAATGCCTTGCGCTCTTTGGCATATTTCAGGCTGACGGCCAGCACATTCTTGGCAGCACCGAGGGCGCCCGGGCCAAGCTTCAGCCGCCCCAGGTTCAGGATGTTGAAGGCGATGATGTGTCCCCGGCCGATCTCACCCAGCACGTTTTCGGTCGGCACCTGCACATTGTCGAAATACACGGCCGTGGTCGAGCTTCCTTTCATACCCATCTTGTGTTCTTCAACTCCACTACTCACACCGGGGAAACTACGCTCTACCAGGAATGCCGTGAACAGTTCTCCTCCCACCTTGGCGAATACAGTAAAGAGATCAGCCGCACCCCCATTGGTAATCCACATCTTCTGTCCGTTCAGGACGTAGTATTTGCCGTCCGGACTTAGATCGGCTCGGGTACGTATGGCGAGCGCATCCGAACCTGCCAACGGCTCGGTCAAAGCATAGGCTGCCAGAATCTCGGCCTTAGCTAGCCGTGGCAAATACTTCTTTTGTTGTTCCTCGGTTCCAAAGAAGAGGATGGGCAGCGTGCCGATGCCAGTGTGCGCGGAGTGCCAGGACCCATAGGAAGCATCTCGCCCCAGGTGTTCGCCCACGATCATGACAGAAGCCAGATCCATCTCCATTCCGCCGAATCTCTCGGGGATCGCCACTGCAGTGAGTCCCAGGTCGGCGGACTTGCGTAATACGTTTAGCGCGATGCCGGGCTTTTGCTGGCGGATAGCCTCAAGGTGGGGCTCGACGTCGTTTGCCCAGAATTCATCGACGGTCCGGGCGATCGCAAAGTGTTCTTCGCTCAGATTCTCTGCGGTGAAAATCTCGTCAGGCGAGAACTCCTCAATTAGAAACGCACCGCCGCTTATCTTGGGCGAAGATGCTGCCGCTGTTATCATCGTTCCACCCTAGTGACGACTCGGTTGGATCCGCGTGAAGGCGGTTGCGTGGGTAGGTGGCGGGAGCCACATCTGGGAACTTTTGGGACCTCGCACATTCGCGGCCCTCGAAAATGTGTTAGTCTATATCATCTGTTAGTAGATAACGTCAAGTCCAAAGCGTGGAGTGGGCCTGGGTTTTCAGTTCCTTAAACGGCTTGGTGTTCTGTCTGCAACGGATCGGTGGCCGGATGTTAAAGTGACAGATCATGCTGCGGCGCCCGACATCGTGCCCGGAACGAGTTCAGGAGACAATTGAGATTATGGCCCCTGCCAACGCTGCCAGATCACGGGTAAGGACGCAAAGTAGACCAAGCTTAAGGAGACAAAAGAAGTCAGCGCCCGCCCGCCAGACACTGGGCCTTCGCGAACGTAAGAAGGCACGACTGCGGCAGCAGATAGTGGAGACTGCCCTTAGGTTGTTCCGCAAGCATGGCTACGAGAACACTCGAATCGACGATATAGTCAACATTCTCGAGATCAGCCAGCCAACCTTTTTCCGGTACTTTCCTAGTAAAGATGCAGTTCTGCGTGACGTCGGCAGGCGCGGTTTCGCCTGTATCGTCGAACATCTCAAATCGGAACTCTCCAGCGAAGCGGATACGGCAGCGCGTTTGCGTCGCTTGTATCGCGCCTTGGCGCGCGAAGTGGAAGCGGACCGTCGCCTGTGGGAGGCGGTGGTGCTGTCGGGAGCAATGGATCCCGTGCGTTCTCCGGAAATGCGGGGGCCCGAGGGGGTCGCGGTCGGCCTACTGCGGGAGATTCTCGCCCAAGGCCAACGACGCGGGGAGATCACGCGCGTCTTCCCAGTCCTTCATCTCTCCGAATTCATGGAGGGACTCTACCAGACTGTGGTTCGGCAATGGGCGGTGGATCTCACGGGTCCCCATAAGCTGGGAGAACGCGTCGATAGTGCCGTGGAGTTTTTCTTGCGCGGCGTCCAGCCCTGACGATTTCACATCTCGTTCCCGCTGCCGTCCTTCCTCCGGAAACATGAGGCGAAATGAATGAAAGCTGCCGTCCTGCATGAATTCGGGAAGCCGCTCGCCATAGAAGAAGTCGGCCAACCCCAGCCCGGAACTGGCGAAGTGCTGATACGCGTAGAAGCCTGCGGTGTTTGCCATTCCGATGTGCACATCGTCGATGGAGACTGGCCGCAGTTCGCGAAAATCGTCAAAACACCATTGATCCCCGGCCACGAGATTGCCGGGGTCGTGGTCGAAAAGGGCGCGGCGGTACAGGATCTGCAAATCGGTGATCGGGTTGGAATCGCCTGGATTCACTGGACCTGCGGCGAATGCGAGTTTTGCCGCGAAGGGAATGAAAACCTCTGCCGCCGGCAAAAGATTACCGGTGTCAATGTCGATGGTGGTTACGCCGAATTCGTGAAGGCGCCGGCAAGCCACACACTCAGGATTCCCGACAGTCTTTCTTCAGTCCAAGCTGCTCCCCTTTTCTGCGCAGGCGTTACTGTCCACCGGGCACTCAAACGCGCCAACGTTTTGCCCGGGCAGCGCCTGGCGGTCTTCGGGATTGGCGGCCTGGGACACCTGGCGGTGCAGTTCGGGCAGGCGCTCGGGGTAGAGGTGGTGGCAGTCGACATCTCCGAAGAAAAGCTAGCACTTGCCAGATCGTTAGGTGCTAATACAACGGTCAATGCTGCGGACAAGGATGCGATCAAGGAACTGCGGAATCGAGGCGGAGTTCACGTTGCGCTGGTGACATCGGCAGCGCGAGCATCCTATGACACGGCGTTCTATTGCCTGCGGCCCACAGGTAGTCTCCTGGTTGTGGGCCTGCCGGCTGATCCGATATGTTTTCCCCCTATCTTGATGGCTGCCGGAGAGATCCGCGTCCAAGCTTCCACGGTCGGAACCCGACAGGATTTGCGTGAGGTTCTGGCAATGGCGGCTGCCGGGAAAGCGCGTTGTCAGGTAGCAACTCGCCCGCTTGCCGACGCGAACGAGGCGTTGAATCAGCTTCGCCGCGGGCAGGTTTCCGGCCGCCTTGTTCTTGCTCTCACGTGAACGGTGCAAGTCGAAGTGCCGGAGGATCGTATGCCGGCTCTCTGCAGGGCAACCGGCCGTGCCGCCCCATCCCGCGTTGCCCAGGTGATTCCCGTGGCTGACTTTCCATCTTGACGTTAGTAACTATTATGTGATACTCACTCTCACAATCTTGGGGGATGTGGAGTTCTTTGGCTTTTCAACGCCTTCTTACTGTAAGAGAGATAGACCTCTCGAGCATTCGGCGGCGATCCGAGGTCGTCAGGGCAGCAGCAGTGCCCGAGGAACTGACCGGCAGATGGGCTTACTCGCAATTACTTCGGCGATGTCCCATGTATCCAGAAGGAGAATCCTATGAGGTCACTGGCCTGCGGTCTCGTGTGTTTCCTGTTTGCAACCTTGGTGGTTCACGCGCAGGGCGTCGGCACGTCGGGAGAAATCACGGGTACCGTGACAGATGCTTCCGGGGCGATTTTGCAGAAGGCAACTGTCAATGTGGTCGATACACAGACCGGCCTGAAGCGCACGGCAGTGACGAACGGCACAGGTCAATTCCGAGCAGCAGGGCTGTCGCCGGCAACTTACGACGTCAGCGCGGAGCTACCGGGCTTTGCGACGGAGATTCGTAGAGGCGTCACTGTCGCCATCGGGCAGACGGTCATCTCTGATTTCAAGATGAAGCCTTCGCAGGTCGCGACGGTTGTCGAGGTAACGGACCAGCCGCCCGTGGTGGAGACTGAGCGGGGGAGCCAAGCGGACAGAATCACACAACGGTACATCACGGACCTCCCCATTGACCGGCGCGATTACCTCACGTTCACTTTGCTCGCGCCTGGTGTCTCGGATTCCACCAGGCTGGCAGGGGACCAGGATTTCAGAGTCAAGCAAACACCGCAAAGCGGACTGTCGTTCTACGGGAGTAATGGCAGAGGAAACAGCGTCACGGTGGACGGAGGTGAGACCTCTGGCGATAGCGGAGGCCAGCGCCTTACGTTAAGCCAGGAAGCGGTGCAAGAGTTTCAGATCAATCGCAGCAACTACGCTGCCGACTTGGGTTCAGCCACAGGTGCTTCAATCAATATTGTAACCAAGTCTGGCACCAACAATGTTCATGGCAGCCTTTATGGTTTTTTCCGCAACGATGCGATGGACGCGCAAAATCCGTTTTCGTTCAGCCAGGCATTACAGGCCGGCCAGACCTTCAATCCGTCCAATTCTGACTCTCTGGGTTCTCCGATTAAGGATAGTTTGAGTCGTCAGCAATTCGGTGGAACGCTGGGTTTCCCGATTAAGAAAGATAAAACATTTCTGTTTATGGCTTTTGAAGGCTTGCGGCAGAATGCGCAGAACGCGGTTCCTCTGCTGACGAACACCAATATTTTTCGTCCGACAGCCGCTCAGAATGCCATTATTGCAGGGTTGGCGAGTTCATCGGCGCCCAGCGTGATTTGCTTCACGGGCACACCTCTGCCGCCAGCTCTTTGCGCTTTTGCTCTCCAGAGTATTCTGACCCTGAACCCGAATCCCGGTCCGAACCCATTTGTGTCGCCCACCCAGGCCGCGCTGAATGGTTTCCTGCTAAACCAGTTTGAAACTGAAGGCGGTCTGTTTCCCTTCAATACCCGCGAATACCAAGCGTCGGGCCGCTTGGATCATCACTTTAATGTGAACAACGAGGTTTCTCTGACCTACCGGTATGGGCACGATTTGGAGGAGTCGCCGGACGTAAATTCTCTGACCGCTTTTTCGGCGGGAAGTTCGATCCACACCTACGACAATAATTTGCAAGCCACCTGGTACCGCCAGATCAATCCGGGAACGCAGAACGAGGCCCGGGTGCAGTGGGACTACTACAGCTTCAGAGTGATCCCCAACGCGCCAGCACAGGTGGGGCTGCAGATTCCCAGTTTTATCAACAATATTGGATCGAACATTTTCCTGCCCAACCTTACAATCTTGCGGCGTTACGAATTCGCTGACAATCTCACCGCGATCCATGGCAATCACACTCTAAAATTCGGCGCTTACGAGTTGCTTCGCGGCAATCACACGGAGTCGCACACTTTCATGCCCGGTCGTTTTGTGTTCGGGTCTCTCCCCGGATTTTTGGTGAGTCCACAGCTTGCCAGCACTACCATCAACCCGCTTCAATCGGCGACGCTGGGACTGCCCCAGGTTTACCAGCAGGGCTTCGGAGATCCGACGTATCCGTATTACACTCGACCGCTGACGGCGTTCTACGCGCAGGACTCCTGGAAAGTAATACCAAGCTTGACCCTGAACTACGGACTGCGCTACGACCTGGACACGCAATTCGCCCCGTTGACTACATATAAGAAGGATTTTGGCCCCAGAGTTTCCTTTGCCTGGGATCCGTTCAAGAATCACAAGACGGTGATTCGGGGGGGTACGGAATCTTCTACGGACCGGTGGACGTTCAGATTCCCGACGTCGATTACAGCCTGGGCGTGCGGAATGCCAATAATTCTGCGGTCGGAAACAGTGTCGCAGGTAACCAGGCCGCAAACGTCACCGCGATCTGTGGAGTCTCCCAGTTCGGAGTGAAGATAATCCCCGGTAGCGGCGGCAGCCCTTGCAACCGGGAGATTTCCATTTATGCCGATCCGATCGGTGGGGTTAAGGCACTGGGTATAGCAGGGGCGGCAACTATTTTCCAGACACTTTTTGCGCAGGGCCTGATTCAGTGCACGACTGCGACCCCAGGGAATAATGCCTGCATCACCCCGGCTGCCGTGGCTGGCCCGTTTCTAGGTACCCAACCGGTTGGCGTCGACGTTACTAATAGCGGGCCTCTATCTCCGTTGCAGGTGCTCTTCGTGAACCAGCCGGGTTATCGGCCACCCATAGCGCAACAGGCATCTTTCGCAATTGAACGTGAGCTTGTGCCAGGGCTGTCGATTTCCGTCAGTGGCATCTATTCGCACACCCAGCACCTTCCGATCGCGATCGATACCAATCTGTTGCCGGCACCGTTGAGCACGGTAACCCTGGCCAACGGCGAGAAGGTCTCGTATCGCAACTGGAATACGACCGCCGCTGGAGCCGACCCGCTGGGTGGCGTTGAGGGCCTGCCCTGCGACACCACGCAATGCTTCGTCAATCCGCTCATCGTGCAGAACAACCAATATAGCTCCGAGTCTTACGCCGTCTACGAAGCTGGTATCGTGGAGATCACGAAACGCTTCAGCAATCACTTCTCGGTGTTTGGGAACTACACTTTCGCCAAAGGCGTAGACACATCCACGGATTACAACACAGACTACGGCCCACAGGATCCGACCAACCTCAATCTGGATCGTAGTCTTTCCGAGTTTGATGAGCGGCACAAAGTAGTTATCGCGGGAGTGTTGGACAGCCCTTGGAAGCAAAGCATCTTATCGGGTTTTGAGCTAGCTCCAATTTTCTCGTACCACAGCGGACATCCTTTCAACCTGCTGGCGGGTGGAGAGGTGAACGGCAACAATCACACCACCAATGAACGTCCTATCGGAGCCCCGCGCGACACGGGTCTCGGCCCCAACTACGTCGACTTAGACATGCGTTTGAGTTGGCGGCATAAGCTAGGCGAGAGGGCTAGTCTGCAGTTTACGGCCGAAGGATTTAATCTCGCTAACCGGACAAATTTTGCCAGCGTAAACAATGAGGTTGGCCCTGTTTTCGGCTTTATCCCCGGGTTCACGACGTTCAACGTGAAGGGGATTCGGCCCGGCACTCCCGTTGCGGGGGGCGGGACGGCTACACCCAGCACGCCGCTGGCTTTCACATCCGCATTGCCCAAACGCCAGATCCAACTCGGCGTGCGCCTCTCGTTCTGAGTGGGAGAACTGAATGGCGTTCGTGGAGAATCAGGGAGTCAGGATTTATTGGGATCTGGCAGAAGCCGCCTATTACGCGATTTGTGATTTTCTGGCAGCTCGGAGCGCCGGAATTGCGGCCGTAAGGATCGAGAGTGCCGCGAGGAACAACCTCTCGCGATTCTTGGTCTCAGAACTTCAAGGAACAGAAGAAAGCTCCATGTTGAAGCAAGGTGGTAGATGGAGGTCGGTCGGCCTGGTCGCGCGATGACGTCATGAATATCCCTCTCACTCCTGTTCGCTTCCTGCGTTATGCCGAGCATCAGTTCCCGGGCACGACGGCCGTTGTCTGTGGAGACCAGAGGTTCACTTACGCCCAATTCGCAGAACGGGCACGCTGCCTGGCTGGTGTTCTACTTGCGGCAGGGGTACAACCCGGCGACCGAGTCGCGTTTCTCAGCCTCAACTGCCATCGACTCCTCGAGGGGTATTACGGTGTCTTAGAGGCTGGTGCAGTGTTGCTTCCACTGAATTTCCGGCTTGCTCCCCATGAACTGGCCTACATTCTGAACGATTCCGGAGCAAAGGTACTTTTTCTGGAGAAAGAGTTCTTGGAAGTCGTGAGTTCGTTTCGGGACAGTGTTCGCAACATCCAGACATTCATCTTGCTCGATTGGCCGCCCCAAGCGCGGTGGCTTTCGCCGAAGAATTATGAAGATAGCTTGGCGAGCGCAACACCCCACAGCGCCGACATCATGGGATTCGACGAAGATTCGCTGGCCGAGCTCTTCTATACCAGCGGCACCAGCGCCAATCCCAAGGGAGTCATGCTGACCCACCGGAATATCTATCTCCATGCCCTGTCGGTGTCTCTTCGATTTAACACGAATACCGACAGCGTGGAGCTGCACACCATTCCGTTATTTCATGCCAATGGCTGGGGCGCGGCCCATTCCGTCACCTTTGCGGGAGGCCGTCATGTCGTGATCTCGCGCTTCATTCCCTCGGATGTTTTCCGCCTGATCGAGCGAGAAAGAGTGCACTCACTAAGCCTCGTGCCCATCATGGCGCTCGCTTTGGTCAACTCACCGGAGCGCCCAAAATACGACCTAAGCAGTCTGGAATGGATTTCCATTGGCGGGGCCGCGTCCTCACCAACTCTGGTGCGCGAGGTCGAGGAAAAATTAGGCTGCACCTGCTTTTCGGGTTATGGCCTGACGGAAACTGCCCCGGTGCTGTCCACTTCCCAGATCAAGCCAGGATTGCAACGAGAGGGGGACCAGCGCTTTGTGACCCAGGCCATGACCGGATGCGCCATCCCCGGGGTCGAGCTTCGCGTTGTGGATTTCGAAGACAAGGATGTACCTAACGATGGCAAGACCATGGGCGAAATCATCGCCCGTAGTGACGGTGTCATGGCAGGCTACTGGCAACAGCCCGAGGCCAGCGCCGAAGCTCTGCGAGGAGGATGGTTTCACACCGGAGACATGGCTACCATCAACGAGGACGGCTACATCCTCATTGTCGATCGCCGGAAAGACATTATCGTGAGTGGGGGCGAAAACATTTCATCGCTCGAAGTGGAGAAAGCTCTTGCGGCACATCCGAACGTTTATGAGGCTGCCATCATTCCGGTCCCCGATGAAAAGTGGGGCGAGGTGCCTAAAGGATTAGTGGTCCTGAAACCGGGATCCCACGTGAGCAAGGAGGAGTTGATCGCGTTCTGCCGCTCTCGTCTGGCCCACTTCAAGTGCCCGCATTCTATCGAGTTCGTGGAGGCTCTACCAAAAACCGCAACCGGAAAAATCCTGAAGAAGAATCTGCGCAAGAAGTACTGGGCTGCGCAAACAAGCGTTTAGCCCGAATTCGCGCCGCGCAAGTGATCCTTGGAATAGAACGTCCGTGGTCACCCGTGGTTAGTTTTGGAACCGCATACTTTAGACCAAAGTATTTCTGCCATGAGCCATCTAGTTCGACTGACGAAAGATAGAGACATCGCGATCATCACTATCAACAACCCTCCGGTGAACGCGTTAGGCCCCGGAGTGCCTGACGGTATTTCACAGGCTATCAAGGAAGTCACCCAAGACGAGAGTGTCAAAGCTGCAGTCCTCATCGGCTCTGGCCGCACATTCGTCGCCGGAGCGGACATCAAAGAGTTCGGCAAGATAACTTCGGGGAAGACGGTACGCGGACCCGGGCTCCTGCCCCTGCTACGGCAAATCGAAGACTGTTCTAAGCCGGTGGTCATGGCCATTCACGGTGCAGCGTTCGGCGGCGGCTTGGAGTTGGCCATGTCTGGCCACTATCGGCTGGCGGCTCCGGATGCGCAAGTCGGCCAGCCCGAAGTGAAGCTTGGCATCATTCCGGGCGCAGGCGGGACGCAACGGTTGCCTCGGTTAGCAGGCGTGGCCAAGGCGGTCGAAATGTGCACTCATGGCAATCCGGTTCCTGCACGGGAAGGGGTGGACTACGGCATCCTCGATGGGCTGATCGAAGGCGATCTGCTGAGCGCCGCTGTCGCTTTCGCCCGCGCAGTTCTGGAAAAGCCGGCCCCTAAAGCTCGTGAACGCAACCAGAAGCTGGGCACTCCGGAACAGAATGCGCGCATCTTCGCCGCGGCGCGTGAGGTTGCGCACCAAAAGCAGCGTGGCATGATCGCGCCACTGGCCGCCATTGACGCGGTGGAAGCTGCCACCCGTCTGCCCTTCGATGAAGGTTGCGAGGTCGAGAGAAAACTATTCGACGACTGTCTCTTCTCGGGGCAGTCCAAGGCGCTCATTCACGTGTTCTTTGGTGAGCGCGAAGTGGCTAAGATCCCGGATATACCAAAGGAAACTCCGATTATCCCGGTAAACTCAGTAGCGGTTGTGGGCGCGGGAACGATGGGCGGCGGAATCGCGATGGTGTTCGCCAACGCTGGCATCCCCGTTTTGCTCAAGGACGCCGACTCGCCAGCGCTGGATCGTGGAATGGGGGTTATACGGAAGAATTACTCGAGTTCAGTCAAGCGCGGCCGGTTTACGCAACAATTCGTGGACAAGCGTCTGCAGCTGATTAAGCCAGTACTTGGCTTCGACGATTTCGGAAGCGTGGATATGGTAGTCGAGGCAGTGTTCGAAGGCATGCAGCTTAAGAAGGAAGTATTCAGCCAGCTGGATCGTGCGTGTCGACGGAGCGCCATTCTGGCGAGTAACACGTCAACCCTCAGCATCGACGAAATAGCCTCAGCCACGGCTCGGCCGGAAGCAGTAATCGGTACACATTTCTTCAGCCCTGCGAACGTGATGCGACTGCTCGAAATCGTGCGTGGCAAGGCCAGCAGTAAGGAGGTCATCGCGACCTGCATGCAACTTTCCAAAAAGCTCGGCAAGGTCGGCGTTCTCGTGGGCAACTGCCGTGGGTTTGTGGGGAATCGCATGTTCGGGCCCTACCGCCGCGAAGCGCAGTTTCTGGTCGAGGAAGGGGCAAGCATTGAAGAGGTGGATCAGGCGCTTTATGACTTCGGAATGGCGATGGGTCCGCTGGCTACAGGGGATCTCGCCGGCTTGGACGTAGGGTGGCGTATCCGCCAAGAATTTCGGCATCTGGAAAAACCGGGAATCCGGCAGCCGTTTGCCGAAGACCGTCTGTGCGAAATGGGACGCTATGGTCAGAAAACCGGTGCCGGCTGGTACAAGTACGACGAGAACCGTCGGGCGATTCCAGATCCTGAAGTCGCGGAGTTGCTGTACAAATGGGTCGCCCAAGCCGGGATCCCGCAGCGCAGGATCTCGCCGGAGGAAATCGTCGATCGCTGCGTCCTGGCCCTCGTGAATGAGGGTGCGCGCATCCTTGAGGAGGGGATCGCCCTGCGTGCCGGTGACATCGACATCATTTACCTGAATGGGTATGGATTTCCGGCCTATCGCGGAGGACCGATGTGGTACGCCGACACTGTGGGGCTGAATAAGGTCCGCGACCGCATTTCGGAATTCCACCAACGGCATGGCGAACTCTGGGAGCCGGCTCCTCTGCTGAAGCAACTGGCTCAAGAAGGCAAGAGCTTCGCCGAATTCCACCAGGGCCAGGATTTGACACCTGCGTGAGAATAAGTGCGATGTCCGCATGTCGAGAAACGGTTCGGTGACGCATGGGTCGACTTCTCCTGATTCGGCATGCGCAGGCGTCTTTTCTGGATCAGAATTACGACAAGCTTTCCGCCACTGGTGAAGCGCAGGCTCTCCGATTGGGACAATACTGGGCGGGACAAAAGATGGTGTTTGACCGGGTCTGCTCGGGGCCACGTGTTCGGCAAAGGGACACCGCGCGTATCGTAGCCAAGGTCTATGGCGATGCTGGCCTCCCTTTCCCCGAACCGGTGGTAATGCAACAGTTCGATGAATACCAAGGCGACGCTGTGCTGGAGCAAGGTCTCCCTCTCCTGCTCGAAAGCAACAACGAGGTTCGAAAACTCCACCGGGCGTTTCAGGATTCGATCAGTCCCGCTCAACGATTGTCGAATTTCGAAAAGATGTTCCAGATGGTGATCACCAAGTGGGTTGAGGGAGAGGTCGTTCTCCCGGCGGTGGAGTCGTGGGCGGAATTCTGCGCCCGGGGCGACCGCGGTCTGTCTCAATGCATGTCCGAAAATGGTCGGGGACAACAACTGGCGATTTTCTGCTCCGGTGGCCTGTTGGGGGTCGCCATGCGGCGCGCCTTCCACCTCTCATCGCAAGACACCCTGCGAGCGGCCTGGATGGTGCGGAACTGTTCTCACAGCGAGTTCCTGTTCTCCAATGATCGCTTTACGCTGAGTACGTTTAATGCCTTTCCACATCTGGACGACATCTCGTTATTGACTTATAGATAGCATTCGTGACCACGCGCAAGTGAGGCGCAGTTCCAGGAGAGCTTCACGAGTCTGACATGGCCGACCTTCGCGACCATCCCACTTCCGTACGAGCCGGCGAAGAACTCGATCTGCCCCGGCTAGAACCGTTCTTGCGCAGCCATTTTCCTGACGCCACTGGCTCTTTTAGCGTTGCACAATTCCCCAGCGGCCATTCCAACCTGACTTATCTGGTGTCTCTGGGCGACCTCCAGGTGGTGCTGCGCCGTCCTCCCTTCGGCAGTAAGGTCAAGACGGCGCATGACATGAGTCGGGAGTATCGCGTGCTCTCGAAACTGCACCTCATTTACCCGCAAGCTCCGAAGGCACTCCTCTACTGTGAAGACGCATCGGTGCTCGGTTGCCCCTTCTACATGATGGAGCGGGTGCAAGGAATCATTCTGCGAAGAGATCCTCCAGAAGGGCTGGGAACTAACGCCGAGACGGCCCGCAAATTGAGCGAAGCGTTTGTCGACAATCTCGCCCGACTCCATGGTCTGGACTACTCAACCATCGGTCTCGCGGATCTGGGGAAGCCGCAAGGCTACCTGGATCGTCAAGTCGAGGGGTGGATCGCACGCTACCACGGATCCCGGACCCACGATTTGCCCGAAGCAGGAAGAATTTCTGTCTGGCTGAACGAACGCAGACCTCGAGAGGCTCCCTATGCGCTGATTCACAATGATTACAAGTACGACAATGTCGTGCTTGATCCAACCGACATCACCAGGATTGTGGGCGTGCTCGATTGGGAGATGTGCACCATCGGTGACCCGCTCTCCGACCTCGGCACGGCCCTGGCTTACTGGGTCGACCCAGAAGACCCCGAAGAACTACAGAACATCCGCTGGGGGCCTACCACAGTGCCTGGCACTTTGACGCGGACAGAACTTGTCCGCCGGTACGTGCAGACCACTGGGCGCGACATCAGCAGCATAGTTTTTTACCGCGTTCTCGCGCTCTTCAAGGTTACGGTCATTATTCAGCAGATCTACTACCGCTATCATCAGGGCCTTACCAGAGACGCTCGCTTCGCCGCTCTGCCGGAGGCAATCAAAGTTCTCTTGCGCGCCGCCGTGCGGTCAATCGAGGACGGTTCGCTTTGATCAACCTATAAATCGAAATTCGCTTGTGCTACCGGACTAAAGGTAATAGCGGATCACCCATTCCGCTACGCAGCAGGGCTTTTCTGAATTCTCGCCCTCGATGACTACCGAAAACGTAGCTTCCACGCCGTCGGCAATGTCCTTGACCGCCTGCAGTGTGAAACGGGCCCGGATCCGGGAGTCTGCAGGAACGGGAGACGGAAAGCGAACTCGATTCAGGCCGTAGTTGACACTCATCCGCACGCCACGCCCGATCTGAATTGCCTGGCGCAGGAACTGACTCAGCAGGGAGAGGGTCAAAAAACCATGCGCAATCGTGGCGCCGTAGGGTGAATTCTGAGCTGCACGTTCGCGATCGACGTGAATCCACTGCCGGTCCTCCGTGACTTCCGCAAACTGCTGAATTCGGTCCTGGGTGACAGAGAACCATTCCGTGGTTGCGATTTCGCGACCCACGAAGCGTCTCAAGGAATCCGGTGTTTCCACCACCAGTAGCGGCATGGAATTATTCTCGAGGCGGGGAGAATCAGCGTAATGGCGATTGCGCATGCGGCTTGCTCCGCTTTCCCAGTTCCAGCTTGGCAACCGCTTCCGTGTGCACTTCATCCGGGCCATCGGCCAGTCGCAGGGTGCGAATGTTGGCCCACGCGCTGGCGAGAAAAGTATCTTGCGAAACGCCAGCGCCCCCGTGCGCTTGAATGCTCCTGTCCAGAACGCGTAACGCCACGTTGGGCGCAACAACCTTGATCATGGCGATCTCAGCCCGCGCCGCCTTGTTGCCGGCCGTGTCCATCATATAGGCAGCCTTCAAAGTCAAGAGACGAGCCTGTTCGATCTCCATGCGTGAGGTAGCAATGTGGGCGCGCAGGGTTCCCTGTTCGGCTAGCGGTTTGCCGAAAGCCACCCGCGATTGCACACGTTCGCACATGATTTCGAGGGCGCGCTCGGCCGCCCCGATACACCGCATGCAGTGATGAATGCGGCCAGGTCCCAGCCGTCCCTGCGCGATCTCAAAACCCCGTCCTTCGCCCAGCAACATATTTGAGACCGGCACCCGGACATTCGTAAAGACGACTTCGCCATGGCCATGGGGCGCATGATCGTACCCAAACACCGTCAGCAGTCGTTCGACCTTCACTCCTGGGGCCGACATCGGCACCATGATCATCGACTGCTGTTGATAACGCTGAGCCGAAGGATTCGTCTTGCCCATGAAGATAGCGACCTTGCAGCGTGGATCACCCGCTCCCGAAGTCCACCACTTACGGCCATTAAGGACATACTCGTCGCCGTCCCGAACGATGCTTGCCTCAATGTTGGTGGCGTCTGACGAAGCTACCGCAGGTTCGGTCATGGCAAAGCACGAGCGGATCTCTGCGGCGAGCAGCGGCTTCAACCAACGCTCCTTCTGCTCCGGTGTGCCGTAGCGCGCGAGCACCTCCATGTTCCCAGTGTCGGGCGCCGAGCAGTTGAATACTTCAGGAGCCATCATGCTGCGGCCCATAATCTCGCATAAGGGCGCGTATTCGAGATTGGTGAGTTCAGCGCCGTGCTGGTCATCGGGCAGGAATAGGTTCCATAGACCCGCCGCACGAGCTTTCGGCTTGAGTTCTTCGATCACAGCCGTCGGCGACCACCGGTTACGCTCAATCTCTTCCTGGAACCGCTGTTCGTTAGGATAGATGTATTCGTCCATGAAGGCTCTCAAACGGCGTTGCAGGTCTTCGACTTTCTTACTGAATGCGAAATCCATGTGCTTTGCCTATTTTTCCGCTTAAGCCTTCAATCCGCGTTCCGCGCTTGCTGTCGACGGGCTGAATCGGACCTAGCCCTCAACTCGATCGTCGCCCGCGACTGAGTCTGTTCCCGCCGCTCACGTCGAAGACGCGCGTGATTATATAAAAATCAGCTCGCGGGAGTCTCTCGATCACGTGTTAGCAACTCTTCCGACTGCCTTCGGACTGTTCGAGCTTGAGGTAGGCCCCCACTTGCTCAGTCATCAAAGGTGCGGGAGTTACAAAACTTTATTGTCCGAGATAGATTACATTGCTGCGAGGCAGCTCTACGAGAGGCGCTATTGACAGCGAACGAGGAATCGCGCAATATGGCGTAGTACGATATATCGCGTGATGACATATGAAGCCTTTACCTCTGACCGAACCAGTATTGCTGGTGTTGTTGAGCCTGGCGGAGCAGCCACGTCATGGCTACTCCATCCTGAAGGACGTGGAACGAATGTGCGGCGGCCGCGTAAAGCTCAGCACGGGCACCCTCTACGGGGTGCTGCGTCGCTTACTTGACGGCGCCTGGATCGAGCGGGTCGAAGAAGACGAAAGCCCCCGCGATCGGCGGCCGTACCGACTCACATCGCGCGGACGCCGCAACCTGCAACTAGAAGTTGAACGAATGAGGCACTTGACCAAGGTGGCTGCCCTCCGCATCGCACGCCAGGAGACCTAACCGGAATGCTCATTTTTTACAGATGGTTGCTCTACCTCTATCCGTCACTTTACCGGCGTGAGTACGGGAATGAAATGATCTCTGTATTTCGCGATGCACAAGCAGACGTCGGCAATGGAAGCTTTGGGGAGCGCATCTGTTTTCAGGCCCACGAGACTTGGGGACTGCTTGCCGGTGCGGTGCAGGAGCATCTCCGCATCATTAGCGGTAGCTGTCAATTGATTTCGTTCACGAGGTTCAATATGCGTCCAGAATTTCGTTTCCCGCGGTCCACGGTGTTCCTGATGTCAATCATCTTTGCGGGCGTCATCCTTGCGATGCAGAAGGCCCATACCATACAGGTGAAATATGCGGCTGGTGTCGGGTCGATATGGCCCTCGTTGCCTTGGTTTTTGGGTC
>CAVRCR010000002.1:0-76295 GCA_963719615.1 uncultured Acidobacteriaceae bacterium | reverse complement strand
AACCCAGTACAGCGGAGACCCTTCGCAGACAGCGGTCGGGGCTGGAACCACCGGGATCAGCCAGTTTGAGGTAAGCGACCCGAAGATCTCGCACAACATCTCGCTCGACCCGAGGAACTTTGAGATCAAATAAAACGGGCCGGGCAGAACGCCCGGCCCGAAGTAGCTCCGAGACTTCTAGAAGTAGAACTTCGCGCCAATCTGCACGGCTCTGCCTTCGCCGTTGGTTGTAATGGTCTTTGTGGAATATATCTTACCGAAGACCCCAAACAGGCTCTGGACGTCCTCGCTGTTGAAGCCATTATCGGTAGGGTTGGCAAAGTTCGCGTGGTTGAAAGTGTTGTAAGTTTCAAAGCGCAATTCGATGTACCGCCCTTCGTCGATGTGAATTCTCTTTTCGATCGCGAGGTCGCCGTAGTTGATTCCCGGACCATAGAACGGGTTACGGCTGGCGGTGCCTAAAGTCCCTGAAGCAGGAACATCGAACGCTGCGGCGGGAGCATTGCAGCCGAGGGACCCGCTCGCGATCCAGTAGTTATCTGCCACGGGTGGGGTTGAACCGCACTCGACGACAGGCGTCCTCGGATTTGCGAATTGGATTTTACCAACTTGCATGGCTTGGCCAGGACAGGCGAAGAAGCCAGCGGAGTTGTCGCAAGTGGTCGAATAGTTACGGAAGTCGAAGACCCCGACAGGAGTTCCGTGCTGTAACGTGTAGATGCCAGACAGATTCCAGTCGTCCGTAAGCCTCCTCCACTTGTGTGTCAGCGAGTAGAACGGCAGAGTGTAGGTGTAGCTCACCACAAAGCGTTGCGGAGCATCGTTTCCGGAAGGAGCCCACATGCACTGAGGGCAGAACGGGTTGATGCCCGGAAAGTTGAAGGCGCTGCTTTCCAGGCTCGAGGTCTGGTCAAAGTACCGGGACCAGGTATAGGCGGCCAATACCTGCAACCCGCGGCTGAAACGCCGGTTCACGGTCAGCTGTAGAGAGTCGTACTTGGAGTTGAATTCGGTCAGCTCTATGCCCGGATGCCCGTATAGCGCCAAGTTGAACGGAGTGGCGCCAGCAACTGGAGCGCCAAGCGACCAGGTACGGTCCGCGTTCTCCGTCGCGGACGTCTGGGGGCAAACAGGGATAGTCGTTCCCGGATAGTCAACTAGCATGCGGGAACCGCGCGTACAGAGCGCCGACGAGCCCGCAGGTGCGTTCGGTGCTATGTAGGTCGCCGTAAATGGATTTACGCCCGGCGCCTGGCCGGCCAGGTTCCCGTCATATGCTCCCTCTTCGTGACGGCCACGGTTGCCAACGTAGGCCAAACTAACAATCGTTGCTTTGTCGAGCTGCCGCTCGATCGTGAGATTGAAGTTGGTCGACCGCGGAGCAGTAACTCTCGGGTCGACACCGGTAAAGCCGAAGCCGATAGGCTCAAACTGCGAGAAATCAATGCTCTTGTCGCCCGGCGAAGGCGGCGTGAAGGGGAACGGAATCGGCGTGGAGCACGCACCCGTCGCATCCGTAAACGGTGTAGCGAAACCAACCGAACCGCAAGCACTGCCCGCGCCACTGCTGGTAATCGCGAAGGGCGCATTGGTAAGAGTTTGCAGCGACAGCTCTTCCTCGCTGCGGTTGTAGTAGAGACCAATACCCCCGTGCACACTCCACTTTCGGGCAGGATCGGGACTCCAGGCGAAGCCAAGCCGCGGAGCAAACAAGTCATAGCGAACCTGCGCTCCACCGTACTTCGTCATCCCCTTGTCGCCAGGATAAACGAATCCCGCAGGAGCCGTCGGAAAGACAGTGGACTGCTGGCCGGGCCGCCAGGCGCCCATGATTAAGCCATTCGCGTAGTTGTTTACCCATGGCGTCTCAATATCGTAACCCGTGCCGAAAGTAAGGGTCAGGTTAGACCGAATCTGCCATTGGTCCTGAACATAGGCGTAAATCTCGTGCGCTTTGGCGTGGACGATGGATCCGCTGCCCTGGTTATAACTGTCCGGGATCCCGAGCAGGAAGTCCACCGCACCGTCTCCTGTCGAGAAGCCCCCAGCACCCGCGAAGCTAAAATTGCCGCCGTTGTTGTTGTAGAAGGGATTGTCGATCGACGGACGGTCCACGACAAAACCGGCCTTGATCGTGTGGCGGCCCCGGACCTTGCTGAAGTTATCGTTCAGTTGATAGACATTCTGGATGCGCGGCTGCGGACCGTTGGCGCTGAATCCCAGTGTGAAAAGCGGCGTAGTCATCACCGGCAGGGAGGCTACCTTGGGATTTTGCGGAGTGATACCGGTGAAGCCGTAGGTCGTGGGGTTGATCGGGTTTACTGGTGTTACCGCAGAGAAGTTAAAGCGCGTATAGCCCAGTCGGAGTTCATTTAACGTGGTGGGCGAAAATGTGTGGGTCCAGGAAGCAGAGTATTGGTGGGTATGTCGGAGAGCCGCCTCAGGAAGTCCGGGCAGAGTTGTCCCGGTGAAGGGCAAGGTATCTTGGGAAGGATGAGTTTCCCAGAGCCCGTAGAACCAGAGCTGATCGTTATTCGTGACGTGGTGATCGATTCTGCCCAGCAGTTCGTGGTCATGTGCGGTCGTGGTCGGAGATACTACTACCTGACCGCTATTTGCCAGAGGCACAAACTGATTCACCAGTTTGACCGAGAGTGGGTTAAAGTCTTGCGTGGGAACGACTCCCGTGGAAAACAGCGCACTGTACGTCTGCTGGAGGGCCGGGCATTTCACCCCACCACTTACGGGACAGGGAGAGGCACTGTCCCCGTACATCGCAACAGGATTGAGGTCTGCGTTCCCAGTAAACGCCCTTGAAGTGAAATCGCCGTTGTTGAACATCGCCGGCGTGTACACCTGGACTGTATTTGCAGGCGATTGCGGAACTCTCTGTTTGTAGCCCTGGTACGAGAAGAAGAAGAAAGTCTTGTTCTTCAGGATCGGCCCACCGATCGTGCCGCCATACTCATTTTGATGGAAAGGTGAGCGGCAGTCACTTTTCAAATTGCCAAACGGGTCAGTGCAACCGTATTCAAAGTAATTCCTCGCATCCAGGAACGTATCGCGATAGAACTCAAAACCGCTACCGTGGAACGCGTTAGTGCCGCTCTTAATCGAAGCGTTAATAACGGTTCCGGAGTTGCGGCCGTATTCCGGATTCAAGGTGTTGGTGACCAGACGAAATTCGCCGATAGCATCTGGACTCGGAACGACTAGGGCTGTGTTCAGCGAAGAATCGTTGGAATCGACGCCGTTGATCATGAACGAGTTCTGCTGAGTTCCGGCACCGTTGCCGGAATACGCCCCATTTGCACCACCAAACCGGTCGGAAGTCCCGATGATACCGGGTTGCAGTTGCTGGAGCTGAGTCCAATTGCGGCCGTTCAAGGGAAGATCAACGAGTTGTTGCCCCTCAATCGTGGCGCCCAGTTGCATATCCGTCTGCTGCACCTGGACGGGATTCGCCTCCACCAGCACGGCTTCCTGCGCCGCTCCCAGTTCCAGTTTCGCGTTTAATGTGTAGACCTGGTTGAGATCGAGGTGAATGCCTGACGCCTGGTAGGCCCTAAAATTGGGTGCCGAGACGCTCACCTTGTAGTTCCCAACGGCCAGCTGTTGGAACACAAAGCCCCCGGTGTCCGTCGTGGTTGCCCTTTGCACAATGCCAGTATCGGTATTGGTGACCGTTACGACGGCACCAGACAACACTGCTCCGCTGGGATCGGTGATCGTGCCGCGGATGCTGCCATAAAGGTTATCGGCCAAGGCAGGCTGCACAGCGACCAACAATGCGATCACACCGATCACTACTGCAAGGATCGCGAAATTCCGCATGATCAGTTTCATTGATTTTCTTCTCCTTAGATCTTCGAGAGCAACGCCCGCCCCCGCGGGAATCCTCGGCTGCTAACTAGCAACACACAAATGTTTTGTTTCGAATAGCCTAGAGAAAATGAAGGTCGAAACAATACTTATGTACACACATCCCGCCAATCATTTGTGCAACTCACAATCCAAAACAAAGACCAACAACAAACACCTAGTTTTCAGCTAGTTAGAAGTTCGCCACCCCTGCATGTTTACCAAAATGCATATGCTCGATGGCGCGGTTCTATGATTTCTAGAAAAAACGATATTCTTTACCCGCTGAGCCCTCATGCGGTGAGCCGAAGAATTTCAAGGAAGACGGGAAGACGGAAGGTACCGACTTTTGTTAATTGGCAATCTGGGTAGGCGGTTTCGTCCCTGTGTTTTGGATCACAGCCTGACTAGTCGTGTGAGGACATCGCCCCTGCATTAGAACTGGAACTCGCTACCTGCTGAAGTGCAATGAGCGCTCGGCTGGGATTCTTGAGCATGGCGCCTCAAGCAGCAGAAGGCGGACTAGGAATTGCGGTTGCAAATTTCCAATACGAGGTACAGCACGCTGATTCGGCGCCTGGGCTGCGAGCGCGAATCAAGAAGCAAAGAAAAAGGCCGGGCAAAAGGCCCGGCCTGAATATCAGTCTGGAATCGCGTTAGAAGTAAAACTTCGCCGCGAGCTGTACCACTCGGCCTGCACCAGTCGTGCTGATCGGGAGGACATTATCGATTGTCCCAAAGGCTGGGCCGGCAGAAACGTTATTCACGGGCGGAGCGAAATTTGCGTGGTTGAAGGTGTCGAAGGTCTCAAACCGCAACTGGACGTACATCGACTCTGTAAAGTGAACGTTCTTCTCCAAAGCCATGTCCCAGAAGTTTAACCCCGGACCATAAAACGGGTTTCGATTGGCCGTGCCCTGGACACCGAGAGCGGGCGACACGAACGCCGCCGGATTCACCCACTGCTGTGTTTGCCTTGGGTTGTGATTTATGTTCAACGGCGCGCCAGTGGCGTTAACGAAATCCGGCGCAGCGAAGAACGATTGACTTCCGGAATACTGCAGGTCTGTAAAGTTGGTCTGGAAGACACCGACTGGGAATCCTTTCTGGAACGTGGCGATTCCCGAGAGATTCCAGTCGTCGGTCAGCCGTTTCCAGTGGTGACCAAACTTGTAGAACGGCAACGTGTAGACGTAATTCACTACGAGCCGTTGCGGCGCATCATTCGCCGACGGACCATAGTTCCGAGCGAAGTTCAGGGCATTGAACCCGGGATTGTTGAAGGCACTGTTTTCCAGGTTCGAGGTGTAATCAAAGTTGCGTGACCATGTGTAGGCAGCTTGAAGTTGCAGGCCGTTGCTGAAATGCCGGTTGATGGAAGCCTGCAACGAGTTGTAGTTCGAGCTCCAGTTCGTGGCGAACACGCCAATTTCCCCATACACGTTCGCGTTGTACGGGAACGTGCCGGGCAGGCATGCGCCCTTAGGAAGTCCCGAAATACTGGTGTTCAAGTCGGCCGGGCACACGGTTGCAGCGAGGCCGAAATCGCTGACGGCACCGGCTGCGACCGCGGCGGGGTTGCCGGTTGCGTTCCCACCAGGATTCATGTTGTACGCGCCCTCCAGGTGCCGCGCGATCGATCCGACGTAGCCGATCGTCGCCACAGTTGACTTCGAAATCTGGTATTGCACATTCAGATTGAAGTTTGTCGCCCTAGGGACCGTAAGTCGTGGATCGTAGAAAACATCATTGAACCCGATGGGCTCGAATGGAGCAAAACTAGGAACGGCTGCCCCGTTCGTGGGCGGGGAGAACGGAAATGGAGAAGCTTTGTCCGTCACTGTACAGCCAGCAGGACACACGGTTGGAATGTTCCCGATTGCGACCTGATTCACGGAGTTGTAAGGATTAGCGAATGCTGGTGAGCCGCCACCGATGCCTCCCCCGGCCGTGGTCAGCGAAAATGGCACATTGGTGAGCGTCTGCAGCGTAGCCTCCGATTCCGTTCGGTTGTAGTAGAGTCCGATGCCGCCGCGGACACTCCACTTGTGGGAATCGCCCGGACTCCAAGCAAATCCAAAGCGGGGCGCCAGGTGGTTGTATTTCACAGTAGCGCCCCCATATTGGTTAACTCCCTTGTCGCCGGGGAAGACGAGGCCAATTGGAGCAGTCGGAAAAACGGTGGACTGCTGGCCCGGGTGGAATGCATCCAGAACCAGTCCGTTGGCGTAGAGATTCTGATAAGGCGTTTCGATGTCCCAAGCTAAGCCCAGAGTCAGAGTGAGGCTCGGTCTGACCTGCCATTGGTCTTGACCGTACGAATAATATTCCCGTCCACGCGCTCGAATGATGCTACCGCTGCCCTGCGCGTAAGAGTCGGGAATTCCCAGGAGAAAATCTGCGGCGGCGTCGCCGGTTGAAAACGGCCCAGAGCCAAAGAATTGATAGGTGCCGTTCAGGTTGTTGTAGAAGGGATTGTTGATTTCCAGTCGATCCATGTTAAAGCCGAATTTGAAGGTGTGGTGCCCCCAAACTTTGCTGAGGTTATCCACCACCTGGTAAGTGTTTTGCACGCGCGGTTGCGGCCCGTCTGCGCTGAAGCCAAGGCTGAATCGACCTGCGACAGCCATGATCGGAAGTTGCGCAAACTGCGCCGCCTGGGATGAGGCGATTCCCGTGAAGCCATAATCGGACGGGCTCTGGGTCTTTAGGGGCGTTACTGATGGATAGTTGAAGCGGAGGTAGGCAAAGCGTGCTTCGTTCAGCATGGTCGGTGAAAAAGTGTGGTTCCAAGCTACTGTGTACTCATACGTCTTCGATGGGTTGGCCGAGCCGAAGCCAGGAAGGTTCGAACCAACGAAAGCCAGATCGTCATTCGTTGTGTCATTCTCATACAACCCGTAGAACCAAATCGCGTCCTTGCTGCTGAGTCTCTCGTCGATTCGGCCGAGATACTGATCTCGTTTCGCGACCTCAAGGGGATTGAATAGATAGGAATTGTTCGCAGCATTCGGCAGCGGAACGTACTGGCTCAGGATCTTTTGCGATAGCGGGCTAAAATCCTGTGTGGGGATGACCCCGGTGCTGAACAGACTTTGGAAGGTGTTTGTTCCGTTGGGCTGGCACTGGGTGCCACTGCTCACCGGACAGATCGAAGCACTGTCTCCATACATCGCAAACGGAATGGGCTTTGCTCCGAAGGCACCATCCGCAGAAAAATCTCCACCCCGTTCCGCCTGACTGTAAACCGTGGGAGTGGGTTGGCCGAGGAAAAAGCTGTTGTAACTATTCGCGAATCCGGCCGGCTGCGGCGTGACGGAGTGTCTGCCCTGATAAGAGAAAAAGAAGAACGCGCGGTCCTTCACGATCGGGCCGCCAACGGTGCCACCATACTGGTTTTGGTGGAAGAGCGCTGCCTTTTGTTGGAACCAGGGCTTGGCATCGAGGAACGTGTCGCGGTAGAACTCAAACACGTCACCGTGAAACTGATTGGTGCCGTTTTTGATGGCGGCGTTCACAATCGCGCCAGAATTGCGCCCGTACTCGGGATTAATCGTGCTCGACACCATGTTGAACTCACCAATGGCATCTGGGCTGGGGACGACCAGCGGAGTATTCAATGAAGTGTCGTTGGAATCGGTTCCGTTCAGCAGAAAAGAATTCTGCTGGGTCTCCGCTCCGCTGCTGGAGTAGGAATTGCCAACCGCTGCCGTACCGAAACGATCTGAGGCTCCTTGCACTCCGGGTTGAAGCTGCAGCAACTGCGTCCAGTCGCGCCCGTTTAACGGCAGGTCAACGATCTGGGTCCCGGTGATCGTGGTAGCCAGTTGCATGCTGGTGGTTTCCACCTGGGATGGATTGGCTTCGACTTCGACGACTTCGGCCACGGCTCCAATGTCCAGCTTCACGTTCAGCGCGAACACTTGATCGAGGTCCAAATGAACGCCAGCGGCGCGGAAGGTCTTGAAATTCTTCGCCGAGACACTCACCCGATAGTTGCCGATCGCGAGTTGGGGAAAGGCATAACTTCCAGTTTGATTCGACGTAACCCTGGTCACTATGCCGGTGTCGGTATTTATCGCTTCAACCAATGCATTCGCCACCGCAGCACCAGTAGGGTCGGTGACCGTTCCGCGAATGCTGCCGTATAGGTTGTCGGCAAAGGCTGGCTGCACGGTGACCAGCACCCCCATCGAGCCGGCCAATAGTGCGACGATGGCGAAATTCCGTATGACCTGTTTCATCTATTTTCTCCTTCGATTTCGAAGCACAGCGCCCGCCCGCGCGGGAAAACCCCCAGACTGATCTCACTGCAGACAAGTGTTATGGTCGTGAACCACTCGGTGGCGGGCTTGATGAAAATTCAAACTGAAGCGATGTTTGCCGCACACTCACTGAAGAACTATTTGTGCAAGTGACCGTCCAAAACGAAGATCGAAACACACACTTATTTTCCAATTGTCTAAGACAGAGTTGTACAGAATGTCAGTACGAAAATGCGTAGACAGTCTGGCGGGACATTATGATTTCCAGAAACAATGCGAGGATTTCGATTGGCGATCTGCGCTAGTGGCGACGCTTACGCGCGGGCCGTTGCGGCCTCGAAACTACTTCTCCCGGAGCTAACACGCGCCTCACAATTGGAGTGTTGAGCTTGTATTTGTGGTCGTCGATATTGCCCGCTTGATTCTTCACGCGAAGAATAAATACCGGCAGGATTCCTTCCTTGTCGAAATTCTCCTGCGTCACCTTGACTGGCAGAACTCCGTTGAGTCCGTGCTCGCGATAGGCGGTTTCGTAGCGGTGTTTGCGAGCGTTCCACGTGAAGACTCGCACCTGATCGAAGTCGTACGGCAAGCCGTCGTGGGGATCGGTCAGCACGCATAGGTATTGCGGAATTTTTTTCTGGACGCCCTTGTCGTTGTCTTGCACCTCGTTCAAGACAAAGAAGGCGACAAAACGCTGGCCCTCGGCATACTGTGCGATTTCGAGCGGGACGTCCACGTCGACCATGCGGGTGAGAACCCATCCCACACGGCCCTGATCGTCGCGCACCAGCCACCAGTCTTCGAGCACTGGCGCAGGCGCGACCTTCGCGCCGAGTTTCGCACCGACTGCAGCCACGACAGGCTTGGTCGTGGGCAACACTCCAGCCTGTTTCTCGGCGGTCGCTCGCTTCAGGATCGCGACCTTCGCGCCCAAAGCCAGTTGGTAAAGGTGCTCGGTTTCGCGGCCCGGAGTGACGTGCAGGTTTGTGTCGTTACGCAGAATTCCGGGAGCCTGCACCGGATCGTTTTGGTTGTCCTGGGTAAGCTTCTGCAGCGCGTCGAAGGTCTTCTGATCGACCAGGTACCGCTGCTCAATCCAGCCTTCGATGCCGCTGGCCGTTCGGACCCGCGCGAAGCGTTTTTCGTGGTCCAGGACCTCGACCCGTTCGCCGTTTTTGACGTTGCCGACGCGGCTATAAATTGTCGAGACCTGGTCCCGCAGCGCGGCCTGCGGCGCTGACACGTAGGCCACCTCGAGGACGCGGTGGCGTCCGTGGCCGCAGCCCGCAAGCAGCAAAGCAGCCATTCCCATCGCCAGCGAAAGGCAGCCAACGCGCGATGAAACCAACCGTCTCACAGGGTGTAAGGAGGAGAACTCTCCACTATAACGCGTTCTCGCGACTGCTTCGCCGCACGAAGGTTTACCCCCGCCGCAGGTCTTGCGCCGGCGCCACGCCTGGGGACTCTAGAATCAACATTCAGGGCCGATCCACTGACGCTACCGGGGCGCTTCGGTTACCATAGATAGAGGTTTGAGAGCTGGGCACCAGGCTGCCGGGAAGCGATTTCCGGCGTCTAAGTACATGGGGATTTTTCCACGAAATATGCTGACAGGAACGATGCGAGTGATCTTTAAGAGCAGTTTCGCCGTTTTATCTGTGTTTCTACTGACCATGGCCGCGAACGTTTGCGCTGCGGCGCAGGACACACCGGAGGTTCTGCGTCCTCCCAAAGGGTCTCAGATCGCCATCGTTGTCTTCGAGGACCTGCAGTGTCCGATGTGCCGGCGCACGGCGCCCCTGGTCGAGCAGGCTTCGAAGACCTACAAGATCCCGGTCGTGCGACATGATTTCCCGCTCCCCATGCACAACTGGTCGTACCAGGCGGCCGTGATGGCACGATATTTCGACACTCACTCCAAGGCGCTGGGCAACGAGTTCCGCGACTACATTTTCCAGTACCAGCTTGAAATCAATCCCCAGAACCTGCGCGCCTACGCTGAGAAATTCGCCACCGCACACAAGCTCGACTTCCCCTTCGTGATCGACCCCAATGGGAAACTCGCCAGCCAGGTCAACGCCGACCGTGACCTCGGCACCGCCATCAAGCTGAGTCACACTCCCACCGTGTATATCGTGAGCAGCCGGAACCCCAGCAAGCCGTACATCGAGGTCAAGGACAACACGCAGCTGTACTCGACCATCGACGCGATGATGAAGGACTAGTTGCCAGTCGTCAGTCGATGGTCGTTGGCATGGTATGCTGCGTCAGAGTTGGCGCCAACAACCAACGACTAACGACGCCTCACCCTGGCCGCCCGGTGTAGTGCTCCGTAGAGTGCACGTCTCCGTGGTCTTCCAAAGACTCCAGGTGGGTAATCACTTCCGAGGGCGTTCCCAGTTCCACGGGCAGGCGTTCTTCGAGCAGGGTCGCCAGACGATGCGCTTCTCCTACGCCCGTCGCTTGCGGAAACAATAAATGCACTTCGATGATCTGACGGTATCCGGTCGTGCGAAAGCGCACACCGTGGTAGTGCACGCCTAGTTGGCTGCAAATCGCATCCAGCTTTTCGCGAATCTGTTTGCCGATGTCAGGATCGGAGTAGTCGAGCAGTCCCACGGCCGAGCGCCATGCCAGGCGGCCGCCGGACCACAGAATATTCAGCGCAACCGCGATCGCGATCAGCGGGTCGAATGGCTTCCATCCAGTGACATGACAAGGCCGAGCCCGGCCACCACGCCGAAACTGGTGAAGCTATCGGTCAGCACGTGCCTGCCGTCGGCTTCGAGAATGAGCGAGTGGCTGCGCTTGCCCACGCGCAGCAGATACCACCCGAGCCAAGCATTCAGCAGTCCCGCGGCGAGCAACAACAAGACGCCCGATCCTAGGTGCTCCAGCGGCAGCCCGGCCAGCCATTTCTCAATCGCCTCCACCAGAATCCAGATGGCGGCCACCACGATCATGGCGCCTTCAAATCCGGCGGAAAAAAACGTGATGCGCTCGTACCCGTACAGAAATGTCGGCGCTGCGGGCTTGGTGCTCAAGCGCAAGCTGAATGCTGCAAACGCCACCGCGATGACATGCACCACCGACTCGGCGAAATCCGACAGGATGGCCGCCGATCCCGTCATGTAATAGGCGGTGGTCTTGCCCAACAGCATCAACACGCCCACCGCCAGCGACAAGCGCATGGCAAACCGCGCCGCGCGCAGTTCCCGCTCGTCGCGCTGGGCTGGCGGCAGAGTCAACTGGACTGTAGCGTGCTCCGGCATGAATGGGTCGATACCGGATCATCGTCACATGAATGCCGAAAGCGAGAATGTGACTGAAATCACAGTGGAGCGGGTGCCGGTGTGGGGCCCATTTCTCGCGCGTTCTGTGCGAGAAGTGGGGATTGTTGACAATGTCAGAATGCGTGGGGAAACGGGTCGAAACGTCAGGTCCCAGTCAAAATAGACCTGATAGTCAAAGGCCCCTTCTCGCAAAAAAACGCGAGAAATGGGGCACCCGCGGCAGTCAGAATCCAAGGCCGCACTTTTCCCAACGGCGGGAGATTGTTAGGGGCCCCGGACCTCGTCTCTACGGCGATACGGTTATTGTCGCTGTGTTGCTGGTAACGCTGCCAATGGACGCCGTGATGTGCACGACTCCGGCCGTTGTATTTCCCGCGACCATTGTCACGACGCCGGCGGATACCGTCGCGAGGCTCGTATTGTCGGAGTTCCAGGTTGCTATCGAGTTGACGTTCGGGTTGGTGCCGCCACCGCAAAGCGTCGCCGATGCGGTTATCGGCAAGGTAGGGGTGTTGGTCGTTATAGTTCCGCTTGTCGGGTTCAGCGTGATCGTCTGAACACACTCAGTCACTGTGAGTGACTGTGTCCCGGTAATAGTCGGGTTTTGCGTGGAAGTCGCTGTGATGGTTGCCGTGCCCGTGCTAGCAGACTTCACCAATCCGCCAGTCGAGATTGTCGCAACGGACTGATCGCTGATGCTCCACGTGACCGATGCACTGCCGGTGCTACCGTCGTTGAAAGTGCCTGTGGCAGACATTTGAACTGTGTTGTTCGTGGTCCCGGTATCAATGGTCGGCGACGCTGGAGTGACCACAAGCGAGCTTAGTGTGGGCTTTACAAAGAATCCCCGGCAGCTCACGGCCAAGGCTAATGTCGCCAGCGCGGCGAAGGCACAGATCAAGCGCAGTTTGGACTTTAATGAGGGCATATTGGTTACGGCTCCTTGGGTACGCTAGATCGGCTCATCCCGCCTGCCAACCGGTTTCCAAAAATTGTAGCAGAGACGATTTTGCCCAGCGCGCACCGCAGTACTTGAACTTACGGCGCGGACCAGTCCCTGTCCGGCTCTGGTCACTAGCTCGTTAAGTTGTTTCTAGACAGCTCCAGACAGACCGCTGGACAAGCTCTTTCCCGGATAGAACGAACGACTCGTGCTGGCTTGCACAGATTCCGTCCTGCAGCAGGTTTTTTGGGGGAGAACCGATGGTTTTCAGCCTACGTCCGAATCGGGACTGTTTCTTTGTTCTTCGACAAAGAGCCTGCAAGCGCAACCGGCAAATTCGGGTGCCCCATTTCTCGCCTTCTTTGCCAGAAGTGGGGCTTTCCCGGTTGTCCTGCGTTTCGCCGCTACGCCGCTCGGTCCCCGACAGATCCGGCCCCTAACTTCTACTTGTCCTTGTGATGCTCGGGCTGATTTTTGGGCGGCGGAGGCGGGCTCGACTTGTGCGTCTCAGGCCGCGGCGCGTTCTGCTTCGGCTGGGGCATGGGCCGCGAAGCGCTCTCCGGGCGAGACTGATTCTGCGGACGGGACTCGTTCACCCGGTTCTCGTTCGCCCGGTTCTGGTTGCCCCCTCCCGCGGTCCCAGCGCCGCCCTTCGATGGCGGCGTAAACGGCCGGAATTCACCATTGGATTTGTTTTGGCTCGCGCCGTTCGAATTGCCACTCGGACGACTCTGATTCCCGCCCACCGCACCTCCGGACCCACCCTTCGACGGCGGCGTAAACGGCCGGAACCCCTGATTGGATTTGTCCTGCGGGCTCGGCTTGGCGCCGCCAGTCGGACGGTTCGCGTTATTTGAGTTCGCCGGGGTGAGGGAACGATTTCCTGCCACTGCCGGACCGCGCGCCTCTTTCGGCGACATGGCTGGTGGATGATACGCTGCACCCGCAGCCCGGGCCGGAATGGCGGAGCGGCTGCTGAAGTCGCCTGCTTTGGCAGTCGCAGCGATCGCAGGTTTACCCTGGTTGACGCGGGCAAAGTTCTCTTTGTTTTGACTGGCCAGATGCTCGTGCTGCGTCTGCGTCGACAGCGGAGCGGTGTGCTGCTCGTGCTCCGCCATTCGCTCCTGCTGGGTCGGTTCGACCCTTACGCCGCCGGTACCGCCGTTATAGCTCACGTTGTTGACGGTCGTGTTGTTGACGATCACCGTTTTGTTGTAGACGTTGGTCACGTTGGTGACGCTGACGTTCGTCACCGAGCGGTTATAGTAAAACGCTCCGCCGCGCCACTCGCCGCCGCCGAAGCCGACGCCGCCGTAACCGTACCCGTAGTTAATTCCGCCGTAGAAACCGATGTGCGGCCCCCAGTATCCGCCGTGCCACACATACAATCCCTCGTTCCAGCCCCAGTATCCGGGTGTCCAGAGCATGCCCACAGGCGCGACCACCCAGGTTCCGGGAACCCAGTAGTAGCCTTCGTCGTCGTTCCAGGACCAATAGCCCGGCGTCCAAAAGTAGCCCGGTCCCGGGCAGATGGGCTGCGCATAGACCGGCAGGGCCGGCGGACCGATACGGACCGAAATGCCAACCGCGATCTGCCCAAACGACACAGCCGAAAAACTCAGTAAAATTACTGCCAACAACAACCAGCGCCCAACCGATCGATTCATCTTCATTGTCCTTGCCCCTTGATCACCGATGCTGAACGAATTCCTTGCACTGTATGCGCTCATTCTGGTGCAAAATCCCGCATCGGGTGCCATTACGTTTCTCCCCTGTAAACACCGAACTTCGGGGTATGTTGCACTGAGCCAGAACTATTTTGGAATGTGGAGTTTCCGGCCGTGACCGATGCGCCAGTTCGCGCATGGTTTTGAGAGGAATTCTATCGAAGCAATGCAGCCATCGCCCGACACGAGAGGCCTAGAACTAGTTCGTCTTCCTGCCCCGCGCGATCCGCTCGTCGATGGGCTTACGGCCGGCGAATCCTTCCTGCGTCCCGTGCCAGTGGGTAATGGATGTCTCGCCCAGCTTCCAGCAGAGCAGAATAATCTCGCCTTCGACTTCGCAGGGAAAATCCAGCAGCCCAATGTCGAGATCCTTCACCTGAACGCCAATCGAGTCGATTTCGGCGAGTGCGTCTTTGGCGTGCTGCTCGGCTTTCACGCGCTCGGCCTTGCGCCGCGCCAGCGGGACGACATCGACGTGGGTGCCGCCATTCAGAAAGATCCGGTGATTCAGTTCCTGTTGCTCGGCCTCAAATTCCTCCATCACCTTCTTGCCGGCAATGGCGGTACGCAGCAACGACTCGAGCACAGGTAGCAGCGACTGCGCTTCATCGAGAGTAAAAGTGCGGTCTGACATGGGAGTGACTCCATTTTACCGCATACAGTCCAACGGTCGCTCGTCGTTGGTCGTTCGTCGTTGGGGGCTGGTAAAGCTACGACCGAGGTTGGCGAGTTGATCCGCGCAAAATCCGCGCCCATCCGTGGCAAACTCGTTCTCAGAATTAGTGGCTTCTCCCATGGGAAGGATCGGACGACGTAGCGGTGTTCAAGTCCACGTGCAGCCCCTGTGCGGTGGAAACTCCCGGGGGGTAGCAATTTCGATCGCGGCTGTAGTTGGCACAGTGCGCAGCAACGTCCTTGCGCCATGGAGACTGCGCAAACTGCCAGACTTCGGCGAAGCCAACGCCGCTCTGCGCCGGCTTTGGCAAATGCTGTGGGAAGGTGCATCCGGGCGAGGGCGGGCAAGCGTCGTTGACGGCCCAGTAGACAATTTGGCGTGTGGCGCGGGCGCCCTCGTCCGCGTGCTCGCGAATATCTTCCGCTGTAACCACGTGACCTTCATCTGGCGAAGCCATACCCGAACAGTAGATGCCGGCGCGGAATCCAGCCGCAGTCGCGCCGTCCACCCAGGCGTAGATGTAAGCCTTTTGCTCAGGCAGCATGCGTCCGCCTTGCTCCTGATCGAGAAAGATGATGGTCGCGCGTGGAAAGCCCTCGCGCCGCGCCGCAGTAGCAGCCGCTTGCGCGTCAGAGTGGCCGAGTTGCGTGGCGCGGGCAACAGTTTTCAACTCGGCATACAGTCGCCCGTTGAATAGGACGAGGAACCCGAATCCTGCCGCCTCGACTGCAGCGCGGTGCCCGGCCCAGCCGTTCGACGACATTCCTGGAGGATTGTTGAGCCAGTATCCGGTGTAAGAAAAAGTCTGCCGCAGGGTCTTGAGATTCGTGTCAGCTGGATACTCGTTGCGGTCGAAACCGAGGTAGGAGGAAGTCTGCGACGGGCCCTGTGCAGCAGACAGGAGGCAAAAACCGGTTGCGATCAAAACCAGGTAGTTAGGTCTCACGATAACGATCTTAGTCGTAGAGAGGTTGCTTGCAACGTCTCTCTCGCCATCATGCGAAATGCTCCCGGCAAGACGTAGCAAGCTACGTCTCTACGATCGAAGTTCAGTAGCTCTAGCCCCCGATGTGCACCATGGTGCGTGAAGCGGGAACGAAGTCGGGCTCGCCAATGTGGTGCCGCTCTTCTTTCTTCGCGACCACTCCGCGGATGAACTCCTCCAATTCTTCATCGCTAGCGCCGCGGCGCATCTGCGCGTGCAGGTCGTGGTCCCAAACCGAGAACAGGCAGGTGCGAATCTTCCCGTCACTGGTAATACGAATGCGGCTGCAATGCCCGCAGAACGGATGCGAGACGGGCGCAATAATTCCGATCTCGCCGACGCCATCGTCAAATCGGTAGCGCCGCGCCGTTTCCGAACGTCCATGCGGAATCTCCACCAGCGGCCGGTACTCGGCCATGCGCGCCAGAATTTCATCGAGTGTAACCACGGTCGAAGGCGCCCAGGTTCGCCCCTCTTCCAGCGGCATGAACTCGATAAAGCGCACGGTCACGCCCTCTTCGCGCGCGAACATTCCGAACGGGATGATCTGGTCTTCATTAAAACCGCGCATCAGCACGCAATTCACCTTCAATGGCCACAGCCCGGCCCGGCGCGCCGCGCGGATGCCCGCCAGAACATGGTCATATCCATTGGGCACACGCGTGATGTGCGCAAAGCGGTCGGGATCGACCGCATCCATCGAAACGGTAACGCGGGTGAGGCCAGCGTCTTTCAACGGCTGCGCCAGATCGGCGAGCAGATGTCCGTTGGTCGTCATGGCTATGTCGAGCGTATCGCCGTTTCGGTTCGCCGGGCGGAGCTTGGCCAACTCGCGGACAAACTCCACCACGCCGTTGCGTAGCAAAGGTTCGCCGCCGGTCAGGCGTACTTTCGCGATCCCTATGCCGACCAGCACCCGCGCCATTCGCAAATAGTCCGCGAACGGCAAATCGCCATAGAGAGCCCCTTCGTTCCCCGTACGGCAGTACACACACTTGTAATTGCAGCGGTCGGTGATGGAGATCCGCAGGTCGGTGATGGCGCGCCCGAATTTGTCGTGCAGAGCAGCCATAACTATTGGATCGCACTGGCGGCTAATAAGTTTCTTCGGAAAAGATACGAACAGGCGGGAGCATCCCGGCAGCCGTTTCCTTTCCAATGCGCGTTACAGCGCGGGAGGCGCGGGCGTTTCCACCCGAACCCTCGGGAAGTGTGGGACGGACACTCTTGTCCGTCGAACCCTCTCCCTCGCCGCCGCTGCCTCAGGTATGCCCGAAGGCCGGGGCGGTCGGAAACTCCACTCATTATAGATTGGGATGGCTCGCTCGTATACGGGAGTTCTCAACGACTAGCTACCAACGTCGACCGACTATTTCGCCGCCTTCGCAATCGCCGCCTCCGCCAGCGGCGCCATGATCTTGTACCCGGCATCGTTCGGGTGCAGCCCGTCTTCAGCCAATTCCTTTTTCAGCAACCCCTTGTCATCAACTAGCGCCGAGAAGTAGTCGAGATACACAACGCCGTTTTTGGCGCAGTAATCCTTAAGCCAGGTGTTGAGCTCGAGAATCCTTGCCGTCGGACGCTGCGCAAAGAAATCCTTCGCCTTGTCCGTGTAGTTATGCACCGGTAGCACCGAAGAAAAAACGACCCGGATTCCGTGGACGCGCGCCAGTTCCGCCATCGAAGCTAGGTTGGCCTCGATGTCTTCATTGCGCATTGGTCCGGTGTTGCCCGCAATGTCATTGGTACCCGCCAGGATCACCACCACCTTGGGATGCAGATCAATCACGTCCTCGCGGAATCGCACCAACATCTGCGGCGTGGTCTGTCCTCCGATGCCGCGGTTCACGTACGGCTTGCCTGGAAAATATTGGTCAAGATGCCAGATATCGGTGATCGAGTCGCCAAAGAAAACAACGCGATTCTCTCCCGCCGCCGGAGAACTGAGCGCCGCGTCGGCCTCTCGATAGCGCGCAAGTTGCCCGTAGTCGTCCGTGAATACCGCAATCCGTGAAGCCCGGTACTTATCGAGGCCGGCGAAGCCGGTGGAGGGAATAGAGGGGGCCTGCGCCGACTGCTGGGCAAACGAGGCTAAGGACAAAAGAAGGAAAACCAGAGATCCACCAACATTACGCAATGACATAAGCTCCTTTTCTCAACCGCGTAGGCCGCGGTCCTGCCTGAGCTCACAGCCACCAGAGCAGAATGCTAGCATGCAATCGAACAAAACCAGATTCCTCCCCACGGTCGGAATGACAACGTCATTAGACCTATACGCGTGACTCTGCGCACATCCGTGGCAAAACTTCCCGGGCAAGCCTGCCCCGAGCCTGTTGAAGGGAGTGCCCGCGCCACACAAGCTGTTAGACTGTCTCGTTGCTCGGAGACCTGCCATGAACTGGACGGGACGAATCGTCCTGCTGCTTGCCCTCTTCACTTCTATCTACCTTTTCTGGCGAAAGTTCGGCCGCGCGCTGCACATCATCCTCGAGTCGAAGCCCGACGCCGACTTCCAACTGCGGCCACTCGGCCCCCGCATCCGCAAAGTACTCTGGGAAGTCGGAGCGCAATCGCTTGTCATCGCCCAGCGCCCATTGCCCGGCTTAGCCCACGCCTTCGTATTCTGGGGTTTCTGCCTGTTCGGCCTGGTCACTCTGAACCATCTCGCCACAGCGTTTGGCCTGGGTTTCTTGTCCCGCGAAGGATACGGGCGTTCCTATTTCTACTTCGTTGCCGTTTTCGCCGTGGCCGTGGCCATTTCGATCGCCGGACTGGGATTCCGCCGCTTCGTCATCCGGCCCAAGGCGCTGGAACCACTATCGCCCGAGTCCGGCCTGATCGCCTTTCTCATCTTCGCCCTGATGATTACTTACCTGGCCACTTTCTGGGTGGCGGAAGGTACGACCTCGGGATGGGCGCTCTGGTGGTCGCATACGCTGGTGTTGCTCGTCTTTCTCCCGCTCATTCCCAAGACCAAGCACATGCACCTGGTGCTCAGCCCCTTCACCGTATTTCTGGAGCGCGACGGATTCAGCCGCATCCCGCCACTGGTGGGCGACGAAGATTTCGGCCTCGACAGCGGCAAGGATCTGACCCGCATCGCCAGCCTGCAAGCCTATAGCTGCGTCGAGTGCGGCCGGTGTACCGAGAATTGTCCCGCCAACATCACGGGAAAGATTCTCAACCCCAAGGAAATCATTCTCGGCACGCGCCATTACCTGAACGAGTTTGGCCCCAAGAGCGGCGAGTTGCTGCTCGGCAAGCATCTGTCGATGGAGGCAGCTTTCCAATGCACGACCTGTGGCGCCTGTGAATACCAGTGTCCAGTCGGCATTCAGCATCTGCCTATGATTGTGGGCTTGCGCCGTGGCGCGGTGAATACCGGTAAGTGGGACAACACTCACGGGAGCGATTTATTTGTGACGCTCGAGCGCCAGGGCAACGCGCTGGGATTCGCTCCCTCGGAGCGGCAGAAATTTATCGAGAAAAACAATCTGCCGTATTTCGACGGCTCGCAGGAATACTGCATGTGGATGGGCTGTCTGGGCTCTTACGATCCGAATGGCCGCAAGATCGTGCTGGCGCTGGCAGAAGTGCTGCGGTATCTGGGCATCAGCTTCGGCGTTCTTAAGCAGGAGAAGTGCTCGGGCGACCCGGTGCGGCGACTGGGCAATGATTACCTTTTTGGCGAACTCGCCCAGCAGAACCTTGAGCAGATAAACGAGAGCAGGGTTACCAAGATGGTGTCAATCTGCCCGCACTGCGTGCGCACCATCGGCACCGACTGGAAGGAACACGGCGCCCACGTTGCCATCGAGCACAGCACCGAGTTGCTGGCGCGCTTCCGCGACAAACTGCCGTCCGGCGGCGACGGGCAGAGCGTTGTGTTTCACGATGCCTGCTACCTCGGCCGCTATCGCGGAGTCTATGACGAGCCGCGCGATGTCATCGCGCGCTTCGGCAAGGTGGTCGAGCCGCCGCGCTCGCGCGAACGCGGTTTCTGCTGTGGCGGAGGCGGGGGTCTGATGTTCCTCGGAGAAGAAACCGGGAAGCGCGTCAATCTCGAGCGCGCCCAGGAACTGGCTGCCACTGGCGCGAACGTGGTAGCGGCGGCGTGTCCGTTCTGCAACTCGATGCTGCGCGACGGCCTGGCGGCAAACTCGGCTACGCCTCCGGAGTTGCTCGACGTGGTGCAGATTGCGGCAGCGGCGATCGGAAAGAGATGAAGGCAGGTTTCAAGGTTTCATGCTCTCCCGTTGTCAGCCTGCCTTGACGCTCGGCTTTGTTTGACACCACGGATACCGCCGCACGTCGCATCTGTGAAGTCAGTCCATAGGTTTCGGACTTGGGAAAGCACTCCGTCTCCTGATAAATGTGGACAGCCAGCTTTTTTGCCTTCTGCCACACGATCAGATCCCGATAAGAATGGCTCACGCTACCTCGCCACCCCGGGTTTTGAAACGTGAAACCTTGAAACCTTAGCTTCCCGCTTTCGCTTTCTTCACTTCCTCAATCAGCGGCGGCACGATGTCGAACAGATTCCCCACCACGGCGTAGTCGGCGATTTCGAAGATCGGTGCTTCGGAATCTTTGTTGACCGCAATGACCGCTTTCGATCCCTTCATCCCGACAATGTGCTGGATGGCGCCCGAGATCCCGAGCGCCAGATACACCTTGGGCGAAACGGTCTGGCCCGAGGAGCCCACCTGCCGGTCCATGGGCAGCCAGCCGGAGTCACAAATCGGGCGCGAGGCTGCCAGTTCGCCGCCCAGCGCGTCGGCCAGCTGTTTGGCCAGGTTGATATTCTTCTGCTCCTTGATGCCGCGGCCCACCGAGACAATGATTTCCGCCTGCGTCAGGTCCACCGCCTGCTTGGCCTCTTTGAAGACCGGCTGTGGCTTGTTGCGTACCACGCCATCGGCAATCTCGACGCTCACCGTTTCGACCGGTGCGGCGCTCGCGCCGTCTTCGGCCTTGTCGCCGCGAAACGCACCGTTCTGAAAAGTTGCAAACCACGGCCCGTCGCTGGTGAAGCTCACGTCCGCCGACAGTTTGCCTTGAAACATCTGGCGGGTGAACAGAAGCCTTCCGCCCTCATGCCTGAAGCCGATGCAGTCGCTGATGACGGTGCGTCCCATAGCCACAACCAGCTTGGGGATGAAGTCGCGCACCTGGTACGTATGCGGCATCAACACGAGCTTTGGCTGCTTGGACGCAAGGAACTGCTTCAGCGCCGCGACGAAGGCGTCAGGCGTGTAGGGTTCAAGCTTCGCCGACTCAACGGCGTAAACCTTAGCGACCTTTTTCGCAGCAACTTCGGCGGCAAATGATTGAGTGCTTGCGCCCACGACGGCCGCCTCGAGCGTCCAGCTGGTGGCCGCGGCAATCGCCTGGCCCGCAGTAATGGTTTCCCACGAAACGCGATTCAGCTTGCCTTCGCGCTGTTCAACAACCACCAGAATCGTATCGGCCATAAAGCCACTCACTCCTAATCTCTTTTGTCATTCCGAGCGGGCGAAGCCCGCCGAGGAATCTGCTTTCTACCTGAAGCACCGTAACAGCCGAGCGTCGCTCGGCATGGCCGGGTTCCTTCGGCTTCGCTCAGGACAGGCTAGACCCGGCCCCACACAACCATTTACAGCACACGCAATTCGTTGCGCATCTTGTCCACCAGCTTCTTCGCCACTTCCGCTGGCGGACCTTCGATGACTTCCGTCTTCTTCGTTTTCTGCGGAATGTATAGGCGCTCGATCTTCTGCAGATTCTCCCCGATCGCCGACTGCACCTCCGCCAGCGCCACCTTCCGCATCGGCTTGTTCTTGGCCTGCTTGATGCCGATCAGCGTGGCGTAGCGCAGCTTGTTGATGCCCGACTGAATCGTCAGCACGGCCGGCGTCGGCATGTCGACAAACTGGAAGTATCCCGCCTCAAGTTCGCGCTTCACCCGAATGCCGCCGTCGGTCTTTTCGATCTGCATGATGATGGTGGCGTGCGGCCAGCCCAGCAGTTCGGCCAGGATCACCCCCGTCTGCGCGTAGCCGTAATCGTCGGATTGCAGCCCGGTAAAGATCAGATCGAATTTTTCGTCTTTGATCGCAGCGGCGAAGGCCTTGGCGGTGTTGAAGGCGTCGAGCCCGACGAACTTCTCGTCTTCGAGGTGAATCGCACGATCCGCGCCTTTGGCCAGTGCCTCGCGCAGCACCTGCTGCGCCCGCGCCGGGCCGCTGGTGATGACCACGACTTCCCCGGTGTGCTTTTCCTTCTGTCGAAGCGCCTCTTCGAGAGCATAGGCATCGGGCTCGTTGACTTCGTAGGAAACGTCGTCGCGGATCCAGGTGCCGGTTTCGTTGAGCTTGAGCGGTGCATCTTTCTGCGGCACCTGCTTCATGCAAACCAGGATTTTCAAGGGTAGGACTCCTTCACATGTGGCCTCAGCAGCCACGGCAAAACTGGTAAGTATAAATGAGTGTGCATAGTGGAGGGAAACACGGGCTGGAGCCGCTCACGCCCGTGGGATTTTGAGCGCTAACGCCGTTTTCGTCAGACACCACGGGCGTCCTATACGGAACGCGGAGTGATTGCGTATGACCCGATCGGCGATCATCGTCGCCTTAGCTTCACTGCTGACTATCACGCGTCCTCTCGTTGCGCAGGACATACCGGACAATCGTGATACGACGCCACACAGCATTCGGTTCGTGACTGTGCAGGACAATGTCAAGTTGGAAGTGCTCGACTGGGCTGGATCGGGCCGTCCGGTGATTCTGCTGCACGGCGGCAACAGCACCGCGCACGAATTTGATCAGTTCGCACCGAAACTGACCGGTTCTTACCACGTATACGGCATTACTCGGCGCGGGTGCGGTGCATCCAGCGCCCCTGCACCGACGGACGCGAACTATTCCGCGGACCGTCTCGGCGATGATGTATTGGCAGTTATCGCCGAACTTGGTTCGGATTCTCCCGTCCTCGTGGGACACTCCCTTCGCGGCCAAGAGTTGAGTTCGATAGGCCCAACGGGGGTGGCGAGTGCTTAGCGCCCTATCGACAAGTGCGCCGGCGCCGAGCGCCCGCGTGGACGCGAATGTCACCCGCCGGGGCACTTGCGATAGGGGGGATTTGGACGAAGCCGCTGGGTTTGCGGCGGACGCGGAGGGCTATATAAATATATATATAGGTACGGGGATTCAATGGCCGTTTCGCCATCTCATCGCCCTTAGGCCACGCTAACTGCCAATTCTGTTGAAACCTGAGTTCATGCACAGGCGCATATGATCGCCTGCAGTCGAGCTCTTGCATCATCCCACACAAACCGCACAAGCTGCCGCCCCCCGAACACGCGATAGCGTCCGCCGCGCCAGCGGCTTCGTCCAAATCCCGATATGACTCATTGCCGTCGCTCCGCAGCGGACGCAGCCAAAGTCATCCAATTGTGATTTCAATCACAGACTCTAACTCCCCTCCAGTCAGCATGGCCGAGAGGATTTTATGCCGGATAACACTTTCTCCGCCATGCGGCAGAGCATCATCGACGGCGCGCCGGACACCGCATCGGACCTGGCCCAGCAAGCCGTCGCTTGCCGGCGTCGCGCCGATCGACGCCATCCACAACGGCTATGTGCCGGGAATGCACGACGTGGGCGAGCAATTTGCGCGGGGCCAGATGTTTCTGCCCGACATGATGGCCTCGGCCGAGGCCATGCGCGCCGCCATGGCGGTGCTTGATCCGGAATTGCGGAAACTGGGCACGGAGCGGCCCATGGCGGGCGTCGTGGTGCTGGGCACGACCAAGGGCGACATCCACGAGATTGGCAAGATCCTTGTCGGAACGCTGCTGACGGCGCATGGTTTCCGCGTGCACGATCTCGGAGTGGATGTTTCAGGCGACAAATTTGCGGCGCAAAGCGCGCGAGCTTCATGCCGACATCGTCGGCGTATCCGCGCTGCTGACGACGACCATGCGCAATCAGAAAGGCGTGATCGAAGCGCTGGAGAAAGCCGGACTGCGCTCGCAGGTCAAAATCATGGTCGGAGGCGCGCCGGTGACGCGGCGCTGGGCGGAAGAAATCGGCGCCGACGGCTATGCGAAAGATGCGATGAGCGCGGTCGCCCTGGCTCGGAGCCTGATGGAGCAGAAGGCAGCAGCGTCCGGTGGCGGAGCCGGACATGAGACCGAAACTCGAACTGCTCGACAAGCCGCTGATCGAACGCATTCTCGGCGAAGCCTTCCAACTCATCGAAGACCCCGGCGTGCGGGTCGCACCTTATGTGGTCGAACTGCTGAGCGGCGCCGGCATCACGGTCAAAGATGGCGTCGCGCACATCCCGGAAGCGCTAGCGCGGCGACTGCTCGATCTGGCGCCGCGCGGGTTCTGCCTTTACGACCGCAGCGGCAAGCCCGCCGTGCGTTACGGTCGCGATGACGTCCACTTCGATCCGGGCTCGTCGTGTCTGAACATTCTCGATCCCGAGACGCAGCAGGCGCGTCCGGCCCTGGCTGCGGACCTATCCCGACTGGTGCAAGTTGCGGAAATGCTGCCGCAATTCGCCGCGCAGTCTACGGCGATGGTGTGCAATGACGTGCCGCCGGAAATCGGCGACTGGTACCGGCTGCTGCTGGTGCTCTGGTATTCGGAAAAGCCGGTGGTCACGGGCGCATTTTCCGCATCCAGCCTGCACACGCTGCTGGAATTGCTTGCGATCGAGAGCGGCGGCCGCGAAGCTCTTCGGCAGTTGCCGCGCGCCATTTTCGATGTGTGCCCGTCGCCGCCGTTGAACTGGTCAGAGTTTGCGTCGCAGAATCTGGTCGATCTGGCGCGGGCCGGAGTTCCGGCGGAGATTGTCAGCATGCCGCTGGCTGGCGCGACGGCGCCCGTCACCCTGGCCGGATCGGTCGTGCAGCATGCCGCCGAGTGCATCAGCGGCATCGTGATTCATCAACTGGCACAGCCCGGCGCGCCTATCGTCTGGGGAGCAGCGCCCGCCATCTTCGATATGCGGACGGGAAAAACTCCCATGGGCGCGATCGAGACGGCCATGCTCGACCTGGCTTGCGCGGAGGTGGGAAAGTATCTCGGCCTGCCGACGCACGCCTACATGGTCGCAGGAGACGGGCGACTGATTGACGCGCAGGTCGAGATGGAGAGCGGCATCTCGGCGGTGCTGGGCGCGCTGGCTGGCATCAATATGATTTCCGGCGCGGGCATGCTCGATTTTCTCGCCTGTCACAGCATCGAGAAGCTGGTGATCGACGCGGAGGCGATCGCATCCGCGCAAAGGCTGATCCAGGGCATCCAGCCGCGCGAAGAATCGCTGGCGGTCGCGATGTTCGCGCAAACCGGACTGCACAGAGACTTTTTGAAGCTGAAAGAAACACGTGCCCTCTTCCGCAAGGAACAGCACTTCCCGTCCGCCGTCATCGATCGCGGCCTCACAGCCATGAAGCGAGCGGCATACTGAACCGGGCGCGGGAGAGAGTCGAGGAACTGGTGGCAGGATATGGGCGGCCCGAGATTTCTTCCGAGCGGGAGCAGGAGATGCTCAAGTTCGCGGAACGCGAAGGTCAGAAAGCGGGGCTTGCAGGGATTGCCGGGAATCGTCGCGGCCGAGTGCGCTACTCGGTGAAGACGTCGATTGCACGCCAGAGATTTCGAAGCGCTTGCGGCAGCGCATGTTCTTGCAGGCCATCATGTCATCTTTGCGCAGCATGTAGGAGCGCGCTTTGGCAAAGCGGGCGCGGTCGCGTTCGTCGGCGCGTCCGGGGAGTTGGCGCTTCTTGGTGCGGACCACCCAGGTGATCTCGTACTCGCCGACTGATGGCAGTGGGGACAGTTCAGTGTGGCTGGTTTCCTCTCTTGCTGCTCGTCGAAAAAATCGCGTTCTTCCATGGAAGTCGTCGATCGTTCGTCGTTGGCCGTTAGCTACCGAACCAAGACTAGAGATTATTACAGTTTTGGTCCAACAATCTATGGCAACATGGATGCGCTCGACTTAAGGATGGCGCGAAAGAAGAAAAAGAAACGATTTCGGGCGGTAACGGCGGTCAAGGAACTGGCCCGGGAGCGTGTGGGCGCACCCCCGGCTGGGAAGATCGTTTTGGAGAAAAAGAAGAAGGCGGAGAAGCACAAGCCCACGCTGGGGAAACTGCTGGGCGAGGAATGAGATCAGTCAGTTCTTTATCGGCAGGGGGTGTTCAGTCGGCAAATCCCTTGACGGGGGCGCTGCCTATCATGACCGATCCCGAACTTGGATTGCTGGGATTATTATTGAATGTCGCGTTCACCAATCCACTTCCGCAACCGTCGGTCCGGTTATAGGTGATCAGTCCCTGCTGTGTGATCGTTGCGAAATTCGCGATGTCAACGCTCCAGACCACCTTGTCGGTGATATCCTTGGTCTCGGGCGGATGAATGTAGGTGCCAAGGGCCGTGAACTGCCCTGTGGCCCCGAACCCCTCAAATACGAAGCCCCCAGCCGGCGTCAATGTAATCGACACCAGTTGCTGGTCGCGTGCGCAACTGGATGTGTTAAGCAATGCCGCCGCCACGCCCACCAACATCAGAATGCCAAGCCACTTCCGGTTCATGAACAACTCCTGGGTTCTCAGGCCGTAATAATGCGCTTCCGGCGGGGGAATGGGTCAATTTAGTCAAAGGTGGGGCAAAAAGCAATAGCTCAAAGGGGACTGTACTTACCCCTTCACTGCCTCCGCCACGACCTTCGCGAACTCCTTCACGTCCTCTTCCGTCGTGTCGAACGAGCACATCCAGCGCACGATCCATTCTTCCTCGATCCAGGGATAGAAGAAGTAGCGCTCTTTGATTTCTCGATCGCGTGGCGCGGGATCTGCGCGAAGACGCCGTTGGCCTCGACTTTCCAGACGATCCTACTTGCGGAATCCGGCTCACCTCTGCCTCCAGAACGCGCGCCATGCGGTTGGCGTGCTCGGCGCTGCGCCGCCACAAGTCGTTCGTCAGCAGGGCCTCGAATTGCACCGCGATGAATCGCATCTTCGACGCCAGTTGCATCCCTTGTTTGCGCAGATAGAGAAAATCCGCGGCTGAGCGCGCGATTGAAGAAAACTACCGCCTCCCCGCCCATGATTCCATTCTTAGTCCCGCCGAACGAGAGCACGTCGACCCCGAGGTCGCGCGTAGCCTGCCGCAGCGTCTGCCCCAGGCTGACGGCGGCATTGGCGATGCGGGCGCCGTCCATGTGCAGAAACATTTCGTGCTCATGCGCGAAATGCGCCAGCGCCTGAATCTCTTCCGGCTTGTAGACCGTCCCCATCTCGGTCGACTGCGTGATCGAGATGACCCGAGCCTGCACGTGATGCTGGTCGCCGATGCCATGATAGGCGTGGCGCACGGCGTCGAGCGTGATTTTGCCGTCCTGATGCGGCAGCGGAATCAGTTTGCATCCCGTGTGCTTTTCCGGAGCGCCGCATTCGTCGGTATAGATGTGCGCGTAGTCGCTGCACAGCACCGCGTGATAGGGGCGATTCAGCGCCTGCAGGCCGAGAACATTGGCGCCGGTGCCGTTGAAGGTGAAGAACACGTCAATCCCGGCGCCGAAGTGCTCTTCGAATTTTGCGATCGCCGAACGCGTGTAAGGATCATCGCCGTAAGCGACCACGTGGCCCTGGTTCGCGCGCGCGATCGCCTCCAGTATTTCGGGATGCACTCCGGCGTTATTGTCGCTGGCAAAACTGCGGGTGGGCTTGGCAAGAACCTGCGGCATAACGAAACAATGTAGCAGAGTGGCGGTTATGTGGGGACAGCCGCCCCTTGGCTGTCCGTCGAGCAAAGCTCGACAGCGCTGTCACTCGACAGGAAGACGCCGTTGGCGCACACCACTACCTCGAATTACAATGCCCTTCCTGCTTCCTGGAGGCGTGCTCGTGACTCCAACGCTGCATCTGGTGACTCGCCGTTTTCTGATTCTTATTCTTCTGTGTGTTTTGGCCGGGGCGCAGACCGCCGAACAAAAGACAGCGCGCTATTTCGACTCGGTACGGAAGCAACCCTCGCTGTTGCTGGCTTTCCTGCACGACATGCCGAAAGGTGGCGACCTGCACAATCACCTCTCCGGCGCCATCTATGCCGAGGACCTCATCGACTTCGCCGCGTCCGACAATCTCTGCGTCGACCGTACCACCTCACGCCTGATCGCGCCGCCCTGCGACGCCTGCGAGAAGTACACGGCGAAGCCCGCCATCCAGTGCGCCTATGACGACCAGATTCTCTACAACCAGATCATCGATGCCTGGTCGATGCGCAACTGGCGGCCTGGCGATGAATCCGGACACGACCACTTCTTCGGTACCTTCGGCAAATTCTCGCTGACCGCCCACAACCACGTGGCTGAATCGATTGCCACGGTGATCAACCGCGCCGCGCGCGAGAACGTGCAGTACATCGAATTCATGCACACCGCCGACGGCAATGCTGCCGGCAAAGTCGGCATGCAACTGGGATGGGACGCCGATTTCGCCAAGATGCGCGAAAGTATGCTGGCAGGCGGCCTCAAAGAAATCGCCACTGCCACCGGCCAAGCTCTGGCGAAGGATGAAGCACGCGCCCGTAAGGAACTAAAATGCGACACGCCCGACGCCGAACTCGGATGCAGCGTTGCAGTTCGCTATCTCTACCAGGTGGAGCGCGGACTTCCCCACGAAGCCGTGTTCGCGCAGATTCTGCTGGGCTTTGAACTCGCGTCGTCCGACCCGCATTTCGTCGGATTGAATCTCGTCATGCCGGAAGACTGGTATGTGCCCATCCACGATTTCAATGAGCACATGAAGATGCTCGATTACCTGCACGGCGTTTATCCGAAGGTGCACATCAGCCTGCACGCTGGAGAACTTGCAGAGGGACTGGTAAAGCCAGAGGATCTTTCATTCCACATTCGCGAATCGGTCGAACTCGGCCATGCCGAGCGCATCGGCCACGGCGTCGATGTCATGCTGGAGAAAGACCCCCTCGGCCTGATGAAAGAGATGGCCGCACGCAACGTGCTGGTCGAAATCAACCTCACGTCGAATGATCAGATCCTTGGCATCAGCGGCGAAGAGCACCCGCTGCCGATCTACATGAAAAACGGCGTGCCGGTTGCGATTTCTACTGACGATGAGGGCGTCGCGCGGTCCGACATGACGCATGAATACTTGCGCGCCGTCGAGGGCTATCAACTGCCGTACACAGAGTTGAAGCGTATGACCCGCCAAAGCATAGAGCATAGCTTTTTGCCGGGGGACAGCCTGTGGGCCTCGACTAAAAGCACATTTCGCCCCGTCGCTGCCTGCGCGGCGGATACTGCAATTGAGGAGAGACCGTCGCCTGCATGCGCGGAGTTTCTCGCCACCAACGAACGAGCCCGGGAGCAATGGAAGCTGGAAACAGCCTTCGCCAGATTCGAGAAGAAGTTCTAAGCGACGAATTGTACGTTTCGATTCGTATCAGGGCATCGCTTCGGCGATGCCGTAAGCGCCGCAGGATCAGTACCGGCTTCAGCCGCTGGGGCACTTTCGGCTGAGGATGCGTAGACTAGGAATCCATGCCGCGCAAGCGCACCCTAATCCCGTCGCCGCTCCAGTGGACCATGCAACCCGCTCCGGTCCTCCCGCCTCCGCTGCCCGTGGTTGCAGACCGCGGTGGCACGCAACTCCGCACACCCTTGCCCATCGCCATCGTTGACACCCGCGAGCAGAATCCGCTTTCTTTCCGGCGCTTCAAAGGCTGGTTTGCCCGCATCGAAGAACGGGCCCTGCCGCTCGGCGACTATTCCGTCAGCGGCATGGAGAACTCCTGCGTGGTCGAGCGCAAGGATCTTGCCGACCTGATTCAATCGTTCACCACCAACCGCGCGGTCTTCATCCACCGCCTGCGCCGCATGAGCGACCTTCCCCATAGCCTGCTGGTCGTCACCGCGCCTCTCGCCGAAATCAAGTCCGAATATCCCTACCGGGCCGCGAATCCCAATCGCATCACGCAATCGCTCATCGCCGTGCTTGCGGGCTTGCGCCTGCCCTTCATCTGCACGGAGACGCACGAACTCGGCGAGGAGATCGTTGCGTCCTATCTTTATCAGACGTTTCTGTATGATTGGCTGGAACGCAACGGCCACGGCCGCTACCTGGCCGATGGAGACCTGTAGTTTCTCGATATTTTCAATATGACTGATCCATACGCGCTCGCCGATTCCGCCGCGCAGTTCATCCTCGCGCGCACGACTCTACGCCCCAAGATCGGCCTGGTCCTCGGCTCCGGCCTCGGCGCTTTCGCCGACTCGCTCACCGACACCGTCCGCGTCCCCTACGCCGAAATACCTCAGTTCCCGTGTTCGACCGCCATCGGTCATGCCGGTCAGATGGTGATCGGCAAAGCAGGCGACGTTGCGGTTGCAGCCATGCAGGGCCGCGTTCATCTCTATGAAGGATATTCCGCGCAGGAGGTGACGTTCCCCATTCGCGCCTTCGGACGCATGGGCGTCCGCGCCCTTATCCTGACCAACGCCGCTGGCGGGATCAATCTCAGCTACTCACAGGGCGCCCTGGTCTTGATCAGCGACCATATCAATCTGCAGGGCGCGAACCCCCTCGTCGGCGCCAACGACGACCGCTTCGGCGTGCGCTTCCCCGATATGACTCGCGCCTATGCGAAAGAGTATCGCGCAATCGCTCGCGAAGAAGCCGACAGGATGAATATCACGCTGCACGAAGGCGTCTACGCCGGCTTGCTCGGCCCCAGCTACGAGACACCGGCTGAAATCCAGTACCTGCGCCGAACTGGAGCCGATCTAGTGGGCATGTCGACCGTCACCGAGGTGATCGCCGCGCGCCACATAGGAATCAAGGTGCTCGCGATTTCCTGCGTCACGAACATGGCTGCGGGAATCCTCGACCAACCGCTCTCCCACGCCGAAGTCATGGAAACCGGCGAGCGCGTGAAGTCTACGTTCGAGTCGCTACTCCGCGCCGTGCTCCCGCGCGTCGCGCAAGACGTCGTAGAGACGTAGCCTGCTACGTCTCGCTATCCACGTCTACTTCCCCGCCCGTGGAATAAAAAGCGTCACCGGCACTTTCACCCCATAAGTAGCCGCAAAATTATTCTGATTCACCGCCAGCCCCAGAAGGCCACGCGAATCGATATAGAGCAACCGCTGGCCCACCGGCACATCGCTAAACGTATTCACGAACTCCATTTTCATCTCCCGATCTCCAACCTTCACCGGCACCTCCTGCCCATGCCGGTAGCCGAGCTTCAGAAAATCCTCGCCGGTCACGTTGGTGACGAGATTGCCGAAGGGCCCGTCGGTCGCGATCACTGTGGCGCTCAGGCCGCGATCATCGAGCGTCGCCGCCTTCAGCTGCAGCCGCACTAGATCCTTCACCGCCATCTCGGGACCGACTTTGGTCCAGTCGTCCCCGCGCGCCAGGTGCGCGCCCACGGGCGAAAAGATGTCGCGACCGTGGAACGTCGACGACAGCTTGGTGCCGATCATCCACTCGGGATTCGTAATCTCGCGCACCACCTCAATTCCGTCACGCTGTTCGATCAGCGTCAGCAGGCCATTATCCGGCAGCACGAAGAATTGACCACGCTTCGAGCGCGCCACGATCGCCTTACGCGTGCTTCCCACCCCCGGATCGATCACCACCACGAACACCGTTCCCGCGGGATAGTAGGGGGTTGCGCCCTCCAGAAAGCGCGCCCCATCCAGAATGGAAAACGGCGTGACTTCATGCGTCAAATCGACGATGCGCACGCCGGGCATGACGGAGTACATCACTCCCCGGCAAATTGCGACCGAGTCGTCAAGCACTCCGAAGTCGGTCATGAACACAATGGTCGTCGGATAGTTCTGCGCCGTCTGGCTGGAGGCGGGCGTCTGCGCGGCACTGCCTACCAACAGAGCGAGAACGATCAAAGGGATCATCGGGGATCGTAGAGCGAATTTGCGTTGCAAAAGTGTCATGAGTTTTCCTTGAGATGAACCAGCCGAAGGTAGTCCCTTCAGCCATTGCGGAATCTGTAGGTCCGCCATTCTAAACGAAACGTGCATCTCTCGGGATACGCTGCCGCACCGCGCCCCGCATCTAGTTCGCCCAGTCTATAATTCGGCCAGTCTATAATGCTGACTGCAGTCCCGATTGGAGGCTCCATGGCTGAAGTCATCCCGGAAAAATACCGCGATTTATTTGAGAAGCGCGCTTTTGCCAGCCTGGCCACGCTGATGCCTGATGGCCGTCCGCAGGTCACGCCGGTCTGGTGCGACTTCGACGGCCAGCACGTACTTTTCAACTCCGCCAAAGGACGCCAGAAGGACCGCAACGTCCGCCGCGATCCCCGCGTTTCCCTGGCCATCATCGATCCGGAGAACCCGTACCGCTATCTCGAAATCCGCGGCCGCGTGGTCGAGATCACCGAAGAAGGTGCCGCCGAGCACATTAACAAGATGGCGAAAAAATATCTTGGCGTCGACAAATACCCCTACAGTCAGCCCGGCGAAGTGCGCGTCGTCTACAAGATCAAGCCCGAGCACACCACGGTGATGGGATGACAGCCAATCTAGGGTAGCAGCTTCAGCCCTGCCCTAAATATCCGTCGGCTCGTGACCCAGCGAATTAGGAGGAAAACAGTGGGTGCCCCATTTCTCGCGCGTTCTTTGCGCGAGAAACCCTGCCCTGAGCTTGTCGAAGGGTGGGGTCTTTCGCCGTCGAGGAGAATTCCATCCCCGCTCATAACCTTTGCTTCCTTGGCTTCGGCAACGTCAACCGGACGCTGGTCCGTCTGCTCGAAGATCGTGCGCAGGAACTGCGCGAGCGCTACGGGATTTCCTTTCGAATCACCGGAGTCGCCTCGCGCCGCCTCGGATGGATTGCGGACGCAAATGGATTGGACGCGGCTTCATTGCTCGCCCTGAATTCTGATTCGGCTCCCGGCAGTTGGCGGACAAAAGTGTCCGCCCCACACAACACCAACGTCCGCGAATGGCTGGCCTCAGCCTGCGCAGATGTTCTCTTCGAAGCCACTTCGCTCAACGTCGAATCCGGACAGCCCGCTGTCGACCACATCCGTGGCACCCTCGAACATGGAGCCCACGCCATCACCGCCAACAAAGGCCCCATCGTTCATGCCTACCGCGAGCTGCGCGATCTGGCCGCTGGGCGGGGAAGGCGCTTCCTGTTCGAATCCACGGTGATGGACGGCGTCCCAATCTTCTCTTTGTTCGACCAGTTGCCGGCAATCCACTTGCAGGGCTTTCACGGAATTCTGAACTCAACCACCAACGTGATCCTCGGCGAAATGGAGCAAGGCCTCAGCTTCGACGATGCTTTGAAGAAGGCGCAGTCCCTGGGGGTCGCCGAGACCGATGCCACCCACGACATCGACGGCTGGGATGCCGCCGTCAAAACCGCTGCGCTGATCACCGTCTTGATGGATGTTCCCATACGTCTCGATCAAATCGAACACGAAGGCATCCGCGGCCTGACGCCGCAGGCCCTGCGCAACGCAAGACGCGATGGATGGCCTTTCAAGCTGGTCTGCCGTGCAAAGTGCCTGGCTGACGGCGTTAAGGCAAGCGTGGCACCAGAAAAAGTGTTGGCCAGTTCTCCGATGGGCCGGATTTCAGGCACATCGTCGTATATCTATTTCGAAACCGATATCTTTCCCGGCCTCGCCATCACGGAGGAAAATCCAGGCCTGTACGCGACGGCCTACGGCCTGCTGGCGGACTTCGTGCGGGCCGTGCGGAGCCCCGACCACGCTTCATAGCTTGCCGCGGTGCCGGACCGCCTCGACCACGCTTCGTATGGCATTGCCAACGTCGTCGGGTGCCTCCAACTCCATGTTGTGCCCGCTGTGGACAATGATCTGCTTGCTGTTGGTTGAGAGGAGTGTCAGCTTCGCCTGCCCCTCCTTGCGCTCTTTCTCGAGTTGCGCGCCCGGAATATCCTGGTTGTTGTCGTACCCGCCTTCCGCGCGGGTGAGCACAATAAGCGGAATTGAGCCTAAAGTTCCGGCCTGCGGCGCGGCTAGCCATTTTGCGAAATATTCCCCCGACCACTCGCGCTGACTGCTCTCCGCGTCTTCCATCTCGGGCAACGCCTGCGCCCAGAGTTGCAACTTCTGCGCGTCTGGCGGAAGCACCTTGTACATCGGATCGAGTGGCTGCGCGGCGTCGGCTGCAATCTCCCCGCGCGCAGCCGGTTTGTCCGATTCCTTCATCTCCTCGCGCGGCGGCGGGGTGCTCCCGCCCCTCGCCCCGTCGCCGAGCCTCATCGTCTTACCGCCCCCGATGCCCACTCGCTGTCCCTCGAATGCGGCGTCCACGAGCACCATGCCTGCAACCTCGTGCGGATAGGTCACGGCAAAACTCCTCACCACGGGCCCCCCAAACGAATGGCCCACGAGCAAAAATGGTCCGCGCTCACTCAGCTTGGTGAGCGCATCTCGCAATTCGAGATTGATCTGCGCAAAGGTGCGTGGCTTGGGACCAGGATCGCTCCAGGCGTATCCGGCGCGGTCGTAGGTGCAGATGCGCGTGAACTGGGAGACGCGGGTCTGCACCAAAATCCAGTCAAAAGAAAAGTCGCCGAACCCGTTCTCCACCACGACGGTCGGGCTCCCCTTGCCGGCGCAATTCACATGTAGGCGGTGCCTGCTAAGATTAACGAAGGTCCCAGGGGCTGGCGGTGCGGAAGCGGCCATCGCCGAAACCGCAAGGCCCAACGCCAGCGTCGCTGCAAAGAAACCCTGAATCGCTGTTGTGTTGAACTGCGAGCTTATCCGCTGCATGAACCCTCCCTGCCCGGTTTACAGACGCACTCCTTTCCGAAACGTAACTGCCGCACTTGCGGTTCCACGTCATGATAAAAATAGAGACTGTCATGCTTTCCACGGAAACCGCCGCCCCCGCCACCCTCGACCTGACATGGGTCCGCTCCCAGTTCCCGTCGTTCGCCCAAACCGTCAACGGCCACCCCGCCGTGTTCTTCGACGGCCCCGGCGGCACGCAAGTTCCGCAGCGGGTGATTGACGCCATCTCCGGTTACCTGCGCCGCGACAACGCTAACAGCGGCGGAAACTACCCGACCAGCCGCCGCACCGACGCCGTGATCGTCGCCGCCCGCGAAGCCATGGCCGACTTCTTCCACTGCAACGCCGACGAAGTTGTCTTCGGACAGAACATGACCTCGCTGACGTTCGGCATCTCACGCGCCATCGGCCGCCACTTCGAACCCGGGGACGAAATCGTTGTCACCCGTCTCGATCACGACGCCAACGTTTCTCCGTGGCTGTCAATGGCGGAAGACCGCGGTGTCACCGTTCGCTGGGCTGAAATCCACGACGAAAATTGCACGCTCGACATCGCCGACCTCGCCTCGAAAATCAACGCGAAGACGAAGCTGGTCGCCGTCGGCTACGCTTCAAACGCCGTCGGCACGATCAATCCTGTCAAGGAAATCGTCCGCCTTGCCCATGCTTCCGGAGCGCTCGCCTTCATCGACGCCGTCCACTACACGCCCCACGGCCTGATCGACGTGGCCGCGCTTGATTGTGATTTTCTGGTGTGTTCGACTTACAAATTTTTCGGCCCGCACATGGGCGTGCTCTTCGGCAAGCGCGAGCACCTCAAGAGCTTGCGTCCCTACAAGGTGCGCCCGCTCACCGACGCAATTCCCTTCCGCTGGGAGTGGGGCACGCTCAACCACGAGTGCATCGCTGGAATTACCGCCTGCGTAGAGTACATCGCCGACCTGGGCCGCCGCGCGACCGGAACATGTGGGGACAGCCGCCTCGGCTGTCCGTCGAGCGAAGCTCGAACCTCGCCGCCCACACGCCGCGCCGCGATTGAGGCTGCTTATGAAGCCCTGCATGAGCACGAGCGCGCCTTGTTGGAGCGCGCCATGGCGGGCCTGCGCAAAATTCCCGGACTAAAAATCTACGGCATCACCGATCCCGCACGCTTTCACGAGCGCTGCGCCACGCTCGCCATCAGAATCGATGACGGAAAACCGGGCCACACGCCGCTGGAACTCGCCACCAAGCTCGGCGAACGCGGCTTCTTTACCTGGGATGGAAACTACTACGCCCTGAACCTGACCGAGCATCTCAATGTCGAGAAATCGGGCGGTTTCCTGCGCATCGGCCTAGTGCACTACAACACCGTGGAGGAGGTCGACCGCCTCCTTGCAGAGTTGGGGGAGATTGTCGGAGTATAGGCTCAGCCAGCGATCTGCCCCGGCTCGAAAGTTGTTGTGTAGGAAATGGAGACGGTCATGATGCGCACCCCGGTTGTCTGCCTCCTGCTGTTGTTCTCTTCTCTGCCAACGCTCGCCCAAGAGAACGCCGAGTCGGCCGACAAGAGCTTAATCCTTGCCCTGGAGGGCGCCTGGAACCAGGCCGAACTCCACCACGATGCCAACGCCGCAGCAGCCATCCTCGCCGACACCTTCATCAGCGTCGATCACCATGGGACGTTACTGAACAAGTCTAGATATCTGGCCGACCTGAAGGATCCATCGTTCCATCCCGAGGAGATCTCCAACTCCGACACCAGCGTGTACCTTTACGGCGACGTCGCCATCGTAACCAGCGCTTATCGCACCAAGGGCACCGACGGAGGCAAACCCTTCTCCCATCATGGCCGCTTCACTGATACCTGGATCAAGAAGAATGGAAAGTGGCAGTGCGTCGCCGACCAAGAAACGTTAATCAACTAAACCGCCCCGCAAGCGAATTTCGTATTCACCGGGGACTCACGCTACAAATTCGCCATGATCTTTCTTCCCAGTTGCGCGCCGCGAGTGCGCGCGTCGGGGACTGTCGTCATATCCATGTAGATCATCTTGTCCCCCTTGAGGATGTAAAAGGCGTGCCCGAAGGCCCCAATCATGGCGTGGTCTCCGACCCCGGGCACTTCTTGAAAGCCGGGCACAGCTGACTCGGTCAGGCGCATGCCCGACCAGCTATCCTGCCCAAAGTTGCTTTGCACCGTGAAGGAAAACACCTTCCCGTCCTGAACCGGCTGGGTCATTGTCAGCGTCTTGACGACCCCCTCCAACTGATTGGCATCCTTCATGAGCGCCGGGAGATTGTCCGGCTTGGGCCCGGGCCGATTGTTCACCTCTTCGGTCTGCCGGCGTGCTTGCTCGGCGGCCATCCGCTGCAACTGGCTGAAGGCCTCTTGATTTGTGAAATAGGCGCACCCGGGCGTGGAATTTTCCATGATCTCTGCACTCTTCTCGATCGCCACTCCCAGCACTTTCTGTAACTCCGCCGTCGACAGCAACCGGCAGCTATTGCCATTCTCCACCACTTTGATCGGAGCGCTGGGCCCACCCGTTACCGCAGAAGCGTAAGACGAGACTTTGTGCTTCACCCAATACACGCCGTACGTCGCCGCCGAGATTCCAAGGACGAAGAGCAGCACCAACACTCCCCCAACGATGAGCAGCACTTTCCCGAGTCCCGAACCCTTCGCAGGCGCTGCGACTTGAGACGCAGGTGGGGTTCGAGTTACGGGGACCGCAGTGTACGGAACCACAGGCGGCTGTGCAGCAGGCTGAACCGGTGAGGCCGTGCTCGGCGACACTGCCCGAGCTCCGCAGTTATTACAAAAAGCCCCGGTGAGAGGCGCACCACAATTTACACAGAAGCCTGCCATTAGAACCTCCCGGCTGGGACACGAGACGTGCGCCCGGCAAAAACGGCGTTTATTGTACTCCGCCGGTAACTCCCTGCAAGGGGTGGAGGTGGCCAAAAACACGCCAGCCCGGGACGCATCCCGGGCTGGAAAGGGACGAGCTGTGCAAACCAGAGGTGGAACCGCTCTACGGCCAGCGCTTGCCGGTATCTTCCCATCCCGCAGCGCGCACGGGCTGAGGAGCGGGTATGGCTGGGGAGGATGCGGTTGCCACAGGAATCCGCGCCGTGGGGGACTGCGGTCCGTTGACGGCAGTAGCTAGGGCGGGTTTCCCCAGTTCGGACATCAGCGATTCTTTCTCTTCAGAAAGCAGGGGGGCAACCAGACGCAGCGCCTCTACTTCTTTCTCCAACCGGGTAAGCTCCATTTCTTTTTGGCGCAACACTTCGTACACATTCTTCATCTTGGCACCTGGAGGGGTAGTCTCGAGCACAATGCTTCTTTGAACTTTAGCAGAGTCGCCTGTGTTGTCAAGGCTTTCGGGACGCCGAAAGCGCCTAAAACCAGCAGAATTGCTTATCAAATGCTAGCGCAGCACCAGGATCGCCGCAATGCTCACTGCAACTACGAGAAGGGCCGCGAAAACGTACTTGTTCCTGGCCAGCCACGACTGCGAAGGCTCGAGTCCCGCGCTCAAAACTAGGGTTGGAATCGGGGACTGCGCCGCTTCCTGCGCCGGCTCTGGGAGTGCTGGCAAAGGCGCCTGGACTAGTGCGGCCGCCGCCAGTTCTTTATGTTCGACCGGTTTTGACTCAACCGCTGGCGCGACCGCCTGGTCCTTCGGAGGCCAGGGCTCGGTCGTCGCGGCAGAAGCCGGCACCGCCACAGGCTTGCGAACTTCCATGGCCGGTACTTCGCGGGCGGGAGCCACAGCGGTTGCCGCCCCGGATGCCGCCGCAATCGATATGGCCCGGGACATCTTCAGCTGTCCTCGCCACTTCTTCTCTTCGCACTCCACGCAAAGCGCGCGCCCCGCGGAAACCGGAAAGCCGCAAGCCTCGCATTTCCGAAGATCCCGGAAAGCAGGCGGAACATGGCTTTGATCGCTTTCCGGCGTCTTTTGGCCATCGCCCCTAACGTTCAAAGCAGCCGACCAGAGGAGTGGCTTCTTCACAGGTACTGGATTCGCAGATGGAAGATCCGTGGGTTGGGGAGTCGTGGGCTGAAGGTCCGCCGGGGCAGACTCGGCCGGCGCCGGGTCCAGCTGCGGTGCAGCCACCTGAGCCACGACGGCTTCCGGTGTTTGGCCGGTAGCGACTGCCTTGGCCTCAAGCGGCGCCTTTCCCCCAAGGGCCGCCAATGCCTCCGGCACTTCGCTGGCCTCGAGCACCTCAGTTGCTTCCAGTTTCTGCGGCACAGCGGGCTCTGCGGCCGCGACTTCATCCACCACCGCCTCCGAGGTCGGCATTTCCAGAATGTCCTCTGCATCATCAAAGTGTTCCTGGGCGACGGCAGCTTTCGCAGTTTCGATCTGCGCCGGAATTCCCTCCGCCGTACGGGCTAGCGTGACTGCTGTCTCAACCATCTCGCCGAGCCGCATCAGGGCCGTAAGGTCGCGCTCGCCAAACGCCTTTGCCTTTCCCGAAAAAAGTTCAAATACCCCCAGGACTTCGTCGTCATGCACCACCGGCATGACCACCACCGAGGCGATTCCCATTTCGCGGCAAACTGCCTGATTAACGCGTGCATCCCGCTCGGCATCGTCACAACGAAGAATCCGCCGGGTACGCACGCTTTCGCCGGATAGTCCGAACTCGGTCGAGAGCAGCGCACCCAGTTCGGGAGCATTCGATCCCGTACTGGCACGGCACTGCATGTCATTTCCTCCGTTGCGGCGCAAAGCAATAGCCGCCCCGGTCGATCCTGTGATGTATTGCGCGCGGTCGGTGAGCAACTGCAGGGCAGCGTCCAGATCGCGCTCCGCCATCTCGCCGAGAGAACGGCCGCCATCCTCGCCGGGAAAACGCAAGCCGGCCATTGCCCCGCGCGCGGCCGCATGAGCTGCGGCGAGCGCCGCCGAGATGCTGGCCTGCGAGGTCCGGTCTGAGCTCTCACGCTGCATTTGCATCTCCGCGTTCGACGTATTCGGCTCAAGACTCGCCGCACCGGCGGTCTCACTGCCAGTCGCCGGCGACATCCGGTCGAAGGTCGAAAAAGATTCCATGGCGCGCGTGCTCAGGCATCCAGACGAGAGTCGGGACGAAGGCGCATCCGCCGCGACGTGCTCGCTCCAACGAATTGAAAAGGATGCAGTAAGACGAGTCTCGCTCCTGGCCCGCACAGTGTCAAGAAATTCTGTGCGCAGAAGTGCTAAGCCAAAAGTGCGATCGTAGGGACATTGCTGCCTAGGTCTCTCCCGCTAAATTGTTGTCCGGATGGGTTTTCTAGGACTTTCGTCGCCGCAACCCCGCCTGGGCCAGCCGGTTGGCCTCGGCATTCTTTTCTCGCGGCACGTGGGAGATGGAGAACTTAAGCGAGCGCGCCAGTTTGCGGCAGGTCCAGTGCAGGGAATACAGACGCGGGCTGCGGCAGATATACTCGCCCGTCATCTGCCGTACGACCACTTCGGAATCAGAATAGACGTGCAGTTTGCGAGCTTTCAGGGACACTGCGCACTGCAGTGCTTCCATCAGCGCGGCGTATTCGGCGACATTGTTATCCTGATGGCCGATCCATTTGGCGATCCGGATGGGGCCGCTCTCGCAGCCATCGATAACCACCCCAATAGCCGACGGCCCCGGATTCCCCAGGCAACCGCCGTCCACATAGGCCACCAGTTCAGCAATCACTGCGATTTTTGTTGCTCTCTGCACGATGCGCCCATCTCGATCTGCCGTCAAGACGATTATTTGATTCCCTTTCATCGTTTTGCGGTTGGCAGCATGGTTGTGCAATCTGCTGTGCAAAAGCAGGATGAATTGGATTCACCTGGGCGTAACTTTCGACTCAACAACCATTTGCATTTTCCGTTATGCACAGCATTGCCGGGAGCTAATGCACCAAAACTTTGCGTTGACTTTTGTGAATGCTCTGTTAACTTTGCTTGCGTCGACGGTCGAAAGGGTTGGCACAATAATATGAGCCGGCCCAAAAGACTGAGTGATCAGCCAGGCGGGGCGACCCGCAGGGTGACCAGACCTGAAAAAACCGACGGCTCTGCGAGGGGCAGTTGGGGTTTGGAACTGCGAAAGCAGTGATCGCATCAAGGGGCTGTGACGGTACATGCCTCCACGCTGTTAGCTCCCTCGCAGGAGCTGGCGGCTAGAGCATAACCAATGTCACGGCCCTTTCAATTTTTTCCCGCCAGTTGTTCTTCTCAAGCCTCAAGTCCCGGGCATATCCAATTGCACTCTTTGCATCCCCAAGTAGTAAAAGTGGAACCTACCAACCTTCCAGCCAGACCAGTTTCTAGCCATCGTGGAATTAGTCTCGCCTGCAGTCACAGAATTCGCACCAAGATTCCTGATGACGGGCAAAAAGAAGGCCAGACCCAGAGCGGGTCTAGCCGAAAGAACTCACAATTGAAGCGGTCGTGAGGGTCGAATGCCGGTTGCCCGCCGCTGCCGCTGACTGTCGAAATCAGATGGGATGATTCTGCGACAGCTGCGCGATCGTTCATTTGTCCGGGGCAGGATTTGCCATTTTTGCTTGCTTTCCGCCAAAGATACACGACGAACCAGACTCCTCCGCATCGGATCTGCTTTGCAAACAACAGGTTGCGCGTCGAGGTAGAGGGCCACGTAAGTGCACCAACTTGAACCGAGTGAGCATTCTTCTCCTCTTTCAGGTTTCCTGAGACTAAGTCAGCCCATCTGAAGTTCTTTTCCTCTTAGCGACTACAACCTTAGGAGGTTGCCTATATGTTTGCACGCAATGTCTCTTTCCATCTGAAGTCGAATATGTTGTCCGATTACACGCGAGCGTTTGAAAAAGATGTCCTGCCTTTGCTTCGTAAGCAGAATGGCTTTAAGGACGAAATCACTTTCGCCGGTCCCGGCGGAGTTGAAGTGACCGCGATCAGTTTGTGGGAAAACAAGAAAGATGCCGACAACTACAACACCAATACCTATCCACAAGTGTTGAAAACTCTGGCAAGATTTATCGAGGGAACGCCCCAGGTTCACACCGCTGACGTTATCGCCTCGACCCTCCCGCAGCACGAAGCCGTCACCGCGTAAACGATCCTCTTGAGTTGGTTGGCACGAGGAGACGGAGTTACTTCGGCCTTCTCGTGCCACCAAACGACATGAACTTGAGCGCGCCAATGAAGCGTGGCGAACTCGCAGGTTGGCGCAGCAGCTAACACATTCTGGATCGGGATTGCGCCGTTAGCCGCGTTATCACCAGGACCCGCTTGACCATTCCCGACGGCGAAGTCCCGAGCGGTGCCAATGATATCTAAAATAATGGCATTTACCGTGAGGCGGTGATAGGGGTTACCTTCCGCTTCGTGCTGGGCCTTCGAAGGAATTGAGCCGATCCGATAGCTGTTTCGATCCTTGGATCAGTCTCCCAGCCTCGGCTATCAAAAGCACGGTATTCTTGTTCAACTCCTCGACCTTGCGTCGCAATAGTGAAGACTCGTCTTCGATCTTGTGTCGCAACAACGCCGACTCTTCTTCATGTTGCGATCTGGGTATGCCCTGCATGCTGTTGAGCAGCATAAGTGGCCTCCGGTGCGGAATTATCACGTTGCACAAGAGACCGACGCCCATAACGGGAACAGCGGAGTGATGTGTAAAGGGACTTCTAGAGTCTAGCACTCCATTCAGACCCGATGCTGGGGAATTGTTGTACACAAAGTGCTAACACTCAAAACGCACAAATGGCAGGCGGGTCTCCTCCTCTGGCCGAGAAGCCGGCAGAGCTGGCTCGAACTGTTGTGTCCCCGCCCTCGCTAGAAAATCGTTTTACTAAATCACCCGCCCCTGTGGGATAATTCCTTCCCGGAAACCTTCCGCGCCGGCGTACCTGCTGTCACGGACCAAAATCTTCAAACATTTTCGAGGCGGAAAAAATCTCATGGCAAAAAATCCCCTGTCTCGCCGTAAATTCATTCAGCTCGGCTCTGGTGCCCTGGCCGCGACCACGGTCGCCAAAACTGTCCTGCAACCTCGTGTGCTCTCCGCCACTCCGCGTCCAGTCGCGCCCAGTGACACCGTCCGCTTCGCTTCCATCGGCACCGGCATTCGCGGATGCGAACACCTCGAGGCTTCCCTCAGCGTTCCCGGCATTCAGTGCGTCGCCGTCTGCGACTTGTATGACAGCCGCCACGCCGCCGCGCAGGAAGCCGTCAAGAACCCCAGCGTTCCCGCCACCCGCGACTATCGCACCATTCTCGACCGCAAAGACGTCGACTCCGTCCTGATCGCCACCATGGACCACAACCATCGCCGCATCTTCGAAGACGCCTGCGCCGCCGGCAAAGACGTCTACTGCGAGAAACCGATGTCGCACCTCGTCGAAGACGGATTCGCCATGGTCGAAGCCGCCCACAAAAACAACCGCATGGTGGCCATCGGTAGCCAGCGCGTAAGTTCCGTTCTCTACGCCAAAGCAAAAGAGATCTACGACTCCGGCAAACTGGGCGAGGTCTTCTCCATCAACGCTTACTGGGACCGCAATTCTCCCAGCGGCGCCTGGGTCTATCCCATTCCGCCCGACGCCAGCGAAAAAAACATCGACTGGAACGCGTTCCTCGGCACTGCACCCAAGAAGCCCTTCGATCCCGTCCGCTTCTTCCGCTGGCGCTGCTTCACCGACTACGGCGAGGGCCTGGGTGGCGATCTCTTTGTCCACCTGATCTCCGGCATCCAGTTCATCACCGGCATCAACGAACCCGCTCAACGCGCCCAATCCTCCGGAGGTCTTTTCCACTTCAAGGATGGCCGCGAGTTTCCCGACCTGATCGAAACTCTCTACGACTACCCGAGCTGCCGTGTGACCTTGCGATGCAACTTGAACAACGACGGCGGAGAGTTCATCGGCTTCTACGGCACCAAGGGCACGATGATCATCAAAGACGCTACCCTGAGCTACAAACCGCAGGACACGCGCCCCGAGCCCGAAGGCTATTCGATCTTCGGTTGGCCGAAATCGCTACGCGATCAGTATCTGCAGAAGTGGCACGAAGATCATCCGGAACCGGCCGCCCTCAAGTGGAACGCTGACGCGGAAGGCGAGTCCTACGCCAATCCTCCCGGCTACAGTGACACGGTCGATCATCAGGCCAACTTCTATAACGCGGTGCGGACGCGCAAGCCGGTCGCCGAGAATGAAGTTTTCGGCAACAACGCCGCCATCGGCTGTCACTTGGCGAACTTCTCCTACTTCAACAAGTCGGTCGCGGTCTGGGACACCGCCGCCAAGAAGATTGTCAAAGGCTAGGCGACTATTCGAAACTGGGTGCCCCATCCTAACGTCGCGTTCTTTGCGACGTTAGGGTGGGGATTTTCCTGTCAACCCGATTGTTACAATCCGATAAAATTCTTGCCCGCGCCCGAAAACCCAATACTCGGCGCTAGGTAGGCGCTACTGCCTCCGCTACAATAAACACGTGAAACCCAGCATATTCGTGGTGGAAGACGATCCAGACATTTCCCGCCTTGTCCGTCATCACCTGGAAAACGAAGGCTTCACGGTGCGCGTTTATCCGACTGGCTCCAACGTTCTGGCCGATGCCGAGCGCCAGCGACCGGCCCTCTTCGTGCTCGACATAATGGTCCCCGGCAAGGACGGACTGGAGTTGTGCCGCAGCGTGCGCCAGATGCCTGGCCTGGCCTCCGTGCCCGTAATTTTTCTGACCGCCAAGAGCAGCGAAGCCGACCGCGTGCTCGGCCTCGAACTGGGCGCCGATGACTACATCGCCAAGCCTTTCAGCCCGCGCGAACTGGTGGCTCGGGTCAAGGCCGTGCTACGCCGCTTTGAACGACCGCTGCCGCCCAGTCCCATGAAAGTCGGCGACATCGAAATCGACCCCTCCGCCATGACGCTTACCGTGCGGGGCAATACCGTTCCCACAACCGCGACCGAGTTCCGACTGCTCGACTATTTCGCCCGCCACCGCGGACGGGTCTTCAGCCGCGACCATCTTCTCGACTCGGTCTGGCGCGACACTGCCTACGTGACGCCGCGCTCGGTCGACGTCTACGTCCGCCGCATCCGGGAAAAGATCGAGCCCGACCCGGAAAATCCGCGCTACCTCAAAACCGTCCGCGGCGCCGGCTACCGCTTCGAAGCCCCCAAATGAGGAGATGGTGAAGAACCGGATTTTCTTCAAGCTGCTGGCCGTCTTTCTGGTCGTGATCGGCGCCACGGCCGGCATTTTGGACATCATGCTGGGTAGTGCTTGGGAAAGCTCTCTTCGTTCGGAAATCGAGCGGAACCTCACGCAGAAGACGCTCCTGTTCGCGCACCGCGTCGAAATCGACCGCACCCATTCTCTCGCTGAAATCGCCACTCAGGAAGGTCAGGCGGCTGGCGCCCGCGCCACCATCATCGACGCCGCCGGCAAAGTGCTCGCCGATTCTGAAGCCAATCCCTCCAGCATGGAGAACCACGCCACTCGCACGGAGTTCGCCGCCGCCCTCGCCGGTAAGACTATCTCCAACGAACGTCGCAGCGCGACGCTGGGGATCCCGTTTCTCTACGTGGCCGCCCCCGTTTCTGGTGGCGCCGTGCGCCTCGCCTACCCACTTTCCGACATCGAAGCGGTTCAGGCCCAAGTCCGCCGCCGCATGTTCTGGGGAGCGGCTCTGGCGTTCTTGATCGCTCTGATCGTTGCGGCCATGGCCTCCATCTGGACTTCCCGTCGCCTCGAGCGCATCGTCGATGTGGCCGCACGCATCGAGCGCGGCGATCTGCGGGCCCGTCTCGACGACCATTCCGTCGATGAGATTGGCCGCGTGGCCGCCGCCATCGACAAAACCGCCGGACAGGTCGAGCGCAGTTTTGCCGCCGTCCGCTCCAGCCAGCGCCAGCTCGAAACTCTACTCAACAGCATGCAGGACGCCGTCATTGCCGTCAGTTCTGATGGCCTGGTGCAGTGGGCCAATCAGCCGATGGACCGCCTTGTCCCGCAGCGGACTCGCCTGAATGCGCCCGTAGTTGAGACCATTCGCGATCCCGATTTCCTCGCCACCGTCAAGGCCGCGACCTCCACAAAAGAGGTCAAGACCGCCCGCGCCACCTCTATCGTTCCCGGCCGAGCCTTCGACGTAACCGCAGCCCCACTGCCCGACGGGGGCGTCGTCGCTGTGCTTCGTGATCTCACCGAGACTGAGCGCGTCGAAAAAACGCGCCGCGATTTCATCGCCAACGTCTCTCACGAACTCCGCACGCCTCTCACCTCGATTCAGGGATACTCCGAAACTTTGCTCGACACTGCTCCTGACAACTCCGGCCCCACGCGAGAGTTCCTGGAAATCATTCGCAAGAACGCCGCTCGCATGTCGCGTCTGACCGAAGACCTGCTGACTCTCGCCCGCGTCGAGTCGGGCGAGACCCGATTCGAAACCGAACCCGTCCCGCCTATCGAGCTCTTGCGCGATGCCGAAGAGAGTTTCCGCGCCGTCGCTCGCGGTCATGATGTGGACCTGCATATCGACGAGAACCAGGACGGAAAGGGCAGCGGCACGGTGGAAGCCATGCCGCCGGTGCTCGCCGACCGCGAGGCCATCCACCAGGTCTTCTCCAATCTCATCGACAACGCAATGAAGTACGGACGCGCCGGCGGCCGCATCATCCTGGGGGCACGCCAGGCCCGGCGCGGCATCGAATTCTATGTCGAAGATTTCGGTGCCGGCATCTCCTCCGAACACCTGCCGCGGCTTTTCGAGCGCTTTTACCGTGTCGACAAAGCCCGCTCTCGCGAATCGGGCGGCACCGGCCTGGGCCTTGCCATCGCCAAGCACATCATGCGCGCCCATGGCGGCTCTATCCGCGCCGAGAGCGAACTCGGTCACGGCGCCACCTTCCTGTTCACACTTCCCTTCGCTTAGGCGATGTTCCGAAAGCCACTTCGACTTCGCTTGGACATGGGAAAAGTAAAGCTGGAGGCCAAAGGATGATGATGATGATGATGAATGCGCAGACTCGAGAGGAACGGCTGATGTTCCCGACGGTTCGTCTGCGCACTCCTGTTTTACCCCTCAGTGGACCCCCGTTACAAAGAACCCGTGGTCCACAGTATTGCTCTTGCTGATCTGATAGTGGCCCGCAATCGTCCCCGTCTGGTTGATGCAGTCGCCGCTGGTGGTAAGGGTCGCCCCCGGATAATCGATGGTGGCCGTCGTTCCATCCGGCCTTCTCAGGAATCCATGATGTGCAGTGTTATGGCTCCCGTACTGCCCCACAATCGAACCGCCTTGGTTGATGTCATTGACGTACGTCTGCGTCCCCGGCAGGCTGAATGAAGTGAATGTCCCGTTCGAGTCCCGCAAGAACCCGTGGTAAACGGAGTCCGTGCCGTGATACGAACCGGCCACCTGTCCGACGTCGTTCATATACACCCACGCTCCGCTGGCGCCGGTCGGCAGATTGTAGGTGGTATATGTGCCGGTCGCGCTGCGGATGAACCCGTGCGTGGCGCCCGACGCGTCGGTAAACAGCCCAGCAATCTGGCCCGATGTATTGATGTCTCCTGGGCTCGTCGTCACCGCGCCGGGAGCATTCAGGTTTGTGATTGACCCGCTCGCGCTTCGCAAGAAACCGTGCCAAGTTCCTGCGGAATCCGACCACACTCCGATGATCTGTCCCGTTGAGTTCGCCCCGGTTGGATCTGTCGACTTCGCTCCTACCACGTCAAACGTTGAGTACGGTCCTCCAATGGGCCCGAAGAAACCGTGCTCCACATGCGAGGAGTCGCTGTAGCTGCCCGCAACTTGGCCCGACGTTGCAAACGTCACAAAGTCAGTTGAGATCGCGCCCGGAACATCGATCAGCACAATGCTGCCATCGGTATTGCGCACGAATCCGCCGTACACCTGATTCAGCGAAAAAACTGTCCCCACAATTCGGCCGGTCGAGTCGATCCGGTGCGGAAATGTTGCATGCGGATCGGCATCGAAGCTGGTATAAGTTTGTGCACTCGCCAGAGCCTTGATCCCAACAACCAGGGCCAGCAGTGCGAAGGTTGCGGTCTGTGTGGTCCGAGTCCGTTTCATATCCATCCTCCTCGAAGATCAGGCCTCGAAAACAATGGTCCGAGTCCATCTCACATGCAAGGGGTTGTTTATGTGGGGTGACCCTCGTCTGTTCCGTGGGCCCTGGGTTTGCCGAGCGTCCCACATTGTAGCCACGGGCTGGTAGCGTGTAAATGCAGTGACGCTCCTGAAACGATATCGAGTTCCTCCGTAGCGAACTTGCTAACCAGCAAAGCCCCGGCGACTCTTTCGCTTCCCGAAGACCACAGGCCGCAGCGCTTTGCATTCCGTCAATTTGGGGCAGACAGTAGTCTCTGACACGGCCGGCGATATCGATAAGATAGCGCGAAAAATTCACAGCTTATTAACCACGAAATCCACAAGAAGAATTATCCTTAGCCGTTGGCCATCCCATTTCAGGAACGGCGGAATCGTGACGACAAGGCCGCAAGACCGCTTCGTCGCCAACGTTCTCGCCCGGCGGATGCCGTTATGAGTACCGCGATCAAGAGCCCGAATCCCGAACCGGCCCATCATTACATCGTGCGCCGCACCGTCGAAGCTTGCCGCCTGGCCAAAGAAGCCGCCGGAGCCGCGGCGGAAGGCATTGCCACTGGCTCCAATTCCCTGCTCAACTCCCTTCGCCAGCGCGAGCGCGAACTCGACACCATTGACATGGAGATTGACAGCGGCGTCACCACGGCCATCACGGAAGTTGGCCCCGCCGAGGCGCGCGAACTCCTCGCCTGCATGAAATTCATGATCGGCCTGGAGCGTATCGGCGATCTGCTGCTCAGTTTCGCTAATAGTGCGCAAGCGACCGGCGGCCGCATCGATTCCGAAGACACGCGCGACCTCACGCAAATGGCCACCATCCTCGAAAAAATGCTGACCGATTGCGGGGGCGCATTCTCCGAGCGCGAAATCGGTAAGGCCATCGACGTCCTCCGCGCCGACGCCGAGATGGACCGCCTCCGCAACCTGATCTTCCTGCGCCACATCGAGAATCCCGAAAACGTTCACCGCCAGGCCAGCCTGCAGGTCATCTTCATGACCCAGTCCCTCGAACGCGCCGGCGATCACGCTAAGAATCTCGCCGAAGAGGTCTGCCATTTCGTCAGTGGACACACCGTCCGCCACGTCCTCATGGCCTACGACAAGCCCGTCGAACAAATGTTCATCGACTACCTCCGCCGCCGCGACCAGCACCACTGACGTGTTAGGCGGACATTCCCTTCGACAAGCTCACGGAGGCTCTGTCCGCCTGCTGCAGCACCACAATGTCCGCCAACGATTCTTCCGATCGAATTCCTGCCGCCCTCGCGACTTTGCCAGAGAATCGTGGCAGCGGGTGCCCCATGTCTCGCGCCGCTTGCGAGAAGTGGGGCCTTTGTTCACATGGGTAAGAGCGACCGGAGCTTGAGGAAAGCAGACCACCGGGAGCGTATATTGACCGAAGAGTATGAGTCATTCGCAGAACAGAGGGTGATCTTTGCCGGACCTCGTCAATTGCTACGAAAACGCGGCCCGCGCCGAAGCCTACGCAAAACTCGAATTTGCGAATACTTACCACCTTGCGTTCCGCGACTTGCCCGAACTCTTCCATGCCCATGTGAAGGGAACCGCGGCACTCGACTTCGGTTGCGGAGCCGGACGGTCGACCAGATTTCTCGGCCAGCTTGGATTTGAGGTCATCGGCGTAGACATCTCGGCCAAGATGATCGCGCAGGCGCGCGCGATCGATCCGCAAGGTGACTACCGCCTCATTCCAGGCGACGACATGAGCGCCTTGCCCCGCGCAGGTTTTTCTCTCATTCAATCCGCATTCACGTTCGACAACATTCCCGGCGCGGAAACAAAAAGCCGCTTATTTCGTGGCCTGCGCGAATTGCTCAGGCCTGACGGCATCCTGGTCAACATCGTTTCCGCGCCAGAGATTTATGTGAACGAGTGGGCGTCGTTTTCCACTAAGGCCTTCCCTGAGAATCACAATGCCAGGCCTGGAGATCCGGTGAAAATCATTACCACGGATTTCGAAGATCGCTCGCCCGCGGTAGACATACTCTGGCCACACGAGTCTTACCTGGAAGTCTATGGCCGCTCCGGCCTTGAAGTTGTGGAAGTGCGCAAGCCTATGGCCAGAGGTGACGAACCCTATCCCTGGGTGAGCGAGACGCGAATCGCCCCCTGGGTCGTCTACATCTTGCGGTAGTACTGTGGGTGAAAAAGGTAACCGGGTGCCCCATTTCTCGCGCTTTTGCGAGAAGTGGGGCTTTTGTTCTTGCGTTCTGTGCCTCACCCAAATCTCTGGTGATCCTCCCAGAACTCTGCCCAAGGTTGGCGCGGCCCGCCACAAACAAATATGTCCGGATGGTCCTTGCTCTCTTCATTCTCCACGCCATACGGATTGCCGTTGTGCCCGGCGAGTCTGCACGCCGTAAACGCCTCGTCCACTTGCCTCTGCGACCAGCCCACAACGATCAAGGTGGATGGCGGCGGCGAGGGATACCCGCGTAGCCACGCCGAGTTGGTTAAGCTGACTGGCGGCGGCAGTTGGTACGCTGGACCCAAAATCTCGACCGCGCCCCCCTCGCCGTAGTTCCCAACCACCACACGGAAATTCCCTCGTTGCTCCGCAGGCAGAGAATCCCGGACTGCCGCGACGGCCTTGACCAGGTCGTCCCAGCCAATTTCCTCGCGCAGATCACCGTTGTTCTTGAGCGCGAATTCCCTCAGCGGGCCGCCGGACGCGACGGGAATGATGACCGCGATAAAATACAACCCAAAGACCGCCATCCCGGTGAACAGCGCACCCTCCACGGCCCACCGCCAGCCCCGTTTCAAAGACGCGACCCAGCGCTCCCCAGCCACCGCGCCCATGGCCAGCAGCATGGGATACGCCGCTCCCAGGTAATAGAAACGTCCCTTGCCGACCATGAATAGCACCAGAGGGATCACGAACATCCACCCCAGCATTCGGTAGCGCCGATCGCGGAAAAAACGGATCAACCCGGCGATCCACAGCGGCGCCGAAAAGACATTAGTACAGATGCGGAACTGCTCGCGCACAAATCCCTCCGCTCGCCCCTCGCCTACATCGCGCTTGTGAATATGCTGCAGAAAATGCAGCGAAATGAAATCGTGCCGCACCTGCCACAGCAGATTCGGCAGGCAAATCACGACCGCCAGTGCGATCCCTGCCCAGAACCACTTGCTCGTGAGAAAGCGCCGTGCCCGCGTCAGCAGCAACCCGCCCACGATGCCGGCTAAGTAGAAGCCCATCGTGTACTTGGTCATCAGTCCCACCCCGACGGTCGTGCCAATCGCCAGGCACCACCGAGGGTCCTCGGTCTTCAGCAGGCGGATCACGAAATAGGCGATCAGCACCCACCACAAATAGTCGAAGGTCGTATATTGGAACTCGGTCCCCTCGAAGAGCGCCAACGGCGCGAGCGCGACCGCCAGCGCAGCCGTGGCCTGCGCCAGCCGGCCACCGCCTAGTTCCCGTGCCATGAACCCCGTCACTACGACCGCGAGGGCCTGCGCTATGACCGAAAACAGGCGCAACCCCGCTAGCCAGTGTCCGAAGATCGCCAGGCTGAGGCGCTCCACAAACGGTGTGAACGGCGGATACGCCACGAAACCCCAGTCCATGTGCAGCGCATCGCTCAAAGTCTGCAGCTCATCGCGATGAAGGCCGTAACGGTTGTTCGTCAGCACGTGGACGACTGCGATCGCACCCGCGATGCCCAGCAGCAGCACGGTGTCGGCCCGCGACTGGTTATCGGTTGGCCCAAGGCTATGCTCCATTCCGTTTCTCCCCGTTAACCCACAGCTTTCCCTGGTACCGTTACGCACCGCAAAGCCCTTCGGTTCCAACTCTCGTTTCATCTTCTGAAGGACTATGGAAGAGAGCGCGGTAAAGACGCGCCGTCAAATCTCCGAACGCCAGCCCTGCAGTGAGCAAATGATAGCTCACGACGGACCAAGGTAAGCCTAAAGGAGGGAGTCTCTAGCGTAGCTCGAGGTCGTTGGAATGGTCTCGCGGAAGTATGGCGTCCTACTCGAGACTGAAAACCGTCTCATAGTGCGCCGAGCGTGCGTCAAAGCGCACCAACAATCGGTGAGCCTCCGGTAAAATGACCGCAGCCTCGTAGTCTTCGCCCGCGAACTGCTTCACCGCCTCGAGCGAATCAAACAGCGTGATGGTCACGAACTCTACCTCATCCCTCAGGTCCCGCCGCAGCACCTGCGCGCCCTTGAATCCGCGCACCCGATGAATGCCCGGCAGCACTTCGTTCCGCAATAGCGTCTCGTACGCGTCGGCATTCTCTCGCGTGGTCCATCCATGCCACACCCGGCTGATCATGACACCCTCCGGACCGCAGGGCGCAGCTCAGCCTCCGCGGTCATGGCGGTCGCTTTTGAATTTGTTGGCGCCGCTGTCTTCTCGCCCCGACGAATCAGTGCGATCGCTCCGAGGATCGCCACCGACGCCACAGCCACCCGCACGCTCAACTGCTCGGAAGCCAGCAGCCACCCCAGCAGCACCGCAACCACAGGGTTGGCATAGGTATGAGTCGCTACCAGCGCTGGCGGGCACCGCTGCAGCAGCCAGGTGTACGCCGTGAACGCGATGACCGACCCGAACACGATGAGGTACGCCAAACCCAGCCACGATTTCAATGAAATGCTGGCCCAATGAGTGGTTTGGAACTCACCGGTCAGACCGGCGGCGATCAGCAGCATCGCCGCGCCGCAGATCGTCGGGAGCGCGGTGCGTCCCAGCGCGTCGGTGGGCAGCTTCAGCTTGGGAGAAATCACAACTCCAGCGGACCACGCCAGTGAACCCAACAATACCGCCAGCAATCCGAGCAGGCTTGAGCCCTTCACCGTGAGCTCTGCACCCGTCAGCATCGCCACGCCGACCACCCCCACCAGCAGACCCAGCAGGCTCCTCCGGCTGATCCGCTGCTGGCCCATCAACCAGGCAAGAACGAGGATGAACATTGGCTCGGTCGCGATCAGCAGCGCCGCCAGACCCGAACCCACGTACTGCTCGGCCCAGTGCAGCGTCCCATGCCCCACCAGGAAGAACAATGCGCCGACGATGAGTCCTGAAATCCAGTGCTCGCGTTTGGGACGGAATCCGCGCGCCCAAGCCCATGCCAGCATGATTGCACCAGCGATCGAGTGTCGAACGCCCGCGGTCACGAGCGGTGGAATGGTTTCGACGGCATAGCGAATCGCAAGGTAAGTCGAGCCCCAAACCAGATAGACCGCCGCGAACGCCAGCGCCATTTTGATGGCTTCGCCACGGTCGTGGCCAGTCGGAGATGGGCGCGGCTGGTGCACAATCACTGGTCTGCCTCCTATGTTAATCATCTTTTCAGTTGTGAGCCTGCGGTTGCGAATCAGGGCCATAATTTGCGTCGGTTCGTGGAAGAACACAATCTAACCTCTTAACGTAGTTTAATAGGTTAGGTTGATGTTAATCTCGAAACCCTAACTTGTCAATCACATTTTAATGGTTAGATAATGAAGGTACTGCGTAATATGGGAACTACGAAAGAGAACCGAAAAATCGTACGTCGCCGTCCACCGCGCTTTGAGCTCGTTGCCGGTGCGTTGTGCCTTGACTTCATCAACACGCTGGACGACCGTTTCAGCAGCGAACCGAAGGAACTGCTTGCGAGCTACATTGACCTGGCACGGTTTGGCGAAGACACTGGCATTCTCGATCCGGCGCAGGTAGACCGTTTGTTTGAGCGGAGCCAGAGGTCTCCGGAAGCAGCCCAGCGGGCCCTGAACGCAGCGATCGAGTTGCGAGAGGCGATGCATTCAGTCTTCTGGGCCCTGGTGCAGAAGAAACCTGTACCTCAGGCAGCGCTCGCCACTTTCAACCAGCTCGTGCAGGCAGCCGCGCAACGCTCGCGCCTGGTGCAAGTGAATGGCAGTTTTGAATGGCGCTTCGATGCCGTGCCTGACGACTTCGAAACTCCGCTGTGGCCGATCGCGCGCTCGGCGGCCGATCTGCTGGCTTCTGATCAACTGGCGTTCGTGCGCGCGTGCGCATCAAAGACTTGCCTGTGGCTGTTTCTCGATACCAGCAAGAACCATCGGCGGCGCTGGTGCGACATGACCAAGTGCGGAAACCGGGCCAAGTTCCAACGGTTCTACAGACGACAGAAGAAGAGCACGACGTAAGAAGCGTTGTTAAATAACGATCAGCAGATTTCCCGCGCGGTCGAGATGGAACTGCTTGCCGGGCGGGATGACTGTGGTGGCGCTGTACTCGGTGATGATCGCGGGACCGGCATATTTTTTGCCTAGGCGAAGTTCGTCGCGGGAGTAGATCTTCGTGGGGAGTTTCTTGCTGTCGAAGAGGACTGGGCTTTCTGGTGAGGAAATCGAGCCGAGCTTTGCTCGGCCTGGACGAGCAAGAGTGCCCGTCCCCACATGGTCTCGGGTGATTCGGGGCTGTTGGGACTTTACGACTGCGCGCAGTCGGAGGGTTACCACTTCTACCTCGCGATTTGAATGGGTGTAGCCGTAGCGGCGGAGATGTTCTTGCTCGAAGTCGCGCAGCAGGTTCTTCGTGAGCGGGATGTTGAGTTCGTAGCCCTGGCCGCGGTAACGCATGTCGACGCTGCGGTGGTGGTGGGCTCTTCCCTGCCAGGCTTCATGGCGAAAATCTGTGGCGGCAATTTTCTCTAACGCTGCAAACTCTCGATTCAATTGCACTGTAGGAACTCTTCCTGAGACCCGCCACAGAACGGTGCGCGAGCGATCTTTCACCACGTCACTAGAGAGGATTCCGACGGCGGAGAGTGCGCCGGGTAGGGCAGAGATGATGACATGCGGAATACTGAGGGCCTCGGCGAGGGCGCAGGCGTGCAGGCCTCCGGCGCCGCCGAAAGCGACCAGTGCGAAATGGCGCGGATCGCGACCGCGCTCGATGGAGACGACGCGGATGGCTTTTTCCATGGTGGCGTTGACCACGCGGACGACTCCGGCGGCGAATTTTTCCAGAGCCAGATTTGAGCCCTGTTTCTTCAGCCATTCTTGCGTGACACGACGGGTACGGTCGAGATCGAGGGTGAAATCTCCACCGAGAAAGCGTGTTGGCTGCAGTCGACCGAGGAGGAGATTTGCGTCGGTGACGGTGGGCTGCGTGCCCCGGCCGTAACAGATGGGCCCGGGATCGGCACCGGCGGATTCAGGGCCGATCCGTAGGACGCCAGCAGCGTCGAAGCGGGCGAGGGAGCCTCCGCCGGCGCCGACGGTGTGAATGTCGAGCATGGGAACACTGATGGGCAGGCCCGCGATCTGCGCGTCGGTCGCGGTGTGGATCGAACCTTCGACGAGAGAGACATCGGTGGAGGTGCCTCCCATGTCGAAGGCGATGATGCGATCGAATCCGCTGGCGCGGGCGGTGGCCGCTGCGCCGACCACGCCTCCGGCTGGGCCGGAGAGAACGGTGCGGACGGGCTCGCGGGCGGCGGTGGAAAGGGTGGTGATGCCTCCGCTGGATTGCATGACGAAGACGCGGGGGGCGGGGACGTTGATGCCCCGGGTTTTCGTGCTTGTGGTGAGAGAGACGTTGCCAGCAACGTCTCTACGGATGCTTTTTGCGCGGGATTCCAGGTTTTCCAGATAGCGCTGTATGACCGGCTGGAGGTAGGCGTTGATTACTACCGTCGAGGTGCGTTCGTACTCGCGGAATTCGGGGAGGATTTGGTGCGAGATGGAGAGTGGGACCCCCACGCGCGCGAGAGCATTGGCGACTTCAAGTTCGCTCTTTGGATTCGCGAACGAGAAGAGTAGGGAGATGGCGATGGATGCTGGCTTCGCGGCGGCGACCTGCTCGGCGAGATTGCGCACGTCTTCGGCGGTGGGCGAGATCAGGATTTCGCCGTCGCTGGCGGTGCGTTCATTCACGCCAAAGCGGAGCTCTTTCGGGACCAGCGGCTCAATGCGGTCGAAGAAAAAGTCGTAGAGCTTGGGGCGGGCCTGGCGACCGATTTCAATGGCATCTTCGAATCCGGCGGTGGTGACGAGCGCGGTGCGGGCGCCCTTACGCTCGAGCAGCGTGTTGGTTCCGACGGTGGTGCCGTGCAGCAGGATGCATTCTCCAGTAGGCGCGATTTTGCTGAGGGCATCTACGATGGCCTGTGAGGGATCGGCGGGTGTAGAGAAGACTTTGAGCATGCGAACGCGGCCACGCTCGATCCAGACACAGTCAGTGAAGGTGCCGCCCGTGTCGATGGCGATGCGCAGAGGTTGGGAGCGCCGGGGCATGGAGTCGTCGGAGAGTTAGATTACCATCCGGCAGACATCCCCACGTCTCGCAACGGACGCGAGACATGGGGCACCCAGGAATCTCCGCGATTGAGTTAACATTTGCAGGCTATGAGATACGCGATGCTGGTTGAGACATACGCCACCGAGCGAGTCAAGGTGGTTAGCGTGTGGAGCGAGTTCAGGGATGAGGATTTGCGAGTGCGACCGCGCGACGGAGATCCTCGGGGACGCAGCGTGCTCGAGCAGATGGTGCATCAGTGCGTAAGCGAGGACCTGTGGTTTCGAACCATGTTGGGAATTGACGTTGGTGCACCCCCATCGCCGAAGCTTGAGACGCGGTTGGAGTTCATGCGGCGATATACGGAGGACAGCGGGAAGCGGCTCGCGGTCTTGCAGTCGAAGAGCGAGTCATGGTGGGAGGAGGACACGAAGTTCTTTGATGTGCAGCGCTCGCGGGCGTGGGTGATGGTGAGACGGATGACGCATTCGTCGCATCATCGCGGTCAACTGATGGCGATGCTGCGCATGCTGGGGCGGGAGGTGCACAGCAACTATGGTCCGACGGCCGATACGGGTGGGCTGATGGCGAACCATGCGCCGACAATTTATGCGTACAGGACTTTGGAAGAGTTGCTGACAGGGGAGGCCGCCGGAGGAGCGAAGGCGAAGCTACCAGGGGCAGGGGGGAAGGCGGTTACGGAACGACCGGAGTAGAATTCTGTCGTCCTTACGGGACTTGTTCCCCTTTTTCGTCCCTACCCAGGACTTACGTCCTGGGCTAACATATGCCGCCCCCCGGGGCTTCGAAGTAGGGCTCTTGAGATTCCGCCCTGGACGCACGACAACCACTATTACTTCGTGGTGAAGGCCAGGGTTAACAGCGTCTTCTGTTCCACTTCGTGCGCTTTGGTGCTGCCCGTTGCGGGGCTGGCGCCGGAGCTGCGTTTTACGCTCAGGACCGGGCGGTCGCCGGAGATTCGTTTCAGGCGCGGGAGCATATTGAAAAGCGCGCCCATATTGGCAGGCTCTTCCTGCACCCAGACGATGTCGGCGTGTTGGCCGTGACGGTCGAATTCGGCGACGACCTCCTGCTCGGGGAACGGGTAGAGTTGTTCCAGAAACAAGATCGCTGTGGTGGTGTCTTTTCTCTTCTTCCTTTCGGCCTGGAGTTCGTGGCCGATTTTCCCAGTGCAGATCAGGATGCGGTCGGCTTCGCCAACTTCTGTGTCGGGGATGACGTTCATAAAATTCTTGTGGGTGAAATCTTCGACAGGCGAACTCGCGTCAGGATGGCGCAGCATGCTCTTGGGCGTAAACACGACCAGCGGCTTGCGCCAGTGGCGCAGCGCCTGGCGGCGCAGGAGGTGGAAATACTGCGCGGCGTTGGACGGCTGCGCGATCTGGATGTTGTGTTTGGCGGCGAGTTGGATGAAGCGCTCGATACGGGCGCTGGAATGCTCCGGTCCCTGGCCTTCGTAGCCGTGAGGCAGCAGCATGACCACTCCGGATAACAGATTCCACTTGGCTTCGCCCGCGCTGATGAACTGGTCGATGATGGCCTGCGCCACGTTGACGAAGTCGCCGAATTGGGCTTCCCACAGGACCAGCGATTCCGGGTAGTCGCGGCTGTAGCCGTATTCAAAGCCCAGGACTCCGGCTTCGGAGAGCGTGGAGTTGTAGATCTCGCAGCGCGCCTGATCGGGCGTTATGTTTTCCAGCGGCACGTATTCGTTCTCGTTTTCGATATCCACGAGAACGGAGTGGCGTTGGTTGAAAGTACCCCGACGGGAATCCTGGCCGCTAAAGCGCACGTGGATGCCCGTTTTCACCAGGCTGGCAAAGGCCAGGGCCTCGGCCATGCCGTAGTCGACGGCGCGCTTACCCGATCCCATCTCGGCGCGTTGTTCGAGGAGTTTCTTCACCTTCGGGTGAATGTGGAAGCCGTCGGGATAGGTGGTGAGGCGACTGGTGAGTTCTGACAGTTCCTCGGATGACAGACCGGTTTCAACTTCGTATTCGGGGCGGTGGAGGCCACCGAAATATTTGCCCCAGTACTTGGGGAGGTCGCGCAGAGTCGGTTTGTGCCTGATGCTGCCGGCCTTTTTCTGGGCGGCTTCAAACTCAGCTTTGATCGCTTCGGCTCGTGCCTGGGCGTCGGAGGCGCCGATATCGTCGGCGTAGATTTCCCAGAGCGGCGGATGCTCTTTGATCTTTTTGTAGAGCAGGGGTTGGGTGATCGTGGGATCGTCGACTTCGCTGTGGCCGTGGCGGCGGTAGCCGATAAGATCGATGACCACGTCGGTGCCGAATTTGTAGCGGTACTCGGTGGCGATGCGGGCCACGCGGACGACGGCGTCGACATCTTCGCCGTTGACATGGAAAATGGGGATCGACTGGCGCCGGGCGATACAGGCGGCGAAACGTGTCGAGTGCTCTTCGACATAGCTCGTGGTAAATCCGAGCAGGTTGTTGACCACGACGTGGATGGTGCCGCCGACGGTGTATCCCGGGAGGTCGGCGTAGTTCATGGTCTCAGCGAGGATGCCTTGTCCGGCGAATGCGGCGTCGCCGTGGACGAGTAGCGGGAGATATTTTTCTTGTCCGCCTTCGCCGGTGCGGTCTTGCTTGGCGCGAGTCCGTCCTACCGTGACGGGATCGACGGCTTCGAGGTGGCTTGGGTTTGAGACCAGATGAATATGAACCTTGCCACCGCTGCGTGTCGTGTACTCGCCGGTGGCGCCCATGTGGTACTTCACGTCGCCGGAACCGAGGACACTACGCGGGTCAACATCTTCAAATCCGGCGAAGATTTCTTCGGCAGGGCGCCGGGCCACGTGAGCTATAACGTTGAGGCGTCCGCGATGGCTCATGCCCATGACTAACTCGATGGCGCCGAGACGGGACGCCGACTCTAGAACTTCGTCGACCAGGGGGATGAGAGCCGTGACGCCTTCGAGCGAGAAGCGCTTGCTGCCCAAATAGCGCTGCTGCATAACCTGCTCGAAGATGTCGGCGCGGGTGAGCAGGTCGAGGATGCCCTGCTGGTCTTCCTCGGGCGGTTCGGATTCCATGCGCTCGTAGATCCAGCGCCGGCGCTCGGGGGCGTAGATGTGGTTGATCTCAACGCCGATAGTCGAGGAATAAATGGCGCGGGCTTCGCGGGCGTACGCGCCGTCGTGCTCGAGTTCAGGGGCTGCCCGGGGACGGAGGAAGCCGAGGGGGTCGAGATCGCCCTCGAGGTATCCCCACTGGCGATAGGCGCTGAAGACGCGTTCCCGTTCGGGGTTGGAGCCGTTGGTGGTTTCGGCAAGAGCGGCGCTGGAGGCGCCGTTGAAGGTCTCAGATTTCGGAGTCATAAGAGTGCAACTACTAGCATAAAGGATGAGGGGCGAGGGGCGCAGGATTCGCGACCGGTTTGGCTCTTTGGACGCTCGGGGACAGCGCTGACTGCTCGTTAGCTTTATTGGTGCGGCAAGCAAGCGGGCATGAGTGCCCGCTACACACATGCCATCGCAGTGTGGTCGTTTTTCAGGGATCCCCACTTCTCGCGCAGAGAACGCGCGAGAAATGGGCACCCGGGCCTGCGGGTCAGAGAAGAAGAACGAACCACCTCCGCGAAAATCCGCTACTACCGCCCGTGATCGCCGAAATCAAACAGGTCCATCAGGTCGCCGATCGCTGGCGTGTTCAACGGAACGTAGGGGTTCCGCTGGCTAGCAATGGGGTTGGGGAAATTGTCACGGCTGCGACTGGTCACCGGAGCCAATCCCCAGTTCGCTTCGATGAATTTCAGGATTGAAACGTGGTCGGTATAGCTGTGAGAGATGTGTCCGGGACGAGTGTGGGGAGAAACCACCAGTGTGGGAATTCGGGTGCCGTCGCCGAAGTAGTCCAGAGGCTGGATGTAGCCGGAGTCGTAGTAGCCTCCGCCTTCGTCGAAGGTGACGATGATGGCGGTGCTTGCCCATAACTCTTTGTTAGCCTGGACTCCATCGACGATCTTCTTCACGAAGCCTTCGAACAGATTCAGCTTGGAAGAAGCCGGATGACCGTCCAGCCAGCCGTCGGGCTTCACGAAGGAGACCGCCGGTAAAGTTCCGTCCTTGATCGCGTTGTACAGGTTGATCGTGTCCTGATTGTGGGCACGACCGGCGGCGCTGCTCATCATCGAAGTTTGGTACAGGAAGAAGTCGCAGATGTTGCAGAAGGTGTTGTCTGCGGTGACGTAGTTGTTGTCAGGGTTGGCCAGATAGGTATTCCACTGGTCGCCATAATAGGCAAACGAGATGTTCTTCTCCATCAGCGCGTCGCCGATGCCCCGCAGGGGCGAGGGCGGAATGGCGAAGACCGTCTGGCCGGGATCGGACATGACAGCTGAAGTGTAAGCACTGGTTCCGTCCCCGAGGTAGCCGGGGTTGTAGTTATTCAACAGATAGTAGTGACCGGCTTGGCAATCGGAGTTGATGGGGCGGCGCAGTGAACCCAGGTAGTTGATGATTTGTGCAACTTCGCTGCGGGTTGTGTCGGAACAATTGGTGTAGGTTCCGCCGCCGGAGGAGGCGGAGCCGAAGGAACCGGAGCCATAGCCGTCTTGCGTGAACCAGTTGTTGGTGCCCGGTTGCGGATTGGGGTTCTCGATTTCATCGACCGTACCGCTGTTAACGCCGGCGCTGATGAACACATTGTGCGGGGGCTCGGCGGCGTTGCCGTTGCCATCGCTAAACCAGATCGCGTCGCCGGTGCCCAGCATCACGTGATTGGCGCCGGTGCCGCCCATCACGGCCTGGTGGAAGTTGTCGCTCATCGCGTAGTGGTCGGCAAGAGACTTGAGATAAGGCGCATCGCCCTGCAGCATGTTGTAGAAACCCATGGCAGTCGAGCCTTCCTTGGTGGTGGTGTCGGTGAAGCCAGCCGCCTGGGCAAACCCGTTGGATCCGGCCCCGATCGTGTCTTCAACCCAGGGGAACAGGTCGGCCTTGCATCCGCTGGGGTTCGCCTCGTGGCGCTGGCCGCGCTGCAGTCGAACTGCTGCCACATCTGGTAGAAGCGGTGGACTGGGCTGTTGTCGTAGGCATCGTAGGGGTGTGTCTTGGAGGTTAGCTGGAAGGGACCGTTGGGCAGAGTCGTGGCGTTCGGAATGCGAGTGTCGACGTCTCCGTGGGAAAGTCCCGTACCGCCGGAGGCCAGGTATTTGTAGTAGTCGTCGGGGAGGCCGTTCTCAAATTGCTTGGCCGTCGCCGCGTCGGGGAACGGGGCCGTCGTATATCCTCCGGCGAGCACCGGCGGCAGCACGGAATAGGTCGTATTTCCCGATGGACTCAGCTGGTAACCGTCGGCCGCGGTGTCGGTGGCCGTAGACTGGGCGGCCAGAAAGAAATTGGGGCCTGGTGTTCCGTCTTCATTGACGATGCCCTTGGAGAGCAAATTGGAGACGTGCTCGCCGTGGCCGGGCCTGTAGGTGGCGAACACATGATCGAAGGTGCGGTTTTCTCCAATGATCACAATTACATGCTTGATGGGGGTAGCGGTCCTATGATCATCCTCAGCGGACGCGGGAAGCGGCGCTCCGAGATTTGCGACAAGCGCAACTAGGCTCGTGGCCACGGCAACGTGTTGCCTGGCTTGCGCCAGGAAACCGGGTCTAGACATGAATTTCCTCCTGAGAGAGAAAGGTGCTCACTGAAGGTAGCCGGGACCGGGTTACGGGAAAGTGAAGCGGAGATGAACAACAGATCAAAAAATATGCACAGGCTGAACCTGCCGACGATTTGAAAATAGGCGAATAGCAAACGTGAATCGCAAATTTAAATGGAAATGTAAAACACAGGTTACAAAATTTGCACAGCGCAACCCGGTCGAAGTCCCTCTTGTGCATTCCATTTATGATTCCGCAAACGGGCCAGACGCCTATGACAGGCAAACCAACACTGCTGGGAATCGGTTTTGATTCTTGCTCCTCATATCTGCGGGGAGCGGGCGCGGCGCCTCCCATGATCCGGGAGGCTCTCGGTTGCAGCGCTTCGAACGACTGGACGGAAACTGGGGTGGATCTTGGCGGGGACGGAGCTTACGAAGACGCGGGCGACCTCGCTTTAGACGATCAGGACGCGCTCTCAGGCATTGAGGCGGGCGTGGCAAAGATCCTGGAGCAGGGCGCACGGCCGGTATCACTGGGCGGGGATCACTCCATCACGTATCCGTTGGTAAAGGCGTTTGCGCGGAAGTGTGGGGAGCTGACGATTGTTCATTTCGACGCGCATCCCGACCTGTATGACGAATTCGAGGGGAACAGGCTGTCGCATGCGTGTCCATTTGCCAGGATTATGGAGGCGGGGCTGGCAAAGCGACTGGTGCAGGTTGGGATTCGGACGATGAACCGGCATCAGCGGGAGCAGGCGCGTCGATTCGACGTCGATGTGGTGGAGATGCGGGCTTTGCCGGCGTATGAGAGGTTGAAGGTGCCGGGGCCGGTGTACATCTCGTTCGACATGGATGTGCTTGATCCGGCGTTTGCGCCGGGAGTATCGCATCGCGAACCGGGAGGGATGTCGGTGCGGGAAGTGATCGCCCATCTGCACGCGATCAAGGGAGAAATCGTGGGCGCGGATATTGTGGAATATAACCCTGTTCAGGACCTTGCAGGAATGACGGCGACGGTGACGGCGAAAATTTTGAAGGAGATTCTGGGGAAGATGATCGCGGGATGATACGTGCGGTAAAACTCCAGCGAATAGTGCGTACGGCAGGGGTCTATGAGCGGACGCTTTGTTCCGCACAAAAACGATAAGGCTGGCTTTCCCTTTGCGTCGGGTAGGGGTAAAGTAATGGGTCGTCATATTCGCGGAAGGCTAGGCAACTCAGGGAATCATGGGGAATAAATATCGAAGGCATGCCGCGAGAGAGGTTTTGTGCGCGGTTCTGGTGGCCAGCGGCATAGGGTGCTCTGCCAATCCGGCGCGGAATCCGCAGGCAGGTGGATTTCCCGCCATGCCGGTCAAGGTGATGGAGGCGCGGGCCATTGCGATTAATGACTCCACCGACTATGTGGCTACGGTGAAATCGCGCGACTCCGCCGTGATTATGCCGCAGGTCGAGGGCCAGATCACGCAAATCTTTGTGCATTCGGGCGACCGGGTTCAGGCCGGGGCCGCCTTGGTGGAAATCGATCCCCTCAAGCAGCAGGCGACGGTCAAGAGCCAGGAGAGCGCACGAGCGGCGCAACAGGCAAATCTGGGCTGGGCCAAGCAGCAGTACGATCGCAGCCAGGGACTCTTCGCGGCAGGCGTCGTCAGCAAGCAGGATCTGGACCAGGCGAAGGCCGCGCTGGACGCGGCCCAGGCACAGATGGACGCGCTCGAAGCGCAGGTACGCGAGCAGGAAGTGCAGTTGCACTACTTCAACGTCGTCGCTCCCCGCAGTGGAATCGTTGGAGATATTCCGGTGCGCGTGGGCGACCGCGTGACCACGGCGACGCAACTGACGACCGTCGATCAACCCGGCAGCCTGGAAGCCTACGTCTACGTGCCGATCGAGCATTCTTCACAGCTAAAGATGAACCTGCCAGTGCAGGTGATCGACAGCAACGGCAAAGTGCTGGCGGACACACGCGTGAGTTTCATTTCTCCCCAGGTGGACAATGCGACGCAGACGGTGCTGGTGAAGGCACGAATCGCCAACGGCAACGATGCGCTTCGGCAATCGCAGTTTGTGCGCGCCCGTGTCGTGTTCGGAACGCACCAGAACCCGCAGGTGCCGATTCTCGCTGTCTCGCGGCTGGCGGGGCAGTATTTCGCATTTGTAGCAGAACCGCAGAATGGCGGCTCGTTCGTAGCGCGCCAGAAGCCTCTGAAGATAGGACAAACCGTGGGTAACGATTTCGAAGTGCAGGATGGAATCAAGCCGGGCGACAAGGTGATTGTTTCCGGGACGCAGTTTTTGCTGGACGGGGCGCCCGTCATTCCGCAGAGTTAGCGGCTTCGCCCTTCCGATTCTCGCATGTCTTCAAGAAGAGGATTTGGGCTCGCATTTTTTTGAAAATCCCCACTTCTCGCGCAAAGAACGCGCGAGAAGTGGGGCACTCGACTTCCTATGTTTGTTAATTTCTTCATTCGGCGTCCTGTCTTTGCCTCGGTGTGCGCGCTGCTGATCATATTGGGCGGCGCGGCCGTGATACCCACGCTGCCGATCGCACAGTTTCCCAACCTCGCGCCTCCGCAGGTGGGTGTATCGAGTTTCTACATTGGCGCGAGCGCGCAGACGGTGGAGAGCGCGGTCACGATACCCCTCGAACAGCAGATCAACGGCGCGGAGGGGATGAAGTACATCACTTCCACTAGCGGCAACGATGGGACCAGCAGCGTGATCGTCACGTTTGATCTGACGCGCAATCCCGACCTGGCCACGGTCGACATTCAGAACCGGGTGAACACGGCGCAGGGACGGCTGCCCGGCGCGGTGAAGGCTGTGGGCATCACCACGACCAAGACCTCGCAGAACTTCGTTTTCGGCGCGGCCGTGATCTCCGACAACAACAAATACCCTACCCTGTTCATGAGCAATTACCTCGACGTCTACGTCAAGGACGCGCTAAAGCGCATTCCGGGCGTGGCCGACGTGATCATCTTCGGCGAGCGCAAGTACTCGATGCGCCTGTGGCTGGACCCGGTGCGGATGGCAGGACGCGCCCTGACGGCGCCCGATGTGGTGAGCGCGCTCTCGGAACAAAACGTGGAAGTCGCCGCCGGACAGGTGGGGCAGCAGCCGGCGATCGCGGGACGACAATACCAGGTCAGCGTACGGGCAGTGGGGCGGTTGAGCGAGGCGGCGCAGTTCGACAACATCATTCTGAAAACCAACTCCGACGGCACTCTCGTCCGCCTGAAAGATGTGGGTCACGCCGAACTGGGCGCAGAGAACTACGCTTCCGATCTGCAATTCAACGGGCAGGATGCAGTCGGGATCGCCGTGACACAGCTCTCGACCGCCAACGCGCTCGATGTCGACCGGCTCGCGATCGCGGAACTGGAGCGGCTTTCGAAGAGTTTCCCGCCGGGGATGCATTACAAGCTCGCCTTCGATACCACCGATGCCGTAGGTGAGTCGATTCGTGACGTGGTCTTCACCGTAGGTTCGGCGATTCTGCTGGTCATCCTGGTGATCTTTATCTTTCTAGGCGACTGGAGGACGACGATGATTCACTTTATCGCCACTCCGGTTTCGCTCATCGGCACCTTCATCTTTGTAAAATTACTCGGCTTTTCCATCAACACGCTCACCTTGTTCGGCATCACTCTCGCCACCGGCCTTGTCGTCGACGACGCTATCGTCGTGATTGAAAACATTGAACGCCACATGGCTGAGGGCGAACATGATTCCCACAAGGCGGCGGCAGCAGCCACCGCTGAGATTACCAGCGCCGTCATCGCCACCTCGCTGGTGCTCGTTGCTGTATTTGTACCCGTTGCGTTCTTTCCCGGGACGACCGGTATTCTGTTTCGCCAGTTCGCGCTTACCATTGCGTTTTCTATTGCCATTTCCGCCTTCAACGCGCTCACCCTGGCTCCGGTGCTGGCGGCGATTTTTCTGCGCGACTCCCACCGACAAAAGTGGTGGTGGCTGCGAAAGTTTGACGATGGCGTCGCTGTCATCACTCGTGGGTACCGTCGCCTGCTGCATCATGTGCTGGAATACAAACTGGCAATGGCGGTGCTGTTTTTAGCCGGCCTGGGACTCACTTATTTTGTGTTCCTGCGCGTGCCGACAGGGTTCTTACCTGACGAAGATCAGGGATATTTCATCATCGTCATTCAAGCGCCGTCGGGAGCGTCGCTGGAATATACGAAGGCGATCGGCAATCAGGTATCCGGCTTGTTGGCGGGCGTGCCCGAAGCGGAAGGAACTTTTTCCGTGGCTGGCTTCAGTTTTGCGGGAGCGGCGGCAAACCAGGGACTCATCTTCGTGCCGCTGAAACCATACGGGCAGCGCAAAGGTGAGGAGCACACTGCATCGGCAATTGTGAACCGGGTTCGTCCGCGGCTGTTTGGCGTATCGGGAGCCATCGTGTTTGCCACGTTGCCGCCGGCGATCCAAGGGCTGGGACAATTCGGAGGCTTCCAGTTCGTCGTGCAAGACCAGGCCTCTCACAAACTCGAGGAACTTGCGGGGGCAACGCAAGGACTGATGCGGCAGTCGGCCGCGCGCAAGGAAATTGCGGGGCTCTACACTCCGTTTACCGCGAATGACCCGCAGTATCTGGTGACCATTGACCGCGAGAAGGCGAAGAGCCTGCACGTACCGCTGTCGCAGATTACCGACACGCTGGGCGTGTACATGGGTTCTGCCTATGTGAATGATTTCGATTTCAACAACCGGTCGTATCGCGTGTATGTGCAGGCGGACAAGCAGTTCCGGTCGGAAGCAAAGGACATGAAGGAGTTCTACGTCCGCTCCGACGCCGGCGCGATGGTGCCACTCGATAACCTGATCAGCATCACGCAGACTACGACTCCGCAAGTGATCAGCCACTACAACCTGTTCCGGTCGGCAGAAATCGACGGTTCGCCCAAGCCAGGTTACAGCTCCGGCCAGGCGATCGCGGCCATGGAACAACTGGCTTCGAAGATGCCTCAAGGATTTTCTTACAGTTGGACCGGTCTGTCGCTGGAGGAATTGCAGGCGGGTGGAACGTCGCTGCTTCTCTTCGGGCTAGGGACGCTGGTGGTGTATCTCACCCTTTCGGCCCAGTATGAGAGCTTTGTGCTGCCGTTCATCGTATTGCTGGCGGTGCCGATGGCGCTGCTGGGGGCGTTGGGGGCGCAGTGGATCCGCGGGTTGCAGAATGACGTGTTCTGCCAGGTCGGACTCGTGATGCTGGTTGGGCTATCGAGCAAGAACGCGATTCTGATCGTCGAATTTGCTGAGCAATTGCGCGAGCGTGGGGTGCCGCTGGTGGAGTCGGCGGTACAGGCGGCGACGATACGTTTGCGGCCGATTCTTATGACGTCGCTGGCGTTCATTCTAGGGGTGGTGCCGCTGGTAGTCGCCACGGGCGCGGGCGAGAACGGGCGCCACTCGGTGGGCACGACCGTGTTTGGCGGAATGATCATGTCGACGTTGCTGAATCTGTTCTTCATTCCTGTGCTGTATCTGATTATTGAGGGATGGCGCGAGCACGGGAAGGCGCCGGAACATCGGTAGACTGGGGCGCTCGGTGTCGTCCCTGACGGGACTCGCTCGCTTATCCCACTCCACCCGGCACTTCCGTGCCGGGCTTTCTAATGCCGCCGGTTACGCGGCTTGAACGTGACGTTCTGACAGGGGAAGTTTCTAGGCAGTTTTTCCGTTGGTGGCGGCCTGCGCCTCTCGTTTCTTTTTTCGCGCGTCACGGCGGCGCATCTTGGCCATCCATTCCCGCGAATACATCGTGCCGCGACACTTCGGCGAGCCGCAGTAGCAGGGGGCGGGGTCTTCGTCGTCGTAGAGGTTGTAGTCCCAGACGAGTTCTTCGCCGGCGGCAATGTCGCGCAAAGCAAAGATCCAGACTCGGCCTTTGATCTCATCGACTTCGCAATTGGGGTCGCAGGAGTGATTCAGGTAAGCGCCTAGACCCTCGCCGTCGATCACGGTTTTGCCGTCATCCAGGCCGTACAGATAGGTGCGGGGAGCGCCGTCGTAGAGGCGGTCGGCTTCTTCCGGGGTGATGCGCGGTCCGCTGTACTCGACCACGCGGGCGCCCTTGCGGATCGGAGTCGTGGTGTACACACCGACCGAGTGAATGGGGGATGGACGAACCACTAGAGGCACATACTAATTTCGCACGGGCGGGCGGTTTTGGGGAATGGGGAAAGATGATCCGAAATATTCATGCTGCACGGGGCGCGTTGCATTTGCGGAAATATCCCACTCTTCAACACCATCCGTTGCTCAGCCAAACTATATTCGGCGAAAGCGCAGATAGGGATGGGGCATGCGCCGCTGCGGCCCGATACACCTGGGCCGCCGGACAGCCGAGGGCGGCCGTCCCCACATGGACCAGGGGTTGGGTACATCCGCGATTTCTGCGTTCGTAGCTTTCTACGGATCGTAAACCGCGGTGCCGTAGCCCTGTTTGCGGGCCATATCTTGCATGTCTTCGAGCTGGTTTTGCATCGCTTCCAACTGCGACTTCATGGATTCCAGTTCCTGCTGCTTCCGCTGCTGCTCCTCGTTCCATTCCACGCAGTTGGAAACACAGTTGGCCCCGGCATATTGAATCGACGCCGCCAGGTTGCTGATCTGGCTCTGCAATGAAGCGATGGCGGCCTTGTGCGCCTGAATCTGGCTTTTCCAGTACTCAGGCGGCACCTTTCCGTCGCCGTAGTTCGGTGGAGGGGTATACGCGCCCGGAGTCTTGCTCTTGACCGGCAAAGTCGAGGTCGGACCAATGTGCTCCGGGATTTCGTCGTTAGTAACGATCTTCTTGGGCGTCTTGGTTTGGGGGTCTTTTGCAGATGCGACTTTTACCGGAGTGTCTTTGCTCGACGCACTCTTGGCATCCTTCGCAGGGGTTCCATCCTTGGCCTGATTGTCCTTCTGCTGTTTTTGCAGACGCGACTGGCGCGCAACATCTCCCAGAGATGGCGAATCATCCTGGCCATATGCCGCGATGGCGGCAGTCATCGCCCCTGCTGAAAGCAAAATTAAGAGCCTTCGTAATTTACGCATGAGAAAAGTCTCCGCTGCATCCCGTCGGGGAGGGACGGCGTGCTCCGACCATGGTATCGCCACGATTGGCCGGATAGAGGTTACCTTCGTCCATGTGATTCTGGTGACCACAGTTTCCCCATCGATCGGGAGTATTTTGGCCCAACACTGGCTGCGGCATTACTGCTGAAGCGCCTGCCCAGGCTTCGGGTGAACCTGTTCGGCCTGAATCGCGGATGCATCCCAGCCTCCCCCCAACGCTTTCACCAGGTAAACCGACGCCACCATTTGCTGTCCCAGCAATTGAGTGGATAGGCGCTCGTTGGTCAGCAGCACGGATTGCGCGGTGATGACGTCGAGAAACGTTGTGAGGCCGCCAACATAACGGTTGTTCGCGATCTCCAGGGCGCGGCGGGCGTCCGTGACCGCGGCGGTCTGACTTCCGGCTGCCTGCGACAAGGAATTGAGGCCAGACAAGCCATCTTCGACTTGCTGGAACGCCGTAAGTACGGATTCGCGATAGTTGGCCACCGATTCGTCGTAGGCAGATTTGGTGGCGGCGAGATTGGCACGATTCCGTCCACCGTTGAAGATGGGCTGCAGAAGATCTCCCCCCAGCGACCAGAAGGCACTGGGTGTGGTGATCAGGGAGCCCAGACTGGTGCTCTGGAAGCCACCCGCGCCGGAAATAGTGAACTGCGGGTAGAACGAAGTCTTGGCGATTCCGACGAGAGCGTTCTCCTGGGCCATGGCTCGTTCCGCGGTGGCGACGTCGGGGCGCCGTTCCAGCAAATCGGATGGCATCCCCAGGGGAACTGGCGGCGGAGTGGCGTGCAATGGGGCGACCGGCGCGCTGAATGTGGACGCCGCATTTCCAGTTAGCACCGCGATGGCATGCTCAAACTGGGCGCGCTGCTGCTGGAGCAAATAAAGTTGCGTCACTGTGGAATCGAGCAGGGTTTGCTGTTGCGCCAAGTCCAACCCCGACGCGACTCCGCCTTCATGGCGATGGTTTACGAGGACCAGGCCTTCTTGCTGAATCTTGACTGACTCCTGGACGACCTGAGTTTCGGAATCGAGTTCGCGTAAGTTGAAGTAGTCAGCGGCGAGTTCCGCGGTCAGGACCAGTTGCACGTTTTGTAGATCGGCGGCTGTGCCTTGCAGGCTGGCGTTGGATGCCTGGAGATTCTTTCGGTACCGGCCGAACAGATCCACCTCGTAGTTCACGGCGAATGGAATCTGGTAGGCGTTTTGCGAAAGTGCGGCACCGGGCGTAACCGTTAAGGGGCGATTGCCCGAGTATCGGTTACGGGAGGCGCTGGGGTCCACGGTGGCTACTGGAAACAACCCGGCCGAGGCTACGCGCGCCAGTGAACGAGCTTCATCGAGGCGACCGCGGGAGGCGGCGAGCGACTGGTTCGCAGCCAGCAGTTGCTGCTCGTAGCCGTTCAGTTCCTCGTTGTGGAAGACTTCCCACCAGACTCCCTTGGGGATAGCATCCTTGGGCGCGGCTTCGCGCCAAGGCGCTTCGGTCTTCCATGCCGGAGGAGTTGGCACCGGCGGGCGCTGATACTTCGGCCCTACGGCGCATCCCGTGAGACACATGACCGCTGAGAGCGCTGCCGCGGCCGACCACTTCATGAATGATTCCCTGCCTGGTTTTCAGCGGCGACGTTGACCTTCTGGCCATCTTCCAGGGAATCGGCGGGATTTATGATGATGCGATCCTCAAGGCTCACGCCGCCCAAAACCTCCAGCGTGGTGCCGTAGTCGCGGCCAATCGTGATGGGCCGCAATTGCACTTTATTGTCTGCTCCAACGATCGCCAGGCGTGGGCCCTCCTGACGGAAGAGCATGGCGTTCACAGGAACGGTAACTTTTTCGGCGTTGATCTTAGGCGCAAAATGCACCTCGCCGAAGGAGCCCCGCAGCAGGCGACCGTCCTTGTTGGGAACATCGACCTCGGTAAGCAGGGTTCGGGTCGCTGGATCAATCGCCTGGGCGGTGCGCGTCACGGTGCCTCGAAACTTCTGACCGGAAATCTCCGGCAGCGTAATGTAGGCCGGCATTCCATCCTTGATCGCCGGAGAGTAGGCCTGCGGCACGTTGACGAACACGCGAAGGGGATCAACCCGGGCAAGGATGAATAGCTCTACACCCGCCGATCCGGCGTTGATGAGCGCGCCGGGATCGACGTTGCGCTTGATCAGCACGCCGGCGAACGGAGCGTAGACGTGCTTGAACGACTCCAACTGCTCGAGGCGGCGGAAGTTGGCGTCGGCCGCAGCCAGATTGGCCAAGGCCTGCTGGTAGGCATTCGTCTGCGTGTCGGTCTCCTGCTGGGAAACGGAATCCGTCTTACGCAGATTCTGCCAACGATCCGAGGAAATTTTGGCTAACTCCAACTGGGCAGAGATCTGCTGGCGGGTGGCGCGCGCCTGGGACAATTCCTGATCGATTTCTGGAGTGTCAATATCCGCCAGCAGTTCGCCCTTGGCCACACGGCTGCCAATGTCCTTGTACCAGCGCAGCAGGTAGCCACTGGTGCGGGCATAGATGGGGGATTCTTCGTACGCCTGCAATGATGCCGGCAGAACCAACTCCTCGTCCGGCTTCTCGGCGACGGGATGAACCACTACGACGGTGGCGACGGAATCAACATCAGTCTCCTTGGCCAGAGCTTGCGCGTCGCGGAATCGGTTTACCATGCTCAGAGCTCCGCTCAGGGCAAGCACCACGATCACCAGCGCGACGGTGATCAGGGCTTTGCGCGGAGGCGCCGGCGGAAGTTCAGGTGGCGGCGTGACCTGGGGTTGAGTGCGGTGCGATTCTCCGGTCGCCTGATTGGTATCGAGTTCGGTCTGCATGGCTCCTTGATCCCGATCTCCATGATAATGCTTGGAGGATGATTACTTCTACGACGTCTAAGAAATCTAGCCCTCAGTCGAAATGCTTCACTACCCCGGCCCGCGCTTCGCGGCGGCTGTGAACAATGGCGAACACAGAGGGCACAAAGAATAATGTCGCCACGGTCGCGAATAGCAGGCCTCCGATCACGGCCCGGCCCAGCGGCGCGTTCTGCTCGCCGCCCTCGCCCAGGCCCAGAGACATGGGGAACATGCCGATCACCATGGCCAGGGCGGTCATCAGGACGGGACGAATTCGGGTATAGCCCGCCTCCAGAGCTGCTTGTACGGCCTTCACGCCGGCTTGCATACGGTCGCGCGCAAACGAAACCATCAGAATCGAGTTGGCCGTCGCAACCCCCATGCACATGACGGCTCCGGTCAGTGACGGAACGTTCAACGTGGTATGCGTCAGCAGCAGAATCCATGCGATTCCAGCGAGCGCTCCCGGAAGGGCCGTAATAATCACGAAGGGATCAAGCCACGACTGGAAGTTCACGACGATCAGGAAATAGACCAGCAGGATCGCCCCCAGCAGTCCGATGCCCAACCCGAAAAACGAGGTCTGCATAGTTTCGATTTGCCCGCGCACCACGATGCGCGTGCCCCGCGGCAAATGATCAATGAACGGCTGCAGGGCTTTCTGCGTGTCCTTGGCCACAGCACCCAGATCGCGACCTTGCGTGCTGGCATAGACGTCAATGACGTTCTGCACGTTGTAATGCGACACCACCGCCGGCCGCGTCGTCGGCACCAACTGCACCAGGTTGCCCAGCACCTGCGCGTCCGAAACTGAAGGATCGTTCACCGGCACATTCAGCAGGTCTTGTAGGGACGTCATGCGGTACTGGGGAGCCTGCACCGCCATTTGATAGGTAACGCCATTAGCGGGATTCAGCCAGAAGCTGGGTGAAGTCTGGAAGCTGCCGCTGAGAGAAACCAGCACGCTTTGCGCTACCTCCCGCGGACTCAGGCCGACCTGGGTCACGAGATTGCGATCGATATCAAGATGCAACGTCGGCAGGCCCAGCATCTGCTGCACGTGCACGTCGGCTGTACCTGGAATTCGGCGCACCTTGTTGGCAATCTGCTGAGCGATCGCGTAACTGCTCTGCATGTCCGCGCCAATCACCTGGATGTCAATCGGAGCGGGCAATCCGAAATTCAGAATCTGAGTGACGATGTCTGCCGGCTGGAAGAAGAATTCCACACCGGGGAAACGCCGCGGCAACTCCTGCCGCAACTGCTGCACCAACTCCGCCGTTGGGCGCTGGTGCTTCTCGTTCAGGCCGACCAGAATTTCCGCGTCGCTGGTTCCGATCACTCCCGAATTGCTGTAGGACAAATTGATCGATGAGTTGGGCAATCCGATATTGTCCAGCATGCTTACGATTTCGCCCTTGGGGAGATCGTGATGCAGATAGTCTTCGACCTGGTCGCAGAGGCGAGCCGTTTCTTCCACTCTGAGACCGGCGCGGCCGCGAAGGTGCAGGCGGATGAGGCCTGCGTCCACCGACGGGAAGAAATCTTGCCCCAGAAAGAAGACCCAGCCCAAGGACAGCAGACAGAACGCGAGGAAGCAGACGGCAAATAGCTTGCGATGATGCAGGGTGGTTTCCAGCAACTGATAGTAGCCGCTGCGGAACTTGTCGAAGTTGGCCTCAAATCCGCGTTGAAAGCGCCCCATCAGCGTCTTGGGCCCTGCCGCCCGGTGCTCATGCCCGCGCATGATGTACATGACGAGGGTGGGGATGAGCGTTCGCGAAAGGAAATAGGAGGCGAGCATGGCGAAGACGACGGCTTCGGCCAGCGGCACAAACAGAAATTTCGCCACTCCCGTCAGGAAAAACATGGGAACAAACACAATGCAGATGCAAATTGTAGAAACAAAGGCCGGGACCGCGATCTGCTGGGCGCCATCCAAGATCGCCTGTTTCATCTCCTTGCCTTGCGCCAGGTTGCGCTCGATGTTTTCGATTTCCACGGTGGCATCGTCAACGAGAATGCCGACGGCGAGGGCTAGACCGCCCAGGGTCATGATGTTGATGGTCTGCCCGAGCGCACTTAGCACAAGGATGGAGACGAAAATCGAAAGCGGGATCGAGATCGAGATGACAATCGTGGGACGCCAGTCTCCCAGGAACAGCAGGATCATGCACGCGGTCAGGAGGGCAGCAGTCATCGCCTCAACCACCACCCCACGGATCGATGCGCGCACGAACAGCGATTGATCGAAGAGCGGGGTGATCTTCATCTCCGGCGGAAGGTACTGAGAAGCAACCTCAGCGGCATGCTTCACGCCTTCCACAATCGTGATCGTAGAGGCGCTCCCGACTTTCAACATCGACATAAGCGCGCCCCGCACGCCGTCCATGCGCACGATGTTGGTCTGCGGCGCGAAGCCATCGCGGATGTGGGCGACATCACGCATATAAATGGTCGAGCCTTTAATGGTCTTGACCGGTAGTTCGTTTAACTCCGCGATGGTCGCCGGATTGCCGTTCATCTCGACCTGGTATTCCAGCGACCCGATCTTGGTGCTGCCGGCGGGGAGAATCAGGTTCTGCGCGCTAAGCGCATTGACGATGTCATTGGGAGAGAGGCCATTGGCCTGAAGGCGTGGCAGGTCGAGGTCCACCTGGACCTGACGTATTTTGCCGCCGTAGGGATACGGCGTCGCCGCACCCTGCACCGTCGCCAATTGCGTCCGCAGGAAATTCTGCCCCAGGTCGAAGAGTTGTTGCTCGGGCAGCGTCTTACTGCTCAACCCCAGCTGGACAATCGGGGTCGAGGATGCGGAGTAAGTAATGATGATAGGGGCAACCGTTCCAGGGGGCAATCGGAGCAGGATCGTTTGGCAAATTGCCGTGGTCTGAGCCAGCGCGGTCTGGATATTCACCGAAGGCTGGAAGAAAACTTTGATTACACCAAACCCATTGAGGGACTGCGACTCAATGTGTTCAATGTCGTTGACCGTAACGGTAAGGGAGCGTTCGGAGTTGATGACAATCCGGTCGGCCATTTCTTCGGGAGAAAGACCGGAGTAAGTCCACACCACGCTGATCACGGGGATGTTGATCTCAGGCAGGACATCGACCGGCATGCGCAGAATGACGAGGGGCGTCAGCAGAAGCAGCACGATCGCCATCACCACGAACGTATAAGGGCGCCTGAGGGCTAATGCAACGATCCACATCGGTTAACCGTTCTCCAACCCGGGTCTACTGCTTATTTGAGTTCACACGCCCCCGATGCCGCTGCGACTTCGGTCGCGGCACATAACCGATTTTATTCAGTATAAGGGAATTCGGCGGTCAATGGCGCACGGGGTGCGGGGTCCGGGCCCCGCAGGAGTGCCAGGCTCGCAACCTATGGCGTTCGCGACTCCCGGCTGTGGCGGCGCTGGACGCCGCGCAAAATCAGAAATTGCGCCAGGTAGTAGGTGATCCAGATGAGTTCGCCGCTGTACGAAAAGGGGTGGCGAAACTTGCTGATCGCGATCATCGCATCGGATGCAATGAACAACAGGGCTCCAAAAGCGGCCAGAGAAGTGCGCAGGTCGGCCAGCATCGCGCTGATACCCATGCCAGACAGAACCAGGGAATAAGCCACAACCGGGATGAGCAGCGAGCCGAGCGATTGCCGCAAGATTCCCAGCATAATGGCAACGGCAACCAGGATCGTGACCACGCCCCACGGCCGCGCCCGGCCGCGTCTCCACCAAACCAAGGCCCGGTATTCGCGGAACATCGCGATATAGACCAGATGGGCAACGAGAAACCAACCGAGTCCTAGCAGAAACAGAGACTCCCCATCCAGATTCCCCAACCGCCGGACTCCCAGGAAAAAGTCGCCTACCGAAGAAACGGTCAGCGCGCCTCCAAGCCATCGGTCAAGTCGAAAGCCCACCACCGCCAGCAGCAGAATGGACTGAACCTTGAAGAGCACCTGCCAATCGCCGGCGCCGAGGGGACGTGCCAGGAGATAAACGAAAGCGGTGGTGGCGGAGAGGGCTAACAGCAGCCTCGACGATTTCATCTCCACCTGAGTCTAGTCTCTGCCAGAGAGTGCTGCGATGGGGATCGGAAGTCACGGCGGCGATCTATACTAGCGTGACTTCGATGCCCGCTTTTCTGAGAGCCTGCATATCCGCCTTCGAGATGCCGCGATCCGTTATGACCTGGTGAAGGCCGGACGGCTCTACGATCAGCGAAAGGCTGCGACGGCCGAATTTGCTGGAATCGCAGGTCGCGACGGTACGCTTCGCGATCTGTACCATGACCCGGTTCACTTTCGCTTCCTGAAGATTGGGCGTGCTCAGCCCGTGTTTAACATCGAATCCATCCACTCCAAGAAACAAGATATCGGCACTCAAGCCACGCAGGGTTTCTTCCGCGATGGGTCCAACCAGAGAAAAGGAATTCTTGCGAACCGTGCCGCCGGTTAGAATGACTTCCACCGGTGAATTGGCGAGTTCTGCCGCGATGTTCACGGCGTTTGTGACGATCGTCAGATTCTTGAAATTGCGCAGCGCCCGGGCGATTTCAGTGGTCGTAGTACCCGAATCCAGAATGATGACTTGGCCTTCTGATACCAGGCGGGCTGCCGCCGCGGCAATGGAAAGTTTTTCCTTGCGCTGGAGTTTCTCTTTTTCGCGCAGCGTGGGATCTTCGAGCACACCCTGCCGGGCAGGTAATGCTCCGCCATGGGTGCGGTGAATCAGGCCCCGAAGGTGGAGGATATCCAGATCCTTGCGAATGGTCACTTGCGACGTCTGGAACTGCTGGGCTAGCTCTAC
>CAVRCR010000001.1:0-41197 GCA_963719615.1 uncultured Acidobacteriaceae bacterium | reverse complement strand
TTCTGTGCAACGGCGACGAGAGCGAACCCGGCACCTGCAAAGACCGCCTGATCTTCGAGCACGATCCGCACTCGGTGATCGAGGGCGTCATGATCGCGCGGCTCGCCGTAGGCGCGCACAGCGGTATATCTACATTCGCGGCGAATATCGATACTGTCGATCATCATGCAGAAGGCGATCCGTGACGCCTACGCGAAAGGCTTTATCGGCAAGAATATTTTCGGCAGCGGCCGCGACTTCGACATCTACTGGCACGGCGGCGCCGGCGCCTATGAAGTCGGCGAGGAGTCGGCGCTGATGGAGTCTCTCGAAGGCAAGCGCGGCATCCCGCGCATTCGTCCTCCCTTTCCTGCCGTGGTCGGGCTCTGGGGCGGGCCGACAGTCATTAATAATGCGGAAACCCTGGCCAACGTGCCCCACATTATTCTTGGTGGCGCGGAATGGTACGCCAAGCTGGGCACGCCGAAAAACGGCGGCACGCGGCTGTTTTGCCTGAGCGGCAACATCGCCAAGCCCGGCGTCTACGAACTGCCCATGGGCTACAACCTGAAGAAGATGATCTACGAAGTGGGAGGCGGCATTCCCAACGGACGCACGCTGAAGGCGGTGGTCCCGGGCGGAGCGTCTGTCCGTGCCTTACCGCGATGAAATCGATGTTCATGGATTTCGATTCGGTCGCGAAGGCCGGTTCCATGCTAGGTTCGGGTGGCGTCGTGGTGATCGACGACGACCAGTGCATCGTGAAATTCGCCCTGCGCACCATGAAGTTTTACCAGCACGAAAGCTGCGGATGGTGCATCCCCTGCCGCGAAGGCACCGACTGGCTGAAGAAGACGCTGACTCGGTTCCACGCCGGCGGTGGCCTGAAGAAAGATATCGACAACATGCAGTACCTGGCGGAAAACATGCTGGGCCGGACTTTCTGCCCGCTGGGCGACGCGGCCGCGATGCCGACGATCGGTTTCGTGAAAAAGTTCCGAAAGGAATTCGAAGACCACCTGGAAGGCAAGCCGTGCCCCTCCGAAAAAGAGGGCGCGTGAAAGAGCAATCCGGTGTTGAGCCACTAACACCAATGATTCAATGACTCAATCTCTCAATCAACATGGCTGATGTGAACCTCACTGTCGACGGTAAAAAGATCACGGCTCCCGCGGGCACGCTCCTCATCGAGGCGTGCAAGAGCGTGGGCATCGAGGTGCCCTCGTTCTGCTACTACCCGAATCTTTCCCTGCAGGGCGCTTGCCGCATGTGCCTGGTGAAAATCGAAAAGATGCCCAAACTCCAGACCGCCTGCACCACCGTGGTCGGCGAGGGCATGATCGTCACTACCGATAGCGACGAGATCAAGCCAGGCGCGCAAGTCGATGCTGGAACTTCTGCTCGGCAACCATCCTTTGGATTGCCCGGTCTGCGATGCCGGCGGCGAGTGCGAACTGCAGGACATGACGTTCTCCTATGGCGCCGCCGAATCGAAATTCATGGAGGCGAAGAACCACAAAGACGAGCAGCAGTGGTCTCCCGTGGTTTTCTTCGACCGGCCGCGCTGCATCCTCTGCTACCGCTGTGTTCGGATCTGCGGCGAGGGCATGGACGTCTGGGCGCTCGGGGTGCAGAACCGCGGCGTAAGTTCGATCATCGCACCCAACCAGGGCGATCACCTGGAATGTGAAGAGTGCGGCATGTGCATCGACATCTGCCCCGTCGGCGCACTCACCTCCGGTGCCTACCGCTATAAGACGCGCCCCTGGGAAATGAAGCACGTCGGCACCGTCTGCACGCACTGCGGCGACGGCTGCAAGACCACGCTCGGCGTGCGCCGCTCCGACACCGGCCTGGAAATCGTCCGCGGAGACAATCGTGACAAGAGTGGCACCAACGGCGACTTCCTCTGCATCAAGGGCCGGTATGCCTTCGATTTCGCCAATCACGAAGCACGTCTGACCCAGCCGCTGATCCGCAAAAACGGCAAGCTGACTCCGGCCACCTGGGAAGAAGCCTTCGAACTGATCGGAAAGAAGTTCGCCGAAGTGCGTGACAAAGATGGTGGGGCCGCGATTGGCGTAATCGGTTCCACTCGCACAACGAATGAAGAGGCCTACCTGCTCTCCAAATTCGCCCGCACGGTGTTGAAGACCAACAACATCGACCACCACCGCACCGCGGACTTCCCTGCCCTGGCCGCAGCCCTTAAGAGCAAGCCCGACGCAACTGCGAGCATGGCTGACGTCTTCACCGCGCCGGCGATCCTTCTGATCGGCAATGATCCGACCGAGCAGCACCCGCTGCTGGCGTGGCAGATTCGCAACAACGTCCGGCTGCACCGGGCGAAGCTGTATGTGGTCAACTCCCGGCCCATCAAACTCCGTAGGCAAGCTACCGTCTTCGCACAGGTCAGGGAGGACAACGGCGAATCCACTTTCGTGCAGTTTGTGTCCCACAACGATGCTGCGCCCGAGTCCCTAGGAGTGAACGGCACGACTGCCGCTGTTCTGGAAGAGCTTCGTAAGACCATTCGCGACGAAAAAGATCTCGTGGTTGCGTTTGGATCGGAGATTCAGGGGATCAACATTTCGCAGTTAGTCACTGCTTTGCCCCAAGCCAAGTTCATCTGCCTCGCGGACTACTCCAATTCCCGCGGTGCTGCCGACATGGGCGTCTATCCGGATCTCCTCCCCGGATACCACGCGGTCAGCGGAAGCAATCCGTTTCACGACGAATGGGTAGTCCCACAAACGGCGGGCCTGCACACTACCGAAATGGCGGTCGCGGCGAAAGCAGGCAAGTTGAAAGCCCTTTACGTTGTCGGATCGAATCCCGTCGGACGCCTGAACATCGATCCCTTCGCCTTCTCGAACAGTTTCGTTGTGGTGCAGGACATGTTCCTTACAGAAACGGCGGCCGTGGCCGACGTGGTTCTTCCGGCCGCCAACGCCTACGAAAAATCCGGCACCGCCACTAACACCTGCGGCGATGTGCAACTGGTCAAGAAAGCCGGGGAAGTGTCCGGCACAAAGGCTGATTTCGAGATGATCGTCCGCATCGCCGACGCGATGGGCTTTGACGTTCGCAAACTCGTGCCCTTCGGCCACGGCACACGCGCTGACATGGGACAGTCCCGCGGCGCGCAGTCCGGTGAAGCCGACCGCCATGCGGTGTGGCTTGAGATGCAAGGACTGGAGACGAAGCTGAGCCCGCTTGATCCCATGGCGATTCTCGACGAGATTCAGAGACTGGTTCCCGGATACGACATCTCGCGCATGAATCTTCTCGCAGGCAACACCGAGCACACATCCCTCGCAAACAGCGGGGGAGCGACCACGCCGTCGAAGGCAGAAGCACCGACGTTTATCGCACCTGCGAATGACACGCTGTTCACGTCGGGCACCCTGGGACGCTATTCTCGCGCTCTGAAGTCGGTAATGGAAAGTCATGAAGTCAAACCCGCTGACGTCGCGGCGGACTGATCTCGAAACTAGCAGTACAGAAGAGGAACGTACACGTTGCCGATTTGGCTCTACATCCTCGCATCAGTGATCAAGTCGATCGTGGTTCTAGTCGTGCTGCTCACGGCCGTCGCATACACCGTCTGGCTGGAGCGCAAAGTCGTCGGCCACATGCAGAATCGCTGGGGACCCACGCGGGTCGGCCCGTTCGGCCTGCTGCAGCCCGCAGCCGACGGCATCAAGTTTCTCTTCAAAGAGGATCTGACTCCGCCTCATGTTTACAAGCCGCTCTTCCTTGCGGCGCCCTTAATTGCCGTCATCTTCGCGCTTACCTCGATTGCGGTCATTCCGTTCGGGAATCCGATCATGATTGGCGGTTATAGCATTCCGCTTCAGATCACCACCGACGTGAACACAGGGTTGCTGCTGATTCTTGGCGTCACTTCGATTGGTGTGTACGGCGTGGCGCTCGCGGGTTGGTCTTCGAACAACAAGTATTCCCTGCTTGGCGGACTGCGAGCCAGCGCGCAGATGGTGAGCTACGAAATTTCCCTGGGCCTTTCACTGGTGGGCGTGCTGATCATGGCAGGCAGCTTTAGCCTGAATCAGATTGTAGCTTCGCAGCAGGGCCATTTTTGGGGATTCATCCCACGCTGGAATATTTTCACCGGACAGTTCATCGGCTTCTTCTGCTACCTGATGGCAGCTTACGCGGAGACGAACCGCATCCCGTTTGACCTGCCGGAAGCCGAGACCGAACTCGTAGCCGGATATCACACCGAATACAGTGCCATGAAATTTGCCATGTTCTTCATGGCCGAGTACGCAAACATGATCACGGTCGCTTGTCTGGCGACGCTTCTGTTTTTCGGCGGATGGAACGGGCCGCTGTTCGGACCGCCGTTCTTGCAGGCAATCCTGCCCGTGATCTGGTTTGCGGCGAAGGTTTTCGTGTTTCTCTTTCTGTATATCTGGGTGCGCGGCACGCTGCCGCGCTTCCGTTACGACCAGTTGATGGCGTTTGGCTGGAAGTTCCTGCTGCCGCTTTCGCTGGCGAATCTGATCGCAACCGCGATCGCGGTAGCTTGGTAGTCGAAGAAACTCAATGCTCAGCGTTCATCTGATCCTGTTCCTGGCCTTCGGGGCGGTTGCGGTCGCAGGCGCGGTCAATCTGCTGGCGCAAACACATCCCATCAACAGCGCGCTCTCGCTGATCGCGGTAATGGCGGCGCTCGCCGGAGAATACCTATTGCTCGGCGCTGAGTTCCTCGCCGCTGTGCAGGTCATCGTCTACGCCGGCGCCATCATGGTGTTGTTCGTCTTCACCATCATGCTCTTGAACGCCGGAGTCGAGGAACATACGAAAGGCAGCCGTGTCGCGGTTTTGTTCGGGATCCCCGGAATGTTGTTGGGAAGCATCCTAGTGGCCTGGGTCTTGCTGCGCCATTCCGGCACCGAAGCCGTGGCCGCCGGCGCTCTACCCGGCTCTCCCAAAGCGATCGGCCCGCTGCTCTTCCACGAATTTCTGCTGCCCTTTGAAATCACTTCCATTCTGATTCTGATCGCCATCATGGGCGCTGTGGTGCTGGCCAGCAAGCCGCCGACATCTCCGGTTGTCCCTCCGGCAAGGAAGGTGAACTGATGGTCCCGCTCTCGTATTACCTGGTGCTCAGCGGATTCCTGTTCGCCTGCGGCGTAACCGGATTCCTGATCAAGCGCAACATCATCACGATCTTCATGTCGATTGAGCTGATGCTCAACGGCGTGAATCTTTCATTCGTCGCCTTCGCCGCGCACTGGCATGCGCTGGCTGGGCAGGTCTTCGTCTTCTTCGTGATGGTGGTGGCGGCAGCGGAAGCGGCCGTCGGACTCGCTATCATCATCGCCGTCTACCGCACACGAGAAACTCTGAACGTGGACCAGGTGAACCTGCTCAAATTATGACGTCATCTCTCAATCTCTGGCTGATCCCGGTCCTGCCGTTGGCGGGGGCAGCGATCAATGGTTTCCTCGGGAAGAAATCTTCGCGAACTGCGGTCAGCACGATCGGGTTGGTGTTTCCCGGCGCGGCTTTCGCATGGGCGCTGTCGGTGGCCTTTCGCTTCTCTTCCCTGTCACAGATTCCCTACCAGGAATACGTCGCCCACTGGATCCGCTCAGGCAGTTTCAGCGCCGACTTCACCCTGTATCTCGATCAACTCTCGCTGGTCATGCTGCTGGTCGTCACCGGGGTGGGATTCCTGATCCACGTCTACTCCGTCGGATACATGTGGGACGACTCAAGCTACTACCGCTTCTTCTCCTATCTGAACCTGTTCATGTTTTTCATGCTTACGCTGATCCTGGCCAATAACTACCTGCTCATGTTCATTGGGTGGGAAGGAGTGGGTCTGGCGTCGTATCTGCTGATCGGATTCTGGTTCACGAAAGATTCAGCGGCGTCGGCTGGAAAGAAAGCATTCATCGTCAACCGCATTGGAGACTTCGGATTCCTCATCGGTCTATTCCTGCTGATCCAGCACTTTACGTCGTTGGACTTCACGAAAGTATTCGACTCCGTCGCTCATCTCCCTGCAGGAGCCGAAACCGAAACCCTTCTCACCGCCATCGGAATTCTGCTGATGGTCGGGGCCTGCGGCAAGTCCGCCCAGATCCCGCTCTACGTCTGGCTGCCCGACGCCATGGAAGGCCCCACGCCGGTCTCCGCGCTGATCCATGCCGCGACCATGGTCACTGCTGGCGTCTACATGGTTTCGCGCTCGCACGTGATCTTTGAACGCGCTCCGACGGCTCTGATGGTCGTCGCCATCATTGGCACGCTCACAGCGCTGTTCGCTGCGACCATCGGGATCACGCAAACCGATATCAAGAAGGTCCTTGCCTACTCCACCGTCTCGCAACTCGGTTACATGTTCATGGCCTGTGGCGTGGGAGCGTTCTCCGCCGGAATCTTTCACCTCATGACACACGCTTTCTTCAAAGGCCTGCTCTTCCTGGCCGCAGGCTCGGTGATCCACGCCGTCGGCGGCGAGCAGGACATGCGCAAGATGGGAGGCCTCCGCTCCTTCATCCCCTGGACATTCCTGACCATGGGCATTGCCACCCTGGCGATCGCCGGAATCCCGCCATTGGCGGGCTTTTGGAGCAAGGACGAAATCCTGTGGAAGGCGTTCTCCAGCGGGCACGGAAGCTGGGTGTTCTGGCTAATCGGGGTGATCACCGCCTTCATCACTTCCTTTTATATGTTCCGCTTGTTGTTCATGACATTTTTCGGCGACTATCACGGCGCCCAGGTGGATGAGCACGGACAAGCCCACGGCGACCACGGCCACGATGACCATGGCGAGCCACACGAGAGCCCGATGGTGATGCTCGTCCCGCTTATGATTCTGGCTTTGCTCTCAATCGTCGGCGGCCTTGTGGGCATCGGCAACCGCTTCGAACATTTCCTTGAGCCAGTATTCGGTTCCGGCGTCGCTGAAGCCACTGGAGAAGCCGCGGGCCGCGGCACAGAACTCCTACTGATGGGGGTTTCGGTAACGGTCGCAGTTCTGGGCTTCATCCTTGCCTACGTCCTTTACGTCAGCAAGCCCTATCTTCCGCAGAAGATCGCCGCCGCTCTCGGCAGTTTTTACAATGCGGTCTTGAACAAGTACTACGTGGATGAACTCTATGCCAAGCTCTTCGTCAAGCCGCTGATCGACGGGTCGACGAGCATTCTGTGGCAGGGTGTCGACCGCAAAGTCATCGACGACACGGTCAACAACGCCGCCGAGGGGGCCCGCCATGTCTCCGACGAAGTCCGCCAAATGCAATCCGGCAACCTGCGCTCCTACGCGGGCTGGATCGCTGCCGGTTGCGCCGTCGTGATTGCCTACATGATCTGGCTCGGGGTGGGACGATGAACATCGACAATCTCAGCCCCTACATCCTGAGCCTGGTGACCTTCGTTCCGCTCGCCGGCGCGTTGTTGCTCGTCCTGCTGCCCCGCCGCGACCGCGATATCCGTATTTTCTCTCTCGTCATCTCGCTGCTGACCTTCGTCCTTTCCGTGCACTTGCCGGTGCATTTCCGTCGTGGACAGGCTGGCTTCCAGTTCGAGCTCAACCATCCGTGGATCACGAGCCCCAACATCCACTACCACATGGGCATCGACGGCATTTCCCTGTGGCTGGTTGTTCTCACCACGTTCCTCACTCCGCTCTGCGTGCTGATCTCCTGGAAATCCGTTCACGACCGGGTGAAGGAGTTCTTCATTCTTCTGCTCATCCTCGAAACGGCACTGATCGGTGTGTTTACCTCTGTCGATCTCTTCCTCTTCTATTTCTTCTGGGAAGCGACGCTGATCCCGATGGCCCTGCTGATCGGTGTGTTCGGTCACGAGCGCAAAATCTATGCCGCAGTGAAGTTCTTCATGTACACCATGATCGCCTCGGTTTTCATGCTGGCGGCGATACTGTGGCTCTACGCGCACACCCACCCGGCCACATTCGATTTTGTTGAGATACAGAAGCAGATCCAGGCGGGTAATGTTCCGAACTTTCCGGCCGCAGCCCAGTGGCTCTTCCTCGGTTTCTTCCTAGCCTTCGCGGTGAAGGTTCCGCTGTTCCCGTTCCACACCTGGCTGCCGGACGCTCACGTAGAAGCCCCCACCGCGGGATCCGTGCTGCTGGCGGGCGTTCTGTTGAAGATGGGCACCTACGGCATGCTGCGCTTCAACCTCGGCCTCTTCCCCGAGCATTCCCGCCACAACGCCCCTTGGATCATGATTCTGGCGCTGATCGGCATCATTTACGGCGCGCTCGTGGCCATGGTGCAGCCTAACATGAAGAAGCTGATCGCCTATTCGTCGGTCAGCCACCTGGGATTCGTGGTGCTCGGCATCTTTAGTTTCACCCAAGCAGGATTGAATGGTGCGATGTTCGTCATGCTCGCGCACGGGGTCTCAACCGGCGCCCTGTTCATGCTGGCGGGAATTCTCCACGAACGCCGTCACACCTACGAAATCACGGAATTCGGCGGGCTCGCCTCGCCCATACCAATTTATGCAGCCTCTTATTTGTTCATCGTGCTGGCCTCGGTTGGACTTCCGTTGCTCAACGGATTCGTGGGCGAGTTCCTCGTACTGAGCGGCGCCTTCCAGGCGCGCGCAGTCTATGGAGTCCTCGCCGCAACCGGCGTGATCTGGAGCGCTGTTTATCTCTTGTGGATGTACCAGCGCGTGTTCTACGGAAAAGTGACCCACCCGGTGAATAATTCCCTGCCCGATCTGTTGGCCTTCGAGAAAGCTGCCGTCTGGCCCTGCGCCGCGGCTGCTCTCGTGATGGGCGTCGCTCCCATCATGTGGTTGGGAGCGATTGACCCAGCCGTACAAACTGCGCTCGTTCCCTTCACAAAGGTCGTCAGCAAGGTGGTGGGCCAATGACGACCCAGCTGTTGGCCCGGGTTGTTCCACAGGGCGTGGACTACGTTCGCATCCTGCCCGAGCTTATTCTGTCGGCGTTCGGGATCGCGATCATGCTCCTGGATCCTATCGTCGATGAAAAGAAGAGCCAAAAGACGCTCGGTCTGATCGCCTTCGCGGGTGCGATCGCTGGCCTTCTTGCCACCTGGTACATGGCGCAGAATCCCGGCCTTGCATTTTCCAACATGGTCCGGGTCGACAGCTTTAGCGTGTTCTTCCATTTCCTGGTCATCGCGATCGCCGCAGTCGTGATCCTGAGCTCGTTTGAATACATGGCGGTTCAGAAGATACGCGCCGGCGAATACTACGCGCTGATCCTTTTCAGCGTAGTCGGCATGGGATTGATGTCCTCCGGCGTCGAGCTTGTTCTGATTTTCATCGCGCTGGAGATCTCCTCGATCTCCACCTACATTCTGGCCGGATTCCGCCGCAACGAGGCCTCCAGCAGCGAGTCCTCGCTCAAGTATTTTCTGCTGGGTTCCTTCGCGACTGCGTTTTTCCTGTACGGCGTGGCCTTGATCTTCGGCGCCACGGGATCGACCAACATTGAGACCATCAGCCGCACCTTGCAGGCTGCGCCAGCCGAGTTGCTGGTGTACGTGGCTATGGCCCTGATGCTGGTTGGCCTGGGCTTCAAAGTGGCTGCAGCCCCGCTTCATGTCTGGACGCCCGACGTCTACGAAGGTGCGCCTGCCCCGATCGTCGGCTTCATGTCGACGGCGCCTAAAGCTGCCGCATTCGCGGTCCTGTTGCGGGTGGTGTTCGCCATTAATGCGCCCGGGCGTTTCTGGCCGATTTGGGTCGCTGCGGCGCTGTCCATGACTCTGGGCAACATCGGGGCTCTGGTTCAGACCAACATAAAGCGGCTGCTAGCCTACTCCTCGATCGCCCACGCCGGCTATCTGCTGGTTGCCTTCGCCATGACCACTTCGGAAGATTCGGCTACAGGGATCTCCGCCGCCATGTTCTACACCGCGGCGTATGCCGCCATGAACGTCGGCGCATTTGCGGTGGTCGGTCACTTCGCCAATGCCGGCGAACGTTACGTAACCCTCGAAGACTACGAAGGCTTGGGCCGGACGTCTCCGCTATTGGCGGCGACGCTCACCATTTTCCTACTCTCTCTGATCGGTATCCCGATGACGGGCGGATTCTTTGCCAAATTTTACGTTTTCAGTGCCGCTCTGAAAGCCGATCTCACCTGGCTCACCCTGATCGGCGTCGTAAACAGTGCCATTGGCGCCTACTACTACCTGCGTATCGTCGTCGCAATGTACATGCGCGAGGCTCGCAAGGAAGTTCCGGTCACTCCCGTTCCCGTCGGGTTGGGTGTGGCCCTCGCCGTCACAATCGTGGCCACCCTCTATCTCGGCATGCTCCCGAACCGCGTCCTCCAATACGCGCGTCAGTCTGCGCAGGACCTACTCCCGCAGCAAGTTTTGCCGGTCCCGGTTGGCGCTGCCCAGGTTCGGCCAGCCGCCAGCCCTTCGCGCTGACAAGTGACCCAAGAATGCCATTTGACAAGCCTCCGGAGGAGCGTGCATTATTGTGTGCACTAAATACGAGTTCAGTCCTTCCCTATCAAAGGAACTGACAGCTGAGGAGAGAACAAATGTCCAAACTGATTTCTGGCCTTTGGCGTGACGATGCGGGACAAGACATCGCAGAATACGCCGTAATGTTGGCGGTGATTTTAGTTCTGGTCGTGGGGACAGTCCGTTTGATCGGGTCGAATTCCAACAACGTATTCTCCCAAGCCGCCAGTTCGATTCAATAAGTGAGTTGTCGGGCCAAAGGTTCGTCCAACTTTCTGTAGAGTAATTCGACGATGACACGATTTACCCCAGATACCGCATTTACCGCTTACTACTGGTTTCCAGGAGTAGCGGCTGCGGCCAGCTTGGGGCAAGGATGAGCCAGTAACGGCCACCCAGACTTAGAGCAAACCTCAGCCGCGATCCAAGGATCGCGGTTTTTGCTTTTCAGGAACACAAATAAGGAGAACCAGCCATGATCGTCAATATGTCCGAGAAGGCCACCGAACAAGAGATCAACCATGTGATTGAGCGCATCCGCGAAGCCGGCTACCAGCCTCATGTCACACGCGGAACGGAGCGCACCATCGTTGCCGCCGTCGGCAGCGGGCGACGTCACGAAATCGAGGCGCTTCAGGTCGCGCCCGGCGTCGATAATGTCGTCGCCATCGCGCAGCCGTTTAAGTTGGTCAGCCGCCAAGTGCGCCCGGAACGATCGGTGGTTAAAATCAATGGCGTGTCGATCGGAGGGCCCGAAGTGGTGGTCATCGCCGGCCCCTGCTCGGTAGAGTCGCGCGAACAGTTGCTCGACACGGCGCACGCTGTCCAGCGCGCTGGAGCCTCCATGTTGCGCGGCGGCGCTTACAAACCGCGAACCTCGCCCTATGACTTCCAGGGACTCGGCATCGAAGCCCTCAAGATCTTGCGGGAAGCAAAAGAGCAGACTGGTTTGCCCGTAGTGACCGAGGTGATGAGCACCGAGGACATCGACATCATTTGTGAGCATGTGGACATGCTGCAAGTGGGAGCGCGCAATATGCAGAACTTCGCCCTGCTGCGCCGCCTGGCTACGATCCAAAAGCCGGTTCTGCTGAAGCGGGGCCCCTCGGCCACGGTGAAAGAATGGTTGCTCGCCGCCGAATACCTTCTCTCGGGAGGCAATCATCAGGTTGTCCTCTGCGAACGCGGCATCAAGACCTTTGAGACGGAGATGCGCAACACCATCGACTTGGCGGCGATCGCGCTGGCTCGCGACCTTTCGCACTTGCCCGTGATCGCCGATCCCTCGCACGGCACTGGCAAGCAGAGCCTGATTGCCGCCGTCTCGCGTGCCGCAGTCGCGGTGGGCGCGGATGGGCTGATCATCGAAGTGCATCCCTGCCCGGAGCGCGCCCTCTCGGATGGTCCTCAGTCGCTGGATTTCGCGGGCTTCGCGAAAGTCATGCAGGCGCTGACCGAACCGTTGAGGAGGACTGTTCATCGGCCTGAAGCCGTGCCGGCGATCTCTTAGCTTTGAGCAAACCAAAACGGACCGCAGGGCCCGCTGGGGCGTCTGTCCGACGGGCGGGCCTTTAAAGTAGTCCGGCAAGCCGGGTTCTAGTCCTCCGGCGCGAGGCGATCGAGGGCGGCTTTCATTGCCACCATACCTTGGTCCATCATCGCCTCAATCGCATTGGCCGCCTCATTGGGGAGGAGGTCCGCAATCCAAACGACCCGGGTGTGAGCACCCGGGTCGGCTAAAACCTGAGCCGACGCATTGTAGTGCGTTAACGGTCCACCAATCGCGGACCACACCAGCCGTCGCGCCGCATCATTGATGTCGACGATTGGCTCCCTCACTACCATACCGTTGGCGAAGGTTACAATGCGCTCCCCGGGTTCGAGCCGAGTGTGGGTGACGAAACCGGGCACCAGTCGGGTGTGAAGGGCGCCAATATCACTAAGAGCCGACCATACTTCGTCAGCGCTCGCCTTGGTTGATATCTCCTTACGAATCGACGCCATTTCCTGCTCCTTGTGCTTCTTATCGGGCGATCGTCAGCTGCGAACCATTCCCGCGCCCGCTATACTAGATTTCTAGGACTATTTGGAATGAAAATCTTGGCGAAAATTGCGGTCGAATTCGATGAGGGCCCTACACGAGAACATCTCTAACCCGCCCAAGTCACGCCGGCTCGCCTCAGGAGATGGGTGGACAGTATCGGAAGTTGTCTGCACCGCAGGTCCGCTGGATCGGCCCTTCGAGGAGCGGCACAGCCAACCCACGATTGCCATTGTGGTGGGGGGCACGTTTCAATATCGTTCCTGCACAGGCCGCGCCTTGATGACCCCAGGGTCCTTGCTCCTCGGCAACGTCGGGGATTGCTTTACCTGTGGACATGAACATGGTACCGGGGATCGCTGCATCGCGTTTTCGTACGCTCCTGCGTTGTTTGAACGGCTTGCAAATCAAGTGGGGGCACACAGTGCCCGCTTCAGGGTGCCGCGCCTTCCGCCGATCCGCGCATCCGCTCCCCTGGTTGCGAGGGTTTCCACGAATCTGGCTGGACTCGATCTAATGGCTTGTGAGGAGCTAAGTGTGGAGGTCGTGACACAGGCAATACGCATCGCCCAGGGTGTTTCACGATCGCGAACCGGCGCCACGCCAAGCTCTCTAGCTCGCGTCACCCGCGTTGTCCGCATGATCGAGAATGATGCAGACACTCCTCAAGATCTGAACAAGCTTGCACAACTGGCGCGTCTAAGCCGTTATCATTTTCTCCGTACTTTTCAAGAATTGACGGGTACCACGCCCCACCAATATCTACTCCGAGTGCGCCTGCGCCGCGCCGCGATCCGATTGCGATCGGAATCCAATCGAATCTCCGACATCGCCCTCGGGTGTGGGTTTGGAGACATCTCCAATTTCAACCGCACATTCCGAGCGGAGTTTGGAGTTAATCCACGCTCCTATCGCTCGATGGCTTAGGCTGTCACGTGGAGATTCGCTCGGAACGCGACTTGGATCTCAATGAGCCCCTGGGCTCGAGGCGGGCTGTTTGACTATCATCGCCGGATCACCAAACAGCACAAAGGTTCGGCGCACATTCACATCGCTGATCTGCGATTTCGCTTTGAGAATCGACTCTCCCAGCGTCAACGGCTCGGCTTGCAGCGAGTTATGTACTACCAGTTTGTCGAGCTTGGTCTGCGGCCCCGGCTGATTCAGGCCAGTCGACGCCAGTACTGCAACCGCTCCGCCATTTGGCGCCAGAAGCAGACTCACGCCCAACGGTGGCATGTAGAGATCGATGAAGAATCCGTTCAGGCAATCCATGATCAGAAAGACCGGAAGTTGCGACCCATTGGTCAGCGAGCCCACCGAATCCGTGTTGAGGACGTTGGCCCCCGACCACTGGTCTTCGGAACCGTGTCCCAGGTAGTTCACCAGCAGCTGACCCGAGTTGATCCCGTCAATAATGTCTTGCTGCGTCGTGGTCGTGCTAACGAAGATGTCTTGGGCTTGCACCGCCGCTGGAAGTTGCGCCTGCACCTTCGCTGTGTCTGCGGTGAAGCTCTCGGTGTCGTCCTTATCGGCCACCATGAGAGCCTGTGAGGTCCAGGCACCGTTGTTCGACTTCCCTTCGTAACCCACGATCTTCCCAACCACGGTGTTCGCTTCTTGCAACGTGCTGACGGGCAGGCGACCGGTGGGAATCGTCGCCGTGCCGCTGCCGGAGAAATCCGAGAACCAGTCGTCGGATGCGGTCATCAGTCCGCCCGCCGCAAGAATCTGCGTCGGCACCAGATCGAGATTCCCGTGGCCGAGATAATTTCGGGGATCGAACGATGCCCGTCCGTTCAGCAGCAGGTAGCTCGGGGCCTTCTTCCAGTTCTGAGCAGCCGTCTGCAGGAACTGGCGCATTGCGAACGGACTGTGCTCGCCGAAGTTGAACTCGTCGTACAGATCGGTAACGGAGACCACGGCAGACGGCTTCCCCTCCGCCTCATGCGCCCGCACCAGTGGAGTCAGAGCGTCCGCAAACCCCTCGTGCGTGATCATTGCAATGTCCGCGCCGGGCTGCATCCTGTGCCAGTGCGACGGATGGTGCGGTTGTACGCCGGCCGACGACGCAACCCGGTCATCCGCCACGGCGAGTAAGGTGTGGCGCACCGGAGCTGCTGGATTGGTGCTCGTCCACGGTATTTGCAGCGCAACATCATATTGGCCACCGCTGGTCGTGACTTGTGGCGTAAGCTGTACCGGCCGATTCGGATCTGTGATGTCGAGCACGACCGGCGCGCTTGCGAATCCACTCACCTTCACTTCTTCACCTGCGCGGCCCGTGAACTTCAATTCATCGGAGTCGGCAGCATAGAGATGTGGATACGTGATGCGGACGGACTGAACGAGACTGGTATCGTAGTCTCCATTCTGCGCCGTCAGAGTCACGGTATTGCTGCCGTTCCGAAGCAGGCCGGGCGGCAGGCTCACGCTGAGTCGGCCTTTTTGCTGGCCGGTAAAGATCACATTGCCAATCTGAGTCCCATTGAGCGCGACTTGCACGTCGTGCGGGAAGCCCACGATGACGCCTTGCAGCACTACGTCCAGCCGAGCCGGCCGGGTCGACGCAGTGTCGAGATGAGGCACAGACACCACCTGCTCCACCGGCTTCGGCGAGACCAGCTCGCCGAAGAAATTGTCACCGTCAGGCGTCAGAAGCGCCTGGAAGTAGATCGTGTGTTGCCGCACTTCGACCGTTGCAGGAAAATTCTGTGGCGGCAGGTTCGATCCCGTAGTGGCCTGCAGGCGCGGAATTCGCTCTGCCCGCGATTCGCACGTGGCCAGCCAGTACACTCTCGTGCCTGTGTAAACCGTATCGATACCGGTGCCATAGAAGTTGATGGCTGCTTGCGGCCCGAAGCCGCCTGGACCAGTCGTAGCGCCAGTAATCTCCATCGGCTGTTCGACAGACTCCGCGTACAGGTGCAGCAGCGCCGGATCCACGTTCGGATCGAGCCCTGCTTTCACCAGGTCCGGTTGGGTCACGCGATGCCACCCCTCATGTTGCACCAGAATCTTCACTCCTGGACGCGCCGCCAGTTCAAACTGCTTTTGAATCTGGCTCGATGTCGGCAAGGACACCTGCGGCAAGGCTTCAACCATGTGACTCTGCTGGGTCCCGGGAGCGGCTGGCTGCGCCTGGCTCAACTGGCTGAGCATCCGCGTCTCCGACGCTGACAGCTCGCCGCCTGGTCGCGCTTCTGCCTGGACTGAAACCGGCCCGTGCATCGTCCGCGTTCCGTTCACATCAATGTCTTCCAACCAGTACGACGCCGACAAACCGCCCGCAGACGGGTCAATCCAGGCATAACTCCTTCCCGCGTGCTTGGGCAACGCTCCGCTCATCAGTAGTGCCGAGCCGGCGATCACGGAAGGATTCATGCGCACCCGGTTTCCCGCCTGCTCGCGGTACACATTGAATCCCAGGTTGTGCGCCTCTCCGCCAGTCTTCCACGTCAGCATGACTCGGCGCGCCCCGTTCTTGTCGATACCAGAGTGCGCTGAGAACGACTGCAGCGTTATCCAGGTGGGCGCCGTAATGGTCTCGGTCCAAGTCGATGAATTGTTCGCCTGGTTCGGATCGGTCTGGTCCGCCGTCACAGCTGCGGTATTCGGAACCATGCCCGGCTGTCCCGGAATGGACAAGATAGAAATAGTCGCTGTGGCCGCGTTAGCCATAGTGCCCAGCAAACACGTTACGGTTCCACCGGCCTCCGAGCATGATCCTTGGCTTGACGGTGTTACCGTCGAAGAAAGATAGGTCAGGACCGAAGGCAGAGCATCCGTCACCGTAACGTTGGTCGCCGATGCCGGACCATTGTTAGTGACCACGAGCGTGTAAGTGAGCGGAGTTCCTTCCGTCACTGGATTCGGCGCTCCGGTTTTTGTGATCGACATATCAGCGCTGTTGGCATTGGCAACCACCGCTGTCGCGCTGGCGCTATTGGTCGTGAGACTCGGCACAATATTGGCCGCAGTCGCCGTATCGGTTTCCGTGATGTTCGTACCTGAGGGCGTACCCGCATTCACTTGCAGCACGAGGGTGAAATTCGCCGTGGTATTCGCCGCCAAGCTGCCGATGGTGCAGTTCGGCGGTGTGGTCGCGATGCTGCACGTCCATCCCGCAGGTCCGGTCAAGGAAACGACCGTGGTGTTGGGGGGGACCGGATCCGTAAACGACACTGTGGTAGCCGCGGCCGGTCCCAGGTTCTGCACGCTCTGCGTGTAGGTGACGTTGGCACCCGCCGCCACAGAACTTGGCAAAGCCGAATTCGTCACCACCAGGTCTGCCTGCGTCGCCGTCGCCACCACATCGTTTGCGGTCGCACTGTTGTTCGCCAGATTTGGATCTGCACCCGTGGAACTGACGCTGACAGTATCTTGGATCGCTGTCCCGGGCGCAGCCGCGCCGCTCACGGTGACGACAAAGGTAATGGTTGCAGGCGAACCAGCCGCGAAACCGGGATTCGTACACGTGAGCGTGCCGACATTGCAGGTCCATCCCGGCGGCCCGCTCAACGACACCACAGCCGTATTCGCCGGCAGAGCTTCGCTCAACGTCACATTGGCCGCACTGGGTCCGGCGTTCGTCACCACCTGCGTGTAGGTGATGTTGTTACCCGCCGGCACCGGAACCGGGCTCGCCGAGTTCGTCACCGAAAGATCCGCTGAATTGGCTACCTGCACGTTCACGGTAGAGCTGTTATTCGCGCTGTTCGGATCACTGGTCGACGACACAGAGTCCGTCTCGCTAATCGTAGTGCCCGAGGCTACATTCGCGCTCACCTTCACTACGAAGGTAAAGTTGGCCGTCGCATTCGCCGCCAGGCTGGCGATGGTGCAACCCGGCGGTGTGGTCGCGATGCTGCACGTCCATCCTGCAGGCCCGGTCAACGAAACTACCGTGGTATTGGCGGGAACCGGATCCGTGAACGAGATCGTCGTCGCGGCCGACGGACCATTATTCGTCACGCTCTGCGTGTAGGTGATATTGTTCCCCGCCGCCACTGGATTCGGACTAGCCGAGTTCGTGACGCTCAGATCCGCCTGCGTCCCCGACGCCACGGCGATGTTGACCGTGGCCGAATTGTTGCTGAGGCTTGTGTCGTGTGACGTCGTGGCGACTGTCGCCGTGTCGGTAATGATCGTTCCCGCCGTCGCGCTACCAATCACCGTGTATTTGGCGGTAATCGTCCCCGTCGAACCCGGCGGCACACTGGAACTTGTGCACGCCGCCGGCGCCGAGTTCGGACACGTCCACGTCCCGCCCCCGGCGTTCACGACCGCCACCGATACAAACGTCGTGTTGGCTGGCGTCGCTTCGTTGAATGTCGCCGTGCTGCAGTTGCTCGGACCGGAGTTGGTCACCACCTGCGTATAAGTAATCTGGCCGCCCGCTGCCACTGGGCTCGGCGTCCCACTGTTGGTCACCGCGAGATCGCAGGCCACGGCCACCGGCGTGACCACAGTTGTACTGTTGTTTGCCGAAGTGGGATCGCTGGTCGTCGCGCTAACGGACGAATTCGCCGTAATCGAGCCCGCAGCCAGCGTCGACGGAACATTCACCACAACGACAATGTCGGCCGTCGCGTTGACGCCCAGCGTGGGATCGGTGCAATTGACATTTCCTGTGCTGCCGACCGCCGGTGTTGTGCAAGTCCAGCCCGCCGGAGCCAGCACGGACTGAAACGTCGTATTCAGCGGGGTTGCCTCGGTGAAACTCACAGCCGAAGCTGCCGCCGGGCCATTGTTGGTAATCGTCTGCGTGTAAGTAATATTGTTCCCGGCAAACACTGACGAAGGAGTAGCCGCTGTACTCAGCGCTAGGTCCGCCTGAGTTGCTGTTGCAACCACGACGGTCGCGGTGGCGGAATTTGCTCCGAAGGATTGGTTGGTCGCGTTGACGGTAGCCGTGTCGGTGATCGTCGTTCCGCTGGGTGTGAGCGCGTTGACAGCGTATTTGACGATGAATGTCGCAGACGCGCCTCCCGCCACCCCAGCTGCATTCTGGCAACTCACGGGCGGAGGAGCCGGCGTGCAAGTCCACCCCGCCGGTGGGGTGATCGACACGAACGCCGTATTGGCAGGCGTCGCCTCGGTAAACGTGGTGCCAGTCGCCGTCGAAGTCCCGGTGTTGGTCACCACCTGGGTATAGGTAATGGTGTTGCCGGCCTGCACCAGCGGGCTCGGCGAGGCGACGTTCGTCACCGTCAAATCCGGACCGGTCGTGCCCACCAGCGTGCTGACCGTTGCCGTGTTGTTCGCGGAATTCGGATCAGCCACCGACGAACTCACCGACACTGAATCCGCGATCACCGTGCCATTGGTCGTCCCGCTGTTTACCTTTACTACCAGCGTGAACGTCCCGGCCGTCAATCCTGCCATGTTGACGTCGGTGCAAACCACATTGCCCGTTCCGCCCGTCCCCGGCGTGATGCAACTCCATCCCGCTGGCGGCGTTATGGACACCAAGGTCGTATTCGCGGGAATGGGCGCCACCAGCGTCGCATTATCAGCGGCGCTCGGCCCGCTGTTCGTCACCACTTGCGTGTAGGTGATATTGCCGCCCGCCGCCACGGGGTTGGGCGATCCGCTGTCGGTAACTCCCAGGTCGGCGCTCGACCCCACGCTCGCGGTGTCCGTCGCCGTGTCGTTCAGAAGGTTGGCCTCGCCTCCGCCCCCCACGACCGCGGTATTCGTCAGCGTCGCAGGAGCCGACTGGGATACTAGAGCATTCAGCGTAATCGCTGGATAACTGCTGCTCGCTCCCAGCACATCGGAGCGAGTACAACTGATCGTCTGTCCTGAGATAGAACAGGCCCATGATAGGGGGCTCCAGCCTATGGGCGTGATGCCGACTGGAAGCGTGTCGTTAACAGTTACAAGCCCGCTGGTGCTACCGTAGGGACTGACGTTCGAGGCGGTGATGGTCCAGTTGGCATTCGATCCGCGGGTGAAGTTGCCGACGTGAGTCTTGCTCACCGTCATATCGGGAGCGCACAGTGCCGCCGATTGTATGCCGGTAACCTGCCCCAGCGTTGCAGTGGTGGTGGTCGTCCCGGCGTTCCCGGGCGTAGCGCCGTAAGGCACGCCGGGAGTCAGCGTCGTCCCAGTGCCTCCGCCGCCCACGCTTATGCTGGCCGCTGCCCCAGAAAGGAAAACCACTCCGCCCGCTCCGCCACCACCGGGTCCATGACGATCGGCGAGATTGTAGGGGTCTATGTCCCAGGCATCGCCTCCTCGCCCGCCTGTGGCTTGCAGAGTCAAGCCGCTTTCGCCGCCGTTAGCCGCCAATATGACGATGCTTCCACCGGCGCCACCTCCACCACCAGCATCGTTGGCCGTTCCGTTGTAGGCGCTCAGGCCATTTGCGGTCAAAGTTGCCGTGCCAGTCAAGCTATCCGCGCGAATAAAGATGATTCCACCGCCCGCGGCACCGGCGCTGGCTTGAGTGTCCCCGTCTGAATTGTTCCGCGACCCAGCGCCTCCACCACCCCCCATTGCGACGCGGTCAATCGTCGCGGGAAACGGCGCCCCGCCTTCGCCTCCATCACTGAAGTTTGTGTTCCAAGAGTCGCCGCCGAATCCTCCTGATCCTCCGTTGCCGCCGCCACCGCCGCCCGCGTTCTGAGTGTTCCCGGCTGCATCCCCATCCGTTCCACCTCCGCCAGCATTGCCCGGCGCCCCCCGTGCCATACTGCCATCGGCAGCGCCGTTGGGATAACCGATTGTGGTGGTGGTTTGCAGAAAGGTCGCACCCGATTCAACCCACCGTGGCGTACCCGCAATGCCCTCACCCTTGATCCCGTCAATGCCGGTCGCACCTCCGGCAGCTCCTGTATAGGTCGTAGGGGACGTTTCGCGATAGTCGGCATTTGTGGCGCCTCCAACTCCTCCCGTCAATTGCATCCCGGCCCCACCTCGGAAACCTTTTCCGTCGACAATTGCCGTGCCGCCGTTCAAGTTCAATTGGCCCGCGACATCCAATGCGAGAATGCCCCCGCTTGAGCCGTTCCACGCTGCCGCAGTGAGAGCGCCCAACGTGGCTGACGTGTACTGCGGCACCAGCACCACCTGGTAAGTGCTTTGCCCCTTCGTCCCGGAGGCAGCCGCTGCCGTGTATCCGAACACCAGCCCGCTGCCGGGCCCTGCCCCCGTGATGGGCACCGATCCCCCGCTCAGCGGTCCGGTCGCGGTCACAAATTCGTAGTTGCCCGCGTTATTGATGGTCGTAAAACCAGTACCCGTGCTTCCGTTTCCGTATGCCACCGTATTGGAGGTGCTAATGCTGGCATCCTGCATCTGTATCACCAGCAGGAGGCTCCCGTTCGCAATCGCGCCCGTCCCGTTCGCAGCCCCCAAAGGAATCGACGTAGCTCCTTTCGCCACATTGGCTGTTCCCGGGAAATATGTATTCACCACACCGCTGAGAGCTACGCCGGCGGTCAGCGTGCTCGTAGAACATACAACACTCACCACCGGCGCCAGTGCGACGTAACTATTGTTCCCAGTATTGGGGTCTGGCGGAGGCCCTGGATTCGACACTGTCGCCGTATTGGGATAAAAGCCCGCGGCCGTAGTCGACACAACAACGGTTAATGTGGCAGTCGCTCCACTCGCAAAGGGTGTCGGAAGCGTACAGTTGATTGTCGTGGTTACGGTGCAGGTCGTACCGGCACTCGGCGTCTCCGTCACTAACGCCAGGTTCGTAGCGGCAAACGTATCCGTCAATGTGGCGCCGATCGCTGCCGACGGACCGTTATTCTTCACCGTGACGACATATGTGGAATTCTGTCCCAGCGGCACCGCGCTAACACTGGTGGTTACTCCAATGTCCGCCGTGCTTGGATTGATCGAAACGGCCCCCAGCGACCAGTTCGACGTGCCACTGAACGTTTCCGAGATAGGTACGGCCGGCGCGCCCGTGCGACTGCTGCCGACGCCTCTTACGCCGGGGTTCGTATTGTTTCCTCGTTGCACATTCCACTGCGAAACCTGTGGACCCGACACCGTTACAGTCTGGGTTCCATCGGTGGCCAGCGTGTCCAGGATCATGCCGTTTATGACACTGGACACGTCGAGTTGAGAATTCGCTCCGCCCGCACCGTCGGCCGAAACGAACGATCCGAGTGGCACGGTCTGATCCACTCCTGTAAAGGTCGTGGCGCCCGCGACCACACCTTCGTTCACGGCGGCAGGAATGTTTACGGTGACCACCACATTCGCGCTACCAGTCGCCGGCGCCAGCAGAGACCACATCTCCACCCGTCGCGTGCCCCCCGCATCGTTATGCGCCCCGATGATGGTGAGTGCTGTCCCGCGATACGTTATCCCCGTCACGCTGGCCGTAGATGCATTTGTGATGTTGATGGAAACTCCGACAATCAGCAGAAGATTCGTGCCTGCTGTTGTATGGGCAAAGGTGAGAGTATTTATGGTGTTGCTCAGGGTCGCGGATCCCGAACTGGCGGAGTCCACTGCCACTTGCGCACTCACCATCGTCGTGGCGAACAACAGCAGCAGACACAGAATGCCGGACCGAACCGGCCATTGTCTGGCAGCCCGAGGTGAAGACACAGGTGTTCTCAGCAATTTGCCGGCAACAACTTGGGACCGCGCCGCGCATCGCAGCGCCCATCCGCTCACGCTTCTAAACCTGGCTTGCAAAGTTTTCCGTCCTACCCGCACTTCCTTGGCCCGAGCCAGGCCAAGAATCTGCGCTCCCTTGAGCACCGGATCGTTTTCGTGGCCGCAGTCCCCTCGCGTAAGAAATACGTCCCGAGGGTGATCCGCCTGCACGATTCGGTGAAGCCGGAAGCCATCATTAGATTTTGCTAAGACGATATCGTCCTTTCGTAATTTGCTCACGATTACGGGAGTAACCTCGACCACCTCGCCATCGCGGATTGCCGGAGACATGCTCGCGCCGCGCGCCTGAAAGCGCGCACTCAAGCCCTGTTGCAGCAATGCGCGGATGACTTCCTCAAACAGCCTCGAGTCAGCCCCGCGGTCAGTCATAGAAATTGAGGATCGCGTCCACGGCCCGCTGATCGGGTTCAAAGGCATAACGATAAACAGGAACCGCATTGACCACGTCCTGCAGAAATGTCAGTGCTGAATCGACGTACTCATGCTTGTGAAACGGCACAAAGCTGCGCGCAAATAACTCCGCCACTCCCTGACTCGGTGAAAGCCTTGTCAGCGCATTCCCTCGTCCATGCTCGAGAACAAAAATCCTCGCCAGCGGCGCGCTCCCCGGCGATGCATACATCGCTTCGCCATGCCAGGGCGTGCCGTACATCCGCATCCCACTTCTCTTCTTGTCATCCTGAGCGAAGTGATTGGTCCGCAAAGCGGAGCGATCACGCAGTCGAAAGACCCCGCGCCGGCTAGCAAGATCCCCGGCCCCAAAAGGCGTTTCGTCCATTGTCTGTTTGGACGACTCCCCATCTCTTCGCACAATGATCCGATCGTCGCTCAAGACCTCGACGTCTTCCATCTCGGTCCACAGCCGCGTCGTCGTGCTCTTCCCCGCCCCGGAATGCCCAACAAATAAATTCCCTGTCCCGTCCGCACACACGATCCCGCACCCATGCAACTCAATGGCTTTTTCTTGCGTGAGCCTGTGCATGATCAGCAACTCATCGAGCGGATAGTCCAGCGGCGCGGCGGAGGGAAAGGCGGCGAAAACCCCTTGGTTTATGTGCAGTTCAGCTTGAGAAAAACCGCCGTCCACCAAAAGTCTCTTGTAGGGCTGCCCGCCGAACACCGGAGCGCTAAAGTCAAACCGAAAACCAACTTTGCTCTCATGCAATCGCCAAACAGACCCCGAGTCGAATAACTGAACTCCAGGAGCCGGAGTTAGCTCGTCGACCCAGGTCACTCGAATATTAATGTCGCACGGCCCGAGTTCCGCTCGAAACGGCGCCAGCGAAGGAACCAAAGCAACCGCCGCACTGTCTTCGCCGATGAGTCGTACGGACACGCCTCCCACGCAAAATCGAGTGCAGTGCTCAGCCCCCGACTGACCAGGCGCCATCGATCGTGACGACCCAATCTCGCACTTCATTGCGCCCCTGTTCCGCGCTCAAACCTTAGGATCCGATGCTGCGACAACCAGCCAGAAGAATGTCGCACGGTCCGGCAGTTTGACTCGGACCGCTTCCGCCAGACATCTTGCAATGCCCCAGAACCGCCTCCTCGGGCCGCAGGCTCACGGCAACCAGCCGGGGGGGGGCATAGGGCTTCTTGCCGTGGGCTTGTTCTACCTCGCAACTCATTCGGCCTCCGCCATCTTCAGTGCCCCCCGCACCCCGCGCAGCCCCCGACAGTAACGCCTGAATTATTCAGGATCGGTAAGATCTGCTGGGGTCCGACCCAACTATCCACATCGATTTCTTTGCTCGCGATTCGGCGTGCCGACTCCATCATCGCGTCGTGCTGACTGCCGCCCACGCAGAATTCACATTGCCCATGCGCCGGAATTTCCACACCGACAGTGGCGGCGCGCAGATGAGCCACGTGGCACAGAAATTCCACAGGACTCTCGCGATCTCCGTTTTCCATCTCGCCGTTTGCCGGACACATTGCGCACAGCGACTGAATGCGACACTCAACGCACTTTGTCAGGCGTGTCCGTTTCCGAGTCCGCAATTCCAGCAGAGACTCTTCCCATACCCGCCTCACCCCGGTCCCTCGAACACTGAACGTCTCTTGTTGCGAGATCACACAGATCCCCACCTCACCCCAAGCGTTAATGGCAAATCCATTCATGCCGCCACCGCAGTAGTATACGGTGTCGATCTGCGCCAGATTCGCGGGTTTCTCCAGATCGTGCTGGGCCAGTCGCCGGTATTCACTCATTCCCTTTGGCGCATTCATATCCAACGCCACCACTTCTTCCGGCGAAAGCCGCACTGCCAGCGGACTCTGCGAGCAGTCAATCCGCGGATTGATCTGCCCGTCCATCTTGAATTCCACACCCAACTCTTCTTCTGCGAACCGTCGCATCGCTCCCACTTCATGCTTGTTGACGCTGGTAGCGACGGTCTTCAACTTCAGCGGCAGCCCTCGTTCCTTCAGCAGTTTGATTCCCCGCAGGCAGCGGTCGTACGAGCCCGGTATCGCCGTCAGCGCCTCGTACGTCTCGCGCGTGCGCCCGTACAACGTGATCTCAATAGCAAACGGAGGCCATTCAGCCAGGTAGTCCGCAATTTGTTCCGTGAGGATGGTGCCGTTGGTGAACAGCGTGATCAGGAACCCTTTTTTCTTGGCGTAGGTGTAGATCTCGAGGAAGTCCTTGCGGGCGAAAATCTCGCCGCCGGTATAAAGCAGCCAGAAGCAGCCCATCTCCACGAGTTCATCGAGTACATGGAAGTGTTCTTCCTTGCTCAACTCCCGCCGTCTGGCGTCCATATCGCCCATGGGCAGGTTGTTGTAGCAATGCAGGCACTCGAGCGGACAGCGCCGCGTCACCTCGATCGAAACCTGCAACGGCACGCGCTCGCCAGACTGGCGCTGATGCAGATCGGCACTGAACGCACCGTAACTTAACTGCTCCAAAAACCCCTCCAGTCTGAAAGCAGCGGACGCGGTCTCACGCGCCCGCTGCTGCCAGTCCTTCCCGCCCCACTTAGTCCCTCAGTCCCCCGCCATCGCCACCGATGCAGTGACCTCGACCAGACCAACCACCTTCATCTCGCCGACAAATTCCTCCACGTCGCGCTCGGCCTGCGCCAGATCTACTTCATACTCCCGCGCCATCGCCGCCGACAGTTCCGACAGCGTTTTCGGAGACTCCAGCAGTCTCCAGATCAGCGAACCGGTTCCGTTAAAGCTGTAAATCGATGCCAGGTCGCCCACCTTGGCCCGCACCGGGACGATGAGGGTCTCTCCCGCGACCACGCGTGACACCACCGATTGCGAACGAATAAACGTCTGTCCTTTCCACATGGTCGCCAAGCTTGGTGCCCCCATTACGGATTTCGTAAACAAACACGCCCTTCGAAACCTCAGCGCTTTCGTCCCATATTGAGATTACGGCAGAATTCCGCTGGGGAAGCAATCGGACTAGGGCCTGGGTATTGGGTTGGTTATCATCCGCAATGGTTCCCCCAACTCCCAATAAAGGCACGGGTTAGTGATCAGACTGCCGAGTCCGCAAGGGCTTCCGCACGACTGCGGGGTGGCTCTCGACTTGGCTATTGAGCCCGCGTCATCGCTTGCACATTTCCAGTGGACAAACGAAACAAACCGCTATAAAAAGAAATCCGGCAATAAGCAACCGCCGCACCGAGGAAGATTCGCCAAAAGCTATTCCTATGCTCAACGAAGAACGCCGTCGAGCCATCCTTGATCTTTTGACTCACCAGGGCCGCGTGCTGGTCGCGGAATTATCGCGGCAATTCGAAACCTCGCAGGTGACCATCCGAAAGGATCTCGAAATCCTTCACGCCCACGGCCTAGTGCATCGCACGCATGGAGGCGCGCTTCCGGCGCGCGAAGGCGCTCTCGAAGATCCCACCTTGCGCGAAAAGGAAAAACTTCACCATCAGGAAAAGCAGCGTATCGCCGAACTCGCCACTGCGAAAGTTAACGAAGGGCAGGTCTTGATCCTCGATTCCGGCACCACGACCACCGCGATTGCGCGCGCCCTGCGCAACTTCAGGAATCTCACCATCATCACTAACGCGGTGAACATTGCGGCTGAACTGTCTGGGACTTCTGTGGAGGTCATTCTCACCGGCGGAACGCTGCGGAAGAATTCCTTTTCACTGGTAGGGCCAATCGCCGAAGAAACTCTTCGCCGGCTCAGCGCCGATTTGCTGTTCCTCGGGGTGGATGGCTTCGACGTCCACTACGGACTGAGCACGCCTAATTTGCTGGAAGCGAAAGTGAATCGCGTGATGATCGATATCGCGCGCAAGACCATCGCAGTCTGCGATTCGAGTAAATTCGGCCGCCGCAGTTTGTCGCTCATCGCGCCTTGCTCGGCTTTACACGAGGTCATCACCGACCGCGGTATTCCGAAAACGGACCTTCGCGTTATGAAGCAGGCTGGAATCGAAGTAACGCTCGTCTGACTGCCGGTGAGCGTCAGGTGCCGATCATTGGTCAACCAGCGTTTTCGGCATCGTTAAATCTTCTGGCACTAAACCGGAATCTGGCAGCCCTCGCATTTTGCCTCACCGAATCTCCGCGAGCGAGTACTCCAGCGCGCCGCGCTTGGGAGTAGGCATAGCTCCGACTTCGCTGGCCACCCACGCTCCCACCAGATTGGCCACTTCATTCATCAGATCCAACGACGCTCCGTGCAAATACTCGTGCACCAATCCGGCCGTGAAGGCATCTCCTGATCCCACCGTATCCGCCACATTCACGCGAAATCCCGGATGCTCGCTCCGAGCGCCGTCCTGCACAAGCAGACTTCCCCTACCGCCCCGTGTCACGCACACTAGTTTTAGATCATAGGTATCGACCAGACGCTGCGCCGAAGACCGCTCATCCCCCTGTGGCAGCCCGATGAGGCTCATGATCTTTGGCAGTTCCTCATCATTTAATTTCACGATGTCGGCCAGCCTCATCGATTCGGTCAGAACTTCCCGCGAATAATACGACTGCCTCAGATTCACATCAAAAATTTTCGCGGCCCCCGACGAGGCAGAGTTCAAGAACCGTCGAATTGTCGCCCGGCTCTGCTCTGACCGCTGTGCCAGCGAGCCAAAGCACACCGCGTCCGCCTTTTCAGCCAGATGCTGCCAGTTCAGCGTCCACTGCAGAAAATCCCAAGCCACCGGATGGGCGATCTCGTACTGCGGGATCCCCCTGCCGTCGACCTTCACGTTGACCGTGCCGGTCGGATGGACCCGGTCCGTTTGCACGTGATCGATGTCGAGCCCCAATTCCTCCAGGAGCCGCAGCGCCTCCACCCCAAGCGAATCCTCACCCGTACAACTGGCCACGATCCCATGATCGCCCATCAGCGTCGTGATGTAGGCAAAGTTCGCCGGTGCCCCGCCCAGGCAAGTCCGCTCCGGCAAAATGTCCCACAAGACTTCCCCGAGCCCTACTACTTTCTTCTTCATGGTCCCGTTCCCGGCGGTGTTTGTCCTGGAGAGCTCCTCGACATAATACAAACTCCGAGCGGGGAGGCAGAATGCACATCCGTATCAGAAAATCTGGGGGAGCCGTTGGCCCCCCCATGTTTGTTCGCAGTTGACGGCTGCGGTTAGAACGTTACCCGGAAGCCCAGCTGCATTTGACGCATCTGGGAATCGCCGTACAGACCATTGATAATACCGGCGCCGGAACAATCAATGCAGGTGTTGCCCGGATTGCCATATACGGGGTGGTTGAAGATGTTGAAGAACTCCGCCTGGAATTGAGCCCTGACCCTCTCCGTGATCGTGAAGTTCTTGAACAGAGACATGTCGGACATCAACTCTCCTGGACCCGTAAATTGGTTCCTCCGGACGTTGCCGAAGTTGCCCACGCCCGGACCGGTGAATGGGCCGCTTTGCGTGACAACGGTTGGGCAGTCCGGCAGCAGAGCGTTAGCGGTCGAATCAAAGTGGGTTAAGGTGCTGTCGCATAGGGGGGTGGCCTGAGGTGTGAAGTAAACCACCTGTCTGCTTTGATTGTTGAAGCTTCCCGACCCCATATGGAAGCTGCCATTCAGGCTGGGCCGGCACGGTCCCGTGTCTCGGTCCAGGTTACAATTCGAGTAACTGGGCGTGAACGGAAGACCGCTGCCCAGTGTGAACGTTGTGTTCCACTGCCATCCGCCTAACAGCAGGTCTGCACCTCGGCCAATGTTGCCCAGGAAATGCTTTCCACGGCCAATCGGTAGTTCGTAGAGCGAGGTCACTACGAAGACGCTGTCACGGTTAAAGTCCCCGCGTCCTGTGAATTGACTCAACTGGGGCTGGTAGACGCCGTCGTTGCCTCCCTGGTCGTACGCTCTGGAGTAGCTCCAGAATGCCGTTAGGGTCAAGCCGGATGAGGTCCGGTGGTCCACCTTAATATTCAGCGCCTTGTACGAGTTGGTCCCATCGTTGCCATTGTAGTTAAATCCCTGGCCCGAACAGCAAACCACTGAAGTGGTTACGCCGTTCGCATCGGTGTAGGCGGTGGTGAAGGCGGTGTTGTACGGCGAGCGTTGATTGAAGGTCCACACACCGGGCAATCCTGTGTGTGGATCAATGGGATTGGCAGGGTTGGGCACCCGGAAACCCACGATGGTGGCTTGGTTGTTGTTGTAGGTGTTGCTGTCGCCCTTGAACACATGTGTCCCGTGGTTGGCCACATAGCCGATTTCCAGGCTGGTCTTGTTGGTCAGTTGCCGCTGTACGGTTGCGTTCCACGCATCGAGGGTCGGCGCTATCAAGTGGTCGGGCCGAATCCGCGGTGACACTGTTCCAGTCGGACCGAACAACGGAAGGATCCCATTGGCCGGAACAACTGGAAACTGGTTTGCCGGCGGTCCAGCCGTAAAGTTGAATGCAGGCGTCTTGTTGTCGTTGGTCGGCGAGGTCAGTTGCTGATTGGCGAGAACCGGCAAGTTCTGCGTGACGGTGTGCCCAAACAGCGATCCGAAAACTCCGATGTCAAAGCTCCGACCGTAACCCATCCGCACCACGGTCTTGGGATTAATTTCGTACGCGATTCCAAGTCGCGGAGCGAATTGCTTCCAATTGTCGGCGGTGTTTCCGTTGGAGGAGATGCCGCCGAAACCCGCGACTCGAATCACTCCCTCGGGCAGCACAGCATAACCGCCGTTGCCCTTGCCATTAACGCTTTCCGGAGTGTAGAACTCCCACCGCAGTCCATAGTTCACGGTGAATTTCGTGGTTACGCGCCAAGTATCCTGCCCGTAGAAGAAGTATCGGTTTTGCGCCTCCATCGACGAGGGTTCGCTGGGCGAACCCACATACCGGTTGAACGAGGTGACTTCTCCGAATAGGAAGGTGGCGAGATCTACGCCTCCGGTCGCCGACGCGTTACCGTCTGACGTACCGAGATGGTTAAAGTTCAGGACGCCAGTACGGTTATTGTCCGAGGGAACGCGCAGATTCGTGGCATGGCGGAGGTCCCCGCCAAACTTGAACTGGTGGTTCCCAACGATTTTGGTCCAGTTGTTGACGAACTGAAGTCCCTGTTCTCTCTCGAGGAGGGGGCAGTTGCAACGGCCAATGCCAAGGCCCTCGCCGATGCCATTGTTATTCAGCGTGTTCTGTCCGATTGTCTGATCAAAGACCAGTGCGGGCAGCCCCCCTGTAGTCGGATCGGAAGTGTTCAAGCCGGGAAGTCCGAGCGCGGTTGCGGCGGTCGCCGTCGGATCGAACTTGGTGGAATGCGGATTGTAGCGGAAGTACCCGAATCGGAAGTCCGTCAGCAGAGTGCTGCTCAGCGTGTAATCGAAGCCTGTCGCCACGCTGTAGTTTTGAATCAACGACTGACCAGCCAGACCAATAGGTCCGAGACCTGGTCCGCCAATCGCGTTGCCAAACACCGGGGCCCCCGATAATTTGAAGTGGGCGTGGGTGTAGCGGCCAAACACATTCAGCTTCGGATTCACTGAATAGTCAACCCGCCCCGTGTACTGGTAGTCGTTAAAGCTCCCGCTTCCGCTAGCCGAATAATTGTCCACCGTACCGTTATTCTTACCGGCCGCGTTTGGCGCTGGCAGTAGCGCGAGAATCTTCTCCGCTGTGGTCAAGCTGCTGGCACACCCGCCCGCGCACGAGGCGTCGGCCGCAGCCATCGCCGACTGCGGGATCAGGTTGTTGGCGTACAAAGTTCGCGCCCCCCCTGGCTGATACGGGTTGTACACCTGGCCGGCGCCGCCCCCGAGACCGGCGGTGAGATATTCGCCCAGGTTGCACTCCGTAACCGGAGCAGTCAAGCAGGTTGATCGTACTGTAGCAGTCGGAACCGTCACCAGGAAACTCGAGCCCTGAGTACGCCGCGTTCCCTCGTAGTTGGCGAAGTAGAACAGCTTGTTCTTGATGATCGCCCCGCCTACCGCGCCGCCGTACTGCTTCCAGCTATTCGGTTGCGGCGAGCCGGTAAACGGATTTCTCGCTGGGTCGACCGGATCCAAGTCATAGAAGTAACCACTGCCGTGGATATCATTGCTGCCCGACTTGGTCTGGGCAGTCAAGATTCCGGCCACCGCCTTGCCGAACTCGGCGTCGTAGTTCTGCGTCGTCATCTTCGTCTCGGTTACTGAATCGAGACTTGGATTCACAATAATGATGCCCAAAATCGCATCTTGATTGTCGGTACCGTCGAGCTCGTAGCCTGTCCCGCTGAAGTGCTGGCCGTTCACGAAGATCTGCTTACTCCCCTGGGGATTTTCGGTAGCCGCGTGGCTCCAATTGATCACTTGTGTCCCGGGCGTGAGCAGTTCGAGACTCTGGAAGTTTCTATTGAAGATGGGGAGTTCCGCCAATTGTTTCCCGGTGAATTCCACGGAGACGTCGGCACGATCAGTCTTGAGTTGGGGCGCTTCGCTAGTGACCTCTACCGTCTCCGAAGACCCACCAACTTGGAACTGGCCGTCCACGCGCGACCCTGTATCAGCCGACACTTGGATATCCTTGAACTCGATGATCTTAAAACCCTGAGCCTCGATGCGCACAGTGTAGACATCGGGGATCAGGTGCGTCACCGAGTAGTTGCCGCTTTCGTTGCTCGTGACTTCAGTGGAGACGTTCTTGGTTTGGCTGGTGGCTGTCACCTTTGCATTGTTCACAGCAGCCCCGGTCGGGTCAGTCACCGTTCCCAGAATGCTGCCATACACGGCTTGACCGAATGCGCTCGGCACCCACAGACTGCATGCCAAGCTCAACGTCGCAACAGCGGCCCATAGTGATCTTTTCATGAACTTCCTCCTCAGACTTGCCCCCAAAATACGGTTGTGCCCCGGAAATGCAGAAGGAGACTTGTGATGATGGTGTGCAGTCCTAATACAAAACAATTATCTGGATTAAGTTTCACTAGGTCTGATACCGTTACCAGTGGAAAGAGCCTGTTGTTGCATTAAGATACGTTGGGTGTTACGTCTCGGTTAAATGGCTTTGTCGCATACTTTCGCGCTTGGTCGGGAGCAATGCTTCCAGCAAGTAGAGAAGCTTACAAATAGTCATATCCTCCGAGGCTCCGAATCCCTATGCAAACTCCTTCGCTACCTGGCTGAGCACTCGCTCGATCACCCCGGAGTCGCCCTCAAGGAGTATCAAATCGCCACCGAGGTCCTGGGCCGCCCAGTTGGCTTCGATCCTCAAAGCGACTCCACCGTCCGAGTCCAAGCCGGACGCCTGCGCGTGAAACTGGCCGAGTACTACGCACACGAGGGGCCCGGCGACACAATCGTCGTCGAACTCCCCCGGGGCTCTTACGCACTCACTTTCCATCTGCGCGCTCCTGGAACCGAGGTTCCACCCTCTCCCCCCATCATTCTTGACGCCCGGATTCCCCCCGAGCAGGCTCCGCCTTCGACTCGTGGCTGGGCGATCGCCGTTCTCGTACTCTCGGTCCTACTCGCGAGCGTGTTAGTTGCAACAGCCACTCTTCTTTCCCAGCGAACCAAGGCCCAGAGCACTCCCGGCCAGCCGATCGCGCCTGCATATCAGGTTTTCTGGAATCGCTTCGTGACCAGCCCGCAGCAGCCCTGGGTGATCTTCAGCAACGGCAATTTCGTCGGACGACCCGAAACCGGCATGCGTTATTTCAATCCCAAGACCGATACCCGGTCCTTCATCCTCGATCACTACACCGGCGTGGGAGAGGTTCTTGCAATCCACCAACTGGACTACGTCTTCGCACTCTTTGATCACCAGATTCGCGTCAAGCGTGGCGCCTTATTCTCTCTTGACGATGCTAAGAATAATGATTTGATTTTCGTCGGTTCTCCTTCCGAGAACCTCACTTTGCTTGATCTTCCTGGAACGCGGGAGTTCATCTTTCAGCGCTTGGACTCGGGTCCGCGAAAGGGAGACCTCGCCGTGCTAAATGTTCATCCTCAGCCCGGCGAGCCCAGAATATTTTTGGCTACGCCTGCCAACCAGCCGACGGTCGAGGATTATGCCGTGGTGAGCCTGCTACCCGGTCTGGATCCATCTCGCTCCATCCTGATCCTTGCTGGCAACTCCACCTTCGGCACCCAGGCCGCAGTGGAATATGTTTGTCGGGAAAATTCTCTGAAAGACTTGTTACAGCGACTGCAGGTTTCCAAGCCAGGTGAGTTAAAGTCCTTCGAAGCCCTCTTGCGCGTCAAGATCGCGCACGGCGTTCCGGTCGTGACCGAAGTGGTGGCGCTGCGCAATCGCCCAGACTAGAAGGCCCTACTCTCCAGGTGGTGGCGCTAAGTGCGGATCCAATTCTACAGCCTTCTGGAATTCCTTCTTGGCTTCGCCCTTGTCGCCTTTCAGGTTCAACGCCAACCCGAGTTGATAATGCGCTGCCGCATAATCTGGAGATGAATTGATCGCGGACCGGAATTGCTCAATCGCCCCATCCACGTCGCCGGCATTCAACAGCCTTTTCCCCGAATTCGTCGCAAAGGTCGCTGCTTGCAATTTGTTGGTCGTTGCCGCAATCCGCGTTCCGGCCTTCGCCTCCTGAGCAGCCCCTTGGGTATCGCCCAATTGCCGCAACACCGCGGCGAGCGTTGTGTGGGCTCCGGCAAAGTCCGGCTGTAGCCGAATTGCCTCTTTCAGTTCAGCCGCGGCTTCTGGGAGTTTCCCCTGCTGCTTGAAAACCGTGCCCAGCGTGTAATGCGCCTCCGCATAACTCGGCTGCCCTTGAATCGCCTTCTGCAACTCATCGGTCGCCTTGTCGAACTCCCCCTTCTGCCAGAACAACACTCCCAGCGTATAGTGCGCATCGGCCAAGCCCGGCTGAAGGGCGACGGCCTTCTGAAATTCTGGAACCGCCTGGTCAAGCTGATCCTTTAGCTTGTAAGCCAGACCCAGATTGTAGTGAAGCGAGGCGTTGTCGGGCGCGAGTTTGATCGCAGCCTCCAGTTCTCTAACGGCCGCATCGAAATCCGACCGCTGCATGAACGCAATGGCCAGGTTCCCGCGAAAGGCGCTATCGTCGGGACGAAGTTGTATTGCGGTTCGAAATTTCGCCATCGAGGCCTCGGCGTCTCCCTTCTGCACCAGCGCCAGCCCCAGATCGTTAAACGCTTCCGCATCCTGAGGATGCAAATTGACTGCCTCTCCAAACGCCGCCACCGCGCCTTCAGCGTCTCCCGCGCGCTGGCTTGCCAGACCCAACTCGATCTGCAACTCAAACCAGTCCGGCTTCAGCGCCGCCGTCTTGCGCAGCTCCTGCAGCGCCTCCTCACTTTTGGACTGCCCTTGCAGCGTCTTCGACAAGTAATAATGAGCCATCGCATCCTGGGGGGCCAGTTCGATCGCCTTCGCCAGTTCGTTTGCCGAATCGTCCAGTTGCTGTTCCTGCTGAAAAACGACTCCTAGATGAAAATGCGCCGACTCGTAATTTGGCTGGAGACGCAGCGCCTCCTTGAAAGCGGATCTCGCATCGGCAAACTGATTTTGCTGCGCCAGAATTGTTCCCAAATCGTCGCGCAGGTCGGCGCGCTGCGGAGCTAGTTCCGCCGCGCGTCGCATCTCCGACAACGCCTCAGGCTGCGAGTTTCTTTGACTCAGGATCCGAGCCAGGATGCGATGAGGTTCCGCCTGGCTGAGCGCGGCCTGCACTGTCGATCGCGCCTCTTGCTCTGCCTCTGCTGCTTTTCCTTGCTGCATCAGCACGCCTGCCATCGTCAAGCGGGCGTCAACAAATCCGGGCTTCGCCTTTATCGCCGCCCTCAGATGCGAAAGCGCCGCATCCGGCTCTCCTTGTCGCGCCAGCACCCAGCCCAGCGCCGACTGTGCCTCCGCGCTATTGGGCGCCAGTCGCACTGCCTTTTCAAACTCCGCACGCGCCCGCACCATATCCCCGCTTTTGATCGCTTCCTGCCCCCGCTGCAGCGCGAGGCGCTCTGATTCTCCGGGAGATGCTTTTGCCCGCGGTGTCGTTCCCGGTGTTGCCTGTGCCTGCATGCTGGCGACGACTCCGAGCGCCACCAGCGCAATCAAAAAACCGAATCTTGAGATTTGCAGGAACACAATAGATTGGAGGATATTCGATTTTTCCTGCATTATATCTAACGCGCGTTCAACATTATCTGTTCTGTGCGGCATCAACACCAACTCGCTGCCGCTGCGCCCGCGCCGCGCAAGAAGCCTCGACCCATGCCTTTTTCTCGCCGATTTATTCCTCCGAGTTTCAGTCGCCGCCCTCGCTTCCCTCCGGGCTCGCTTTTCATGGTCTACCACCGACCCATCCACCGCAGCACTGTGCCGCCAACTCGCTGCCGATCCTCTTCGCCCGCAGTGCCACTTGCTTCCCGCCCACAACCGGATGAACGATCCCAACGGTCTCATCTTCATTTCGCGGCCAATATCACATGTTTCACCAATACAATCGACACGCACCGGTGTGGGGAAACATGAACTGGGCCCACGCCACCAGTCACGATCTGATCCACTGGCAGCACGAACCAATCGCGATCTCACCCACTCCCGGCGGCCGCGATCGCGACGGCGTTTTCAGCAGCAGCGCTATCCTCGATCGCGGCAAACCCACCGTGATCTATAGTGCCGTAGCCCCGCCCGCCCACGACTCTGAAGCAACTCTTCGTGATGGGGTCCACACCTGGGGCGAGAACGCAATGCCTGTCGCGCAAGACGAGGACCTGCGCACCTGAAAAAACTTCCCGAGCCCGTCATTGCCGCTCCTCCCACGGGCCTCCTCGAGACGCGTTTTGCGCACCATTGGTCCGCACCCGGGGGGAATGAGCACTTTTGCTCAGACCAGGTCATCACGCGCGTGCTAACGTTCGATTGTGTGCTCCCCCAGTGGGGAGCGGGGAAAACCGCTTCCCTCGTTTGCCACACCAAGCTATAGTGCAGCGATTTGCACCAATTCTGTTCATGTCTGTTGCGAACAAGGTTGCCGTATAAGGAGTTTCAAATGGCATACGTGCTACGTCACCTCGTCAACGAAGGGATTCTCGTCGATTTAGGAGAAAGGCTTTCGGAGGAAGGTCCATTCGATAGCCGCGAAGAGGCGGAACAACGCCTTAACGAGTTGGAGCGCGACAAGAAGAATGGAAGATTCACGATTGAGGAGCTAGTCCTAAGTTGAGACCAGCCTACCAGCCTATTAGCCTCGCCGGGCGCTGATTTTGGAGGGCCCTTTCCTTCAGGCGCGGGGACACACGGGGAACTTTCGCGTGTTCGGCGGCAGGATTGGCTCAGGGCAAACGATGTAGCCGACTACAACATCAGGGTCGTGTGTACTAGACATTGATTACTCCAGACCCGTCAAATTGACGCGCGCGGCTCTCACCGAAGCGTCACGATGATCAATAGTGATCAGTTTCCTGTGCTGGATGGGAAACCATCTTAGTGGAATCTGCGGGGGTGGATTATGACGCTGACAATCGTGGCGGTGATCTTCGGAGTTTTAGCTATTGGTCTGATCGTCCTCCTGATCTACAAGAGCACACTCACGATGCACAGGGATGACCAGTTGTTTCTGGATGACGCGAGTTCGCACATGCACGATGAGCAGACGGAACTGTTGGCCAAGGTCAACCAGCTTACCATTCCGATGCGCGTGTTCAGCATCGGGTCTGCGCTTTCTCTCCTGGTGCTCTTGGCCATTTGGGTCTACCAGAAGCTGAACGCGGTGTAGCGCGGAAGCGGGACAATCCCCGGCGACTGCTCTCCGCGGGCTAGACGAATACTTCTCCCGGCAATGCCGTCAACGTTCGCGAGACTAGCGTGTTCTGAATAATCCGCCTCGGCGGTCCCGCTGTCTCCGTTTCAATTTGCTTACGTTCTATTCTTAGTTGCAGGCTACGTTCGATGTGGCGCAACTCCAGCACTTCTCCTCCTGCGACCAAGGTCGACGCCCGACCTTGCAGCCCGGCTCTCCCCGTGCGGCCCACGCGATGGATAAAATCCTCGGCCATCTTGGGCAGGTCGTAGTTGATCACATGGGCCACGTCGTCCACGTGCAAGCCACGGGATGCGATATCGGTAGCGACCAGCACCTGGAATCGGCCTTCCTGAAATCCGCCCAACGCTCCATTCCTCTGCGACTGTGAGCGACCGCCATGAATCATGGCCGCGGCGAAGCCATCCCGCACCAACTCTTTGGCCAGGCGTTCCGCGCCACGCTTGGTGCGTGTGAAAATCAGGGTTTGCCCCTTTTCCGAATAGAGCAACTGCCGCAGAACGTCGAGTTTCTCTCCTGGTCGAACTTCGTAGGCTTTGAGCTGTACGCTTTCGGCGGGCTTGAGTACGGAGCCCAAAGCCACGCGCACCGGGTCGCGCATGTAGTCGTTCACCAATCCGGCAACGGATCGTTCCAGAGTCGCCGAGAAGCATAGGGTCTGCCGGTGCTGCGGGAGTGCCGGGAGAATGCGCTGGATCGCAGGTAAGAAACCCATGTCCAGCATTCGATCGGCTTCATCGAGCACGAGCATTTTGACGTGGCGCAGGTCGGCGAACTTGCGGCCCATCAGGTCCTGCAACCTTCCGGGCGTGGCAATTACCAGTCCGGAGCCGGCACGGAGACCTTCAATCTGTGCCTTCTCCGACACGCCGCCGATGACTAGAGCGGCCTTGGGCATGTCTTTGGTGCGCAGTTGCTCGTATTGCTCGTGAACCTGCATCGCGAGTTCGCGCGTGGGCAATAGCACAAGGGCAATAGTGTGGCGCAAAGGTTCTCGGTTGAGAGTCTCGATCAGCGGGATCAGATAGGCCAAGGTCTTACCGGTGCCCGTCTGAGCAGTGCCGATGACGTCGCGGCCTTCAAGAGCGGGAGGAATCGCACGTTCCTGGATGGGTGTGAGGTTAGTGAACTGGGCTGCCGCCAGGCCCCGCTGCAATGCAGGAGACAAGGGCAGTTCCGAAAATGTGGTCATTCGAATTTGTTTCTTTCTGGAGGGGCTTGTGATCAGGCACTCTGACACACGTCGAGAGCTATCATGCCGCTCACATTCAATTTCTGGATTTCACGCAAATAAACGGAGGGCAGGAAAAGCGGAGATGATTCTGGTCAAAGAACTGACCACCGCGTGACGAGCAAACCGTGACAAAAGCGTCCCAGATAGTATACCACAGGTGGGCTAACACCGGTTTCCTCCCGCGCGAGTCAGCGGAAAATTACGCTGCCCAAGCTATCGGTCCAGTAGCACTGCCATCTCGTCGGACTCACCCCAGGCCTTCACGTATTGCGCTTTTCCAATGGTTCCGGGGCCATTTGGCCCCATTTCGTAGTAGACCTTCGCGTCAAGCGGGAATCGTTTCAGGGCGTCTGCCAGGTCTTTCACGGTCCATTCACTGTATGCCAATGTTTCCCCCATTCACGGCTGAGTTAACGTGTGCGTTGCTTTTGACAAGCGCCGTAGTGTGATTCTTTCCAGTCGCGATCCCAAAACAACGAGAAAGAGTGACGCCACACGGACAGAAAGCAGGCGCCAAATGCTGGAGGTGGCACCTGCCGATGTTGTCTGTTTGCGCACGGCTCAAATCCGGCCGAGAACCAGCAGGATGACGACGACGAACAGGATCAGCCCGACACCGCCGGTTGGGTAATAGCCCCAGCGTCGACTGTGTGACCACCGGGGCAGCGCTCCCAGAAGTGCCAGAATCAGGATCACAATCAATATTGTCCCAAGCATGGGTTGCTCCTTTTCCTGCGGTGAGGGGAGGGCGCCAGCCGAAAGCCCGGCCCACGCCGATCGTTAAGTGGATGGCAGAGCTACATCGCTATGCTGAGTGCAATGTTCACGCCGGGATAGTTCGCGTTGCACAGGTAATACACGCCATCAATTTCGACAACAAAAACCTCTTGCGTGTACAGCCAATTGCTTGGCCACGAGCCCTCAAATCCGAACCAGTAGCCACCGTATTGGAAGCGGCGATTGTTGTAATCGGCCTGGTTGACACGGAACCTGTGTTCCTGGCCGAAATTGGCCCGGAAACGGTCGTCGGGGATGCGGCCGCCACCGGCGTTACCTCGAGCGTGTTCGTCTTGCCTTCCAGGTCTGGCTTCCTGTGGGTGTTGCTCCTGAGCGCTTTTCTCTTCCTTGTTGTTGTTCTTCTCTTGCTTCGCATTTCTTTCTTCGGGCCTGATGTTCTTGTCTTCCTGCCGTGCGTTTTTTTCTTGTTGCTTCGCCGGTTTTTCTGGTTGTGCTTTCTTCTCTCTTTCTTGGGCAGGCTTCTCTTTTTCTTCCTGTTGGTCGTGCTGCTCCTGCTGTGCATATGCCGGAATGCCGGCTCCGAGAGTTAAAGAAAGAACTGCTGTGCTGATTGCTCCAACGAGTTTCATAAAGTGTTGCCTCCACTATCGAACGCTAATTTGTTGTGCTCTATTGCAAGCTTCCCGTGGTTGCGTTGACCGGGCTGCCGATGGCGTCACCGGAGACGAGAAGTTCAACTCTCCGGTTCTGCTGCCGCCCGGCGGAGTTATCGTTGGAGGCTACCGGCAGACTGTTACCGAAACCTTTGGAGGAAACCGAATTCGACGACACTCCTTGTTGCACCAGGTAATCTCGGACAGATCCGGCACGATTCTCCGACAGCGTTTGGTTCATGGCATCGCCGCCGACGTTGTCGGTGTAGCCGCCGACTTCGACGTTGAGCGATGGGTAGGCAAGCAGAATACCGGCGACTTTCGCCAGTTTCTCGCGTGCCCCTGGCTTCAATGAATACTTTCCGGTGTCAAACAGCACATCGGACAGGCTGACAATGAGTCCCCGGGCGCTGTCGCGAGTTTGAAGAATAGAATTTAATTGCTCGGACAACTTCGCGCGCATAGCTGCTTTGTCAGTTTCCGCCTGTTGCGCGGCCTGCTGCGCCTTCAGTGTGTCCGCGCGCGATTGGTCGGCATCAGCTTGGGCAGCCGAGAGTGCAGTTGCGGAGGAAGCCTGGCTGGCGGCCATATCGGATTGGGCCTTCGCGGTTGCAGCCTGTGCATCCGCAGCATCACTGCGTGCTCTGGCCGCATCAGACTGGGCCTGTGTGTTGGCAGCTTGAGCATTCAGGGTGTCAGATTCCGCCTGCGCCCTGGCAGCTTCGGCTTTTGCTGTATCGGACTCAGCTTGCGCCTTGCGCCGCGTCGCTTCATCGGCTTGTCCTTGCGTTCTGGCCTGCGCATCAGCTGAATCCTGGCGTTCATTTGCCAGACGGACATCATCCATTTTCTTGATTGCGATTGCGCGTGCATCTTCCGCAGTCTGCACTGCCTCGCGGGATATCGCGATCAGCGGCTTTTTGTCGATGTGCTTGTTGGTAGCTTGGCCATCCGCACTATCCATTAGCTTAGTGGCGTGCTGATAACTGTCCGGTGCGTACTGCTCGGCTCCCTCGGATTTAGCGATACGCAGTGCATTTCGCGCTTCGAAGAATTCCAACGGTAGCTTGGCATTCAAGACCACCGGGTCGAACTTGTAGCCGGTGGGAATGTAGCCACCACGCTCCATCAGTTCGTACTTCGCGTTCACTGCTTCACTAGTGCCCTTCGTATCTTCACGAATTAAATTCTCGAGCACGACCACATTGCTAGGCTGGCGGACTGCATAGTACGGCTCCGCGGTGACGATCAAAGCGAATGCCTGCAGGTCCGTTGTGACCTTCAGTTTGCTGCGATGGTTGCCGCCCAGCAGAACTTCGCCCAGATTCACAGCGCGGCCTTCGGGCGAAATCGCCCAGAGTACATAGGTCAGATATTCATTGCCGAATGCCGTCGGCTTCTGCAGACCGCCGAATTCCGCATCGATCGCAATGGACCCACGCTTGCTGTTTACTTCGGCCACACCATTCGCGGAGGGCATCAAGTCCGTGCCCGCGAAATCCAGCTTCGAGCTTCCGCTGCGATGCTGATAGTTGACCGCCTGCACGCTGCGGCTGATCACTGTCACCCGGAACGTGGGCGTCGTACTCATCGGCTCGACGGTTAGGTTTTGAGAATTGGTTTGAGCAAACGCGCTCAAACTAAGGGTAATTCCGATTGCTAAGAACAGCTTGGTTTTCAAAATGTCTCCTTGTGGCGGCTGTCTGCCATGTCGAACTTGGATTAGTGCAGTGAGTCGTCGGCTGACTTCACGGCATCATGAGCATTCCGACGTGAATTCGGGACAGCGAGTGAAACAGCCCGAACGTATTCATCAGCCATAGAACCACGGCAATCACAACGACGCCGTTGAGAATTGACTTGATGGTTCCCTGCATAGGAATGAAATGATTCACCAGCCACAGCAGGACACCGACTACGATCAGAACTTCCAGCAGTTGAATTAGAGGCATGACTTTGACCTTCCTTGTTTCGCGGGCTAACGCCCCCTCATCCACCTGAAGGCGTCGGCCTGATTTCGGTTTCGAGAATTCTTAAAGTCGAATCGTGTTCAGCCGCAAACTTTGGCGACGTACACGGATGGAGAATGCTGGTTGGCTTGTGGTCGCTTCGCGGTCACCTGATCGGGCCGCCGACCCGGCTTAAGAATGAGAGCTGCGACTCAAAAGTCACAGCTAGTATCCACAGTCAGTACGAGAAGAATGACAGGTCCGGAGTTGCGCGTCTGAGCAAGATAGCTCACAAGTTAAAACCAAGGTTGAGATGCAGG